>NZ_JAGING010000001.1:0-1200000 GCF_017875835.1 Psychrobacter sp. PL19
ACATGCACTACACCATTGTTGGCAGCAATATCTGTTTTAAGAAGAACCGCAGTACGGCCTGTCTCGTCCATCAGTTTGCCATCAGCAGTAACTGTTAGCGTGTCCTTGCTAGCCGTCATGAGATTGCCCGCCATTACGCTTTTGGCGTAGATTGGCGATTTACCATCAATCACATGATAACCTAAAACTTTAGTGAGTAGTGGTTTATTAGCAAACAATTGCGCCTTAGTCATGTTACTTTCTTGTAATAGCTGCACAAAGGCGTCATTGGTTGGTGCAAAGACCGTGTAGTTACCTTTAGGATCAGATAACATTCCGCCTAGACCAGCAGCTTGTACCGCCTCAACCAACACTGAGAAATCAGGGTTGCTTTGAGCAACTTGTACGATGTTCATTCTTGCCATGCCTTCAGTGTTCACGGAAGCATTTGCCATAGCCTGAGCGCTCATACCACTATCTTTCTGTGGCATCATATTATTACAAGCGCTAAGAGCAAGTGCTGATACAGCTAATGTACCTATAGCAGCAATTTTAGTGAATGTCATAGTGTTATCCTTAATAATTGAGTATGTGCTACTTATCTTGTTAAGTTCTTACCGTTTAGCATGTTCTGTTCCAAGGTCAGTCATTTATAATCGATATTCATAATTATTGGCTAATAGTTTGCCATTAATAATTAATTAGTAGCACTTACTAAATGCAGTCCCTTATCAACTTAAATTAACATATAAAGTAACCTTAACTACCTGCGTTTATGCTACTTTTTGTAATACCTGTGTAAGTTTTGTCTACTTTTGAAACAAAACTATGAGTTTTATTTTGTTATTGAAAATTATTGTACGAGTATTAAGTATTTGATAGTTGTTAACCCATAGTATCCTTGATGTTGGCCCTGATATTAGCATGGTAATGTCTTTGAATTTTTTGAGAGTGTTAGCTAGAGCTAGTGCATTAATTGCCGTTTGCTGGCAAGTTGACCACTCATATTTATAATTGTTATTTATCGTGCCTCTTAATTGCTCAAGATGAATAATCACGTGAGCGCGAGCACCGCCTTTTTCATGCTAAAATACCAACGATTTGGCCCTTTTCTTTCTTTAATTTTTAACCTTTCCGCTTTCACTCCTATTTCATAAAATTGACAATATAAGTAGTGTTCCTATGACCTCGACAACCTCTTCTCAAGCTGATAACACCCCTACTACCGCCACGCTGCCGGGCGACGATTTTATCCTGATCCCACCAGCGGTATTTCCATATAAAGCGCAACAGCTAACAGTAAGAGCGCGTATTACTGAACAAATGGCATCAAGAATCTTGATGTTAGATGGCGCGATGGGTACTCATATTCAGAACTATAAGCTTGAGGAAGCCGATTATCGCGGCGAGCGTTTTACCAATATTAGCCAAGATGTACGAGGAAATAACGACTTATTGGTGCTGTCACAGCCGCACATGGTAAAAGAGATTCATCTTGCCCACCTTGAGGCAGGTGCTGACATTATTGAGACCAACAGCTTTAACGGTACACGTCTATCGATGGCCGACTATGATATGGAATATCTGGTCCCTGAACTAAATAAGGCCGCGGCGAGAATTGCTCGCGAAGCTGCTGACGAATTTAATGCTAAGACCCCAGAGAAGCCGAGGTTTGTCGCTGGAGTGTTAGGGCCCACATCGCGTACCTGTTCGCTGTCACCTGATGTCAACGATCCCGCGTTCCGTAATATTACCTTTGATCGCTTGGTACTTAATTATCGCGAGGCGACATTAGCGTTAATGGAAGGCGGGGTTGATATCATCTTGATCGAAACAGTCTTTGATACCCTAAACGCGAAGGCAGCTATTTTTGCAGTAACCGGTGTGTTCGATGATATCGGCTTTGAGTTACCAATTATGATATCAGGTACCATTACTGATGCGTCCGGTCGTACACTATCAGGGCAAACAGCTGAAGCCTTTTATAACTCTGTTCGCCATGCCAAGCCACTTTCCGTTGGCTTTAACTGTGCATTAGGTGCCGACGCACTAAGACCTCATATTCAGACGCTATCAAATATTGCCAATATGTATGTGTCCGCACATCCAAACGCGGGCTTGCCCAATGAGTTTGGCGAATACGACGAAACCCCAGAAGAAACCACAGCGCTGCTCAAAGGCTTTGCAAAGGCCGGTATTTTAAATATTGTCGGTGGCTGTTGTGGCACCACGCCTGAGCATATCCGCCAAATTGCTAACATGGTCGCTGAGTTTGCGCCACGCGTCATTCCTGAAATTCCACCGGCCTGCCGTTTATCTGGACTTGAACCCTTTAACATTACTTCTGATAGCCTGTTCGTCAACGTTGGTGAGCGTACTAACGTGACCGGCTCTAAGAAGTTCTTACGTTTGATTAAAACCGAAGCCTATAATGAAGCCCTCGATGTGGCTCGTGATCAGGTCGATGGTGGGGCGCAAATCGTCGATATTAATATGGACGAAGGCATGCTAGATTCTAAGCAAGCGATGATTCACTTCGTTAACCTAGTCTCTGGTGAACCCGATATCAGCCGGGTGCCCTTGATGCTGGATTCGTCTAAATGGGACATTATCGAAGAAGGCTTGAAGCGTACCCAAGGCAAATCCATCGTCAACTCCATCTCCTTAAAAGAAGGACATGCTGAGTTTGTTGAGCGCGCCAAGTTATGTATGCGCTACGGGGCGGCGGTCATCGTCATGGCCTTTGATGAAGACGGACAAGCCGACACTTACGAGCGTAAAACTCAGATTTGTAAGCGTAGCTATGACGTATTGGTCAATGAAGTAGGCTTTCCTTCTGAGGATATTATCTTTGATCCTAACGTTTTTGCGGTTGCCACCGGTATTACCGACCATAACAATTATGGTGCTGACTTTATTAATGCCACACGCTGGATTACCGATAACCTGCCCAATGCCATGGTGTCAGGCGGCGTATCAAACGTGTCGTTCAGCTTCCGTGGCAACCCTATCCGTGAAGCCATCAACTCAGTATTCCTCTATCACACGATACAAAATGGCCTAACGATGGGTATCGTTAACCCCGCCATGCTGGAGCTGTATGATGACATTCCTAAGGAGGCCCGCGACGCCATCGAAGATGTCATGTTCAACCGCAATCAAGGCGAAACAGGACAGGACGCCACCGAAAGATTGATGACTGCTGCCGAAAACTACAGCTTTGGTGGTAAGAAAAAAGACAGCACCGTTGATATGACTTGGCGTGAGGGTACGGTTGAAGAACGTATTGCCCATGCTTTAGTCAAAGGTGTCACCACCTTTATTGAAGCGGATACCAAAGAAGCCTGGGAGAAATATCCGCGTCCGCTTGAGGTCATCGAAGGGCCGCTCATGGACGGTATGAACATTGTTGGCGATTTATTTGGTGCCGGTAAAATGTTCTTACCGCAAGTGGTCAAATCCGCTCGGGTGATGAAGCAGTCAGTCGCCTGGCTTAATCCGTACATTGAAGCCGAAAAAGTCGAAGGAGAAACCAAGGGTAAAATCCTGATGGCGACCGTCAAAGGCGACGTCCATGATATCGGTAAAAACATCGTCGGTGTGGTGCTCGGCTGTAATGGCTATGATATTGTCGATCTTGGCGTAATGGTACCCTGTGATAAAATCCTCGATACTGCCATCGCTGAAAAAGTCGATATCATTGGATTGTCAGGCTTGATTACACCTAGCCTTGACGAAATGGTCTATGTTGCCAAGCAAATGCAAGAACGCGGCATGACCTTACCACTGATGATTGGTGGCGCAACCACTTCCAAAGCGCATACCGCAGTCAAAGTTGAACCGCAATATCAGAACGACGGGGTCATCTATGTGTCTGATGCGTCACGCGCAGTCGGCGTAGTCACCAAGCTACTATCAAAAGAAAACCGCCAAGCATTAATTGATGACACTCGTGCAGAGTACATTAAAGTACGCGAACGCTTAGCAAAACGCCAACCGAAAGCCGCGAAACTGTCTTATGCCGAATCAATCGAAATTGGCTTTCAGCACGACTGGGACAACTATGTGCCCCCTACTCCTAATCATTTAGGGCAAGTGATATTTGATGATTATCCAATAGATAATCTAGTCCCCTATATTGACTGGACTCCGTTCTTTATCTCTTGGGGACTGGCCGGTAAATATCCTCAGATATTACAAGATGAGGTAGTTGGTGAAGCCGCACGCGACTTGTTTGACAATGCCGAAGACATGCTCAGAAAAATGATTGACGAAAAATTAGTCGTTGCCAAAGCCGTGTTTAAAATTGCGCCAGCACGTCGTACTGGTGCGGATACGGTTAGCGTCTATGACCACGATGACATGCACGACATGCACGACATGCACAGCGACACAGCAACCTATCAATTTGAGCATCTACGTCAACAAAGTGACAAAGCCAGTGGCACACCCAACTATAGCCTAGCAGATTTTATCTCACCATCAACTGATCGTACTGATTATATTGGCGGCTTCACCGTTTCGATAGCAGGTACCGAAACAGTCGCTGAAGCGTATAAAACCAACGGCGATGATTACAACGCCATCATGGTACAAGCCTTGTCTGACCGCTTAGCAGAAGCCTTCGCTGAGCATTTACATAAGCTGATTCGTAAAGACTATTGGGGTTATTTGCCTGAGGAAGGCTTGAGTAATGCGGAGCTAATCAAAGAAAAATACGTCGGTATTCGACCTGCGCCTGGTTATCCTGCTTGCCCTGAACATACCGAAAAAGGCAAACTATTCGACTGGCTCGGCACGGTCGATGCGATCGGTACGACCTTGACCGAAAGCTACGCGATGTGGCCTGCTTCCTCGGTCAGTGGGTTTTATTACTCGCATCCTAAAAGTGTCTACTTCAACGTAGGTAAGATCAGTATGGATCAGGTAGAGAGTTACGCTGACCGTAAAGGCTGGGACATGAAAACCGCTGAGAAGTGGTTGAACCCGAATATGTAGGGGTAGATAGTTGGATTAAAGATGTCGAAACTTAAAGGTTTAGACATCTTTAATATCTTAAATTGCATATCAATTAAGTGACAAATTTATTCAGAAGCCCATTTAAGATAAGAATTTTGAAGTTGGGATTCAGAAATATTAGGAGCACCTTGCCTTGAATAATAACTTGCATACCTTCCAATCAAATCTTTCAGAAAAGGCTGAGAAATTGTAGCTACCCTTCTGAATGCTTCGACATCTGAATTGAAGGCTGACTTAAGAAAGTTTACCTGATGCTGAAAATCTATAATACCAGCTGAAAATTCTTCATTTTTGTAGATAAAAGAAGGAATGAAATGTAATCTATTAGAATGAGAGTTTGTTAAATACTTTGTTAGGGCTTTAACTTTTTTGCTTTTAGGACTTGTATTCACAATATTTAATTCTTCAGATATATCTGATAAATCACTTATTTGCAAACATAGTACATTTGTAATACTATCTTTACCAAAATCACAAGCTGGTGTTATCACAACATATCGCTTCTTTTCATAGTAGAAAATATCGCCAGTAAAAATACTCTGTTTTATAGGCCCAGTAATGAAAAACTCTGCGGGAAAGTAATCAGAAAACTCTTGATCTTCCTTAGATATATCTAAATACTCCTGAAGATGAAAAATAAAATACCTAATTAGCGATTGTTTTTTATCCTCCTCACTTCTGATATTATCTTCAATCCAAGGTGACAGCGATGTCGAGAGATGCTCCCAGTATATGGTATTAATATATTCTTCAATCTTACCCGTGCGATTTAGAATGTCAGTAATTCCAGTAGAATGAATATTAACAAACTCTTCTATGAAATCAAATGTCTCACCTTTTACAAATATTCTATATAAATCATTTTCTATGTCATCATCATCTATTAACTGATGAGTTGTTCCAGAAATAATAAATACTGGAAACCGTTCAGTTCTTTTAATGAGTTTAATGACATCTAGACCAGAAGAGTCTTCTCCCCCTTGGTTTTCAAGATCAAGATCTATAATTGCACCATCAAAGCTATTTTCAGTGATACTTAACATATCAATTGCTTCAGCTTTATTTTTAGCTACATCTGAGAAAAACTCATACTTGTCCTGTTTTTTATTAAATATTCTTATAGTTCTTATATAACTCTCTACTACATCTGGATTATCCTCAACTATTAGGATTCTTAATTTATTTGACATCGTTTGGTACCTTAATTTTTATTTCAAAACATGCGCCTTCGTCGCTTTCTAAAGCATAAAGCTTGCCTTCAAGTCTCTCAACAGCCTCTCCTGCTATAGCAAGTCCTAGACCAGTGGCATCGTCAGTATCTTTTGTAGTAAATCCAGGATCAAAAACGTCTCCAGATACTATATAATCTTCTTTAATTCCAGGACCGTTATCTTTATAAAATATCGAACACTCATTTGATAACGACATATTAGCTTTGACTTGAATTAATTTATCATCAGTATCTTTTTTAGAGAGCCAAAAAATACTATTCTCTATTAGGTTAGTGAAAGCAACCTCTAAATCCTGCTCCCAACCATAAGCTAGTATATTATGATCGATATCTATTTGAAATTCTATTTTTGAGGTTTTCAACTGTACATCAAATATCTTAAAGCTATTCTGAATTGCTTTATTTATCAAAAAGCTTTTCTTTTTAGATCTTCTTTGGCTAGCTAATGGTGTTATTCGTTTATAAAGGCTAGATAAATCTTGAGCATTTTTTTTGAAACCAAAAATTATATCTTTAATATCGTTTAAAATATCTTCATCGTTTCCTTTTTCGTACATTTCAAAACTGTCAATTAAATTTTTTGATTCTAACTGAAAATACTGTAGAGGTTTTCTACCTTCGTGTATAACAACATTCACTATCTTACCTAGAGTTGCCTGACCTTGGTATACAGCTATCTGTCTCTTAATATCCTCTAATAGCTTAGATTTCGACTCTTCCTTTTTTGTTATTAGACCTATTATTTTTTGATATGTTTGCTCATCAACTTGTTCATCAAAGTTTTTCCTGATTACATCTTTCAAATCTCCAAAATCAAACAAATCATTGATTTGAAAATCGATAGTATCCTCTCTGCTTCGACCTTTTCTAGATTTTTTTCTGAAAGAAAAACGTTTCAGTTCTAATTCTCTTATAACATCTTCTAAAATATGTTTTAAACCTTTGAAACTTGCATTTTCTTTAAGACCGTCACGAGCACTTTTTTCATTTAACCCTGACAACTCTTCTGGTTGAATCGTTACAAATCCAACTATTTGATTGTTACCAATTCTCATTGACGGATTTTGAATTCTTCTATTATCAAGTTTCAACCAATCTACACCTTGATTACCGTACGGACTAATGCGAAACTTATTTTTATATATATTTACTCCATATACACTGTTTAGCTCTCTACGAGCTTGCTGTTTACCAATTTTCTCTTGAGATATTGGGTCAATCAAACCTTTGTCTATTAGATTACTAAATGCATCAGCCTCTCTATCAAAAACTCTTAAATCCAATTCAATTTTACCGCAATGTCTTTCATCTTCAGTAGGAGCAATATTCTTCGTGAATGAATGTATTTGCCTAGCATTTATATCTACAGCATTTTCATAGGTTAAACTAGCCTTACCATCACTATCTACGGTTCCATGTATTCTATAATCATAGAAGTCAATTATCGGATATCTTTCAACGTCAATCTCTCCACTCTTGAAATCATATGGAGCATTAATGACTTCTAAACTAATCTTAAAGTCATCTTCTTCAAACTCATCGAAAGGCGTTACTAACTTTCTCAATTCATTAATTAGTTTTTCAAGACTATCTGCATTCCAATAAGATTTTTTATCGTCTTCATCTAAACTCTGGTTTTTAGCTATTATCTCAATAGTTGTACCCGTTTCATAACGCCCAGCTTCAACTTCTACTAACAACTCTATGTCTGATAAAAACTTATCTGAGCTAAATTCGTTCCAATCTAATATTATTGTTGTCTGCTCTTTTTCTACACGTGAAATAAGCGTTAATTCTTGACCTAATATAGCTGATGCAAACCTTCCAATACCTTTACGTCCTTGGAGGGCTCTTTCGAATTTCCTGCTAGTTTTTCTAATTAATTTATCATCTGTAGCTGGAACAAGCCATTTGTTGATAACGGTATTAGAATCCATACCATGGCCATTGTCTATGACTTTTATCGATAATACTTCTTCATCGTTTTCAATTCTATACTTAAAAATGATTTTGACAAATGAAGCGTCAGCATCATATGAATTTTTGATCAACTCCATCAATGCTGCGTTAGAGTCACCAATTAAGTCTTCTCCAATAGTTTTGATTAATCTTGCTGAAGGTCTTATGTTGTATGTTAATTCAGTCATAAACTTCCCTTTATTTCTTCAGCTATTCTTAAAGCCATTAATGGCGGTACAGCATTACCAATTTGTTTAAAAGCAGCACTTCTTCCACCTTCAAAATAATAACTATCAGGGAATGACTGAATGCGAGCAGCTTCCCTCACTGACAACGACCGTACTTGCTCTCTACTAGGGTAGATATAATAATGTCCATCTTTGGCAATATGAGCAAGTACAGTATGACTGTAATTATCAATATCTACGACTTTGAAGCGATCAGTAAATGAAGTCTGATTTTTGTGTGTTTTCAATCGTTCTGGTAAATCAGCATATTTAAGCCTTTCTTTATTACTCAGCCATTTATCAATAGCTATTCTATATATCTCTAGATCTCTATCATTGTGCGATCTTGCGACATGCTGAGTAACGAAGTCTACATCACTACGAATAGCGTATTTTTTAAGATACTCATTAGTATCTTTTGCATACTTAGTGACAGGGTTTAAATCACCTGGATTGAGATGTGCTAAATCTTCTAAAATATCGGCTACGGTATATGGATTGGACTCTGCTACAAGTTCAGGATAAGAAAAGCCACTACCTTTTTTCCAACCAATAATAATTACACGCTTACGGTTTTGAAGTACACCATAATCAGATGTATTTAATACTCTTGAATCTAGCTCGTAACCTAATGTTCTAAAATATACTTTAATATTATTAAAATACCTGCCTTCTTCTGCACTTAGTATTCCTAGAACATTCTCGAAGACAAACACTTTTGGATTATATCTCTTAAGGAAACGAGCGTACTGTCTATACAGTAAGTTTCTTGGATCATCCTGTTCTAATTTATTGATACGATGCCGACCAACGACAGAATACGCTTGACAAGGAGGTCCACCAATAATTAGATCAACCTCCCTACCTTGACATAACTCATCAATACGGTTGAATATATTTGTATTATTATCACCGATTGACGCGTTAATGACATTATTAAGCTTATTCAGTACATTTTCTGATAAGTCTTCATGCGAAATATTGCCCAATAGATAATCGTAATATACCTGCAATTTATTAGCTTTTTTCAAAGCATAATAGTAATTTCTAGTTTCAAGCGTTTTACAAGCATGAGCATCCATTTCAACATGGGCGATTGGCTCAAACCCTACTTTCACAAAACCTTCCGACAACCCGCCAGCACCTGCGAATAGGTCAATAAAAGTCATTTTTTCCATCAAACGCTCACCTAAAAACATATAACCTTGAATGATATCATGTTATCAGAATAAGGCTCATTATGATTCAATATTATCAGCATTCATTCTTCTGTGACCGCTCCAAGCAATAAACCATATACTCTTAGAAAAGCTAACCCTACAAACAAAAAAATAAGGCCACGAATGGCCTTATTTTTTAACTGTTTTTATTTTTTAGCTATTTCTGATAGTAGGGATAATCACTATAACCAATGTCAGTGCCGCCATACATAGTGGCAGGGTCGGCCTCATTGAGTGGCCAGTTGTTGGCTATGCGCTCAGGTAAGTCGGGATTAGCAAGAAAAGGACGACCAAAGGCAAATAAATCACCATAATCTTTGGATAACATATTGACTGACTTCTCTACAGTATATTTACCTGCATAGATAATACGTCCTGAAAACTCTGCTCTGACCGCTTGATAAAATGACTCCGGTAAATCAGGAGCATTATCCCAATCGGCTTCAGCAATAGATAAGTAAGCAATGCCCGCTTGTTCGAGCACTTTGACCGCTTCAACATAAGTGTGGTGAGGGTCTGATTCTACTAAACCTAAATACACGCGGGTCTCGTTGGTACTAGCAAATAAAGGCGCAAACCGCACACCCAGACGATCAGCACCAACGACGTCACTGACAGCTGCGACGATCTCTTTTAAGAAGCGCAGACGATTGGTCAGCGAACCCCCATATTGGTCATCACGTATATTACTGTGCTCAGAGATAAACTGATTCACTAAGTAACCATTAGCACAATGAAGTTCTACACCATCAAAGCCAGCTTCTAATGCATTACGTGCTGCTTGAGCGTACATATTTACCAGATCGCCAACCTCGTCTGTGCTAAGGGCACGTGGTACGCTTGGATCATCTAAAGCCCCTTCGCCTGGGCCTGTTTCGATGAATACTTTTACATTATCAGCAGCTATAACAGAAGGACCGATAGGTTGGGCTGCGTTTGGTTGTAAGCTGGTGTGAGACACGCGGCCTACGTGCCAAAGCTGAGCAAAAATAATACCGCCCGCTGCATGTACGGCTTGCGTTGTTTTTTTCCAGCCTTCAATTTGGGCTTGTGAGTGTATACCTGGTGTCCATGCGTAGCCTTGGCCTCTTGGCTCAATCTGTGTGCCCTCAGTTACCATAAATCCTGCTGAGGCGCGCTGTGCATAGTAGCTCGCCATCAAGTCGTTAGGAATATTGTCAGGTTGGGTGCTACGAGAGCGTGTCAACGCTGGCATCACAATACGATTTTTGAGCGTATACGGTCCAAGTTTTACAGATGAAAATAAAGTGCTGGTATCTAGATTAGGCTGTGTCATAAAACTCTCTTTTAAAGCAAACTAATGGGCTTATCATTTGAACCACGTCACCTGTTTTGAGGTTTGATTGGTTACTTAAGCAATATTGGTAAGCATAGAGTTTTACAGGTACAATTAGAAACAACCGTTTTTTGTTTAAGATACAACTATGAATGGTATTAATCGGCTCGATATCAAGCAGCTTAGAGTGCTACACGCGCTGCTGGATCTAAAAAACCTCTCGCAAGTCGCACGCAAAATGGGGCTAACGCAACAAGCCATTAGTGAGCAGCTGCGTAAGTTGCGCGATTTATTTGATGATCGCTTATTTATTCGCCAAGGCAATAGCATGGTGCCAACGCCAAAAGCGCTATCGATGCAGCAGCCCATTAGCCTTATATTAAAGCAGTTAGAAACACTGTTAGAGCCTGATGTGTTTTCGCCGCAGACCTATAAAGGTGTGTTTACGATTAGTGCGACCGACTACGCAACACAGGCACTGTTACCACAGCTGTTTAATATTACACGCCGAAAAGCACCCGGTCTAAAATTAATAGTACGCGACTTTGCCTCCGACAATATTAATCAGCTTATTACAGCAGGTGAGCTTGACCTGCTAATTACCTTTCCAGAATTCATTCCTGATAACTTAGCGTATGTGACTTTGCTTGAAGAGCAGCATTTATGCATTACCGGCTGTGGCAACGAATTTATAAAAGAGCCGTTAACATTAGCGCAAATTGCCGCTCATCCACAGCTGGTGGTATCCCCTTCGCGTGCGAATCTGCGCGGCTCTCACGATCAGTGGTTTGCAGCAAGAGGGCTTAAGCGAAATATTGTTATGTCGGTTCCTAGCTTTTCGGCGGTGCCCGATATCCTACATACCACCGATATGATTGCCTTCTATCCTGCGCGACTATTACCCAGTAGTAAGGTTAAAAAATTAGAAGTGGAGGACTTGCCACCGACATTCAAGGTCATAGCGGCATGGCATCCACGTACCAGCGACAGTCCCGTTCACAGTTGGTTAATTAAGCAACTACAAGAGTTATAGAAATATTAGTGCTTACTTGTTCTATCGTCGTGAGCCTTGCTCCGCCGACACTTCTCAGAGCAATAAATAACCTGCTCCCAATCCTTTTCCCACTTCTTGCGCCAGCTAAAGGGCCGCTGGCAGACGGGGCAGATTTTTTGCGGTAGGTTTACTTTTTTATGTGCCATCGTCTGCTTCCTTGTTCCCGTATATTTCTACTTCACTATTAACGCCTATTTATCTTCTTTTTGATGATCTAGCCCTTCGTATTTTTTCACGCGTCGACACTGATCTGAGCAATAGACCATACTCTCCCAGTTTTTATCCAACTTTTTACTCCAGCTAAACTCTCGGAGGCAAACCGGACATTCTTTTTTCCGTACATTTTTCTTTTTTTGTGCCATATATTTCTCATTAAATTGTTTAATACCTAAATTATTTAGGACATTAGTGACTTAACACTAATTTTAAAACTTAAAAGTTAACGACCCCACACTGGGGATCGAACCACTCCGCCTGCCTTACTGCTGATAGTATAACTTGTACCGCCAGATAATGACTGTATAACTAAACTACCACCATTTTGGGCACTGCCTTGCACATTTTTGGTTGGATAGACGGCATAACCACCACTTGGTGATAGGCGTGCTGGTTCATCCAGACCCGTTTCTGCTAGAGTGACGACTTGTCCGGTTGTTAGGGTCATCACCGCTGCTTGACGACCGTTCAGATAACCCATACGTGTGCCATCAAGACTGAGCTGGGGACTGGCTGCATAGCTACTGGTAGATATCTGAGTAGCATTACCCGTCGCGAAGTTATAACGATAGATACGTGGACGGCCAGCGCGGACTTTATCACTGGTATATACGAAGCTTTGCCCATCGGCAGCGTAGCTCGGCTGTACTTCGGTGCTTGGTAAAGTGGTCAATTGCGTGGTGGCGCCAGTGCTCAAAAGCATCTCATATATGTCGGCATTGCCACCAGCCGTCGAACTATACAGCAGCTTTTGTCCATCTGGTGAAAATGACGCAGATAAATTGCTACCATTAACGTTTACCACTAGATTATAAGCGTTGCTATTGCGATCATAAATATAAATTTTGGGCGACTGTCGTGGCACTTGCTTACTATAGGCCAATAGCTGTCCATTAGTTGACCAGGCTGGCGCATATATATAACCCTTGAGTTGCTCGATTAATTGTCGCTCGCTGCCGTCAGGACGAATGCTATAAAGCGTAGATATTTTAGCAGAACCTGCGCCCTGTTCTTCTACATAAGCAATACGACCTTGACGGTCTATGATGGGCATCGCCGCCGTTAACGGATTATTAGCCATACTACTAGCATTATGGGGCTTAATGGCGGTTGGCAAGGTGGTGCAAGCACTCAAAATACTCAAGGCCGCAGCAATAGTAGTGACAGCAACCACTCTATCGATCGAGCCGTACTTGACTGAACGCTGATGGATGGAGCCTTGATTGATAGGACACTGGTGAATGGTAGGACTAGTCATAAGGTAAAACTCAGTTGATTTTGACCACAAGCAGACATATGAATAATATATGATAAACAACACTACTCATATTTTAACTCAATTATCCATCAGCTTTGCACTAACGATACGCTAAAATTTACTTAATTTTTATTGGTTAATTGACTATTTATTGATACTGCTTATTGATACTGCCTATTAATTCTTCTGTGCCATAAAAAACGCCCCACTAGATTATAGTGAGGCATTTTTTATATATAAACCATTTAGCTTTTTTATAGTTATAAAGTTATTTAAGCTAAAAAGTTATGACTAAGCAATTATTAATAACCACTTATTTAGAAACTGCTTTGAACTGTGCAACTTGACTGGCATTTTCAATCATCAACATAGGCACATTATTCGCATTTTTACTTATACTATATTTACCTTGTACGGTTGCCATTGTAGCGGTATCAAAGCTGGCTTGTGGTTCAGGACAGGCCATCATGGTGCTAAGTACATTGTTTAATTTAACATTGCCGTTAACAATCGAGTATTCAGCACCTATGTTATTACAAGTATTCATAAAAGTAACGCGATCATTGCCGTTAACCTTCATGAAGTTTAGGATTAATGGCTTGGCTGGATCGAAGAATAGCTGGGTAACCTTAGCGCCATTAGTACGCTTGGCTTCAACGAGCTGCCAGTTATAAGCTTGTAACGCATCATTAGTAAGCGTCTGAGCAACTGGGGTAGTAACGCTTGGGGTTGTTTGGCAACCGGCTGCTAGCGTACCTACAGCCAGAGTTGCTGCCATCATTATTTTAGTCATGTTTTTCATATAAACTCCTGGAATAGTTAAATCGATAGTTAAATCGATAGTTAAATCGATAGTTAAATCAAAAATGGTACTGGTACTTTTTTAAATTGAATCGACTGTATTTTTATTTTCCTAATATCTACTATTTAATAAAACTTACTATTATTACTTACTATTATTTAGCTTAACTAATTAAACTTTACTGGCTTAAATAATGGGGCCAGTATGCCGTGACAATATGTGACTGTCATGACAGTTTATGTATATGCTTCAGACAGAGTTTGTTCTCAAGTAGGGTTGTTTTGCTACTAACCCTTGCTAGTTTTACTGGTACCTGCTAACTGATTATTAGGGAGTGTAGAAGACTATTATGTAATACCTCTCTAATTAATACCTCTCGATCATTTTATGTTACGAGACAGTTATTTTATAGATTTGCTTTTTTGAGATGACTGACCTGATCCCGGTATAAGGTTTTAGGATTGGGTTGACCACAATACTCTGTAGGCAGTGCTGCTGGAAACTTGGCATTGAATTGGGACGCACCATCAGTAGACAAGGCTACGAGCGATTGCCAACCATCTTATTCCTATATTTTTGCAATACTGATTTCTGAGCCGACGTCCGTAAAACCACCAATGAGCTCAAAGAAACCTAACGTAACCCGAGTGGTTATACTGCCTTTTGAAAATACTAATAAAGCTGCATCTGCCGTTTTTGAGCCTTGCTCTGGACTTGAGACTGCGGTGGCAGAAGCGACGTATTCTGGTGCCACCCCAACGACATAGCGAATATCAATACCGCCCTGACTGTGGCCAAATAAGTTTACTTTTGGACTTCCTAAGATGGCAGCAATGGTTCTAACCTGTTGCAGCAATTACTCGCCACGAATCTCACTGTTATTGATAGCAGAGGTTTTAGTATGATTTGAACTGGGGTTTTTGCTACTGACCAGTTTGCAACCGTTGGCATTGGCACAGTTGTAATATTGTGCGGCTTGAGCAAAGATAGTTTGCAGGGTTAACAGCAATATACCGGCACCAATAGCCCCAACAGTGGGTAAAAATGCAAAAGAAACGCCTCTATTTATGGGTAAACTTAGAATTATGGAGAAACTTAGAATACATTACGAATATCCTTGGTAATATTCAACAAGGTTCTGTTAACTTACTGCAAAATCAGACGACTATTCGGACGACTATATAGTCATTATGGTAATCATTATAGGCAACCAATGGTGTATTTATAGTAGCTGGCGACCGTATATCAGGTCAAAACCGTCATCTATGCATTTATGATATAATTCAACCACATAAATTCCATAACTATAAGCACGATAATGATGACTAAAAAATCTCTAATCCAATCCCCCGAAGCGATAGAAAAAATGCGTGTCGCCGGCAAGCTTGCCAGCGAGCTACTGGTCATGTTAGACGAGCATGTCAAAGTGGGCATCAGTACTGAAGCGTTGAATCAAATTGCCCATGATTATATCGTTAATGTGCAGCAAGCTATCCCAGCACCGCTTAATTATAATGGCTTCCCTAAATCGATTTGTACTTCGGTCAACCATGTGGTGTGTCACGGTATTCCTACCGAAAACAAACTGCTTAAAGACGGCGACATTATCAACATCGATGTGACGGTCATTAAAGATGGTTACTATGGCGACACCTCAAAAATGTGGATTGTCGGTAATGGCTCCATCATGGCCAAGCGCATTTGTAAAGTGGCACAAGATGCCTTGTACGCGGGTATGAAAGTGGTGAAGGATGGTGCACGCTTGGGTGACATCGGCGCCGCTATTCAAGAAGTGGTCGAGCCTGAACGCTTCAGTATCGTACGCGAGTTCTGTGGTCACGGTATCAGCAATGAGTTCCATCACGAGCCCCAAGTCATGCATTACGGTAAAAAAGGTACAGGCTTTGAGTTGAAGACCGGTATGACCTTTACTATTGAGCCAATGATAAATGAAGGCAAATGGCAAACCAAAATTCTACCGGACGAATGGACGGCAATTACTAAAGACCGTAAGCTGTCAGCGCAGTGGGAACATACCATGGTCGTAACAGATAATGGCTGTGAGGTATTTACTACCCGCCCCGAAGAAGATTTAAGCTTTTTGACTCAGTAATATAATAGAAGATCGCTTAGGCGGTCTTTTTTTTGGCCCATTTTATTGAAATATTGGTAATATTTCCTAAATAATATTCCTTAAAGAGCCTGACTGATAGTTATCAAAAATACTATCGAGGTGCTTTGGTAGCCATAACAGAATGAATTCTGTAATAAACTACTATAAAAGTATTCTACTGGTTTTGCTATAGGCCTATTATGTAAGGTAAGCATTACGCTTGCTTATTTTCTGCCTTTATACTTTTTATTACGCTTATTATGATTTTATTACACTTATTATTGTTGTATTACACTTATTATTGTTCTTATTTTAAATTATTAATTGGATAACGCTCATGTTCACTTGCGATGTCGCCTCCATTTATCTTGCTCCGCTACCGCCACTATTATTAGCTCATGTACCAGTAGCAGACACTCCTAGAGACAATTTGCTACTGGGTATTCCTGAATGGCTAACGCAAATCAATGAGGATATCAGCCGAGAGCTTGAGTGCGGCGTTAGTATTCGTCAATTGGTAGCCGCACGTGCCTGTGCCATTGATGGCTTGCTAATCGCGTTATTCTCGTGGTTTAAGCTTGATAAAACCGATTTGGCACTATTTGCTACTGGTGGCTATGGTCGCGGTGAGCTATCGTTATATTCAGATATAGATATCCTGCTACTCTCCCCTAACGAAGTCGATAGCGATGTCAGCACGAAGATTGACCGCTTGGTGGCTATGTTATGGGATATTGGCCTTGAGCCGGCATTATCGGTGCGTAGTGTCGAGGACTGCTTGGATGCCGCGCTCGATCACACAACGGCTAGTAGCTTGCTAGAGGCCAGGCTGTTGATTGGTAATGAGGGCTTACAAAGCGTTCCTGACGAAATCGTTAATAAGCAGTGGTCACAGCGTGATTTTTATGACATCAAAATCGCAGAGGCTAAAGGGCGTTACCTGCAACACAATGCCACAGAATATAATCTTGAGCCTAACATTAAGACCGCCCCTGGTGGCCTACGTGATATTCATATCATCGGCTGGGTGACTAAGCGTTACTTTCGGATCGGTAAGCTCTATGACTTGGTGCAACAAGACTTTTTGACTGAAAAAGAGTTTGATGAGCTGAACTTTGCCGAAGGTTATTTATGGCAAATACGTCATTATTTGCATGAGCTAACGGGCCGCAATGAAAATAAGCTGTTGTTTGATTATCAGCGTGATATTGCTCAACGTATGGGTTACGAGACTCGATCCGATGATCAGCCTAATGCCGCGGTAGAGCGTTTTATGCGTGATTACTATCGCTGTGCGATGCAAATATCAACGCTATCTGAGATGCTGATTAATCATTACTATGAAACCATTATAGAGCCGAATCTGCCTGATGATGAACGTCCGAGCAAACGTCCTCTGAATGCCCGTTTCAATCAAATCGGCGAGCAAATTGCGATGGCGCATCACCGCATTTTTGCCCAGCATCCTGAAGCAATTTTAGAGATGTTTTTACTCATGGGTCAATACGGCATTAAGAATGTCCGTACCCGAACCCTACGTGCGCTAAAAATCGCAGCTCGCGGTATCGACCAGACTTATCGTGATAAACCTGAGCATCAAGTGTTATTTTTGGCCAATATAAAAGAACAAAACTATCTGTTCCATCGTCTACGAGCTATGAACCGCTATGGCGTACTAGGCAACTATATCCCAGCCTTTGCGCAAGTGACTGGTCTGATGCAATATGATTTATTTCATCGTTATACGGTCGATGCGCATACGCTGTTTCTGATTCGAATTTTACATCGTTTTACCGATCCACGCTTTTATGAAGACTTTCCGCTGGTCAGTGCAATTTTTCAACGTATTGAGCGTAAAGAAATTTTAGTATTAGCGGCGATGTTCCATGATATTGCCAAGGGTCGCGGTGGCAATCACAGTCAGCTTGGTGAAACTGAGTCGATTGAGTTTTGTCTTGCGCATGGTATGAGTAAAGCCGACGCCAACTTGGTCGGCTGGCTAACCCGCTATCACCTCTTAATGTCGCTGACCGCCCAGAAAAAAGATATCTCCGACCCTGAAGTCGTGACTATTTTTGCTGACCTAGTGAGTAACGTGACTCACCTCAATCATCTGTATGTTTTGACAGTCGCCGATATGAACGCAACCAATCCACAACTTTGGAACAGCTGGCGGGCGACCCTTATGAAGCAGCTTTATTCGCAGACACGGCGTATTTTGCGTGCTGATATTGATGCGCCGACTAATCGGCAAGATATGATCAGTGCCACGCGTAAACAAGCGCTTGTGATGTTAGACAATGTTGATAATCAACACATGGATCGCGATGAAGTGCTCAGATTATGGGATGATTTGGGCGATGAGTACTTTTTGCGGGAGATTGTGGAGGACATCTTATGGCATACCGAGGCTATCTTGAATCATCCGCCTATTGGTCGTGCCTCTGACGCTGATAGCGCACCGTTAGTGGTGCTGCGTGAACATCGAGAACTGGCGCTTGATGCCGTACAGGTCTTCATTTACACCCAAGATCAGGTCAACTTATTTGCCGTAACTATGGCCGTATTTGATCAGATGAATTTGGACGTTTTAGATGCGCGTATTATCACCGCTACCCGTGATTTTGCCTTGGACTCTTACGTGCTACTAGATCGAAGTGGCACGCTATTAGTCGATGAAAACAGTCAACAAGAGCTTAAGCAGCAACTGATTGATGCCTTTAAAAACCCTACTGCCCCTAAGCTTACCCAAAAACGTATCCCACGCCAGCTTAGACACTTTGAAGTGGAGACTATTATTAGCTTTGAGTTTAATGAGGCGTCAGAACAGCACATAATGAGTTTGCAGACGCTTGATCAGCCAGGACTGCTAGCGCGAGTAGGACAGGTGTTCTTGCAACAAAAGATTGAAGTTCACTCTGCCCGTATTACTACCTTGGGCGAACGCGCAGAAGATATGTTTTATATCAGTGATCAAAACGACGCACCCCTATCTGCGCACAAACTTGAGACATTACATGCGGCTCTGAAGGCCAGTCTTAGCATACGTAGCGATGGTACCTATGCTTAGTGAAATGCTTAGTGAAATGCTTAGTGGAATGCTTAATGGAAGATTTAGTGAAAAGTTTGATAGCAGGCTTGATAGAGGTTATGGCTTAAAGAGTATTGCTTAAAAACACTTAGATCATGCTTTTGTAGATCATCTCGCCGGCATAGGGTGTCAATTCATCGTCGGCAAGCTCTGGTGGTAAAGCTCTCGCTTCTATTATATTTTTTCCTAGTAAAAGCCGTCCGGCATCGACTTCTTTTTGCAATAGGCATTGCAAGCTCGCCAGACGTAATTGCGCCTCATAACGGTCATGAATATGCTGTAAAGAGATCGGCGTATGGGCATGAATATCAGGAAAAATACTATCATTGGCTAAGACCACCATCTCGTTTAGCGCTTGTTCGCGCGCTAAGTCAGTGTTATTGATATTGCTTTGGAGATGATTGGCCAGCTGATCTTTGAAGCTAAACATAACGACAAAAAATACTATCTGGAACCCGAGTACGGCCATATATTGCCATAAGGGTGTTGATATATTTAGTAGTTTACTCATTAACATGAGTAGTATGGCCACTACCACAAAACTGACAAACTGCCATAGCAGCCACATGATTAAGCTATTGTCCCCAAACCAAAACATTTGCCGCTCTTTTAGCATAGTAAAGCGCTGACATGCTCGCCACCATTGCTGCTCACGCTGCTTTAGCTGCTCATAAAACTCAGAGTACTGGGCATTATCATTGGAAAATTTGGGCATGTCAGTCAAGCATCCTTACAGTAGCTCCATTATTAGCCCACCAAGTTATATGGCGGTCCTTACATCGATTGTTATAAGATATCAGCGATAAGACAAAAAATTAAAGAAGTGCTAAACTGCTCTAATGTAATTTTTCTTTATAATTTTATTACTATTTGTCTATTATAGATATCATACTTACGAATCACAACTTATAGTTATTATGCCTATGAACCACAATCTAACGCACTTGCACCCTTATCCCTTTGCAAAAATGGCCACTTTGCTTGCCAGCAGCAGCCCCGCCGCTAACTATTCTGAGATTAAGCTCGGTATTGGCGAACCAAAACATGCGCCACCAGCATTTGTGTTGGACGAACTAAAAGAAAATCTAGACAAGATATGTCTTTATCCAACCACCAAAGGTATTTTTGAGCTGCGTCAAACCATTGCCCATTGGCTTGAGAAGCGCTTCTTTCTCCATCATGTTGATGCCAATACCGAAGTTTTGCCAGTAATGGGCACGCGTGAGGCAATTTTTAGCTTTGCGCAAGCAGTAGTTGATCATAAGGATACGGAGGCCAATAAAGAGAACATTACAGAAGTAGGTACAGAAAATCCGCAGACTGGCTCGGCTAAGCACAATCCTACTATCGTGATGCCCAATCCTTTTTATCAAATTTATGAAGGCGCGGCGATACTGGCACAAGCAACGCCGTACTTTGTGCCCTGTACGCGTGATAATGCGTTCAAAGGTGATTACCGGGCCGTACCAAGAGAAGTTTGGGAGCGAACGCAGCTGTTGTTTGTCTGTAGCCCGAACAATCCCACCGGCTCGATGATGACGATGGATGATTGGGAGTTGGTCATTCGTTTATCAGACCAATATGGTTTTATTATTGCTAGTGACGAATGTTATAGTGAGCTGTATTTCGACACCGCGCCTATTGGCCTGTTGCAAGCCTGCACGACTCTCGGTCGTAACAGTTTTAAAAACTGTGTGGTGTTTCACTCCTTATCAAAGCGCTCGAACCTCCCTGGCCTACGCTCAGGGTTTGTGGCTGGCGATGCCACTATTTTGCAGTCATACTTACAGTACCGTACCTATCAAGGCTGTGCGATGCCGATACCGCATCAGCTTGCCTCTATCGTCGCCTGGCGGGATGAGAAGCATGTGGTACAGAACCGAGCGCTATATCAAGAAAAGTTTGCACTATGGATGGCCGAGCTTGGTGGGTTATTACAGCTACGGATGCCAGAAGCGGGATTTTATTTTTGGGTAAAAGTCCCTGAACAGTTTGACTGCGATGATGAGATTTTCGTCAAAGCGCTATATGCGCAAGCCAATATTCATGCATTAGCGGGACGCTATTTATCGCGTGAGGTGAATGGCAAAAACCCAGGACAAGGCTATGTCCGTATTGCCTTAGTTGCTAGTGTTGAGGAAAGTCGCGAGGCTATTAGCCGCATCCGTAAACTGCTTAACGCCTAAATTAAAAACCTCAAGGCCAAAATTTGGCATTGCTAGCCGCTTAAAGGCCAAGGGAATAAAAGCCTAAAAATTTGCGATGTTAAAGATTTAAAAGAATCCCTGATAATATCAATGTTATCAGGGATAAGTGGCAAGATAGTGCTATAGTAAAAGATAGTGCTATAGTAAAAGATGGTGCTACTATAGTTAAAGTACCTTAAAAACGCGACGGTACTGCTGATATAAGCTTTTTGTAGCCTCTGTCTGCATAAGCACAGCAAGCAAGAAAAACTTATGCCAGCAGTAGGTTATGTATCGATATTACTTTTCATTGACTATATCTGCCACCTGCCAAGCCGTTCTTACTAAACGTGCCATCAAGGATGATGCCATGCCCCATCTTGATTTTACCCAGCCTCCCTTTGACGTTTTAAGCCCAGCTGAGCGCCAAAGTCTTAAAAAAAATACCCAAGTCCGCTATCTTGCCGAAGATGAAATCTTACTCGCTGACGATTTGCAGTACTTTTTTGTCGTACTAAAAGGACAGATTGAGAAAAGTCTGGGTGGCGAGTTTGTGGCTGCCTACTTGGGCAGTAATCACTCCGATCATATTAATAGCAATGACTGGTTTGACAGTCGCCGCACCCCTGAATCACATGCCCAAGAGAGTGACAATACGCAGCACTATCAGTTCCGTGCTGCCGAAGACACCTTGCTGCTACAAATTGATGGGGCAGCGATTGATAGGATTAGTGCGCAAAACCATCTGGTGCGTCAACTGTTATCAGATAAGCTTCCTGAACGCTTAAAAGCCTTGCAACAGCGGCGCAGTGCCCAAGGAATAGGCGCTGCCGCTACCAGTTATACTGCGCAGCAAGAAATCCAGCAAATCATGTTACGGCCCATAACCGATGTTATTTTATTACCGGTACATATTGTTGATGCAGATAGCAGCTTATATCAAGCAGCGCGTATCATGACTGAGGCAGGGCTTAAACATGTGCTAGTAAGACCATCAGGTCATTTAGAAAACGTAAACAGCTCAGATCGTACGTTAGGAATTTTAACTGACACTGATATTTGCCGCGCCGTCAGTGATCAGCAAAATCCTGCTACCACTTTATGTCAACGCTATGCTAACTTTAATCTACGCACTATCGATGCTCATGATGAGATTGGCGATGCGCTATTGACCATGACCCGCTACCGTATTCACCGCTTGCCGGTGATTGATGCTAATGGCAATGTAGCAGGCGTGTTGGGTCAAAGTGACATGCTCGCTCATCTCGGCCATCATTCCCAGCTGATCAGTATCGAAATTGAACAAGCCAAAGATTTAGACAGTTTGGATACAGCTGTCGAGCTGATTGGACGCTATATTCGAGCGCAGCAGCAAAACGGGGTCAAAATTGGTATCGTCAGCCGGATGGTACAGACCCTTAACGCGCAGGTGTTTACCAAGCTATGGCAATTGATTGTCCCTGATGATGTTATGCAAAATACTTGCGTAATTGTAATGGGCTCAGAAGGCCGCGGCGAGCAGATCATGCGCACAGATCAAGATAATGCGCTTATTATCCGCGATGACTATTCGCATCCTGAGTTGGCGCAGTTTGCTGACGCCTTTAACAATCAATTGGCAAAGCTTGGCTATCCACTATGTGATGGCAATATTATGATGACCAACCCCATGTGGCGACAACCACTCAAGACTTTTAAAACCCAAATTAGCTTATGGTTTAAGAATACCGATCCGATGCATGGTATTTATTTGTCTGCGATACTAGACGGTGATTACGTTTGCGGTGATGAGTCATTACTGACCCAAGTACGCGAGCATTTAAAAGTGGCACATCGCCAAGCAGATGGTATGTTCGTACGGCAGTTTGTTCGTGCCGCCTTACAGTTTGGCGAAGTCAATCAATGGTGGCAAAAGTTTGCCCCTCTCCTTGGCAGATCCAGCTCACACGATATTGATCTCAAAAAGTCTGGGCTGTTCCCACTGGTACACGGTATTCGTACGCTGGCGTTAGAGCATGATATTTTACAGGTCCCAAGCTCCAGAGACCGACTAAAAGCATTGGTACAAGCCGGCGCATTGACGCAAGAGCGCGCAGATAACCTGGGTGAGGCATTAGAGTTTTTTATGGCACAACGTTTGGCAGTCGCCTTAGCCACAGATGATAAGTATGCGCGGCAAGTTAATCCAACCACCTTGTCAGCACTTGAGCGTGACGTCTTAAAAGAGTGTCTAGCGGTGGTCAAAAGCTTCAAGAACCAGCTGCGTCGGCACTATCAGTTAGAGATAGGATAGTAGTTAGAGATAGGATAGTAGTTAGAGATAGGATAGCAATTAGAGATAGAATAGCAATTAGAAATAAGATAGACAGCTAAAGATAGAATAGAGGGGTTAACTTATGTGTTATGGCTTATATTTTACGGATTTGGAAAGGCTATGAGCTGGCTTAAGCAGTTAATGACTTCATGGCAAAAAACACAGCTACAACGACCAGAACTGGCATCTATGTTTGCGCCGCCCGTAGCTGAGTGCTGGGTCGCTATTGACTGCGAGATGACTGGACTTAACCCCAAAAAGCACCATTTACTATCAGTAGCTGCTATCCATATTAATGGCGATACTATTGATACGGGTAATGGCCTGCATCTGGTCTGTCGCCCACCAGTTATGCCTAATCGCGATACTATCGTTATTCATGGACTACGCAGCGCGGATGTTGAGATCGGTATCAGCTATGATGAGATGCTCGCGCTACTGCTACCCTTTATTGATAATAGACCCATAGTAGGATTTTGCCCGCAGATAGATACCAGATTTTTAAATCCATTGGTGAAGCATTATATGGGCACTGCCCTACCTAATGAAGTGATTGATGTGCGCCAACTATACAGTCGGCGGAGGGGCGGTCATACTCAAGATATCCCTAATCAGTCGCAGCATTTGAACAAGATTCTGGCCCATTATAATATTCCTCAATTAGGAACTCATGATGCCTATAACGATGCGGTAATGACTGCCATGGCATTTTTACACATACGCTGATGGTGGTTGATGGTGGCTACTTTTGCACGCTCGCGGCAAACTTTTAAAAACAGGCATCTATAGTTAAAATATCTTAAAAACGCTACAGTACTGCTGGTATAAGCTTTTTGCAGCCTCTGTCTGCGTAGGCACAGCAAGCAAGAAAAACTTATGCCAGCAGTACGTTATATATCGATATTACGTTTCATTAACTATACTTTTGTTATATGAGTTTTGTGGCGTCGCTGCGCCAATTTAGCAACTCATGTTAACATAGGCGGTTTTTGCCACCTGACAATAGATTGCTCATGCGTACCCTCTTTCAGTCCTGCCATCAGTCCTTCCATCAATCCCGCCATCATCGCCCATTTATCAATGACACTGTATTCTTTCCAGTAAAACTGCGGCTATTTAATAAGGCCTTTATGCCCTCAGCAAGGCCAACTGCAGTCTGTACATTGCTTGGTGCGTGCATGGTCTTAATACCTTTGAGCGCTCAAGCCATATTACCAGAGGCCATTCAAACAGCACTTACTCGAGCAGAGTTAACGCCAGATGATATCAGTATCATAATAACGCCAGTCGGCGAGAAACAGGCCAGTCGCTTGCCACTGCCGATTCAGGTTATTGATAGTTCACGTGTTCTTGATACTCGTATTGACAGTGCTAGCCCTAATAATATCAGTACTGAACCTAAACTAATGACAACTACCAATGCTAGCACTACAGATCAAAAGCCTTCTAAGAGCGTTGATATTAATAAAGGCGTCAACAGCCAAGCCACACTTATTATTATTGAGAAACAGGTCATTCAACGAAAAGAACGCCAGCTAAACGCTTATACCGACGACCCTTATACCCACCAAAGTCTCAATAGTGAGCCATCCATCCTGCCAACGAATCAGGGCACTAGTGATGACTCTGCTACTATTAATAATGAATCAATAGCCACTAAAGCTATATTAGCTCCCTTGCTGAGCCACCAACCCAATATCGCGCGCACGCCTGCCAGCACTATGAAGCTCATTCCTAGCTTTATTGCTCTTGATACCTTGGGTGCTGACTTTGTTTGGCTGACACGGGTTTATCATACTGGCATGGTAATTGGTAATCGTTTGTATGGCGACCTCATTATTCAAGGTAGCGGTGATCCAAAGATGACTCACGAGCGCCTGCAACAACTCTTATATCAAGTACAAAAAGTAGGTATTCATCATATTGATGGTAACCTCATTATTGATAGCGCTATCTTTAAAAATATCAGCAAGGATCCTGCGGCTTTTGACAACGCCCCACTACGACCTTATAACGCCAGTCCTGACGGATTTTTGGTCAACTTTGGCAGTATGGGTATTCACAGTTATCCGCTAGGTAATGGCCAAGCACAACTAAAATATACCCCTGAACTGGCAAACTATCAGCTACCCAAGCTGATAGACACACGACCCGCCGCTTGTTCTCAAGCAAGTTATAGTTTGGCACCGCAATGGCAAACGGATAAATTAAGCCTCAATGCCAAGCTACCCGATAGCTGCGGTGAGCATATATTTTATGTGACTTATCCTGACGCTAAAGACTTTGCCGCCCGCGTGGTTGCCAAAAAATGGCAGCAGCTGGGCAATACGCTTAGCGGTCAAGTGCTGACCCAAGAGACCGTTTATAAACCTGCTCTAGGTGCTCAAGCCAGACGCGGTTTAGCAGCATTGCCACTGTCACCGTTACCGATCGTCAGCTATCCATCGCTGACGCTTACTCAGCAGATATATGATATCAATCATTTCTCAAATAATGTTATGGCCGAACAAGTGACGCTATCATTAGGGGCTTACGACAAGGGTAATCAAGATCAGCAAAATTTGGCGATGCCTACAGTACAATCTACCAGTAACGCTATATTGCAACCTACTAGCAGCGCTGCCACCAGCTTATATCAGTTCGGTGGCCCCGTCGCTACCAGCTATCCTCAAGCACTACAAACTATTAATGACTGGTGGCAAACACATCTGATCACGCCGCCACCCTATCTGACCAATGGTTCTGGGCTATGCCGAGAGTGTACCGTTACCGCTGCTAACTTGGACGAGCTGTTAGCTTACGCGTATCACCAGCCAAGCTTTGCTGCCTATGTTGATTCATTAGGCGTCGCTGGTGTGAGTGGCACTATTTTGCATCATAGCGAGCGCTTACCAGATTCGGCCGCTATTGGACGGGCATGGATCAAGACGGGCACTTTGAATAATGTCACGGCAATGGCAGGTTATGTCAAAGGGCAGTCAGGCCAAGACTATACTGTGGTAGGATTGATTAATACCAAAGAAGCGTTAAACCCCTATGCTGCCAGACCGGTATTGGACATCATGTTGGACTGGACTGCTCAGCACTGATGGCGACTAAGAAAGCTTTAGCAGCATGACAGCCGTGACAGGTAGCTCTTAAGAACCAAGTGTTACCCTGTTAATTAAATAATAGTTTTGATTCTAATATAGGCAAGTATATGTCAAGCAACAGGCCCACCCTTAGTAAGCGCCAGGTTCAACCAAACCACTCTGGACAACTTGAAAAGACCAGGTTGGTGCAATACGTAGGATTTTTTGCGATTGGCTATGTGCTCTCAAGCGCGGTTTTCATGATGATTCAAAGCAAAGTAACCATTAGCTCACAACTGGTCACCGTACTATCGGTCTTAATTGGGGCTTATATTGCGGTAAATAAATTTATTAAGCATCACCAGCGTGCGCTGACCGCCAGCGAAATTAATCGTTTAACAGTGGGCAGTATCGGGGCAGTCTGGCTCGCCACCATTATTTATTTCTTTAGTCTATGGCTATTACTGTTCGATGCTATCGATCGTGAAGTATTGATTGAGATGACCGCTCAGCAGCCCCTACCTTTGCTTAGCGCCTTAGTAATGATATTACTACTCACTTTGGTCAGTGCTCGTATAGGTGTTTGGGTATTTAATCGCTTACTTGCCCCTAAATAAAAACCATGACGCCAGGCAGTTAGGATAGTCGCTCTATGTCTCACCTAAATTTTTATGGGTCGAGCGACTAATTAGGCAAGCCACTATAACGCGCTACAAAATTTTTATACTATTATTGAGTAAATTGGTTACGCTAAATTAAAGGGCTGTGTTGTTGAGGTATAAGCTACCCGACATTATCGCTATTTGTCTCACTATTAGGAGTAAAGTAATATGGATATGCTACTTTTTGACAATATAGACAAGCTTGGACGAATTGTACTTACCGCAGCTATGGTATATGTCTTAATCGTGTTGATCACTAAGGTTTCAGGCAAACGCTCCACATCCCAACTCAATAACTTTGATTGGATCGTCACGGTGATGATTGGCTCCTTAGGCGCCAGTACTATTTTGCTCGAAAACATACCTTTTATAGAAGGTGGCGCTTCCATCATAGTGCTGTATTTATTACAGTTTTTAGTAACTAAATACGCTGCTATTTCACCACAGTTCAGCAGCGTTATTTTGTCTGAGCCACGCATTGTATTTTATCAGGGTCAGTATTTACCTGAGGCCATGCAAGCTGAGCGTCTGACCCGCCAAGAGCTTGATTGTGCGATGCGCTCGGAAGGCATCCATAGCTTAAGTGATATTGAGGCCATAGTCTTTGAGTCCGATGCAAAACTCACGGTCATATCCAAGTCCAAATCTTCTGCACTGGCTGACGGCGAGGTTCAAGTTTCTGAGACTATTGCCAACTTGACCTAGATTCATTGAAACCGAGTCTTACTGAAATTTAGACTCGTTGAGATGAAGGTGTTTATAGCACTCAAATTGACTTTGAGAGTGTTGGATGCCTCTTGGATCTTAGTAACAACGAATAGATAATCATGGATATGCCTCTACTCTGCCGTTAACTTAGTGATCAAATCTTGATTACTAGCCCTAATTACTAGCCTTGATGACTAGTCTTGATGACTAACATAAGGAAAAAGTGAGGATAAATTCAGGTGGTGATCTAAGAGCTATAGTTTTTATAATGATAATGAAGCCCATAGAAAAGGACAGTGGTATAAGCCTGACTGTCCTTTTTTAAACTATTATTTAATTAGCTAGAAACTATAACACTATTTTATGCGGCTCCATGTCTGTGTACGACCGAACATAGGCAAACCGACATAGCCACGAAGCTCGAGACTCTGTCCGTTATCACTTAAGGTCATTTTACCTGAATAAGTTTTGCCATTTTCAGGGTCTATGACTGTGCCATCCGTCCATACATTGCCGCCACTAGTTTTAAAACCTGTCAAGAATTTCAGCCCTAAAACCGGTTGATCCTTGAGTGATCCAGAGCAGAGAGTACACATTTCTTTGGCATCTGCAGGATCAAAGATTTTAACTATCTTGCCAGATATTTGTCCGCTATTTTCTGATAGTAAAACAATGGCTTTTTTCTCACCAGTTTTATCATCTACAGTTTGCCACTTGGTGTCACTAAGTGAGGCGGCTAGAGCAGCAGTAGATAATAAGGTAGTTACGCCGACGGCTAATAGACCAGATATAATGCGATTCATAAACGATTCCTTTCGCGAGTAGTAGAATATCTAAAACAATATCCCAATGAATACTTAAATATTATTAGACAATCGTTCAATTAAAAGGTAGTAAACCACACATACGTCTAGTAGTAAAGTATATATTTCACTAAAAAAATACTGTTATAGAATCAAGCTCGATGGCGATCGGTTATACTTTCAATATAAAGTCGCTCCCTGCCATGGATGTGTTAAAGTTTTCAACGATATTTACTGGTATCGAGTGACCTTGATATCACTCTGGTTGATATCACTCTGATTGTACTAAAATTATACCAACTGTTAGATAAGTGACACTATTAGGTGAGCAATACTATATGAAAGCAAGAATTTTGACCGTTGGTACTAAAATGCCCCGTTGGGTCCAAGAGGGCGTTGATGAATATTACAAACGTATTCAACCCATGCTGAGCACCGAAATCGTTGAACTTGCGGCTGCTAAACGCGCCAAAAACCCTTCTGATGCTAATGTAGCGCAATACTGTGAACTAGAGGGTCAAACTATATTGGCCGCCCATGCTACTGCTGGACGGGAACAGCTATGGGTGTTGGATGTCAAAGGTAAGATGCTGTCAACGGAAGACTTGGCAGGTAAACTGACTGCTGCAATGCAGCAAGGCGATGACATTGCACTGGTCATCGGGGGCGCAGATGGGGTATCACAAGACGTATTGGCACAGGCCGATATGAAATGGTCGTTGTCAGCACTGACACTACCTCACCCTCTAGTGCGCGTGGTGCTGATGGAACAATTGTATCGAGCCATGAGTCTTAATAATAACCACCCTTATCATCGCGGCAATTAACAATGTATGAGATCCACTACGTATAAAACCAACGAGCAGACGATTACGGTGGCAGACCAACTAACGAATCCGCTGTAATAATTCAGCTAAAATTTTTAATCGGCAGCCAGATATCAGTTTTATATTTAACTTCCTATTTTTGAGCAGTCCATAAAACCTCATTAGCAATCAAATAGTAATAGTAAAATAGATTGAAAAATTGGCGCACGCCCTAATAGACTGAACATGAGCTATCCAAAATTTGCTAATTCTAATGTATCTAATCCTAGTCAATATCGCGATTATAATCGCAATGCTGCCGACACAACGACACCTATCACTGGGGCCGTTGCTTGGTCGGACGCGCCTGCTGGACTGACAAATGCGGCACGCTTGCCAGCGTTGTTTATTTCTCACGGTGCGCCAACCCTTGCGATTGAACAATCAGCAACCACTAGTGCATTAGCCCGTATGGGACAGAACTTACCCAAGCCGCGTGCGATTATCATTATGTCTGCACACTGGCTATCTTCTAAACTTGAAATCAGTAGCAATCCTAAGCCCAAGACCTGGCATGATTTTTCGGGCTTTGATCCCGAACTATATCAGTTAGAATATCCAGCAGCAGGTAATGCGCCGCTTGCCGAATCCCTCGCTCAGCAGCTGAGTGGACGCGGTATTGCCTGTAGTGTCAATCCAATACGTGTGTGTGATCATGGCGTATGGTCACCACTGCGGCATCTGTATCCACAAGCCGATGTCCCTATCATCCAAATCTCCTTACCACAGCATTACGACAGCGTCGCCTGTTATCAATTAGGCGCGCAGCTGGCGCACTTGCGTAGTCAGCAAATAATGATTATTGGCTCAGGAAACATCACTCATAACCTACAAGCGTTACGCTGGCAATCTGAAAGTGTCGATTATGCGGCTAAAGATTTTAAATTATGGCTACTTCAACAGCTCAAAACTGATGTTCCTACCGCGTTGGACTGGCAGCAGTATCCTAACTTTCGTAATATCCATCCCAGTGACGAACACTTATTGCCATTGTTTTTTGCGTTGGGTGCTGGCCAACGAGTCTCTGTGGTCCATGAAAGCATGACACATCATAGCCTTGGTATGGATATTTATCGCTTTGACTGATGGATTTTTTGAGCTTAATAGCCAGTACTAAACAACATACACCCGGTTATTAAAACCGTATGCTCAAGACTCATATCTGTAAGAACACTCTTCTCATCTACTATAATCAATGAAAAGTAGTATCGATACATAGCGTACTACTGGCATAAGTTTTTCTTGCTTACTGTGCCTAAGCAGACAGAGGCTGCAAAAAGCGTATACCAGCAGTACCGTCGCGTTTTTAAGGTATTTTAACTATATACGGCGTTGCTACTCCCAGGGTTCTGGAAATAGCGACACCGTACAGCATCTTTTTGAAGTAGAATAACTGTACTGAGTACTTATAAAGTTAAGCTGTTTTTGAGAGAAGTATTACAATTCAAAAGCGGGTTTAGTAAACAGACCTGCGCGTTCCATCTCTCCTGCGACACTCAATAACGTGGCCTCATCGTTCATACGGCCAATTAATTGCATACCAATAGGCAAGCCTTTTTTGCTCATTCCTAATGGCAATGACATAGCAGGTAGTCCAGTAATATTACCTAATATAGTAAAACCCATTTTACCTAATACTGGTGCGCTTAGCTTCTCGATCATGCCCGAGCTAAAGGCAAATTTACCCATATTAAAGCCTTTATTGAGCACGCCAGCGCTGCGCATCAGCATCTCATCCATACGACTTGGTGGCAATATGCCATGTTTTACTGCAGCTGTTGGCACAGTCGGACTCAGAATCATATCGTATTCCGTTAGCAGCTTACCAGTTTGATATTGGCTTTCATGCCAGCCGTGTTTGGCATGGACCAAATCTACCGCTGATAATGAACGTCCCAGCATCGCCATATTATAAGTTTGTGGTTCAAGGTTTTTTATGTGCTCCGCCCCAAAACAGTTTTCAATATTATCAATAGTGAAAGCTGTATGCGCGCAAACCACCACCAAAAAATCATGCCAAAACTTGTCAATGTTTATATTGGGCTCAGCAGGAATGACCCGATGGCCCATTGACTCTAACTGGGCAACAGTCTGTTCAAGTACCGCTAAGACCTCTTTATCCACTACAGTATTAGCCACTAATGGCTGTTGATGTAAAGCAATGGTTAAAGGCCTTGGCGCACGCATCGCCGCCTGCAAAAATGTGCCATCAGGCGGTGCGATAATGTAAGGTGAGCCGATTTCGGCACCGCTGGTCGCATCGAGCATCGCGGCACTGTCACGAACGCTACGAGTGATAACATGATCGGCGTTAGCGCCATCCCAACCTTCGCTGATTGATGGACCTTGTGGATTGCGACCTCGACTTGGCTTGAGCCCAAATGTACCACACCATGCCGCAGGGAAGCGTATCGAACCACCACCATCACCTGCACCCGCCATAGGAACAATACCGCTAGCCACTGCTGCTGAACTTCCACCTGATGAACCGCCAGTGCTATAGCCTTCTTTAAAAGGATTGTGGGCAACACCGTGTGCTTTGGGTTCGGTAGTAATGATCAAACCAAACTCAGGAGTATTGGTTTTGCCAAAGGTATTGACCCCGGTCGCTTTCATACGTTTAACAATTTCACTATCATGCTTGGTCACAATGTTGACGCTGCGACTGCCCATAGTGAGCGGCTCATCAGCAAAATCAAACGATAAGTCTTTGAGCAAATAAGGCACACCAGTGAAAGCCCCTGCGGGCAATTCTGCTTGCGCTGCATGATAGGCGCGCTCATCAAAACGATGAATGATGGCGTTGAGTTTTGGGTTAAGTCTGTTAGCAGTATCAACCGCCGCATCCAGCAACTCTTTGGCACTTACTTGCTTGGAGTTTACTAATGCTGCCAATCCTAACGCATCATATTGGTTATATTCTTTAAACATGTCTGACCTTCCTTGGTATATAAGTGTTGACTGAGTATAGCGCGTTAAAACAAAAGGCAATAGGCACAAGAAGGATAATGACCAGTCAGTAGAATGACTTATATCGAAAATATTATACTTCTCGCTCTTGATTTTAATGTTTTGTAAGACTAATTTTGGATCAAAAAAGGCGAGCTACTCTCGTAACTCGCCTCATATTTACACGATCAGCAGTATTAGTTTTTACATCAATAGCTCACGCTTACCACTTTTACCCATAGAGCTGACCAGTCCCGCCTCTTCCATCGAGTCGACAATACGTGCGGCACGGTTATAGCCAATACTGAACTTGCGCTGGATACTAGAAGCAGAAACCTTACGAGTTTCCATGATAAAGCCAACCGCATCATTGTAAAGATCATCATCTTCACCCGATGGACTACCAGCACTACCACCGCCAGGACTAGAGAGCTCAAAGTTGCCTGCCATATTATCAATATAATCGGGCGCGCCACGTTCACGCCAAGCATCACAGATACTATTGACCTCTTCATCACTAACATAGGCGCCATGGACGCGATCCGGTTCAATTTGCCCCGGCCCTAAGAACAGCATATCACCATTACCGAGCATGTCCTCAGCACCGCCACTGTCCAAGATAGTTCGCGAATCTACTTTAGAGTTGACTCGCAGAGCGGCACGTACCGGAATGTTGGCCTTAATTAAGCCGGTGATGACATCTACTGATGGCCGCTGGGTGGCCAATATCAAGTGAATGCCTGCCGCCCGAGATTTTTGTGCCAGTCGGGTGATCAACTCTTCTGCCTGCTTGCCCACCTGCATGATCATATCGGCAAATTCGTCAGCGACAATGACAATCATTGGTAAGGTTTTAAGCTTAGGTGCTTGGCTGATGCTGACATTATCGTTGGGTCGCCATAATGGATCTAACATCGGATTGCCTGCTTTTTCAGCAGCGCGGACTTTTTTGTTAAACTCATCTAGTTTACGGACTTTAAGTAAGCTCATAAGCTGATAGCGGCGTTCCATTTCTGCCACACACCATGACAAGCTACTGGCCGCTTCCGTCATATCAGTCACGACTGGCGTCAATAGATGCGGAATATCATTATAGTTGGCAAGCTCAAGCTGCTTAGGGTCGATTAAGATAAGTCTCAGCTCACTAGGCGTATATTTAAGCAGCATCGACAGCAGCATAGCGTTAACCAATACTGATTTACCGGAACCTGTGGTACCGGCGACCAACATATGTGGCGCGCGCGCAAGGTCAGTAATAATCGGCTTACCACCGATATCCTTGCCCATTGCCATACTAATTTGCGCTTTGGGGTCGTTAAACTTTTCGGTATCAAGCAACTCAATTAAGCGTACCATTTCACGCTGTTTATTAGGTACTTCAATACCAATGTAGGGTTTGCCCGGAATGACTTCGACCACCCGCAAAGACGCCATTGATAATGAGCGTGCCAAATCACGCGAAATACCAGTCACCTTACTGGCTTTTACACCTGCGGCAAGCTCTACCTCAAAGCGCGTGACCACCGGCCCCGGTATCGCATTCACTACTTGCGCTTTGACATTGAACTCTTGCAGTTTAATTTCCAACAGTTCTGACAACTGCTCAAGCTCCGCTAAAGTATAGCTGGGCTGACGATTAGGATCTGGCTTATCGAGGATAGATACCGCTGGAATGGCCGACAGGCTGTCGCGATATTTGGCCGTTTGCATCGACCGTGAACGCTGAGAAAAAGCAGCATCGTCATGAATTTCAGGCATGACGGGTGTGTCCAAATCATCGTCAGCAGACCTATCATGCTCTGGCATCATGTCAGTGATGTAATTACTCGAGTCGCCATCTGCTACCAAAAATTTAAAGGTCGGCTTAGGATCTACTACGGTCTCAGCACTGGTGCTTTGCTCAGCAGTTTTGACTGAACCAGCGGTAGCCATCGTTGGAGCAGATTGTGGATTAGTAGGTGGCGTATTGGTTGAGGTCACATCAGCTACGGCGCTTGGCTCTTGCTGATGTGACTGAATACTACTTGCTACGGTAGAAACATCTGGGGTTTCGGGCACTATTGATGATTCAAAAGCATTTGATAACTCAGAGCCTTTATTATTGGCAGAGCTTTCATCATTATCAGGACTTTCATTATTAGCAAAGCCAGTAGTTGAGTCGTCAGCTGAGTTTGCCGGCTTGTCTAAGCCTGGTTGCGCGGTCGAGCTATATTGTTGGTCTGCTAATTCTGTACTTTCTGATAGTGTTAGTACGGAAGCTGGAACTGCGATATGCTCTGCTAACCAAGCGTCTGCTAATATATTAACCTTAGAAGTCAAGGCATGTGGTTCATTATTTTCAGCATCAGCCTCAGCAGCGCTATGAGAGCCCGCTTGATCAGGCATTTTTTGAACAAAATTCTCTTCTGAGTCAGAAGTGTCTACGTCGACAGTGAAGGAAGCGACGTGCGCCTCTGCAGGTGTAGATAATTCTGAAGGTGAGTCTGTATTTGAAAAATCAATGTTTGAAGCAGCCATAGCATTATTAGAAGCAGGTAGATGTTGCTCAGTAATAACTGGCTTATTTGCTAATAACTCTTCAACGGTACCCGCATCATTCCATGCAAAGCTAGGTTCCACTTTGCGTATTACAGTTGTGGCTTGATTAAAGGCAGTCGCTGATCCGTGGCTGTTGTTGCCGGGATGGCTAGCATAGGAGCTGGGTGTGGCTCCTGCTGTTTGTAAACCGTCGTTCATAGCATTTTTTGCCGCAGCCGACGCTATAGAGGCTTTAACGCTGGCACCAAGTCCTGATTTGGCTAAAAAATCGGTCAATGCATTACCGAAACGACCACTATTCTCTGCTACTGGATTACCGTTAACGCCATGAGTACTCGAAGTAGATTGTAGCTCAAGGGGCAACTGGCCATAGTCTGGCTGCCCTTGCTTGGCCTTCTTGCTGGTTGACTCTTTAGCGGCAACAAGAGTTTGAGTGGTTTGGTGTAGGCCGTTATCTGCTACCGCAGTAGACGGTTCCGTATGCTCACTCCTAACACCAGAACCGAACCAGGCTAAGTTGGTGAGCTTATGATAAAGAATAAGCCAATGGATATTAAACGCAAAGGTCGCGGTAATAATGACGAATACTGTCAAAAATGCCACGCTACCCCACTGTGATAACAGCTGAACCAAACGTACCTGTAATTCAAGCCCAATGATACCACCAGCAAGCCCTTTAAGCCCAACTGCTGCCGGATCTGATACTTGCTGAATTAAGGCGACTAATTGGGCAAATAAGGCACTGGCACTTAATATTAAAAACACATAGGCGATTAACCGTAATAGCCAAAACGTCGATTTATTATCCCACCAAATTAAGATGGATTCGTACACTATAAATGCCAGCAGCCACCATGCGCCAAAACCAAAAAAGCTATAAAGCAAGTCAGATAACCAAGCACCCATCGCGCCACCCATATTATTAATGGTGTTCATGTCGCTACTGATATGCGACCAGCTGGGATCATTACCGGTATAGGTCAGTAAAATAATGAACAGATAAACTGCCACTATTAGCCCAAGAAGGGTGAATATGCCTTTTTTTAAATACTCAATAAGTGCTGCTGATATCACGTAGGATCTGCCTTGTTATTAATACTAAATTATCGCCAACTCATGATTAAACCTAACCATGCTGACATAAAGTGCTCATTTAAATTTGGGTAGCGAACAGGCTATTATTACCCTGTCTATTATGGCATAGCTGCTGGCCTATTATGGTAGTACCAATGCACTAGTAACGCAGTACCAATGCAGTACCAATGCAGTACCGATGCAGTACCAATGCAGTACCAATGCAGTACCAATGCCGTACCAATGCGGTACCAATAAAGGGTACCAATAAAGGGTACCTAGGATGTCGCTTATGACGTAAAATACGTTCTTAGCACTTCGCAGCTATACATCCTTAGCACTTCGCAGCTAATAGTCATCTGCTAGGTATTTTATTAGATGACAAGATGTGCTAAAAAGTGCGCTATGTCCTAGAAAATGCGCTAAAAGATAATTGCGATTCAAATAGTGACAGCTTATAGAGTATTCGTTCTATAAGCTGTTGGTTCTATAAGGTGTTCGTTAATGACTATAGCCAGTTTAAAATAAAATAGATGCCCTTGTGTCAGCGTGCTACTGTTATAAATTTTTCTTGCTTGCTGTTCGCAGGCGTGACAGAGGCTGCGAAAAATTCATAACAGCAGCACTGTATCGTTTTTAAATCAAATTGACTGTATGGATTACTTATTTGCGTCAATGCTATCGATAGCGAATAATCCCATCCCGATGCTCATTACATTTAGCATAACTTCTTATAATAACAAATACATAGCTTAGGTGGCGACCCTGTTATTAATAAAGAAGACAAAAATTTAGTCAGCAGGCAAATTTGCAGGTAAACGGATAGGCCAGCAAACAATAACAGCAAGAATATAATGCTATTCGTTCAAAAAAGTCCGCTTGAAAAAGGCAGTATTTGCAGATGACAGTCATGCATTCGATATTATATCAATAATTAATATGCTTTGATTCTAATGATATCCATGTTTATTTTAGCAAACTTGCGCTTTCTACTGAATGGCCTTATGTTAGTATCACTCAGCCATTAGAAAAACATATTAGCACCAACTTTTAATGATTATTTTTCATTACATTTTATATTTATATTTATATTTATACTTTTAATTTTCATATTTAGTAAGGAACATCCATGACAACTGCTAACCCTACTCGCCACGAAAAACTGATTATTTTAGGCTCAGGCCCTGCCGGCTATTCCGCCGCCGTCTATGCGGCACGTGCGAACCTAAAGCCTGTTATGGTCACCGGTTTAGAAGTAGGTGGACAGCTCACCACCACGACCGAAGTTGATAACTGGCCAGGCGATGCTCATGACTTAACGGGTCCTGCGTTAATGGATCGTATGAAAGCCCATGCCGAGCGTTTTGGTACCGAATTGGTCTATGACCATGTCAACACGGTGGATCTTAGCGAGCGTCCCTTTAAATTGGAGGGCAACAATGGCAGCTATACTTGCGACGCATTGATTATCTCAACTGGTGCCTCTGCCCAGTATTTGGGACTAGAATCAGAACAAAAATTCAAAGGTCTAGGCGTGTCAGCTTGTGCTACTTGTGATGGCTTCTTTTATAAAGACCAAAAAGTGGCGGTTATCGGTGGTGGTAATACTGCCGTTGAAGAAGCGCTATACCTATCTAATATTGCAGCTGAAGTCACTTTAGTACATCGCCGTGATAGCTTGCGCTCAGAAAAAATCCTCCAAGACAAACTGTTCGAAAAAGCCAAAAACGGCAACATTAAAATCGAATGGAATCATAGCGTCGAAGAAGTAGTCGGTGATGATATGGGCGTCAATGGCGTGGTGATTAAGTCTACTGTCGATGGCAGCACCAAGCAGCTAGATGTGTTTGGCGTCTTTATCGCGATTGGACACAAGCCTAATACCGACCTGTTCAGCGGCCAACTAGACATGAAAAATGGCTATATCATTGTCAATAGCGGTCTTAATGGTAACGCTACCCAAACCAGTATTGACGGCGTCTTTGCTGCTGGTGACGTGGCTGATCATGTCTACCGTCAAGCGATCACTTCATCAGGAACTGGCTGTATGGCAGCGCTTGATGCCGAAAAATATCTAGATGCCATCGGTGAAACCCATGCTCAAGATCATACTTACGCGTCGACTTTGACTGCGGACAAAGAAGCTTAAGTGAATGATCCTGCTGAGAATGACCATTCTTTAATCGATACTGATGGTCAACATACTAATGTAGATCATATGACGCCTGAGACCTTAAAAAGTCTTGGGCGTTATGACTTCCCCAATCCTGCCGACGTCGACCCTAATGGTATCGGTGTGGTAGCGGTGGGTGGTGATCTGGCTCCCGAAACTCTGATTTCGGCCTATGCTCAAGGGCTATTCCCCTGGTTTAATGAAGATGAACCTATTGCCTGGTGGTGCCCTGAGCCGCGCTGTGTCATGGTGCCAACTGACTATAAGCCGAGTAAATCACTACGTCGCCAGGCCAAACATGAGCGCTGGCAATTGACCCTTAATCAAGCGTTTGATGACGTTATACGTGCCTGTAGTTTGCCGCGCAGTGACGGGTTACCAGAGGGCGAGCATACCTGGATTCATGATGAGATGATCGAAGCATACACCGAGCTACATGCTCGTGGCTTTGCCCATAGCGTTGAAGTTTGGGATGATGATGGTCAGCTAATTGGTGGTTTGTACGGGCTCAAGATCGGCAGTATCTATTTTGGCGAATCCATGTTTCATCGCGCCTCAAATGCTTCAAAACTAGCATTTTGGGGGTTAATGCGTTTATGCGTACAAAGTAATGTCGCACTGGTCGACTGTCAGTTACCAAATGAGCACTTGATCAGCTTGGGTGCTACAACTCTGCCACGAGCTGATTTTCTGAGCCAATTAGATACCTTAATTGGCAATCGCTCGGTAACATGGCAACCTGACTCTCATCAAGCATGGGCAGTTGCTATGCTAGAATCCCCAGTACCGTGGCAAATACAAAAAAACGAGTCTTAAAATGGGCGATTACCGCACTATTTTATTGTTTTAATTCTTAATTTTTTATTGAATATTAACTTATTCTTCATGCTCACAAGGTTTTACTATGGCACTAGATAGGTCATTTTTGCTGATTGGAGCGCTGGCATCGCAGGCCAATACTACCAAAGACACTGTACGCCATTATGACCAGTTGGGGTTACTAAAATCCCGTAAGCGTCAGGCAGGATCACGTTTGTATACAGAGTTTCATCCCGAATGCATTGAGCGTATTGAATTGATCAAAAGCGCACAGGCCATTGGTTTTACTTTAACTGAAATTAAAGACAGTCTTAATGACTATTATGATGGCCACCTTGACCTCGATGATCAACTAACCGTTACTAAGCAAAAACTTGAACAGGTTAAAAAACAGCAGGCCAATATTAACCTCATGGTTGAGCTACTCGCCGAGCGTATTGCTGTCCTCGAACGTATGAAAACAGACGCTACCTACAAGCACAGTGTTGAGGACTGTAAAGTGCAAACGACACCAACTTCTTAAAAAGAGTTACTCAATATAACTAAGCTGCATAATCAACGCATCTACCGATAACTGATGCAGCTGTTGATAATAGCCTTTGCGTCTATGGATAATCGTAAACCCCTGCTTTTTATATAGCGCTATCGCAGGTGCATTGTCCGCACGGACTTCTAGCAGCAGGCTCTCAACTTCATTGGCTGCCATTGCTTTATTTAGCACTGCAAATAGTTGCGAGGCGATACCCTGACGCTGAAATTGTGGATGGGTACCAATCCGCAGTATTTCGGCTTGCTCAAAGACTATCTGATATAGGCAGTAACCAACGACCTCATCATTAGTTAGATCAGTAGCGGTGATTAGTTTTATGCTGTCTTGGGTAAGTAAGTCAGTAAGCGCCTGGTAAGTCCAGGCATCTTGCGTCTGAACAGCCACTTCAATATCTGCCACTGCTTGGATATTCTTCTGACGTTCAGCGCCATCGTCTAATAGCTTTTTTATACTTAGCATTATCCTTCCTTTATTTTTCTTTTTAAACACCGCTCATTTTTATCAATAAGTCATATTACCATCCTAACGCTTATCGTCGTCCATAAAAAAAGCCGCCCTCAATAAAGAGAGCGACTTTTTGACTAACGGTTTAAATACTACATTCAGTCTTAAACGTTAACGTTAGCAACCACACCAGCGCCTACCGTACGGCCGCCTTCACGAATAGCGAAGCGTAGACCTTTGTCCATAGCGATTGGGTGGATAAGCTCTACGCCCATCTCAACGTTATCACCAGGCATAACCATTTCAGTACCGTCTTGTAACTGGATTGCGCCAGTGACGTCGGTGGTACGGAAGTAGAACTGGGGACGGTAGCCGTTTAGGAATGGGGTGTGACGACCGCCTTCTTCTTTGCTTAGTACGTATACTTCGGCATCAAATTTGGTATGCGGGGTGATTGAGCCTGGTTTGGCCAATACTTGTCCGCGCTGTACGTCTTCACGCTTGGTACCACGTAGCAATACGCCACAGTTTTCGCCTGCACGACCTTCGTCAAGCAGTTTACGGAACATCTCTACACCGGTACAGGTGGTTTTTTGGGTGGCACGGATGCCGACGATTTCAATTTCGTCACCGATTTTGACGATGCCTGATTCGACACGGCCAGTAACGACGGTACCACGACCTGAGATTGAGAAGACGTCTTCGATTGGCATTAAGAATGCTTTGTCGACGTCACGCTCAGGCTCTGGGATGTAGGTGTCTAGGATACCTAGTAGTTCTACAATAGCAGGTTGACCGTACGGACCTTCGTCGCCTTTTAGGGCTTGGGTCGCAGACCCTTTAACGATTGGGGTGTCGTCACCTGGGAAGTCATAGTCGCTAAGTAATTCGCGAACTTCCATTTCTACTAGCTCAAGCAGCTCTTCGTCGTCTACGAGGTCGCATTTGTTCATGAATACGATGATGTATGGTACGCCAACCTGACGTGATAGCAAGATATGCTCACGGGTTTGTGGCATAGGGCCGTCAGTTGCTGATACGACTAAGATTGCGCCGTCCATTTGCGCGGCACCAGTGATCATGTTTTTAACATAATCGGCGTGACCTGGGCAGTCGACGTGTGCGTAATGACGGGCTTCGGTGTCATATTCTACGTGGCTGGTGTTGATGGTAATACCACGGGCTTTTTCTTCAGGGGCTGAGTCAATAGACGCGTAGTCTTTGGCTTCGCCGCCTGAAGTGATAGCGGCTACGGTTGCGATAGCGGCGGTAAGGGTGGTTTTGCCATGGTCAACGTGTCCAATGGTGCCGACGTTGACGTGTGGCTTTTTGCGTTCAAACTTGGCCTTTGCCATGAGTGTTTCCTCTTTATTGGTTGATCATTAATAATTAGCTGTTTGGCGGCTCATGACAGAGTTAAAACCATTAAACCGTTGACGCTAGGGTTAATCTGTTAAATGTTACTTATTAGCTCAGCCATATTATATGGATACTGTGCTAAATTTTTCAATCCATCGCTACGGCAAAACTCAGTAGATCAAAGTATGGTCGTGCATAAAATTAACGTACTGACAACACTAAAAGGCAACACCTCGGTGTTACCTTTGAATAATTACTTGCCGAGTCTGTTTAATTTTTTTCAATATCGGCCAAAAAGTTATAACGATGTCGAATAAGATTGTTATGAATATATTTATAACCAGCTTCTTCAGATCAAGTTCGAACCGAGCATAGGCGACGCAAACTTGAATAATAAATGGAGCTCATATTGAGAATTGAACTCAAGACCTCTCCCTTACCAAGGGAGTGCTCTACCGCTGAGCTATATGAGCATATTTTAGACAACCACTGGGTTATACTAAAAAAAATATCACGAAACAGCGATTAAAACTGGCTGTCGTGATTAATTATTCATTGCTATTTAAAGCTACTATTTGCGATTGGTGCCACATGTATGGAGCGGGTGGCGGGAATCGAACCCGCGTCATTAGCTTGGAAGGCTAAGGTGTTACCATTATACCACACCCGCATAAACTCTACATTGAACTGATTTAGAGTATGTTTGGCGCTATAACAAACTTTAGAAAAATATGGTGGTGGGAGAAGGATTCGAACCTTCGAAGCTTTCGCGACAGATTTACAGTCTGTTGGGTTTGACCGCTCCCCAATCCCACCTTAGGTTGCTCTTGATAAAAGTTACTTTTAATCAAAAAATATATCGAAATTAAAGCAATTCTAAAAAAAGCGACTTTGAGAGATATGGTGCCGACTGCCGGGTTCGAACTGGCGACCTACGCATTACAAGTGCGTTGCTCTACCAACTGAGCTAAGTCGGCTTGTTCTCTCAAAGTGGTGGCTATTCTATCAAATATTTGACAAAGCGCAACCCCTATCCTCGTATTTTTATGATTATTTTAATAAAAAACTTTAAACATCTGATTGTATTACCATTTTTATAAGCATAAAGCGCTGGTATTTTTAACAGTGCCTGCCTATAACTTATACAATCAATTATTCTTAGCGGATACGCAAGCCATCGCAGGCCATTTTCACCGCTTTAACCAAGGCCAAGGCCTTTTTGTTAGTCTCATCCCATTCCGCTTCTGGAACCGAGTCAGCGACCACCCCAGCACCCGCTTGGATATGTATCTTACCACGGCGCATGACTGCGGTTCGAATGGCAATAGCGGTATCCATGTTGCCATGCCAGCCTAGATAACCGACTGAACCACCAAATACCGTACGACGTACGGGTTCAACTTCATCAATAATTTGCATGGCGCGAATTTTGGGTGCCCCTGAGAGCGTGCCTGCTGGAAAGGTTGCACAAAAGACATCCAGCGCGTCTTTATCAGCCAATACCGTACCTTCGACATTGGAGGCGATGTGCATGACTTGTGAGTAGCGCTCAATGAACATTTTTTCCGTGACTTTAACGCTACCGTATTCACAGACACGGCCAATATCATTGCGTCCTAAATCAATCAGCATTAAATGTTCAGCGATTTCTTTTTTGTCAGAGAGCAGCTCTTTTTCAAGCGCTAAATCCTCAGCTTCGTCTTGGCCACGTTTGCGCGTGCCTGCTAATGGACGAACAGTAACCTTACCATTTTCGATGCGAGACAATATCTCAGGAGAAGCCCCGATAATGTCGAAGCGTTTATGATCGTCGAGGGTATAACCGTGGACCAAGAATAGATAAGGGGACGGGTTTAAAAACCGTAACGCACGATATACAGCAAGTGAGTCGCCAGTATAATCAGCAGTCAGACGCTGCGCAGGAACGACTTGCATCACATCCCCTGCTAAAATGTAATCCTTGATTTTATTGACATCAGCACAGTATTTTTTTTGTCCCGTTTGCGACACAAACTTGGGGGTTGGCATAATTGGTGCACTTAAGTCTGGCATTTCAGCAAGCTTGTCTTCGATTTTTTCCAGCTCACGAATCGCGGCTCCGTAGCCATCTTCATCATTGCAGTCAGCATAAACGATGATGGATAAGGTATTTTCTAAATTATCAAAAACAATCACACTCATCGATAGCATCAACCACATATCAGGCAATGACATCGGATTGGGCGCGTCAGACAGCCCGACACTTGGCTCTATAACGCGCACCATGTCATAACCAAAATAACCGACTAGTCCGCCACTAAAAGTTGGTAACGCCGCTATATCGTCTACTGTTGGCATTTTATAACCTGCCATCAGCTTACGGATGTAATCAAACGGATCATCAACCGCATTGATATCAATATGATCGTCTTTTTTAATAGTCATGTTGCCATCTGAATATTGCAAAATTAGATCACTGCCCAAACCAATCATCGAATATCGCGCCCAACGCTCTCCGCCCACTACTGACTCAAATAAGTACGCTGAACCACTCAAGTCCCGTACTTTGGAAAACACAGATACTGGAGTCTGAGCATCCATTAAGCGTTTTTTAATCAGTGGTGCATGACTAAAGCCACGCTTTTCAAAGGCTTGATATTCTTCAAAGGTCATCATAGTAGATAGTCTCTTAGCCCAATGGCAAAAGATGGGAGTTACAGGAAAGATAATGAAAATAGCGCTTCAATATCCTGATGAATATGAGGCGCTATTAGAAAGTGACAAGAGCCGCCGAAAATCAGCAGCTCAGTATAACAAAACTGACTGAGGTTATTATCATTTAGGCTAACTATTCAGTTTGTAAATTAGAATGCGGCCAGTCTTTATGATATCCAGTCTTTATGATATATAATTAAAATACCTTAAAAACGCGACGGCACTGCTGGTATAAGCTTTTTGCAGCCTCTGTCTGTGTAGGCACAGCAAGCAAGAAAAACGTATGCCAGCAGTAAGTTATGTACCGATATTACTTTTCATTGACTATATTACCCTTAAAGTAATACTCATAAGCTGGCTGCATATTTCAGAGATTAGTATTATGTCCAAGCTAGCAGTTAGGCACCGCCCATATTAAATAGCCATAATGCTAAGCCAATGATGACGACAGCGACGAGTACCCAAATAAACCAACCGCCACTAGATTTGGTCTCAACCTGTTCAGCATTAGTAGAATTGTTAGTGGCTTGATCTAGGGCATTGTTGCCTTCAGTACCAATATCACGAGCTCGACCTAAATTAGCCGTGCCTGTTAATTGCCCAGTTGCCGCTTGCCTGGCACGCAATATATCAGGGTCAGCTTCTTCTTGTAATGCAGTCTTGGTAGTTTTATCGTGCTCTGGCGTAACTATTGGCTGTTTATGCGGAGCTGGCTCTTGATGAACCGTCGGCTCTTTCACTAGTGGTTCACTGGTTACTGGCTCATTTACCCCAGTTTCTTTATTTAGTGATTCGTTATTTAGTGATTCGTTATTCAGCGGCTCTGTACTTGCTGGTTCTTTAGAAATATCAGTTGAAATCACTGTCTCCTGCTCGGCTGCCGTACTTGGCATTGATGCTGAACTGATAGTCGGCTCCGACTCTACATCAGCGATGGCCGGTGCTGATGTATTTGAACTACTGGCCGTAGAAGATAGCACCTCTGCTATTATGGTTTCTTTTACCACTGGCTCCTCTGTTTGGCTTGCATCGGTCATGTCTTTTACAGTATCGTCTTTTACAGTATCGTCTTTTTCGCTATCGTCTTTTACAGTATCGGTCATCACGTCATTAGCATTGGCTGTGTTATTTGTAACAACTGGATCAACTGTCGCTGGAGTAACTAAAGCAGTAGGCTCAACTATTGCAATTACCTCAGGCTCAGCAATAGGGCTTATAGCCTTATCCTTAATGACTTCAGCATTAACATTTTCAGCAGCGATAACGCTAGCGGCAGCGGTTTCGCTGTCCTCAACATCCTCACTAATGATTTCGTTGTCAGTGATTTCGTTGTCAGTGATTTCGTTGTCAGTGGCTACGGTAGGTAGAGTATCAACGGTTGTGGGCTCAGGATTCATTGAGTCTTCAACTGGCTGTTCTAAACGAGTAGCAGTATCGAAAGCGGTTGCCATCGGTGCGATAACTTGAAAGGAAAAACTGGCAAATCCCACGGTATCATCAGCTTTTACCTGCTCAGATTTATTACTCTCAATACGTTCTTCGTTAATAAAAGTACCATTCGATGAGTTCAAATCTTTTAGGTATAGCTTGCCGTTTGAGACACTCAGTAACGCGTGATTGCGGGATACTTGCTTGCTACCTAGCACCACATCCTTATCGCTGCCACGACCCACTGACAAACTATCACTAACTGTTAAAGACAGGTCGCCAAGTGCTGCTGTTAAAGCATTCAGTTGCCAAGTATTGGTTTCCGCTGCGGCTACTTCCGTGTCTGCTGTTGTCATATTTCCATTTTCTAAATTGTTCGTCATGCGGTCACTCCTTATTGTTTAATATTTAGTCAACTACAAAAAAATTTTGTCATTAGTTGCTATCTTACTGTTCAAAACGCTCAATAAATCAGCTGACTCTTTTGTCTTAGTAGTTCTATGAAACGATATAGGGACTAGGGACATTGCTTTTATCTAATATTTACTTAGGAATAAAATGAGGCTTGATTATTCCACCCAGCTTCTCATAAGGAATGCTAAGAGCTGGCATACCATAAGCATAGGGACCAATATCATAATGCTGATAACGAATATCAACCCCCTTATCGGTCAAGGTGACGTTATCACTGAGCGTAAAAGGCCAGTTTTTCTCGTAGCCGTCAGCATCCTCATCGACCGTTTTAACCCAGGTTTTATAAGCGTCATACGCCAACGCTTTAAAACGGGCTTTCTTACGTGATTTCTTACGTGCTTGCTTAGCAGGTACTAACATATCTGCAAGTTGAATTTGTGTTTTGCTACTAGGGTCGAATATTAAATATTCGCTATAGGGCATACCATGCGCGCCACCGGTAAAGACATAAGAATCAATTCTAAATAGCTCAAAATCTTGTACATGACCGATATATTCTGGATCTATGGTTAAGCTATAACCCCAGGTGCTGCCCTCTGGTGGGTCGATGAATGAAGCACTGGCAAAATCATCTAATGACTTTTTGACTTGGTTATGATTAATAGGTGGCGCTATCAGTACAGATTTAGTCTGTGCGATATTCGCTGCCACATGATTGATACGCGCATTAACGATGTTATTTATCCAATCATGATTGGTCTTGATATACTTAACCTCGATTTGTGGACAATTATCACGCTCAATACAACGTCCCTGCAACTCTGCAGGTAGCTCATAATCGAGATAGTCACTACTGCTAATAAGGCTACTGGCATTCGCAGGTAAACTTGCTGTACTAAGTAAAACGCCACAACCTAAGGCAGTCAATAAGTGCAACCCGCTGGATTTACTAGGTAGTGACTGAGTCACAGACCGCTTAGTGAAGCAAGATTGAGTTATTATTATCATATGTGCTCTTCGATAAATAGATGACTCTTATTAATATTCTACCGTAACCACTGCAGGGTATTGTTGGAACACTGTTTGTCTTGTTAAGGCGTTTCTATTGCTACAAAATTAGTACCAGCGCGCTATTTACAACAGAAATCATAGACAATAAAAAAGACACGTCTAGCGTGTCTTTTGAAGATAACAATAAATAAGTGTTACAGTCTTGAGATGACAGAAGCACATTTTTGATATTAATGCTCGCGGGTATTACTAAAGGTAATTTCTGGATAACGGTCTTGCATCAGCTGTAAGTTAATGCGTGAAGGGGCAAGATAAGTTAAATAACCACCACCATCAAGCGATAGCTGATCGTGAGCTTTGCGCTTAAATTTGGCTAAAGCGACTTCGTCATCACAATGAATCCAACGTACCGTAGCAATAGACACGGGCTCAAAGGTACACTGTACCTTGTACTCTTCTTTTAGACGATGCGCGACTACTTCAAACTGTAGTACCCCAATCGCACCTAGGACTAAGTCGTTACTAATTTGCGGCATAAAAACTTGCGTGGCACCCTCTTCACTCAGTTGTTTCAAGCCTTTTTGTAAGGCTTTAGATTTGAGTGGATCTCTTAGTACAACGCGGCGAAACAGCTCTGGGGCAAAGTGAGGTATACCGGTAAAGTTGAGTTCTTCGCCTTCGGTGAAACTGTCACCGATAGAGATAGTACCGTGGTTATGTAGACCAATAATATCACCTGGATAGGCCTCTTCTAACGCCGTACGGTCTCCTGCCAAAAAGGTCAACGCATCCGCGATACGCACATCTTTACCAAGACGTACATGCTTCATCTTCATACCTTTTTCGTATTTACCTGAGCACACCCGTAAAAAGGCGATGCGGTCACGATGACGCGGATCCATATTGGCCTGAATCTTAAATACAAAGCCAGTAAAATCAGTCTCGGTAGCTGCAATGTCACGCTCATTGGTAGGATGAGCTTGTGGTGGTGGTGAGTACTTTATCAGCGTATCCAATACCATATTGACCCCAAAGTTGCCTAATGCAGTACCAAATAGCACCGGTGTCATCTCACCCGCCAAGAATGCCTCAACGCTAAAGTCTTCCAGCGCCATTTGTACCAATTCAAGCGACTCTTCAAAGGCAGTAAACATCAGCGCACCCAAGCGCTCACGGATATCAGGATAATCATAACCGTCACGAGTCTCGATATCGACAATCTCGCCACCATGACCTTTTTGATAAAAGTAGGTTTTGTTTTCGGTGAGATGATAGACCCCAATAAAGTCTTGGCCCATACCAATTGGCCAAGTCAAAGGAATACATTTAATTTTTAGTACCGCTTCAATCTCACTTAGTAATTCAAGCGGTTCACGAATTTGACGATCGAGCTTGTTTACAAACGAGATAATCGGTGTATCCCGCATCCGGCAAACTTCCATCAGTTTGATGGTACGTTCTTCGACGCCTTTGGCCCCGTCAACCATCATCAGTGCACTATCGACGGCGGTTAAGGTGCGATAAGTATCTTCACTAAAGTCAGCATGACCGGGAGTATCTAGTAAGTTGACTATGTGCTTTTGATACGGAAACTGCATGACTGAGGTGGTAATGGAAATACCACGCTCTTGCTCCATACTCATCCAATCTGAGGTGGCGTGGCGATCTGTTTTACGGCCTTTGACTTCACCTACTACCTGAATAGCTTGTCCCCATAACAGCAGTTTTTCAGTCATGGTGGTTTTACCCGCATCAGGATGCGAGATGATGGCAAAGGTACGGCGTTTAGCGACTTCGCGGGCAAGCTTAGTTGCTGAGAGCTTGGGGGTTAAAAGTTTGGTATCTGCGCTCATAATGGATAACTTATCATTAAATTTTGGAAGAAAAAGCAAGGTTTAATAAAAGGTATAACAGTAGATGTGAAAGATTTTAGTGTGCATATTGTAGCGGATTTACGGTCAAGATGCTATTTTTGCTAGGCTTTATAAAGAAGGCAGCAACGACGGTAAGCTGATAATATAAGGATCGTATGGCTCTTGTGCTATTGGTAAGGTTTACTTACAAATAGCCACTATATATTTACTAGGGCTGTGTAAAGTTAAACTCATGATTTGTTATGCTAGATAGGTTAAGTACAATTCAAACCCAAATTTTAAAATACCTTAAGCACTCTTTATAAGCCACTCTATAAATTATTTATATAAAAGGACACCTTATGAAAACACTATATTCTACAAAAGCAACAGTTACTGGCGGTCGTACCGGCCATGCGAGCCTCGAAGACAGCAATCTGACCATCAATATGGTTGCACCCGGCTCTAGTGAAGATGGCAACAATCCAGAACAACTATTCGCAATGGGTTATGCAGCTTGCTTTGATGGCGCGCTAGGCGTAGTCAAAAAAATGGAAAAAGCCAGTTTTGGCTCGACCACTGAGGCGAGTGTGTCTTTGCTACAAGGTGATGATCACGACTATAACCTCGCAGTAAAACTTCATATCATTGGTGAAAGCACAGATTTATCTGCGGCTGAGTTCCAAAAAATAGTCGAAAAGGCCAATGAAGTCTGCCCATATTCTAAAGCCACGCACGGTAATATCGATGTTGAAGTGACCTCAGAAGTCAAATAAATACCAAGATAATGAGCAGTAGTCGCTCAAACTAATAAAATATTAAATGCCATTCTAAAGAACCCAGCCAACGCTGGGTTCTTTTTTTATGCCAGTTTTATACTGGTTTTATACCAGTCTGATGTCAGCTTCCTATATTCTTACACATCATAACGGTTCAGCAGTTCGGCACACTCCGATTTTATCGTTATAATAGAGCCATCTTTTTATCTGATAGCTGATAAGTGACCTTTATGACTGAGAATGACCACAACTCACACCTAGCTCTTAATCCTGATACCTTACCAAGTTTTGAGACCATGCCCAATGTGGCGACCATGGATACCAGCCACGTGGATAAAGACAAGCCGCCATTTATCCTGGTCGATGGGTCTTATTATCTGTTTCGTACTTATCATGCCCTACCACCAATGACGACGACTAAAGGTCAGCATACCAACGCTATTCGCGGCACATTAAATGCGCTACTCAAGGTGATGCGCCGCTATCATCCGACCCATATGGCAGTCTGTTTTGATACCCGTGCACCAACTTTTCGCCATCAGTTATCAACAGATTATAAAGCCGCTCGCCCGCCGATGGATATTGAGCTGGCACAACAAATTCCTTATCTTCATAGCTTGGTAAAAGCATTAGGGATTCCGCTATTACGTATTGAAGGCGCAGAAGCCGATGATATTATCGGCACGCTTGCTTACCGGGCGGTTGCCGAAGGTCATCATGTCGTCATCTCCACCGGTGATAAAGATATGGCGCAGCTGGTCAATGGTTGCGTGATTTTAGAGGATAGCTTTACGGGCAAAGTAACCGATAGCCAAGGGGTAGTCGATAAGTTCGGTATTAAGCCAGATCAAATGATCGATTTTCTCACCCTAATGGGCGATTCGTCTGACGGTATCAAAGGCGTACCAGGCATCGGTAAGAAGACGGCAATGGACTTGCTGAATGAATACGGTAATATCGACAATATGCTACAAAACCTCGCCACTATTAAGGGCCGTGGGGCCAAAGGTTTAATCGAACATGCCGATGACATTCCGTTAAATGCACAGCTTGCCACTATCGTTACCGACTTAGACATTGGTCACAATTGGGACGACCTAAAGATCAACACTGACCCTTGTGCCTATATTAATGAGCTGCGCGACTTATATGCTGAGCTTGAATTTAAAAACGAACTGGCCTCACTCGATCATCCAAATCACCCTGCCAATGGCTCACACAGCGTAAAAGACAGTCAAGCAAATGCAGAGTCACAAGCACAAATCGCCAAATCATTGCAATCAACCAGCATTGATAGTGTCAAAGACAGTAAAAATCACGATAAGGCTTGGCATACTATTTTAGACATGCCCGCTTTTGACAGTTTAATTGAACGATTAGAAGCAGCCCCGCACTTTGTTATCGACACTGAAACCACCAGTGTCTATTGGCGTCAAGCTCAGTTGGTCGGACTGTCATTTGCGACCCAAGCGCATGAAGCTTATTACGTTCCGCTCACTCACCGTTTAGAGGGTGATGAGCTGACTGCTAAACAGCTTGATCTTGAGATCGTATTGTCGCGTTTAAAACCCATATTGGAAAATCCAGCTATTGGTAAAATCGGCCAACACCTCAAATATGATGCACACGTTTTAAGTCATTATGATATTAATCTGATTGGTGCCATTCATGCGCCAGTTAATAATAAGCAGCCGCCAAAAAATAACTGGGCCATGGATACCATGCTTGCCAGCTATGTGATTAATGCGGCCATTACCCGGCACGGTATGGACGACTTAGCGCGGTATTATCTACAGACTCAGACCATTACTTTTGAAGATGTCGCGGGTAAAGGCGCGAAGCAAGTCAGCTTTGATCAAGTTGCTATTGATATTGCTAGCGACTACGCCTGTGAAGACGCTGATATTACTTATCAGCTGTTCGATATCTTTAGCAAAAAACTTGCTGATGATGAAAACAACTTTAAGCTGCTACATGAGTTAGAGATTCCAGTGGCCGAAATACTGTGTCAAATGGAAGCACACGGCATCTTAATCAAGCGTCCTTTTTTAAATGAGTTATCAAAGCGCTTCGATGAAGAAATTATCGCCCTAGAGAAACGCGCTTATGACGTGGCTGGTGAAGAATTTAATTTAGGGTCTCCTAAACAGCTGGGGGAAATGCTGTTTGATAAACTGGGCGTCATTGGTGGTAAAAAAACCAAGTCGGGTCAATACTCAACGGGCGAGGCAGTATTGTCTAAGATTGACCACCCACTGGCCGATATTGTCTTGGAATATCGCAGCTTAGCGAAACTTAAAAGTACTTATACCGATGCGCTTGATAATGTTGCCGATGCTGAGACTGATCGCGTTCATACCAGCTATCATCAAGCGCTGACCAGTACTGGCAGATTGTCGTCTACTGACCCCAATTTACAAAACATCCCAATTCGTACCGCAACTGGTCGCCTGATTCGCCAAGCTTTTATTGCGCCAGAAGGTCGAGTTATCTTAGCCGCCGATTACTCGCAAATCGAATTGCGACTCATGGCCCACTTCTCAGGCGATGACACCTTAACCCGTGCCTTTAATGACGGGCTGGATATTCACACTGCCACTGCCGCTGAAGTATTGGGCAAAGCGGTGGATGAGGTCAGCAGCACTGAGCGCCGTAATGCCAAAGCCATTAACTTTGGGCTGTTGTACGGCATGAGCGCTTTTGGACTCGCCAAACAATTACAAATGAGTCGCGGCGAGGCGCAAGACTATATTGATATGTATTTTGCTCGCTATCCAAGCGTCAAAGAATATATGATAAATACCCGTGCTAGTGCCCATGAAAAAGGCTATGTCGAAACCCTGCTAGGTCGTAAGCTATACACGCCTGACATCAATCATAGTAACCGGATGGTCAAGCAAGCGGCTGAACGGGCGGCCATTAACGCCCCACTACAGGGCTCAGCCGCAGATATTATCAAGCTGGCTATGATCGCCGTCGATAAAGTACTGCCAAAGGCGCAGGCGAAGATGCTACTGCAAGTCCATGATGAGTTGGTGTTTGAGGTTGATAGCGATAAGGCTAACGAGATTAGCCAGCTGGTCAAAAATGCCATGCAAGATGTGTTGCTGACGACAGCAGCAGAAAAAGGCTGGCAAGTTGATTTTGCTGTACCATTATTGGTTGAGACCGATATTGGTAGCAATTGGGATGAGGCGCACTAATAGCGAGATAGCGCTACCTTCAAGGCCAAAGTAGCACTGAAGCAGGGCTAAAGATTTGAACTGTCGTTAAGATATTCTGCTTTATCAAGCATTACGAGGATGTAGTGCCGGTTAGTTTATGAGGAACTGCTGAGCCTTAAAATAACATAAAGTGCCACTAAGTAAAAAACTGGGCGTGAGTATTGATCATTGAGTATTGATAATGACCCAATAACATCCACGTAACATCAGTATCAAGGCTTAACCTTTGAAAAATTGATTAGTACGATATAATCGCTTATGGTGAGGCCAATATTTTTTATTGGCTTTCCCTTGTCGGCGTGGTTTAGATTAAGCAGTAGTAAACTGCGAAGGTCAGCAATATAATAGACGAATGTTAAGTAAATCTGCTCCACAAGGATGACTTACAATTTAGGGTGAGTCTTTGGGCTCATTTTTTTAGTCTTTATTTTATTTACCAGGAGATTCCCATTTTTACTGAAAATGGCGTCATCGAAATTATTGAGACAATGGTCTTAGTGCTGTGCATACTGCGTTGTGTGCAATATGCAGTACAAAGCCGCCTCAAACAGGGGCGATGTTTTTGGCTTGCATCCGTTTTAGTATTCTTTAGTGTTATTCGAAGAGAGTTGAGCCATTTATCAGACTCAATGGTACCACCCGACTTTATATTTTTAGGTTATTCATACGATTGGTGGGAAGATATGGTTCTCTTAGTCATCATCGTTGTTATGCTTGGCTTATTGGCTTACTCATGGCGTTATTTTTGGAGCGTTTTAAAGAACACTTCTAAATTCCTATACCTTAGCGTTATAGTCTTAGCCCTCATTCAATATATGGGAGAAAATGCCATTATATTCCCCTATTCCTTGGGTATCATCATCGAAGAACTGGCTGAAAATATAATCTATATTGTCGCTTTGATTTATTTGTGGACCTTTACATTAGCGGATTTTGAAAGGCGAGTAATAGGCATTTCAGTCGACAAATAAGAGGGCTGTTGGGGTGCTGCTGTAATAGGAGCACTCGAACTATCGCTACTACTACCCTTATTTTCTCTAAATCAGGTGAACCAACATTAGCAAATAGTAGAAGGATGTTGTCATCTGGCCCCGCACCTCTACCTAATCATTATTAATAATGATTAATAACTATCAAGTGAGCTATTATGAATCTATTAATCACCGGCGCATCACGCGGTATTGGCCTCGCCACTGCCAAAAGACTAGTCGCAAAAGGTCATAGCGTTGGTCTTTTTGATATTGACACTGCTGAGCTTGAGCGGGCGCTTAATGATAAAGTATTTAAAAAAGCACTGAAACAGAAGCGTATTGTCCACGGTCATCTCGATGTTACTGAGCCTGAAGCATGGGATACGGCTATTGAGCATATGGTTGAGAGCTTTGGGGGTATCGACACCTTAATTAATAATGCCGGCATACTAAATAGCGGTGTACTACCAACGACTGATTTAGACAAGCAATTATCCTTGATTGATATCAACTGTAAAGGGGTACTTATTGGCTGTCACAAGCTAGCCCCTTATTTAGCAGATGCCAAAAACGGTAAAATTATTAACCTATCCTCCGCTTCTGCCATTTATGGTCAGTCTGAAATTGCGACTTATTCTGCCAGTAAGTTCTTCGTACGTGGGCTAACTGAAGCTCTAAATATTGAATACGCTGAACTTGGTATTAAGGTCATCGATGTCATGCCGCTATGGGTCAAAACGGATATGACCAAAGACGTGACTATCGAAAGTATCAAACGCTTGGGCGTCAACTTAACCGTTGAAGATGTTGCTAAGACCATGTGTAAACTCAGCTGTCGTCCCAACCGAAAATTGTCACGGACTCATTACCCTATTGGCATGCCAGCAAAAGTATTACAAAATCTATCACAAATCGCACCCGATTCACTGCTACGCTGGGTCAACAGTAGAGTCGGTGCGAAAGAAATAATAAAGTAAAATAGAAAAGGATTCTCTAATTTAAGAAATAAAATTGTTTTTAACTACAACACCAAGGAATTATTTATGGATAACTCAAAAACGCCCCTCCCTAAAGAGATGGATCGTATTGACGGCGATGACAATCAGCAAGTCGATTTGGACAACCCAATGCTGCATACCATAGACAATGATGACGTGATTGATAACAGTGCAGGGTTTGATAACTCACAGGCAGGTAGTGATGCTACCCAAGGTCTCACTCCAATGCATCGACAAAATATCGATGAATCGAGCGCTGAAAACCTATTGGTCCAAGACAACTTAGATGACAGTGACTATCCTACTATTGTTGATATTGCAGATAAAGATGCAGCAGAACACAGTGATATTGAAGATCTATAAACCAACAACCTACTATCAGCATCAAGCTTAATACTGGCATCAGGGTGGCAAAAAAATACCGGACATAATGTCCGGTACTGCTACTGCTTAATAATTGGTGATTAGTGATTAGTGATTGACTATAGTTAGAATGGTTTATGCCCAACCATCTAATGTGCCTGCCCAACCTTTTACCAATGGTGCACTCATGGCTTCTAATAAGTCTATGTGTGCTTCATCTGCGTTAAGTGCTGGGATATAGTGATACTCCTCGCCGCCCGCTTCAATGAAGTTTTCACGGTTTTCAATCGCTAATTCTTCTAAAGTTTCTAGACAATCAGATGAGAAAGCAGGGCTGAGAATTTGGACTGATTTTACCCCAGACTTGGCCCATTCATCTAGTATGACGTCAGTATAAGGCTTGACCCATTCTTGCTTACCAAAGCGTGACTGGAAACTAATAATCCATTCATCTTCATTGAGTCCTAGCTCATGTGCCACTTGCGCGGCGGTACATTTACAACGTCTAGGATACGGATCGCCTTTGTCCATATACGGCTGCGGAATACCATGAAAGCTAAACATCAACTTGTCAGGTTTACCATTTACTGCTTGGAAGCGGCGAATGCTATCTGCTAAAGCCTTAATATATAGCGGATGGGCAAAGTAGTCTTTCACTATCGTAATGTTGGGCAAGTTACGCTGTTTGAGCGTCCATTTAGTAATCGCATCATAGACGGCACCCGTTGAGGTTGCTGAATACTGTGGAAATAAGGGTAACATCACAAAGTGATCAACACCCTCAGCACGTAGCTTGTCCATAACTTCAGGCAAACCCGGATTACCATAGCTCATCGCCGCATGGACGGACACACGAAATGGCTCCGCATGCTCAGCCAATCGCGGCTGCAACATCTCAACTTGTTGATTGAGAATTTTGCGCATCGGCGAATCGCCATCCCAAATACTGGCATAAGCTTTTGCCACGCGCTTAGGACGATTGGGCAACACGAATAAATTGAGAATAACCGCCCATACAAGCTTAGGAAGCTCGATTACCCGTTGGTCTGATAAAAACTGACGTAGATAACGCCTTACCGCAGGTGCAGTTGGCTCGTCAGGTGTACCAAGATTGATTAATAAGACGGCAATACGTGGAGGTAAGTCAGGTTTCATAGCGGCAAATCTTATAAGTAGTTATGAGAAATGGGGAATAAAGAGATCTATTATGTTATTCAGTATATTATTAAAATAGAGAAATAGGTTAAGAACTTAAGTGACTTTCTGTTAAGTCACAGTTAATAGCTACCAAATATTGTTAAAATATAATAATTAGATTATAGAAGAAACGCTGGTTAAATAATACGACTATTAAGCCCCTTTAGTGTAGCATCTTATGAGGCAACAAGCGCCTCGCAAAAGACGCAGTCCGTTAATTAATTGTGCCTCAAAATAACAAATGAAATGATTTTGAAGGCATATCGTAGAACAATTATTTGGGTATTGTAGAATAGACTGGCGCGAAGGTTGTACTCATACGCGCATCGCCATACAATAGGCGAGCAGAGCTTTAGGGTATATTGCCGTTTTGCTTTTGCTTTTGCTTTTATTTTTATTTTTATTTTTATTTTTATTTTTATTGATGACTGTTGTTTTGCGAGGTAGCCTTGAACGCACGTCCTGATATTACCAGTGACCACTCCACCAATGATAGCTCTAATTCAGCCGGCTCAGGTGATTCTGCTGATTCGTCTGGCTTAATCGGCTCAGTCGGTATAGTCACACCCCAAACTTTTCACTTTGCTGAGCCGTTGACTTTAGAATGCAACCGTACGCTGCCCTCGTTTGATTTGATAGTAGAGACGTATGGCACGCTAAATAGCGACCATTCGAACGCAATATTGATTTGCCATGCCTTGTCTGGTAGCCATCATGCCGCTGGCTTCTACAGTAGCGATGACAAAAAAGCAGGTTGGTGGGACAATATGATTGGACCAAATAAAGCCATCGATACCAACCAGTTTTTTGTGGTTTGTGTCAACAATATTGGCAGCTGCTTTGGTTCTACTGGTCCGACCACGATTAATCCAGATAGCATTAACACCGATAGCGTTAATACCGACAGCACTAAAAAGGGCCACACCCCGCTCCCTTATGGTCCCGACTTTCCCTTAATAACGATTAAAGACTGGGTCAAAACGCAGGCGATGTTATCAGATCGCTTAGATATTAAGGTCTGGCATGCCATCGTTGGTGGTTCGATGGGTGGTATGCAGGCGCTGCAATGGGCGGTGGATTATCCAAACCGGCTTAAGCGCTGCGTGGTTATTGCTTGTACCCCTAAACTATCGGCACAGAATATTGCCTTTAATGAAGTCGCACGGCAGTCTATTTTATCTGATCCTGACTTTAAAGATGGACGCTATCTACAAGCGGGTACTTATCCACGGCGCGGTCTCATCCTAGCGCGAATGGTCGGCCATATTACCTATTTGACCGATGATGCGATGAAGGCAAAGTTCGGTCGCGATCTTAAGTCGGGCAAGTTTATGTATGGCTATGATGTGGAGTTTCAGGTTGAGAGTTATTTGCGCTATCAAGGCGAACGCTTTAGCGAAAACTTCGATGCCAATACTTATCTATTAATGACCAAAGCTTTAGATTATTTTGATCCCACGCGCGATTATCCAAGTGAATCAGCTGAGCTATCGCCAGCAAAACGATCAGCACAACAATCAACACAACAATCAACACTAACCGAAGAAAAAATAGCAAAATCATCAGTATCGTCATGGGCAGAGTCATCAGAAGCTATTGGCCATAACACTGATAGTGAATATGATACTGCCACAACCAGTATGAATGATGACCAGGATTACAGCCACCATGAGCTCACCGCCTTGAAGGCTGCATTTGCCCACACCCAATGCCAATATTTGGTGGTGTCATTTACTACCGATTGGCGCTTTGCACCGGAGCGTTCCCAAGAGATTGTCAACGCCCTCATGGCGACCGGCAAGCCAGTCAGCTATATTAATGTTGATGCGCCGCACGGTCACGATTCGTTTTTGTTCGATATTCCACGCTATATGGGCGCGGTTAGAGGCTTTTTAACAGCGCCATTTATTACCGATAGCCGCCAAGCAACAGGAGAGCGCTCATGAGAATGGATTATCAATTGGCCGAGCGTTGGATTGCCCCGCAGTCACATGTGCTGGACTTGGGCTGTGGTAATGGCGAGCTGCTCGCGCACTTGCAAAAAAATAGCGGCGTCACTGGCTACGGATTGGAGATTGACGAGGAAAAGATTAATGATGGTATTGCTAAGGGACTATCTATCATTGAACAAGACCTTAATGACGGTCTAGAGCGCTTCGCTGATAACAGCTTTGATACCGTGATAATGGCGCGCGCGCTACAAGCAGTCAAGGCGCCTGATGTACTACTGCTCGATATGCTACGAGTGGCACGCGAAGCCGTTATCACTTTCCCTAATTTTGCCCATTGGCAAAACCGTGTTCATTTGGGGCTCAAAGGCATAATGCCGGTTTCAGAAGCGTTGCCCTATGAGTGGTATAACACCCCAAATATCCATTTGTGTACCTTTAAAGATTTTGAAAAGCTATGTGCACAGCATGACATTCATATTATTAATCGCTTCGCTGTGAGTGACTCTGATAAAGGTCATTCGCCTCTAATGACGGCATTGATACGGCAAGCGCCTAATTTATTAGCAGATGTGGCGATTTATCGGGTTACTAAGCGCAGATCGACTTAACATTATTTTTCGCTGAGCGGTGGTTGCTATTGCGTTTTAAATCCAGCTTGAAATAGGATTTGGATGTAGTGAATACTTTACTTATTCTTCGCTTGACATGCAATTTTTATCACCACTTCGTAACTACATGATTTTGTTACTGACTATATTGGTGACACCGATGTCAAACTGGGTAATTAGTATTTGAGTTTCGTAAGTTTGGGTGGTAAGCTAGCAAAGTGTTGTCAAAGACGCCCTTATTACAACCACTTATCTGTTGAGTTAGCGTAAAATACTTTAAAACTGCTAATACTTAGGTAAGTTAATATTGCAACGCCTGACTTAATGGTTATTGCCATATAAAAACCTTATTTTTATGGTGTAACTTTATCCATTGCTTATCGACTGCCTAATTTTGGAGCTGCTATGAAATTATTAAAAGCTGCCTTGTTCACTGCCCTATTTTCTTGTGCTGGACTAGCAAACGCTGAATTAACCGCCAATATACCGCTTGATACCTCACGTTTTGAGCTTATGCCAGTCAGTGAGTTGTCCGCCCGCGCCGCCCAAGGTAGCGATCATGCACAGTTTTATCTAGCCAAGCGCTTACAAAAAGGCCAAGGTATCGCTCAAAATACTCAGCAAGCGATTCAGTGGTATACCAAAGCTGCACAACAAGGCGTCGCTCCTGCCCAGCTTAACCTTGCTATCATGTATTTGCGCGGTGAAGGCGTCAAGCCAAACTTACAACAAGCTCGTGTTTGGTTAGAAAAAGCTGCGATGCGCGGTGATAACCGTGCCAGCTATACGCTTGCATTGTTGGATGAAAAGCAAAAGAATCTAGTTGATGCCTATAAATGGTATGACCTGGCTGCCCGTGATGGTATGTTAGACGAAAAAGTACGTAGCAAAGCTCGTGGCAAAATTGGTCAATTGGCATTGAACTTGTCAAGCTCAGACATCGCCAACGCTCGTAGCCAAGCAGATCGTTGGTTTCAGAGTAAGTAAGTTAGATAAGTCAGTAAGTAAGATGCAGTCTTAGCTTAATGGTAAAAAATCCAGCTTATTTGCTGGATTTTTTTATTGCCTGTTTTTAATAACTTTGATTTCACTAGGTTATAAAGTTGATTCAATATAGGAAAGAGTGACTTGTGGCCACGTGCTAATAGCATAAACTTTTCTTACGTGCTGTTCGCAGGCGTGACAGAGGCTGCAAAAAATTCATCCTAATAGTACTGCGCTATTGCTAGACAGAAGTAATTACAATTCCATGAAGAGTTCCATAAAGTTTTTTAATCCTCATAAAACATTCAAAAATGAGGCTTAATTTGCTACACTGCGCCAGCATTTGGCCAATTCCACATTTATGCCAATGTTATTGACCCTTCTTTAAATAAAGAAACCTTTTTAACCCGATGCACTAGGTTTACGACTTAGCCAGCAGGAGAGAGTAATGAGTAGTACCCAAGTAAATACGCCAGCCAAAGTGGCTAGCACACCTACCCATGCCACCGAATACGACAGCGAAACCAATAACATTGTAGTCGCTGCGCTTTATAAATTCACGCGCTGGGCTGACTTTAAGCAATACCGCGAGCCCCTCTTAAACACTATGCTCAATAGTGAAGTGAAGGGTACCTTATTAATCGCGGCTGAAGGGGTTAACGGTACGATTTCTGGTACCCGTCAAGGGGTTGATAATGTCCTTGACTACCTACGTACTATTGAAGCGATTGGTAGCCTGCTGTCCAAAGAATCCTATACTGATGAGCAGCCCTTTTATCGCACCAAAGTGAAGCTGAAAAAAGAAATCGTCACCATGGGCGTGGAGAATATTGACCCGCTACAATCAGCTGGCCGCTATGTCAAGCCAAGCGATTGGAACGCACTGATCTCAGATCCTGAAGTGCTTCTTATCGATACCCGTAATGATTATGAAGTACAAATTGGCACCTTTCAAAATGCGGTCAATCCGAAAACAGAAACCTTCCGTGAGTTCCCAGACTATGTCGCAAAAGAGCTGGATCCCAGCAAGCATAAAAAAGTGGCGATGTTCTGCACTGGCGGTATTCGCTGTGAGAAGTCAACGGCATTTATGCGCCAACAAGGCTTTGAAGAAGTCTACCACTTAGAGGGTGGCATCCTAAAATACCTAGAAGAAGTCCCTAGCGATGAGTCCATGTGGCAAGGCGACTGCTTCGTTTTTGATAACCGGGTTTCGGTCAATCACAACCTAGAAAAGGGTGAGTACGAGCAATGCTTTGCTTGCCGTATGCCTATCACAGCAGCGGATCAACAAAGCGCCGCTTATATCAAAGGTGAGTCCTGCCCACATTGTATTGGTAAAGCCACTGACGAGCAAAAGGCACGGTTTCGCGAGCGTGAGCGTCAAATGCATTTCGCGATAAAACGTGGTGAAGTACATATTGGTGGTGAAGTGATTGATGTCATTGAAAAACGCAAAGCGGCTAAGACTGAAGCTCGCCGCAAAGCGGATGCTAAATCAAGGTAGCTTACGAGACATTACAATTGCTATGGATATTTTTGAGCAACTTTGAAGGTTTGCGAATCATAGAGTCAAGCGCGCTTTAGCCCATTGCTATGGTCACAGTGCTTAACTGAACCCTAATTATAAACTACCACCCATAAAAAAGAGCCGCGCTATAAATAAATAGAGCGGCTCTTTTTTATGTTCACTTACTCAGTAGTGCTTAGCTACCACGATAGGTGCTATAGCCGTATGGAGATAAAGTGATTGGTACATGGTAATGGTTATCACCTTTGACGTTAAAGTTCACTTCAACATAGGGGTAAAATGATTCCAAACCTTGATTACGGAAGTATGGCGTGGTTTCAAAGATAAGCTTATAAGTACCGTCATTATCAATATTACCTTCGTTCGGTAAAAATTCACCGATACGACCATTTGCTCCAGTCTTCTGGGTATCTAACAACTTCCAACTGCCATTAATTTGCTGCTGCATCAAACGGACATTCACGTCTGGTGCAGGCTTGCCAGTGCTAATATCGAGAATATGGCTCGACAGTTGATAAGCATCTTGGTCAGCAGCATAGCTGGCAGTCGCAGTCATGGCCAATGCGCCACCGAGTGCTGCTGCTTTCATTATATTCATTTTCATAAAACGTCCTTTAAATTAAAAAACAGTAAAACATACTGATTAACATTACTATAAAATCGTTAAGTTGACATCGATAATGGTCTTCAGCTGTGTAGTATAGATTATCAAACCAATCTTACAATGAAGGAAATGTTAACTTATATAGCAAAAAGTATACTATATGTAGCAATGCTCAAATAAACACCATTTAAGTGATAAAAAATAGCAGGCAATTTTAAAAACTGCCTGCTATTAGTTATGATACGAACTAGGGTTGCTGATACAGATCATTAGTTAAGGTTAACGCTTAAGCGCTAATTTAAAACAAAATACGTAAGCGAATAGTCTCTTCCACATCTTTAAGCTGATCAATAGCAGCATCGGAATCATGATAATCCACGTCCATCATCAAATAACCCACACCGCCTTCAGTCATCAAGCTTTGCGCTAAGACATTGATATGCGCCTCAGCGAATAAACGGTTAACTTGTGACAATACGCCTGGTACGTTTCTATGAATGTGTAGCAGACGATGAGTCCCTTCTTTAAACGGAATCGCAACTTCTGGGAAGTTCACCGCTGTGATGGTATCGCCTTGGTCAGAATATCTAACGAACTTCTCTGCTACTTCAAAGCCGATATTGGCTTGTGCTTCTTGAGTTGAGCCCCCGATGTGCGGGGTCAAGATGACATTATCAAACTTACGTAGCGGGGATTCAAACTCTTGGTCAGCAGATTTTGGCTCTTTGGGAAAGACGTCAATTGCCGCGCCTAAGACTTGACCAGACTCAAGTACAGCCGCCAGATCATCAATATCAACACACGTACCGCGTGCGGCATTGATAAAATAGCTGCCCTCTTTCATCTGCGCGAACTGCGCCGCTTTCATCATATAGCGAGTGCTGGCCACTTCAGGAACGTGTAACGTGACGATATCTGCTTGTGACAACAGCTCATCTAAACTACCGACTTGATAAGCGTTACCTAATGGTAGCTTGGTCACGACGTCATGATAAATAACTTTCATACCGAAGCTTTCGGACAGTACCGACAGCTGTGAACCAATAGAACCATAACCGACGATACCGATCGTTTTGCCGCGCACTTCGTGAGCGTTTTTGGCAGACTTACCCCAACCACCGCGATGGACAGTGGCGTTCTTTTCAGGGATACCGCGATATAACATGATGGCTTCGGCTAATACTAGCTCAGCGACTGAACGAGTGTTTGAAAACGGGGCGTTAAAGACCGGAATACCGAACTCACGGGCCGCTTCCAAATCGACTTGGTTGGTACCAATACAGAAACAACCAATACCAATGAGCTTGTCAGCATGTTCAAGCACTTCACGGGTCAGCTGGGTACGTGAGCGGATACCAATAAAATGAGCGTCTTTAATCTTTTCGATCAGCTCATCTTGATCTAGCGCATGGCTGAGATTCTCGATATTATTGTAGCCCGCGTTTTTCAATATTTTTAGGGCATTTTCGTGTAAACCCTCAAGCAATAAAAACCGGATTTTATCTTTTTGTAATGATAACGCCATTGAAATCTGCCCTATAACTATTTTATAAATAGTGTGCTATGAGTGAAATTGAACCTGAAACGAAAACAATTCGATCATCTTACACAAAATTCAGCGCCGATGTTAGAGCGCAGGCCTAAATAAGTAGACCTAAATAAATAGTTACTATTTTATACTATGATAAACTCGCTGGTGATTATCCTATGCCAAATAACAGCGAACAATGTGCTAATATTGACCTTAAACTACTTTATAACTCATGAGACCATTATAGCTATCAGCTATAATAACCGACCATAAAGCTCGGTTATTCTGCTTATAGAGAACAAAAAAATAGTGATGCGCTGATATTTTATTATCTATAGTTAAAATACCTTAAAAACGCGACAGTACTGCTGGTATAAGATTTTTGCAGCCTCTGTCTGCCTAGGCACAGCGAGCAAGAAAAACGCAAGCCACATACCAAACGCAGACCATGTATCCATATGGTTAGCGACATTGACTCTGTAGCAGTATTATAGTCAATCAACTATAGCTGCCTTACTTATGAGCCGCTCTTACCTACTCCCTCATCTATTGTTTCAAATTAAAGAATCGAGACTACTATGACCGCATCAGAAGCCGTGACCGCATCAGAAACGCTGGTCGCTAATGCCAACATTGATACCGCTGCTGTCGACGCTATCTTAAGCACACTTATTAATAACCATCACTTTGACGCCACCCAAATCAAAATGGATGCCAAAAGCTTAGAGCACTGGGGCAAGGATTGGACCAAACATTTTGCACCTGCTCCTGCTGCGATTGTCTTCCCAAAAACCACCGAGCAAGTACAAGCATTAGTACTACTGGCCAATGAGCATAATGTGGTACTGACCCCAAGCGGTGGTCGGACGGGCTTGTCTGCGGGCGCAGTAGCGGCCAATGGCGAGATTGTAGTCAGCATGGATAAAATGAACCATATCGGTACCTTTTATCCTGCTGACCGATTGGTAGAAGTTGAAGCCGGGGTCGTGACCCAGCAGCTTCAACAGTTCGCTGAATCCAAAGACCTATATTATCCCGTCGATTTTGCCTCAGCAGGCTCAAGCCAAATGGGTGGTAATATCGGTACCAATGCAGGCGGTATCAAAGTCATCCGTTACGGTATGACCCGTCAATGGATTATGGGACTGACCGTGGTGACTGGTAAGGGCGATATCTTGAACCTCAACCGCGGTATGGTCAAAAATGCGACTGGTTATGATTTGCGTCAGCTGTTTATCGGTAGTGAAGGCACGCTCGGTCTAGTCACCCATGCACAGATTAAACTTGAGCGTCCACCGCAAGACTTGACGGTGATGGTACTGGGCATGGATAACTTTACCGATGTCATGAATGTGCTGTCTGCCTTTCAAGCTCAAATTGACCTGACTGCCTTTGAGTTTTTTGACAGTATCGCCATTGATAAATTAATGGCGCACGGTCAAGTGCAAGAACCATTCGCCTCACGCACCAAGTTTTACACCTTATTGGAGTTTGAGACGCCGTATGAGCCGATTATGGACAAGGCCATGGCGATATTCGAGCACTGTATGGAACAAGGCTGGGTGGTTGACGGGGTTATGAGTCAAAGTATCGCGCAAGCACGAGAGCTCTGGAAGCTACGCGAGTATATTTCAGAGACCATTTCGGCATTCACCCCCTATAAGAATGATGTCTCAGTGCTGATCAGTCACGTGCCTGATTTTATTGATGAGATTGATCATATTGTCAGCAGCAATTACCCTGACTTTGAAGTTTGTTGGTTCGGTCATATTGGCGATGGTAATTTGCATCTGAACATTCTAAAACCCGAAAACATGGACAAAGACCAATTCTTTACAGAATGTCAGGTGGTCAATAAGTATGTGTTTGAGATCGTGCAAAAATATGGTGGCTCAGTATCAGCCGAGCATGGCGTGGGCATGACCAAAAAGCCCTATCTACACTATAGTCGCAGTGCGACCGAGATTGAGTACTTGAAGGAGATTAAAAAAGTCTTCGATCCTAATAATATTATGAACCGGGGTAAGATTTTTGACATGTAAATAACCTGTTAAACAAGTATAGTTAAAATACCTTAAAACGCGACGGTACTGCTGGTATAAGCTTTTTGCAGCTATAGATAGCTTAGCAAGCGCTTATAAAAACAACAATAGCAAGGCCACGACAATCAGCAGACTGAGAACCCCTTGAACAATCAAAAACGCTTGATGCGGGGCAGCAATATGACGAAACATATTACCTAACGCATTATAAGTAATACCAGCGACTTTAATGTGGGGCGGGGTATTCAGGGTATTAATGACTTGTAAGAACTGTTCAGCACGCTCAGGTGTCCAGCTGTGGGGGGTAAACGGTAAAAATGGTGATAACTGAGCAACTTGTTGCTTAGTAGCAGGAGACCACAGCCAACGCTCTAAAAATAATAAGCGCATCCGCCAATCACGGAATGTGTGCTGATCGATCTCTTTTAATAATAACACTTTGATATTTTTGTGGCGATTATCTAAAGAAATACGCCGTTGTAAGGCGATGACTTGTGCTTTATTACCCTCAATACACTGCAAGAAGTTGCCATTGCCATAACATAAAATACCCGTAATATCACGCTGCTGATTATAGGCGCTAGCACTCTTTTCTACTTGCTCGAACATTGACGCACTCATTCGTCCCTTTAGGGTCAGACTACTAATATAGACCAGTCGAATCATTGCTGACTCTTCTATTTTTTCTAAAGTTTTGACCATATCAATATGATGTAGAGGCATAGTAAGATAATCCTAGAAATAGCGGCAACATGCGACTCATAAACCCAGATAAATATAAGCAATAGCTTATATCCAAGACAATTAAGTTATCAACCATACAACGTTTATTACTAAATCAGGGCATTGCAAAACTAGTGACATGGTTAGTCACTCACAAAATGGTAGCAAACGCTTACCACGTTACGCTTTTATTAATGGATGAGATTGTTATGATAGCGTGCACAGTTGCCGCTTAATAAATTGGCTCGATTCGTCATGATAGACGTTTGCAATAACGGGCAGTTGCTCTATTACTCATTGTTGCTAACAACCACAGAGCATATGGCTATCGGTTTATATTCATATTAACGGTGGTAATAGTCAATAGATTAAAAGATCATTGTTATTATTAAGGTATTGTAACGGTAACAGGTGATTATTGATATCAATTTTGACAGTTGTCTTAAGCCATTACGGAATAATTTAATATCTCAAAAATCATATCATGACTGGTAAAATAGCCTACTGTAATACCAGTAAATATAAAACCAGTCAGTACAAAAACAGGAATATCATGAGCAAAATAGAAAAAACCGATGACTTTCATCTTACGATTGCCGAAATTAAGAAAAAAGACTATCCCCAATTAAAAGTCTTAATGGATCGTGTTTATGCCAACTTAGGTGGTTCATGGTCAAAGACGACTATCCACACCTTAATTGACGCCTTTCCTGAAGGGCAAATTGCTTTGTTCGACCATGATCAGTTGATTGGGATTGTGCTGTCCATGCGGGTTGATTATGCGAAGTTTTCGAACCCCCATACTTATGATGACTTAATTGGACAAAAAGAGATCATCAAAGACAATCCAAAAGGCGATGCTATTTATGGTTTGGACGCGCTGATTGATCCTGAATATCGTGGTTATCGTCTTGGTCGCCGGCTGTATGATGCCCGTAAAGAGCTGTGCCGACAGTTGAACTTCCGTGCCATTTTAGCCGGTGGCCGAATTCCTAATTATTACAATCATAAAGACCTAACGCCAGGCGAATATATTGATGCCGTTGAATCGCGTGAAATTCACGACTCAGCATTGTCTTTCCAGCTGTCTAATGGTTTTATTGTCAAACGTATTCTGACCGCTTATTTACCTGATGACAAACAGTCTAAAGGCTTTGCGACCCTGCTTGAATGGTCTAATATTTATTACGATCCGCAGGATTATAAGCCCAATACCCGTAAGTCTGAAGTTCGGATTGGCGGTATTCAATGGCAAATGCGTGAAGTCAAATCCCCTGAGGAACTACTACAACAAGTCGAATTCTTTGTCGATGTGATGGCTGACTACAACTCTGATTTTGCTTGTCTGCCTGAGTTTTTTAATGCGCCATTGATGGGGCTATGCGAATCTACCGACCAAAACATTGCTATTCGCTTCTTAGCGGGTTATACCGAATGGTTTAAAAATGAAGTCTCGCATTTAGCGGTCACTTATAACGTCAACGTCATCGTAGGTTCTATGCCGTTGTTGGATGAGGACGATACTTTATATAACGTCAGCTATCTATGCCGCCGTGATGGTACGGTTGAAGAGCAGCGTAAAATTCATATTACCCCGCATGAGCGTAGCGCGTGGGTCATTGAAGGCGGTGATAAAGTTCAAGTATTCGATACTGATGCCGGACGTATTGGGATTTTGGTTTGCTATGATATCGAATTCCCAGAGTTGTCACGTCTGCTGGCGCTTGAGGATATGGATATTTTGTTTGTGCCGTTTTGGACCGATACCAAAAACGGCTATCTACGTGTGCGTCTCTGTGCCCAAGCCCGCGCCATCGAAAACGAGTGCTATGTGATGATTTGTGGTTCAGTGGGCAACTTGCCGCAAGTTGAAAGCCTAGATATTCAATACGCACAGTCCTCTGTCTTTTCGCCATCAGACTTTGCTTTTCCACACGATGCCATCATGGCCGAAACCACAGCCAATACTGAGATGATCTTCTTCTCTGATGTTAACCTTGATAAACTTACCCACGTTCGTAACGAAGGCTCAGTACATAACCTGCTCGATCGCCGTGACGATCTATATAGCTTGAAATGGAAGAAAAAAGCGCGCATTTCAGCCAGTCGACTAACTGATGAAGAACGCCGTGAAAACTCAGGTAGCGTGCTAGAGGGCAATCCATTACAAGGACGGGCACAAAAGCCTTAACTGTTAAAATCTTAGGTTTTACAAATCGAATTCTCAAAGAAAACGATTTAATTAAAGATTTAATAATACGGCTGACCATTCAGCCGTTTATTTTTGTCTAAGAAATGATTGATCCAACACCATACACTCAAAAAAGCAGATGTTATGACTATTGATGCCAACGACGACAACGTTAATACTAGCCATGCTGATGTAACATTAAAAAAACCACCCCGTCCTCAAAAAGGACACAAAAAACCTCCTAACAAAAGCCCCCGACAAAAGCTGCTATCAGTGCTCAAAACGGTGCTGCTGTATGGCATGGTCTTTGTGGTAGTTTATACCGCGATCAATTGGTGGCGGCAACCCGTCATGCCCGCCAACCCACAGTTACAGCTTACTGATTATCAAGGGCAGACTGTGGACTTAGCCCAGTTAAGTGCCGAAAAACCAACGCTGATATACTTTTGGGGAAGCTGGTGTCCGATATGCCGCACGACTTCTCCATCAGTAAATACCCTTGCGGCGCAAGGAAATTATCCAGTGGTAACTGTTGCCATAAAGTCAGGTACCGACCAGGAGCTACACCGCTATCTGAGCCAACATAGTTATAACTTTACGACCATCAATGATCAAAAAGGTGACATTTTCGCCGACTGGCAGGGACAAGTAACGCCATCATATGTGATATTAAAAGATGGCGAGATGACTCAAGGATTAACCGGTATCCAACCGTTATGGTCACTTAAATTACGACTTTGGTTTAGTTCACTTGGTTAAACAGTAATAACTTTTACTGGCAATATTTTTAGCTTTAGTATTAGACACTTTGGCTGATAGCTTTTAAGCAATATCCTGATTGCATTGTCTGAAAACCTATGTAAACCTTAATAATCTCTATCAAAGAAGCGATAGAATTGATCGTTAACTGCCTGTTAATCAGTCTTAGTTAGTGACTGTTTTCTCATAAATATCGAATGGCATGAAACCATAAAAACAATCTGCTACATAGGCACTTCATCGACAATAACAACAGCAATGACAATCATGCACAGTTAGCAGACTATTGGTTTTCTTCACGTTTTTATTGGTTTAACAACATAGCCAATTAAAAAGCTTAGCTTATTAATGAGCTTAGTTCTTTATAATCATAATCTAACGCTTCCGCAACCGCTTTATAAGTCACATAACCTTGAGTCGTGTTGACCCCCTTTGCAAAGGCAGGATTGTCAATACAGGCTTGCTTAAAGCCTTTTTTGGCCAGCGTTAGTACATAGGGCAAGGTGACATTAGATAGGGCCAAAGTCGCTGTACGTGGTACCGCACCAGGGATGTTGGCAACGGTATAATGGATGATGCCGTGCTTAATATAAGTCGGATTATCATGGGTAGTAATACGGTCAGTGGTTTCGAACAGACCGCCCTGGTCAATAGCGATATCAACGACAACGCCACCATCATTCATCGATTCAATCATAGCTTCAGTGACCAGCTTCGGCGCTGCTGCGCCCGGAATCAATACCGCACCGATGACCAAATCGCTATCGCGTACACTATTGGCAATATTGACTTTGGTCGACATCAGTGTCTGTACATCATTGCCAAACAGCTCAGACAGCTGTTTGAGACGTTTGGGATCTAAGTCTAAAATAATGACGTCTGCGCCCAGACCGATAGCAATTTTGGCCGCCTCCGTACCAGATACACCGCCGCCGATGATGGTAACTTTACCTTTTTTCACGCCTGGGATGCCACCGAGTAAAATCCCTTTGCCGCCATAAAAACTTTGCAAAAATTGTGCCCCAACTTGTGTGCTCATCCGCCCTGCAATCTCACTCATTGGGGTTAAGAGTGGTAATGAATTATCTGCTAACTGCACGGTCTCATAAGCGATTCCTGTTACTTTGCTATTGACCAGTGCTTTAGTAAGCTTAGGTTCAGCGGCCAAATGCAGATAAGTAAACAGGGTCAAATTTTCTCTGAAATATTGGTATTCTTCAGCTTGAGGTTCTTTGACCTTGATGACCAGCTCGACATCCCACGCTTTGGCAGCGCTATCAACGATCGTTGCGCCCACATTTTTGTAATCTTCATCAGTGAACTGTGAACCGATACCAGCATCGGTTTCGACATAAACCTGGTGGCCGTTATCGACTAAAGCGCTGACGCCGTTCGGTGGTAGACCAACACGATTTTCGTTGTTTTTAACTTCCCTTGGGATACCTATTTTCATAATTATTCCTTGCATAGTAGTTTTTGAGTGGAACTGCTTTGGGATAATACTGGCTTAATTAATGGTCTAACAACAACTAAGTGCCCTATTTTACTTATGGTCACTATGGTTAGGTCATTACTGCCATTTGGAAAATTTGGCATTCATTACCTAACACAAAGCGTGACAGTCAGCTTTTAGGTGTCAGTTTCAATTAAGTGTCAGTTTCAATATAAAGTACAGACTCAAATGACAGACGTAAGTCTAGGCGGCGACCATTTGCATAGTTATGCTCGAATATGGCTGGCAATGGTACTTGGTCGCTTAGTTTTAAGACGTTAATGGGTCTGTAATATTGCAGATAGAGTACTTAATCTACGGATAATGACGGCTTGGATGGTTTTCCAGAGGTTTAGTGCTGATGATAGTAAGTTTTACGATAATAGCGAACGAATTAAAACGTTTTTTATTACTTGAGAAAATCATGGTTACTTAAGGAGATTGTTATTTAAGAATACAGTTATATTAAGTAGCCACTGCTTTTTTACAGACTAGCTGTTGATAGCCATATTCTAACAGTTAGTTTTAGGACGCTAAAATAGATAACTGCACTAGCGTGATCAATAGTTATAGCACAGTTAATGACAGTATGGCTAGCTATAGCCTAGAAAATTAATTATCAATTACTAATAAATAGTTTTCTAACTCACAGTGGATAAACCAGCATAATAATCAAACGTTGCTAAGAATATTCATACCTTTTTATCTAAGCTTAGCGATAATAAACATCGCTCTTTTTATCTTAATATTTTACCTCAGTAGTTTTAGGCGACAAAGCAATCTTAATAAAGGTCAAACTTACTTAATAAAGGTCAAGCACCCTCTAAATAACACCTGCTTTTGTATATCACGCTACCTAAAGCCTGCATAAGATAATCACCATATCGAAAACAAAAACCCCACGGAAGTATAGGCTACCGTGGGGTTTTTTTGTACCGATCAACTGAGTAAGTAAGTTTACGGCAAGAAGCGTTTTGCAGCAGGCAGCTTATGCATTAGGATCCAATAAAGTCCGCCAGCTGGAAGCAAGCCTGCATACCAAGAGATACTTGAGAACGTCAGTGCAACTACCACGCCGACAACCATAGCAATAACTGCTGCCATATTGACGCCTTTATAAGGGCCATTTTCATCATAGAGTTTGTCAAGATCAAGCGTTTGCTTACGAATGAAATAATAATCGACGACTAAGATTGCAAATAGCGGACCTAGGAATGCCGAATAGGTTTGGATAAAAATATTTAATCCTGCAGCAGATTCGTCTTTCACTAGTTCCCAAGGGAAGGTACAAAATGCAAGCAAACCAACAATAACAGCCGCTGTTTTAAACTTAAGGTTAAAAATATCCATTAGAGCATAAGCTGGTGGCACGACGTTGTTCAAAATATTGGTCGTAACTTGTGCAAAAGCGATGAAAATCATAGTGATTACTAGCAAAGGCTTGTTATCGACTGCGCTAGAAAACACACTAATGGGATCAACTTCACCAGTGGCACTAGTGACCATCAGACCAATCAAACCCATGAACAGGGTTGCAGGTAGAATTGAGTTGGCATAGATGGCGACTTGACGGAATAGCCCAACTTCCTTGCGCAATTCGCGCGAATAGTCAGAGACGTTCAGCATCATCGTGCTGTAAACCCCTAAAAATAACATCGTTGCACCCCAAAATGGGGTACCCCAAGTACCTTCAACATTGATAAGATTGGTCGAGATGGAATCACCATACTTATTAATGACACTAAAAAACATATAGGCGAGTGAGCCAATAATGAAAACTGAACCAATATTCTCAAGCCATTTGATGCCGTGAAAACCCAGAACCGATAGGCCAATTTGTAAGAACTGAAAACCAATGAAGAAGACCACAAGGTTGTTGTAGCCAAACAAGGTATCTGACACTAGGTTCAGCGCGCCAGCCCCGATCCAGCTTTGAAAGCCAAACCATACAATGGCGGGCACTGAGCGCACTATTGCTGGAATACGGTTACCAGAAAAACCGAATGCAGACCGGCACTGCACCATAAACGGAATGCCGTACTTATGGCCGGCGCGACCATTGATCATCAGCGCCGCACCAATGACGGTACAACCGATTGTGATCGCCACCACCACTTGCAATAAGTTCAACGTACCGACCAGACCGGAGCCCACTGTAAAAGTACCAATGGATACGCAGCCACCTAGCCAAGCAAATAGATAGGACCAAGGACCCATAATACGCGTGGTTTGTGGTGCAAGACTCTCTTGCCCTACTCCTTTGTGGTCAAGTGTCTCAACCCCTGATGCGGTAGCCAGTTTTGCGTTTTGCATTATATTCTCCTTCCTTGAGAAAACGTCTCGATCAATCTAAGATTACTTAGTTTTGAATGGGTTTCGCGTAAGCACCAATTTTGCTGGTTTTTAGACCACAACCAACTAGAGCCTCAACCATACGAGTGGCAACCGTCACACCATCAATAACAGGAACACCAGTTTCTTGGGTTAACCATTCTGTCAAATCTGCCATGCCCGCACAGCCCAAGACAACGGCTTCGCAATTGTCTTCTTGAATAGCGCGCAAGATCTCATCACGAACTTTTTCACGCGCGCCTGAGCCAGGCTCTTCAAGTGCTAGTACGGGTATTGCGGCAGAACGAACACGTCTGCAGCGATGAGACAAACCATAACCGTGAATAAGTTCCTCAATCACAGGCACAGAACGAGGCAAGGTGGTAACGACACTGAACGACGTTGAAATCATGCTGGCAGCTTTAACTGCCGCTTCACAAATTCCGAGAACTGGACCCGAAAACACTTCGCGACAGGCACCAATACCAGGATCATCAAAGCAAGCAACCACCACTCCATCGATACCGTCTTCTTCAGCTTGCTTCAAGCGCGCAAGTAAACCAGGTACCGACATAGCTTCATCGTGATGCCCTTGAATAGATGCAGGGGCATCAGTCCCAGAAGCCCCAATAATTATGGTACCAGCGCTGGCTTTTTGACGCGCGCTTTCTACGATCTTATCTGTCATAGAAGTCGTCGAATTGGGGTTCATAACTAAGATTTTCATAGAGCCTCACTGTTGATCATAATATTGTTAACAACAACTATATTTTGTTAACAAACAGTATTAATCATTATTGTTAACAAAACAACCGAAAGTTTGCTTTATTTGTTGTGAAGGGGGAGATAGCACACTATAATTGCGGCCATGAATACAATAAAAGCAGAAAAACCAAGCGCTGGAACCGATGAAACCCCTGAACAGGCGATCATAAGCTCAATCACGGCTGCCGTTTCAGAACAGCGTCTACCAGCCGGAACCAAGCTGGGCGAACAGATGCTGAGTGATATTTTTAAATGTAATAGAGCCAATGTTAGGCGCGCACTTTCTACGCTTGCTACTATGCATGTGGTGCAGTTGCAGCCTAATAAAGGGGCTTTTGTCTCAACCCCTTCGCCCAAAGAAGCCTGCGATGTGTTTGAAGCGCGCCGCACGATTGAGCGCACCTTAGCGCGTAGTGTGATAAAAAATGTCTGCCTACAAGACCTCTCTGATATGCGTGATACCATCACCGCTGAGGCTAACGCGCGCGCGCAAGGCGATAAACCAGCAGAGCTGCGCCTATCACGCATATTTCATATGCATCTGGCTAAAATTGCTGACAATCAGGTTCTGGAACGATTCTTGAGCGAACTGACGCTGCGTACTACCTTGATCATTGGACTATACAACAAGGTTGGCTCTTCTAACTGCGCCGAAGATGAACATCTGGGTATCGTACAGGCGCTTGAGGCACACGATGAAGAACGCTTTATCTTATTGATTGATCAGCATTTGAATCATTTAGAGAGTGGTCTTGATTTTCAGCGTTCTGCGACCCCATTCTTTACCCTAGCAGAACAGCTGACCATCACCTCAGACTGAACGATTAAAAAGCACTTTTTGTCTGAGAGTAATGGCCTTTTTGATTCGCTCGACAGTGACTTTTAGGCGGTTTTAAAAAGGACTGATAGCTAAAAAGGACTGATAGCATTAATACCAGCGCCCGTCCATACATTCGCGAGCTTCCTTGATGTGCCATAGCAGACCGCACACATCTCGATATAACAGAAAACATCAACAATACCAACGCCTAGACAAAGAGCTAACGCCAAGCCAGTGCACATCCTTTGCACCAAATGCTGATTGCCTAGCAATCGCTTAATTCTGAGTATCATGTCCCCTATTTTTAGTTAATTATTTATCCTATAATGGGTGGCTTTGATTTTGCTGATCATGCCCACTGGTTCATGAGTCACCATTTAACCTATCAAACCCTAACCATTATCTTTCCATTGTATAAATAAAGACAAAGACGCCGACTATGACCGAATCTATCGACTATAAAGATACTCTAAACCTCGCTGACACCTCCTTTCCAATGCGAGCCAATCTGGCCAAACGCGAGCCGGACTGGCTGAATGCATGGGAAGCGGATGACGTCTATGGCAAAATTCGCCAAGCACGAGATGGTGCGCCTAAATATACGCTGCACGACGGTCCTCCGTACGCTAATGGTCAGATTCACTTGGGCCATGCGGTTAATAAAGTCCTTAAAGACATTATTGTAAAGTCAAAAACTTTATCAGGATTTGATGCGCCTTATGTTCCAGGTTGGGACTGTCATGGTCTGCCTATTGAACAAAAGGTCGAAGCGAAAGTCGGTAAAGTGGGTCAAAAAGTCTCGGCAACAGAGTTTCGTGGCCTTTGCCGTGAGTATGCCAGTAGCCAAGTAGAGCTACAAAAAGCAGACTTTAAGCGCTTGGGCATTTTTGGTGACTGGGATAATCCTTATCTAACCATGAACTTCGCGCAAGAAGCCAATATCGTACGCGCGCTGGCTAAAATTTATGACAATGGTCACGTCACCCGTGGTATGAAGCCAGTAAACTGGTGCTTGGACTGTAGTTCAGCCTTGGCGGAAGCGGAAGTGGAATATCAGGACAAGGTGTCCGATGCCATTTATGTCAGCTTTGACGTGTTAGATAGCAATGAAGTTGCTGCATTTGCTGAACTAACAGACGGTATTGCTGCAGCGATTTGGACCACCACGCCTTGGACCTTGCCTGCCAACCAAGCTATTGCCGTACATCCTGAGCATGACTATAGCGTGGTCGCTACTGAAAAAGGCAACTTACTATTAGCAACCGACTTGATTGATACTGCCTTAGCTGAACTAAGTCTAAGCAATCAAGGAATACTCGCAACGGTATCAGGCCTTGAGCTAGAGGGTCTACACGCCCAGCACCCACTTATCAAGGACCGTCAAATCCCGCTAATTTTAGGCGATCACGTGACTACCGATAGTGGTACAGGTCTAGTCCATACCGCCCCTGGTCATGGTTTAGACGATTATATTGTCGGTCTTAAATACGACTTGCCGGTTGAAAACCCAGTCAGTGGTACTGGCGTTTATTTAAGTACGGCAGCAGTATTCGCCGGCGAGCATATCTATAAAGCCAACCCGCAGATCATTGCTGCCTTGCATGAAAATGGTCATCTCCTTAGTCACACCAAAATTGAACACAGCTATCCGCATTGCTGGCGTCATAAATCACCGATTATCTTTCGGGCGACCCCGCAGTGGTTCATTAATATGGAAACCAATGGATTACGTGAGCGAGCGCTTGCAGATGTGCCATCAGTGAAATGGACCCCTGCCTGGGGACAAAGTCGTATCGAATCTATGTTAAACGGTCGTCCAGACTGGTGTATCTCACGCCAGCGTACTTGGGGCGTACCGATTGCATTCTTTACTCATAAAGAAACCGGTGAGCTGCATCCAAACACCTTGGAGCTAATGGAAGTTGCGGCACAAAGAATTGCTAAAGGTGGCGTGGAGGCCTGGTTTGACGCCAGCTGTGAAGACTTTTTGGGAGAGGACGCTGCTGATTATGATAAAGCCACCGATACGCTAGACGTCTGGTTTGATTCAGGAACGACTCACTTTACAGTACTTGAGCAGCGCGACGAGCTAACCAACCCTGCTGATATTTACCTTGAAGGCTCAGATCAGCATCGCGGTTGGTTCCAGACGTCATTGCTCACTTCTGAAGCGATGTACGAGCGTCCACCCTTTAAGCAAGTATTGACCCATGGTTTTGTGGTTGATGAAAATGGCCGTAAGATGAGTAAATCACTCGGCAATATTATCACGCCGCAAGAAGAGATCAACAAAACTGGTGCAGACATGCTGCGCTTATGGATTGCCTCTAATGACTATCGCTATGAGATGAATGCCGGCAAAACTGCATTCAAAGGTGCGATTGATATGTATCGTCGTATCCGTAATACCTTGCGCTTTTTATTGGCCAATACCGATGACTTCGATCCCGCTATTGATAGTGTCGATATTAATGAATTGGTTAGTCTCGATAAGTTCATTATCGAGCGTGCGCAAACGGTACAAGCAGAAATTATTAATGCTTATGACGCGATGGACTTTCATCAAGTGACTCAGCTTATTACCGCGTTTTGTTCACAAGACTTGGGTAGCTTCTACTTAGATATCATTAAAGATCGTCAGTACACCACTCAAGCAAATGGCCAACCACGCCGTTCCGCGCAAACAGCTATTTATCATATTGCTCAAGCGTTGATTCGTTGGATTACCCCGATTCTATCTTTTACCGCACAAGAAGCATGGGAAGTGCTACACGGTACCGAAGCAAATTCAGCGAATGGTTTTGTATTTACCCAAACCTGGTATGAATTCCCTGAGTTTGAACTCAGTGCCATTAGCAGCGACGATTGGCAGCGCATCATGGTAGCCAAAGATATGGTCAATAAGCATATCGAAACCGCCCGTAGCGACAAATTAATAAACGCTAACTTGTCCGCTGACGCAATTTTATACGCTGGTGGGGCCATGTTCGATAGCTTAGCCAAGCTTGGTGAAGAGCTACGGTTTGTCTTGATTACCAGTAGCGCCACATTGAAGCCAATGGGTGAAGCGCCTGCTGATGCTGAAACAGATAATAATACAGATAGTGCAGATGAGTTGAAAAGCTTAACGGTGACAATCAGCGCTGCCGAGGGTACTAAATGTGTTCGTTGCTGGCATGTGCGTGATGATATCGGCGTAGATTCTGCTCATCCTGAGCTGTGCGCGCGCTGCGTGACTAACGTTAGTGGTAAAGGCGAGGTACGCCATTATGCCTAATTCGTCTGATACACCCAAGCCTAGCGAACACGAGCCACTTGACGACGATAATAGTGCTAAACCACATGCGCCTACTGCTGTCCATGTTACTACCGGCAATTCGATGACTCCTATGAGTCGCTTGGTTAAGACCCCAAAGATGATTGCTAATGGCAGTAAAGCTTTTATGTGGTATCTATTGTCATTAGTGGTGTTGATCCTGGATCAATGGACAAAATGGTTGGCTGAGACCAACCTAACCTTCAATGAGCCCGTGCCGGTTATTGAGCCCATTCTTAACTGGACGCTTGCCTACAACTATGGCGCAGCATTTAGCTTTTTAGCGGATGCAGGCGGCTGGCAAAAGTGGTTTTTTTCGGGTCTAGCACTGGTTATGTCCATATTTTTGATCGGTTATCTCATCAAAGCCCCGCGCCAAGCCAAACTGTTATCTACTGGTCTAGCACTGGTTCTTGGCGGTGCAGTAGGTAATTTAATTGACCGCTTATTGCATGGCCATGTCATCGACTTTATCCATGTGCACTATCAAAACGACTGGCATTATCCGATCTTTAATATTGCCGATATGGGTATTAGTATTGGGGTGATATTAATTATCATTGATATGCTGTTTTTGGAAAAGAAGCGACACAGCTAACGTTAATTAACCAAAATTAGTCCCAAAAAAACCCCATTATAGAATGCTATGGCGGGGTTTTGGTATTAGCAGCGCAGTTGCCTATAATAAAAGGCTTAAAGAAAAAATTTCAAGTATAGTTAAAATACCTTAAAAACGCGACGGTACTGCTGGTATAGGCTTTTTGCAGCCTCTGTCTGCGTAGGCACAGCAAGCAAGAAAAACTTATGCCAGCAGTAGGTTGTGTATCGATATTACTTTTCATTGACTATACTATAATTTAATAAAATGCTCTTTAAAAGTAGATAGTTTACAGTAATGTCCTCTAAAGTAAGCAATATTATAGGAGTAATGGCTCTCAAAAAGGCAAGCCATCCTCCTTGATTAACAACACCAATAGCCCCGCCAAATTAATCAACACCGTCAAATAATAAGTCATTCGGAATTCAGGCTTTTGTGACTTATGGCGCAAGTAATTCTGCGCGACCATTGCCCCAACCCAACCACCAAGCGCACTTAAAACATGCAAAGTAGATTCAGGGGTACGCCAATCGCGACTTTGCGCCGCGGCTTTGTCTTTGGCATACATCATATAAGTGATTAGTCCTAATACTACGTACCAGCCCACTACTAACCAGCTCAGTTTATTCGTGACTGCCAGTAATATCAGTACCGCATAAAAGCCAACACCGAGAAATGAACGTTTTTTCTGCCCCGCTTCAAAGTCCGCTTGCGCGCTTCGTTTTTGGTTGCGTTGACGGATTTGCTTATTCTTTTGCGCCATTTGTTGCTGAATAAAGCCAAGCTGTTGTACTTGTCGTGCCTGCAGTCGCCCTTGACTATCTTGTCCGATAGTAAAAACCACTTGCTCACCGACATCAGGACGACATGGTGCTTTAAACTCACTAATATGAAAAAACACCGACTCGCCATCTTCAGTTTCAATAAAGCCAAAACCTTTATCCGCTTGCCATTTGCTAATAATACCCTGTTGTTTGGTGTTCATGCTTACCTGCTTTTCTTATCATTAGCGGTCATCGACTATCATTATAGCCTTTTTAGTTGCCCATAAAAAAAGCCAAGAGCAGACTCTCAACTATTTTTAATCCTGATAACCACATAATCGGGTGTAATCAACGGATTATGCTAAACTATTTAACGTGTTGATCCCTCTAATCCTATTGAATAAATAATGTGACCACTATGACTGAATCTCAATTTATCAATCCTAATGAAGACACCCGTATCAGTTATGGCAGCCTCGTTAAGCTGCATTTCGAAGTAACACTCGAGAACGGTACTATTGTTGACTCCACCTTTAGCCGTGATGCCCCAGTGACTCTGACTATCGGTGACGAAAGCTTATTGCCCGGTTTTGAGAAAGTACTAATGAACTTGCGCGCTGGCGATACACGTTCGGCCCATCTTGATCCTGAGCAGGCATTTGGCGACTGGAATCCTGATAATATCCAGCATTTTAGCCGTACTAAATTTGCACTGGTCGCAGACGATCCAGAAATTGGTATGATGATAGAATTTGAAGACAAGGGCAAAAACACCTTGCCTGGTACGATTACTGCTATCGATGACGATGAGGTAGAAGTTGATTTTAATCACCCACTTGCTGGTCAATCAGTGCTATTTAAAGTTAAGATATTTAAAGTAACGCCGCCTGGTGTGACGGGTATACAACTCGTATAACTATTAAGCGACCACCATGAAAATACACTTGTAAATAGAACGAAAAAGGACACTCGCATGCAATATCAAACACTGCCACAAATCGATGAAAAAGTCTCTAAAATTTGCTTGGGCACTATGACTTGGGGTCAGCAGAATACCGAAGATCAAGCGCATGCGCAAATGGATTTGGCACTGGCAGAAGGGGTCAACTTTTGGGATACTGCTGAGATGTACCCTTCACCACCTGATAAAGACAAGCAAGGCGATACCGAGCGCTTTATGGGTACCTGGTTTAGCAAGACCAAACAGCGCGATAAAGTGATTTTAGCTAGCAAAATATCACCGATGAGTTTTTTACGTGGGGGTCAAACGCGTTATACCGCTAAACAAATTAGCGCAGCGATTGATGATAATTTGCAGCGTTTACAAACAGATTATATCGATATTTATCAGCTGCATTGGCCAGAACGCAAAGCGAACTTCTTTGGTCAACGGGGTTATGACGAAGATATGGCGACACAGCCTTTAGAAGACTTAACGTCATTTTTGGAGACTATCTCTGCTTTAAATGATGAAATCAAAAAAGGCCGTATTCGTTCTTATGGACTATCGAACGACACTGCTTGGGGTCTCATGCGTTATCTATGGGAAGCGGATAAGAATAATTTAATTGCGCCTATTACTATTCAAAATCCGTACAGCTTACTCAACCGTCTATATGAAGTAGGATTAGCAGAAATATCGCACCGTGAGAATGTTGGTCTACTGGCCTACTCGCCACTGGGCTTCGGGGTGCTATCAGGTAAATATCTAGATGGTAAACGTCCAGCGGGTGCCCGCCTAACCGAATATGATCGCTTTGATCGTTACGCTAATGAGCAAGCAAAATCCGCTACGGTTCAGTATGCCAAGATTGCTGCTGACGCAGGGCTTGATATGGCACAGATGGCGCTATCCTTTGTTAATTCGCGCTCGTTTGTCACTAGCAACATTATTGGTGCAACCAGTATCGAGCAACTACAATCTAACATTGACAGTATCAGTCTGACCTTGAGCTCAGACGTACTTGAGGCTATTGAAGCGGTACATATGCAGCATCCTAACCCGTCACCATAGGCCTACACTACTGCCACTTTCAAAGTTTATTCTTGACATAAAAAAAGCGCAAATCATAAGAATTTGCGCTTTTTTAGTATTGACTGAATGGTTGGAAGGGTATGACTTATAAAGCCGATGCTGATACCTTATTAGCTGGCAGTGTTAGTTAGTACGCGTGCATGCAGCTCTACTAGGCCTTCTTGCATACGCTGCTGTAGCAGATTGGTCAGCTCACTTTTTGTATGACCGTTTGGATCTAATGGCGCAAGTGGCAGCACATAAGCAGTCACATTTTTACTATCTAGTACCCGTTTTAGGCTATCTTTCATCGTCTGTTTGCCATAATAAGGTAACTCTTTACTTAAAGTACCATCCTTATTGACGTAGCACAGTACTATCGGCTGAATAGGTACGCTAGCATCTATTGCCGCTTGTAGCAGGGTGCCATGAATCCGTCTCACCTTTGTACCATCTGAGGTCGTTGCTTCAGGGAAAAATATCACCGAATAGCCTTCATTCAAAAAGCTAGTAAGTTGCGTCGATACCGCGCTTACATCACCAGAACCGCGCTGAATGAATAAAGTCCCTGCTGCTTGCACCAGCTTACCAAATATAGGCCAATCCCCAATCTCTGCCTTTGATAAGAAAAACGCCGGACTCACACTACCAGTCACAGGAATATCCATCCATGAGACGTGGTTAGAGACCCAAAGACCATGGTGCTGTGGTACAGGCTCGACTTCAACTATCTTGACCCCAAAGGAGCCGGCCATTTTACGGCAAAAGGTCTGAATATAGCGTGGTAGCTTTTCACGTGGCGGCTGACGAAAGGCGCCGATACGCTGGGCGGTGCGCATGCCGCCAGCAATAGTGGTGGTCATGCCAGCAATTTGTTTGCCGCGGCCTAATTGCTTTTTAAGTGAAAAGCCTGGCTTAGATTGGCTCATCTGCGTCCCTCGTTATTGGATGACTGTGCTGTTTTGCCTATGACGTTAAATCATAAACAAGTTTTATTTGTGGCTAAGAGTTACTTAAAATTACTGTCTTAGAAAATCTTTCATTTAGAAAGTTGTCAGTTTAGAAGGCCACTATCTTAACGAAAAAAACGCGGTAAGTATAACAAAATTCTGTCAGTCAGTGACTATTTGTTCACTCAGTCACGATTAACAGATTGCTATTACCTATTGTTTAGGTAGGCATGGCTTAGCTTATACTTTTTTATCGTCAGAACATCTGATTTTAATGATGATAAACTTAGTAGCAGCCTATTTGCTAATCAGAGCTGTAACATAAAATCATCGCTAATTGTGCCAATACGCTTTAATATCAAGTGATAGGACCTCATATAGATGGTCATCTGAACGCTATTGTTATAATAGATTTTAATGGAATTTATGCATTCACAGTAGCGATTTATTTACTTTATACATAGGTGATACTCTTTGGAATATTTTGGAAGACAAAAAGGTGGCGAACGCGCCATTATAGTACATTTGGACATTCGTCAAATACAAGACCCTGATGATTTGAACGAGTTTGAATTATTGGCAGATTCGGCAGGGGCAGATCGTTTGGCCCTAGTAACTGGCTCACGCTCAAGACCTGATGCCAGATACTTTGTTGGTAGTGGTAAAGCGGAAGAAATCGCTGAACTGGTTCGGGAACACGATGCCGATATTGTTCTTTTTAACCATAGCTTATCGCCATCACAAGAACGTAACCTCGAAGCCTTGGTTAAATGCCGAGTACTCGATCGCACCGGTCTGATTTTGGATATTTTTGCCCAGCGTGCGCGTACTCACGAAGGTAAACTGCAGGTCGAGCTGGCGCAGCTCAATCACTTATCGACACGTTTGGTACGTGGTTGGACGCATTTGGAACGTCAAAAAGGGGGTATCGGCCTGCGCGGTCCTGGTGAGACTCAACTAGAGACTGACCGCCGCTTACTGCAAACACGGGTGATTCAACTCAAATCCAAACTTGATAAGGTAAGACAAACGCGCGCTCAAGGTCGGGCAAGACGCCAAAAATCAGACGTACCGACTATCTCGCTAGTGGGTTATACCAATGCGGGCAAGTCTACTCTGTTTAATCGTTTGGTCGATGAGAATATCTATGCTGCAGATAAATTGTTTGCGACTTTAGACCCCACTTTACGCCGTTTAGATTGGCAAGGTGTTGGCCGAGTGGTACTAGTCGATACCGTCGGTTTCGTACGTCACCTACCGCATGAACTGGTCGAATCTTTTCACGCAACTTTGGAAGAAACGCTAGAGGCAGATCTATTGCTACATGTCATCGATTCCGCCAGTGAAGATATGCATGAGCAAATTCAAGCGGTAAAAGATGTGTTGGCCGAAATTGACAATAATGTGCCAGTACTCAACATCTATAACAAGATTGATTTAACGGATGAGCCCGCCCATATTGGTTATGCAAGCGAGGGTCAACCTAATCGTGTTTATGTCTCTTCTAAAGACAATCTGGGCATGGAAGAGCTGTCATTAGCCGTGCAGCAACTGCTTACCGGTACGCTGACCACCTTTGATTTGACCCTACCTTATAATGCAGGTCAGTTCAAAAACACCTTGTACGAGCTGGGCGTTATTCAAGAAGAGAGCTATGATGATACCGGCCATGAGCGTTTGACCATTCGCTTGCCAAGTGACCGGCTCAGACAGCTATTAGGTCAAGCAGACTTATCGCCACTAGATGTATTGCCTCTCGCACAAGCAACGTTATTGTTGCCGGTTTTAGAACCGTTTGAACAAAAAGATGACAATGCAAAAAGTGAGACAGATGAAGTTGAAGAGCTATTAACTGAAGACGGTTATCTAGCAGAAGAACCAGTGGCTGGCCTTGATTCTGAGCCAAAATCAGCATTGTCTGATCCGCAGGACTAATTGCTTTATTTATCAGTCATTAATCAAAAAATAACTGCTTTAGCCAAATAAAGGGCCATCTGTATTTGCTAGCGCTTAGCCACTACAGATGGCCCTTTACGCTATAATGATTGGCATTAACAATCTTTTCTCAATCAAAACATTGACCGTCATAATACCCTCTAGCTATCAGGTCGGGTTTGTTCGTTTATATATGATGTATATAATCTGCTGAAGGTCACCATTAAAATCAATAACAGTCGTTACCGACTGCTCATTACAGCTGTTTAATTGTCATTATAATAGTCTAAAACATGGTCTTCTGCGCCAATGACGTATACCCTGTGTTACTAAGAATATTAAATTAATATCGCCTTATTGATTATGAACTTGGCAAGGACTGTTTATGAAGCCCACCTCCTTATCCAAACTGCCCGTATGGCTAGCTGTAATCTTAACGCTGATTATGGTAATCCTAGTACGTGAATCAGCAGTCGTTATCTGTCAATTATTAGGCATGGCAAAAGCTGCCAATGTGGTTGGCATGGTAGCGATGTTTTTAATATTAATAACTTGGCGCATGGTCAAAGGCTTACCCATTTGGCTGACCAGGGCCAGTAATATACTATTAGTAGACAGTGGTTTTGCCTTTTTACCAGTATCAGCTGGCGCAGGCTTGCTATTATTTGCCTTAGGTGACGAGCTATGGGGCGTGATATTAACCATGACAATTAGCACGCTAATACCACTGTGGGGCCTAGCGTTACTTTCTAATCGTTGGCTTAGTAATACTGTCGATACTGACACTAAGCGTAAGGGGCAATCATGAGTTTTGATAATGTTATCATTGCCACTATTGCTGCTATCTTGGTGACGTTGGCGGCGCACGTATCTGCTCGCGTTTTAGCAAAAAAGTTATCAGGGCTACCGATGGTAATCACCGCCATCGCACTGGTTGTGTTATTTTTATTTATTCTACAGTGGGACTATAATGAATACTACGACGTTGCTAAGCCGATATTTGACCATCTTTTAGGCTATGTGACCGTCCTGCTGGCCATACCGCTGGCAGCGATGAACTTCAAAGGCCTACCAGTAAAGCGTCTGTCGATAATCGTGTTAATAGCCAGTGTTATTGGTGCCCTATTACCGATGTCGCTCGCTTATCTGTTCTCACTGAGTAATGACACTATATTAGCGTTTGCTACCCGCTCAGTGACCACACCGATTGGTCTGAGTATCGCCAGCCTCATCCAAGCGCCACTGGCTATGGCCAACTTAATCATCATTGTCTCAGGATTAATAGGCGGCACTTTAGCTCGGTTCTTATTCCACGGGGTCAACGATGATCGAGCCAAAGGTTTGGCCTTAGGTTTGGCCGCTCATGCTTTTGGTACAGTAGAAGCATGGCAAATCAGCCATACTGCTGGACGTTATGCCGCCTTTGGCTTGGCCGTTAATGGCTTGGTCACCGCCGTTTGGGTACCTATATTCATCAGCGCGCTTACCTGATCAATCCATTCAACCCAGTATTTTTGCTGGCCTCTAAGAAAACCCCTACAGCCACAGATTCGTCAGCCATAATAAAGCGTAGCCTCTGCTGCGCCGACTTGTGTTGGTAGTATTCTGGGCTGACAATATTCATCTACATAATACTCATTTACACAATATCAATCTGTACAGTATCCCTCTAAACTACAGAGATGATAATGTTAGGGTTTTGATTTATATCAATTTTTTAACCAGTTAAAAGTTAACTGGTCTAGATTTATAGGCAATCAGATGGGGCTAAAATACAATTTATGGTATAGTGAGCAACTATTATCTTTTGTATTTATTGTCAGTGGTTTCTTATTAGACGTGAGTTTTGCCAGTTTTGTATATCAAAACCAGATAGCCTCGTTAACTGCTTTAAAGGCTAAATTAATGCGCCTGTAGGCAAAGAGATTTGCTATTATTCGATAAAAAGTGATACCTCTATGATGACTGTTGCACCCCTATTTTACCGCTGGCTGTCTCCTATCTTATTGACTGCTGTCGCCCTGTCTACTTTGTCTGTTACTGCTCAAGCCGGTAATATGTATATTTATAAAGACAAGGGAGGACAAGTACTGCTCACCAATGTCAGTCCCAGCGGCAACTTTGATAAATTTACTAAAAAAGTAAAAGTCACCTACTATAAAGACTCAAACAATTACGATAGCAGCAGCAACGGCTATAACAATGATAATTATGGCAATAGTAGCGCGAGTAAAAGCGGTAGCCGTAATTCCTATGATGATTATATCCGTACCTCTGCAGAACGTCATGGTGTTGATCCTGGGCTGATGAAAGCCATGATGCACACTGAATCTTCATTCAATCCCAATGCCCGCTCTCCTGTTGGTGCACAAGGCTTAATGCAATTAATGCCAGCGACCGCACGTCGCTTTAAAGTCAGTAATGCCTGGAATCCTGCCGAAAATATCGAGGGTTCAGCCAAGTATATCGCCTGGCTGATGCGCCGCTTTAATAATAACGTCGAGTTTGCCATTGCTGGTTACAACGCTGGTGAAGGTAACGTCGACAAATATAACGGTATTCCCCCTTTTAAAGAGACCCGCAACTACGTCAAAAGTGTCATGAGTCGCTATCATAGCTTGTACAAAAATGACTCAGGGCTATCTAGTCGCGCCACAAGCGCCAGCAATACCGCTACTAATAATGGCATGCAGGCAGTTAGTTATGGGACTATTAACAATAGTGGTAGTGCCAGTTATGCCAACTCAGCTTATGCCGCTTTACGCTAATATTAATGGCTAAAAGCTCAGCGTAAACAGCAGACACAAAAAAGCCCGTTAGATAAATAACGGGCTTTTTTGTGTTTGGTCACTTTATACTTTTGCCACATCGCTTATATTACAGCATTAAATATAAAGCAAACCTACAAGTACCCAATTAGAAACCCTAATCAGCACTTACTTTAAAGACGACTTGAAAACTTACTGGTTAGCTAATGCTTGAGTAGCAGCAACTTCAGCAGCGAAGTCTTCTTGCTTTTTCTCAATGCCTTCGCCGACTTCTAAACGTTTAAAGCCTAGCACTTTTACGCCTTCCGCTTTTAGTACGTCGCCAACTTTTTTCTCGTTGTCCATGACGTATGGTTGACGTAGCAAAGTAACTTCGTCTAGGTACTTACGTAGGCCACCTTCAATCATTTTTTCAACGATGTTATCCGGCTTGCCAGATTCTTTTGCTTTGGCTTCGATGATGTCTTTTTCGCGTGCTAGGACATCAGCAGCAACGTCGTTGTCATCTACCGCAACTGGGTTGAATGCAGCGATATGCATGGCAAGGTTTTTGCCAGTGTCTGCACCACCACCTTCAAAAGAGACGACCACACCAATACGTAGACCATGGCGGTACGCGGCGATATTATTGCCTTCGAGAGTCTCAACGCGACGCAACTGAATGTTTTCACCGATTTTTTGTACTAGTGAGACACGAGCTTCTTCAACGGTTTGACCATCGCCATAAGGCAATTCAGAGATAGCAGCAACATCAGTAGTATTGTTTTCTAATGCAATATTGGCTACTTTTTCTGCAAACGCAGTGAAGCTATTGTCTTTTGCGACAAAGTCAGTTTGACAGTTAACTTCTACTAGGAAGGCTTTATTTTCGCCTTGAACAATAATAATAGCGCCATCAGCAGCAATGTTACCGGCTTTTTTGGCCGCTTTTGCTTGGCCAGACTTACGTAGGTTATCAATGGCAGTTTCGACATCACCGTTTGATTCTTCTAACGCTTTTTTACATTCCATCATGCCAAGACCAGTACGGTCGCGCAATTCTTTTACCATTTTGGCAGATACTTTTACTTCTGTCATAAGAGTTACCTTAGTATTGTTATGTATGGGAGTGCTTAACTTCTATTTGAGATCGTATTGTTGATGTAAACTTAATAAGATTGCTCATCGTCAGCGGATATTTAGAAGAGCTACCGCTATAGATATAGCGCTTGCTATTATAGACGATAATACTCGTCCATTAGCGGCTCGATCACTGATAGCTAATCCATCAACAACAAGGCATGACGAGTAAAACTACATCATGCCTTGTCCGAGATTTTATGCTGTTACTAACGTTATATGGATGCTGATAAGTAAATTATCAAGTCAGCCTTTTGTTTATGACGTTAGGTGCTGAAGCTTATAGGTCAGCTTGTGCTTCTGCTGGTGCTTTTACGGCAGATGCTTCTGCTGACTGTTCGGTAGCAGCTGGTGCTTCTTCAGTAGCTGGTGCTTCTTGCTCAGCAGCAACAGGCGCTTGTTCTGCAGCCTGTTCTTGGTCAGCGCCACCACTTGCTTGAGTTTGTGCATACTCTTTGCCAGCGATAATGGCATCAGCCATAGCAGTGACATATAGGGTCACGGCACGGATAGCATCATCGTTTGCTGGGATGATGTAGTCAACGTTATCTGGGTTAGAGTTAGTATCAACGATACCAATAACTGGGATACCTAGATTTTTGGCTTCTTTAATTGCGATCGCTTCATGATCCACGTCAACGACGAAGATAGCGTCAGGTAGGCCGCCCATGTCTTTGATACCGCCCAATGAACGCTCAAGTTTTTCCATGTCGCGGGTACGCTCTAGCGCTTCACGTTTGGTTAACTTAGCGAAAGTACCGTCTTCTGCTTGTTTTTCAAGCTCTTTTAGACGATTGATTGACTGACGTAGGGTTTTCCAGTTAGTCAACATGCCACCTAACCAGCGATGGTCAACATAAGGCATACCAGCGCGAGCTGCTTGTTCACGGATAACGCCACTGGCTGCGCGTTTAGTACCAACGAACAATACTTTGTTTTTCTTGCTAGCTAGATTGTTTACGTAGTTTAGCGCTTCATTGAAGGCTTTTACGGTGTGCTCTAAGTTAATAATATGAATTTTGTTACGCGCACCAAAGATATATGGACCCATTTTTGGGTTCCAGAAACGTGTTTGGTGACCAAAGTGAGCGCCGGCTTGTAGTAAGTCGCGCATTGCAATTTGAGTTGGATTTTGATTAGCCATGTAAAATTCCTTGGTGTTGGGTTATGCCTCCACATCACAAAAACTGCCTATTCAGCGATACGCATCTGCTGGCGATAAAAGCTTTGCTAGCCTAATACCGTGCTGTCGCAAATTAATCAAGTCGCCGAACACCCAGCAATTTTTTACCATGATGTGTGTGTCATTGGTTGGTTAAAAAAAGAGCTATCGTTTAACTTTCAACTAAATGTTCAAAATCAAACTATAAACCAGATTCTAGAACAGGTTCTAAAACGGATTATAGAAATAGCTGGGCTGTATTTTATCATAAAATCTTTAAGTACTGCCAGTGTTATTATTGCTCATGAGTCTGATATGGATACGGCGAGCAAGGGTAAAACCCTCTACATTACTCAGCATCATCAAGATTCAAATTACGATCGATACGCCAAATCAAGAAACAGCCTAGACTCATCAGCATAAACATAGTAATACCAATTTTGAGTACTGTATTGACCGGAAATAGGTTCAGTAGTAAACCACCAAAGAGACCCACCGAAAACATCAGCGAGCCTTGTAGCGCACTGGCCATACCAGCACGGCGTTTTTGAAACGCCAGCGCAATAGCGGACGCGTTTGGCTGCGTTAAACCGAGACCGGAGATACAAAGGAAGATGCAGATTAATACTAGGGGCAGCCACGCATCACTACCGAAAATAAGACCCAATACAAACAACCCTGCCGAAGCAACGACTTGCATGGCAGCGCCAAAGCGCAATATGCTGAGAATACGGAAACGGTTGGTCAGCCATTGATTGAGCTGGGTCAAAGCTACAAAACCTGCCGCATTCATCCCAAAAATCCAACCAAAATGAGTGGATGAAATACCATAATTATCCATCAATAGCTCAGAGGCTGCACTGATATAGACAAACATCGCGCCCATCAACAAGCCGCCACCAATCGCTGGGTAATTAAAAGTCGGATCTTTTAACAAGTCCCAATATTGACTGAGTACTTCCTTAACTGGGCGGACATTGCGGTTTTCTTCCGTTAGGGTTTCGAAGAAAAATAGCTTAGTCAGTATTAAATTGAGCGTGCCAAAAGCCGCTAAAAACCAGAATATAGAATGCCAGCTAAAGAACCGTAGGAATAATGCGCCAAGCGATGGTGCTAATATTGGTGCCAAGCCCATGACCAGTATCATAATAGAAAACGCTTTTGCGGTTTGTCTAGCAGTGAGGCGATCTCGAATCGCGGCGCGAGTAACGACAGCCCCCACACATGCCCCCAGTGCTTGCAGGGTACGTCCCGCAAACAGCACATATTCATTATTAGTGGTCGCGCAAAGGATGGAGGCGATGACATATAAGGTCATACCAAAATATAGAGGTTTAACACGGCCAATACGATCACTCAATGGACCATAAAACAACTGGCCAAATACCAAACCAACAAAATAGGCAGGCACAGAGTTGGCAATAAAGGCAGTCGGCACGCCGAAGCTGGCGGCCATCTCTGGTAGCGCTGGCAAATACATATCGATAGATAAAGGCCCAACGGCGACAATGAGCCCTAGCATCATAATCCAGGCGACTGGTAGATCTGATGAACGTACACGAGTGGGGGCAGAAGATTGATTGGGCGGGATAGATTTTGGAGCAGACATGTCTCAGACCATTTTATATAAGGGTTATTATTGTTAGTTTTTATTCGCTGATATAATTATAAGCAATATAAGAAAGGAGCGTCATAAAGCAACATCGCATAGACGCGAACGTACAATAGCAGACAGTGTTATATCGTACTGTCTGCTAGCATTTCAACGAGTAGCTGAAGTTCGGTAAGTAGAATTTACGTAAAAGCTACGGTTTCACATCTTTAGATGCACTTAGATTAGTGGAACTGACGTTTTGTAAATAGAGTTCCCGCTGCCTTCGCCTTTTTTACGGCAAGTTTACGGTTACGCCCTAGCATCAATTTTAACTGCCAAGCTTTTTCTTTATATAAGGTAGTTGGTGCTTGCTGATACATGGCATTCACAATACGCTTACTTGCTAGCACTGCATCGGGGGAACGCTGCGCAAACTCAATAGCGAGCTGTTGCGCGTGCTGTAATGGTGATTCGCTACAATGGCTGATAAGACCTAATTTCTGACCTTGCTGTGCATCAATGGTACGGGCACTCATGGCCAACTCTTTTAATACGTCTACGCGCACAACCCCAAGCGCTGACTGGGTTAACCCCATATCAGGGACTAGCCCCCACTTCGCTTCCATAATAGACAGCTTACAATCAGGGCTACTGATACGCACATCGCACGCTAACGCCAGTTGTAAGCCTGCACCGATACAATGCCCTTCTAACACAGCGATAACTGGAATAGGCAGATCTCGCCAGACCAGACAGACTCGCTGAAACAAACTTTGACTCGGCTTAACCAGTTCCCATAATGCATAAGCTTGATTTTTGGGTTGGTTTAGGTCACTTAAATCGACACCCGCACAAAACGTGCCTTCAGCACCATTAATAATGACTGCACGTAGTTTTTTGTCTTTGCAGATACGCCCCGCAACTGCAATCAGCTCATGCATCATCTCAAAACTCATCGCGTTTTTTTTCTGTGGACGATTTAAACTGATGGTCAAGATATCTTGGGTCATACTAACTTGTAGGGTTTGATATTGATAGGCGGCGATAGCGTGCATAACACTCCTTAATAACGGTAAAACGACCATCAAGGTCAATAAAGTGCATAATAAAAGAGAGTCGTCTATAGCAATGTGCTACTGGTATGGTTTTTTGCTTGCTGTTCACAGGCGCGACAGAGGCTGCAAAAAATTCATACCAGCAGCACGGTAGCGTTTTTAAGGTATTTTAACTATACATCTCAAATAAGCACTCATCTCAAATCATTTTCCAAGTCATGTCATTTTCGCTGAGACGATGATACGTTAACTGTGGATAGGGCGACAGATCAAGCAGTTGTAAATTGGTCAGCGCCAGTAGCAAGTCATCATAATAAGGCTCAAGCATAGCAAACTGTGCCGGGGTCGTATGTTGGATATTTAATAAACATTTATCTTCTAAGTTTTGACTGGCTTGGCGCAATTGCGGTACACCCGTATAGCGACTACCCCCTAAGATGCGATGGGCAATTTGCGCCAGCATACTGCGATCACGCGTTTCCCAGGCTTGGGTTAATATCTTTTTTTCATCAACGATAGTATCTAGCATCATAATAATGAGCTTGGCTGCAAGGTCAGGTTTATTGGCTGAGCGAGTCAGCGCGTCTTGCCAGTTTAAGATATCTAACGTATCAATAATATTGGTTTTTGGATAGTCTTCTGTTGGCGGGTAGTTTGATAGTTGACCTTGGTGTTCAGTTAATGATTGTTGTAGATGCTCTTGGTATTGCAAGTTTTCGTAGCGTGGCTGAGTGGTACGCTGCGGTTCGCGGCGGTAATCATCACGAGGCTGACTGTCACGCAGATAGTCATCGCGAATCTTTTTGAGCGACAATGGCCGTGCTGTTTTTTGCTCTGCTTGAAGGTCTACTGGTTTGGTACGGATATCATGATCAACCACCCCATAAGTTAAAACAGCATCAGCATCACTAGCGCCACTAATATTAGTAATAAGTGGCGCTACACTTGGGGATAACGGTCTTTGGGTCACACTATCTGGTGAATTGACCGTTTGCGCTTTGACATCTGAGGCTAATGTGGTCAAGCGCTGAGGAGTCCCCGTGCGTCCCAGCCACTTTTGTAGGACTTGTAGCAACTGCGGTTGGCTAATAGGCTTACCAACATAGTCATCAATGCCGCTGGCCACTAGCTTGTCGCGCTCATCCGCTAAGCCATGCGCGGTCAGAGCAATGATTGGAATACGATTGTCCGTCGCTTCAATTTTACGAATTTGCTCGGCCGCCTCGCGTCCTGACATGCGCGGCATTTGAATATCCATAAAGATTAAGTCGATATTACCATCATCCGCACTCACTTTATATTCAATATTTTCTTCGGTAGTGGATACAGAGTTAGCCGAGGTATTACTGGTTTTTGCACGGGCTTCAGCCTTAGAAACTTGGGTTTTACTTGAAAGACTTTGCTGATTGGTTTTGGCAATTTTTGTATTTTTAGCATGTTGCTTGCTGATTAGTTCAATGGCATCAAAACCGCTATTGGCGGTGATGACTTTAATCCCAAGCTCGCTGAGCAGTGCATCTAGCACTAATAAGTTAGGTAAGTGATCATCAACGGCCAGTACAGTCATTCCTTTCCAGCGCGGTTCTTGTGCTTGGATTGGTGCACTGCGCTTTTGCGTATCAAGCATGGCATAGAGTTGTCGCTTATCTAGAGGCTCATATAATATGTTGGCATGATAGCGGTTGAGCAGTGCTTGATCAGCGGCAACCTGATAACCAAATACCGCCAGCTTGCCTTGATAATGTAGGCGAATTTGTTTGAGCAAGGCCATCATGTCATCTTGAGTATCATCATCAACAATCACCCAATCCCAATAATTACCCTGCTCTTTTAGGGATTCCAACACACCCGGTAAGGAGTTGGCTTGAGTCAGCTTGATAGGTAAATTTTGCAAACTGGCTTTAAGAACCTGTCTAGAAGCCGTGTGATTAATCCATACTAAAACGTGAAACTCATCAGTGTCACTAGCAAGTGGTGCAAGAACGGGCAACGCAATAGTCTGCCCAGTAGCCGCTTCTAACACATCAACATGCGCTGGCATCCGAAACCAAAAGGTCGCTCCTTGATTGGCGATGTTTTCTTGGGCATTATCATAAAAGCCAATATCACCGCCCATCAGCCGCGTCAATTGCTTGGATATAACTAGGCCTAGCCCTGTACCGCCATATTGGCGGGTAATTGAAGGATCGCCTTGGCTAAAGCTTTGAAACAACATTTTTTGGTCAGCGTCCGAGATTCCTTTACCGCTATCTTGAATGCTAATCATCAAATGATTGTCTCGATGATCATCCAGACTAACCCGCACTACCACGTCACCAATATCGGTAAACTTAATCGCATTACCGACAATATTAGTCAATACTTGCTTGAGACGTAGGGCATCACCAACGATACGCATCGGTACATCGTTATAAAACAGCACGGCCATTCGCAGGCCTTTTTCTGCGGTTACTGGCGAGAACATATCGACTACATCATAGATAGTGTCATACAAATCAAATTCATGGCGATCAAGGACCAGTTTGCCCGCCTCAATCTTTGAAAAGTCTAAGACGTCATTAACCAAGGCCAGCAAATGCGCTGAAGACTTACGGATCGTTTGCACATATAAGTCTTGCTCAGGATTGAGCTCTCCATGACGCGCCAGCAGATTGATAAAGCCATCAATACTGTTTAGAGGCGTACGCAGCTCATGGCTGATATTGGCCAAAAACGCAGACTTGGCTTGGCTGGTAGAAATGGCGGCATCTCGTGCGTCGCGGATTGAGATGTTTTGCATTTCCATCTCATCAAAAGCCAAACGAAGGTCATCTTCAGTTTGTTCTGCATGATCGGTAAGCTCTTGAAAACTAACATGCAAGCGGCGTAACGTCTTGACCAAATCTTGCTGCAATAGATTCAGCTCACCATCAGATTCAACCAAAACAGGTTTATATAGATTATCAACATGAGTGCGTTGCAGCTGCAAACGCAGCTCATAAATGGGGGCAATCCAACGTTTGGCATAGATGTTTAGGCTTAACAATAAGATTAAAATAGTGAGCAGACCCGTAATGACCAACGACATCGCGATACGGTAGCGCGCGATATAGAGCGGCTCATTGTCCATATCGACCAACAGCCACAGTTTTTGCCCTTCAAAATTGCCCAACAAACTGCCATAGGCCGTACCGATAGGTGTGGCTTGTTGCGATAAGAAGCTCTGCGACCCATCTATTGAAGGCCAGGTCTCGTTCACACCATAGCCTACGGTAGCCAATACTTGATTGTTGTTCTCGTTGATGATGGCAATACGCTGCACATGCTGCTCAGACTGCATACGGCTGAGCCTGTCGCGAATCGATACCAGAGTGGCAATTGCTCCGCTTGGGGCAACATTTGTACGGGTTAAACCCTCATCGACGATGACCGTACTGGATGGTACAAAGGTCGGTATGCCTCCTAACTCTTCTTCTGAGAGTATTGCACTGCTTAGACTGGCGCCGCGCGCACCCATGTAATTATCAGAGTGTACTTGTGATAACGGTAGGTTCTCGGGTGCTGAGCCCTTCTCAAGTGCCTTTTGACTGGCCGCTGCCATACCGTCAACGATGTTTTGAGCATTTTCCTCATTGGCTTTTGACTGTTGACGCTCTTGCTCAAGCAATGCTGGAATAAGCTCAGTAACCGTCGGTTTATAGCGGATTAAAAATGCCTCTGCTAGAGCTTCTTGCTCGGAATCACTAGCGCGCATGGTCTCATGGAATACTAAAATACCACCAACCGCTGCCAGCACACAAATTGGCAAAAACACCAATAGAATCAACTGACCATAGGCGCTACTGGTATCAAAGCGTTTTTTATTTGCCATGCTAAATTTGAACTCCACTGACGTTTGCGCTACTGCTGACGTTTGCACCACTATTTGCACTACTAGTTTGCACCACTAATAGATATGCTGTTTGTATTCATGTTATACAAGTATGCCATTATTGAGATAATGGTCATCAGCTATTCGATGAGACCTCTGAACGAGACCTCAATAAATGTTTAATGGTCTTGTATACACCTCATCGAACATTATTATAACTCGTTAAATATTAAAACCATGTTAGCAGTATTTATAAATGTAAGTGCTGCCAATGCAATCTAGTAAAAATAAGTGTGCAAATTTGAGAGTTTAGGAACAATGGTCTCCTTAGTCTTACATCAAGTGGCTTGTTTAATAACTTGCTATCAAGCCCGTATATTAACTTTTATATTTGAACCGTTATAGACCGATTAGTGGTGTGCCATTAGTAGTGAATAATAGTGAATTTCGCAAACTAACCTGATTACCCAAATTTTTTAAATCTTCTTCTTTGAGCATTGTCTATTTAGCAATAAACCTTGATGCGATAAGCGCAGCTGAAAACAAAATGATATAATGAGCCAATTTTTATTTGCAGCATAAATAAGTAGCAGTAGTGTTGTATTAAGCAGTCATTTAAAAAACAGTCATTTAAAAAATCAACAAGGATGCCTTATGTCGTCTACGACCCCATCGAACGCCAACTTTATCACTCAAGTCGCTGATCTTGCTGATTGCGTCGGTCAGACGCCATTAGCTAGATTACATCGTTTGCCAGAACAAGAGCAAATCAGCAATGGGGCGCAACTTTTAGCCAAGCTTGAAGGCAATAACCCCGCCGGCTCTGTTAAAGATCGTGCTGCTTTTAATATGATCTATCAAGCAGAACAGCGCGGCGAGATTAAGCCCGGCGATACTCTGATTGAAGCGACCAGTGGTAATACTGGCATTGCACTAGCGATGGTAGCCGCCATGCGGGGTTATCCAATAACGCTGTTGATGCCGACCAACTCCACCCAAGAGCGTAAAGATGCGATGGTTGCCTATGGTGCGACCTTAATCGAAGTCGACGAAGGCATGGAAGTAGCACGGGACTTAGCATTAAAGATGCAAGCTGATGGCTTAGGGGTGGTATTAGACCAGTTTAATAATCCTGATAACAGACGAGCACATTACTTAACCACCGGTCCAGAGTTATGGCAGCAAACCGATGGTAAGATTACTCATTTTATTAGTTCAATGGGCACTACAGGCACGATTACTGGGGTATCTCAGTATCTAAAAGAACAAAACCCAGCGGTTAAAATTATTGGTCTCCAGCCTGATGAAGACGCATCAATCGCGGGTATCCGCCGCTGGCCGGCAGCTTATATGCCGGGTATCTATGACGCAGATTTGGTCGATGAAATTATGGATATTAATCAGTATACTGCTGAGGTTTATATGCGTAAATTGGCCAAAAACGAAGGTATTTTTGCCGGAGTGTCATCGGGCGCTGCCACATGGGCTGCTATACAGGTTGCTAAAGCCAATCCTAATGCGGTTATTGCCTTTATTGTCTGCGACCGCGGTGATCGTTATTTATCGACTGGATTATATAATGTCGATGATAGCCTTGATGATACTATTTTTTGAGAACAGTATTTTTGAAGGTGCTGTTCTTGATATCGGCAGTAACGACAGTGCTCAATCAGCGTAACGAACGATAGCTCAGGATTATTTATGCCACACGCCTTACCTTACAACCCCACATTGGTCTTTGATATTGAGACGGTAGCAGACACTGATGCCGCGCGGCGTATCTATCCGCAATTGGCTGATCTGAACGATGCTGATGCTATGAGCGCGCTACAAGCGATCCGAATCCAAGAAGCGGGGCACGACTTCATGCGGCTACCACTTCAGCGTATTGTCTGTATCTCTGCACTGTATATCAAGGACGGTCAGCTGTCTTTGTTTTCCTTGAGCGCAGACAAGTTTAGTGAAAAAGACATTCTGGCTAAGTTTTTTCGAGCATTTGGTGATATCGATAACTTGCCACAGTTAATCAGTTGGAATGGTTCAGGGTTCGATATTCCTGTACTCATCTACCGCGCCATGCAATACGATTTATCAGCACCATGGCTGTTTGAAGAAGGCGAGCGTATTAAGAACATGCGTTTTGACAATTACGTCAACCGTTTCCAAACCAAACACCTTGATCTGATGGACAGATTCAGCCAATACGGTGCTAGCCGGCGTGAAGCAATGGACGTGGTCGCCAGTCTATATGGTTTACCGGGTAAAACTGATGTTGACGGCAGCATGGTCGGCGATCTCGTCGCCAATGATGACTGGCAGACGCTATCTATATACTGCGAGTCCGATGTAATGAATACCTGGCTGATTTACCTGCGCTGGCTGCGCCTAACCGGACAGCTGTCATCGCCAGCTTTTAACGACTGGCAGCAGCACAGCCGCGATTACATAGCTAGGTTCACTCAAGCGGATGGTAGCTTACGGCACCAAGAATTTATCGCTGATTGGACCTCATTACCCTCAGCGCCTGCACCATAAGTACTAACATTATAAGTAATCACATTATAAGTAATCACATTATAAGTACTGCAATATAAGTACTGCAATTTGATACTACTTTTATCGCCCTTTTTATTATTTCTCATTTATTGTTAAGGCAGGTTTATGCAACCCACCGATTCCAAGACGTCTACCGTACATGACACGACTCAACCAGCTAGCGACACTAAAAACATTACGGTTCCACCCAACAAGAAAAAGTCCAAACCCTCGTCAAAAACGCGCAAACGTCTAAAAGAAGCAGAGCCGCTACCCTTTACTATTGACGGCTTATCGCATGATGGACGTGGCGTTGCGGTATATGGTAATGGCTGGGGTGAAGCGGAAGGTCATGCACTGGACAAACATGGCAAAAAGATCTTTGTTAGCTTTGCTTTGCCGGGTGAAAGCGTGCTGGTCAAACTGACCAATAGCCGCACTAGTTTTGAAGAGGGCGATGCGCTTAGCGTCACTGCCAATCCTAATCCAGAGCGCGCCGTAGCGCCCTGCCCACACTTTGGGGTTTGCGGTGGTTGCAACTTACAGCATTGGCAGCCAGATGCACAAATTAATTTTAAGCAGTCCGTACTGGCCGAAATGTTAGAGCACCAAGCCCATGTTCAGCCAGATGTTTGGCTGGCGCCAGTGGTTGGAGATCGTCTGGGTTATCGTACCAAGGCGCGACTGGGTGTGCGCTATGTTGCCAAAAAAGAAACCGCACTGGTCGGCTTTCGTGAGCGTTCGAGTAACTTCTTGGCTGAGCTGAATGAATGTCATATTTTAGACCCGCGTATTGGCTTTGAGATTGAGAACTTAAAAGCCTTGATTAGCTCGCTTGAAGCCCGCAGTCAAATCGCTCAGCTTGAGCTGGCCATGGGTGAGTATCTACCAGAATTACCTGATGGCGATCAGCCCGTGGCGCTGATTGTGCGTAATTTATCGCCGTTATCAGACAGTGATGTGGATAAGCTAAAAGTCTTTTTTGCTGCACGCAACTGGCAGTTATACTTACAATCTAAAGGGGTTGACAGTATCAAGCGCATTGCGCTGACTGACGCCGATGATATGAGCCAGCAATTTGGTCGTCTGTATTATCAATTGCCAGAATATAATTTGACTTACGAATTTATTCCTACCGATTTTACTCAAGTCAATCTGTCTGTTAATCGACAGATGACCAAGCTGGCTTGTGATTTATTAGACTTAAAAGCTGGCGAGCGCGTACTGGATTTATTCAGTGGTCTAGGTAATTTCAGTTTACCAATGGCACGCTTGGTGGGTGAATCTGGTACGGTAATCGGAGTCGAAGGTAGCGAAGCCATGACGCTACGTGCTGCTGAAAACGCTCGTCGTAATGGCATCAATAATACTGAATTTTATAGCCAAGACTTAACCCAAGACTGTACCGATCAGCCGTGGGCCAACCAAGGGTTTGATGCGCTACTTATCGATCCACCACGCTCTGGGGCCTGGGATATTATGCAATATTTGCCTAAGTTCAATGCTGAGCGTATTGTTTATGTCTCGTGTAATCCAGCAACTTTAGCACGTGATACCAAGGCATTACTTGAACAAGGATACCGTTTGACCCACGCCGGTGTCATGGACATGTTCTGTCATACCGGTCACGTTGAGTCAATTGCACGTTTCGAAAAAGTACCCGCTTAAGATCGACTGTATTTACTGGTCTTACTTCATGAGTCACTACGGCAGCGCTGTAATAGGTTTTTATCTGGATAAAAGGTAAAGTTCATTATTTACACGGCTATTATGTTACGCTTACCTACATTACTATCATTACAGAGCTTGGCTTGATTTGCGGTGTTGAAGTGAGATAATAATAGCCCACTGGTCTATAGATTTTTTAATAAACCTGTAGTAGACACTGGCATTTATATCCTCAAAAACACTGAGTACTCATCTCTATGACAGCTGCTGAAAAATGGATTTTTTAGCAGCTGTGTCGATTTGTATCTGATAATTTATCAATATTCGAATCAGAGGAGGCACCTAGCGAATGAGGTCATAAATAACTTAAAAATAGCTAAGAGGATTCGGCTATGGTAAAGATTCGTGAAGGATTACCACTAAAAGATGGCAAAACCACACAAACTGATAGTGCGACATTAGCAGCACAGCTGGTCGCCAGTCAACGCTCTCATCAGTCTGCCAATAGCTATGCCCAGATACCATTTGATATCAAGCAACAGCTAACTACTCGTAAATTACACACTACCTTTGATCGCTCAGCGCGACAGGCTTACCATAATCACGACTCAAAGCTGACAGACGAATACTTAGACAATACACTGTTGGACGAGGCTCCCCTGCTCTCAGAAGAGCTTAAGGCTGTTGATTTAGATCATGCCAACATCGATGTTCCTGTTTGGCTAGAGAACGTCGCTAAGCGTATCGGGCAAGAGTCGGTACCCAATCTCAATGCTGCTTGTGAGTTTATTCGTAGCCGTATGAATACTAGTGAGTCCGAGCGCTCAGGTGCCTACATCACTGGCATTGGTATGACGGATATCTTGACTTATTTATATCAAGATGAAGATGCGCTAGTCGCTGCAATGCTCTATCGTAGTGCCCGTAAGTCTATGATAAGTTTGGCTGATATTGAGAAAAACTTTGGTACTGACATCTCTACTTTGGTTAAAGATGCCTTAGCAATGGGTCAACTGTCTGAAATTATTGAAAGTAACAAACGCTTGGAAGATCACTTCGTTAATAATCAGCGTGACCAGTTATCAAATATTTATAGCATGCTCATCTCAGTCACCAATGACGTGCGTGTGGTACTCATTAAACTGGCTGAACGTACTTTTGCCATGCGTGAATTGACCTTTTCTAATACTGAGCGTCAACACCGGGTCGCACGTGAAGTGATGACTATCTATGCCCCACTGGCTCACCGTTTAGGTATTGCGCAGCTCAAGTGGGAGCTTGAAGACCTAGCATTTCGTTATCTCGCGCCTGAACGCTATAAAGAGATTGCTAGGTTATTATCTGAAAAACGCAGCGAACGTGAATCTTATATTCAGCGCGTCCAAGACAGGCTAAATGAGGCTTTAATAGAGGCGGGTATTACCGGTGAGGTCTCAGGACGTGTTAAGCATATCTATTCTATTTATCGTAAAATGAAGCTTAAAGGCTTATCGTTTGATCAACTCTATGACATTCGTGCCCTAAGAATATTGGTCACCAACCCTTCAGACTGTTACCACGTTTTAGGTTTGGTACACGGTTTATGGCGCTATATTCCTGAGCAATTCGATGACTATATTACCAATCCAAAATCCAATGGCTATCGCTCATTGCATACCGCTGTTATTGCTGAGAATAAATCGCTCGAAGTACAAATTCGTACTCACGAAATGCATTTTGAAGCCGAGCTTGGCATGTGTGCCCATGTCAACTACAAAGAGGGGCTAAAAAACAAGAAAGACAATTACCTCAGTCAAAGAATCAGTTCACTCCGTCAATTATTATCTGTCAATAACGAAACTCGCAATCAGCTGCGCACCGCATTAGCAGCAGGTGAGGAGCTCGATGGCATAGAGCTTACTGAGCTCGAAGATGAAGAACAAGTTGTTGACTTTGACGAGCTCGAACGCATTTATATCTTTAGCCGTGATGGCGATATTACCGAGCTTCCTAGAGGGGCGACTGTTCTCGATTTTGCCTATTATGTCCATACGCAAGTGGGCAACCGTGCCCAAGCTGCGCGGGTCAATCAACGCTATGTGCCACTGACTTATCAGCTTAAAACGGGTGAGCAGGTCGAAATCATTACCAAGGCCTCACGTGAGCCTAATCGTGATTGGTTGGTAGCCTCACTGGGTTACATTCATACTAACCGCGCACGCTCTAAGCTGCGTCAATGGTTTAACAAGCAAGATCGCGATAAAAATATTGAAATTGGTCGGCGGATGCTGAGTAAAGAGCTTGAGCGCTTATCCATACATCCTAGCAGTATTGATTTAAAAGACTATCTTCAGTATTTTCACGTTAATAGTACTGATGATATCGTGGTCGGCTTGGTTACCGGTGAGATCGGTCTAAACCAGCTTACCGGTCATATCTCTCGTCAGCTACACTTAGAACCTGAAAAACAACAAGAAGTATTTTCACCCAGCGTTGACCTTAAGACCACGAGTAAAATTGATGCTTACCAGATATGTATCGATGGTTTAGATAACATTGAGATCAATTTAGCGGGCTGCTGTCACCCTGTAAATGGCGAACCTATTGCTGGCTATATTACCTTATCTCGCGGTATCAGTGTCCATAACCGCGGCTGCCCAGAATATATGCGCTTAGTTGAACGCGAGCCTGAGCGTAAGATTGATGCGGCTTGGAAGTCTCAATCTAGTCGTTACCAGCCGGTTGATATTCATATTGAAGCGTATGATCGACGAGGCCTGTTGCGTGACTTGACCCAAATTATCGATAAAGAAAACGTCAATATTCGTCAGGTTGAGACCCTAAGTACCGATGATAATATTGCTTTTCTAAGATTTCATATCGAGGTATCGGGGCTGGAGCACTTGTCTAAGCTATTAGCTAAACTTGAACAGCAGCATGGCATCTTACATGCTCGCCGCGCTGTTGCATGATAATCTATCCGTTGCAGCCTCTTACGAGCAAGTACTCATATTTTTAATAACGCTTTCTTTAAGCGATACATTCTTTAGGTAACATATTTTTTTAACAGCACATTGTTTTAACAATATGTCCTTTTAATAATGTGTCCTTTTAATACTACAGTGATCATAAAAAACCACTATGCCTGAATTACCAGAAGTTGAAACCACCAAAACCAGCCTAGCGCCCTTATTAGGACAGCAAGTTATCGACGTCCAGGTGTTCCAGCCAAAATTACGCTGGTTGATGCCTGATGATTTGGATAGCATAGCCAATTACACTTTGCACAGCGTCAAGCGGCGGGCAAAGTATTTGATATTGAACTTTGTACCACCCACACTAAAAAATGCTGACACCCATACGCCTTCTACTGCCTTAGTAGCGCGGCAGCTATTGATTCATCTGGGTATGTCCGGTAGCTTACAGCAACATGCCCGCGGCACTGATAAGCGCAAACACGACCATTTAATCATCATATTTAACGATGCTAGTGGCACTCACACCCAACTGCATTACCACGACCCTAGACGCTTTGGTGCAGTGTTATGGTATGCAGACTATAGTGATAAATTGCTGAATCATTTGGGTCCTGAGCCTTTATCAGAGGAGTTTACCGCGGACTACTTATATCATTTGATTCAGCGCACTCCAATTGCTAATGAAATAGAGGATAAGACCACTAATAAGTCCAGCAAACGTTCTATAGCTCGTGCCATTAAGTCAGTAATCATGGAGCAGCAAGTCGTGGTTGGGGTAGGCAACATTTATGCGACCGAAAGCTTATACCTAGCAGGTATTCACCCCGCGACACCCGCCCATCAGCTGTCGTGCGATCAGATAGTTATATTGGTCGATCACATCAAGACTATCTTGAAAAAGGCGATAGAGCTTGGCGGTTCAACGCTGCGGGATTTCACAGTAGCGAGTGGTCAAACAGGTTACTTTCAGCAAACGCTGAATGTCTACGGTAAGCATGGCGAGACTTGTCCGCACTGCGATACCCTACTCGATAACATCAAGCTGAACGCACGTGCTAGTGTTTATTGCCCATCCTGCCAGCCTTTAAAACAAGTTTAGTGCCATAAAATAAGCTCAACTCAATAAGGCAAGACAAACAATCATAACCTATAGTGACAACTGTATTTCTAATACGACTGGTATAATTTGTCTATCAAGCTTAAATGCTATAGTGAAAAAATATAGAACAAGTGATTAAATGCCAAGTGAGATTATGGTTGGTCTATCACAGAATTCTTTGTCGACTCACCTGCTGCATCGTACGCATTGTTGTTGCTAATTACCCCGCATCTTGCTTTAATAGTAATCGTTACTCCCTCACCTCTATACAAAAAATAGCAGCCATTAATCATGCTGTTTACGAGTTTTAGGATATCGTCATGTCTGTTACAGCCAATACCCAACGCACAACTAAGCACAAGCTTCTTACAGCGATCGCAAGCATGAGCTTCGTTGTGGCGAGTATGCAACCCGCCTTAGCAGCGATAGAAATTGATGAAACTGATTTTGGCCCCTCATACGGAACCATGGTCGTTGATACTCTAGCTGGTAAACCGCTACAGCTGGTGACCGCTGTTGCTGGTACAGCCGCTTATCTTGTCAGTTTGCCTTTTTCACTGATTGGCGGTAATGCAGATCAAGCGCAGCAAAAGCTATTCGTTGAACCGTGGGATGCAATGGCACGCTGTTTGGGCTGTACCGTTGCCGAAGACAATTATTATAAGTCGCAGTCGCAAGTGGTCAATGATAATGTCGTGCGTATTGTCGTCGATGGTCCCTCAGAGATTTTGATTAATACCAATGACTATGTGATAGTGACACCTTAGTTGTAATCATACTTTAACAATAATAGTCGCCCCTTAACCATACGCTCTCCTTGATAACAGAATCAAAGACTTAATAATTTATTATCAATTTATGAGCAGGAACGCCTCAATACCTGAGGTGAAGTTAAATCAGAATGTTCCAAGCATAAAAAAAGGCTAACATCACGTTAGCCTTTTTTGTTTCAATATCAATTCTCATTGAGAATAAATATTAAGCACCTTTCTTACGACCGTGACGCTTACGCTCACTTTCAGTTAAGTAGCGCTTACGTAGGCGGATAGATTTTGGCGTTACTTCAACCAACTCATCATCTTGAATGAATTCAAGCGCTTGCTCAAGGGTAAACTTAATCGCTGGCGTTAGAGTCAAGGCTTCATCAGTACCACTAGCACGAACGTTGGTTAACTGTTTGGCAGTTGTTGGGTTAACAGCCATATCATCGTTACGTGAGTTCAGACCAACAATCATACCTTCATACACTTCAAGCTGAGGCTCAGCAAACATCTTGCCACGCTTTTGCAGGTTGAATAACGCGAATCCTAAGCAAACCCCTTTAGCCATAGAGACTAGTACACCATTAGCACGGCCGCCAACATCACCAATTTTTTGTGGTCCGTAATGCGAGAAGCTTGACGTTAAGATACCAGATCCTGAAGTCAAAGTCAGAAACTCAGAGCGGAAGCCAATAAGACCACGAGCGGGTATGGTTGCTTCAATACGCATACGACCTTTACCGTCGAGAACCATGTTAGTCATCTCGCCTTTACGCAAGCCGACCTGCTCCATGATTGGACCTTGATGCTGCTCTTCAACATCAAAGACAACGTTTTCGTACGGCTCTTGTAGTTTACCATCCACTTCTTTAACGATAACTTCTGGGCCTGATACGCCAAGCTCATAGCCTTCGCGGCGCATGTTTTCGATTAGCACAGACAGATGTAGCTCACCACGGCCTGATACTTTAAATTTCTCAGGTGACTCGGTGTCTTCTACACGCAATGCCACGTTATGAATTAACTCACGCTCTAGGCGTTCGCGAATGTTACGTGAGGTCACAAACTTACCTTCACGACCTGCGAATGGTGAGTTGTTTACCTGGAAGTTCATCGATACTGTTGGCTCATCCACAGTCAACGCTGGCAGGGCTTCAACATTATTGGGATCACATATAGTATCAGAGATATTAAGCGCATCAACACCTGTGATACAGATAATATCACCTGCTTGGGCGTCTTCGACATCAATACGGTCAAGACCATGATAGCCCATAATTTTTAATATACGACCGTTACGCGTTTTGCCGTCTTTACCTATCACAGTCACTTGCGTGTTGGTTTTAACTTTACCACGCTGAATACGACCGATACCGATAACACCAACGAAGCTATTGTAATCAATGCTTGAGATTTGCATACGGAATGGTGCATCTGCATCAACCTGCGGCGCCTGAACCACATCAACAATAGTCTTGAATAACGGCGTCATGTCATCAGCAAGCTTATCTGCTTCTAGACCAGAAACACCATTCAATGCAGAGGCATAAACAACGGGGAAGTCAAGCTGCTCATCACTAGCGCCAAGGTTATCAAACAAATCAAAAATCTGATCCATTACCCAATCAGGACGGGCGCCTGGACGGTCAATTTTATTGATAACAACAATTGGTTTCAGGCCTTGCTCAAATGCTTTTTGAGTCACAAAACGGGTTTGTGGCATTGGGCCATCAACGGCGTCAACCACTAAAAGTACACAGTCAACCATTGACATGACCCGTTCAACTTCACCACCAAAATCGGCGTGACCTGGGGTATCTACGATATTGATACGGTATTCAGTATCGTCGGATTTATCCGTCCATCTGATAGCTGTGTTTTTAGCCAAAATAGTAATGCCGCGCTCTTGCTCGATATCACCTGAATCCATTGCACGTTCTGCAACATTTGCACGGTCGCCAAAAGTACCAGATTGATGTAAAAGCTTGTCGACCAAAGTCGTTTTACCGTGATCAACGTGGGCAATGATTGCGATATTACGCAAATGTTTAATGTCGTTCGCCATATAGAATGCTCGTTTTGTCTTAATAAAATGTAGTAGCAGTAAGCGCCGCTGGATAAGCTGTCATCATCGATCAGCCAGATAGTTTACTCTGCTCTTAAACGCCTGCACAATAATTGCGCTGGGGTAAGTAATACAGTAGAAGTAAACATCTATATCGATACATCCATCGTACCGTTAGCCATGCTAGTGTACACCCTGTCAATTTACAAAGTGTTTGGGCGGCTAGTATAGCATTATTGCATCATAAATTTATGCAATAACTTAATTTATATGCAAGCACAAACAAAAAAAAGCCACCCAATGGGCAGCTTTTTTTGTAACTTTATTAGTTATCTGTTACTTAATAAGGCTTACTTAAGATAAGCAGTTACTTACTGAATAACCATATCTTTGGTTTGCTCAACAGTCATCGTTTTGTCACCAGTGATGATGGCATAAACACGACGGTTCATAGCACGACCTTCTTCAGTATCGTTTGGCGCGATTGGACGGTCATAACCGTAACCAACTGTTGATAGACGGTTTGGTGCAATACCAAATTCGTTAGTCAACATAGATTTCACAGCAACGGCACGGGCTTCAGACAGACGTTGGTTATAACGTGCTGATGGACCAGTTTTAGAAGCATGACCTTCGACGCGGGCGATAGAGTTAGGATACTCACGCATCTTCTCTGCTACTTTAGCGATTTCAGGCTGATATTGGTTTTTGATAGCTGATTTATCGTTATCAAAGAATACACGAAGTTCCATTTTTAGTTCGTCAGTAATGTCTACTGCTACTGGGCAACCACGTTCGTCTACAACCACATTCATTGGAGTGCCTGGGCACGCATCCATGCTGTCAAGTACGCCATCACCGTCAGAATCAAGATCAGATTCAACAACGATAATTGGTGCAGTATCAACCATAGGCATAGGTTCTACCATTGGTGGTACTGCTACTGTTGGGGCTAAATGGCCCCCTAGTACAACTTCTAGACCGGCTAAGGCCATGCCTTCCCACCAGTTATTATCGAAGTTATGAATCGCACGAGCTTCACCACGTAGGCTCAATGCATCATTGATACGATACATAGCACCTAGACCTAGGTTACCGATAGTATCTTTAGTCTCTGCGACTTCAGTCCCAGCTGCGTTTTCGATTTTAAGTTTAGATTGACCAGCACCAATTAGCATATATGGCTTAAATTTGCCATCAGTATAGCCAGTAAACTGCTCAGTACCGATTAAGAAGTTACCAGAAATCATTTCTTGTTCAGCGTCGGCATCGCCATTTCCATCTTGGCGAATAGCGTCAGTATTTGATACGCCATACTCTACTTGGAACTGAGTAGAAGGAGTCAGCTCAATACCTAGTGCCGCACCAGTGTATAGGCCATCTTCTTTGTAGTAGCTGTTGGTAGGAGTACTGCTATCTTGCAGCACTGCAGCTTGATCATCATCAGCGCCTTCGCTGTAATGATAACCAAGTAATAGTGGAGTAACAGTAACGCCAGCGTTGGCCGCTAGTGGCGCAGCTGTTACGGCAAATAAAGCTAGGGCAATTTTATTCAATTTCATGGACTTCCTCCAAAGGATGATTTGAGTAATGCGTTAAGCACAACCACTTCCTAGATGACCAAAAACAGACATCGTTTACAAGTGTATAACTATACAACAAAAGCAATTAGGAAGTAGCTTATCGACTATCAATTCAGTTTACAACTTTTTTCGTTAGTCAGCTACACATTATTACACGAGAGCGTTGCAAACAAAAAACAATAACATATTTATTTTACTGAGAGCTAACAGGGTTTGTACATTTTGGCTTTTGAATGCTAAGTTGTAATAGATAACCTACCAAACTGTATCCATTATCTGCGCTCAGTTTAATACAGTTGTCCCTTTTTCTCTATTGTTAATACTCGGCATTCACTAATTGAAACATTTTTTGACAATAGACAACAATGGGCACATCATCTGTTTATATCGTATTAATCAACATAGCTCTAGTAATGCATTAAAAACTTGAACGGTCTTACTAGATAAGAGGATCTTTCAAGAATATAGGACGACTTAAAACACAGGAATACTTGTGGCAGAAAAGACTGAATATTGTGTTAAATATTATGTTGAATGTTGTGTTGAATGTTGTGTTGCACAGGCAAGCGAAACTACTCAGTTTTATTACCCTACTTATTATCACCCTACTTATCACCCTACTTATATAGGCAGCAATCGCTTATGGCTATGTTATATAAAGTATCGTCGAGTAACCAGCATGCATTTACCTTTGTTCTGGCTCTTAATAACTGTAAACGTGTTCATTCAACGCCAGTTGACAATGTGGGTATGGTTGATTCTAAAGCCGTTCGAACAAGCCCATCAGCTAGCAACTATAACACCTCCTTTATATCCTGTAGCGAAGGTGGTTTTAATCTAGTAGAGCTGATCGTGACGGTAACCATTTTAGCGATTATCGCCGTAATCGCCACTCCCACTGTCTTAACGCAACTGGCGCACATGGAGGCCAAACGTATTAGGTACGGCATGCTAAATACCCTAGCATTGGCTAAAGCGGAGAGTCTGATTCGACGCAAAAACTTACTGGTGTGTTTATCTGACGGCAATGGTCGGTGTGATAGAGACAGCAATAGAGCCTTATTATTGTTTATGGATAACAACAGTAATCAAGACTTTGATGCCGATACTGACGGGCTATTAGTAGAACTAACATTAAGCCCTAGATACGGTACACTGCATCTACGTGCAGGTAATCGTGATTATGTCAGGTTTGCTGGCGATAGTGGTAAGCCACGCGGGTTTTTTGGCCATATTAAATACTGCCCAAGCTCAAATTATAATCAAGCAATGTATCAAATATCATTCAACCAATCAGGCATCATTAAGTATAAACCCAGCAGTATGCACCCGACTGGTTGTTGAGCTTAAGTTTGAACCCTTAATCCTTAACGGTACATAGCGGCTTTCATCATCGTTACTGCCTGCGCTAAGCCTACAAAAACCGCATCAGCGATGAGTGCATGACCAATATTAAGCTCATAAATACCTTTAATTTGGGCGATGGCATGGACGTTATCACGGGACAAGCCATGTCCTGCATTGATTAACAACTTATTGTCTACCAGCTGTGCATAACTTACGGCATGCTCAATTCGCTGTAGCTCAGCGCACTGCCCAGCTGTATTGCTGGCCAAGCCCATTTCTGCATAAGCACCTGTATGTAATTCAATAGCGTCAGCCTGGCAGGCCACTGCTGCTTCGATTTGAGCTTCATCTGGGTCAATAAATAAAGATACTTTTATGTTTGCTGCGTGCAACTGGCTGATATAGTCTGTCAACCAAGTGATCTGCCCTACAACATCGAGCCCCCCTTCTGTGGTTAACTCGGCACGTTTTTCGGGTACTAGACATACCCAAAACGGCTCAACCTCACAGGCAATTGCTAGCATCTCAGTAGTCGCAGCCATTTCTAAGTTTAATCGAGTAGTCAGTTGCTGCGCAATATCATAAACATCTGCATCTTGAATATGGCGGCGATCCTCACGTAGATGAATAGTGATACCATCGGCCCCTGCTTGTTCGCACAATAATGCTGCTGCCAAAGGACTGGGGTAATCGACCCCGCGCACTTGGCGTAAGGTCGCCACATGATCTATATTGACGCCCAATAAAAGCTGTTGTAAGTGTTGCGATGAAGTGTTCATAAAAAACCCTTTTAATAAAGATGATCCATTAACATACTGACGATTGTCTGCGATAGAGGCTTTTATAAAATTTATTTTACTTTACTGATAGCGCTGTTGTTGTTGCCAGAGTAAACGACTTTGTAGGGGTTGATAGTCGAGTAAATGGTCGATTAATTGACGGTGCAGACGTGACCATGCGCTGAGCGTGGTTGCAGATATCCCCAATTGCGCCATTAGTAATATCTCACTGCCCTCAAACACCGCTTGTACTGTCGTGTTGGCTAAATGATCCGTTTGTACAATCGGTACCAAGCCTACATCGGGTAAGAACTGATAAGTACAATCAGGCTCAATGACAGACAGCGTATTGTCATGCGCTAGCGTTAATGCAAAGCCTAACTCGGTAAATAGGCGCTGCTCAAATTGCCGTAAACATAAACGCAATTCTTCTGCGGTTAATGGCTGCTTAAGTTGCCGTAAACTGTCTTGATAATATTGCCAGAGTACTGGCATAGGGTCTTCGGTAGGTAGTAACTTCAAAAGTATTTCGTTGAGATATAACGCCGCATACTGCTGCTGACCGCTAATCTGCTGGTAACGTTGGGTTTCAGCGCTCACAAAATCACGTTCCAGTGGCACTATATTCATTTGACTAAAAGTTTTTAAATCACGTTTACCAGTGGCAAACAGTTGTAATGGTACAAACAGTGGTGCGCCTTTTTTACCTACACCATTTATTATGCCATGCTGCTGGGAAAATAAGTGATAAAGCGCACGCTTTTCTTGATACGGGCGCTGATGTAATAAATAACCGATTAATGCTTCATTACGCATGGTTGATTACCTCAGCGCTAGCCTCAATACGCGCTATAACTGAGCGCAATTATCTCACTCAATCACGGGCTTGATAAGGTATTTGATTAATAACCCAAGCTGGTCAACGCACGTTCGTCATCAGACCAGCCACGCTTGATTTTTACCCATAAGGTCAACATGATTTTTTTGCCGAACAACAGCTCCATGTCCTTGCGCGCGTCCATACCCACTTGCTTGATGCGCTGACCTTTGTCACCGATAACGATGGCTTTTTGGCCGCTACGTTCGACGTAAATAGTCGCATCAATGAAGGTACAAGCTTTACGTGGACGACCTGTTTTTGGATCGTTGTGCGCGGCCTCATCTTTAAATTCATCAATCTGAACCGTCAAATCGTAAGGTACTTCATCACCGGCACTACGCATGATTTTTTCGCGGATAATTTCGCTGGCTAAAAAACGCTCTGAGCGATCAGTGATTTGTTCGGTGTCATAAATAGGGGTCGCAACTGGCAGATGCGACGCAATGACTTCCTGCAAACGATCAAGATTTTGATTTTTCAATGCTGAAACCGGTACGATATCAGCAAAATCAAAACTGTCACTAAACGTCTCAATAAGTGGTAACAGAGTGCCTTTATCTTTTAAGGTATCCGCTTTATTAATCACTAGCACCACATTGAGATCAGTACTGCCAATCTTTTGTAGAACCAATAAATCGTCATCACGCCACTGATCAGAATCTACTACAAACAGTACCAAATCAACATCAACCAGTGCCGAAACGGCTGCTTTATTCATACGCTCATTGATTGCACGCACTTCATTACGATGGATACCTGGGGTATCAACGAACACCGCTTGCATCTCGTCATTAGACAAAATACCGTGGATGCGGTGACGAGTGGTTTGCGGCTTACGCGAGGTAATAGATAGCTTTTGACCCAACATATGGTTCATTAGCGTCGACTTACCAACGTTTGGACGTCCGACAATCGCGACATAACCAGCCTTAAAGCCATCGTTAAGATGGGTATGCTTCGTTGGTGCAAAGAAATCTTCAATCGCCGTATCACTTTCTAAATCAGTACTTTCTGAATCAGTGCTTTCTAGGTCAGCGCTTTCTGAACCAACACTCTTCATTTCAGTACTTTTTAGCTTAGAACTTATTGAATCAGTATTTTTTAGCCTAGAATTTTCTGTCTCAACCGCCTTCTCATCAGCCACAGCATCTGTACTTTTAGTGGTGTCTGCAATTGGGCTCAAGTCTGTATTTTTGGTCGTATCATTGGTGTTTTCGGTCATATTATCGGCATTATCTTTATGGTTAGATGGCAAATCAGTAAGATTGCTCATAGGGTAATCCTGTCGGGGTTTATAAACGCCACTCAACTGTGTTGCACTCTCTTTATCGAAATATATGACAGACAGTGAGACGGTTATTACTTTGGAAATACTTATTATTCATTATGCATTGCTTAATGCTATCTAAATGATGCACGTTCAAGCTATGGACGTTTTTTGGCCGAATTTGGCAACTTATGCAGTTGATTAATCATCAGCTCCGCCGCTTTTTGCTCAGCAATACGGCGACTCTCACCCAGCTCAGTAATGTCAGGACAATTACTAATATTTACCTGACAGCGCACCACAAATATTTGATACGGGGCGTTACCACGAGTTTCCATCAGCTCATAATGTGGCAAGTCAAATTGTTTAGATTGTAGCCATTCCTGCAAACGACTTTTGGCGTCTTTGAGGGCTTTTTGATCGTTGACGTTGTCAATAAGATCACCGTACCACGACAGTACGCAAGTACGAGTAATAGCCATATCCTGACTGTCTAGATAGATAGCACCAATCAGCGATTCCACAGCATCGGCCAATATCGAAGCACGATTACGGCCCCCACCTTTGCGCTCGCCGATACCTAAAATCAAATGATTGGACAGCTCTAGATTTTGTGCAATGGTTACCAGTGATTCTTGGCGTACCAAGGTGGCACGCATACGAGTCAAGCGCCCTTCATTTTGGCTAGGGTAACGGTGATACAGAGCCTCACCAACAATCATACCTAATAGCGCATCCCCTAAAAACTCTAAACGCTCATAGTTCTTTTTACTGTCAAATGAACGATGGGTCAGCGCTAACTTCGGTAAGCTGAGATCCTTAAAGGTATAACCTAGCTTGCGCGTCAATACTGCCAACTGTTGAATAAAGTCTGAGCTGACAATAAAAGTGTCCATAGGTGCGTTGTTTTTTTGGGCCATAGGCACCGCCTGATACTGCTGTGAAATTGGTTTCATGCGTGGCGTGTGGTTATCCCTTTTGTCTCACTAATTGATGTTATTAAAGTCATAATATATTTATAGTACATGGCTTTTTGAATGTTCTAATAAGACAGCTATACAGAATTTTGCAACTGAAAAAGCTGATAAGTACCAAGAAGTTAAAAACCCGTTTGTGGCTATATTAACTACTCTGTTGCATTAACATCGCCTTCGAAGCGGTTTACGATATCAATATTGCCAAAAAGAGTATTGGTTTCTTCATATTTTTTATAAATAGCCAGTTGACCAACTTTCTTATTAGTGAAAGTAAATACGTCTCTGGCATCAGTATCGTAATTCGCGTTAATAGATAACTGACGATTGACTCGTTCGACGAACTCTTTGGCTGACTCGTTATTACTATTGGCTTGTTGAAGCTGCGAGCTCAAGGTTTTGGTCAGCTGATAATCGCTGACCTGCGCGGGTATAATTGCAATCGCTAACTTAGCTGAAATACCAATAACAACCAGTATTAAGATCATGCTAGTCACACTAGCACCGCGTTGAGAGGACAAACCAGACAACTGCTGCACCGTATACCACCTGTTAACCGTTAGTTAAATCACCACTGTTAATAGCTACTCACATAGACACTGATGCGATAGCGAATTTATGAGTGAGTCTTAATTTTATATAGTGATAAAAACAATATTAGCACAAACTATGCGCTCATAAGAGGGTCGTCTACGATCTATGTCGTAAAAACAATCGCCCGTCTACTTAGCTCTTTAGTCAATAGATCCATTGCGGCTAAAGGTTGGCAGATTAAGACCAGGTGGCTTGTGCATCCAGATATAAACCGCTTTTCCTGCTAGATTTTCATCAGGAACAAAGCCCCAAAAACGTCCATCAGCACTACGATCACGGTTATCACCCATTACAAAGTACTGACCTTCAGGCACAGTAATACGCCATTTTTTTCCTTCTGAACTGATTACTTCTGGCGACTGCTGCTGCAAAAATGGGGCATATTGTGAGCTGTTCATATCGAGTAAATAACGAACCAAGTGATCGTGCTCGCCTTGTATTTCTTGAAAATATTGCGCCTCATCCTCTTCTTGCTGTCCCATCTGTATGGCACCGTTCTCAGTCAGCACTTGCCCTGGTGCTACCTTGCCAGCTGAATACAATTGCGACGTCAGTTCAGGATTGGCGTCAAAACTGACTAACTTGGTGTCTACTGCCACGTCATTAATCGCTAATTGACCTTGGTCGTAAGTGACCGTATCACCTGGCAGACCGATCAAACGCTTAATATAATAAATGCTCGGGTTTTCAGGATAACGGAATACCACCACGTCACCATGCTCGGGCGAGCCCGTATCCAATACCTTATTATAGGTGAGCGGTAGACGCACACCATAAGCATATTTATTGACCGCAATAAAGTCGCCAGTATATAAGGTTGGCACCATAGATGATGACGGGATATTAAACGGCTCAATCAAAAATGAGCGTACTATTAATACCACTGCCAGTACCGGGAAAAAGTCATAAGCCCAACGTACCAACATGCTCTCTTTACCAAATCCGCGGGTTTTCCGCTGTTTGAACGCTAACTTATCTAATAGCCAAATCAGACCTAACCCTAGGGTTAACGGCACTAAAATTAAATTAAAATCAAAATCCATACTAGATTGCCTATTAGAGAGCTGCTTATCTGACCGTTTTCATTTATAAGACTAGCAATGGTTATTTACTACCTTCAGCAATTAATTGCCTCAATAGCGATTGGTCTCAATCGTTATTGAGGTGCTTAATTACCAACTGAAACAGCAATTATTTAATCTACTTGTAATACCGCTAAGAAGGCTTCTTGTGGAATCTCCACATTACCGACTTGTTTCATGCGTTTTTTACCGGCTTTTTGCTTAGACAATAATTTCTTTTTACGAGAAACATCACCACCATAGCATTTGGCCAGTACGTCTTTACGCATGGCCTTAACCGTACTACGCCCGATGATTTGGCTACCAATAGCAGCCTGAATCGCCACGTCAAACATCTGTCTTGGAATCAGCTCTTTCATCTTACCAACCAGCGCATTACCACGGTAACGAGATTGTGCTTCATGAACAATCATGGCTAAGGCATCCACTTTATCACCGTTAATAAGCACATCAACTTTGACTAATTTGTCTGCTTGATAACGCTCAAAATTATAATCAAGCGAGGCAAAGCCGCGTGAGACTGATTTTAGGCGATCAAAGAAATCCATCACAACCTCGCCCATTGGAATATCAAATATCAGCTGAACTTGTCTGCCCATAAAGCGCATATCGACTTGTACACCGCGGCGTTCAATGCATAGAGTCATGACGTTGCCCAAGTAATCTTGCGGCACCAAGATCTGACAACGGGCTATCGGTTCACGAAACTCTTCAATATTATTTGGCTCAGGCAATCTTGACGGGTTATCAACGTAAATAATTGTGCCATCTTTCTTCATGATCTCGTAAATAACTGATGGCGCAGTAGTGATCAAGTCCAAGTTGTATTCACGCTCTAGGCGCTCTTGGATGATCTCCATGTGCAGCATACCTAAGAAGCCGCAGCGAAAGCCAAAACCAAGGGCGTCTGAGGTATCTGGCTCAAAAAATAACGACGCATCATTAATTTGTAATTTCTGTAGTGCCTCACGGAACTTTTCAAAGTCCGTAGATTCTACTGGGAACATGCCCGCATACACCTGCGGGGTGATCTGTTTGAACCCAGGAATACGATCGACATCAGGCGTCTTAGCATGAGTAATCGTGTCACCAACCGGTGCACCAGCAATATCTTTAATACCAGCGATGATAAAACCCACTTCACCCGCTTCCAAAATACCCGTATCTAAAGGCTTCGGGGTAAAGACCCCGATCGAGCCTACCAGATGCGCTTCTTTGGTTGACTTGATATAAAGTTTGTCACCTTTTTTTATTGTACCTTGGCGCACACGCACTAAGGACACCACGCCCAAGTAATTATCGAACCAGGAGTCAATGATGAGCGCTTGTAGTGGCGCTTCACGATCTCCTGTTGGTGCAGGAATAAATTCAACTATGGCTTCCAGTAACTTATCAACACCCAGACCAGATTTGGCGGAGACGCGCGGCGCATCAACGGCATCAATACCAATGATATCTTCAATCTCTTGAATCACACGTTCAGGCTCTACTTGTGGCAAGTCGATCTTATTAAGGACCGCCATTACCTCCAAGCCTTGATCAACTGCGGTATAACAGTTAGCAACGGATTGTGCTTCCACACCCTGCGCCGCATCGACCACCAATAAGGCACCTTCACAAGCCGCTAATGAACGCGAGACTTCATAAGAAAAATCCACGTGCCCTGGAGTATCAATAAAGTTGAGCTGATAGCGCTCTCCATTGGGGTGTTCGTAGAATAAGGTTACTGATTGCGCCTTGATGGTGATGCCGCGCTCACGCTCAATATCCATGGAGTCGAGTACTTGCGCCTGCATTTCACGATCTTGCAGCGCGCCGCACATTTGAATAAAACGATCAGCAAGGGTCGACTTGCCATGATCAATGTGGGCAATGATAGAGAAGTTACGAATATTGGCTAATGCAGTCACAAAGCGCCTACTAAATAGAGGATAAGGGGATAGTTATTGAAAATAATATTTAATAATATCGGCGGTCGCAAGTATGGCGCTAGCACTCGATGGCATGAGGCCTAATAAATCAGCATTAATGTTCCATCGGCGATAAGGTCACTCAACGTTGCGCGCAAACATATACAGGTATTCTAGCAGTTTTCTACTGTAAAGTAAGGCGATTTTATCAGCAAGCGTTTGATTTATAAGTGAGGATCGCTGAGCTTATCAATGAAGAGGACTTAGTCTGCGGTTATATGAGATACCAATGGTGAGATACCAATGGCTAAATAACGATTAATAGCAAGGTTCTTGAGCGTTAACTATTCAACAGACAAAAAAAAACCAATCACGGAGGATTGGAATTTTAAATTTGAACAACTACAGATAAATGGTGGCGATGAAGAGACTTGAACTCTTGACCTCACGATTATGAGTCATGCGCTCTAACCAGCTGAGCTACATCGCCATTTAAGGCTCGGTATTATGCCCAAGCAGGAGACTGACGTCAACCCTTAAGCAGAATTTTTTTGCAAATAAATGGTTTTATAATAAAAATAAAGCCATTTGTTAAAACAATACGCACTTATTATCGTTTTAACGCTTAAAATCCTAAAGTTTCAAATAGTCTAGCTTGAAAGCTTATAACTTAAACGATAAAAAAAGGTTTGGTAAACCGATAAGCCGGGTTCTGTCGTGGACAATCATTCCTCTAGGCGTATCATCGCTAATACGCTCAAGCAACCTACCCGCATCGAACGCGGGCCGCGCCATGCCGATGCCTATTTGGTCTTGCTACGCGTGGAGTTTACCATGCCGTGAACTGTTGCCAGCCACGCGGTGCGCTCTTACCGCACCCTTTCACCCTTACCGATGACATGAATATCTTGCGATACTCACATAAGCCAAAGGCGGTCTACTCTCTGCTGCACTGGTCGTCAAGTTACCCTGCCCAGCCGTTAGCTGGCACGCTGCCCTATGTAGCCCGGACTTTCCTCCCCTGCTCATCTGTTGCCAGTGTGCAGCGGCGATTGCCTAGTCTACCAAGCGCGCTAGTATAACAAACCTACTGGTTGATTGGGGAAGTCTTTTTGGCTTATTTTTATTGTCAAAAACACTGAAGAAATTTATAGGCTGTTTAAAGTGAATCATTGGTGCCATTAGAACCGTTCAGCTAGCAAAAATGTTCTTACTTCCTATTAATAAGCGTGACAGAGGCTGCGAAATTTTCCGCCCGCTACCCTATATTTTAAAAGATAAGATGTAAGTCATTATTATTTTAAAAAGTTTTTGGGCAGAACGACATCTGTATTATTAAGATCATCATCCTTTTGCACTACCAAACGTAGCCAATGCGTATTTGGATAATTTTTCTGAAGATAGTGGTGCAAAAACTCGATGGTGCTATTAGCAATTTCGGTATCTGTGCTGGTACTGGCATCTTCATCATGAATATGATTATAAATCACGCTATGGACGGTTAGGCCCCGTGATTTTATCGCTTCCAAACTTAATAAGGTATGATTGATACTGCCCAAGCAACCGGAGGTGACTAGAATGATAGGATAACCTTGGGCGGCAATATAATCTAAGGTTAATAAATCTGCAGTTATCGGCACCAGTAACCCGCCTGCCCCTTCTAGTAGCACCACCTCATAATCCGCTTGCAAACGCTGAGTGCCATTGGTAATGACCTCGGGGTTAAGAACCTCGTTAGCAAGCTTAGCCGATAAATGCGGTGACGCGGGCTTCTGATAACGATAAGGGCAAGTCGTATAATCAAGGTCACATGGCTGTAGCGCTATGTCCATCAATGTACGATGAGTGATGATATCATCAGCAATACCCATCTCGCCGCTATCTGGATCTATCGCCACACCTGTTTGTACTAACTTTTGGGTAATAACATTGATGCCTTGCTGCAATAATGCTTTAGCAATTAATCCAGTAGCATAGGTTTTGCCAATGTCGGTATCGATACCGGAGATAAATAGCACGCTCATAACTGACCTTATGACAAAAAATTGCTAGCTAATAAAATCAAAAACGATTGTTAGGCTTCACTGTGTAAAGCTGGGTTCGAAGTTTGCGCTAAATAAATGCTGACGACTTTTAACAAGGCTTGGCATAAAGTTGCAAGCTCGCTATCAGTAATGATATATGGCGGCATGATATAAACCAATTTGCCAAATGGTCTGACCCAAATGCCATTATCAATTAGCAACGATTGAAAGGTAGGCATATCAACCGCGTCATCCATCTCAATCACTGCTACTGCACCCAAACAGCGTACTTCTTTAACGCCATCTAACTTAGCAGCTGGTACGAGTTGCTGTTCCATAACCGCTTGCATATGTGCGACTCGTACTGGAATATCATAAGACACTATCAGATCAACCGACGCACAAGCGACTGCACAAGCTAGCGGATTGCCCATAAAGGTCGGGCCATGCATCAATGCCGGATAGTCACTTTGGCTAATCGTATCAGCAATTTTGCGCGTACATAAGGTCGCGGCAAAAGTCATATAGCCACCGGTCAACGCCTTACCAATAGTCATAATGTCAGGGCTAATATCGGCATGCTCACACGCAAATAACTTGCCACTGCGACCAAAGCCAGTCGCGATTTCATCGGCAATCAATACCACGTCATGCTGATCACACAGTTGGCGTAACAGCTGTAAATACTCAGGACTATAAAAGCGCATACCACCTGCACCTTGAATAATTGGCTCGATAATAAAGCCTGCCAGCTGGTGGCAGTTCTTATCAAAAAACACGGTTAACTCATCGCGCTCATCGTCCGTCAAGGTACGCTCAAAGCCTAATGGCGGTGCGGACACGAAATGCTGCATAGGCAATTGATTGCCATATAAACTGTGCATGCCCGCGACCGGATCACAGACACTCATCGCATGCCAAGTATCACCATAGTAGCCTGAATGGGTGGATGCAAATTGCCGCTTGTTTGGCCGCTGAGCCGCAACTTGATACTGCAGCGCCATCTTAAGTGCCACTTCCACCGCGATGCTGCCACTATCAGCATAAAAGATCGCATCAAGTCCAGCAGGAACGATTGACAGCAGTTTTTTGCCTAAATCTATCGCTGGTTGATGGGTCAAACCACCGAACATGACATGCGCCATTTTGCCCAGTTGTTCAATAATTGCCGCATTTAGCTTTGGATGGTTGTAGCCATGCACGCTTGCCCACCACGACGACATACCATCAATCAGACGCGTGCCATCTTGAGTGACAATATAGATGCCATCAGCATGATCAATAACGATATTGGGATAAGTGGGTGGCAAGCTAGCGTAGGGATGCCAGAGATGTTGGTGGTCGAAGTCACTTGTTGAGCTGTCTGTATTGATAGTCATAGTGTGATCCCTAAAATGTCAGCTTTGTAGCAATTCCAAAAAAAGACTACTATTATGAGACGCGCCAAACCTATAAAAATAGGACTTACACGGCTCTTGCTAGTGAGCTTTTATTTTTAAAAACACTATTAATATGAGTGGTGGTTAGAGGCGAGTGCTCGCTTTTAATGATGATATTGCACAGTGAGCTATTGACCAGTAATACGCTTGTATTTAGACATCAAATCGCTCTGTGTTTCGACATAATTGGGGTCATGAGGAATGCAGTCAATGGGACAAATGACGACGCATTGCGGCTCGTCAAAATGCCCGACACATTCGGTGCACAAGTTGGGGTCGATAACATAAATATCATCCCCTTCTGAGATGGCATCATTTGGACAAGCAGGCTCACACACATCACAATTGATGCATTCGTCAGTGATTAACAGCGCCATAAACTGCTCCTTATTATTCTACTAACAGCTGAGTTTTCTCAACTGAATGATTGAGCACATAACGGTTGCTAGTACTCATTAACCTTTAAAATTTGGGTGCTTGAACGTTTACTTTATTTAATATTTAGCTTGTTGGTGAAAGCTTCTGCAACACAATCAGGAACAAACTTAGTGACATCACCGCCAAGTCTGGCTATTTCGCGAATCATAGTTGAAGATATAAATGAATAGTTCTGAGATGGGGTCAAAAATACTGCTTCAAAATTTTCATCGAGCTCGCGGTTCATATTGGCCAGTTGAAACTCATACTCAAAGTCTGACATCGCCCGTAAACCACGTAGCACAGCAGTAGCATTTTTTTCACGCATAAAATCTACTAACAGACCTTCAAAACCTATCACTGATACTTGCGGCAAGCCAGAAAATACCGTCTCTACTAATGCTACCCGTTCTTCGAAGTCAAATAAAGGCTTTTTGTGGTGGCCTGAAGCCACAGCAATAACCACTTCATCAAACAGCTTTACAGCGCGTGTGACTAAGTCCACATGACCATTAGTAATGGGGTCAAAGGTACCAGGATACAATATTTTGGTATGCAATTTTGAAGAAGTCGCAGGAAGGCTCATAGCGGTGCTAATTTGGTCGTTAATATTACCGACTATGCTAGCAAATTTTGTCTAAATTTAACACTTATCTACCATTTAAAGTTGTCCATTGGCCCTCGATATTATTTAGTGACCTTCATTACTTGTGAAATTTAGTAGCAAGAACTTGTGCCTACTACTCATAAATACTCAAAGTTGCTCATTTATTTATGCTAAATTGCTAATATTAGTGACATTTTTAATAGCAACGCAGCCGCTACATTTGTTATAACAGCCCACTTACATTTTCGCTGTAGGCTTTGCTACAATAGGCGGTTCGACTCATCTAGTATTTATGGTCCGAACCCGACAGTTGGGTTGGGCTATATAGTAAAGCAAATATTAATCTGTTATGAGCAAGACGAGAGAAAATGGTACGCCAACTTATGATAATAGTTACATTTTATAATAGTAGGTGCATTATGCGAGTCTGACACCATAGCTGATTGGTAGTTGATTTAGGATAAGATGAGGAACTGGTCAGACGAGGACACCACGTCTAGAAAGAGGTAGCCATGTCAAAAAAATCAAGAAAGCCTGACAATCAAATCTGTGCAAACAAAAAGGCTCGCCACGAATACTTTATTGAAGAATCCTTTGAAGCAGGAGTGGCATTACAAGGTTGGGAAGTAAAAGCCATTCGTGCCGGAAAAATGACCATTACCGAAGCCTATGTCATTTTCCGTAACGGAGAAGCCTTTTTATTCGGGTCACATATTCAACCGCTGTTAAGTAGCTCGACGCATGTCAGTCCTGATAGTATCCGTACGCGCAAGCTGCTGCTTAATCGCCGAGAAATCGAAAAGCTATTTGGTGCGGTCAATCAAAAAGGTTATTCCTGCGTACCGTTGTCTTGCTACTGGAAGAACTCATTAGTTAAATGCCAAATTGGGCTAGCATTAGGTAAAAAGCAGCATGACAAACGCAAGACCTTAAAGGATCGTGATTGGGAACGTGACAAGCAGCGCGGCTTTAAGCAGCATTTGGACTAGCCGTTTTTAGAATATAGTTAATGAAAAGTAATATCGATATATAACCTACTGCTGGCATAAGTTTTTCTTGCTTGCTGTGCCTACGCAGACAGAGGCTGCAAAAAGCGTATACCAGCAGTACCGAAGCGTTTTTAAGGTATTTTAACTATAGTGGTTTTAATTTAAAATCACCCTGGTTAATGCGGGGCAAAAGGGACGATTCAAGCTATTTATTGAATCGTCCCTTTTTTATTGTCTTTTAATTGATCAGTTTGGCTGAATAGTTTTAACGCTAAGCTTTTTGTCTATTTAGATGCTGTTTTTGTTTAGGTGCCATTTTTATTTATATACAGGTCATTCAGGTATTTGGCTATTTAACTTTCTAATAGTTTAACTTTCTAGTAGTTTAACTTCCTAACTATTTAAAACTGTTCTTGCCTCTTTACGAGAGCGGCGTAGTTGCCGGACTCCATGTGCAATTAAAAAGGCAATGCCTAACCAAATCAACCCATAGCTGTAGATCATCGCCGACTCAAACGGGTTGCCCAATATGGTAACTGCTAAAATAAACAACAAGGCGGGCTCTAAATAACTCATCATACCGTAGACGTTGACTGGCAGCATTTGACTGGCATCAATATTGGTTTTCATAGCCAGTACGCTCAGTACCCCAAGGCCTATCAACATGATGATGAAGAATCCAGAACCGGCCACCATGGTCAAATTGCTTGGCGCTATTAGATACAAATACCCAAGCGCAAACGGGGCAAATAAAGTCAAATCCACCAGCATGCCAGTGATGGCATCAATCCCTTGCAGGCGTCGCAGGATATAATATATTGGATAGGTACCACACACCCATAAGGTCGCCCAGGATACACTTTGGGTACGAATAATTTCACTGCCCACCCCTACCGCTGCAAATGCTACCGCAAGCCATTGTAGCCGGCTGAGCTTTTCACCGAATAATACACAACCGAACACCACCATCATCAAGGGAAATAAAAAATATCCCATCGCAGTCTGTACGCCTTGACCATTGACTGGTGCCCACATAAATAGCCACAATTGACTTAAAAATATCGGTGTCGGTAGCAGTAACCATGCCCACTGCTTGACTGACCGTAAGGCTCGTAGCTTATCAATATGTAAGTTTAGGCGACCACTGAGCAGTAAATATCCTATCAATACTGCCCACATGGCTAGCATGCGCCAAATAAATACTTGTGTACCTGATAAGGGCGCAAGAAGACTACTGTAGGCATAAAGCACGCCAAACAAAATATTGGACACGATAGCAAACACTACCCCTAATATTAAAGTACGCTGTTGCGGACTACCGCTCGTCCAAATGGCAGGTAATAACCACCGTGACAAAGTGGACGCTACCATATTAGATAGGATTGACGTAGACATATAGAGCACCATAAATTGAGATACAAATAAAAAGAGACTATTACCAGCTTTGATTTTATATTTGTTAACTGATAAGATTAATTTTACAAGGATATAGTGAAAAAATATCTCAATATTATCTTAATTATGATTTTATTTATCTAAAAATAGGGTATTAATAGATTTATTTATTAAATTTTAAATTATTATGATAATAAAGCTATATTCTCTCGATACTGTGCACTTTTTCATTGAGAATATCAGCCCTTATTAAAAATTTTATCTAAGAGGACATACGCTTATGAGTCAGCTTTTAGACAATACTGATAAAGCCATTTTGAACTTACTACAAGACGATGCGACACTACCACTAAAAACGGTGGCGGAACACGCTCATGTGTCTATCGCCACTGCTCAGCGCCGAATTCAAGCACTGATAGATAATGGCGTGATTACCAAGCAAGTGGCTATTGTCAATCCTGATAAAGTTGGCTACGGTCTAACAGTGGTGGTAATGATAGAGATGGAGCGCTCCAATAACTCGATGCAGCATCGATTTGAGCGCTTAATGGACGCGCAGTCGCGAGTGATGAGCTGCTATGAAGTATCGGGCGACTTTGCTTTTATGTTGATGGTCAACGCTAGAAATATGAGCGACTATCATCAGTTCACGCGCAGCTTGCTGACTTATGAGAACAATGTGCGCAATTTTAAAAGTCAATTTGTGATGAACTTTACTAAAAGTGGTACCAAGATTTTGTTAGATTAATAGCTATAATCAGTTCACAATAAAAGGAATATTCTTATAGCAAGGCGCTACTGATATAAATTTTTCTGGCGTGCTGTTCGCAAGCATGACGGAGGCTACAAAAATTCATTTCAATAGCTCAGTAACCTTGAGTCGTTTTTAAACGGGATTAACTATATCAATCGTTATTGAAAAGTGAATAACTTTTCTACTTCTCGGGAGCCGCAAGATAAAGAAGATAAGGAATAGCAAAAACTAAAGAGAGGAACCCATATACGAACAGAATGGATAAAAATGTGCCAATGTGCATGCCTGCCCTATTCATATTCGACAAATATTCAAAGATGAGCAAAGCAATTCCCATTATAGGAACTGACATAGCGATTATCAGATGTTTAGTAGTAAAAGATTTGTTGCGGTAATAGCCTTTGTTGTGAAAATAGACAGTCGCTATTAAATGAACCAGCAGGACTGGCACTACGATATAAAAAATATAAGATACAGTCATCAACCCATTTGATAGGTTCATGTCTATAGCATTCGCTGATAGTGGAATCAGAAAAAATAGTGCAAAGGCTATCATTCGATTAGACATTTTCACTCCTAGATAATGTTGTTCTTACAAAATCCTATTTTTAGATGAAAATATGATGAACCTGGCGCTTTGGATCAAAAGCCAAGACTACCGAGCTGATCAAGTTCAAGCATTTTATCCAAGTCTTATGGTGACTGCCACTACTATGTATCATACCCATAAATATCCGCTACATAAGGACCCGCTACACAACGCTTTCTTACGCTATCATGATCCCAAAAACTGAGTGCTATTACCTGAAGCACTTAAGAGCATGAGACGTAGCGACTTTATTGGCAAAGGTCGTGGCTGTTTGATACCAGCATTTAACGCTAATTTAGAAGGCCGTGATGCCGCGCAGGACAGCTATCAGTCGGCACGTAAAAAATATTTATACCAGTGGCACATTGCTATACACGACCCTCTTTTATTGTGAACTGACTATCAGTAACCAAGCTGATAACTAGAGCACAGGTATGGAACAATTTCTAACATTATCAAGCTTTGGTTTTCGCTACCATAGCCGCTGCATACTTAATACGTTATCAAAACGAATAACATAATAATTTTTATACTTTTGGAGACAGCCATGAACACGATGATGAAACTTGCTACTGCCCTACCAGCCCTGGCCTTACTTAGCGCTTGTGCGACTACTGCACCTACGTTACCAAATACTCCCGCTGCTGCTGAAAGTGTGACCAATACAGCCTATGACCGTATGATGCCAGAGCGTTATACCTGTGCCGATGACGGTCAAATTATGGCCAAACAATCTATTAATAAAAAACAAGCAATGATCACTGCCACCTTACCTAAAGTTAATTGGAAACAACAGCAAGTTACCTTAAATGGTGGCGTAACCGGTCAAACGGCAAGCTATGTCAACCAATCTAATCCAGAAGTTATTTATGCATGGCATATGACTGGTGATAAAGGGGTATTGGCTATGAAATGGGCAAACGGTAAAGAATATCAAGTCAACTGCCAAAAACTATAATAACTAACACTCTATATTATTAATGCAAACAGTCATCAAGCGATGGCTGTTTTTTTATGGCTATTTTGATGGTAAATAATTAATTTTGATGGTTTTAGCTAGAGAAGTATGAGGAAAACTGTCAAAATAGCAGTAATATAAGGTGCTTATAGTCAGTTCACAATAAAAAAAATTGTGTATAGCAATGTGCCACTGGTATAAATTTTTCTTGCGTGCTGTTCGCAAGCGTGGCAGAGGCTGCAAAAAATTCATTCCAGTAGCATTGTATCTTGTTTAAATTGAATCGACTATATTAGTTACTGTATAAACGGCTACCGTAAGAAGTTATTAATAGCTCATTAATAGCTATAGCCTGCTCATTATAAGACGCCTACGTCGTCGACTCTGCCCGCCATACTGATGTATAGCTGGCACTCTGCTTCCTGGTGTTCGTGTTATTTTGGATTGACTCTATCAATCATAAAAGTAGAAAAGGGAAAGTATCAATGGCGAAGCGTCTAATAGGTATGGTGGTTTTGAGTGCATTTAGCATAGCAATGCTAGCGGGCTGCGATAACAGTGCAGACCCTACTAACACTAATTCTGAAGTGGCGAAACAAGATGCAGCTACAGAGGTTGCAAGCGCGCCAGCCGCCCCAGTAACAAATACTATCGACTGGCAAGCAGTAGCAAGTGGTGAGACCCCTGCCGAACTTGCTAACTACGAATATCCTTTTCCACTGGATAGCGAATCGGTACGTTCCTACGCGGACTACTTTAAGGTTGATAGTGCGGTTGCTCAGCATAATATCACCATAGGCATGGCCAGTAACGAAGGGCTATCGAAGGTATTGGACCAGCTCGATAGTAGCTATACTTCCCATGAGCTGACCGATGGCGAAAATATTGAGCTTATTATTCATACCACGTCAGATATCAAAGCCAGCAGCTATGATTATGTGCTTGCCGAAGATTTTGCTAAAGGGCTTATCTTGCCTATCGTCATCAAACCAGATAGTAAGAAAAGCGATCTTAAGCCGCATGGAGAGTCGCCAGAATAGAGAGTTTAGTAGCGTGGGTTGAGGACCATTAAGAAATTATATTGAAATATTAGGTTGTCAAAGAAAATCCCTTAAACAAGATTTCCTTTGACAATCGAGCTTATAATTAGAAATAGATCAAGAAAGATAAAATTAGCTTTTTAAAATTAGCATTCAATGTTAAACAACGAAAGAGAAAGTCTACTCCCCAGCCATCGCCAAAAACTCTTCTTCACCCACCACCTTAACGCCTAATTTCTCCGCCTTCGCCATCTTCGACCCAGCCTTTTCACCTGCCAGTAGCGCCGTAGTTTTAGCAGAAATACTATCCGAGACTTTGGCACCCAATGCTTGTAGTTTGGCCTTGGCTTCATCACGTGCCATGCTTGCCAGCGCGCCAGTGATAACCCAGGTCTGGCCATCAAGTGGTAGATCGCTAGATGATTTTTGCACAACCTTATCCCAATATACGCCCGCCTCACGTAACGCGGCAATGACTTCGATATTATGGGGCGCACGGAAGAACTTATAAGCCAGTTCAGCGGTAATAGCTCCAACATCAGGGGTTAGCAATAGCGCTTCAATATCTGCGGCCATTAGGATATCCAGATCACCGAATTGCTGCGCTAAGCTTTGGGCAGTACCTTCACCCACACCGCGAATACCAAGCGCATAAATGAAACGTGCCAACGTTGTATGCTTGCTGGCTTCGATAGCAGCAATGATCTTTTGTACTGATTTTTCACCCAGCTTCTCAAGGGTAATGAGTTCTTCTTGATGGTTATGCAGCTGATAAATATCAGCGACAGTTTTGACTACCCCATGGTTAAAAAAGCCAATAAGCCAGCGCTCACCCAATCCATCGATATCCATCGCGCGCCGAGAAACGAAATGAATCAGCGCTTCTTGCTGCTGGGCCGGGCAAAACAGACCACCCGTACACCGAGCCAATGCTTCATCTTCGGGTAGTACCACAGGAGAATCACAGACTGGGCAGGTAGACGGTAAAGTGACTGGCTCGCTATCGGCTGGACGCTGATCCTGCCAAACACGGGTCACTTTCGGAATAACATCACCAGCGCGGTGGACACTAACCATGTCGCCTGCGCGTACATCGAGGCGTTGAATCTCGCCAAAGTTGTGCAAGGTGACATTACTGACCGTAACGCCGCCGACTTTTACCGGTTCTAACTTACCAACTGGGGTGATTTGTCCGGTACGCCCAACTTGCCACTCAATGGAGTGTAAACGGGTCATGACGGTCTCGGCAGGGAATTTATAAGCAGTTGCCCAGCGCGGTTCACGTGATAAAAAGCCTAACTGCTGCTGTAGTGCCAAGCTATTGACCTTGATGACCATACCGTCAATCTCAAACGGCAGCTCAGCGCGTGCCTCAATCACTGACCCATAGTAGGCTTGCGCCTCGCGTGGGTTCTGAACCACCTCGACAGCACTGACAGTAAAACCAATATCACCAAGCCAGGCTAACGCTGCTGATTGAGTTTCGATGGTGTCTGGTAGACCTTGATTAACTGAATAGCAATAGAAGGCTAGCGGACGACTTGCCGCGACCGCTGGATCAAGCTGTCGTAAGCTACCAGCAGCAGCATTACGCGGATTAGCAAAAGTTTTATCGTCGTTTTCCTGTGCCAGTCGATTGAGACGCTCAAATCCTGCCTTGGGCATTAGCACCTCACCACGCACTTCTAACAGCTCGATATTAGCCGCAGCTGCTAACCATAAGGGTAGATTACGAATGGTTTTGGCATTTTGCGTAATATCCTCGCCAGTTTGTCCATCACCACGCGTGACCGCTTGCACAAACTTACCGTAAGTATATTTTAGCGAGACCGCTAGCCCATCAAGCTTTAGCTCAATCTCATACTCAGGGTTTTGCTGAGCAACACTCAATCGGTCATTGACTCGGCGCATAAAGTCGCGCAAATCATCATACTCGAATACATTGCCAAGCGACAACATCGCTATATCATGAGTCACTTGGGTAAAGGCAGATAATGGAGCATCACCCACCTGATTAATCGGACTGTCAGGCTGGATCAAATCCGGATAAGCCTGTTCTAGTTCCATCAAAGAGCGACGCAACTGGTCGTATTCACTGTCTTCTAAGAGCGGATTATCTAGCACATAATAAGCGTTGTTGTGAGTTTTGAGCGTATCAATAAGCGCGCGCATTTGTGCGATAACGGCATCACTATCGGTAATGTCGTTTGCGATGAGCTTTTGAGAAGTCGGCTTTTGCGAATCTGGATTTTGGGGGCTACTTGATTGCGAAGTGGCTGGTTGAGAGGTTACTGCTTGAGAGGTTGCTTTTTTCGAGTCAGGTGGTAAGAGTGAGTCAGTCATAGTCGGCGTCTTTACGATTCAAGATGCCGATATCATAACAAGTTTGCAGGATATTGTGATAATTGATAGATACAAATAACGTAACATACATCACGTTATTTATACCTTTTAGCCTATTTCTTTAGACCTACAGTTTACTTAAATTTGGTTTATGGTTGTTAGGCTATTTAGCTGCTAATGAGCACCACTCTAACCTTCGTAGTCACGAACTTGATTACGCAGCTGCTGCTTATATTCGGGAGTGATCGGTTCATTACTTTCGTCTAGCATCATCGCATTTAAGTCACTGGCCATCATATAGGCGATGCTCATCATACTATCGAAACTGAGCAATGCTTGCGGATGAGGTAATGATAAAAACACCACGATACCGCTATAATTATTAGTCGCCACACTGTGTGGATCAAAGGGTGCGATGCCACTATCCGTGATACCCATCATACTAAACCATAGCATACCAGTACCGTCTTTCTTCTCGTAACGATGAAACATATTCATCGCCCCAAAGCGCAAGCCATATTTATCAATTAACGCTAATAGGTCACGACCACGGATAACCGTTAACGGGCGATCACGGTACTGATGCGGCAAAATAGTAATATTAATATTGTCTTTGGCATTAATGAGTGGACCATTTTGTGCTTGATCCACTGGCTCTAGCAGGTGGTGGTCGAGTATCGGACTGTTGTCGGTAAAGCGCGGCTCTTCTACAGTATCGATCGATGGCATGAGATTGTCAGTGGCAGACATTAGGCTAGAAAAGGCGTCAGGCTCTTGGTAACCCTTCATTTGCAATTGGTCAGCGACATGCACAAACTCAGCATTATCTTCAATCTGCTGCTCATCTTGCCAGCGTTTATAGTCCTCATCGCTATCAATATCATGGCTGGCATCACCGCGATCTGCTGTCAATTGCGCATCGACATTGGTGTGCGCATGAGTCAATGGCTCGTCTTCAATCACCGCATTTAAATAATCACGATTAGGGCCAATAGTGGTCTCGCCAGCAACGGTGTCATCAAGATCTGGCTGATCGACGATATTACGCTCATGACGTGGAATAATGGGAATACCATTCTTATCATAATTGACCGCCGCCACTTCAGCATTTTTGCGCCGCTTGAAGCTACGAATGACCATAAACAACCCTGCAAGCACGATAAACGCAGCAATGGCAATTAATATAAACTGAATAGCGGTCATGAGAAATACATCCTAATATATATAACAAAAACAAAAGATGGTATGAACGGCAATAGTCTAGCATGGCTGACCGAAGTCGTCACCATATTGTGATGGTTTATAGTCCGCCCAATATCATTATTTGATACTTACTATCAGCTATCAACTCTAAATGGTAATGCCAGCATTCAATAATTGCTCAATGTTAATTTTTAATGTGAGCTATTACTATCAAGCGCTAAACATTAACTCTCAATATCCTAACTCTCAATATAGTGCGCTGCCTCTTCTAAGGAAACACTGACCAAGGTTGAAATCCCTGGACTGGGCATGGTGATGCCCTTGAGTTCGTCGGCAATCTGCATAGCCAGCTTATTATGACTGATAAATATAAACTGTAAGTCGTTTGCCAACTCATGAATAAGACTGGTAAAACGTGCAACATTAGCATCATCAAGTGGTGCATCCACTTCATCAAGGACGCAAAATGGTGCTGGGTGCTGCTTAAAAATAGCAAAAATCAAGCTGAGGGCAGTTAAAGTTTTCTCGCCGCCCGACAACACCGCTAGCCGACTGTTACGCTTGCCTTTTGGTTGTGCCATTAAGGTGAGTCCGGCGCGCCATTGCTCTGAGCATGGTTCTGACTGATGTTTATCAGAAGAGCTGTTAGCCGGCATGTCATCCAGATTGAGCGTTAAGCTAGCATGACCCCCACCAAATACTTTGGCAAATAAATCAGCGAGATCTATATTGACCGCCTCAAGCGTTTGCATAAATAGCACCTTAGTCGTCTCATCAATAGAGGCGATCGCATTCGTCAAGGTGTTCATGCTGGCGGCAATATCTTCAGTTTGCTGTACCAGCGGCGCTAAGCGTTGGTTGACTTCAGACAGCTCAGCCACCGCAGCTAAATTAACTGCGCCAATTTTTTTTAGCTGCTGCTCAAGCTGGCTTTGCTTATTATGTAGATCAGCGATTTTATCCGGACGTACGCGGCGCTCATGAGTAATAAAGTCAGTTAATAAGCTTGAGACACTGATAGTTTGCAGCGTTTGTCCACTATTATTAGACTTATTACTAAGTTGATAGTATTCCGCTAAGCTCTCGTGAGCGCGGTTACTAGCGTCATTTAACCGTGCTTCACTCAAGGCTAATTCGGTTGCGTCACTTACCAGCTTGCTTTGTTTGACTTGTACCTCAGTTTGCAACGTATCTAGCGCTGCCTGTTGCTCACTATATTCATGCTTAAGTGCGGTTAATATAGTTTCACGCTCGGTTAGTAATGCTTGCTGTTGATCCCGTGCTGTCTGTGCCGTTTGTAATGTGGCTTGCAAGGCTGGCAGCTGTTGTTGATAACTCTCAAATCGTGCTATCAAGGTCTGCTGATTTTGTATCGCCTTATCCTGTACATCAGTCGCACGCGCTAGACTGCTGACGCTATGCTCAAGGCGGATATCACTTTGCTGGAGGCTTAACTGTAATGCCTGCCACGCCTCAGTATCGATTTGACGGACTCGGTTTAATTGGTTGCGATCAGCTTGCAGTTGCTGGCAGGTCACGCGCGCCTCTGCTAGTTTAGGCGTGAGCATATTTCTATCTTGTTCTATACTCAACTGTTCGCGGTCTAAAGACTTTTGCTCATGCTCTAACTCTTGCAGCTCTTCTGCAAGTGCTGTTTTATCAATATTTAAGCGTTGTGCATCAGCCTGTTGACGGTCACGAGCAGCTTGCTGAGTGGTTAATTGCTGCTGGCATTGATATTGATTGCGTATCAGATTGTCAGCTTGAGCGCGAGTTTCTTCAAGACTGATGACCAACGTATCATACTCACGTTGGTTTTGATTGATAGTCTTTTGCTGCGTTATTATCTGCGCCTCACTCTCATCGAGCAAGGTTGCTAAATTTTCTAAGCGCTGGCGTTGATTCAGACGCTGGGTTAGAAATTGACTGTTGCTCTGGCTATCAGCCTGCTCATCCTGGGCACCAACAAATTTGCTGAGATTTATCGTGCCACTGCTGCTGATTAACCAACCATCAGTGGTTAATAATAGCGCTGATGAGGGTAACGCTTGCAAGATGAGAGTCAGCTGTGCATTTTTCTCAAAATCAGTATTATTATCATGTTGAGCAATATATAAGTAACACCGCTGCCATAATGCCAATGTAGGCTGCGCAATCAGTTGCGATAAAGGAAAAACGTTATCTTTAAGCTGGCCTGGTAAAGTGTCGATAAAATCATTTTTCCGGCTATCATTTTGATTGGCAGTATGAGCTACGGGCAACCATAGACTATGACCATTTTCAGATGTATTCTGTTGCTTTTGACCATTTTGATACGCCAGCAACTCCGGCAAATAGCGCTTAAATTGTGACGACAGACTAGCTGTTCGTTGAGCATTATCATTAACGTTATGTTGGCTTAGTAGGAGCACATGACTATCGAGCCATAGCGCTAATAAGTTGTCTAGCAGATGCGCGTACTGCTGACCTTGAGCGCTAAGCTCAATCTGCTCACGTAGGGTGGTGATAGGTAGCGGTTGGTAGTCGCTGACTACTTTATCCTCCGCGTTGCTTTTAAAGCTGCCCTTTAACTTACTGTCTGAATCACTGTTTAAGTCACTGTTTAAGTCACTGTTTAAGTCACTATCTAGGTCACTGTTTGCATTAGCGGTTTGCTGCTGAGAATTGTTAGTAGGTTTAGGATGTAGTATTTGGTGAATGGCATCGTACTCGCCGGCTAATAGCGCATGGCGTTTTTCGTATTCCGTAAGGGCACGCTGTTGCTCAGCCAAACGTTGCTGCAACATACGCTCTTGCGGTTGTAACTCAGACAGTCGTTCCTCAACACTGTCTTGCTGCCGGTTAAGTTGCTGTAGCTGACTGTCTAAATCAACAATCTGTGCCTTTGTGGTCTGACTTCCTGGCGCTGCATTATCGCTATTAAACGCGGTAGTTTCGGACGATTGAGATTGAGTAGCCTGTTGGCTCTGTACCCATAAGTCTTGCCAATTCTGTTGGCGGCGAGCCCATTTATCTTGACTAAGTTGCAAACGGTGTTGTGATTGGGTATTGAGTGCTTGCTGCTGCTCAAGCAGACGCTCACTATCTTGCAGATGCGTTAGCTTATTTTGTGACTCATACCAAGTACGCTGTAGTGGTTGCTCATCGCATTTATCTGTGTCGCGCTTAGCCGTTAGTTCGACTAGCTGTGGCCGTAGTTTTTCTAGCGCAGTCTGTTGCTGCGCTTGTGCTATTTCTAGATCATTAATCTCAGCTATTGCTTGCTCTCGTTGCTGTGCTAAATCAGCAAGTTGCTGCTTAATTTGGTCAAGCTGTGCTTGCCCATCATTTAATTGGTGCTCAGCGTGTTGATAGCTTAATTGCTGCTGATAGTGTGCGCTTTGGGCATCGTCTTTTAGCCACTGCTCTTGGTTAATACGCGCAGTGAGTTTATCTTGCTGGGTTTTGAGCTGATCATAATTGGCTTGTAGCCTAGCCACTGTATTAACGCTACGCTCATGCTCAGCTTTATACTGCTGCTGCGACTGTTTGGCTTGATATAATTGCTGAATAGCCAGTTGCTGCTTGATATCAGCCAGAGTTTCGGCCAGCTCATCATAGCGCTGGGCACTGGCAGCTTGCTTAGATAGCGTCTTTTGTTGGCGTTCCAGCTCACTCTGCACATCATATAGGCGCGCCAGATTGTCTTTAGTTTTTTCTAACTTTTTTTGAGTTTCATCACGGCGTGCTTGATAGCGAGATACTCCTGCCGCCTCTTCAATAAATTCACGTAGCTGCATTGGGTTGGAGTCCACAATACGCCCTATCATGCCCTGCTCAATAACTGCATAGCTGCGCGAGCCGAGGCCAGTTCCCAAAAATACATCAATCACATCACGGCGACGACAACGCGTGCCGTTAATAAAGTAATCTGAGCGCCCCTCCAAATTGACCTGACGGCGGACAGACAGCTCTTGATAGAGATTGAACTCATGGCGAATACCCATTTGCTCGTCTTGGGTATGCTCAAAAGTCAGCTCGACACTGGCGACACTTTTTGCTGCTTTATCTTGCGTACCAGCAAAAATTACATCACTCATCGCCCCGCCACGCAATTGCTTGGCAGAGGTTTCACCCAATACCCAACGGATAGCATCAATCACATTTGATTTGCCACAGCCGTTGGGCCCGACAATAGCAGTAATACCGCGGGGAAAGGTAAAGGTAGTAGCGTTAGCAAAGGACTTAAAGCCTGCTAATTTTAGAGATTTTAAACGCATGAAGTATCAATAAGCTTAGCAAAAACAGGCGGCTATTCTACCTGAAATTTTGGGAGATTTTTGGAGTTTGTAAGATTTGAGTATAATCTGATATATAACTTTTAATCTTGCTATATAACTCATTTTCCCTAGCATCGCATCTCGTTTTGATTGGTTGTAAATGAGCAATATTAGTATCATTGTGGTCCAAGTTATAAAAATATAAAATGAAACCCGACGCAATCAAAGCCGTGATAAAATTTTCACTTTATAAGAAAATTTCCATTAAGTTTTTATTCGCTTAGACCACCATTTTGATATGAGCACAAGTATGGCAGCGGCATAAAGCAGCCAAACACCGCCCTTTAATAAGTCGATAACTATAAACGGAGATTTTGATATTTCGCCTGAAATAGATGCCGCTATATTTTTCGCATAGCTTTGGGCGATAAGGCCTAAAAAGAAATAGAGAGCAATTGCAGTAAAAGTCGTTAGAATTAATGCTATAACAAATTTTCTATCATTTCTATGCATACTTTTTATCCTTGTACAAATTACTTAATAGCACATTGTTACTCAGATTCAAATCTATAGCAGGCCAAGCTACAACACCCCAATACCGCTCAATAACAACTGCCCGCCAGCAAATAACAACAATACCCCAAAGGCACGTTTGAGCATCAAAGCTGGCAATTTGTACGCAAGCTTCGCACCGACTTTTGCCATAATAAAGCTAATCACCGAAATGCATAAAAATCCAGAAATATGCACAAAGCCAATAGTGCCCTCTGGTAAGTTTTTGACATTTTGACCAAACCAGGCAAAGCCTAGCGCACCAGCAATTGCAATAGGTAAACCACAAGCAGCAGCGGTACCCACCGACTGCTTCATCGTCAGCCCTGCCCAGTTTAAAAAGGGTACCGTCAAACTACCACCGCCAATACCGAAAATAGACGAGGCCAAACCAATACCCGTGCCGGCACCAAATTGTACGCCAGTAGAAGGCAGCGATTTGCCAAGCTGTTCCTTATTAGAGAAGAACAACATTTTTATGGCTACTAATAATGCCCCGCCACCAATAATGGCTTTCAGTGCTTGGCCATCAATCGACTCAGCAACACCGGCCCCTATTAAACTACCGATCACCAAACCCACTCCCATTTTACGCCAGATATCCCAACGCACGCCGCCACGCTTATTGTGCGCAGTCATTGAGCTGATTGAGGTGACAACAATAGTCGCCAAAGAAGTACCAATCGCTAAATGAGTAACCACCTCAGGTGGGAAGTGATAGGCGGTGAAAATCCATACCAAGGCTGGCACGATAATCATGCCACCACCAACACCGAACAAGCCGGCACAGACTCCTGCGAACGCGCCAGCAATTACAAACCATACATATAACATCATCCGTTTTACCTTTTAATATACTTAATTTTTATTGTGTCCGTCTGCTATTGAGCTTGGCTTTTATTGTGCTTACTTTTATATGATAATAAGATGACGGTCTTGTTTTTTTATCCATGATGTCGACTTTCTGTCTTCTATTCTCCACAATCGCCTCAGTATATCAAAAATTACCCACACTACATTAACCACATCGACTAAAATTATGCCACTAACCACCCTCTTAACGACCCTCAACCATCGCCATGTTGTCAGTAGTCCATCGACTAATAGCGAGCTGATTGACGCTGTACAAGCAGGAACTCTCAGTGCAGATGAGTCGCAACTATTAACTGCCGACACCCAAACCGCAGGGCGTGGACAGCGCGGCCGTTCTTGGCAGTCACCGCAGGGTAATGTCTATCTGTCGTTGTATCATCCAGTGCAAATGCCGATCAGTGGTTTATTATCCTTAGTTATCGGGGCTGAATTGGCTAAAATGCCAGTGATTCAAACGCTGAATGACCAATTACGAGCGCAAGGATTGGCTACTATTGGGGTAAAATGGGCCAATGATTTAGGGTTTTATCAAACGCCTAACCACTCTACTAAAGAACCTGCTCAACACTCTGATACATCAATCAACCCCAATAAAGTGCGTGAGTCTGATGACGCTCATAATCTTACGCCACCAATCAGTTATTTTAATAAACTGGCGGGCATTTTGATTGAGCCAGTGTGGCAATCAGGTAAATTAATTGGCGTAGTAATGGGGGTTGGCCTAAATGTACGAGCAACCCCAGCCTTGACCACCCAAACCAGCGAAGGTATGAGCTATCAAGCGATTAGTCTACAAGACATTTATGAAACGCTAAACCCCTCCTCTAATAATAGCGATCTATCTAGATCAGAGACAATGAACGCAACCTTGCCAAGCCTACAAGACTTATATCGGCAAATCAGTCACGCCTTAATAACAGCGATTACTTGCTTTGAGCAATTGGCTGCTGAAAAACTAACCGCCCACACTCAATATGCGGATGAATTTATGACTCAGTTTGCCGCAATGGACGCACTGACAGGGTTACGGCTACAGGTGAGCCAAAATCATAACGACCAACTTCATATTACTACTGGGTATGCCTGCGGTATTGATACACACGGATGTTTGCAATTACGGCAAGATAACGGTAAGCTTTCCGCGCTTTTTACTGGTCGTATTGATGTTATTAATGAGGTTTAAAGCACCTACACTGGGCACTAATAGTGAATCAAATATAAAATAAGTACCAGACAGGTAAGTGAAGAGGGTACGTCACTTATCACAGCAAGTGCATTAAGCACGTCTGACACCGCAACTGCTTTATAATTGATTCATTCGATATAAGGATATTTATGCTCTGGCTCGACTTGGGAAATACCCGTCTTAAATACTGGCTCACCGATGATATCGGGCAGATTGTCTCGCATGACGCTAAGCAACATTTGCAAGCGCCTGCAGAACTACTCATGGGTTTGACGGATCGCTTTGAGCGCTATGCTCCTGACTTTATCGGTATCTCGTCAGTACTGGGTGACGAGCTTAATGAACGAGTGTCAAAAACCTTGAGTCGACTGGGTATTCCTTTCGAGTTTGTCCATGTTGATGCCGAACATCCACTCATGCGTAGTGATTACGATGCCAACCAATTAGGCTGTGATCGCTGGCTACAAATGCTGGGTGCCGTGGATAAGAAAAAGCGTCAATGTGTGATTGGCTGCGGAACGGCTGTGACTATTGATCTGATTGATCACGCCGAGCATTTGGGCGGCTATATTTTTCCTAATATCTATCTGCAGCGTGAGTCGTTGTTCTCAGGTACTAAACAAATCACCATCTCTAACGGTACCTTTGATCGCATCACTCAAGGCACCAACACTCATGAGGCGGTACACCGAGGTATCCTGTTGTCTATCGTCGGCGCGGTAAATGAGATTACCAATCGTCATCCAAACTTTGAGCTGATCATGACCGGTGGCGATGCTAATATGATTGCCCAACATGTTAATCGTCCAGTGCGTATTCGTGAAGATTTACTGCTCAACGGCATAGCGCGATATTTCGACTATAGCAAACAGTAATTAGCCTGCGAAAAACTATTGATAAAAAACAATCCATAAAAAAGCAGTAAGTCTCAGACTTACTGCTTTTTTATGGGTTAACGGACAGTGCGAGCTGTTTTGTGGGCTCTATAGTCAATGAAAAGTAACATCGATACATAACATAACATACTGCTGGCATAAGTTTTTCTTGCTTGCTGTGCCTACGCAGACAGAGGCTGCAAAAAGCTTATACCAACAGTACCGTAGCGTTTTTAAGGTATTTTAACTATAGATTCTGAGTTATGGCATCATTTTAAAAGCTTTAGCACTTCAAATTATTAAACTTTCAAAAACAACCTCACGCTGTCTGTCCGTCTATTCGCCTGCTCAGTCATGCCAGTTGCTGGCTAACTTATGAGCCTAGTTATGAGCCAAGCTGTTTATTAGTCAGACTATTTAGTCTCGTTAAACAACTCACGGCCGATCAGCATACGGCGGATTTCACTGGTACCCGCTCCAATCTCATATAGCTTGGCATCGCGCCATAAACGACCCAGTGGATACTCATTGGTATAGCCATTACCGCCAAATATTTGAATGCCTTCACCTGCCATCCATGTGGCTTTTTCAGCACACCATAAGATAACACTGGCGCAGTCTTTACGTACTTGACGACTATGACCGGCTTCTAGCGCGTCGAGGTTTTTACCGACCGTATATAAGAAGCTGCGACCAGCTTGTAGCACGGTGTACATATCAGCGACTTTACCTTGAATCAGCTGAAATTCACCAATGGCTTGACCGAATTGCTGACGATCGTGGATATAAGGAATCACATTGTCCATCACCGATTGCATGATACCAATAGGACCAGCAGCCAATACCGCGCGCTCGTAATCCAGCCCACTCATCAATACTTTGACGCCATTATTTAAGCCGCCAAGGATATTTTCACTAGGCACTTCGACATTGCTAAAGGTCATCTCGCCAGTATGGCTGCCACGCATGCCTAATTTATCGAGCTTTTGTGCAGTACCAAAGCCTGCCATACCCTTCTCAATGATAAAGGCAGTAATCCCTTTAGCACCGAGCTCAGGATTGGTTTTGGCATAAACCACCATCACATCCGCATCAGGGCCGTTGGTAATCCACATTTTGCTACCGTTCAAAATATAGCTACCGTCTTTTTCTTCGGCTTTGAGCTTCATACTGGTGACATCAGAACCAGCACCGGTTTCACTCATGGCAAGCGCACCAATAAATTCACCACTCAGCAGTTTAGGTAGATATTTTTGCTTCTGCTCTTCACTGCCATTACGTTTGAGCTGATTGATGCAAAGGTTTGAATGGGCGCCATAACTGAGTGCCACCGACGCAGAAGCGCGGCTAATCTCTTCCATCACCACCATATGCGCGACGTAGCCCATATCAACCCCGCCATACTCTTCAGGAACGGTGATACCATGAAGGCCTAAATCACCCATTTTTTGCCATAGATCCATTGGGAATTCATCGCTGGAATCAATCTCAGCGGCACGCGGGGCAATTTCATTCGCCGCAAATTTTTGCACCATATCGCGTAGGGCATCAATATCTTCGCCAAGCTGAAAGTCTAATCCGGGTAAACTCATAATTATTCCTTATATTTTAGGTTCTAATCTATTAATATTTTTAAAGGTTATTAGCGCGTAGGGTACTTTTATTGATTAATAGCTCAAGACTAACGCTGGTTAATCAATGCACGCGCAACGTTGGAGCCATTGGGACGCTCTAAAAATGCACTGATACGCTCGCCAGCACTGACCAACTTTTCCAGATCAATACCGGTACGGATACCCATACCGTGCAGCATATAAACCACATCTTCAGTCGCCACATTACCGGTTGCCCCTTTGGCATATGGACAACCACCAAGCCCAGCAACGGATGTATCAAACTCGCGCACACCCATCTGCAATGCCGCTAAGGTATTACTCAATGCCTGACCATAAGTGTCATGAAAGTGCCCCGATATCGCTGCTATATCAACATATTCAAGCGCTGCTTGTAAAGCACGCTGAACTTTGAGGGGTGTACCAACACCTATAGTATCGGCAATGCCAATTTGCTCGGCACCAATCTCGACCAGACGCTTGGTCACATACGCTACTTGACTGGGGTCAATATCACCTTCATAAGGACAGCCGACCGTACACGAAATAACTCCGCGAACCTTGATACCTTGGGCTTTAGCAGCAGCAGCGACTGGGGCAAAGCGTGCAATACTGTCATCGATGCTACAGTTAATATTCTTTTGACTAAAGGTTTCACTGGCTGAGCCAAATATGACAATTTCATCAGGACGATGCACGATAGCATTTTCAAAGCCACGCATATTGGGCACTAATACGGAATAACAAACGTCATCATGACGTGTGGGCTCAAGCGCTTCCAACAGTGCACTGTTATCACCCATTTGCGGTACCCATTTAGGCGAGACAAAGCTAGTCGCTTCAAGCTTTTTAATCCCAGCGGCAATCAGGTCTTCAATCAGTGCTTGCTTGATGGCAGTTGGTACGGTTTTGGACTCATTTTGCAAGCCATCACGCGGACTGACGTCAACGATCAGTACCTGGTCGGGATACGAGTGTTTCATGATTGCCATCCTTTTTATTAATCTGTTTTTACTGATCTGACTGTTAGTGTGGTTAATGGGCTAAAAGCTACTAGGCTGAAATTTTTAAAGAGCTAATTTCGCAAACAGTTATTTCTAAAAACCGCCATGCTCTTTAACTGTCGCTATCATTATCCTTCTTCGGTAGCATCAATTCGCAATAACTCATCACCATCGGCAACCAAATCGCCGGCTTTAAATAGCAGCTCTGCGACTACACCATCCGTAGGCGCGATGATAGTATGCTCAATTTTCATGGCTTCAATCACAGCTAACGGCTCGCCTTGCTTGACGGTATCACCTACGGCTACCTTAAAGGCAATAACTTGTCCTGGCATAGGCGATTTTAGACTACCAACCGCCGCATTATCCTCACCAACATGAGCCATAATATCAATTAAAGTAATCTGATCACGCCCAGCATCAGTAAAGACATATACAGTTTCATTATGTAGCCAACTTTGGGCGCTAATACGTGTACCGTCTAACCATAAAACATGGTTGTGTGCATCGCTGCTTGTGTAGCTGACATGGCCCTTATATAAATTATGGGTTGGACTGGCAGTATTATTTTTGTCGTTAACTTGGTCTGTATCTTTACCATCATTATTAGTCGTATCATGCTCAATGACCATATCAAAGCGACTGGCTTTATCGTTAGACTTGTCAAGACCACTATCTGAGCATGTAGCACCATTGTACCAATCACTAATATGAGCTAAATAAGGCTGCTCATCATAAACCAAACTAAACTGCCGCGTATAATCGGTATAAGCGCGAAACCCTGAGGTCTGGCCAAAAGGGTCAAAAGAATTGGCATCCGTATCGGCCGACTCAGTGGCAAGCTGCTGAACAATGGCAGTGCTAATGAGTGTTGATAGCTCAAGAGGCTGTTGGTCAAAAAGGTCAGCCCGCTCCCGCTCAATCAATGCCGTATCTAGATTGGCATTGCTAAATGAATCGGTATTAATAATATAACGTAAGAATGCTACGTTGTTCGGCAGTCCAACGATGCGCGTTTGTGCCAGTGCGCGATCAAGTTTGGCTAACGCTTGCTCACGAGTTGGTGCATGAACAATTAGTTTGGCAATCATCGAATCATAAAAGGGGCTAATGACATCGCCTTCGCGGACACCGTCATCAAGACGTATATCAGCAATGTTAAAGGTACTGTGTTCAGGCTTTTGATAAGTAAACAACGTCCCCGTCGCTGGCAGGAAATCATTGTCAGGGTTTTCAGCACAGATTCGTGCTTCAATAGCATGACCATTAATAACCAGCTGATCTTGGGTTTTCGGTAATGACTCACCAGCAGCAACCAATAGCTGCCATTCAACCAAATCTAAACCAGTAATTGCTTCGGTAACCGGATGCTCGACTTGCAAACGCGTATTCATCTCCATGAAGTAAAAATTCATGGAAGTCTCACGCTGCTCAACGATAAACTCGACGGTTCCTGCGCCAACATAACTCACTGCCCGCGCAGCCTCGATAGCCGCTGCGCCCATTTCCTCGCGCATGCTGATATCGACACCAGGCGCTGGCGCCTCTTCAAGAACTTTTTGATGACGGCGCTGTACCGAGCAATCTCGCTCAAATAAATGCACATAATTTCCGTGGCTATCGCCAAATACTTGGATTTCGATATGACGCGGTTTGAGGGCATACTTTTCGACCAATACTTGATCATTACCGAAGCTGGTTATCGCTTCACGGCGGCAAGACTCTAATAGGCCGATAAAGTCAGCGCTTTGCTCGACAATACGCATGCCTTTACCACCGCCACCAGCACTGGCTTTGATTAATACTGGATAGCCGATTTCATCAGCTTGCGCCCTTAAGAATTCGCCATCTTGATTGTCGCCATGATAGCCAGGAATTAGTGGTACGCCAGCTGTTTCCATCAAGCGTTTAGATTCAGACTTACCGCCCATGGCACGGATAGCAGCAGCCGATGGACCGATAAATACTAAGCCGGCATCATGACAAGCTTGAGCAAATTCAGCATTTTCACTCAGGAATCCATAACCAGGATGAATGGCTTGCGCGCCGGTTTCTTTAGCGATCGCAATAATAGCATCACCTTTAAGGTAACTGTCTTTTGGGGCAGAACCACCCAAATAGACGGCTTCATCACAGACAGCCACATGCTTGGCATGACGGTCAGCATCGGAATAGACAGCGACGGTATTAACACCCATACGCTTTGCAGTCGCTGCCACTCGGCAGGCAATCTCGCCACGGTTGGCAATCAAAATTTTAGAAAACATAGCTATCCTTGTCTTTTGCCTTATATTTTTATCGTAGCATCAGTTATGGTTGGAATCCTGACCTGACTGTTTGATGCTGTCCGTTTAGTATTACTTTTGCTGCTATCACCAATTGGTCTTTAATAGCTAGTCTTCTGTCTGCCATGCGGGGCGACGTTTTTGTAAAAAGGCTTGCACGCCTTCCTTCCCCTGTTCTGAGGCACGAATATCAGCAATACCTTTGACCGTATGCTTTATAAGCTTCTCGGTTATGGGTTGTCCGGCCACATCATGAAGTAGAGTCTTGCAGGTTTCCATCGCATCAGGGCTGTTTTTGACGACTTTGGCACAGAAAGTTGCTACCACATCATTAAGTGACTCTTCGCTAACGCGCTCATGAATAAAGCCGAGCTGGCGCGCTTTTTTGGCATCAAAAACTTCCGCACTTAAGAAATAACGCTGCGCTGCTCGGGCACCCATTGCGCGAATGACATAAGGGCTGATAGTTGCTGGTGCAAGACCTAACCGAACTTCACTTAAACAAAAATTAGCAATCTTAACGGCAAATGCGACATCACAGGCGGCTACTAAGCCCATGCCACCCGCATAAACATCCCCTTGAATAGCAGCAATAGTCGGCTTTGGGCACTCATAAATGGTCTTAAGCATTTGCGCTAACTTATCAGCATCCGCTAAATTTTCCTCATAGCTGTAATCCGCCATGGCGCGCATCCAGTTGAGATCCGCACCAGCACAAAAGGCCTTGCCAGCTGCCGCTAGAACAATGACGCGCACGTTATCATTTGCCCCTAACTGTTCAAACGCTACGGTCAGCTCACTTATCATCTCATCGTTGAAAGCATTACGCTTTTCAGGACAGTTTAAAGTGACGGTGGCGACGTGTTGCTCAATAGTGACCAGTAGGCTTTTATAATTATTAGTATTTTTTACCATATCATTTTGCATAATTTTCTCTTTATATTTTTATAGTACTTTTCAAACCAGTCAATACTAAATATTGATATGAGCGTGTGACTGGCAAAAATTTTCTTGCTTGCTGTGCGCAAGCCAGACAGAGGCTGCAAAAATTTCTGCCAATCACACTGTATCTATTTTAAATTAAACCCAACATAATCATGAGTAACTTGCTTAGTTGTCTTACATTCTAAAAACACCGAATGTGGTCTCTTCAATCGGAGCGTTATGAGCCGCGCTAAGTCCTAGTGCCAACACCTTGCGGGTATCAGCAGGGTCAATCACGCCGTCATCCCATAAGCGGGCAGTCGCATAATACGGATGGCCCTGCTCTTCATACATCTCGCGAATAGGCGTTTTAAAGGCTTCTTCATCATCCTTACTCCAGGCTTCACCTTTACGATCAAAATTATCACGCTTGACAGTCGCAAGTACCGATGCCGCTTGCTCGCCGCCCATGACTGATATGCGCGCGTTCGGCCACATCCATAAGAAGCGCGGACTATACGCACGGCCACACATACCATAATTACCCGCACCAAATGAGCCACCGACGATAACGGTAAATTTAGGTACTTTAGCATTGGCAACGGCCATCACCATCTTGGCACCATGACGAGCAATACCTTCGTTTTCGTACTTACGTCCGACCATAAATCCGGTAATATTTTGCAAAAATACTAATGGAATTTTGCGCTTACAGCACAGCTCAATAAAGTGCGTACCTTTTTGCGCCGACTCACTAAATAAAATACCGTTATTGGCAATAATACCGACTGGCATGCCTTCAATATGGGCAAAACCGCAGACTAAGGTAGTACCAAAGCGCGCCTTAAATTCATCAAACGCACTGTCATCGACAATCCGCGCGATGATCTCTCTAATATCGAACGGCTGGCGGGTATCATTGGGAATAATGCCGTACAGCTCTTTGGCATCATAACGCGGCGGCCGCGGGGTAATTTGATTGGGAATGTGCTTGGCTGGTCGGTTAAAATGACTGACAATATTACGTGCCAGCGACAACGCATGGGTATCGTTTTGCGCCAGATGATCCACCACTCCTGATAGACGCGTATGCACATCACTGCCGCCTAAGTCTTCGGCGGTCACTTCTTCACCAGTAGCCGCTTTTACCAACGGCGGGCCACCTAGGAAGATAGTCCCTTGATCTTTGACAATAATAGACTCATCGCTCATCGCTGGGACATAAGCGCCGCCAGCGGTACAGCTGCCCATCACTACCGCAATTTGTGGAACACCCGCCGCACTAAGATTGGCTTGATTGAAGAAAATACGGCCAAAGTGCTCTTTATCAGGAAACACTTCGTCTTGATTGGGCAAATTTGCGCCCCCTGAATCCACTAGATAGATACAAGGCAGATTGTTCTCTTGTGCGATTTCTTGCGCCCGCAGATGCTTTTTAACAGTCATTGGAAAATAAGTGCCGCCTTTTACAGTAGCGTCATTACAGATAATCAAACATTCAGTGCCATTAACACGACCGATACCAGCAATCACACCAGCAGCTGGGATATCTTCATCATACATATCGTATGCCGCCATCGGGGCTATCTCTAAGAAGGGGGTCCCAACATCGAGCAGGCGTTCAACACGCTCACGTGGTAGCAGTTTGCCACGTGCCAAATGCCTAGCACGCGAGCGCTCTGAGCCACCTTGTGCAATTTTGTGTAAATGCTCATATAGATCATCTACTATCACTTGCATAGCGGCGCTATTTTGCTGAAATTCAGCGGCGTTTGGACTCAATTTACTGGTTATGATGGCGCTCATGATATCCCTTTCTATAATTGGCTTTTATGCTGGTCTTTTATTTATGACTTATTTTTCTTAGTCTGCGCTTAGCTACTGTTTTTAAATACTACTTTTTAAATGCTTTGCTTAGCTGCTTCGCTATTTTAAGCCCAGCTCTTCTTTCATATGCTCAACGATTTTAAACTTCTGGATTTTACCAGTAATGGTCATTGGATATTCAGTAACGAAGCGATAGTAGGTGGGTACTTTATAATGGGCGATATGCTCACTACAGAATAGCCGCACCTCTTCTTCGGTCAAGCTACCTTCCTGCTTGGGAATAATCCATGCTGCCAACACCTCACCATAACGCTCATCGGGTATACCAACCACTTGTACGTCACGGATATTAGGATGGCGGTAGAGATAATTTTCAATTTCTACCGGATAGATATTCTCCCCACCACGAATGACCATATCCTTACTACGACCAACGATTTTGACATAACCGTCTTCATCGATAGTGGCCAAATCACCGGTATGCATCCAACCATCTTGAATAGCCTCACGCGATTTAAAGCGACTGCCCCAATAACCTTGCATTACCGAATAGCCGCGCGTTAATAACTCACCGGTTTCCCCTATCGGCACAATATCACCCGTTTCGCTATCGATAACCTTTACTTCAAGTGCGGGCTGTACCAGTCCGACGGTAGAAACCTGCTTATCAAGCGGCGTGTGCTCATTTGTTTGGCAAGACACCGGACTGGTCTCAGTCATGCCATAAGCAATAGTGACTTCGCTCATATGCATCTTATCAATGACCCGGCGCATTACTTCAATCGGACAGCTAGAGCCGGCCATAATACCGGTACGCAAAGTGGACAAATCAAAGGTGTCAAACTCAGGATGGTCGAGCATAGCGATAAACATGGTCGGCACGCCATGCAAAGCGGTACATTTCTCTTCTTCAACCGTTTGTAATACCGTCAACGCATCGAAGCCATCGTTGGGATAAAGAATACAACCGCCGTGAGTTAAGACTGCTAAGTTACCGAGCACCATACCAAAGCAGTGATATAACGGTACAGGAATACACAATCTGTCCTCTTCGGTTAGGTTCATGGCCTCACCGATAAAATAACCGTTATTTAGAATGTTACGGTGGGTTAGGGTTGCGCCCTTTGGGGTGCCAGTGGTGCCGCTGGTAAACTGTACATTAATAGCATCGGTGTTTTTGAGCTGAGCTTGTCGTTCAGCTACCCGCGGATCATTGGCATCGCCCTCAGCCATCCATAACGAGAATTTCTGCATGTAGCTAAAATCTTCATCGCTATCAGGCTCATCAATCCAAACGATACGTTCAATGGTCGGTATCTCGATCAAGTCCAGCTGTTGATAGCTCTTATGATAAATCTCAGGGCATAACTCGCGGATCATCTGAGCGTAGTCGCTGGTTTTAAAATGACGCATTAATACCAGCGCCGAGCACCCTAACTTGTTAAGAGCGTACTGCAATTCAAAGGTACGATAGGCTGGATTAATATTAACTAAGATCACCCCGACTTTTGCGGTCGCTAGCTGCATGAGTAACCATTCGGCATTATTGTGCGACCAAATACCGATGCGATCACCAATCTCAAGTCCCATCTCAATCATGCTACTGGCCAACTGATTAACATGCTGTTGTAGCTCACGATACGTCCAACGAATATTTTGATGGCGTGACACCAACGCTTCACGCTCAGGGTATTTATCTACGATAGCATCAAAAAAGTCACCGATAGTGGCCTCAATGAGTGGCACATCAGGGCCTTTATCGTAGCTTTGGGTGAGAGGAGCATTGGCAGAGCGCGCGCCCATATTTATGCTAGGGACATTATTAAGAATGGTATCAAAATAGGAGGGATTAGTCATAACGAGTCCTTTCGTTGTACTTTATTATTTTACTTTACTATAGCCTGCTAACAGGTTCTATTGTTCCTTGAATCTGTTTTATATCTTGCCAACTACTATAACGCCTTCAATGAAAGGCTGTCAATGATATCGATACAATATGTATCACTTAAACAAACCTTAGGAAAGGTATTATAAATAATTAAAAGCTCATAATTAGTGGTGTAATGGACAGCTGGCTTTTTTAGCACTTGATAAAAACAGTATTTAATTAATGAGTAAATTGTTACCCAACCAAGCTACTCTATAGTCAGTTAAGAATAAAAGAGAGTCGTTCAAATCAACGTGCTACTGGTATAAATTTTTCTTGCTTGCTGTTCGCACGCGTGACAGAGGCTGCAAAAAATTCATCCCAGCAGCCCAGTAATGTTGTATCGTTGTAACGTTGTATCGTTGTATCGTTTTTAAGTTAGATCGACTCTAATCCCAATTCTGCTTTCATTAGCTCTATGATTTTGAATTTTTGAATTTTGCCAGTGATAGTCATTGGGTATTCGCTGACAAAACGATAGTAGGTCGGTACTTTATAATGGGCAATATGCTCAAGACAGAACTGCCGTACCTCGTCTTCAGTTAAACTATCCGGCTTTTTGGCAATTATCCAGGCGGCTAATACCTCACCATAACGCTCATCGGGTATGCCAACCACTTGTACGTCGCGGATTTTAGGATGACGGTATAAATAGTTTTCGATCTCGACCGGATAAATGTTTTCGCCACCACGGATAATCATATCTTTACTACGGCCAACCACGTTGATATAACCGTCTGCATCCATAGTGGCCAAATCGCCGGTATGCATCCAGCCGTCTTGAATGGCTTCATGGGTCTTAAAACGACTGCCCCAATAACCTTTCATCACTGAATAGCCGCGGGTCAATAGCTCGCCAGTCCCTCCAATCGCTACAGTATCACCGGTTTCGGTATCGATAATTTTGACTTCAATCGCTGGCAAAACCAACCCTACCGTGGACACTCTTTTTTCAAGTGGGGTATGCTCATTAGTCTGACAAGAGGCCGGACTGGTTTCCGTCATGCCATAAGCAATGGTGACTCCGCTCATATGCATTTTATCGATGACCCGGCGCATCACCTCAATCGGACAACTAGAACCGCCCATAATGCCCGTTCGCAAACTGGACAAATCAAAACTCTCAAACTCTGGATGATCAAGCTCAGCGATAAACATGGTCGGTACGCCAAGTAAGCCAGTACACCTTTCCTCTTCTACCGTTTGTAATACGGTCAAGGGATCAAAGCCATCATTGGGATAGACCGCGCAGCCACCGTGGGTCAAGATGGCTAAATTACCACCAACCATTCCGAAGCAGTGATAAAGCGGCAAAGGGATACATAGTCTGTCTTTCTCAGTTAAGTTCATCGACTCGCCGAGGAAGTAGCCATTGTTTAGAATATTACGATGACTTAAGGTCGCGCCCTTTGGCGTACCCGTGGTACCGCTGGTAAACTGCACACTAATAGCATCCGTATTTTTCAGCTGTGCTTGCCGCTCGGCAATGCGCGGATCATTAGCATCGCCCTCTGCTATCCACGCCGAAAATTTTTGCATAAAATTAAAGTCTTCATCACTACCAGGCTGATCAATCCAAATGATGCGTTCGACAGTAGGCATTTCGACTAAGTCGAGCTGCTGATAGCTCTTATGATAAATCTCAGGGCACAACTCACCGATCATTTGTGCGTAATCGCTGGTTTTAAAATGACGCATTAACACCAGTGCTGAGCAGCCTAATTTATTCAACGCATACTGCAGCTCAAAAGTGCGATAAGCAGGATTAAGGTTGACTAAAATGACCCCAACTTTTGCAGTTGCCAACTGCAGCACAAGCCATTCAGCATTGTTGTGCGACCAAATACCAATGCGATCGCCAATCTCAAGTCCCATCTCGATAATAACACTGGCCAACTGATTAACCTGTTGTTGCAGCTCTTGATAAGTCCAGCGGATATTTTGATGCCGTGACACCAGTGCTGCGCGCTCAGGATATTTATCTACGATAGCATCAAAAAAGTCGCCGATAGTCGCTTCAATAAGCGGCACATCAGGGCCTTTGTCATAGCTTTGGCTGAGTGGCGCATTGGCAGAACGTGCACCCATATTAACGTGAGGAATAGTACTAAGAATAGTGTCAAAATAAGAGGGTTGAGTCATAACGAGTCCTTTCGTTTTGCTTTATTGGTTTACTTGCTTGTATTGCCATGTAGACGTATTCATAGCAGATATTGCCGTGTGAGCGCTTAATATGCTAATGGTTATAGATTATTAACCTGCCATATTCTTCCTTAAATATGTTTGCTATAACCCTATGTACTATAATGCCTTCGATGAAAGACTGTCAATTTTATTGATACAACCTGTATCACTTAATAAAATGAATAGCTCTTCATTCATACTGTAAAAATAAAAAAAGCCAGCGGCATGTCTTATAATGCGACGCTGGCTTTAAATTTTAAGTAACTTGCTAAATTTTAAGTAACTTGCTAGATATTAATTAATCTAACAGTGGCTACGCCTTAGCTATGATAGGTGCTTTTATGGTTACCGTAGCGCTTACTGCCTCATGATCGTCGAGCAGTTCCATGACTAACTCGTCAGCACTGTCGCTTTTTACTTGCCAATTGCCAGTAGCCTTCGGTACGCCAGTCACCATCACCGAAATAGCTTTATTTTTCAAACGTATCATTGGTGGCTTATGATCATAACCACCATGCTCATGCCCTAAAATATCATCAGCAATCGTTGCTGCCTGCGCCCGTAGCGGTGCCACATAACGACACGCCACGCCATTAATAGACATGCAATCGCCAATGGCATAAATATTTGCCGCATGAGTACGCAATGTGAGCGCATCAACCACGATACCAGTACGACGATCGAACTCAATACCAGCAGCGGTAGGTAATTTATCATCGACCAATAGCCCGGTACTAGCAATCACATGATCGACTACCAGCGGGGTGAATTGTTGAATACTGAGATCTTCTGACCCTGTATCTAAAGGCCCATAACTGATATGTAACTGACCATCGCTATCACGAGTGATGCCTGATACCTGACAGCCACCCAAAAACTGAATACCTTGTGATTCAATCGCTGTTGTAATGCGGGCAGTCGCTTGCGGTGGTAGCATTTGCGATAGTGGCGCGTTATTCAAATCAATTAGAGTGACTTTATGACCGGCTTTTAGCAAATCTTCTGCAATTTCAGTACCCACCATACCGGCACCAACAATAGCCACCCGTTGACTGCCTGTGGCCAGTTTTTCTTGCAACTGTCCAAAGCGCTCAATATGGTTGACATGCCAGACCAAATCTTCAGGTAGACTTTTTGGAAAGATAGGATGAGCACCCACTGCCAGTACTAATTTTTCATAATGGATAGATGTTGGATTAGTAGTATGGGTATCCGCTGCTCCCGTTGCCGCAAGATGTAATTGCTGGCTGTCAGAATCAATATCAATAACCTGAGTATGGGTGAGTAATGTTATATTCGCGGCTTTCGCGGCCTCAATACCAGTTGCACGCACTAGGTCAGCAGCGCGTTTATTCTGGCTGATAGCCATGGTCAGCATAGGTTTATGATAACGATCACCATTATCGGTAGTGATTAAGGTGATGGGAATATCTTTATCTTTGCTACGAATCGCATCAATGACATGCCAGCCCGCTAAACCTGCACCGATGATCACAATATCTTTCTGAGGTGATGACATAGGCGACGTGGACATATTTTCTACACTCATGATGGCTCCAAAGGTTGCGCCGCTCAGCTGTTGTTATTATGCCACTGCCTGCGATGCTATTTATGATAAATGGATAATAGATAGGTTTTGTCTTGCGGCTTGTATATGAAAAATAGCCTCAGCTATTGTAACAGCAAACTAAGGATGACTCACGTCAACAGTATGCGCTAAAGAGCCATGCTAAGCTTATTAACCTTATTTATAAAAATCAATTCGGCTCGGGCGTATTATAGATCCGTTATTATTGAGATAAAAGAACGTCCGTGCGAGCTGGCAAACAACAAAAATGAGTGTTGTCTATTAGATTATGATGAAGAGGACAGTTTTGTTCATGCTCAACAATATAAAAAAAAGCGCCTAGTAGGCGCTTTTAGTAACGATTAACTTATATAAACAATGGCTTAATGATTCAAAATCTTAGATAAGAACATTTGCGCGCGCTCACTTTTCGCTCCTTCAAAGAACTGATCTTTACTACAGTTTTCGACGATATGCCCTTCATCCATAAATACAATACGATTGGCGACCTGGCTGGCAAAGCCCATTTCATGAGTCACACACATCATGGTCATGCCATCGCGTGTTAGCTCCACCATGACATCTAGTACTTCTTGAATCATTTCAGGATCTAATGCCGAGGTTGGTTCATCAAATAACATTGCCACTGGGTCCATCGCTAAGGCACGAGCAATCGCTACCCGTTGCTGCTGCCCACCAGATAGCTCAGCTGGATATTTTGCTGCTTGTACGGTCAGCCCTACTCGATCTAGATAGGCCATAGCCTTTTTTTTGGCTTCGCTTTCGCTGCGACCTAATACCTTAATTTGTGCTACCGTCAGATTATCAATGATGGTTAAATGCGGAAACAGCTCAAAATGCTGAAACACCATACCGACTCGGCTACGTAGTTTGGGTAGATTAGTCTTTGGCGCTCCGACAGAAATGCCATTAACCATTATCTGACCTTTTTGAAAATTCTCCAAGCCGTTGACAGTTTTAATAAGGGTTGATTTACCACTGCCCGATGGTCCACACACTACCACCACGTCGCCCTTGTACACATGCGAAGTGCAATTTTTTAGCACCTGAAAGTCACCATACCACTTGCTAACATCACTCATCTCGATGACAATCTCATCACTAGCATGACCATTATTCGTGACTAGACCGCCAAAATCATTCATGTACGTATCAGCATTACTCATTGCTGGCTCCTAACCTTAATCTTGTTGGGTAGTAGTATGTTTAAATAATTATATAAAAATTAATCGTATTCTACAAAAGCTTATTTTTAAGGCTGTCTACTGACAGTCGTCACTAGAACCTTAGGCGTTTTTGAACTTGCTGTACCCCTATAGAGGCACTGAGGCTAATGATAAAATATACGGCACCCGCTCCTAATATATAGGGTGTTAGTAAGCCCATTAGCTCACCGCGCACATAGGCGGCACGGAAAAAATCTGTCAAGCCAATAGCAAATACTAAAGTGGTGTCTTGGAATAAAATAATACATTGCTGCAAAATCAATGGCAGCATCTTACGAAAGGCTTGCGGCAAAATCACTAAGCGCATCGATTGCCCGTAATTCATACCTAATGCTCTAGCAGCATTGACCTGTCCACTACCAATAGACTGAATGCCCGCGCGCACTACTTCAGAGAAATAGGCCGCCTCAAACATCATAAAGGCGAGTACACAAGAAGCAAAGGCAGTATCTAGTTGTAGGTATTTGCCCGCTATCCAAAAATAAATCATCGGTACCGCAAAATAAAACCACAGCAGTACTAGTAACAGCGGTACTGAACGAAAGTAATTGACGTATAACTTGGCAGGAATTTCTAACGCTTTAATGCCAGATAGGCGCATTAAGGCCAATACCGTTCCTAAACTGATACCACCAACAATCGCTAAAAACAGGACCTTTAAAGTAGTCAGCATACCGTCTATTAAGGCGGGATAAGCGGTAGTAAGTTCGGTCATCATATTCATTTCTGACCCCCTGCGATAAGCCCTGGCACGCGAAGTTTGCGCTCAATCAGTCCCATAATGGCAATCAGTGATAGGTTGAACACCAAATAAATGATGGTCGCGTAAGTGTAAATCTCCAGGCTATTTTGGGTATATTCACTGATGGTTTTGGTTTGGCTAATCAGCTCCATTACCCCCACCAAGGACGCTACCGACGCGTTTTTAAAACAGTTGGTCAGCTCCGAGCTAAGCGGTGGCAAAATTACCCGAAAGGCTTGTGGTAGCAACACTTCTTTATAAGCTTGAGGAATGCTCAAGCCTAATGCATAAGCGGCATTGATTTGTCCTTCAGGTAGCGACTCAATACCAGTACGCACTTGCTCAACAATGCGCGCAGCTGTAAATAGCCCAAGGCCGATACTGGCTGAGAGCATAGCTGAGGTATTCGGAGATAACTCCTTATACCACCAGTCTTGTACCGCAGGCGTCAACCAACCAGGAGCAATATAAAACCAAAAGAATAGCTGAACCAGCAGAGGAATATTACGAAAGAACGTGACATAAGCGGTGCCAATGCCACGGGCCGCTTTGTTCGGTAAAGTGCGCATGATACCAAAGATGGTACCAATAACCATAGCAATGACCCACGCGATACCACCAATCAATAGCAGCCAGCCAAGACCTGTAATCATCCAGTGAATATACAGCTCATTGCCGATACCGGTATGCTCAAATAGCACACCCCAGTTCCAGCTATAGTTCATTGTTGTCTCTCCGAGCAGCGATAAATAGGCTCATCTCATGCGCTAAGCCAGTGTTAAACACTGGCTTAGGCGCACAAGTGAGCTATATTGAGGGACAAAAGGTCATTACTGTGCCGTAGCAACTTTAGGCTGGGCACTATCATGTGGATTAGCGATCAGTGCTTTTAAGTTATCTGACATCTCAAAGTTTAGGTTGACGTTTTTAGGTGGAATCGGATTTAGGAACCACTTGTCATAAATAGCATTGATCTCGCCTGAGCTAAAGACATTGGCCAACGCTTCATCAACCACGGCTTTAAATTCAGGGTCGTCTTTACGCATCATACAGCCATAGATCTCAAATGATTGTGGCGTACCAACGATGACCCATTCATCAGGATTTTTCGCTTTGGCTTTTTCGCCTGCAAGTAAGACATCATCCATCATAAAGGCATCAGCGCGGCCATTCTCTAACATCAAGAAGCCTTCACCATGATCTTTTGCCGAAATGATACTGATACCCATCTTCTTTTCGTCGTTATATTGACGGATATAACGCTCTGAAGTGGTGCCCGCTGTGGTTACTAACGTTTTACCTTTTAGGTCTTCAAAATCTTTAATACCGGAGTCAGTTTTGGTTAATAATCGCGTACCAATTTCAAAGAAACCGTTTGAGAAGGCGACTTGTTTTTGGCGCTCTTCGTTGTTGGTCGTTGAGCCACACTCAAAGTCAATGGTACCGTTTTGTACTAATGGGATACGAGTTTGTGAGGTGACGAGGTTATAGCGAATATTGAGGTCTGGCATATTTAGCTTTTGCTTAACCGCTTCAACTACTTTCATTTCTAAATCATGAGCATAGCCGATAGGCTGGTTGGGATCATCTGAAATATAAGAGAAAGGAATCGAAGAGTCACGATGACCGACCACGATAGTTCCTGACTCTTTGATTTTTTGTAGCGTGCCGTTAGTAGTGGCTGCACCATCGGCGGTCGCCGCATCATCAGTGGCTGTTTGGTTGCTGTTGTTACAGCCAGCTAAACCTAATGCTATGCAGGCTACTAAGGTTAACGGTTTGGAGATAGAATAAGTCATTAGATACATCCTTTTATCACATCATCATAAAATTGGGAGCGAGCTTGCGTGCTACTAGTGTCAATTAAGTTAACGCTATGCGTCCGTGCTGTTATTGTGAGTTATCATAATGCAACTTAATGTTACTGTACAACACTTTCGCTACCGTTAGTAACTTTTTCCTTAAGAATAAATATTTAATTGTTATCGCTCTGCTTTGAATTTCTTGCTTTTGTTACTGAGTAAAGACTTTTTATCTCAATAATAAACCGAGCTGGTCGTGATAGACGATAGGATTCATGCAGTGGAAATAAAACTTATTATGATAGCGTTTAAGCATTCAACCAATATAGTTAAAATACCTTAAAAACGCTAGGATACTAAAAACGCTAGGATACTGCTGGTATAAGCTTTTTGCCGCCTCTGCCTGCGTAGGCACAGCAAGCAAGAACAACTTATGCCAGCAGTAGGTTATTTATCGATATTACGTTTCATTGACTATAGTTGATCTATTGGTTTATGACGTATTCCTCCCAATCTTATTATTGATAACTTGCGAGTAACCCCCATAAAGCTACCAACTTCTTAACAAGACAATTGACTTATGACTCAAGCAAATCAAAACGACCAAACGCCAAATACTGACAGCATCTCTATCGATAATGACCTACGTCAGCGCTTTTTTATCGAAGACTCTCCCGTGCGTGGCGATGTGGTTCGCCTATCGCGCAGTTATGCCACTACGATCGCTCAAAAGCCCTATCCCGAAGCTATTAAACGCTTATTAGGTGAGATGCTGACCGCGGCAAGCTTGCTTATTGGTACGGTTAAAATTGATGGTCATCTGTCTATTCAATTACAGTCATCAGATAGTGACAGTCTGCTTAATTGGGCTATGGCTGAATGTGACCAAGACGGTATCATCCGTGCGCTAGCCAGCTGGAAAGCGGATAGCGATGAGCAAGTACAGGCGTGGGAAAGCATGACCCACGCCAATGACGCATTTGCTGAGCTTGGTGCTGTAGGCCAAGGGGTATTATTTATTAATATTCAACCTGAGGGTGGCGAGCCCTATCAGGGGATTGTCGAGCGCAGTCATGACAATCTAGCCGACTGCTTGGCCCATTACCAAAAACAATCGGCACAAATTCCAACGCTGATTAACCTAGCATCAGACGGTCTACAAGCGGGTGGCATACTGGTACAGTTGTTACCGCGCCGTGACGACGAAGAACAAGAACAGGTCGATACCGATTTGTGGCCACGCTTATCTGTACTGACACGCACGATTAAGCCGGAAGAGCTAACGTCGCTACCGACCAATGAACTGTTATATCGTCTGTACAATGAAGAACAGGTGGTATTACCTGAACCGGTGGCGCTAGCATTTGGTTGTACCTGCTCAAAACAGAAGTGTGAAATGGCGATTGAGCAGATTGGTGAAGCCGAAGCTTTAGAGATTTGCGAAGAACAAGACGGCGCTTTTGAGATGGATTGCGGATTTTGCGGTGAGATTTATCGTTTTAATAAAGAGGATGTTGCGGCAATATTTGCTGAGTAATGTTTACTTATTAGTTTAACTCAGCCTGCTTGTTATCTAAAACCCTCAAGTATAATACTTGAGGGTTTTTTTATGCCGGTAATTAACGCTACTTTACTGATATAGTTAACACACCTTAAAAACGCGACGGTACTGCTGGTATAAGATTTTTGCCGCCTCTGTCTGCGTAGGCACAGCAAGCAAGAAAAACTTATGCCAGCAGTAGCTTATGTATCGATATTACTTTTCATTGACTATACATGCAGCAATACTAGGACTGATGCTCTTCATAACATCATATTTAAGTCATTTGGATAAGAATATATATGAGGGCTACTTTCCAGACCCAGACTTAGTTTTTGAGCCGTCGCCTTGGTTAGCATCACTTTACTCATTATCTAATAGCCATTCGATGACCTGCTTATGTACCCTTTTGCTATAGAGTAAGTTGTAGTGGCTGAGCCCATAAAAAATGGCCTTACGTTCTTCCGGTACGGTCAAAGCATGCTCGCCAGTATGTTCACCTAAGGCAGATTCTATCGTAACCAGACCATCACCTAGCAATCCTGTCATTTTAGAATCGTAACTAGAATCAACTAAGGTGGCCGCAATGAGGTAGGTATTGACATGCAAAGGCAGCTGAGTAGGATGGCGAAATTCTTGTGGCAAAACGCTGCGACCTTCTAAAGACTTCCAGTCGGCATCACGAATACTGCCATAACGTAGGTCAATGATGCCTGCACTACGCAAATCACCTAACTTGGCTAATGACCCAGCAAAAGGAAGCTTAGCAATCCTATCTTGCACATAACTGCCTATACGTTCTAAGCTTGCGCCTTGATGCGGAGACCCTAGAGTAACGAGATTGTGTACTTGTTTTACCCAATTAAAGCCTTGCTCTTTACCATAAAATAGGGCGCTACGAGCGACTAAGCCACCCATACTATGGCCAATTAAATCAATTTGAGTGATGCCTGGATTATTATTGACTAAATCTTGTAGTACTTGAGAGAGGTTACGCCCGTTGCTTGAAATATGTCGTCCAGTATTGTAATTAAGATATAAAATGGTAGATTTCGGCTGGCTACGACTAATGCGTTCACCTAGATTATTATTCTTGAATACATTCCAGGTTAAATGGCTCATACAAAGCCCATGACATAAAATGATAATACGACCTGATATTTCACCTTGCTGTAGATGGCTATATTTTTTATGTAAAGAGCGATCGTATAGAGCCATCGGCACAGCGAGTGGATTATGATGATTAACAAGATGATCACCCATAACGCCATTGAGAATATTGACCAACCGCCTCAATTTCCTAGGTAGAGGGGGGACGTTTTTTTGATTCCGTATGTTGTTATACAGCCAAAGCCCTGATGTTAAATTAGTACCTACCACTGACATTACATAACGTACCGTACTATATATTCGTCCAGTAAGACCGCGTTGCCACTTGGTGAGATTGCGATCATCCAAGCGCCCTAATGGTCGTAAAATAATCTCACGATGGACGGCTTCTACTATATCAGTGACTTCTACTATCCCCATGGTTGCCAACTGAGCCAACCCTTCAAATATATCGCCTAAAGAAAGGGGCTCGCCTAAGGTTGCAGCGCTACTCTCCTCTGTTATAAAACTGGCTGTTTTATCCACATAAATGTATTCCAGCTGAGCCAGCTGCTCATACACGTCACCCTGAAGTGACGTGCTAGCATCAGAGCTGGCTTCATCAGAGCTGGCTTCAGAACTGAATTCAGAGCTAGCTTGAGTATCAAGTTCAGGCTGAGTACTGGCTTCACTAGTACCCTGATTATGGATAGTATAATCGTCATGTAACGAATTGGGACTGGGCATAGTTCTGGCATATTCAGTAGTAAGGATAGAGTGGTATTCTATCCTATAATTTTATAAACAAAAGTAGATTATTTGTGTTGCAGGTATGCTTGTTGTAAGGGATATTTGTACTATAGGGTAGTCAATGCACCACCTGCTATCATCTTGATATTAATATAGATCAAAGGCCAATAATAGCGATGACTGCGTTGACGTTTCTTATTACCATTATAATGCCGCGTTCGTTTTCTAAATCACTGGTTAATACTACAGTGCTACTTAGTAGTGCTACTTAATGCTACTTCCTAGTGCTATTTAAAGTGAAGCCGTATTTAATAAAAAATCCCAAATCATAGCTTGGGACTTTATGTAGAATTTTTATTTAAATCTGCTATTTTTAGGTCGTAGACGCCGATGGACCAAATGACTCCGCTAATATCACATCACCATCTTCTTTGGTAATCATGACTGTGGCTGAGCGCGGTGTACTGCCACCATCGGCTGCACCCCAGGTATTACCAGGATGCTGAATATTAATAAATAGCGTTTTGAAGTCTGGGGTCATGGTAATACCAGTCACTTCACAACCTTCAGGGCCGACAAAGAAACGTTTGATATTATCATTATTTGCGAACGTACCGACTCGAGTCTGCCGCCCTGCCGAGGTTACTGTAGGCGCGCCGTCACTCACATTGCCTGGTAGTGCCGCTAGTAACATACAGCTGCTGGTATCGGTATATGCACCATCATCAGTCTGAATCCACAGTACCCCACGCGGATCAAAATATAAACCATCTGGTGAAGAAAAATCATTGTTATCATTTAATTTTGATAAATTTTCTGCGGCCAAATCACTAGGTGAGGCAAACAAATAAATATCCCATTCAAAGCTCATTGCCGCATGGTCACCACCGGTCTCTGCCCAGCGGATAATGTGGCCATTGTCATTACCGCGATCTTTTCCGCGCGCTTGGTAACTGCGTGGATTAGTGGCCGAGACTGGTTGGTCCTCACGTTCGCCCCGCAGCTTATTATTGGTTAAGGTGACATAAACCTCACCAGTTATGGGGCTGACCGACACCCATTCTGGGCGATCCATTTTGGTCGCACCCAATGCGTCAGCAGCAGCACGGGCAAAAACTAAAACCTCATCTTGTCCATTGAACGGCAGCGCGCTGTTAGCAGCATCCAGTCCATTTTGCCCATGTATCAACGGCTGCCACTTACCGCTGCCATCATCATTAAAGATAGCGACATGTAACGTACCCTCGTCCATATATTTGCTACCTGCTTTTAAACCACCACCAATATCACTGTTTGACCATAAAGCATTAGAGACAAACTTGTAGATATATTCGCCGCGTGCGTCATCACCCATATAAAAGACTACCGGCTTTCCTGACTCAACCGGCGCATAAGCGCAGTTCTCATGCGCAAAACGTCCCAGTGCCGTACGCTTTTGCGGTACAGAATTTTGGTCAAAAGGGTCTATTTCAGTCATAAACCCAAAGGTATTAAAACCATTACGGTAGTCATCAGCCGCTGTTGCACCGACCACTGTCATGTCCCAACGCGAGAACTCATCGGCGACTTTGGCCTCCTTAGCATCGGGGGTGTGCCATAAATAGCCCCAACCAGAAAAGTCTTCTGTAGCCCCGTAACGCGCACGGCCAGCGTTTTGCGTGGCACTTAATTGGCTGGCATCCTGCCCACGGGCAAAGACCCCTAAAAAATTCTCCTCCGTGGTTAGATACGTGCCCCAAGGTGATAAGCCAGCGCCGCAGTTATTATTGATACCGCGGGTCTGATAACCGGTTGGGTCAAATTTAGTTTTGACTAGGTCTGAGCCTGCAACTGGTCCGGTAAAGGTCGCCAGCGTACTACTGGTAAGGCGGCGATTGTATTTTGAGTTGAGTACCATTTCATAACCCACGCCATCTGAACGACGGGTCATCTCAACCACAGAAACCCCATGACAATTGACTTCACGGCGTACATCACTTGCCAGCCGTCGACTTTGGTATATAGTCTCAGCATCCTTATCTGGAGTCACGAAATAACCAAAAGGACTCAGCTCGGCACTATTGACGTACTCATGATTCATCACTAACAAGCCGTTGTCTGAGGCTTTTGCATCATATGCACTGTCTTTTTTGCCAAAGAACCACATGCCGTCATGATTGTCACCCATACGCCAATCAAATGACTCAGCTGACTGCTCACGGTTGTCTTTCCAATTCTCAATGCCAGAAATCAACGGTGTCCCTAGGGGTAATATTATCTCAGCTTTATAACCCTCAGCCACGCTCATGGTCTCGGCAGTCGAGTGTGGAACAGCAGTGAACCTTAAAGTCTCAGGGCGTTTTAAATCACCTATCGCAGGGATAGCAACATTATTATCAGTAGTGGTGATAGGATTTAGATTATTACTGCTACCACCGACCCTACAGCCAACTAATGGCAAAGTTCCAAAGAACGCTGCAGCCGTCAGGCCTGTACCACCCTTTAAGATATTACGACGATTCAGTCGGCGCTTAATAATGGTCTGAAAATCAGTATTGTTAGTAGGGTTGGAGTCTTCAACGACTTCGTGGGCGAGGTTTTGTGTCTCATTAAGTACGGTCATTATCGGTCACCTTGCTGTTAGGCTAGATTATCATAAATGGCATTTTGATGACTGGACTTATCAAGCCACCAAAGCGTAAACATACCTGAGTGTACTTAGCATTTATGACAGTTCGTTGAAAAACAGCTGACCGTTTGAGGATAGTTTTTAATGATGCTTTATTTTAATGATGGCTCAGTTTTGACCAGGACTCGTTAAACCAAAAAATCCCAAGCCAGGCTTGAGATTTTTAACTTATAAAAATGAGTCTTAACTCAGGAATTTTATTGTACGCGCGCCTGCCACTCGTGCTCACCAAGTTTAAGCCTTAACCGATCACCAGCCTGTAATATGCCAACACCACTTGGCGTGCCAGTCATGATGACATCGCCCGCTTGTAGACTAAAGGCACGGCTAATCTCAGCGAGTAACTCATACACTGGAAATAGCATTAACGCACTATCGCCATCTTGTTTAAGCTGATCATTAATAGTTAACTGAAAGCTAACTTTGCGAAAGTCGCCAAACGCTTGCGGGTCGATCCATTCAGCCAATACACAAGCGCCGTCAAAACACTTCGCACGCTCCCAAGGTTGGCCTTTTTCTTTCAGCTGACTTTGTAAGTCGCGCAAGGTTAAATCCAACCCTAGAGTCACCCCACCAATCGCTTGCTGTGCCTGCTCAATATTGGCATTATTCAAATCAGCTGATAACTGAATGCACAACTCCACTTCATAGTGAGTATCACCGTGTATTGTTGAATCTGGACGGACAATACTATTAGCAACTGAGTCCTTACCAACAAAAACCACAGATGAGGCTGGTTTCATAAATAATATTGGTGAGGTTGGTACCTCATTACCCAATTCATGAGCGTGCGCAGCATAATTACGACCAACACAGACCACTTTACCAATAACTGCACGCTTGTCATAACTAGCAGTAGCTTTGACCTCATTCTCTTCGGCGGCGTTTACTACAGGACTAGGTAACGATTGGCTCATGCTAAGCTCTCATAATAAATTTATGGGTATTAGTAATAAAGACAGCAAGACTTGATAACATGCCCTAGGTAATAGTATGGGTGGTCACATCTGGTGGCACGTAAGTCATATAGCGATTCATTCTTTTTTCAAACATTCTAAAGCTGAATAAAATGACCCATGACAATAGCAAATAAACGATACCGGCCGCGAAGAACAGCTCCATCAAGGTATAAGTACGCGCACTGATAGTACGCGCCACACCAGTGATGTCCATCAGAGCGATAGTCGAGGCTAGAGCACTACCTTTGAGCATAAAGATCACTTCATTACTATAAGCAGGAATCACAATACCAAAGGCGCGAGGTAAAGTAATCCGTGTGAGCTTCTGCCATTTTGACATACCAATAGCGTCGGCAGCTTCGAGCTCACCAACTGGGATGGTTTGAATGGCGCCGCGGATAATCTCCGCTAAGTAAGCGCTAGTATTCAGAGTAAAGGCAATGATTGCACACCAATAAGCCTGACTGAGCACCGGTTCCCATAAGAATGAGTTACGAACGGCTTCAAACTGCCCAAGTCCGTAATAAATCAAAAATATCTGTACTAGCAGCGGCGTGCCTCGGAAAAAGAAGATATAAAGAAACGGTAAGATCTGTACTAGCCAGCTTTTAGACAAACGCAATTGCGCTAAAATCAAGCCAAAAAATAGCCCAATAATGCCGGAGATGACTACCAGCTGTACGGTCAATACTGCACCGCCTAGTAAGTCTGGGATATGATCAAAAATAACCTGCCAATTCCAATCCATGAGACTCTCCCTACCCTATGGTCGATTGACGGTTGGTTGATTGACGGCTCAGCTTTTTGGCATAGCGCGCTGCTGGATTGGCGCGCCATTCAAGCCACATCATAAAGCCAGTAATGATCATCGTCAGGCCTAAGTAAATAACAGCCGCTGCCATATAAAAGGTAAACGGCTGCTGAGTTGACTGCGCGGCGCGCGATGACTGGTACATAATATCTTTGAGACCGATTACTGATACTAGGGCGGTGTCTTTAAGCAGCACTAAAAACAAGTTACCCAAACCCGGCAAAGCAATTGTCCAAACTTGCGGCAAAGTAATGCGATAAAAAGTCTGCAAAGGACGCATCCCAATGGCTTGTGCCGCTTCACTTTGACCAACCGGAATCTCTTGGATCGACATTCGAAGTATTTCAGTCGCATAAGCACCGAAAGCAATCGATAATGCCATTACCCCACCCCAAAAGGCACTGATCTCGACGTAATTATTATAGCCGAACTTTTTGAGGATGCTCATCAGCAAGATAGAGCCACCGTAATAGATAAACAGCACTAATAGCAATTCAGGAATACCACGCATGGTCGCCGTGTATACAGTCGCAATCTTACGTAGCAACCAAACATTAGACAGCTTGGCAGTGGCACCCAGTAACCCCAAAGCCATACCTATAATTAAGCTGGTCACGGCAAGTTGGATGGTAACGGTAGCGCCGCTCAGTAATAGCGCGCCAAATCCTTGTAAATCAAACACAATGGTCCACTCGATCTCTTTATATTAGCAAGTTAGCGAAATATCAAATAGCAGAATCAGTATTAATAATTTAGCACCGTCTATATAGCGCTGCATATTACCCCTGGGTGTTAGAGCCACGTGTATACTGCCGGTAATTCACGCGGTAACTGATTCGACAAAAATGAGCGCTGATTTTATCATAATCATGCTCAACTATGTTAACGCTTGCACGCAAAAGCTCAGCTTAAAGAGACCCTTATGCTATTAAAAACCACAAAAACCACTTAGATTCGGCAGGATTGGATGGTCAGTTTTGTAACAAAAAAAGGATATCGCTTAGATAGCGATATCCTTTGGTCTGATCATCGGTCTATTTAATAGTCGCTGCTACTGCAAAACCGTGTCTGTGGCAGGGGCTTCATGAGTTGTCGTGGCAGCAATTACTGCGTTGCGGAGACCGGAACGGCAAAGTACTTTTGATTGATTTCATCATAAGTGCCATTGGCTTTTATATTCGCTAACGATTTATTGATCTTTGCTTGTAGCTCATCACCAGGACGTACTGCTATCGCAAAATTATCATTGATATCAATCTCATCCCCTTTCAAAGCATAATTACTGCCTGTGGGCGAGCTAAGCCATTCTATGGCTGGTAGTTTATCAGATATCATAGCATCAACACGGCCTGACTCTAAGTCCAAAAAGGCATTGCTAAGCGTATCGTATAGCTTCATATCTGCTTTTGGATACGCACCTTCCAACCACTGTGAAGAAACCGTAGAACGCTGAGCGGCAATGGATTGCGCATTGATATCGCTGCTATCACTAGGATCGAAACTGCTGTCTTTTTTGGCCAAAAATACTAGGCTATTACTAAAGTACGGATCGGTAAAGCTAACTTGCTGCGCCCGTTCAGGTGTCACTGACATAGCCGCTACAATCGCGTCATATTTGCCGGCTTTGAGACCAGGGATGATACCGTCCCAATCTTGAGCAGTAATCTCACAAGTGACTTGCATGTCAGCACATATAGCGTTGGCCATATCGACATCGAAGCCACCAAGCGTACCATCAGCATTGGTAAAGTTAAAAGGCGCATAAGCCCCTTCTGTGCCGATACGTAACACTTCTTCTGTGGTTACAGCTGTGGCGTCTGTACTAGCAGCAGCATTATCATCAGCGCTATCTTGACCCCCACTACAACCTGCTAACATTAAGATAGCAGCAGTCGCCAGCAATGAAGTCGATCCACGACGGGCTGTTATGAAGTTAGTGTGGGCTATAGTTGGGGCAAAGTTTTTGCTCATGGTCATCCTTGACGTTCTTCCTTAATAAAAGTTTTACTGACGGCTATTGGCTAGCGAGTGCTTAGTAACCAGCTGCTTTGGCTGGTTGTTCTTCAACATTAGCATCATCAACGACCATGACTTCTTTCACGCCAACGGTTGCGACTGCTTTTTGTGCAGCAGCCGTTGAACTGGTGCCAAAGTAGCTGCCAGTGATTTGGTCATACGTGCCGTTGTCTTTTAGCTCAGCCAACGCTTTATTAAATTTAGCAACTAAAGGATCGGCTTTACGGAAAGCAATACCCATCGCATCTTCGTCAGTACTGATCTCTTGACCTTTGACTTCATAGTCCTTACCCGCTTCTGTTTTCAACCAATCAATACCCGTCACTTTGTCCGACATCATCGCACGAACACGACCTGACGTGAGATCTAGATAGGCATTATCTTGGGTATCATAAAGCTTGATATCGGCCTCTGCATGCTCATCTTGCAAGTATTGCGATGCGACGGTTGAGCGCTGTGACGCCACTGGTTGATCTTTTAGACCGTCAACACTGATGTCATCACCTTTTTTGCCAATCAAGATGATGCCAGTATGAAAATAGGGATCGGTGAACTCTACTACTTCTTTGCGTTCCGGGGTAATCGACATACCAGCGATAATGGCATCAAACTTTTGCGCATTTAGACCTGGGATAAGACCGTCCCAATCTTGCGAGATAAGCTCACAATCTGCCTTCATTTGCGCGCATAGGGCGTCGACTAACTCAATTTCATAGCCGATAAGCTTGCCATCAGCATCAGTATAGCTAAAAGGCTTATAGCTGGATTCAGTAGCGATTTTTATTTTCATTGGCGCGGCGTCAGTTGCGGTATCGGCTGCTGCGCTGTCTTCTGGAGTTGAGCTGTTATTACAGCCTGCGAGCATTATTATTGCCGCACTAAGCGGTGCTAGCCATAATGCTTTGGTTTTCATTGATGAGGTCATTGAAATGGTCATATTTGCTATTCCTTAGTATATTTACCAGCAGGGTATTGACTCGCAATTTACTTGTTAAAGTTTGCCTGCTCAAGACGCGCCAGCTCACCGTTACTACGGATTTCGCTAAGGGCTTTATTAAAATCGTCTCTGAGGGGATCACCTTTACGAACAGCAATAGCAATATTGTCATCATTATCAATTTCATCACCCACGATACCAAAACCGTCAGGATTGTCAGCTAACCATGATTTAGCAGAGACTTTCTCGGCCAATACTGCGTTACTACGACCAGATTTTAGATCTAAATAAGCATTGTCATAATTATCATATAACTGCACAGTATTGCCGTCTTTACCTTCATAATTATCTTGTAAGTACGCACCAGGAGTCGTTGAACGTTGACCACCAAGCGTTAGGTCTTTGATCGCCATAGGATCAAAGCTACCCTTGGTATCAGTCAACCACACCATGGTATTAGCAAAATAAGGCTCGGTAAAATCGACCTTTTCTTGACGTTCAGGTGTGATGGACATGCCAGCAACGACTGCGTCGTATTTTTGTGCCAGCAAACCTGGAATAATGCCGTCCCAATCTTGAGCGACAATCTCACATTTGGCTTTCATCTGCTCACATAAGGCATTAGCAACATCGATATCGTAGCCCGCTATACTGCCATCGGCATTGGTATAGTTAAAGGGAGGATAAGCCCCTTCGGTAGCGATACGAATAGTTTTGCCGGCCACGTCTGCAGCAGAAGCATCAGCATCGGTGGCTTCGTTAGCGGGTTGGCTACAGGCACCTAGCGCTAGGGCTGCGGTAATGGTCATCGATGACCACAATAGACGGGAGTTCGACATTGTGCGTTCCTTATTTTCTGATGGGTGTTGCTGATACCTTACCCTCTGAATTCCTTGCCAGACGATAAAATCAGTCAATAAAAAATGAAATAGGGGCTGTTATTAACAGCTTATAATCTTACCGATAATACCTGACTCAAATATCAAAAACAAACGTTTTACATATTGACTGTCATTATCCAGTAATAAAAGGTTACCTTAGCAGTTTAATGGGATTGTTAGAAACGGGTTTGAACAAGATACAAAGTCAGGTTAAGATTGCCTTAACCTCTTAACAGTCCATTAAATATTTACTTTGACTTAATTGCTGATAATGACTGTTTAATCGCTGATGATGGCCAGTTAGCACGTGAAATCAGTCATCTCATCATGACTGCTTTAGTACTCTCAATTTATAGCAGGCGTTTGATGGTAAGCAATTTGTAGCAGGCACTCCACAAAGGTGACTTTATAACAGACCAGCATTTCACAGCAATAGTTTTCTATAGCTCTTTATAATACCAGTCTAGCGATGCGCCGCCATAAAGTCTTTAACACGCTCAGAAGTAGGGTTATCAAAGACTTGTTCAGGTGTGCCCATCTCTTCAATAACACCCTGATGTAAAAATACCACCTGGCTGGACACTTCCCGAGCAAAACGCATCTCGTGGGTGACAATCAGCATGGTACGCCCCTCTTCTGCCAATTCACGCATCACGGCAAGCACTTCATTGACCAGTTCAGGGTCAAGGGCGGAGGTAGGTTCATCGAATAATAATACTTGGGGTTGCATTGCAAGCGCCCGTGCAATCGCTACGCGCTGGCGCTGACCACCAGATAGGTTCGCAGGATAGGCGTCTCTCTTATCGAGCAGACCGACCTTATCAAGCAATTTTTCAGCATCACTAATGGCCTGATCTTTTTTGATTTTTAAAACTTGAGTCGGCCCTTCAATGATGTTTTGTAAAATTGTCTTATGCGGCCATAAGTTAAAGTTTTGGAACACGAAGCCCACGCGCGCGCGCAAGCTCTCTAGCTGCTTGATATCTGCCGCTTGCATCTCACCGGACTTATTAGGCTTTAGTATCAGCTGTTCATTACCGATACTGATACTGCCTTGGGTTGGCTTTTCAAGCAGATTAATACAACGTAATAAAGTGGATTTGCCAGAGCCAGAAGAGCCTAAGATAGAGATCACATCACCATCATAGGCAGTGAGGGACACGCCTTTTAGCACTGCCAATGAGCCGAAGCTTTTATGAACGTCTTGAAGATCTAAGGCGATAGGTCGGGTCGAATTTTTTGCAATATCAAGCATGGTTTAACAGACTTCCAATGAATATGAGTAAAAATATAGAGACAAAAAGGCAAATTCTCTGTCTGTCCTGCTGTTTTGTGCTGGCATCGAATAAGGCTCAGATTGCGCTTACAGCTCTGGGCTTTATTTTATCATCTTAGCGTACTAAGCGTGGTTTTATCTGCTAACTTAGTAAGTTGAAATATATTCTTCGGTTTCAGTACCGTCCAATATTTCAGAATCATCAATAACGACGCCATCTTCAGCAGTAGCCACAGCCACGTCATCATTTGATATCGAGTCAGTAGGGGCATTAGCAGTCACCACGCCGGTAGCTTCTTTCTCTTAAAATTAGTCCCACTATAAAAGTTATATCTTAGAATGCGCCTTATAGAAGATACGAATAGAAGATACGAATGGCCGCCACAAAAGTGCTAAAAACCCGATTGTAAAGGGGTGCTGTTCACAAATTCGTCTTTACTCTTACCCTAATCTCCTCTATGTTAAATAGCATAACGCCATTAAAGGTGTTAATCCTTCCGTTTTTATCAATCATTACTGATATTTGGCACATTTTTCGCCTGTTTGGGCGCTTTTGCTGCATTTAGCAAATTATTTGCCGCCTTTTTATGACACTCTTTATGACACTCTGAAATTTATAAAAAATTTAGAGTGCTCTTTATCGCCCATTTATCCCCATTTATCCCCATTTATCCCCATAAGGAAAATAATTTATGAGCCAATCAGATACCACCGACATTACCGCTTATATGCAAACCGTTGGTCAGCAAGCACGTGCGGCCTCTCGTGCCCTCGCTGCTGCCAATACCAGTGCTAAAAACTCAGCACTCATGACCATTCATGATGAATTAGTCAGTGCCAAGCAGGATATTTTATCGGCTAATAAGACTGATATGGATAACGGCCAAAAGAATAATCTTGATGCCGCATTACTTGATCGCTTAGAGCTTAATGATGAGCGCTTTGATGGCATGCTCCAAGGTCTTAAAGACGTCTCAACGCTACCGGATCCTATCGGCGAAGTCACTGATATGACTTTTCAGCCGTCAGGAATTCATTTAGGTAAAATGCGTGTGCCTCTCGGCGTGGTTGGTATGATTTATGAGTCGCGTCCCAACGTGACCTTAGAAGCCGCATCACTAGCGCTCAAATCTGGCAATGCCATTATTTTGCGCGGTGGTTCTGAAGCGTTTGAGTCTAACCAGGCAATTGCTAAATGTATCCACCGCGGTCTAAAAAACGCCGGATTACCTGAGCATAGCGTTCAAGTACTACAAACCACTGATCGCGCTGCGGTTGGCGAATTGATTACTATGACAGCATACGTTGATGTGATTGTGCCACGTGGCGGTAAAGGCTTGATTGCACGCATTAGCCGTGATGCAAAAGTGCCCGTCATTAAGCATCTAGATGGTAACTGTCATACCTTCATCGATCGCGATGCCGAACCAAAAATTGCTATCGAAGTCAGTGTCAATGCCAAGACCCATCGTTATGGCACCTGTAATACTATGGAGACCTTATTAGTTGATGAAGCAATTGCCAATGAATTATTGCCACAAATTGCTGAAGCCATAATAAAAGCGGATGATGCCATGCAACTGCGTCTCGATGACAAATCGCAAGCGATTCTGAATGACAATGCCAAGCTTAAAGGTCATCTATCAGCCGCAACTGAAGAAGACTGGGATACCGAATATTTAGCACCAATACTGGCTGTTAAAATCGTTAGCGGCCTAGATGAAGCAATCGAACATATCAATACCCATGGTAGCCAACATACTGACGTGATTATTACCGATAACTACAGCAAGTCGCAACGCTTCATCCGTGAAGTGGACTCAGCGAGCGTCATGATTAACGCCTCAAGTCGCTTTGCTGATGGTTTTGAATATGGACTCGGCGCTGAGATTGGTATTTCAACAGACAAAATTCACGCCCGTGGTCCAGTGGGACTTGAAGGTCTGACTTCACAAAAATGGATTGTCTATGGTCATGGCGAAACCCGTGCTTAATAGTGGATGATGTACACATCAGCCAAGACAGTCATAGATAATATAGACTCAGTCTAAAACAAGTAATACTACAACGTCAGCATCCGTGCTGGCGTTTTTTTATGCGCAAACTGCCACTTTTAAATAGGAAAGAAAAACATATAATCACCAGTAGAAATTCTAGAAATTGTATATTTTTTAACCGCTAATCATTACAATAGCCGCACTAAATTGAATGTACGCCAAAACAATTCATTTTAGCTACTTATTACAACAATATGAATTTGGGATAAGACTGATTCTATCCTAAATTTAGGTTAATTTATATTTATAAGAAGGATCAACCTATGGAAGTTACGCTAAATGGCTATTACACACTGATACTTGCAACATTAGTGCTGTTACTTGGACGTTTTATGGTTAAGAGAATTAAGTTCTTAGAGGACTTTAATATTCCAGAGCCAGTTGCGGGTGGTTTAGTTGCTGCAGTTGTTGTCTATGCCCTTAACTTCATTTGGGGCTATAGCTTTAACTTTCACCAAGGATTACAAACGGCTACCATGTTGATGTTTTTTGCATCTATTGGATTAAGTGCTGATTTTGGTAGGCTTAAAGCAGGTGGTACGCCGTTATTGATTTTTACCATCGTGGTATCCGTCTTTATTGTCTTGCAAGATGTCGTTGGCGTGGCAATGGCCAGCGCACTTGGACTTGATCCTCTACTCGGACTAGTAACAGGTTCTATTGCTCTAACTGGTGGACACGGCACGGCAGGAGCGTGGGGCGTGGTATTAGAAGAGCAGTACGGTGTGGTTGGAGCGACGACATTAGGTATCGCGGTTGCAACCTACGGATTGGTAGCGGGCGGGATCGTTGGCGGCCCTGTTGCTCGCAGATTGATCAAAAATCTTGGCCTAACCCCCACACCAGACAATCCAAACCCGAGTGAGGTGGAAAAACTCGCTGCTGAGCAGTCGCTGTATAGTACCAAACATAGCGAAGATAGTGATCATAGACAAGAAGAGATGTTTGAAAAACCTGATAACATTCGCCTGATTACCGCTTCTTCTACCATTGAAACCTTAGCCTTATTTGCGGCGGCTCTAGCTTTTGCAGACATAATGACCCTAATTGCAGCAGGCACTGCGTTTGAATTGCCCACCTTTGTCTGGGCATTAGCAGGCGGTGTGATTATTCGTAACTCCTTGACCATAGCTTTTGATTTTGACATGTTTGACCGTGCTATTGATGTAATCGGTAATGCTTCTTTGAGTCTGTTTTTGGCGATGGCATTGTTGTCGTTGAAACTGTGGGAGTTGACTGAACTGGCAGGCCCTGTGTTAATTATCTTGCTGGTGCAAACATTCGTTATGATTCTATATGTTTACTTTATAACCTTTAGAGTCATGGGCAAAAATTATGATGCCGCTGTGTTGTCAGCCGGCCATTGCGGCTTCGGGATGGGTGCAACCCCAACCGCTATTGCTAATATGCAGGCAGTAACCGACCGCTATCTGCCCTCGCCTAAGGCGTTTTTGATTGTACCAATGGTTGGTGCCTTCTTTGTCGATATCGTCAACGCTACTGTGTTGCAAATATTCACTAAATTGCCGTTTATGTAAGCCGATAATGCAATCGAATTAGATTGAAACAAGTGAGACACAAAAAAACCGCCTAGCATAAGCTAAGCGGTTTTTATTTTTCAGTCTGACTGAATTTTATGAAGGCTAATTTCTAGCTTATTAGACAGCTGCTTTCTGGTTTTTAGCATAAACCGGTTTTTTAGCACAAATAGCTTCAACCTTTTTGCGGGTATCGGCAATCACTTGCTCATCACCACGGCTATCGATAACATCACAGATCCAGTTAGCCAACTCTGACACGTCTTGTTCATCAAAGCCGCGAGTCGTTACTGCTGGTGTACCGATACGGATACCAGAAGTCACGAACGGAGATTTTGGATCATTGGGTACAGCGTTTTTATTGACCGTAATATGCGCATCACCCAACCATTTGTCCGCTTCTTTACCTGTCAATTCTTGCTTGACCAAGCTGATAAGCATTAGATGGTTTTCAGTGCCGCCAGAGATGATGTCATAGCCGCGTTCTTGAATGATGGTAGCCATTGCTTGGGCATTTTTAACCACTTGCTGCTGATAAGTCTTAAAGTTATCTTCTAAAGCTTCTTTAAAGCAGATCGCTTTAGCAGCGATAACATGCATCAACGGGCCACCTTGGTTGCCAGGGAATACCGCTGAGTTTATTTTTTTCGCAAGTTTTTCATCACGAGAAAGAATCATACCTGAGCGTGGGCCACGTAGCGTTTTATGCGTGGTGGTAGTCACTACGTCTGCAAACGGTACTGGATTGGGATAAACGCCAGTCGCAGCAAGACCAGCTATGTGCGCCATATCCACCAGTAAGTACGCGCCAATTTCGTCAGCGATATCACGGAAACGCTGCCAATCGACAACTTGTGAATACGCTGAAAAACCAGCAATAATCATCTTAGGCTTGTGCTCACGCGCTAAGCTATCAACTTGATCATAATCAATCAGACCCGTTTCTTCAACCAAACCATATTGTGCGGCGTTATAGTTGATACCTGAGAAGTTAATGTGTGCGCCATGAGTCAAGTGACCACCCGCATCAAGGCTCATGCCAAGAATAGTGTCATTGGCTTCAAGAAGTGCTAGGAATACGGCTGAGTTCGCTTGGCTACCTGAGTGCGGCTGGACGTTTACATACTCTGCGCCAAACAATTCTTTGGCACGGTCAATGGCCAATTGCTCAACGACGTCTACATGCTCACAACCACCATAATAACGCTTGCCTGGATAACCTTCTGCATATTTATTGGTTAAATCAGTACCCTGTGCTTCCATCACCGCTTGTGAGCAGTAGTTTTCTGAGGCAATCAGCTCAATATGATTCTCTTGACGAACGCTTTCAGCTGCCATTGCTTCAGCAAGTACGGGATCATATTCCTTAATTGATATATCTTTAAACATATTCATGTCCTATATAGTGACTGTTATTAGAAGGGCTTTATTAGCATAAAGCGATGACAATAAATTTATGGAATAGCGATATTAAAAGAGAGCAGCCTATAATCAGCTCACCGTACTCAGCAATAGATTGGATACGATCCTGCATCTTAATTTTTGCTGTAAAACCAGTGTACCATGAAACTTTATGTTACGGACGCAAAAAACGCTCACCTTAGCTTGAGTAGGCTGCACGGTGATATTTTATCGATATAAATAAATATAAATCAGCAACTTACGAATATAAATCGTGGCTGATACCTGTAGAACACTATTATAGTTATTTTATTGAGCAGCTAATAATAACAGCAAGTCAAAAAATATCTAGCTACTTGGTCAACTATTTAGGCTCAACAATAAAAGGGCTAAATCTCCAGCAGCTTTTGGTAGAATTGCGGCAAGAAAGTCTCACTGATCAATAATTTGCGACCATACCAATCATAACGCGTTTGTCGTTGCCAACCCTTAGTAGTATGACAAATAAAACGTTGATTGGGCAAGGTGCGGCAGCGCTTAAACAATACATAGCCAATAGGTGTGCCTTTTAACTGTTGTAAACGGCGTGCACACCCTTGCAAGCTAGCTAATGGGAAGATGCTTTGGGCCCATACCCAGGGTAGTTCATCATTACCATATAACTGCGCTTCGCGCACCCATGCCAGCAGCGGACGGTTAAGCGCTGAACCCTGCAACCCTAATTGCCGTTTCTGAGTCAGCGACAGCACTCGATAGCCTTCAAAGCTACGTTGTACTCTTAAAGGCTGTCCCGCTTGTACTTCTAGTACTGCGGTCAAAGATCCTTCAGTATTGAGCCATGATAACAACTCTAAAGGTAGATGATTTTTGAGCGCACAAGAAGGTTTGAAGTTAGACATAGTTAAGGGCTAAATATCATTAAGAGTGAGACTACATATTTGGGAAATAACCGCTAAGCATTTACATCAAAATCAGGCATATTATCCACGTTAAATGGCAGTGCCTCATGAGCTTGCTGACGGTACTGCGCCATACGCATACGATCTTCGCTACAAAAATTTGCAATCGCCGGTACAAAGCGCGGATCATAAATACGGTGTAAGGAATGGGTCTTGGTAGGGATAAAACCACGAATCAGCTTATGCTCACCTTGGGTGCCTGGATCAAAATAAGTTAACCCCTGTTCAATGGCAAACTCAATCCCTTGATAGTAGCACAGTTCAAAATGTAGACTGTCATACTCGCCAAGCGCGCCCCAGTAACGACCATATAAAGTAGCCGTTGATGATTCGTCCTTAGATTCAGGAACATCATATAAGAACAAACTACTGGCGATAATCTCACCATTGCTATCAAACGCCTGCGCTAGGAACAGATGTTCAGGCATGCTTTGTGCCAATGCCATGAAGAAATCTATGCTTAGATAAGGCTGTTGCCCCCTTACTGCATAAGTCATCACATAACAATGGTAAAACGCTTTCCAATCTGCATCAGTAATATCATCACCGCATTTGCGATAGCATATGATACCTTGCTCAGCGACCTTTCTACGCTCAGCACGAATAGTTTTACGCTTTTTCGCCTTCAAGGTCATCAAAAAGTCATCAAAGTCTGTAAAAGGTTGCTCGCCTTCAGTCAAGTTCTTATTTTGCCACAAGAACTGACAGCCTTGGCGCTCAAGCATTGGTGTATTTAGAGAGGCCTTATCTAATCCGGCATTGCGGCCTTGTATTATATTATCTATCTCGTCAGTGCTAGGTATAATAGGCGTTTCTGCGGTCGCAAGTTTGGCGAGCTTAGGCGTGACGAACAAACCATGCCAGCCTGATGCGCCTACTTGCTGCGCAATGTCATCGACTCCTGCAATCGCCGTTTGGATAATATTGTCACTAAGGCTTTCACCTTGCACCAACCAAAACCGCTCGCCGGTGACTGGCGTGTAGGGGGCGCTAGTCACCAACCTTGGATAATAATCAATACCGTAACGTGCATAAGCTTCCGCCCATGAATGATCAAAGACAAACTCACCTTGGTGATGGCCTTTTACGAACACAGGCATCACAGCAACAGGCTGCATGAGCGCTGTATCATCCTTATTATCGCTATTATTACTACTATTATCTATGGCCGCATCCGTATCGGCATCTACTTCGTTTTGGCGATACACCAATACAAAAATAGGCAACCAGCCTGCCTGCTCACCAATGGCACCAGTGTCACTCAATGCTTGCCAAAAGGCAAAAGACATAAAAGGGGTATCAGGGGTCTGCCATTCGGCGCGTTTCTGCCAGCTCATATCACCGACTAGTGCGTACTGTAAACTCATAGTCATATCACTCATTACCGCTATATTATTAATTCTTTAATTATCCATTAGACTAACAAATTTCGGTCAAGCTGCTGTCACAATTTGCAAAAATAAGCTGGATTTTTAGCTTAAATACAAGCAGATTAACCTTGAATCATTATTTGTCATATCAGGGAGGCGTATAGGTCTACTTTACCGACTATTCAGCTCGGTGCAGCTGCTAATGAAGCGTCGACTATAAATGATTGTACTTATCTGGGCATGCACAATTATGTTCAAAAAAACAGTGCGAGTATGCAAAGGATGTTATTTACCCTAGATGACTGATGGGATAATGCTTTTGATAGCTTAATATAATTTGTATACATAATAAACGAGAAAAAATAGTACAATTGGTTCATCATACGATATTGACATCGCATCGGCTTTATAGGTAGTTAACTATAATACACCGTCAGCAACTCAATTTTTAGGTCGTTTAGACGCTATAGTCAAAGTGCCTTATTATAGCGACCGTTAACGCCAGCTAACGAAAGACCAGCTAACGAAAGACCAGTCAACGAAACAAGCTAAGCAGCCTCAAAGCTCTCCAAGAGACTACCCATCATGTATTTGATTTAACCACATAGCCCATTATTGTATGAGGGCTGTCTAGAACTATTGAATTATTTTTGAGCCTTATTATTAATAACAACTATTAGCGATGACCAAAACTATAACTCCAAGGAAAGCCCTACTAATGTCAAAGATTATTTATACAAAAACTGACGAAGCCCCAGCGCTCGCGACCCTATCATTTTTGCCTATCGTTAAGGCTTTTACCCAAACTGCAGGAATCACTATTGAAACCGCTGATATTTCTTTAGCTGGACGAATTATTGCTTTATTCTCAGATTTTTTACCCGAAGAACAACGTATCCCTAGCGCATTCGTCGCATTAAGTGAACTGGTAAAAAAACCTCGAGCAAACATCATCAAATTGCCTAATATCAGTGCCTCTATCCCTCAGCTAAAGGCAGCAATTAAAGAGTTGCAAGATAAAGGCTATGCCTTACCTGATTATCCAGATCATCCAGAAACGGATAAAGAAAAAGACGCTCGTATTCGTTATGACAAAATTAAAGGTAGTGCTATCAACCCGGTTCTACGTGAGGGTAATTCTGATAGACGAGCGCCAAAAGCGGTTAAAGCTTACGCCAGAAGAAACCCACATTCAATGGGTGCATGGAGCCCAGACTCTAAGTCTCATGTGGCGACGATGAGCCATGGCGACTTTGCTGATACTGAAGAATCAGTGACTATAGATAAAGCGACTGAGTACCGTATTGAGTTTACCGCCGATGATGGCAGTGTTACTGAGTTAAAAGCGCCAGCGCCTTTACTGGCTGGTGAAGTCATTGATGCCGCTATACTGAGTCATGATGCGTTAATTAATTTTTTTGAAGAACAGGTCAAGGATGCCAAAGAGTCTGATGTCTTATTCTCATTGCATCTAAAAGCCACCATGATGAAGGTTTCTGATCCTATTATCTTCGGCGAAGCGGTGAAAATTTTCTTTAAAGCGCTATTTGCTAAGCATGGTGATACTTTTAGAGCGCTGGACGTCAATGTCAATAATGGTTTTAGTCATTTACTCTCTAAATTAGCAGAGTTGCCTGAAGAAAAACGTAAAGAAATCGAAGCCGATATTCAGAGCATCTATGAGAGTAACCCAGATCTTGCCATGGTCAATTCAGACAAAGGCATTACCAACCTGCATGTACCCAGTGATGTGATTGTCGATGCGTCAATGCCAGCGATGATTCGCAGCTCAGGTAAAATGTGGGGCGCTGATAATCAGCTGCACGATACCAAAGCGGTTATCCCTGATAGTAGCTACGCGTGCATCTATGATGAAACCATTAAATTCTGTAAAGAACACGGCGCGTTCGATCCCACTACCATGGGTTCAGTACCTAATGTGGGCTTAATGGCGCAAAAAGCGGAAGAATACGGCTCGCATGATAAAACCTTCCTAATACCCTCTGCTGGTAAGGTGCAAGTTCTCGATAGTGATAACAATGTGTTAACCGAGCATACGGTAAAAGCTGAAGATATCTGGCGTATGAACCAGGCAAAAGATGCACCGATCCAAGACTGGGTTAAATTAGCCGTCACTCGTGCCCGTGCGAGTAATATACCGACTGTTTTCTGGTTGGATAAAAATCGTCCACACCATGCAGAATTAATCAAGAAGGTAGAACATTATCTAAAAGATCATGACACTAGCGGCTTAGATATTCGTATCATGCCGGTTAGAGAAGCCACTCGTCTTACTTTAGAGCGCTTAAAAGAAGGCAAAGACACCATCTCAGTCACCGGTAACGTACTGCGTGATTACCTCACTGATTTATTCCCAATTTTAGAGCTAGGAACCAGTGCAAAAATGCTCTCCATTGTCCCACTCATGAATGGTGGTGGCTTGTTTGAGACTGGTGCCGGCGGCTCAGCCCCTAAGCTCGTTGAGCAACTGTTAGAGGAAAACCACTTACGTTGGGACTCATTAGGTGAGTTTTTAGCCTTGGCGGTATCTTTGGAGCACTTGGCAACTCACGAACGCAATGCCAAAGCGCAAATATTGGCAGATACCCTGGATACGGCAACCGAAAAACTATTATTGAATAACAAGTCGCCAGCACGTAAAACAGGTGAGTTAGACAACCGTGGTAGTCATTTTTATCTAGCCATGTACTGGGCCGAAGAATTGGCTGCACAAAATGACGATAAGGAGCTGAAAGAGAAATTTGCGCCACTTGCTAAAAAACTAGCCAGCAATGAAGACGCCATTGTCAAAGAGCTGAACGACGCTCAAGGCGGACCGGTAGATATCAATGGCTACTATTTCTTTGATAAAAAATTAGCTGAAAATGTTATGCGTCCAAGTAAACTATTCAACGAAACCATCGCTTCTTTATAACTTTGGCAGCGTTTTAACTGGACTCAATTAACTGAGCTTAGCTGATGGGGCTTAAGCAATTTTAAGCTTATAAAAAAACACCTCAACGCTCTAAGGCTGTTGGGGTGTGTTTGATTGCAACACATCTTTGTTGGTAGCTTTATTATCTGTTCTATTATTTCTGTCTAAAAAGCAGTGCTTGTATGGAAAAGATGATATTTATGCTGATGACTGGTAGAATAAGCCTCGTAATACTTTAATATAATTCACAGACATGAGAAACAAGCAAAAACGGGTCACCTAGTTCATTGTGCGAGATTGACATCGTATCAGATTTATAGTGAGTTAACTAAAGACGCTGTCCGCCATTCACTTTCAAACAGTGTAGACCATATAAGTAAAGTGCCTTATTCTAGTTCTAGCGAATTCTAGTTCTAGCGAATTCTAGCGAAATTTAACGCCAGTTCTAGCAAGGGTTAAGGTCAGCTAACGAAAGACCAGTCAACGAAGCAGACTCGAAACTCTCCAAGAGACTATCAATAATGTACTTGATCTAACCACATAGCCCATTATTGCATAAAGGCTGTCTAGAACTATTGAATTATATTTGAGCCTTATTAACGATAACCCAAAGGAATGTCATACTACAATGTCAAAAATTATTTATACAAAAACTGACGAAGCCCCAGCGCTAGCGACCTTATCATTCTTGCCTATTGTTAAAGCGTTTACCCAAACCGCAGGAATTGCTATTGAAACCACTGATATCTCAGTTGCCGCGCGAGTGTTGGCTGAATTTCCTGAATATTTAAGTGAAGAACAACGCGTTCCTAACAATTTAGCTGAGCTTGGTCGTCTTACGCAGGATCCAAACACCAATATTATTAAACTGCCAAATATTAGTGCTTCTGTCCAGCAGCTTAGAGCCGCAATTAAAGAATTGCAAAGCAAGGGCTACGCGATACCTGATTTTCCAGACGAGCCAAAAACTGATGAAGAAAAAGAAATTAGTCAGCGCTATGGTAAGAGCCTAGGCAGTTCGGTTAACCCTGTTTTGCGTGAAGGTAACTCAGACCGCCGTGCACCGAAAGCAGTTAAGAATTTTGCTCGTAAGCACCCGCATTCTATGGGTGAATGGAAACAATGGTCACAGACACACGTATCGCACATGCACAATGGTGATTTCTATGCTGGCGAGCAATCTATTACTTTAGATAAAGCGCGTAGCGTACGTATGGAGCGTGTGGCTGAAGATGGCACTATCAATGTCTTCAAATCGGGGATTTCTTTGCTTGATAAAGAAGTCATCGACCTGATGTTCATGAGCAAACAAGCGTTACTTGAATTTTATGAGCGTGAAATGGAAGATTGCCGCGAAGCCGGCATTTTGTTTTCACTGCATGTAAAAGCCACCATGATGAAAGTATCGCATCCTATCGTATTTGGGCATGCGGTCAAAACATATTATAAAGATGCCTTCAATAAACATGGCGCTTTCTTTGACGAGTTAGGTATTAACGTTAATAACGGCATGGCAAGTTTGTATGAAAAAATTGCCGAGCTACCAGCCAGTAAGCGTGAAGAAATTGAACGCGATTTACATGCATGCCAAGTACATCGCCCACGCCTTGCGATGGTTGATTCATCGAAAGGTATCACCAACTTCCATTCACCAAGTGACGTTATTGTAGATGCGTCTATGCCTGCTATGATTCGTTCAGGTGGTAAAATGTGGGGCGCTGATGGAAAAATGTATGACTGTAAAGCCGTTATGCCTGAGTCTACATTTGCGCGTATCTATCAAGAAATGATTAACTTCTGTAAGTGGCATGGCAATTTTGACCCAACCACGATGGGCACTGTCCCTAACGTTGGCTTGATGGCACAAAAAGCAGAAGAATATGGTTCGCATGATAAAACGTTCGAAGCCAGCGATTCGGGTATGGCTCGTATTGTTGACGAAGAAACCGATGAAGTCTTGCTTGAGCAGCTTGTTGAAAAAGGTGATATTTGGCGCATGTGTCAAGTCAAAGACGAGCCTATCCAAGATTGGGTTAAACTTGCCGTGCGCCGTGCACGCGAATCAGATACCCCAGTTATCTTTTGGTTAGACCCTTACCGTCCACACGAAAATGAATTGATCAAAAAAGTTAACACCTACTTAAAAGATCATGATACCAAAGGCCTGCACATTGAAATTATGTCACAGGTTCGTGCGATGCGTTACACCTTAGAGCGCGTGGCTCGCGGTCTTGATACCATCTCTGCTACCGGTAATATTTTAAGAGACTATCTAACTGACTTATTCCCAATTTTAGAGTTAGGAACCAGTGCTAAAATGCTGTCAGTGGTACCACTAATGAAAGGCGGTGGTTTGTTTGAAACGGGCGCTGGTGGTTCTGCACCTAAGCACGTGCAACAGTTATTAGAAGAAAACCATTTACGTTGGGATTCATTAGGTGAGTTTTTAGCCTTAACGGTATCTTTGGAGCATTTGGCAACTCACGACGATAACACCAAAGCTCAAGTATTGGCAGATACGCTTGATACGGCGACAGAAAAACTATTATTGAATAACAAAGGCCCATCACGTAAAACTGGTGAGATAGACAACCGTGGTAGTCACTTCTATCTGGCCATGTACTGGGCTCAGGAGCTAGCCGAGCAAGACCAAGACGCTGATCTTAAAGCACAGTTTGCACCACTTGCGCAAAATCTTGCAAGTAATGAAGACGCTATTGTTAAAGAATTTAATGAAGCTCAAGGTAAGCCTGTGGATATCAAAGGCTACTACTTAGCTGATGAAAAACTAGCTGAGCAAGTTATGCGTCCAAGTACTTTATTCAATGACGCGATAGCATCGTTGTAGTTTTGCTTAAGTCATTTTGCTTAAGTCATTTTGCTTAAGTCATTTTGCTTGAGTAGTTACGCTTAGATAGCTGTGCGTAACTACTTGGGCTTAAATAACTTTAAGCCTATAAAAAAACACCCCAATGGTCTAAGACTATTGGGGTGTTTTTTATTACATTTTATTTATTAGGAGGTTTTAAAACTTCATAAAAAACCATCTATAGTTAAAATACCTTAAAAACGCGACGGTACTGCTAGTATACGCTTTTTGCAGCCTCTGTCTGCGTAGGCACAGCAAGCAAAAAAAACTTATGCTAGCAGTATATTATGTATCGATATTACTTTTCATTAACTATACCTTTAAGTAAATGGCTTCTTAACTAGCAAACGGCATAAATTAAATAACACGATTAGACATCCATATGCTTAATCACCGCTTTACCAAACTCAGAAGTCGTTAATAAGATAGCATCCGGCATGAGACGCTCAAAGTCATAAGTCACAGTTTTGTTCTTGATAGCGCCTTGAATACCTTCGATAACGAGGTCAGCGGCTTCTGTCCAGCCCATATCACGCAGCATCATTTCGGCTGATAAAATGAGCGAGCCGGGGTTTACTTTATTCTGGCCGGCGTACTTAGGCGCAGTACCATGAGTCGCTTCATAAACAGCGATGGCGCCCCCTTTATTAGCACCTGGTGCGATGCCAATACCACCCACTTCTGCCGCTAGCGCGTCAGAGATATAATCACCGTTTAAGTTCAAGGTAGCAATAACGGAGTAATCTGCAGGACGCATTAAGATTTGCTGTAAAAATGCGTCAGCGATAACGTCTTTGATTATAATCTGGTTGCCCGTTTTTGGGTTTTTCATGGTCATCCAAGGGCCACCGTCTAACAACTCAGCACCGAAACGCTCAGCGGCAAGCTCGTAGCCCCATTGTTTAAACGCGCCTTCAGTATATTTCATGATGTTACCCTTATGCACCAGGGTCACACTTGGCAAATCATTATCAACAGCATGTTGGATCGCTTTACGCACAAGGCGCTGCGATCCCTCTTTTGATACTGGCTTGATACCGATACCACAATTTTCTGGGAAACGGATTTTGGTAACGCCCATTTCATTTTGTAAGAAGTTGATCACTTTTATAGCGTCGTCAGTACCGGCTTTCCACTCGATACCTGCATAGATATCTTCTGAGTTTTCACGGAAGATAATCATGTCAGTCAATTCAGGATGATGAACTGGACTTGGCACGCCCTCGAACCAACGTACTGGGCGCTGGCAAACGTATAAATCAAGCTCTTGACGAAGGGCAACGTTTAATGAACGCATACCGCCACTTACTGGCGTGGTCAATGGGCCTTTGATGCTGATCACATAATCACGTAAAATCTCCAGGGTTTCTGCTGGCATGTATGCACCATTATAAATTTTAGCCGCTTTTTCACCACAATATACTTCCATCCAAATGATGGATTTTTTACCTTTGTAGGCTTTTTCTACCGCAGCATTAACCACTTGAATCATCACAGGCGTAATATCTACACCAATACCATCCCCTTCAATAAACGGAATGATGGGATGATTGGGTACATTGAACGATAAATCGGCGTTTACGGTTACTTTTTCACCGTCTCTTGGTAGGATAACCTTATCATAGGACATGTGATCAAACTCCTTGGTGGCATATTAAATGTCGCAAGCGCACTTGGCGAAGTTGTTGCAAATAGTAGTGCAGAAATAAAACATCAGTAATGGTTGCTTGTTTTATCGGATTAATTGTTGAAAGAAATATCACAGATTATTCTCACCAGTGTACTAAACTACAGGCCTAACTGATAATACTTCTTGTACATAAATCACGTTCAAACATCAAAACTGTCACGACTACTATGGCAGTACGGCCTTTTTTAACTTGAGTGAACAAGTACCCTACATTAATATGACTTGGTATATGGGTTGTTTTAAGATCCTTTAATACGGATTTTCTACTGTAAATTTCTTAGCGCAAATAACCATGATGCTTTGTGCGTTATAATTGTACGGTGCAATCTTTTATTCATGTTTTATTTTGGGACATGATTTATTTCAGGAATAGTTATTTTATGCCGACCTCAAGTCTGATTTTATTCAATAAACCTTACGGCGTACAAAGTCAGTTTCGCGATGATGGCGGTAACTCGCACACCACTCTAGCCCCTTATTTTACCGATAAGTCACTGCGCGTTGCAGGTAGATTGGATGCTACTTCAGAAGGGCTATTAATCTTGACTAATGATGGGCGGGTCAATAAAGCCATTACTCAGCCACCACGTGCCAATAATTTTAAGCAAGACAATCATAAACAAGGCAAAACTTACTTGGTGCAAGTTGAGGGCATGGCCACCGCAATGCAGCTGTCTGAGCTGACGGCTGGCGTTGTGTTAAAAGATGGCAAGACTTTACCGGCAACCGTTAGCATAGTCGATGAGGTTGATTTACCTATCGCCTTATGGCAGCGTGATCCGCCTATTCGTGAGCGTAAAAACCGACCGACATCTTGGCTGATGATCACTATTTATGAGGGTAAAAACCGTCAAGTCCGGCGGATGACTGCCCATGTGAACTTGCCTTGTTTGCGCCTCATTCGTTGGTCGGTCGCAGGATTTGAGCTGGGCTCACTGCCGGTGGGAGAGTTTGTCCGTCTTCACCTCAATACTGAGCGCTGCTGGCAATTGGGTATTGTCGATTAATACGTTTCGGAAGGGGTTTGATTTGCTCTTCCACATTTAAAACGTATTCTACCTACAGCCGTTACGACATCTCAAAGATAGCGTCTCGAACTGGTAAGGTTTATCTGCTAAACTCGTATGATCTATTTATATATATTTACCTCTTATCTCGCCAGCCTGCTATTTAGTTTAGCCCGTTTAAGTTAAGGATATGTCATGACCACGTCTTATCGTTTCGCCCTTCTCGCCGCTAGTGTAACTGCTGCCCTTGCGCTTAGCGCCTGTCAGCCAGCTGCCGAGGGCACCAAAGCAACGCCGATAGCAGAGGTCATGCCGCCACCCATTGCAGTACCCGAAAGCGATGCCGACGCTATGGATCCACATGCTGGACATGACATGGCGGCAGGTGACAGTATGATGGATGATTCGCAGATGACAGATATGCATAGAGACTATACAGAATCAATGAGCAATATGCATGACGAGATGATGATTGGTATGACCTATAACGACCCAGATACCGCGTTTGCCAAAAGTATGCTCGGACATCATCGCGGCGCGGTGGATATGGCCACCATTGAGCTAAAGTATGGTACTGACCCGACCATGCGTAAATTGGCACAAGATATTATCGACTCGCAACAAGTTGAAATTGATATTATGAGAAAATGGCTTGCCAGCCACCCTGATGCCGCCAGCCCCAAGCCTGAAACTCAAGCAATGCAACAAGCCTATGCCGATGGTATGGACGCCATGAATAACGTGATGATGCTTGGTATCGCAGACCCAGTAGCCGACATGGCCTTTGCTCGTGGTATGATGCCCCATCATATCAGTGCAGTGGACATGGCAAAAGTACAACTCAAATACGGCAAAGATGAAGAAATGCGTCAGCTGGCACAAGAAATAATCGATGCGCAAGAGTCCGAGATTGAGCTAATGCAAGACTGGATTGCTACTCATAAGACTGATGATAACGTTATTCCTGATAAGACCAATGTGCCAGAAGGCGTAGAAGCTAATAAAACCAGTTAATCTAGCACCTAAATGTCAAACTGATTGCTAACTAAAAGCCCTTACTAAACATAATTGTTTGGCAAGGGCTTTTTTATTACAAGAATTTTAGTGACTGGTCAATTGATTGCTAATATAGTCAATGAAAAGTAATATCGATACCTAACATCCTGCTGGCATAAGTTTTTCTTACTTGCTGTGCCTACGCAGACAGAGGCTGCAAAAAGCTGATACCAGCAGTACCGTCGCGTTTTTAAGGTATTGTAACTATAGTTAGGTAACTGAGTAACTCAACTGTCATAACGCGTCATAACCTCAAGCCATGCTTGCCATGCAAAAGAGGTAATCGTTGAATTACCCACTGCGTTTTCTGACAAGTTATCTGGCTTCGCTAAAAGCAGACTGACTTTATGAGAATAAGGTTCTTTGATATTGTCCGATTCTATAGTCTCAGAATCCTGTGGTGTTTGCATTTCAGAGACTACTTTGGGTATGACACTGACACACATCAGCTCATCGCGACGAAATAGATGACATTCGATCCCACGTTGTACCGTTGATACAGTGGCCAGCTGCTTATTGTCAGCCTTAATACCATCAAGAGCAATAATGACATCATGGGCCGAGATGCCCGCTTTGGCAGCTGTGCTTCCACGCTGTACCTGATTCACTTTTAGCCCAGCTGGCGTCTCACTGCAGCGCATACCCCAAGGAACCTGCTTATCAGCCGTTTCTTTAGGATCAGTGTGGACGTTGATACCGTTTGCAGTCAATAGCTGCTTAATAGGCAGCTCTTCCACACCATTGACATAGCGGCGCTCAAAATCATCCCAATCTGCCGTGGGCATAAATTGCCCGATTACCGTGCCCATATCGGCAGAACTAATGCCAATACGTTGATTATTTTGCTGTTTGGCTTGGCTATAAAAGGCCTTGACCACATCGAACAAGCGATATTGACCTTTGCTTTTTTGTAGTAGGGTCAGATCCAAGCACAGCGCCACTAAAGCGCCTTTGTTGTAGTAACTGATACCCGCATTACCAGTATTTTCATCACTGCGATAGAGCTTAATCCACGCGTCAAAACTAGATTCAGCCACACTTTGGTGCACGCGTCCGTGGGTTTGATAGTAGCGATTAATCTGTTCCGCTAGGAGGGTGAGATAACAGGCTTTATCGATGACCCCAGATGCTTGTAACATAAAGTCATCGATGTAAGAGGTGAAACCCTCAAACACCCATAATAATGGTGTAAAGGCTTCTTTACGTAAATCAACATCCAACATAACGTCGGGACGTACAGTCTTGACCCACCAGGCATGAAAATACTCATGGCTACACAAGCCTAAGAAACGCTGATAAGCGGCACTGGGTAATTCAGGCTCATTGGTACTCGGTAAATCCCGACGTGGGGTAATCAAGCTGGTAGAGTTAATGTGCTCAAGACCGCCGTAATCTTGACCGCTGGCATAAGTCATAAATGTGTAGTCACTGAACGGTGCATCTCCCAGCCAATTTAAGTAAGTCTGACAAATCTGAGTGATATCTTGCTGAAGCCGCCCCAGGTTAGCGCTATGCGTACCGGAGAGAAAAAAGCGATGGCTCAATGTTTGATGCTGTTTATCTCGAATAATAAAATCAAACTTTTCCTGTATAGAAATCTCAAACGGATGATCAATCAGCTGATAATAGCTATCTGCTTGTAGACCATAGCCATGTTGGCTGTCGCTATGTAAATGGGTAGCGTCTAGTCCGCAGGCTAACACCACACTGCTTGTATTTTCGCCTTCGTCTGCTAAACGTTTATCTGCTATATCCAGTGCGGTTAAAAACTCAGCGGGTACCAGCAAACTCACTTGTACGGGGGACTGTTCTTGCCCCTCAACCGCTAAAGCTAACGAGGTAAAATTGCCATATAAACGCTTCTGATCAACATAAGCTGTACGCACCGATAAATCATAGCAATAGACCTCATAGTGCACATTTAAGGTCTGGCCTGCTTTAACTTGTGGTAACTGCCATGTATTTTTATCTATTTTTTTGGCACGGTGCATACTGTTATGAGGCTCAGTCTGATCGTAATTATCAAGGGCTTGATAATCATTACTAGATGCTTCATCGTTATTACTTACTATTTGATAATGTACCGCTGTAATATGACGCGCAAATTCACGCATCAGATAACTGCCCGGAATCCATGCCGGCAACCATAGACTTGGCTCATCAGAGCCAGCTGTAAAGGTTAGATTGACGTTAATTAAATGTTCCAAAAAACGCTCAAAATCGAGTCGGTAACTGATATTAGCAGCTGGTTTAGCAACTAGGTTCGTTGAATGGCTATCTGGATGGCTATTCGAGCGGTCATCTGATTGGCTGTCAGAGATATTTTTTATTGAAGTCATAGCGATTTTTATCCTTATGTTTACAGTCATGGTAGAAGTCCTAGTATAAAAATGCAACTGGTAAACCGTGACCTATGAACCGTATTAACGCCGATAATACTAATAAACGTAACCTTATCCCCATTAATTAGTGTTTTTTATGTTTTTTGCCTTGAAAGTTATTCCTCCCATCTCAATTAAAGATGTTAACTGTTAAAGTTACTCTAATAAACTGATGATAATTGACTACTGACGTGGCTTTTGGCTGGCTGATTGGCTTTTTTAGGTTTATTACAACCGTATTTAAATTTTTATATTAATATATTTAGGATAATTTATGACTACTATCGCAAAAGATACTGCCGTCAAGTTCAACTACACGCTAAAAGACGACGAAGGTAACGTACTTGACCAGTCTCCAGAAGGTCAACCACTTGCCTATTTGCATGGCCACAGCAACATCATCCCAGGCCTTGAGCAGCAACTAGAAGGCAAATCTGCTGGCGAAAAAGTCAATGCTGTCGTTGAGCCTGTTGATGGCTACGGCGAATATCAAGATCAAGCAGTACAACATGTACCACGCGACAACTTCCAAGGCGTTGATGATATTCAGCCTGGTATGCAATTCCAGTCAGAAGCTGGTGGCCAAGTGATGTTAGTGACCGTTACTGATGTTAATGATGACGAAGTAATTGTTGATGCCAATCATCCTCTAGCAGGCAAGCGCTTGACTTTTGATGTTGAAATTCAAGAAGTTCGTGCCGCTACTGAAGAAGAGCTAGGTCACGGCCATGTACATGGTGCCGGCGGCGTTGAGCATTAATCTTATAGCAATCACCTCGATTGTTATTAATAATTTTTATGCGGCGGTGCCATTAAGTTAATCTTTGCTAGCGCTTCGCATAAAACTTATTAAATTAAAAAAAGCCAGTAGACTATCTACTGGCTTTTTTTGTGCGATCAACAGACACGACTTATTCATATATAGTCAATGAAAAGTAATATCGATGCATAACCTACTGCTGGCATAAGTTTTTCTTGCTTGCTGTGCCTACGCAGACAGAGGCGGCAAAAAGCTTATACCAGCAGTACCGTCGCGTTTTTAAGGTATTTTAACTATAGGTGAGACAGTCGTATCATACTCAAAAGACTGTAAGATATAAATTTTGCTATAGCAAACACAATAAGACCGTGTAACGACAAGCGTTACACGGTCTTATTTACTAACCATCCTTGTTACTGTTACGCCATATTTAATCCCGAAATATGTTGTAACCATCGGGCATCTTGCCCTATCATCCTTACTCAGCAAGCCATCCTTGACCCAATCTACAAACTACCTATAAATACCAATCCCTAGTATAAATAAAGAGTATCATTCAATCGTGCCGTGAATGTATAATCGCAGATTGGGCTATTCTTAGTAAGAGGCTCAGGCGTCATTACACGTAAGCATATGCTTACATGCAATTTATAGTGACTTATAATCTACAGCTTTTGTTCAGGACTCAAGCTAACTTTTGGATCAGCGCTTAGCATTAAATAGGCCGCTTCGTTAATAAAGGCTTCATCTTCTAGTAACTGTGGGCGTTCGTTAACTTTCATTCGACTACGTTCTTCAAATTTTGCATCCATCGCTGCCTGATAGGTATTCCAATTGGCATATGGACGTTCACCAGTCGCTATAAGACGTCTATTCTCAGCTTCTAAGGAACTCTTTTCAATCAGCTTCATTTTGGCGCGGCGGCTATTAATATTAATGTTAATAGGTTTTTTCTCATCGTCCATATCACGAATGTTATTTAGCGCCGTTAAGTAAGAAAACTGTGGGTTTTGCTGTTGACGAATTTTAGACTGCTGGTTCAGTGTTGTTAGTATACTGTCGCTAAACTTCGCTTCAGGTTTGTAAGCTGCGGTCTTGATAGTGTCCCAAGGTAAGGCTTTTTTCTGCGCACGCTCACCAAAGGTGGCATCATCATAAATATTGACCAGCTCAACATCAGGCACAACCCCTTTATTTTGAGTACTACCACCCGTGATACGATAGAACTTACGCTGGGTTAAAGTCGCAGAACCCAAGGCTAAATTATCCAGCTGAATTTGTGCTGAACCTTTACCGGTTGTGGTGCTACCAACTACCAGTCCACGGCCATAATCTTGAATAGCAGCGGCAAATATTTCACTAGCAGAGGCAGACGCTAGGTTAGTAATCACCACCATCTTGCCGTCATACAGCTGTTCGCCACCGTCATCGTCACGGTAGACTTGGATATTACCGCGATTATCACGGATCTGTACTAGCGGGCCACTCTTAATAAACAGGCCTAGCATTTTGGCTACTTCGTCTAACGAACCACCCGGGTTATTGCGCAGATCAATTACTAGACCGTCGATATTTTCTTTATTCAACGCTTTAATGGCATTTTCAGTATCGATACTGACACTACGGTAGTCTTCACCATTACGGCGGGCGCGATAATTCAGATAAAAGCTAGGTATTTCAAGGACACCAATGCGTTTAGGGCTGGCATCAATATTAGGGCGCTGTACCTCTACTACCCGATGAGTAACCCCAGACTCTTCTTGAGCGATAATATCACGCACCACAATCACTGTACGGGCACTGGCATCTGGCATATTGGGCTGACGTAATTTTATCGTCACTGAGGTACCGCGCTTACCCCGAATCAGACTGACGATTTCACGCGTCGACCAACCGACCACATCGGTCATATTTTTGCCATCTTTGGCAATACCGATAATCAAGTCGTTAGGTTTTATTTGCCCTGATTTCGCCGCTGGTCCGCCATCGACTAAAGTAACAATTCTAGTATAGTCTGGATTTTTGCGATCAGGACGAATAGAAACCCCAATTCCTTCTAGCTGCAGACTAGATTGAATCTGTAACTCATTCGCTTGCACAGGAGCATAATAGTTACTGTGCGGATCGTAAGTAAGCATGGCGGTATTTAGCAGCGTTTCCATGACCTCATCATCTTTGAGACGGGTGAATTGCTCTTGCTGCCGTGATAATCGGTTGAGTAGAATCTCACTTGGGGTACGATCATCGTCGCGTACCAAGTCTTGTCCACGAGTAATATCTGGATTGGCCAAAAATACTTTTTCTTTAGCGGTTTCGCTTTCTTTACCTAGGGTGATGCTAATCAACTGAAACTTAAGCTGACGTGTCCAATAGTCACGCTGCGCTTTTTTAGTTTTAAAATGATTGAGCTTTTCACGGTCAAAGACAATGGTATCGCTACTGGTCAAGTCGAGATCCGTTTTGAGCATTTTTGTCGACAGCTCAAAATACTCATTTGAGCGTTTACGATAGCGCTCAAAGACCTCTATCCCTGCAGATAGATCGCCGCGCTTAAGCCGATTACCAAAATCACTGGCATACTTTTTCTTAAATTCGTCGACATCGGATTGTAAGAATAGGGTATGGTTGGGGTCTAGGCTATCAATATACATTGATAAAATCTCACTACCCATTGCGCTGTCAAGGGGCTGGTTGAGATAATGACTGCGATCAAGTAAGGCCGCTACTTGGCGGGTGGTTATCTTTTGTTCAGGTGTCTGTACGAAACCTTCCGTCTCGGTATTTGCGACCGCAGTGCCGTAGCTTTGCGTAAGAATAAGACCAGCGATGCCCACTGATGCCACACTGAGTAACCACTGTGCTGGTTGTTTTTTCATCATATATACCTAGTTATCTTAAGTGAAAAATATCTTGAATATTATCTATTTTTATCAAAAAAAACGGCTAAATCAATCACTTCTGGTCACATATAGCGGGTTTTATTATTAGCTATTTTTACAGTACTGTCTTTACTATTGAGCTTTACTATTGGGCTTTACTATTAAGCTTTACTATTGAGTGATTAATTGAGCCAGCATTAAAAGCCAATAAACGCACCATACTTATTTTTATTTTGTCGCTAAATACTGAATATTCTATACAAAATCTATTTTAATTAATTGAGGTAAAGCATCACTTTAACTATTTGCCTAAACTGAACGTATAAATTGATTGTCAAATATAACATTAGATTAAAAAAGTGTTTCTAATTGATTATGCATCGCTAAAAAATAGCTAATAATAGCATGACTGGAGCCGCTAAACTGTCTCAAACCTGTATAAACAATATTACACTTTGCGACCATATATACCAAACTTTCTGTCATATTCCTTATGGACGGCCGATTCATTATTAACTGGTAAACCGTTGATGTTGAGCAACCACTAAATAATGCTACTGGCTTATTAAACCATCACGTTTCGCTCAGCAAGCAATAGCTGGCATAATTAGATTATAATCGCAAAGCTTAACTGTTTTTTGTTATCGCATATTCAAAGTACTATTAATAAAGCACTATCAATAAAGTAATATCAATGAAGTAATATCAATAACAGAACCTTAATTTCAAACTAATCGTTAGTAAGATTAACAAGGTTGAGGCCGTAGCAGTTTGACAATAAATAGACCACAGCATCATTTAAAATTAACCCCAGAATATAACAGTGTATAACACTGTGAGGATCATGCAATGTATGGCGTATTAATGATTGATATTGATAATACAGCACTGACTGCTGAGGATGTCAGCTTAATCAAACAGGCACAGGTTGGCGGAGTTATATTGTTTGCACGCAACGTGGCCAATGCGGCGCAAGTGCGGACGCTGTGCGACGATATTCGCTATCACAATCCTGACATTTTAATTGGCGTCGATCAAGAAGGCGGACGAGTGGCGCGTTTACGTGAAGGCTTCACTCCCTTACCGTCAATGGGTAAGCTGGGTAACTTGTTTGATCAAAATTCTAGCTTTGCCCTCAGCTGTGCTTATGATTGTGGTTATTTGATGGCAGCGGAAGTGTTGGCAGTAGGGATTGATCTCAGCTTTGCACCAGTGCTCGATAGAGATGGTATCAGCCAAGTCATCGGTGACCGTAGTTTTCATCGAGATCCGAAGGTTATTATCATCCTAGCCACTCAGCTGATGCGCGGCATGAAAGCAGCAGGAATGGCCACCACAGGCAAGCATTTCCCCGGTCATGGTGCTATCGCGCCTGACTCGCACGTGGCAGAAGCAATCGATACTCGTAGCCTTGATGAGATTATGGCCAGTGATATGCAACCCTTTGCACAAACGCTATCATGCCTCGATGCCTTGATGCCAGCCCACGTGATATTTTCGCAAGTGGATAACAAGCCCGCTGGATTTTCCAAAATTTGGCTAAAAGATATCTTGAGAAAACAGCTAAAATTTAAGGGAGTGTTATTCTCTGATGACTTATCTATGGCAGGAGCCCAAGCGGTAGGAGATATTAGCGCACGCGTACACGCAGCCATTGAGGCCGGTTGTGATATTGCATTGGTATGTAATGATCGGGTCGCCGCCCATGAAGCTGCCGAGGCCGCCCAGGACTTACCGTATCCGAATCAAAAGCGTATTAAAACGATGCGCGGACAGATTCCAATATGGCAGGGTGATCTTGAGAGTACTTGCCAGCAGTTCGAGCATTGGCAACAAGCCAAACAAACGATATCACAGACGTTTTTTAGTGCTCAACCTAAGGCAACCACATATAACAGTAATACTACCGCCAAAGACCCTACTGCTTATAAATAATAGCTTCTTACCTATAGCTTCTTACCTATGGCCATTATTTATAGGCGCCGTTTATGATACTTTCGAACTTTCGAACCTATAAACCTGCTTATTCTCTGCTAACCGCTAACCTAGTCTTCACGCAGCACTTTTGGTACCACACTCCGATGAAAGCCATTGAATTCTGGCTTTCGTTTGGCGTACGCGAGCGGCCACACTCTATTGCCTAAAGACGCAGCACCGTCAACCCGAAGCGTGGCGCCGTTGACAAAACAAGCCGCTTCGCTAAGAAGAAAGCAAATCGCTGCACTAATTTCAGCTTCAGTACCCAGTCTTTTTTGCGGGACACTCTCGGCAAGTTGGGCAATCATGGGCTTCATGCTGACGTCGTATTTATCCAGTCCGCTGGATGCAATCCAGCCAGGTGCTACCGCATTGGTCCGCACTCCGCTGTTGGCCCACTCGACAGCAGCGGTTTTGGTAAAGTTCTCCATACCTGCCCGAGCCGCCCCAGAATGACCCATGCCTGGCATACCACCCCACATGTCGGCGATGATGTTGACGATAGCACCGCCATGTTTGCTCATCGACTGGTTATAGACTTCACGCGCCATCAAAAAGCCCCCAGTCAGGTTGGTTCTCACCACTGTTTCGAAACCTTTTTGGCTAATCAAACTGAGCGGGGCTGGAAACTGGCCGCCTGCATTGTTGACCAGTCCGTGGATCTCACCATACTCATCCACGATGCTCTTGACGATATCCGTCACAGCAGCTTCCTCACGAATGTCGCAAACCCTAGTACCAACCGCGCCACCATCTTCACTAATTTCGGCGCTGGTAGCATCGAGCTTGTCCTGATTGCGCCCGATCAATATGACCCTTGCGCCGAGCGCAGCAAGCTCGTGAGCGGTACAACGCCCTATGCCGCTACCACCGCCAGTCACGATATGCGTTTGATTTGCAAACAGCCCCTCTCTAAATACAGACTTATAACCTTCATTTGATCCTGACATGTTCATTTCCTTATGTTGCAGGGTTATCGTTCAGCGCTTTCAATAGCAACTTGCTCACCGCTAGCAGAAGATATAGTCAATGAAAAGTAACATCGATACATAAGCTACTGCTGACATACGTTTTTCTTACTTGCTGTGCCTACGCAGACAGAGGCTGCAAAAAGCTTATACCAGCAGTACCGTCGCGTTTTTAAGGTGTTTTAACTATACAGTCACTTATGCACAAACGCCTTGCCCTGAAAATAGAGTTACAGGGCAAGGCGTTTGCGGTATACCTGAGCCAACAAAAAGTTCAGCGCATGACTGTTTATTCAATGAGTCAACACATGACTGCCTGAAGGACCTAAACAAATGATGGCCATGACTTCCAGTCAGAGCCATTGCTCAAAGATACAGTGTTTTCAGTATCAATCATATTATAAATGGCAACTGCTAAGTATATTACTTGCTTAAGGTTTTATACTCAGAGCTGTTCGGTTCTTTTACTGGTCGTTTACTGAGTGTTAGTTTTTGGGTCCAACGCTGTGCCACGACTTGGATCATCACCATCTGGCAGCAAGTCATCGTTATTACTATCCAATGGATTCATATCTGGGTTAAGCGCGTTGTCACTTATCACCGTGCCATCATTCGCCATAGCAGATTCGTCATATACCATGAACTCGATACGGCGGTTGCGGAAGCGACCCTGTTCAGTTGAGTTGTCAGCGATAGGATCCGTTTCGCCCATGCCCTTGGTCATCAATTTGCTCGCGTCAGCGCCTTTCGATACCATGTAGTCTTTCATAGACTGAGCGCGTTCTTGTGATAACTTCATGTTATATGCAGCATCGGCAGTTTTATCAGTATGGCCGATAATAACCAACTTCATATCTGGCACTTGTTCCATGATCTCAACAGCGCGGTTTAAGATTGCTTTGTTGGCATCAGGAATAATTTCCTGGTCCACTGCAAAGTTGACCACTTGTAGACTTAATGCGCGAGCAACATCACGTGGGTCTGGATTTTCGCCAAGCTTATCGACAGCAGCTTGAGAGGCGGTTAAGCTGTCATCAATCTCCGCTTGTAAGTCCAATGGTTCTTCAGCAGTTACGGTCATTGCTGGCGCAACAGCTTGTAAATCAGAAACTAATTGGTCCAATGCCGCAGCGTCAGGAGCGTTAACAACGATCTCATTACCCTTGATTAACATACTGGCGTTTGGTACGTTTTTGATCAGCGGCAATATAGAAGCAAGCTGGGCTGCTGCTGGCATGTCTGTAGCAAAGCTATCATCGACATCAGCACGACATTTATTTGCTTCGTCACCAAACGTCGTATTCAAGGCATTCATAACGTTGGTTTGTAACGCTTCGTCACCCACATTTATACGGCAAGCATATAACGTATTGGCAGTATCACCGGTTGCAATACGTAGTGACGCAGGCTCAATATCAGCCGCAACCGCCATTTGATTGTCCCCTTCGGCTACCTGCTCTTCTGTCGCAATTGGTGTTGCAATCGGCTCAGGATTTTCCTGACAGCCCCTAAGTAGAGCCCAAGCCAACGCACCTAAAATAATCAGGCCGATAATGGGTAACAATGCTTTCATGAAGCTGCCACTGTTTTCTTCTTCACGCTGTAAGGGCGCTGTACTGACCGTATCTGAGATCCGGTTACCAGTAGAAGCAGCAGCTATCGTGCCGGCAGGAGCAACACTAGTGGCCCATGCAGGAATATGATGTTGGTAACTGGCTAAATTATCATTTAAAAATTGCGGTACAGGAGTGGTTCCTGCCAGGCTTTTTATTTCATGATATGCCAATGGCGCCGCCATAACGACCAAGCCTCGAGCTGCAGTCGCATCAACATTATGCGCGCCGGCAAGTTCACGTGAGATACGATCACGTTGCGTCTCGTCAGTCCATACACGATCATAGAATCCTTGGTCATCACGGGCAACATCTTCGTTCGCAAATTGTCCATAAGTATCTTTGTCTGCTAGCCGAGCTGCAAAAATGGCATAGAACTGTTCAAGTAGACTTTTCTTCGCTGGGCTACGATCATCTCCAAGTACCGCTGGGCTAACCGTTCGTGTTAAATGACTAATAATATCCATAATGTAAATCCTCTACTAGTTACTGTTTATATAATTTAAATATAGTCGACTCACTATCAAAGAGAGTCACTTGTAGCAATATGCCACTATTATAAGAGTGATATCCCGCACATCGCAATAAAATCGCTGTAGTGTAAATGCTACGATAGGTAATGTTTCAGTTATCACACGTAACCATAACGGTTATCCGCTACAAATAAACAACATAACCGTTCAATATCATAAATAGATATGTTGGGTTACTTGCAATACGAGAATCATTTTGACTGGTGAAAATAGTAACAGTTGGCAGATAATAAAATAAGTGCTAGAAGTGAACATATTTAAAATGAACAAAAGAATTGACCATGGCTACCCTCTGCAATCCTTTTGTTTGTGTCATCAGCAACAAGCTGTTTGTCGTTACCTAGAATACTGTTAATTCCTAATTCATAACGCTACTGATTGATAGGGCGCCCACCCTGAACTGGCTCTGAAATAATTAGATTATTTACCATTCTATCGACTTCCGCTTGCGATATTTGCCCTGAAGACTGAGCAGGTTGGTTATTTTGTGACCTGTTGTTATTATTGTTAATACTACTCTGCGGTGGTGGTAATGTAGGCTCGATGCTATTAACGTTGCTATTAACATTGCTATTAAGGTTGTTACTCGTATTATTAACAGGCGGTTGGTTCGGTTGATTGGTAATTAGATTGTTATCGCTGGTTATAGGACGACTGCTACTATCTTGCATACCTATATTATTATTATAGTCGTCATTATAATTACTGTTATTGTTATTGTTATTGTTATTATGAGTGTCGTCGTACGTATTAGCAGGCGGCTGTACGATTGCGCTAGGGGTAGCGGTCGTAATCGTCATCGCCGGTAATAAAGTACGCATATCGATTAGCAGTCGCTGTAATAGAACATCATTCGGTGCTTCTAGGCTGATAGTGTCATTTTGCAATTGCAGCCTCGAAAATGGTACGGTTCTCATCAGAGTTAAGATATCGGGCAGCGTGGCAATACTCATGTTTGCTAGCGTGGTTGCCAGCCCTTTCTGTATGGTCACCTCACAAATACTGGATTGCTCACTGAAGCTGACCATCAAAGCCTGTTTGAGCGACGTTTGTAAGTTCACATCACCAACCATTGCTGAACAGCTATACAAGTTACCACTATCGTCGACCGCCACCATTAATTGTACAGGTGTCAATACTGGTTTTGGTGTCACTATTTCAGGAGTGGTAACCACTGGTGTGACCACGATTGGTGGTACGGGCTCAGCATCATTCCTAAAAAACAACGCCCAAACCAAAGCAATCGCTAACAAGGCCCCACCAAGTAATGACCAGCGCAATAATAAATTATTATGCTGATTACGACTGCGTATTTCCGCACGCATTTCTGGCCCATGATAAGCAGAAGGATTGGCATGAATAGCATCGGTGGCAACAGGTGTAGCACCTGCATTGGTTTCAATGATTAGGGGCAGATCATCGGTCGCAAGCGCTTGCTCAGCAGCAACGGCTGTATTGGGCGCTTGCTTGTTAATATAAGTCGGCTCCTCTAGCAACACCTTTGCTTCTTCTGTCGCCACCGCTATCACAGGCATAACGACCGCTGATGTCCAGACGGGTAAATACTGACGGATATCAGACTGCTGCGTTTGCAAAAATGCTGGTAAAAACTGCCCGTTTGCCGATTTTTTAAGCGCTTGATACGCTAGATATGCGGCCTTTATAACCAGCTGTTCTGTGGTGGTCTCATCGATATGGTGAGTGCTTGCTAGTTCTTGGATTAATAAATGACGCTGGCTTGACTGTTGCCATAGTTGTTCAAATAATGTACTGCTCGTGGCTGTTTCTACCAGGCTGTCACTGCGTTGTAGCTGCGTATATATTTCTGGGACCACCAGACGGGTGATTAAAATTGCATAAAACTGCTCAAGCAGGCTAAGATATGCCACACTGCTATTGGCCCCTAATACTGCAGGAGTCACGGTTTGTTCTAATTGGTCGATGATGCTCATAAATACAGCCTTTAACGGCATTAATTTTAAGGTGAAAACCTGCCAAAAGTCGTTCAAAATAAACATTAGGAATTAAAGTTTGTTTAGAGCGTTAACAGAGACAGATATGTATACCTATGTAAATTCTGTTGACTCATGATTATGGTTTAGCTTTAATTATCTAAAATGAATCTATCTCAGATAAAAGAAAATAGGATGAAATAAAATAGGTAGACGTCGTTAACGCGTTTGCATCACCACTTCACTACTATTTAGCTGATTGGCGCTAACCATTAGACTTTAATGGTATTGGTTCATCAGATTTGGTCTAAGGATTACCCTTTGTTTAATCACACGACTCTTATTATTATTATCACTGTTATTATCAGTTTATTAGCATGGCAAAATAAAACGTTGTTTAACCGGCTGATTTTTTATCCACCAGCGGTTAGCGGTGGTCAGTGGGACCGCTTTGTGACCCATGGTTTTATTCATGCCGACAGTATGCATTTACTGTTTAATATGTTTACCTTATATTTTTTTGGTCGTGCTATTGAAGGGTTATATCAGCCATTTTTAGGCGGCTATGGTTTCGTGGTATTCTATATAGTGGCTATTATAATAGCTATGATTCCAAGTTATATTAAGAATAAAAACAATGCCAGCTATTTAAGTCTTGGGGCCTCAGGCGGGGTATCAGCAGTACTTTTTGCTTTTATTCTAGTCGCCCCGTGGGAAACTATTTATCTGTTTGCTATCGTCCCTATTCCAGCGATATTGTTTGCGGTCGCTTATGTTGCTTATAGCATTTATGCCAATAAGCGAGGCGGCTCAAATATCAACCATATGGCGCATCTGTGGGGCGGCGCATTTGGGGTAATAGCGACTATTATATTGCAGCCACAAGTACTGCCGCATTTTATTAATGCGCTACTGTCTCCAACTTTTTAGAGCTGTGTTTTAAGTACATATCTCTACTATTGTCCCATAGCGCTAGTTTGAACAGTACTGCGGCTGTGCTGATTAGCATTATTATACGTTTTAAGCACTTTTACATTTTAAGATTTGATGACGACTTATGGTTATAGATATTATTGGTGATATTCATGGTTATGCAGACAAGCTGACTGGTTTGCTTAAGCAACTGGGCTATACACATAATGGTGAGTGTTTTATGCCTCCAGACGGTCATCGGGCGCTGTTTATTGGTGATTTAATCGATCGCGGTACCCAACAATTAGCGACGTTGGAGATCGTTTTTGCCATGCTAGACGCTGGGGTTGCCGATGCAGTTATGGGCAATCATGAGTACAACGCACTGACTTTCGCTACTCTTGATCCCAGTGACAATTCTAGCCAAAACGCCAACCAAGACAACCAAGACAACCAAGACAACCACTATTCGAAGCATTATTTACGCTCACATAATGACGTTCATGTGCGCCAGCATGAGGCCTTTTTAGCCGAACTGCCCTTTGGCTCAGAGAGTCATCAATACTGGCTACAGCGGTTTTATGAGATTCCTTTATGGCTTGAGACCGACTATGCTTGTTTTGTCCATGCTTGCTGGGATGTAGACAGTATGGCAGTGCTCAAACCTCTGCTGACAGACAATAACTGTCTGACACCTGCAGCACTGATGATGACGGCGCAAAAACATACCTCATCTTATGCAGCGTTAGAGCGTGTATTAAAAGGCGTAGAAACACCACTGCCTGATGGTCTAGTGATGGTCGATAAAGATGGTGCTGAACGCACGCAGGTTCGCGTAAGATGGTGGCTTGATGAGCTAAATTCGCGGACCATTCATCAAATTGCACGTGCCCCTAGCTCAGGAATGGCCCAAATTCCAATCGATGCCATGGCGGAACATATCAACTTTACCCTTAAGACTGATAAACCAGTATTTGTTGGACATTACTGGCTGACAGGTGAGCCTGAACCCCTTAGCGCGCAGGTAATTTGTACCGATTATTCAGCAGCAGTTGATAGTGGTTATTTGACCTGTTATCAACTAGATACTTCTGCACCCTTACCGCTCAAAAAAGCTAACTTTGTGCAATATCGCCACGATTAAACGCTTGGCTTTGGCCTAGTTCATAAGCATATTTTAAAAGCAACGATAAAACTCAGCTTTACGACTAGGGCAAAACTTTTGTATGATGGTCTTTTTGAGGATATCGCATTATGAGCATGACATCGGCTACTGCCCATTCTACTGATCAATACGGCCCTATCACTTCCCCTGCCGGTCAGCCAAAAGTGGGCATTATTATGGGTTCACAATCTGATTGGGCAACCATGTATGGGGCTGCTCAATTGTTAGCAGATTTTGATATCGCTTTTGAATGTGAAGTGGTCTCGGCACATCGAACGCCTGATAGACTATTTGATTATGCCAAAGGTGCAAAAGACAACGGCCTACAGGTGATTATCGCTGGCGCAGGTGGCGCAGCGCATTTACCAGGTATGTGTGCCAGTCAAACGCCATTGCCAGTCTTAGGTGTACCGGTAAAATCCTCCATGCTCAGTGGTTGGGACAGTTTACTTTCTATCGTACAAATGCCCAAAGGTATTGCGGTGGGGACATTGGCTATCGGTAGTGCGGGCGCTTATAATGCTGCGCTGTTGGCCATTCAAATTTTAGCGCTACATGATAATTTAATTGCAACTAAGCTACACAATCTACGTCAATCACAAACCGAAACTATCCTAGCCAGCCCCATCCCAGGTATTATTAATAGCTAAAATTAATATATACAGACGGTGAATGTTTCATCAAGAAAATTGATTTTCTAGCTCAGATAAATTCAATTATATTTCATTTGAGTGTTCTTAACTTGATATTTTTTAATAGATAGGTTTTACTAAATACAAGGTGCATATCATGCACCTTTTCCTATTTTGACGTGCCAAATTATTCAAACCCCTTGCCAATACAAAGAGCCTATCATGACCACAGCCAACGCTTACCCTGTCACCCAAACCATTCGTACTATTGGCATCTTAGGCGGTGGTCAACTCGGTATGATGCTCGCACAGGCAGCCATGCCACTCGGTTATCAATGTGTATTTTTAGAAGACAATGCTGAATGCCCTGCCAGTCTTTATGGGCGCGTATTTAGTAGCGAACAGTTAGCGGACTTTATTGCTGCTGCCGATGTATTTACCTTAGAGTTTGAAAACACACCCACTGCAACTGTTGAACAGTTGGCTCAATTGTCCCAGTCAAACGTAAAAAGTACAGATTCAAAAAGTAGCGGCTCAAAACAGGGTATGTTTCCACCACCGATTGCCCTTAGCATTGCTCAAGATCGCTTAAAAGAAAAGCAGATGTTCAATACGTTAGATATCGCCACAGTACCTTTTATGGTCGTCAGCTCGCAAGCTGAACTACAGCAAGCTTGCGATACGTTAGGTCTGCCTATTGTGCTCAAAACCAGTCGCGGTGGCTATGACGGCAAAGGTCAGTTTGTGATCAAGCAAGACAGTGACATTAAAGCGGCATGGCAAGAGCTAAAAGCGGCGGTCAGTGGTAAAGGTAGTTTGACCTCAACGCCTGCGCCATTAATTGCCGAAGGTTTTATTAACTTTAGCCGCGAAGTGTCTATCATCGCTGCACGCGCACAAGACGGTAGTGTTCGCTGTTATGATTTAGTCGAAAACCACCATCACCATGGTATCCTCGCCAAAACCCAAGCGCCAGCAGTAGGTACCAGTCACTTATTTAAGCAAGCTACCGATGCTATTACGACCGTGATGAACCATCTTGGCTACGTTGGTGTAATGGCGCTCGAGCTATTTGTCAGTAAAGATGCCAGCGGACATGATTACCTACTCGCTAACGAGATCGCGCCACGCGTCCATAACTCTGGGCATTGGAGTATCGAAGGAGCAATCACCAGCCAATTTGAAAACCATATTCGCGCCGTGGTCGGCCTACCTTTGGGCGATACTGACAACGTTCATCCTTCTATTATGATCAATGTACTGGGACAATATCCTGATATCAGCGCCGTTCTAAATATTGATGGCGCCCACTATCATAGCTATCATAAAGCGGAGCGTGAAGACCGCAAAATTGCCCATATTACCTTAATGCCTAATGACGTCACCGATTTGGAAATAGCATTGAATAAACTGGTTGCGGTACTGCCTAACAAGGTTGGTCTCGATAAAAAAAGTGTAGCGATCCGTGACTCTAAGCTCGATAGCGCCAATAATACTGCAACCTCAGACCAGGCTAAAACCCAAGAATCTGACAGCGCTGCAAAGGACGCATTAACTATAACTGCAAATTATAAAACACCAGAAAAGAGTAACGATAAGGCAAAGCAATAATGCAAATTTGGGTTGATGCCGATGCGGTGCCACTGATTGCCAAAGACTTGATTATTAAGACTGCTGAGCGCACACAAACGGTGGCGATATTCGTCGCCAATCAGCCCATCAAGTTGCGCAAATCGCCATTATTGGTCATGACTGTAGTACCGCAAGGGTTCGACAAAGCCGATGATTATATTGTCGAGCATATACAAGCGGGTGATTTGGCCATCACTAGTGATATCCCATTAGCGAATGATATTCTTGATAAAGGTGGCAAGGTATTAACCACGCGCGGGGTCATCTATGATAAAAATAACATTAAGCAAAAGCTCAATATGCGCGATTTTATGGATACCATGCGCGGTACTGGAGTCCTAGAGCTACAGCAAATGAGCGGGCAAAAGCCGTATGGTGACCGTGATAAAAAAGCCTTTGCTGACGGGCTTAACAGCCTAGTACGTTAATAGTTAGCTTTTAAAGCCTATCTTGCAAACCCTATACACTCTGCAACTAAATATCATGTAATTGGCACGCTTCATAACAAAGTGGGTACCTAGTACTTGTTACTGTATATTCAGCTTTTACCATTAGGGCTTATATAGTGATATTAGTCATGTATAACATGCATGACCAATACCACTTGTCGCGCTTTACGGTAAATATGTAAAATAATGAATTCGTTAATGAATAATAGGAAAGCACATGAAAATTCTAGTGATTGGTGCGAGTGGTCGAGTGGGTAGTGATTTGGTCAAGCAGCTGCTGGCTGATGACCATCAGGTAGTAGGAACCACACGGCAGGAAAAGAAGCTATTTGACGTCGACAGTTATACCCAATTGAATTTAGATATTACTGCCAGTAAAGACGCTATTCAAAGCCAGATTGCTGACGATATCGACGCCGCTTATTTTGTAGCAGGCTCGGGTGGTACAAGCGTTTTAGAAGTCGATTTACACGGTGCGGTCAAGACCATGCAAGCGTTACAAGATAAAGGTATTACACGTTATATCATGCTCAGTACAGTGTTTTCATTGGATACCAGCAAATGGGACAGTGCTGCCATTACGAATTTAAAAGACTACTATATCTGTAAGCATTATGCAGATCAGTGGCTGGTAAATGACAGCACGCTTGACTATACCATCGTACAGGCCGGTGCCTTAAAAGAGCAGGCAGGCACTGGTAATATTACTGTAAATGATACTAATGCTGGAGGCAATACGATTGCAGATGTTGCCACTACCCTAGTTGCTGTTTTAAACGCTAGTAACACTAGTAAGCAAGTCTTCAGCATGCGTAATGGTGACACACCTATTAAAGAAGCTGTCGCAAGCTTATAACAACTCTGCTGACTATGAGCGAATATAGTCAATGAAAAGTAATATCGATACATAATATACTGCTGGCATAAGTTTTTCTTGCTTGCTGTGCCTATGCAGACAGAGGCTGCAAAAAGCTTATACCAGCAGTACCGTCGCGTTTTTAAGGTATTTTAACTATACACCGCAAATACTGAAGTCGTCACTGTTAAATCATGCCATTAACTGGCTTATGGCGCATAGAATGGCTTAACTAATGACCTGATTTTTATTATCAGCATGTTGGTCATAGGCATTAATAACTGCAGGATAGTCGTATACTGGGTCTTGTTAGCGACTTAGGCCAACCTACTAGGAAAAGAGATTACCTCTTGTAAACAGCTCGCTCCCGTTATTACCATGAGCAATCTATCTAGACCGACAGCGATACCACTACAGGGTATTAAGTCATTACAAGAGGCCAGTAAATGCTCATCAATAGGCATTTGTGGTAGGTTATGACGACGTCGCAAGTCGTTGTCTTGTTCAAAGCGTTGTCTTAGTGCGGGTCCATCTGCTAGCTCATCATAGGCGTTCGCAATCTCAATGCCATTGATATATAACTCAAAACGTTTAGCCACCATATTACCGTCCTCATCGAGGGCGGTTTTTGCTAGGGCGGCAGTTGCAGGTGGATAGTCTACTATCAAGGTGGGTAAATCGTGGCCTAGGTTTGGCTCTACGGCATGGCTGAACAACAGATCTAACCAGCTTTGGCGGCTGTCTTCATTCCTTTCATTATTACTCTCATTCTTTCTTTCATTCTTCCTTTCGTCACTGCTATTTGCTGTATTTTCTAAGCTACTGTCTACTATAGAAAAATCAAAGCCTATCAAACCCTTGTCTTCTGCCAGCGCCTGCAGCGCCGAAATACTGGCGGTTAGCGGGTGAATGCCCACAAAGTCTATAAAGGCATCAACATAGCGATAGTGATTCATTACTATTTGATAGCCGTAAAGCACTTCTAACAACTCGCCCAACTCGGTCGCAAGGGCATCTAAGCTGTAATGTGGCTGATACCACTCAAGCATGGTGAATTCAATATTATGCCGCGCCCCTATCTCATTATCACGAAAGACTGGGCAAATTTGATAGATAGGCACCTGCCAGCTGGCAAGCAAACGCTTCATCGCAAATTCAGGTGAGGTGTGCAGATAGTAAATGCGTGGTTGATCTTGATAGGTGACGTTAGCAGCTACTGATTGTAAGAATGTGTCGGTATTAGCCGCTTGTGACAATAGTGGCGTTTGAACCTCAAGTACTTGGCGGGTTATAAAAAACTGCCGAATGTCATTAAGAAGTTGCGCACGCTTATGTGCCATTGCCAACGTCATCGTGGGAGCGTATGTTGGCGTAGCATTAGGCATAGAGCCAGAAATGTGGCTATTATTTTTGGTCATGTTTGCCTACAGTTTATTGCTAATTATTGATACGCTGCTGTTATATTATCTAAAACTTTTCATTTAAAACTGCCATTCGCGGCGCAAGTGGTAATCACGTCTCAGCTGATCAAAATCAGCCCCGCTAACCTGACCATCGACTAGCGTGCCACGTAATAAGGCATCGTCTTGCATAATGTCATAATATTTTATTAATCTACCTGGATAAGCTTGTAGATCTGACCATAAAAACATGTTGACTGGTAGTAAGTTATGCATGGACTGGGCCGGTGTTATGGCTAATTCCTCACATAACGTATCATAGATTATTTGGGTACCGCGCAGTTTACCTTCTAAAGTGTAGCCAGCGATATGTGGGGTGGCAATGGCCAGCTTCGACAATAGACTTTCATTGATTTGTGGTTCATGTTCAAACACATCGAGCACCACTTGTCGCGCTGTGCGGTCAATATCTGCTGCTAGATCGTCAGCATTAATTACCGGCCCGCGCGCGCTATTAATTAACATGGTGTGCGGCGGCATAGCGGCCAAAGCGGCGGCATTGATAAGATGACGTGTGGGATAGTCACTCTGCTTACTACCATTAACGCCATCATTGTCGGTCAAGGGCACATGTAAACTCACCACATCACTTTGACCAAGTACCTGTGCAAAACTGGCATTATTAAACCGTGAGGCGGGTAATAATGGGTCATAACCCAGCACTTGCCAGCCTAGATCAGTAGCATATTGAGCAAGCGTATTGCCTATATTGCCAAGTCCAACAATGCCTAGCGTCATTGGCTGCTGCCAATGCTGCGGACGTAAAGTCAAAATAGCCGTCAGCACATACTGCGCTACCGAATGCTTACTACAGCCTGCGGCATTAGCGAAAGTAATATTGCGCGTATTTAAATAATCTTGATCAACATGATCGGTGCCAATAGTGGTAGAACCAATATATGTTACGCTACGATTATCGGCCAATAACGACTCACCTATCGGGGTCACAGACCTTATCAATAGTACATCAGGCTGTATATCTAGTAGCAATTGGGCATTGATATCACGTCCTGCCAAAGTCACAATCTTGACCATCTGTTCGGTAGCTTGCCCAAGTGTTGAGCTGTTAAAAAACTCATCAAGGCCGGCGATGTTGATATCAGCGACTATAATGAGAGGTTTAATGGTTTGAGCTGATTCGTGAATATTAACAGTAGAAGATAGGGTGTTAGGCATCGTTGAGCAACTCTATTGTTGAGATATTATTATTTAAGATAGCGGTATTATCTATGCAGAATGATTATGCAACGTATTGTTTCACACCAGCGTTGTTACGCCTCATATAGTCTTTACTACAGCATAACGGCTTCAGTCAGGGTTGTTCTTATTGTGGTCATTGTGGTCATTGTGGTCATCAACAGGTCTCTCGGTTGGCCCGTCAGTTAACAGCACTTCTTGGGGTGCAAAAATTTCGTTTTTATGTTGAGATATCCACTCACGCCATACCGCAAGACCAATTGCCAGTACGACAGGGCCGATGAACAAACCAACGAAACCAAATGCGGTTAGGCCGCCTAATACGCCAATAAAAATAATGATAAAAGGAATTTTAGTGGCCCCACTAATAACAATAGGACGAATAAGATTGTCGACCCAACTTATTACTAGTACACCCCATAATGCCAGACCAATACCTTCGGTGGTCTGTCCTTGACTTAATAACCAAATCGATACGGCACCCCAGGCAAACGGCGTCCCAAAGGGTATGAGCGCGACCATAAAGGTAATAAGCGTCAATAATATTGGACTTGGTGAGCCGGAAAAATAATAACCGATACCTGCCAGTACTGCCTGCGCCAATGCGGTTAGACCAATACCGTATACTACCGCGCGCGTGGTAGTACCTACAGAGTCGATGTAACCATCAATACGATTACCGATAATATTGCGCAAGGCTTGGCGAATTTGACGTATGAGATTGGTACCATCACGATAAAAAAAGAATAGCGTCATCAGAGCCATCCCAAGTTTGGCAAGGCTACTGAACACCACATCAAACGCTACTTTGCCATAGTATAGATGCGACTGAACCCAAATGCGAAAGGCTTCAAGCGTGCCTTCAGGATTTTTGTTGATTCTCCACAGAACATCTTTGACTTGCTGACCGATAATGGGTATGTCTTTAATAGAATCGGGCACATCTACGTAGCCCACTCTAATGCGATAAACCAAGTTGCTGATTAAACTCAATGCTTCTTGCTGCAGAATAAATACCCCAATAACCAGGGGCACGCCTATTATTAAAGAGATGCTAACCGTCATAATAGCCGCACTAAAGTCCGAACTGAGCCGCACTTTTTCATGAAAGAATTTATAAATTGGAAAGGTCACATAGGCCAAAATCGCCGCCCACAATGCCGGCACAATAAAAAACTGCACCACTTGAAAACATAATATAAACAGCACTACTAACAAAGTAATTGCTAGCAAGCGCTGAATAACAAATTCTTTTGTCCAGTTTTCAATCATAGGGTATAAACCAAGAACAGACAGCAAAAACCTAGTGCGCTTTTACTGCAAAATTTTTAAATATATAGACGCCAACCTATAGGCAATATCCATAAGCTGTAATCGCTGGCGATAGTTATTAGCGGTTATTATTTTGTATAGCATGGGGTGCCGCAGTATAAAGGACAACCCGACAAAACAGGGGCTATTGGCTCTCATTATGCAGCAAGAGATAGCAAATAAATAATACTGTGTTGTAATTTTTACTTACAACTTTCTTTGTATAGTCTAACTGAATAGTAACGGTAATGCTTAGAATACAATGCTTAAAAACGGTAGCGGACTAATGCCTTTGATCTCGACTTCTTACACAGACACTGGTCAGGGTAATTCACTGCTGCGTTCTCGTAGGACTAACAATTAATGCTATACTGAATAAATTATTTTTTTATTTTCTAAATAAAGTTGAATCAATTTTACACCGTCTGTTTTCACTACTTTTAGTGCTTAATGTATTTTTAAGACTGTTATTGTAGAATTACTTTTAACAATTACTTTTAACAATCACTTTTAAAAGGACTCTAAAAGCTACTTTTTAGTAGCTGGCCTTAGTCTCTTAAGTATGGTGCATCAGCAGTACGTTGGCGCCTGCTTAAAGTTTTACACTCATAATGCTAATTCGAAATTCGGATTTAACATTAAGGGTTATGTTTTGGATAATTGCGGCTTCATTTTGCATTAGTTTTATTTTGAACTGAGATTGATCCACCAAATTTTAAACCATATAATGATAGGAACAATAAAAATGTCTAAAGACACTGATAACCCTAACCTTACCGCCTCACATGAGACTAGCAAAACTATTATGCCACAAGATACCGTCACTTTTGCCTTAGCGCAATCACACTTTTTGGTCGGTGATATCACTGGCAATGCTGAAAAAATGCGCGCGCTGGCGTTACAAGCTCGCGAGCAAGGCGCTGATGTTATCGTCTTCCCAGAGCTGGCATTATTAGGGTATCCGCCGCAAGATTTACTGTTGCGTCCAAGCTTGTCAGGTCGCGTCAAAAGCGCCCTGTCTACCCTAAGTGATATTGACGATATCGTGATGATCGTCGGCTATCCCCATGTCGACCATCATGGTACTTTTAACTCTGCTGCTATTCTACATAACGGTCATCAAAAGGGCTTTTATCACAAACAGTTCTTACCTAATTACGGGGTCTTTGATGAGCGCCGTTACTTCGATAAAGGCCGAAATCAGGTTTTATTTGACTATAAGGGCATCACAATAGGCCTACTTATCTGCGAAGACTTATGGGAAAAAAGCCCCATTGCTGATCTAAAAAAGCAAGGTGCTGATCTGGTCGTCAGTCTAAATGCCTCTCCCTTTGAGATTGGGAAACAGGATGCTCGCAAAGCGATGCTGACGAAACGCAGCCACGAGCATACGCTTCCTATCGTTTACATCAATGCGGTTGGTGGTCAAGACGACTTAGTATTTGACGGCGGCTCTATGGTGGTACAGGCAGATGGTACTATTGCTCACGAAGCCCCGCGTTTTTTGAATCAGCTATTACTGGCCACTCTAGATGTCAACACGTCTAAATTCAATACTCAAGTAAAATCACCACTATCATTGAGCCGTGAGTCAGAGATGTACCAAGCTCTAGTGGTTGGCCTACGTGATTATGTCAATCTTTCCGGGTTTTCTGGGATTATTCTCGGTCTGTCAGGGGGTATCGATTCAGCGTTAACCTTATGTATCGCAGTTGATGCGCTAGGTGCTGATAAAGTCTATGCTGTAATGATGCCGTATGAATACACCTCAAAAATCAGCCTCGAGGACGCGCAAGCACAAGCACGACGCTTAAATGTTTCTTATACCGTTTGCCCTATTTTTGACGCGGTTGAAGGTATTCGCCACACCCTTGCGCCTTTATTTAACAAGTCGCCTGCAGATACTACCGAAGAGAATATTCAAGCACGGGCCCGCGGTGTCATTTTGATGGCCTTATCTAATAAGTTTGGGCATTTGGTCATCACTACCGGTAACAAGTCAGAGCTGGCCGTCGGCTACTCTACCTTATATGGTGATATGGCAGGTGGTTTTGATGTCTTAAAAGACGTTTACAAGTCACAAGTTTATGACTTGGCAAGCTACCGCAACCGCCTCGAGGACACACCAGTTATTCCTGAGCGTGTTATAACACGGCCACCATCAGCTGAGCTACGTCCAGACCAAAAAGATCAAGACAGCTTGCCAAACTATGATGTCTTGGATGGTATCTTGACCTTATATGTCGATGAAGATATGGGCTATCAAGACATCATTGATAAAGGCTTCGATGCGGATGTGGTCGCTAAAATTATCAGAATGGTTGATAATAGTGAGTATAAACGCTGTCAAGCGCCTATTGGCACTAAAATCAGCCACAAAGCCTTTGGACGTGAACGTCGTTATCCATTGGTGAACAAATGGTCAATTAAAGGGTAACGTTTAACTATCCCTCAATCGATGTGACAATGATCACGGTTTAATATCTGTCATATCGATTGTTTGAAATGATAATAGCTTTAGATTTTAAGCACAGAAATTAGCGTATTTTATAATGAGCTGGGTACTTACCTAGCTTTTTTATTATCAGAATTTTGTTAGTCGCATAATGAAACTGATGGCTTATTCTATACCACCACACCTATCCCACATCTTAATGGTCGTCCTAACCAGTTGCTATCCGAGTATGTCATGAGCTTGCTAACCGCTAGTGTGTTTCTTTTATTATTAATTGCGCTCAGCGCCTTCGTCTCTAGCGCTGAGATTGCGATCGCAGCTGCCCGTAAGGTCAAGCTGCAAATTCTGGCCAAAGAAGGTGACGTACGAGCGCTGGTCGTCCTTAATATGCAAGAGCATCCCGGTAGCTTTATCACCGTGGTACAAGTGGTTCTTAATGCCGTGGCCATTTCAGCGGGCGCTATTGGTGAGTCGGCCATCAGTCCCTATTTGGAGCTGTTGTTTAATAATGAGGCGTTGGCATCGGTGGTGTCGTTTGTACTGGTCACTAGTGTGTTCTCATTATTTGCTGACTTAATGCCTAGACGTCTCGCCATGTCGAACACTGAACTCATTGCCGTAAAATTAGTACAGCCAATGATTTTTTTGATCTTTATTCTAAAGCCTATTATTTGGGTATTTGATGGCGCAGCGAACTTGATATTCAAGCTAATAGGTATCTCAACCGTACGTAACGACGATATGACCTCAGAAGACATCTATGCAGTGATGGATGCCGGTGCTGAAGCCGGTGTGCTCAAGCAACAAGAGCACCATTTGATTGAAAATATCTTTGAAATGCAAGAGCGTACAGTAACTTCGGTGATGAATCCTCGCGAACATATTGTCTATTTCGATAGCCAAGCCAGCACCGAACAAGTGGTCAAGGTAATGATTGAGCAGCCACATAATAAGTTTTTGGTCTGTCATGATGATGATTTGGAGCATATTACGGGTTATGTTGAGTCGCGCAGCTTTTTGGCTTTGGTGCTCGAGCAGCAGGAGGTTTGCTTAACGGACAAGGCGTTATTAAAACCAGCACTGTTTATTCCCAATACCTTGTCGCTATTTGAAGTGTTAGAAATGTTTAAGTCTACTGGTGCTGACTTTGCGGTAATCGTTAATGAATATGGGCTAGTGGTTGGGGTTATTACCCTAAAAGACGTGATGAGCATCGTCATGGGTGAGTTGGTTACGCTAGAGGAGCAGCCTATCGTCCAACGTACTGACAACTCTTGGTTAATCGACGGCATGACGCCGATTGAAGATGTGATTCGCTCATTAGGAATTATTAACTTACCCAACAGCCAAAATTACGAAACTATTAGCGGCTTTATGACGTATATGCTGCGCAAGATCCCTAAGAAGACGGACAGTATTGAATACGCCAACTATCGCTTTGAAATTTTGGCTACTGATAACCACAAAATTAATCAGCTGTTAGTGACCAAGTTTGAAGATATTATTTAAAATTTAGAGATATTATTTAATAATAGCGATATGGTGTGTTTGGCTGTTGTAGCTGAACTTACTAAGCGCGCGCACCAAATATCGCTGTACCAACCCGCACCATAGTAGAGCCATTGGCAATGGCCTCTGCCATATCCCCACTCATACCCATACTGAGCGTATCCCACGCCGGCAGTTCTGGATACTGCTGCTTGATATCTGCAAATATCTGCTGGGTTCGAGCAAAACTATCATTATCCGCTTTGGCCGGGATAATCATCAGTCCACGTAACTGCAAGCGTTCATAACCTTTAATAGCTGCTATCAACTCTGGCAACTGTTCCGGCAGACAGCCTGACTTACTGTCTTCATCATCTATATTGAGCTGAATAAGCACGTTAAGCGGTGCCATATCGTCTGGGCGCTGATCATTCAATCTTTTGGCAATGATGTCGCGCTCAAGGGTCTGTACCCAGTCAAAATGCTCAGCTATATCACGGGTTTTGTTACGCTGAATACTACCGATGTAATGCCAAACTATCTTCTCACCGTCAGGATGATCTTTTAGGATAGCAATTTTTTCGATCGCTTCTTGTAGATAGTTTTCGCCAAAATCATGCTGTCCTTGGCTGGCTAAAGTGGCAATCATCTCGGCAGGCTTAGTTTTAGAAACGGCCAGTAAAGTCACAATAGGTACGCTATCAGCTTCGGTAACGTCTGCTTGTGTACATGCCTGCTCGACTTGTTGGCTTACTTGTTGCCAGTTATCAACTAGACTATCTTTATCAAAAGCTGAAGTCATATTATTGCTAATATGTTCATTAGTATTGGGACCTTCACTAGTATTGGTCTGGACATTATTGGCATCGTGCTGATTAGACGTAGTATTCATAAAAACTCACAAAGTATATTTTTGACTTGAAGGGTATTTTTTAACTATTGTTAGACAGCTGTTATTAGATCAGCATAGCATTAAGTGAAACTCAATAGAATAAGGTGATGAACGGTGGTCTTTACATTTTCTTAGCATCACAGATGGTTAAATTTTAATAGTCTTGTTATGATATTGTGACATATTTTGAAACAAGCTACTGAAAATCATAGTGATTTTGATACATAGTGATTTTGATACATAGTGATTTTGATACATAGTGATTTTGATACATAGTGATTTTGATACATAGTGATTTTGATACATAGTGATTTTGATACATAGTGATTTTGATATGTAGTGATTTTAATATACAGTAATTTTAACAAGAGCAATTCAATATAATTTCATATGCTGGTATTTCGTAAAATACTTTGGTGGTTGTTTTATCTTACCCTTATTGATTGATAGGAATTTCTGACTATGACTGCAAAAAGTATCCTAAGTATCGAAGATCTATTGCGCTTTACTGTCAAGCATAAAGCATCAGATCTACACCTTTCAGCAGGGATGCCAGCGATGATTCGGGTCGATGGGGAAATGACCCGTATTAATATGCCGATGATGACCCATAAAGTGGTGCATCAGTTGATATATGACATCATGAATGATCGGCAACGCGCTGACTTTGAAGAGTTTTATGAGACTGATTTTTCTTTTGAGATTCCTAATTTAGCACGCTTTCGAGTCAATGCTTTTAACCAAAATCGTGGTGCTGGCGCCGTATTTCGTACCATTCCTGCCAAGGTTCTGACCCTAGACGATCTGGGAATGGGTGATGTATTTAAGCGAGTCTCAGACTTTAAGCGCGGCTTAGTGTTGGTAACAGGTCCTACTGGCTCGGGTAAATCAACGACGCTGGCTGCGATGGTTGACTACATTAACGACAGCCGTAAAGAGCACATCTTAACCATTGAAGATCCTATCGAGTTTGTCCACGAATCCAAAAAAAGCCTTATTAACCAACGCGAAGTACACCGTGATACATTGGGCTTCGAACCTGCACTACGCTCGGCACTGCGCGAGGATCCTGATGTGATCTTGGTTGGTGAGTTACGTGATCTTGAGACCATTCGGCTCGCCTTGACAGCGGCTGAGACTGGTCATTTGGTCTTTGCCACCTTGCACACCAGCTCGGCGGCTAAAACTATTGACCGCGTCATTGATGTTTTTCCTGCTGCCGAAAAAGAAATGATTCGCGCGATGCTATCTGAGTCATTACAAGCGGTTATCTCGCAATCGTTACTGCGCCGTCAAACAGGCGGACGGGTGGCGGCACATGAAATTATGCTGGGTACACCGGCGATTCGCAACTTGATCCGTGAAAACAAGGTCGCACAAATGTACTCCTCTATCCAAACGGGTGCCAGTGAAGGTATGATTACCCTTGATCAATCACTCAAAAACTTAGTAAGCAAGGGTACTATTAGTAAGGATGTGGCTCGGCCGCATGCTAAACAGCCAGAGGCATTTTTATAATACTGCGAGTTCATCGTTATTGAATGTCGACGACTTTTATTTTTAATACCCTTTGCTTTTGATGACCTCACTCTTTGATGATTAGTCTGAATGATCGTTAGAGGATGATTTAAGACCATTTTTAATCAATTTATTTTGAAAGTAGGGACGCTATGGATTTTGATAAACTACTACAACTAATGATCAAGAAAAACGGTTCTGATTTATTTATTACCGCTGACGTGGCGCCTTCGATGAAAATAAATGGGCAGATTTTAGCTGTTGGGAAAACCCCACTGACCGCTGATCAGACCATGAAGTTAGTCAAAAGTGTGATGACAGAAAATCAGCAACAAGAATTTGCAGACACCAATGAGTGTCAATTTGCGATCATGGACGAAGCACAGGAAGCACGTTTTCGGGTCAGTGCCTTTATGCAGCGTGATATGGCAGGGATGATTTTACGAAAGATCGAAAATAAAATCCCTACTGTCGAGGAGCTACGGCTGCCGCCCATATTAAAAGAATTGGCAATGAAAAATCGCGGTATTATCTTGCTGGTCGGCGCAACCGGTACTGGTAAATCTTCCACGCTTGCGGCGATGGTAGGACATCGCAATCAGAACTCTCATGGGCACATTATCACCATAGAAGACCCTATTGAGTTTATACATCAGCACCGTGGCTGTATTATTACCCAGCGTGAGGTGGGTATTGACACCTTATCGTTTGAAGCCGGGTTGAGAAATACCCTGCGCCAAGCACCAGATGTCATCTTAATCGGCGAGATTCGCAGCCGTGAGGTTATGAGCTATGCCATTCAATATGCAGAAACGGGACATTTAGTATTCGCCACTTTACACGCGAACAATGCCAACCAAGCTATCGACCGCATTACTCACTTTTTTGAGACCGACCGACACAATCAGTTGTTTATGGATTTGTCGCTGAACCTACAGGCCATTGTTGCCCAGCAACTTATTCCAACCCCCGATGGCAAGAGTCGCCGCGCCGCTATTGAGATTTTATTAAACTCACAGCTGATTAGTGATTACATTCGCAAGGGTGAGATTCATGACATTAAAGAAATCATGACCCGCTCTCGTGATAGCGGTATGCAAACTTTTGATCAAGCACTCTTTGATTTATACGAAAACGGCGAGATCACTTATCAAGCGGCGATTACGCATGCCGACTCTCCTAACGATTTGCGCCTAAAGATTAAGCTAAGTGGTAAAAATACGACGACTGATTTAAATGAAGGTGCTGATAGCTTATCGTTAAATACTACCTAGGTATGATTTATTGCTCAGTTAAGCTCACTGAAATCGATTATTTATATATAGTTAAAATACCTTAAAAACGCGACGGTACTGCTGGTATAAGCTTTTTGTAGCCTCTGTCTGCGTAGGCACAGCAAGTAAGAAAAGCTTATGCCAGCAGTAGGTTATGTATCGATATTACTTTTCATTGACTATAGGTATTATAATCTAAGAACAAAAAACAACAATAAAAAACGGCCCTCATAGCGAGGGCCGTTTTTTATTTATTAGTCATACTGACACACTACCTGGCACTGTCTCGGCATTCTTGCTTGTTACAAATACCAAAGAGCACTAATGAATGCCCAGAGAGTTTAAAACCATGTTCTTTTGCGACTTTAATTTGCTCTTCTTCAATAATTTCGTTATGAAATTCAATGATTTTGCCACAAACATCACAAACTAAATGATCATGATGCTCTTCTTGAGCAATCTCAAACACTGACAGGTTGTTTTCAAAGTTATGACGCTCAACGATACCCGCTTGTTCAAACTGGGTCAGCACACGATAAACGGTCGCCAAACCCACGTCTTCGCCTTGTTCAATTAACGCCTTGTACACTTCTTCTGCGCTCATATGATGAAGCTCTGCTCGTTCCAGCAGCTCTAAAATCTTGATGCGCGGTAACGTTACTTTTAATCCCGCTTTACGTAAATCTTGATTGGTAAAAGAAGCCATAATATCCCTCCTGACTGTCAAAGTCTTAGCACATAAAAACTTAAAAAAATATGAGGTAAATAATCGTTGTGGGTTGTCATTTACTGATTGTTAGGAATTAAAATAATGTCTAAACGAATGGTCTTGGGCTCATTTATAGCATGCCCTTCTCTATGGATTTTATCGCAAGTTTATGAACAGGAACTATATAGAACCAGATACCTCGGATAGAGTCTAGTAAATAATGTCGTAAGTGGTAGGCAATTGCAAGTAAATGACGTATGATTTATCGGCGATTGCCGGTAAAACTAGCATCAAATGCACTTAACCGCACCCAACCCATTTTTTATGAGTCATCTTATCATGATAAAGCCATTAACTTTTCGTCCGCTTAATCGTCGTCCGCTAAACGGTTCAAGCGCATTACGTAAGCTGGTCATTACCGGTATGTTTAGCGCCACCCTTGCCATGTCTGGCTGCTCGTTCCTGAGTGTGTATAAGATTGAATTGCCGCAAGGGACCCCTATTACTCAAACACAAGCAAAAACTGTAAAAGTAGGTATGAACCAAAACCAAGTGCTTTATATTCTTGGTAGCCCTGCGATTAGAGACACTCTAAAACCCAATCGCTGGGATTACATTTATGATTACCAAGCAGGAACAGAAGGTCGTCGTAAAGGCATTGCTGATGTCAAAGATGCCAGCCAACATCTCATTGTTTACTTTGACGACCAAGGTATAGTCAATCGAATTGAAGGGGTTGAGACCTTACCAGCCTCATAAGTGTCAACAACAGATATGCTTAACCGTTAACCACCTGATTTACTTTTGCGCTGAGACATCGGATCAGCGCTCAAGCTACGATAAACTTCAATACGGTCAAAGGGCTGTAGCTGATAGTTGAGCGGCTGCTTTTGTGCATAGATGCCTACGTGCCATAGTTTGGCAGTTGGCGTAGTGATATTCGCCACTTGCTCACACCATAATGCTAACGCTGTAAACTGAACCAACCAGCCCGCTTGCACCAATGTCTCGTATAGCGTTGCCCCATGACTTACTTGTAAGGTTAAATAATGTTGGCGCTGCGCGTCTTCAGCATAAGCTAAATATACGGTAATTAATTCTACCTGCTGAGATTTCGGCTCGATGTTTTCATTATCACTACTAACCACCGTATCAGTATCACCAGCCACTAGCTTAACCATTGAATAATCCAACCTATCAAGGCTAAAATCAACGCTAATGGTACGATTAGCCGGATTGCTATTCGCCACAAATTATATAACGCTTCGTTGCCAAAGTTTAAAGACTTGCGCAAATGGCTAACTTTCATGCGCCAGCCGGCAAAAACAGATAATAATAGCACAGCCACACTGCTGATAACGACCAATAACCCAACCAGCCAAGTGGTCGGTATCGCAATCACTAATAGCAGCCCTATGCCTAAGGTCATCACTAAGCTGACCAACAGTCCAAATTTATGCGCCAACTGCTGAGCGCCATAGTGAAGCAGGTAGCTGGCGACGAATAATACCCCTACCCAATATAGTAGCTGACCGATAGGAGGCAGACTCAAACCACTAATTAATAAGGCGATAACGCCTACCACCAACTGTAATATCCAAATGGGTAGCACCAACTTAGTGGCGCGATAAGCATTAGAACCACTTGGCGCACGAGATGGCGAGGTATTATAGTGGTCCGGTTCTACTGCTGTTATGGTCTGCTTGGTCACTAGATGCTGACCGAACCAATACAGTCCTGTACCTGCGCCAACACTGACTAGTGCTAAGGCGACTGCACGTCCCCATTCACTCAAACTAATATTGGTCATGGCAAAATTAATCTGCGGTAAACCGTTTACGACACCCACTATCAAGCCTACGATCATCAAGCCTAAGCCAATCGGCAACGGTGCCACACCCAATAAGCTTAACAGCAAAGCAATGACCATTAAGCCACCAGCAACGGCAAAGCTTGGCACAGCCGGCGCACTATCAAGCTCAGTGAGTGCAGACAATATGCCATTACTGGCACCTGATATCACTAGCGCGGCAATGAGGATAGATACTATCGCTGCCAACCAACCAAAACTACGCCATAATGGACTCACATCTGCCTCGCGAGTGAGTTTTTGCATGCCTGCCATCGGCGCTTCAGTACTACGGTATGCTAGTGCTATCTCAGCATAGACTACTGGTAACGATACCAGCACCATAGCTAACAACCACAGTAACCAAAAATCAATCTCACCGATTGAAGCCGGTGCAAACCATCTAAATAGCAATAGTGGCAGAAGCGTAGCGATAAAATAAGAGGCATAGCGGATCATCATAATCTCAATCCAAACGAGCAAAAGTGAATAACGTTAATAATAAAAACAGCAAATGATAGCCCCTATCGTTGATACCCGTCATAACAACTAGAACTTATATCACTATCTATACTATAGGGGACCTGCAGCTATAAAAAAACCCCGAAATCGGGGTTTAGTGACTAAGTAATGACTGAGCTATGATCAAGGACATCTAGATAATGGTGCTTTGTGACGATCATTAAAGCGTAATTAATTAGTGTATGGCGCTCACGTAGTCCGCCAAAATACGAATATCACGATCTGATAATCTTGACGCTACAGTTTGCATCATACCCATTTCGCCTTCTTTACCGGCATCGTTGACGCGTTTTTGATCTTCACTATCGATATCATCGTTACGGCCCGCAGCACGGAACAATTTGAGCTGGGTTGAGATGTACAGAGTATGCTGTCCACCTAGACGCGGAAACGCAGCCCAGATATTGCCTGCGGCATCTGGGCCATGACAGCCAGCGCAACCAATCACATTACGTGACTTATCACCACCTAAGAACAACTTAGAGGCCTCTGCGGCAGTCGCCGGATTACCAAAACCGACGCCCCAAGGCGCCTGTTCAGAATAGTAACCTGCCACGTCGGCTAAGTCTTGCTGGGATAAATTAGCCACCTGCGCCTGCATCATACCGTTTTTGCGGTAGCCTGCCTTGAAGTTGACCAATTGTTTATATACGTACTTAATGTTTTGACCGCCAAGATTAGGCTGCGAAGGAACCACGCTCACACCGTCGACACCATGACAGGCGGCACATTGCATTTCTACGATTTTTTTACCTGCAGTAACGTCATACTCAGGAACAGTCATAGCAGCTTGTACGCTGAAACTGGCAACACATAAGCTGGCGGCAGCAATTAACTTTTTCATTGATACAGATCCTACTGGCTCGACGTAAGCATTATTTAGAGTGATTGTCTTAACAAGACACTCGATATGCGTCAACCTACTGTATAGCGAGGTAACCCATATATTTTGAGGTCTTTACCACAAGCAACCCGAAAGTACTTACTAATATCAGGGTTTATTTTCAATTATTATAGCAAGACTTTGAGATATTTGCCCAGTTAATCGTAGCCTCTAGAGATTTTTCTACTGGCCATACGGTAGCGTGCCCTGCAAAAAAACAAAAAGCGCATAAAGTTAGTGAAACCTGCGCTTTACCCTATCTATTCACGCTTTTATTTGCTGATTTTACTCATACTTATCACTGACTCATATAATTGATTAGCTTGCGATAATCTTCATCGCTGCAATTGTCACATAATCCACCTGCTGGCATTTGAATCATGCCACCTTTAACAGATTGAACCAATGCGGGCATGCCCTTTTGCTGTATGAGCTGTTGCCATCTGGCGTCGCCTTTTTTGAGGGCACCTAGCGCGCCACTATCGTGACAAGCGGCACAAGCATCATTATAAATGGTCGGAATGTCAGCGGCGGCAACACTGCTGATCGTTGCCGCACTGATGACCAACGCGGCAATACTAACGCTCAAAGCGCGACCTGTTTTGGCGAAAAGTATGGTGATTAAATGCATAAGACACCTCCTTCCATTCGTATAACCAATATTGTAACAATATATATCATATTAATACAGACGAATCAGGTTTAGCTTTGGTAAAACATCCTAATTAAGCCCGTAACTTTTGCTAAGCGACTGTACATTTTAGTGTTATGCTATCACTAATATGATGTTAGTAGCAGGTATTGCAATAGCGAAGATAAGTAATAGTATGACACTGTGAGTGGTTTTAAACGGTCACTTCTTTGACCGCAAACCTCTCATACTGTATCTGTCTAAAACAACTCTTTAATATTTTTTTATTTAGGACCTCTGTATTTAAGATCCTTTTTATTTAGGGCATTTTTACTTAAGGCCCTTCGCTACTATATTTAACTTTATTTTTAATTTTTGAATGTTAACGAGTCATTTATGAGTACCCCGTTTAAAGATGTCGCCGCTGAACATGCGGCGTTTAACACCAAAGCCCGTCAACGCATACAACAAACTGAGTTTATGACTTCGGCGCCTACTTTCCGTCTCTGTCCACCTGACGAGGGATTGGAAGTGGCATTTGCAGGTCGTTCAAATGCGGGTAAGTCATCAGCAATCAACGCCCTGACCAATCAGCGACAGTTGGCTCGTTCGTCCAAGACCCCCGGACGCACGCAGATGATTAACTTTTTCAATATTGGCGATACCGATAGGCGGCTGGTCGATTTGCCAGGCTACGGCTACGCTGCCGTACCGCTTGAGATGAAAAAAGAATGGCAAGTGGAATTAGAAGAATACTTGGTATCACGCTCAAGTTTGGCAGGTCTGGTATTAATGACCGATATACGCCATCCATTAAAGTTCTTTGATGAGCAAATGCTATTTTGGGCAAAAGCTGGCAATCTACCCGTACATATCTTGCTAACCAAAGCGGATAAGCTCAAATATGGCGCCTCTAAAAATGCGCTACTCAATACTCGCCAAGCTCTGAAAAAATTAGGGCTAGACTGTACCATTCAACTATTTTCGGCGCTTAGAAAAGAAGGTCTTGATGAGCTGGCTGGCGTGATGGGAAATTGGTACCAATATAAACTTGGTGAAGAAAAAGTCACTAAACCCGCTGTTAACGAGCAATACTATATCGAGCAAGACGGTATAGCTCAAGACAGTCATAGCATAGACAGTACTGAAGCAGACATCGTTGAAACAGACATCGTTGAAACAGACAGTGTTGAAACAGAAAGTGCTGAGCAAGAAACCAGTCAGCAAGCGGGCAATGAACCAAAAGACGCAGAATAAGCAAACGAAAAAGGGCGGTATCGCTAATAGTCGATTAGCGATACCGCCCTTTTTCGTTTGCTAAATTTTACTGACTACATTTTTGGTCGCGTATTGTCTATTGAATACACAATAAATTGCATAAACCTTGCGGCGTATCCACTTGATAAGTAGGATGCTGCGCGGCTAGATCTTCGTGAGTTGCCGTACCATAATCAACCGCGATACTGGTCATACCCAGCTTATTTGCCATCTGAATATCATAGATACTGTCACCGATAAATACCGCATCAGCTATCTGCTTTTGCGTCTGCTTCAAAATATCATTAAGCATCTGTGGATCGGGTTTAGACTCTGACTCATCAGCGCAGCGGGTTACCGAGAAATAGTGATGGCTATCAGACGCATCCAATACCCGATCGAGTCCTCGTCGTTTTTTACCCGTTGCCACTGCCAGCTGCTTGCCTTGATTTTGCAAAGTCTGTAGCATTTCTTCTATATGAATAAAGAGCGGCGTGCGATGGCTATTAGGAATATAGTAGTCGCTGTAGCTGTGCTGAATCGCTAGCTTTTGCTCATCAGTAGCATCCGGATATAAAATATCGATCCCTGTCAGCAGACTGAGACCAATAATGTCTTTTACCGCTTGGTCAGTGGTATGAAAACCATGCGCTTCTCCAGCAATATGCATAGACTCAACGATCAAGCCTATGGAGTCCATTAGCGTGCCATCCCAATCAAAGATGATCAGTGTTTTATCGGCTAAGATATTCATAGTTTCCATAGACGATAACTCTGTGGCAACCTCTGACTTAACTGAGCTATTGACGTTTGACTGACTCATATATTAACCTCAAGCTATGATGTTTTCACAATAACTCTTGCATAGCAGTAACGGCTGAAACAATCACTGCTAAAACCCTAAAACAAGCGGCTTATACTTTTGGCAGCTCAACGTCTGCTGGCAACAAGGCGGCGATATCTTCTGGTAGCGGTGCAATAATCGGCTCATAACCTGGAATATCCAAGCGCCATGCGTGTAGGCACAGACGATGGACACCTGATTTGTCATGGACATTATATTTATTATCACCCAAAATGGCGTGACCGATATGTGCGAGATGCACCCGGATTTGATGGGTGCGTCCAGTCAAAGGCTTGGCTTCTACCAGACTTACCGGCTGACTGGCAACCATAAACCGGCCATGTACCACAATATCGGTTTGGCTTTCTTTAGCTTGCGAGTCTTGAGGATCAACTTTGACCCGGCGCTCACCACTAGCGACTGTATAGCGCAGTAACGGCGCATCAATACGCTGCTCGTTCATTGCCGGCTGCCCTTTTATTAGGCACAAATAATGCTTTTGGATAGTTCTATCGATAAGATGCTGTTGTAAGCTTTTGAGCGTCGAGCGCTTTTTAGAGATCATGAGCAACCCTGAGGTGTCTTTATCAATACGGTGGATCAGTTCTAAGTATTTTTTATTCGTCACTTCACGCATGGCTTCAATAACACCAAAGTCAAGTCCACTACCGCCATGTACGGCGATGCCTGAAGGCTTATTTAATACGATCAATCCATCATCCTCATAGACCACGCGCGCCAGTAAGCTTTTGGCAAACTCAGTACTGATAATCGGCTTATCACGGGTGGCTAACTTTACAGGGGCAATCCGCACAACATCTTCACGATGCAATCTGTCATGGGCTTTGCAGCGCTTGTTATTGACTCGAATCTCATCTGAGCGAATCATCTTATAAATATGCGGTTTCGGTAAGCCTTTTAAGCGATTAAGTAAGAAGTTATCCACTCGCTGATCGTGCTGATGACGGGTCACTTCAAGATAATTAACTTTTTCGAAGTTACTTATCTCATCGTCAGCGCTTTGCGGACGGGTTTTACTATTAAAGATGCCAGGGGCTTCATGGACGGGTGCGTCGGTAATCGTTTTAGAGTTTGTCATTTTTAGTTAGGTATTTACACAAAGATTTGCTATAGTTTAGCATGTTGAGCGCCAATTGCGCATAGGTTGCGGCAATAATCCTCATTGTTTCAAGTAGCCCCTTGCCATCTTTACTACTTGCTAGTAACGAGGTAAATACTATATACCATGCTAGATTGTACGTTTCATCTAATTTTTAAGGCAAAATGTCTGATAAAATATAGCATAAAGCCTAACAACTGGTATTTATACCACAGATAATCGTATGAATAACATGAACAAAATGTCCATTTATCAAGCGATAACAACATACAAATTACTCATTTAGCGCATGACCACGACTTGATTTGCATATTTTTTGCAACGTTAATTGGCAAGCGCAGTTGAGCAAGTGATGATAGCTTGATGTTAGGAATGTACCGTTGCCTGAAATTGGCGGCCAAACAGATAATGATATTTGAATGACTTTTAGATAAGTGACACGATATTAGATAAGTGCCACGATGCCGTGCTAATAAGCCGGTTACTTATCCTGTTTGCCAAGTACGCCCCGTTGAATGACAGCGCAGCAACACCCTAACTACAGCTTACACTGGTATTAATGATATTTAAAAGATAGAACGATAGATAAAGAGGCTAAACCTAAATAAGTTAACCTGGACCAATGATAATTTGTTTGCTCATTTTGGCTATGTAATAATTTTTATAGCGCCAGCGTTATAAAGACCTTGATATTGCCACCCTGTCTTAGCAATAAAAGCAGGCCTTACCTCTAATATAGGCTTACAACTTATATCAAAGATAAGTTTAAAATATTGGCTTGCTACTTGAGCTATGAGTATTGAGAGACAATTATTTAACGCTTAGGTTTTATACCTAACCCGTTTTTTGTCCTTATGACAAATATGAACTAAGCCATCGCAGCCTTACAAACTGTCTGGTCTCATTGAACAGTCTCAACAACGAATTTAGGTTGACAGTTATAGGTTAAAAATAATGAGTAACCGTCACACAAACGAACCATTATAAAATAGCCATTTTAGTTTATTTATTACCTTTTAAATCGCTTCTAATATCTACAGCTAATCTTAATATTAGCCCTGCTTGCTGCTGCCACGAAAACAGTCTTGTCGTTGTTATGCGTACTCATAGGATACTATTATGAAACGCATTTTAATCAACGCCACTCAAAACGAAGAAATTCGTGTCGCCTTATGTAAAGGCAATCACCTGTACGATTTTGATTTAGAAAACCGTACTCGTGAGCAGAAAAAATCTAATATTTATAAAGGCCATGTCACTCGGGTCGAACCTTCGCTTGAAGCAGTATTTGTCGAATATGGCTCACAGCGCCAAGGCTTCTTACCTATTCGTGAAATTTCTGCTGAATATCTCAGTGGTAATCCACGCGACGAAAATATCAAAAAACTGATCAAAGAAGGCGATGAACTTATCGTCCAAGTCGAAAAAGAAGAGCGTGGTAATAAAGGCGCTGCTCTGTCAACTTACGTCTCTTTGGCCGGCCGTTACCTAGTATTAATGCCCAACAACCCTCGTGGTGGTGGTATTTCACGTCAAATCTCTGGCAAACTTCGTGAAGATATGAAGCGTATGCTGAGTAATCTAGATTTAGCGAAAGGTATGAGTGTTATCATTCGCACGGCAGGTATCGGTAAAACTCAAGAAGACTTGCAGCACGATTTGAACCATTTGCTTAATATCTGGCAAGCCATTCAAGAACAAAATCAAAAATACCCATCGCCACGTTTAGTGCATCAAGAAGCAGGCGTTGTCACGCGCGCGGTACGTGATTACCTACGTGATGACATCGCTGAGATTTGGATTGATAACGAAAACGCTTATATTGAAGCCGCTGGTTTCATTGACGCGGTAATGCCAACCCAAGCGGAAAAGCTGCGTAAATATACCGACTATGAGCCCATGTTTTCGCGCTTTAATATTGAAAAACAAATCGAAACTGCTTATCAGCGTGAAGTACGTCTGCCCTCAGGTGGCTCGATCGTTATTGACCAAACCGAAGCATTAGTCTCTATCGACATCAACTCTGCTAAATCGACTAAAGGCTCAGACGTTGCCGAGACCGCTTATCATACCAACCTAGAAGCGGCTGATGAAATCGCACGCCAGCTGCGCCTGCGTGATATGGGCGGCCTGATTGTCATTGACTTTATTGACATGAATGACAACAAGCACCAAAAAGAAGTCGAAAAACGCCTGATTGATGCAACTAAATATGATCGTGCGCGCGTCCAGTTTGGGGATATCTCTAAATTTGGTTTGATGGAGATGAGCCGTCAGCGTCTGCGCCCATCATTAGAAGAATCGACTGGCTATATTTGCCCACGTTGCCATGGCAACGGTATGATTCGTGATTTGCGTTCATTATCGCTATCCATTATGCGCCAGATTGAACAAATTGCCCTAAAAGAGCGCCAAGGTGAAGTACAGGCCGAAGTGCCTACTGACATTGCAGCATTCTTGTTGAACGAAAAACGTGACAGTCTAGTCTACCTCGAACAAGACAGTGGTACCCGCATCACGATCTTACCGCATGCGCATTTGGAGTCGCCTAACTTTAAGCTGCACTTTAACCGTGATGGTTTTGCCCCGACCAGTTATGAACGTATTACCGACACTCAGCAACAAGAGCACAGTGATCTTGGCTATAACGTTGACTGGCAAACTGCGGAAAAAGAACGCCCTGAACAGCAGCCGACCCGCCAACCACGTCAAGTATCGGATACTGAAAATAGTCGGTCAACTGGCCAGCAGAGCAGCCGAGCACCGCAGCCAAATAACAATCAAAATGATAACCAAAGTACTAATAACCAAGGTACTAATGGCCAAAATACCAACAGCCAAAATACCAACAGCCAAAGCAATAACGGCCAAAGCAATAACGGTCAAACGGCTAATCAGCACCCTACTCCTGGTAGCAATGACCAACGCAACCATAACAATGCGAATGAGCAGAACTCGACAAACCGTACAGTACAAAACAGTAACGCACAAAATAACCAAGCACAAAATAACCAAGCTCAAACTAATCAGGCGCAAAGCAATCAGGCGCAAAATGCTGCTCCTGTCGCGGCTCAGGCCGCTATCTTAGACACTGCCGCCAAGCCACAAGCCGTCGCTTGGCTGTCCAATCTATTTGCTCAAGCACCGCAAGCACAAACAGCGCATAGCGTCAGTAGTCGTGATGCCGCTGAAGCCATCGAGGCACTAGTCAATACTGGCGCACAAAGCTTGGGCTCGTTTGGTCAAGTCGATAGCAATGCGTTGAGCAGTGCTCAGAGTTCATCAGCACCACAGACCAGCCAGCCTAATGGCAATAAACAGTCAGATAGTAAACAGTCAGATAGCAATGCTAATCGTCAGCAAGCGCGCGGTAATAACACTACTAATGACAACAGTAGTAACATTAGTAGCAGTAGTACTGGCAACAGTAACGTCGACAGTAGTAATCCTGATGACAACAGCAATGACGATGATAGAAGAAGACGCAAGCCACGCAAGTCAAGATCTTCTAAACCGCATCAAAGAAGAGATCAGCGCGATGAGACGGCTAGTAGTGATAGCAGCGATACCGACAATAAAGCAGAAAGTGACAATAAGATAGATAGCAGTAACGCTAGTAGTAACAGTAATAAACAGTCGGACAGCAACGCTAATCGTCAGCCTGACAACAGACGCAATAGCGATCGCAACCGTAACAATCGTCAAGACAATGGACGTAGTAGTGACGAGAGCGCGCGCAACGACTCTGATCGTAACAGTGCAGCCCGTAATGACGCCAATCAGCAAGACAGCAGTTCGAGCGAAGAGCAAACCCGTGCTAAGCGTAAGCCGCACAGTCAACGTAGCTCACGTGGCCAACTTGAGCGTGGTGAGACCTTAACCGCTGATGCTAATGCTAAGCAAGGTGCACAACTAGCGACTACTGAGGCTACCAGCAGCAAAAGCCAGCCTAGCGCTCGCCGCAACCAAGACCCTAATGAAGTGACGTTGCAGGTCAGCGAAGCGTCCGCCAAACTCAAGCCACCAGAAGTGGTACATTTATCCTTAGATGATAGTAAGTCTGGACAGGCGTCGCGCCACTCAGCTGGGAAACAAGTCGTTGACAAGCAAAGTACTGCCACGCAAAGCGTCGACAGTGCTCTAGCAGAAAATGCTCTAGCAGAAAGTGCTGCACTAGAAGCTAATAAAGCCGGCCAGCAAAGCACTGATCAACAAAATACTGATCAGCAGCAAGCCGATACGGATAGCAAAACTGTCGGTAGCTCGCAGGCTGTCATCACTCAAGCTGAAAGCACTCAAGTTGATAATGATAGGGTTGAAGCGACGAAGGACGACGTTACTAAAGATGCAGCACCGTCTAGCGTTTCTGAAGACAGTAAAATCAGTGACAGTCAAGTTACGGACAGCAAACCGATTGTAGCTGAGCAACCAATGTCTGATACTGATACTGATACTGGTACTGAGAGCCCAAGTCCAGTAGCAGCTCAAGCAGAGACGCTACCAGCTGTTCCTGAAAGTCGTCAGACTAGCGATAATAATACGGTTGAGGTCATTGCTACTGATGATGCTATCAATACTATCAATAGCCCGGCAGCCAATAACGTCGATAGTAGCGCCCCGCTTGAGCTTACTCATGAGGCCTTATTTTCTGAACATTATGTGACGGCTAATAAGTTCGGTCAAGCCAGTAATGACCCACGTGTTGTACGTAGCCAGCAGACTCAACCACAAGCGACACCAGTGGTATCAGCAGGTCAGCAAGCAGTGGTAAATGTACCAGCTATTCGCGGTACGGTTGGTGAGTTTATTCATGCGACCTTACCAGAGGCGCAAGCGCGCTTGACAGATGAGGGTGTGATTAACTGTTTCATCGCTGCTATTGCGCTGCACACATCACAAGCTCAATCTACAGCTGATAACGCTGCTGTTGATAGTAATAATGCTAAAAATGACGAAGCTGATAACAATAACGCTGACTCCAGCTATGTCAATTTAAGTCACTTCAACTTTAGCAACTATGGCTATCAGCCACTGACAGCTGATTATCTGTCACGCTTTGAGGTGATGACTCAAGCCGTCAGCCAATTTGCCGCAGTGCAAGGTAAAACAGCCGTTGAACCGCGTGCGATTAGCAAACGCGCTGGCAATGATCCCCGTGGTCAGCATTCTGACTATCAAGAGCCGCAACAGGAGCAGGCTGTATTAAATGTTCCTAGTGACGAGGTGAGTAGTGCAGATGTGCCTGCAGAGCAAAATGAGCCACGCAGTCAAGATAATGCTCAGCATCAAGACTCTGTTGAAACAGTTCATAAAATCGATGCTCATGATGTTGAAGCGACTGCACTAGCCAGTGAGGCGCAGGCAGATGATATCAGTGCTGATAGCGAGAAACAGCTACATCTTGATCAAGATTACGACGTGACAGCTGAGGCGGATGACGTTGTACAAGCGGAACAACCTCAAACTGATCAGTCGCTAGTAGAGGAATCTGCCAAAGAGGACAGTCAGGTAAACAAGTCAAAAACGACCATAGCCAGTTATAAAAATATGATCGAAAATGTGGCTGAGCAATTATTGCCGCAAATGGGTATGTTTAATTTAACGACTCCTAAAGTACCAAAGGCACGTAGTCGTAAGCCTAAGACTGATCATAAAAAACCCACGCAAGCCGAAAAAATAGAGTCTGGTACTGATAACCTAGATAGTTCAGATAACTCAGATAGCTCAGATAACGGAAGCTAGTATAATCAGTCTAAAAGCAAAAGCCCCAAAGTTGTCAGCAACTTTGGGGCTTTTTTATACTTGACTGAACGTGTTTTAATCAGCTACTTATTTAATGGGCAGCAGGTGCGTCTTAGCCTTTATTTCGTATTTTACCAATGACAGTAATAATAGCAACCACTATTACACCGACAATTAGACCAACCAGGCCATTTAATAACATAGTGGTCGCACTCTCAAAAACCCCTGTTAGATGTGCTAAGTCTTCTACGCCATGCTCTAAAAAGCCAATACCATGTACTAAAATACCACCACCGACTAAGAACATCGCCAGCGTACCGGCAATCGATAAAAACTTCATCAGTTTTGGCGCAGCAGCCAGCATGAATTCACCAAGCTTACGCGTACCCGCACTAGCATCTGGCTTCTCGATCAAATGTAGGCCGGCATCATCAATTTTTACAATACCTGCAACTAGGCCATAAATACCGACAGTCACCACAATAGCAATAATCGATAGTACCACCGCTTTTTCTAAGATACCGGCCCCAGCTGCTGTTATTGCACCTAAAGAGATGACTAAGATTTCAGCTGATAAGATAAAATCGGTACGAATCGCCCCTTTTATTTTTTGCTTTTCAAAGGCGACCAAATCGACCGTTTCATCGGCGTTGGCTTGCCGGCGCGCATTTTGCTCTTCATCATGCGGCAATAAGGTAGGCCAAAACTTATGAATGACCTTCTCCGCCCCTTCGTAGGCCAAAAACAGCCCACCGCACATTAACAATAACGTCACTAACGGTGGATAGACGGTACTTATTAATAAAGCAGCGGGCACTAAAATCAATTTATTAATAAAAGAGCCTTTAGCGACTGCCCAAATGACAGGCAGCTCACGGCTGGGCTTGACACCAGTCACTTGCTCGGCGTTGAGTGCTAGGTCATCGCCTACCAAACCCGCTGTTTTTTTAGCCGCCACCTTAGTCATGACAGAGACGTCATCCATCAATAGACTAATGTCATCAAGCAATAGTAATAGACTGCCACCTGCCATGGGGTCTCCTTAGTATAAGTTGGTTTAAATGAGTGGATATCAAATAACGAGCGTTAAATCTAATAGTTATAGACTATACAATTTCTTGTAGATTACCTAGACACGTAATCATATAACATAGCAAAAATGTATCTTGTTTTTTATTATGAAGCGTCACTTATGATGTATTTAGAAAGATGAGCAGACAGCTTTTGGCTGTCATTTATGAAAATATGTTAATATAGAGCATTTTATCTCAATCAATTATGCATTTTTTAGTATCAAAAACCATTTAAAACGATCCATCAAGAAGCGTTTAATTAGCAACATCATTTAGCAACATCATTTAGCAACATCATTTAGCAACATCATTTAGCAACATCATTTAGCTGCATCATTTAGCTGCATCATTTAGCTGCATCGTATTGTCACCTTTATTTATCAGTCGTTCTAACCCTTACCTTGATGCTCTTGTCATGTACACACGATTGGGCACGCCTGCCTATAGGAAACGTCATATGTCCTTCTCACCTTTTTCTAATGCTACTGTGAAAACGTCTACCAAAAAACCGGCGGGTAATAATTTATCACGCGCCTTAATGAGTGGATTATTGGTCATGGTTGCCGCTGGTTGCTCTAATAACGCCGCCGATGCTACTAGTAGTAGTAATACTGCGATTGTAAACAGCGCACAAGCAAAGACCAGTATAACAACAGCAGAAGGTAACGACGCTGCCGTGGTTAAGGCCTTACAAGCCAATTTAAAAACCTCAGGTATTGAAGAAAAAATTCTCTCAGCAGTGCCAACGGATATGGATGGTATTTATTGGGTGACTGCCGAAGGATTACCAGCGTTTTTTACTGACAAGTCAGGCAAACATATTATTCAAGGGCAAATTATCGCTGTTGGACAAGGCGCACCCGTTGATATCAGTGGCGAATTAGTCGCCAATACGGCACGAGATGCGCTAAAAAAAGTCGATAAAAAAGACATGGTTATCTATCCGGCAGCAGGTAAGACCAAAGCGGTGGTTTACGCCTTTACGGATGCTGATTGCGGTTACTGTCGTAAATTGCACGAAGAGATGGATGACATCAACGCTCGCGGCATCGAAGTACGTTATTTAGCATGGCCCCGTAGTGAAGAAACCATTCCAAAAATGGAGGCCATTTGGTGTAGTCAAGACCGCAACGCGGCGATGGATCAAGCCAAAATGGGGGCCAATGTACAGGCACCTAGCTGTAGCAACCCCGTTCAAGCACAAATGGCACTTGGAAGAGCCTTGGGTGTACGCGGTACCCCTGCTATCTTTACTGAGTCCGGACAGCAGGTGGGCGGTTATCTACCAGCGGCGGAACTGGCACAAGCCGTAGGCGCTAACTAATCAGCGTGCGACAGTGAGTAGACGCAACAAATGCTTGTCGGTATGATAAGATAAAGCGCTATGCAAAATCTGCAGCACCCTTTTTGTCTATATTTTTTATCCACCCATTTAATCTCTTGAGGATACTGTGAGTAAATCCATCAAACTAGCGATACTTGGCCTAGGTACCGTCGGTACTGGCGTGGTCAATCTAATAAACGATAATTTAGGCGAGCTAAAGCGTCGCAGCGGACGTGATATCGTCATTACTGAGGTCGGTACGCGTCGTCAGCGTGACGATATTGACCCTAATATTATCCAAAACAGTGATTTAATGGCAACCGCCGCCAGCGATAACGTCGATATTGTGATCGAATTGATTGGTGGTACCACGCTTGCCAAAGAGGTCATCATGCACGCCATCAGACATGGCAAACATGTGGTCACTGCCAACAAGGCATTACTGGCTGAACATGGCAATGAGATTTTTGCCTTGGCTGAAGCAAACCAGGTGCACGTTGCTTATGAAGCGGCCGTTGCTGGTGGTATTCCTATTATTAAAGTAATGCGTGAGGCCCTCGCCGCCAATAAAGTCGATTGGCTGGCAGGTATCATTAATGGTACGGGCAACTTTATCATGACTGAGATGCGTGATAAGGGTCGTCCATTCGAGGATGTGCTTCAAGAGGCGCAGGAGCTTGGCTACGCAGAAGCGGATCCTACTTTCGATGTTGAAGGTATTGATGCTGCGCACAAACTGGCGTTACTGGCTTCTATCGCCTTTGGTATTCCTTTACAGTTCGATAAAGTCTACTGCGAAGGTATCAGAAACATCACCTTGCAAGATGTCAATTATGCCGAAGAGCTGGGCTATCGCATCAAGCATGTCGGCTTTGCAGTTCGTCGTAACAGTACTGGTGATGAAACCAGCAATGATGATAATGCGGGTATCGAGCTACGTGTACATCCAACGCTAATTCCACAAGATACCCTGTTGGCAAATGTAAATGGGGTCAAAAACGCAGTATTGGTGAATTCGCATCCGCTTGGTCAGACCCTATATTATGGTGATGGCGCCGGTGCCGGTGCCACGGCCTCTGCCGTGATGGCGGATGTCATGGATTTGGTACGGGTTTTGGGATCTGACGATCACAATAATCCCGGCAACAACAGCCATCATGTACCACATTTAGCCTTTATTCCTGAGCAGCTATCTAATACGCCCATACTACGCGCTGAGCAAATGATTACCGGCTATTATTTGCGCGTACATGCTTATGACAATCCAGGTGTATTGGCCGATATTACCCGTATCTTGAGCGATGCCGGCATTAATATTGACGCTATTTTACAAAAACCTGCTCATAAAGTGGGCCAGGTTCCGGTGATTATTTTGACACTACCGGTGGTTGAAAGCCAAATGAATTTAGCCATCGAAAGAATTGAAAAACTGGCTACTGTTACCGATAAGGTAGTACGCATTCGTTTAGATGAGCTCGCTTAAGATAATAACGCGCGCTTGATTTTGACTCTCTCGTGCTTGCTTTTTAATCATCCAATGTGGATGATGATAGTTACCCGCTAAGAAACTGGGTATAACAGGGTGTTAACTTATTTATTGATAAGTTTTTAATTAAAACAGATAAACAAGGAAGAATAACGATGTCGAATGATGCGATTGTAATTGTTAATGGCGCACGTACCCCAATGGGTGGCTTTCAAGGCGCTCTCAAGGATGTTACTGCTACCGATTTAGGCGCTACCGCTATTAAAGCTGCTGTTGCCCGCGCTGGTGTTAGCCCTGATAGTGTTGACGAAGTGATTATGGGTTGTATCTTGACCGCTGGACTTGGCCAAGGTCCTGCTCGTCAAGCCATGCGTAAAGCAGGCCTGCCAGATACCACGGGTGCCGTCACCATTAATAAACTGTGCGGCTCAGGACTCAAAGCCGTTATGCAAGCCCATGACGGCATCAAGGCCGGTAGCTTCAATGTGGCGGTCGCCGGTGGTATGGAGTCTATGACTAATGCCCCTTACCTCATGCCAGGTGCGCGCGAGGGTTATCGCATGGGCCATAAAGAAGTAAAGGACCACATGTTCTTAGATGGTCTAGAAGATGCTGAGACTGGCAAGCTTATGGGGCAGTTTGCTCAAGAAGTCGCTGACAAGAAGGGTTATACCCGTGAGCAAATGGATGACTTTGCGATTGAGTCGCTCAATCGTGCGTTGACCGCTATCAAAGACGGTCACTTCAAAAATGAAATTACCCCGGTTACTTTTAAGACTCGTAAGGGTGAAGCAACAGTCGAGACTGATGAAGAGCCTGGTCTTGCCAATGCTGAGCGTATTCCAACCTTACGCCCTGCGTTTGCCAAAGACGGTACGATTACTGCAGCCAATGCCAGCTCAATCTCAGACGGCGCGGCAGCGGTCGTCTTGATGAAAGAGTCACAAGCCAAATCTGAAGGCCTAGAATATCAGGCACGCATAATTGCGACATCTTCAAACTCGCGTCACCCAAGCGAATTTACTATTGCGCCAGTTGGCGCTGTCGAAAAAGTATTGGCCAATGCAGGCTGGTCAGTTGCAGATGTCGATCTGTGGGAAATTAATGAAGCTTTTGCGATGGTGACTATGCTGACCATGGACGAGCTAAAAATTGAACACGCTAAGGTTAATATCGAAGGCGGCGCTTGTGCTCTTGGTCATCCAGTCGGCTGTTCAGGCGCACGTATCTTGGTAACCCTGATTAACTCGCTAACACGTACTGGTGGCAAAAAAGGCGTCGCAACCTTATGTATCGGTGGTGGTGAAGCAGTAGCTGTGGCTATCGAACTGGCCTAAACCTTTAGCTCGCGACCAGACTCATCATATAATGAGTTTTGTCGCAAACTATATTAATGAAGTCTTATTGATTTAAGATAGATTAATAGGGCTCAAGATATCGGTATCGCTAAAATACCTTGAAAAACGCGACGGTACTGCTGGTATAAGCTTTTTGCAGCCTCTGTCTGCGTAGGCACAGCAAGCAAGAAAAACGTATGCCAGCAGTACGTTATGTATCGATATTACTTTTCAGTGACTATAGTTGATTGTTAGAATCAAATAGGACCGCATTGTCAGCGTACAATGCGGTTTTTTTGTACCCGCAGACTTATCCTCGCGTAAGGGTGTTGCACTATGCTCCTACCTTAAGCTTATAGGTAAGTATTTTGGTAGCTGAAAGCTTGTGTACTGAAACTTTATGAGAATATCAAGAATAGTTTGCATTGTAAAAAAGCGTTAACTTGTACCTATGCGATATTATTACGCTTACAGCCCATTACACAGATTTACGTCAGATGCACACTTTGCTACTTGGCTTATATATCTCATTTAAAAAACCAATGTTACGATAATCATAAGGTGCAAGAGCAGCAGCTAATGGTAATTCTTTAAATATTATAATTTTCTCAGCTGTCGCATTGAACTTTTAATAGCAAAAGCAAATAGAAAAATCAAATGACTATTAAGTGTTTTATAGGAATGTTCAATAATACATTGATAGCTAGCGTTAGATTTTGACGCAATTGTTTTACGTTTTATTTTTATTTTTATTTTTATTCAATGACACCAATTTACTTACATAAAAGGAAGACAATAATGAGCCAACTCATTCGTTTACAAGACATTCAAGCGACTCATCGCGACCTAATCGGTGACGATTATTACGATCCAACAGGCAAAACTGCTTATGGTGCTAATGAAGAAAAAATAGGTAAGATCGAGGGCGCACTAGTAGAAGACACTACTGGTCGTATCCGTTATTTAATTGTTGATGCCGGCGGTTGGTTCAGCTCAAAAGACGTGCTGGTACCCGCAGGCTTGGCACGTATCATTGGTGACGATGTATTCTTTGACAGCCTGACTGAATCACAAGTAGAGGCAATGGAAGTATACGATCACGACTATCAGTACAGTTACAAAGAGCAGTACGAAAACGATCGTAAAGCATTCGTTGCAGACACAGTTCCTACTGAAGAACGCATGGAAATGCAAGATACTGATTACAATGCACCAAATACTCTCGAACTATTAGAAGAGCGTCTGACCGTTAATAAAGACCACATTGTCGCAGGTTTAGTAAAAGTAGGTAAGCATGTCGTTACTGAAGAACGTAATGTTGAAGTTGATCTAGAAGAAGAGCATGCTCACATTGAACGTACGAATGTCGATCGCCCAACAGATCGCCGTATCGGGGATGTGGATGGTAACGAGACCATTGAAGTCGAGTTAGAAGCTGAACGTGCGCGTGTTAGTAAAGAAACTTATGTTGCAGAAGAAGTCAACGTAGGCAAAACGACTGAGCGTCGTACCGAGACTATCATTGAGACTATCCAACGTGAAGAGTTAGATATTGACCGTGATGGTAACGTTGTAGACCGTGAAGGTAATATTATTGACCGTGATGATATCACTGCTGACGACGTGCGCCGCGCTCGTGGTATGTAATGAGTAGCTACTATTAATAACCATTATTAATAACGACGTCTAGTTTATAAATTAAGGTCAGAGTGGGTCTCTGACCTTTTCGAGTGGGCAGCCAATAACTCATATTTAATAACTCATATTTAATAATTAATACTTCACCGTTAATAATAGGGACTACAATCATGAGTACTGATCATAATAACAATGACGTCAACCAAACCACTGCTAGCTTATCGCCTACTGATGTTGATAATGTTAATACCGTAAAGCATGATGATCCTAGTATCAACCAGAATGCTGATAGCTTGACAGAGTCACCTAACTTAATAGAATCACCTAATTTAATAGAGTCGCCTAATTTAATAGAGTCGCCTAATTTGACAGAGAACGCTGCTGTTAGTACTATCAGCAAACAAGGTACCACCAATTATCTAGAACTGTTAGAAGAGCGCCCTGTGGTCAATAAAGAGCGTTTAGACGTTGGAAAAGTGACTGTTACCAAGCACTCGCGCACTAAGATGATTGAAGTGCCTATTGAGCTGGTGGAGGAATATATCACTATTCGAACCGAATATAACGATGCCGAGAGCCAAGATTTATTATCGGGCAATTACGATGACCAAGATATCTTGCGTCACGTTGAACCCTCATTAGACAGCAAGGCGGTGGTTACCATCAACGGTAAGCAAGTTGAGATTGGTGACACCCCAGTGGAAATCGTCTTATCGCGGCAAGTGGCTACTATTACGAAAGACACTTATGCTATCCAAGAAGTCGAGATCAGTAAAACCACCCATACCCATACCGACAACATTACAGTCGAGCTCAAGCATGAAGAGCTAGACATCACAGAAGAAGGGTTTTTGCAGCATGAAGGTACGCGTACTCATAATAAATAAGTGAACCTTTAGGAACGATGTAAAAATCAAGCACGAAAAAAGCAACGCGAACGTTGCTTTTTTTATGGCCGTTATAAAAATTAGGCCGTGGAATATAGCTCATTCAGCCTATTAGGTTTTATTACATTCGTAAGTGTTTATATCGGCTTCATCTGCACCCGCCGTACGCATTACGCCAGTTGCACGCTCTTGATGAGCCACACGCCATTGGGTAGCACCTTTACTGCCATCAAGCGCGGTCGCTACTTCAAACATTTCAGGACTGCTACTGTCATTGGTTTTGGTTAGCATCAAGGTCCCTTGCTCTGTTGCCAATACCACTTGCTTGTCTGCGTCTTTATAAGTCGCTTCGATTTTAAGCTCAGGTGAGCACAAATACGTTATCTGAGTCACATCGGTATTTACCGTGGCAACCGTATCCTCTTGCACTTCATTTAACGAGGCATCCTCATTAGTGACCACCACATTATTAGGCTCAGCAGGTTCGGCCGACATAGGAACTGACTCTTCCGCATTAATGCTGTCTTCTAAACTGGGCTCAATCTCTGATTGCTGTTGGCAAGCGCTAAGGCCAATGGCACTGACCAATAAACTGGTCACAAATACAGAAGCGCGCAGTTGTTTTGATCGTCCTAGATTCATGTTTTTCTCCTATATTAAGATGCTAAATACTATAGCGTGTCCACATATACACGCCTATGTCGAAATTGTAAGCAGGGACTACAGAGTACCTCATAACTGCTGTGGCAGTTGCCGCATTAACGTTTGCATAATGCCAAACCACTTGCCTATTTTGCCCAACACCTAACTTGTCAAGCGCCTTGCTTGTCAAATATAGTTAAAATACCTTAAACACGCTAGGGTACTGCTGGTATAAGCTTTTTGCAGCCTCTGTCTGCGTAGGCACAGCAAGCAAGAAAAGCTTATGCCAGCAGTAGCTTATGTATCGATATTACTTTTCATTGACTATACCTGATTTATCAGTATAAAAAAGTCCCTGTCTACAAGAGGTAGCGAGGGACTTTTTTATTATGGGACGATCTAATAATGATTAAATCTTACCGTGACACTGCTTATATTTAAGCGCAGAACCACAGGGGCAAGGCGCATTACGACTAATATTCATACCCGCATAAGGGTTCGATTCAGCAGCAGCTGCCCCAGCTCCCGCACCTGCTGCACCAGCAACATTGACGCGCATCTGACCATTGGCACGTGCGCCTTGGTTTTGATTGTGTTCGTCTGGTTGCGACTCGCCTGCTGCCATCATATCTAGGCTATCTAGATTATCGACATCACTGTGCTCAAACTGCATTTGCATTTTTGCCGCATCTGAGCGTTGTTGCGCTTCTAATGCCTCTAATTCTACTTTAGTCGGGATATGGACGCGTGACAAGTCTTGGACGGTCTCAGATTTAATGGCCCCGAGCATCATTTGGAACAGCTCAAATGACTCGCGTTTGTATTCTTGCTCAGGATTCTTTTGCGCATAACCGCGCAAGTGGATGCCTTTACGCAGTTGGTCCATTTGCGTTAGATGGTCTTTCCAGTGCTTGTCTAAACTCTGTAGCATAAAGTGACGCTCAAGTTGAGCAGCACTTTTGTCACCCATTTGCTCACGGCGACCGTGATAATGTTCAAGGGCGGTGTCGATAACTTTCGCACGTAGACCTTCTTCGTCCAGACGACGGTCTTCATCGAGCCAATCATTAACCGGCATGGTTATTTTAAACTCACTGTCAAGCTCGTCTTCAAGTCCATCAACGTTCCATTGATCATCGACCGAGCCTGGCGGGATGAACTGGCTGATCATGGCGTTATAAACTTCACCATGCATGATTCTGATGGCTTCTAGCAAATCCATATCAGCGAGTAAATCATCACGCTGACCGTAAATGACTTTACGCTGATCATTGGCCACGTCATCATATTTTAGTAGGTTTTTACGGGCATCAAAATCGCGACTTTCAACCTTACCTTGCGCATTTTCAATCGATTTTGAGACCATTTTATGCTCAATAGCTTCGTCTTCTGTCAGACCCATAGCGCGCATCATATTGACCACGCGATCACCGGCGAAGATTCGCATCAAGTCATCTTCTAATGATAAGAAGAAACGCGACATACCTGGGTCACCTTGACGGCCGGCACGACCACGCAGCTGATTGTCAATACGGCGCGACTCATGACGCTCAGAGCCAACGATGTGTAAGCCACCGGCATCGACCACTTGGTCATGCTTCACTTTCCATTGGGCTTTTAGGCGCTGCATTTCTTCTGGACCGACTGAGTCTATATCTTCAATAAAAGACTGCCAGTTACCACCCAAGATAATGTCGGTACCACGACCAGCCATGTTAGTAGCGATGGTCACTGATTTTGGGCTACCCGCCTGCGCGATAATTTCTGCTTCACGCTCATGCTGTTTGGCGTTCAAGACGTTATGCTTAACGCCTTCTTGGTCCAGTAAATACGATAATTCTTCACTGGCTTCAATGGTTGCCGTACCTACTAGTACTGGCGCACCTTTGGCCTGAATCTCTTTAATCTCGCGGATGATACCTTTGTATTTACCTAACTTGGTTAAGAAGATTTGATCATCCATATCTACCCGAGCAATCGGCTCATGAGTCGGAATCACAATCACGTCTAAATCATAAGTCGATTTGAATTCTGCCGCTTCGGTGTCAGCGGTACCCGTCATGCCTGACAGCTTGTTATATAGGCGGAAGAAGTTCTGGAAGGTGGTGGTCGCTAGGGTTTGGTTTTCGGCTTGAATCTCAGCGTTTTCTTTGGCCTCTACCGCTTGATGCAGGCCTTCTGACCAACGACGACCGGGCATGGTACGACCGGTGTTTTCATCAACGATGACTACTTCGCCTTCATCAACGATATAGTGAACGTTTTTGACAAACACATGATGGGCGCGAATAGCGGCTTGTACGTGTGCTAATAATGGCAAACGGCTGGGGCTGTAAAGGCTTTCATTTTCGCCAAGCTCACCGACTTCAATTAAAAAGCGCTCAATTTTCTCATAGCCTTTTTCACTGATTTCAATCTGGCGGTTTTTTTCATCAATCCAGAAGTCTTCTTCTTCATTATTCTTATTGGCTTCTTCGTCTTTTGAGCGAATCAATACCGGAATAATAGTGTTAATCAAGGCATACATCCGTGATGAGTCTTCGGCCTGTCCTGAGATAATCAGTGGCGTACGTGCTTCATCAATCAGGATGGAGTCAATTTCATCAATAATACAGAAGTTCAGAGGACGCTGCTTTTTTTCGCCTAGGCTAAAGACCATATTATCGCGTAGATAATCAAAGCCGTATTCGTTGTTGGTACCGTAGGTAATGTCGGCCTGATAAGCATCTACTTTTTCTTGCGACGGCTGCTGTGAATAAATGACCCCAACTGTCAAACCTAAGAAGTTAAACAGTGGACGGTTCAAATCCGCATCACGGGCAGCCAAGTAATCGTTGACCGTAACTAGATGCACGCCTTTGCCGCTGATACCATTCAGATAAATAGCCAAGGTCGCCATTAAGGTTTTACCCTCACCAGTCTTCATCTCAGCGATTTTGCCTTCGTGCAAGGTGATACCACCAATCAGCTGCACATCGTAATGACGCATGCCAGTGATACGTAGCGACGCCTCGCGGCAAACCGCAAACGCTTCAGGCAATAGCGCATCTAGGCTTTCGTCTTTTTGGAAACGCGCTTTGAGCTCTGCTGTTTTTTGTTGCAACTGCTCATCAGACAGGGCTTGTATGCCAGCCTCTTGTGCGTTGATCTTGCTGACCACTTTGCGCATGCGCTTGAGTTCTCGGTCATTTTTGGTGCCAACTACACTGCCTACAATCTTTGATAACATAATTTTTAACCTATGGAAATATTCGATAATCAGCACATAGTCATCAAAGGCCTGCCTGCCGCCTTTTTATCACTCGACTAAGTATCACCCAATTAAGTGTGCCGTCATTATATATGGTTATCGCGCTGAGGGATACAAGAGCAAGGGGCAGATATTTGTCCGCATCAAAACCCAGTTAGTCATGTTAAAATAAGCTTTATTGTTGCCTTATTTTTGTATTATTTTTAACGATTTATATCAAAAATATAACGGCGATAGCCAATAAAATACTGGCGTTAAGATTCATTTAAAACACCCATTACGCTCAGAAAAATAAGAGACCCTGCATGACTGCTAAGCCATCTGTTCAAAACCATTCTTCCTTGACACTTACTGCATCAGAGCATGATTTATCAAAACCAAAGACCTCTGAGCAGTTAACCATCGGCGCTGCGGTCTATAATTTGGCTGACCATACCCCAATGATGGTGCAATACCTAACCATGAAAGCCAACTACCCCCAAGCGATGCTACTATATCGGATGGGCGATTTTTATGAGCTATTTTTTGACGATGCCAAACGCGCCGCCCAACTGCTAGACATTACTCTTACTCGCCGTGGTACCGATAAAGCCGGCAACACTATTGCGATGGCAGGCGTACCCTTTCACGCTGCAGACAGCTATATGGCGCGACTGATTGCCGCTGGACAAACGGTGGTGGTCTGTGAGCAAATTGACGAATCCGCTGCTACTTCACCCGCTATCGGTGATAAAAGTAAAAAGAATAATGACAGTAGTAAAGGTAAGCCGGCCACCATCATGCGCCGAGAAGTGGTCAAGACCCTCACTGCAGGCACCATTACCGATGATGCGCTGATTGCCCCTAACCATACCCCTACTGTGGTTGCTATTGATATTGCCAGCCCTAAAGCCAGTAGCAATCAGCCGTTACAGGCGGCAATCAGCCAAATGGACTTGGCCGCAGGGACATTGACCACGCAAACGCTAAGTACAGCCACTGACAAAACAGCTGAAAGTGCTAACAATGGCATTAGCGACCTACAAGCGCAGATGCTTACCGTGTTAGCTCGCTTTGCGCCCAGTGAATGCATTGTCAGCGAAGCCATCAGTGAAGAATGGTTGCTGTGGCTACGCAGTAAGCTCGATTGTCCCATCATAGAAGTAGCCGCCACTGACTTTCATCGCGACCATGCAGCAGCGACACTATGTCAGCAGTTTGAAGTGCAACGACTTGATGGTTTGGGTATTGCTGATGCACCACTGGCTCAATCCAGCTGCGCCGCTCTGATTCATTATGCTAGACAAACTCAGCAGCGCCACGTGCCACAAGTTAACCAGCTGATTGTTGAAAATGGCGACGATTATCTGATCATTGATGCCAATAGCCAGCAGAACCTTGAACTGTTCACACCAGTTAGCGCCAATGGCACCTCATTGATATCTGTGCTTAATCATTGCAAAACCGCAATGGGACGCCGATTATTAGTACAACAAATGAAACGTCCATTACGTCAACATGCCCGAATCAATCAGCGCTTGGATGCCATTGCCAGTCTATTAACTACAGATAATAAGACGGACTATGCGCCAGTTGATTCGGATAATAGTCGTTCAAATAACCACCTTTTAAACCATACTGCTTTAAATAAAACCCCTGCAGGTCATAAATCTTCAGGTCATAAACTAGTCGCGCATCTACGCGAGACTCTAAATGCGATTGGTGATATCGAGCGTATTAGCAGTCGTATCGGACTCATGAGCGCCAAACCGCGCGACTTACGTAAGCTGGCCGAGGGTATTGTCAGCAGCGAAAACCTAACTACCCTGCTGACCGAATCCAGCATTCGTCCTGAGCATGATGGCTTATTACCGTCGTTGATGCAGCAATTACCCGCGCAGTTACCAGCCGTACAAGCGGTGGCTGACTTGATTGAACGCGCTATTATTATAGAGCCGCCTGCCCATGTCCGTGATGGCGGTATGTTGGCAGCCGGTTTTGATGAAGATCTTGATCGCCTCACCCATCTTCATGACAATATCCAGGCGACGCTTGATGAGATGGCAGAGCGCACTCGGCAAGCGCACCAACTACCAAGCTTAAAAGTAGGCTTTAACAAAGTCAGTGGCTTTTATTTTGAGTTACCCAAGATGCAAGCCAAAAACGCACCTGGCCATTTTATCCGTCGGCAAACTCTCAAAAGTAGCGAACGCTTTATCACTGATGAGTTAAAAGAAGTCGAGACTGAGTATCTCAGTGCACAGACTTTGGCGTTGGCGCGCGAAAAGCAATTGTATCAAGAAATTCTCACTACTCTCAGCAGCCATTTAGCAGAACTGCAACAGCTCAGCTCAGCCATTGCCCAACTCGATGTCCTCAGCAATTGGGCCCAACTCGCCATTACCTATAACTGGCAACGTCCAATCATGACCAGTAATCTAAAAGGCAACAACTCAGAAAACCAAGGCTTAATTAATAAATCTTCAGCAGAGACTGACAAAGCTTATAAACACAAACATAGCCCTAATCAGAACCAAATTGAGTTTCACAGTGCAACCAATATCGACATCAGAGCCGGTCGCCATGTGGTGGTGGAAGCAGCGTTCAATCCAAGCAACCATAATACCGAACATACCAGCCATTTCGTGCCCAATGATTGCCAGCTGGGTAGCGAGCAACATCCTGAACGACTGATGATTATCACCGGTCCTAATATGGGTGGTAAATCGACCTATATGCGCCAAACCGCACTGATTGTTCTACTCGCTCATTGCGGTAGTTTCGTACCAGCAACTCAGGCGCATATCGGTGATATCGATCGGATCTTTACCCGTATTGGCTCGGCAGATGATTTGGCTGGCGGTAAATCAACCTTTATGGTCGAGATGATTGAGACCGCCAATATTCTGAATCTAGCTACTGATAAATCACTCGTGCTGATGGATGAAGTTGGACGCGGCACATCAACCACTGATGGACTGGCTATTGCTCATGCCTGTGTCAATCGACTCTTAGAAATCGGCTGCCTGACCTTATTTGCTACTCATTATTTTGAGCTGACCCAATTAGGCCAAAACCTTAGCAGTCGTTTTGCTGATAACAATGGTGCCAATACTAACAATAACAGCAAAAGTGATAACAAAGATAATGGCAAGCAGGACGGCATCCGTAACGTGCACGTGGCAGCAAGCGATATCGACGGACAATTGCTGCTACTGCATCAAATTCGTGATGGCGCGGCAAGCTCCAGTTTTGGACTGCATGTGGCGAAAATGGCGGGCATTCCTACCCAGGTGCTTAGTGATGCCAAACGCTATTTAACAGAACACTTGACACCTGCACAGTCTTTGACTGATGACAAAAATGACTTAGCTAAGTCAAGAAACGATGAACGTCAACCCAGTACTCGCAATAATGAGACTATCGGCGCTGTTACTACTCGTGTGCAACACGAAGCATCAATCTATAATAATAAACAAAAACAACTGCTTAGCTTATATAATAAACTCAACGACCTTGATCCTGACAGCCTAACGCCCAAACAAGCCCATGATCTGCTTTATAACCTTAAGCAACTCATCAATCATTAAATGGGTTTGTTAAATGGACGTAAAAGCGCTAAAATATGCCTTATTTTCAATCTATTTTATTCATACGCCGAACCAATAACAGGTAGACATCAATATGACCTTTGTCGTTACAGATAACTGCATCCTTTGCAAACACACCGACTGTGTGGAAGTCTGCCCTGTGGACTGCTTTTATGAAGGACCTAATTTCCTAGTCATCGATCCTGATGAGTGCATCGACTGCGCACTATGCGAGCCTGAATGCCCTGCCAATGCCATATTTTCTGAAGATGAAGTGCCGAAGGGTCAAGAGATATACACTGAGCTCAACGCAGAGCTGGCACAAAAATGGCCAAACATCACAGAAATCAAGGAAAGTATGCCAGATTCTGAAAAGTGGGATGGTGTCGAAGGTAAGTTGCAGTATTTAGAGAGGTAAGTAAAAACTGATACTGTTTAATCTCTCAAGATAATAAAATAACCACCTAACGGCGATATGCTGCTGGGTGGTTATTTATTTGCTATGATGGTTGCGGCTTTAGCCCAGCATTCTTTACCTTGCATAACCTAGCTGGGCAGAATGTCTAACCCACGCTCGAAAAAAACTCAAGCTCTTCTGATAATGGAGCGGTATAAGATGACTATGACTAATCGCACTTACACGCCTATTGCCTCAACAGCTGCTAAACGCCATCTGCAAGGCTTATTGGACAGTGTCAATAGGCCTGCCGAATATCGCACGCACATGACAGCGCTTGGTGAACTGCTCGCCTCTTATACCGTTACCCTATTGCCTCATCAGCATAATGAAGAGACGTTGATTATCTCAACTGCTGAAGACGCCGACTTTTTGCAGCGCGGTGTGGCAAGCGTTTTACATGACCAAAACGTACCTACTAAGCTTGCTGTCTTTTGGAACCATCATTATCAGCTGCCCAATCGGACGAGTGTCGCGCCTATTGTTCATAAATTTATCCAGTCAGGATATGAGACCGCTACCAATATCATCATAGTAAAGTCGGTAATGTCAGGCAGTTGTGTGGTTCGTACCAATTTGATTGAGATGCTAGAAAACATAAAAAACATTGAGAATATATTTATCTTGACGCCTGTGGCTCACACGCAGTCGGAAAAAAAGTTGAAAGCTGAATTTCCGAATGCTATCTCGGATAAATTTAAGTTTATATGTTTTGCCATCGATGAAGAACGTAGTCCAGCAGGAGAAGTTATCCCCGGTATCGGTGGACAAGTCTATGAGCTGCTAGGACTTGATGATCAACCGGTACTCAGTGCTTATATGCCTGACGTGGTAGAAAAACTAGCTTTTGCAGATATATGATAGCGTTCTTGTGTTGGCTTAATATTTGTTTGTAGGCTATGGCTTTTGCTATAGCCTTTTTTACGTCGTTGAATTTGATAAAACTAACCACACCCTACAAAACCGCGCAATATTATGGCTATATTTTATTAAATATTGACTATAATAATATTACAACTGCTCGTCACATTGATAAGTCTATAATCACTACCTAGCCAACGACTCACAAGCTCTCAATGGATCGATAGTAGTATCTATCCAGTCTTGGTAGATCATCGGTATGTACCTTTTGACTTTTATTAAAAAACTCCGCTTGAGTCAGCTTTTGACTGCCCGGACAGGCAAAATTGCATAGCATGATGTTTTGCAAATCTGTACTGTCATTCCTGGTAAGTACATAGGCGCTATCGCCAAAAACCTCATGCCAGTTTTTAAAAAGTGTTTGAGTGTAGCCGTGCTCTTTGATTGGCTGTCCTATTATATTCGCCATGATATATTTGCTGTTTTTTTTAAATTGGGTGAGGGCCTCAAGGGTGTATAAATTACTGGCGACATAGCGACCTTGAAAGGCATCGATAAGCATAAAATCATAACGAGCGTCGCTATTACGGGTCAAATAACCTCTAGCATCATCACCTATGAATTCAATATTGTTGGCTATAGATGCCTTTAAAAAATGCGCTTCGATAATGTCTGGTAAGTCTTTGTCGATATCGATGACGGTGAGTGCCATCTCAGGGTTATGATGCGCCACTTCGCTCGGCGTTCCCATACCCGCCCCGCCTAAAAACACTAGGGTGTCAGGCGCTGTTTGCTCGATAGCGGCTACGGTGATCTTGCCATACCAGTGACAGTTTTTTTTAGTTAGATATATCCAGCAGCTACTGGTCGTCTGTCCGGGCTTATCGGTAATCGTGACCGCTTGCTGATTATCTACAATGATTTCATCAACAAACCAAGCGCCTGTCGAGGTCTGATAGCCGGTATCGACTTTATTAAAAAATATAAAAACGCCCGTTATTATCACCGCTGAGATGGCCAGTAAATTATTTTTGCTATGTGTCAGCTCACTGATAGGCTCATCACTGTGCACTTGTACAGCAAGCCGAGTACACAGATAGGCACTTAGCGCCAGTGCCGTTATAAATAGCGCCAAGCTGCTCGTAAGGCCGATGTAAGGCAACAATAAAATCGGTGTTAGTGTTGAGCCAAGCACACTACCAACCGTGGTAATCGCCACCATCATGCCTGCATTTTTGCCAGCATCCACGCCGCTGTTGCCGTCAAGATTCTTATATTTCAATGACAAAAACTGGGTAATCAGCGGAATAGCGGTCGAGCCAAACGCTAGCCCCACGCCAAATAGCAGCCCGACACCCATAGCCGCTATAATAGGACTGCTGGTACTCGAGGTCATAGCGGCTAGTAATGGCAGTTGAACAATACAAGCGATAGCATGAGAAATAGCAGATAGCGACAACACATGGCCCGCCTTTAATAAGGCTTGCCTTGGGGTTTTGATATCTTGCGATAAACGTCCGCCATACCAGTAGCCAACTGCTATTGCAATCAGTACCATCGCCAATATGACGCCGGTGATAGAGATGGACGAGCCAATATAAGTCGCTGATATCCGAATCGCATAGATCTCGATACCGAGACCGGCAAAGCCTTCGAGTAGCGCGATGACCAAACATATCCCTAAGACTTTTCTTTGCATAAAATGACTCATCAGCGTGACAACTATTTATACAAGGAGTTTACACTATGTTAAATGGGCAGGATGATGCGACTTACTATTTATAGCGTTCAATTATTAACAAAGCTTGAAATATGAAGAAAGCCAAACGTTAGGTTTGGCTTTCGAATACTGAGATTAGCGATGTTGTAGGCTGCTGCTTTAGCCCAGCATTATGATATTGCAAAGTTATGAGCTGGGCTAAAGCCACAGCCTACCTCCTTGCCTACGCTCTCTGTTAGAAAAAAAGATAAAAATTTAAGGCAATACGCGACAAGGTGCTCCATTAGGAATATCGCATTCAATTTGAGCGTTTAAAGAAGATTTGACAGTAGCTATAATTTTTTGTTGAGTATCCAACGTCCAGCCTGTGGCATCGGTAATAGACTGACAGGCACCTGTAACCGGTGCTACAGGAAGTGTGCTATCGTCTTGGTCATTTAGTGTATGGAAAACCTTATTACTATAGCCTTTAACTTCTAACAGACAGGCACCACTCTGAGCATTTCCAACGTATGAACGATAGCTTGGTATGGCAATAGCTGCCAAAATACCAATGATAACGACTACTATCATGACTTCTATTAGTGTAAAACCATCTTGAGTCTGCTGGAAGTCCATAAACTATCATAAATATATTTAATTAACACTACACAGCAGTAACCATGCCAAAACTCTCATTTATTTCTATAAAATTATGATTATCAAACAATAAAAAAAGCTAAACATGACGTTTAGCTTTTTAGGTAATATGTAGCGTGTTTGGACTATGAGCTAGTCTAAAGTAGCAGCCTGCGCTTACTGCTCATCTTAAACTATTAAGGGGCGGTGCAACCGGATGGTAAGAAATCTGTAGCAATAGTAGACTTACATACGAAAGTACCTGCGACTGTACGATCCAAGCGAATAACTGGTTCTGCTGCCGCTGTTGTTGCTAAACGTCCCGGATTTTTAATAATACATGAAATCGCGCCTTCCGTTTCTGTGGCTGCACCTGAACCGTCAGTATTAGCTGTAGGTGGTTTAACTGCCATAGTGGCACAATTACCTGTCGGTGTTTGGCCTCCTACAGCTGCTAGGTCCAATGCTTTAACACCTTCATTATAAACTAATTCATAATTCGTTTTCAATGCCGCCACTTCGGCTAGAGCAGATGAAGCTTTTGCTTTAGCGGTATAATCCTGGTAAGCAGGAATCGCAATCGCAGCCAAGATACCGATAATAGCAACAACGATCATTAGTTCGATTAGGGTAAAACCTTTTTGAGCGTTCATAAGCATGCCTTTGTAATAAGGTGATGACCGGTTGATTGTTACGCTATTTAGCGTCACCAACTGCCATTAATGATTAATATTATAAATGTCAGTCGAAGTTAATAATTTAACATGCTGACTGTCTTACTATTATTGTTGCAGGTAGCGTGCCAATTTTTTAGTATTCCTGAGAAATGCGACAAGTATTCTTACTTTAGTGGTCTTATAATGCTTGATTAAGATACTGGAAGCCTTGTATAGCAAATTAATCGTCTTATATCGGCAAAAAAGTCTAACGCGTGAACGGTAGGCTCTATTTATGGTCATCCTTATCTTAACAAAGTTTATTCAATTGTTAATATTGCGCTATTATTGCTAAAAATTGTCACTTTAGGTAAGTTTTATGCGTATATTGTAAGTTTATATGACGTTTTTTGTCAGGTATGGCCAGTAATAGCCAAAGTTTCATTAGCGATAACTTAGTTCCACTCATTACCCGTGCCACAAACTGCTACTCGGCATTTTATGCCTTGATAATTAAGACTTAGTGCCCCGTCACCCACCATCTGAGTATTAGGTCTAGGCGTCGCAGTGATCGTCCATTTTGCGGTCAGTGGATCTGGACTAATAGCAATACTATATAGCGCACTACCCTGTCTAGGGTAATCGCCTTCAAGACCTGTCTTTAACGCATTACTATATTTACCTTGCGCCAGCTTACGACTGTTAATCTCGCTGGCAATATTGTGCATCTCACTCATCATATCAGTACGTTTGGTCTTGATAACATAGCGTTGATAATTAGGATAAGCGATAGCAGCAAGTATACCGATGATAGCGACGACAATCATCATCTCTATGAGAGTGAAGCCACTGGATTGTTTTAGTGCAATAGACATAATATTTCCATTATTATTTAGTGCTTTAGCTTATCTATTATTATTTTAGAAGTTGATTACCAGATTTCCTGTCCAATGCCACAGTTTACTGAGATATTAGAGGTTGCTCTATCTTTACTTTTACACTGTAAGCCTGTGCTATTGGTCATGATGATGTAAGCGTTTGAACTTACTAGTGACGCACTTGGTTCTGCTAGCATACGCCATGCGTTGCCTGCAGTAGAATAACTACTGCTCGTAGGTGCTAAGCTATTGCCAGTACTGCTATCTACTAGAGTAATCTTGTAGCGATAATTTGTGATATCGCTACCCGCCGGCTCATAGATAGTTTTGTTGACAGGTTTATCATCATAACCATAACTAATAGTGCCATCATTAGCCAATTGTCTTGGCTGAAAGCCTTTATAAGTCAGGGCAGTAGCGCGCCAACGGTTGAGCTCTATCTCCAACTGTTGCATACGTACTTGCGCTTGTGACTCCGCGTTTTTTACAACATATTGCCGGTACGACGGAATAGCGATAACTGCTAAGATAGCTATAATAGATACCACGACCATCAGCTCAATGAGCGTAAAGCCTGACTGGTGTTTTAGCGCTTTTATGCTCATATAACTATCCTATCAGTCTACTTCGTACCATATTTTTGGCTGTAGAATAAAACGATCATTAAATATCAAACTAGGAGCAGTTCCGTTACCAATTAATTGATCACCAGCTGTCAAACCTTGTGTCAGACCTTGAGGATTAGGGTCGTAAACACCCTTACCGCTATCTGTTCCAAACCCGACTCGATCATTAGTACTTTCAATCAATGTCTGCGTACCAATAAGCAAGCGTTGATTAGAAAGGGTCGAGCTACGTGGTCCTAGAGTAAGCTCTTGGATGCCTTTACCTGCCCTAATAAATCCGCCAGTACCGTTCTTAGAACCTATATCAGTACAGATACCGTAAGGTAAGCAATAAAGCTGTCTCTCTGAACCACCGGTGATTTTGGCAGAACAAGAGTCTACAGCACCGTAGCTCATATCCGGATTATAAACTGTCGTATACAGGAAGCTGTCGACCACTTCAGATTTACCAATACCTTTGGTATATCTGACATTACCGTAGCCGTCAAAACGAGTCAGAGGATAGTACCAACCCTGTTTTGTGCCTGCTTGCAAGATACTAATAACTGAATTTTTTTGAGCCAATGTATATCCTGAAGCAGTAAGAGTACCTATGGCTGATGGTAGTTCGACTAAGTCACTATTTCTTGAACTATCACCTACCAAGTCCACTACTGTCTGACCACCAGCAGTGGTAAAATTGCTAGCATAAAAGATATTGTCTGCCTTGGTCACGTCACTATCTATAATACCGTAGAGCCTATCGGCTTTGCTGATATCGCGTATCTTAGATAAAGGCGAGCTACGATCCCCTGAAATCATATTAACTAATGCAAATAGTGTGTTGGTTGTCGGGTTACGATAGAAGCTCACAACGGGACGCTGGTAAAAGCGATAGCTGTATTTCGTATCGTTACCTGTATAGGCACTCTTGAGAACACGAGTGACTCGGGTGTTGGTGAAAGAAGATTCAGGTGATGTTGTTGTTGATGAGGTAGGCTTAACAAAACCAGCATTGGTAAAATCAGCACGAAATAGTTGACCCCCTAGATCTGCAAAATAAATATGATCCATAAAGCCATCATTGTCACGATCTAAGGTAGTGATACCAGCAACAATACTATTTGTCATGGTAGCGACGGTCTTTGATGGACTCCCACTACTAGAGGCAGACCATAATAGCTCACCTGTTTTGGCATTTATGATGTATACCGCATTACCTTTAGTCAAAGCTATTCCTGAACATCCACTGCTTAATGAAGTATCTGTCACGCCAACTTGAAAACCTTCGTTTTCATAACACGTATCGTAACCACCACCGAACACCAATACATCAGTTCCAGTGTCCGAGGTACTGGTTTTTATTTTAGCTTTGGTAGGCTTTGACCAAATCTGGCCCATACGACTAAAACCTGTAGTCGTTGGCGTAATAGAAAACATCATGCTAGGGTTATCATTATCATGGATATCTAGACCATAAAAAGCCTCACCACCCATGCGTAAACCGCCGTAAGCAAAGAGACCTTTGTTACCAGTCTTGTCAATATTGACTTTTTTAGCAGGAAAATCATACTTATAATCAGCGGTTACTAACCAAGGAGCATCAATACCAAAGTTCGGTGACCCTAGAGCAGCTTTAGTTGCGCCTTTAATGAGTGAATCTAACTGACTTGAGTTTTTTAACATCTCTTTTGGAACAATGACAAACTTCTCTTTGCCACCATTACCGCCAGTACTTGAATTGTCAGCATTAACTAAATGCAAACCACCTTCGGTTGAGCCAAACAACACATAATCATCACGCGTAGTAGTAACTTTACCATCAGCATCTAGCGTTGCAGAATACGATACTGAAGCAGGAGTAGAATGTATCGTAGCACCCAACACTTTAATCGGTTGGGTCGCATTAGCATTGGTAAGTGTCATATCTTTGACATCTATCGTTGTCGCAGGGAGGTTTTCAAACCCTAAAAAATTTAGTAGCTTTCTTAAAGTTGTTTGATTATAGGTACTCGTATCGTTAAAAGAAGTATTAGTTAATACAGCATTATTAACCAATACTTTCCCTGAACCATTAACACTTACCTTTTTTAGGACTGGTTTTTTATCAATGACACTAATCCAATCCTCTACATACAAGGTTCTGACTGAGGCAACACCAGAGGCAGGCGTATTTAATTGTGAGTAAAATCCCCCAGACTCTACTTTGTCATTGGCACTAGGATAGTTCTGATCTGACCACAAGTCTTGTGCCGCTGGATTTAGCTCACCCGCTATATTTTTGAATAATTTGATATTATTCTTACCAAAGAGCGTGCCTTCATTTAGACTATACTTTTTCATATTGCCTTCCCAAATCACTGCATTATCAGCTACTTTGGGTTGTATAGTTGGGTAGTAGGCAACAGCGAGCTGACTATCAGCACGATAAGGATCATCTGGAATGATAATAGTACCTGATGGCGTAGACGGTAAGGTTTGATTCAAATCACTTACAAAGGTTATGATACTGTTGACAATATCGTCTGTAGACTGAGCCGAATAAAATCCTCCTTCACCGAAGCCACCGACACCTGGTAAAGAAGTATTCGCTTTTTCGCCCCAATTACAAGCATTTTTAGCATCAGTATTAGTAATATTTTCGCAATTATAAAAATCACGATTTGCTGTAACACCTGTTTTTGGATTGGTATAAGGAAGGTTGCGAATGACTCGATCTACTGGAGGCTTAGCTGCATCTATAGCTCTATTAACATCAAAGACTGAACCAAAACCAACCACTGCGGTGAATATTTCTCGATCTGTACCCAATGGATTCTTTGTTGGGTCACGTAAGGCTTGGGCAAATGCGCCGACTTCGGGCATACCATTATTGTTTTGACTACCATTAGGCAATGTGACTGACGGTAAACTGAACGATGAAGAGCCTAAAGCGGATTTCATTAAAGGTAGAGGGTTGGGAGAGCTATTCGGCTCACCATCGGTCAAAAAGTAAATACCACGTCCATCGCAGCTAGAGGGCGATGATAGTGGACTAATATAATTGGCTCCAGATTTTGAATCTCTGGTAGATTTTGCGAAACCACTGTATCCTAAGTCTTCTGCAGATTGTGAATTTTTTATTAAGCAGATAAATAAGTTATTGTTTTGGCATGAGGCAAATTTAAAACCTGCTGTACTTGTAATAAATGAATTAACAAAATATTGCGAACAGTTTAAACCATTATTATTCCAACTCGAACATTCATAATATATATTAAGGTTATTTACCTTAATATACTCTTCTCTAAAAGAAGGAAACGAAGCCGACGTATTCTTCCCTAGCATATATGCACCGACTTCAGCATAGGCATTAGCTGTCGGTGTTCCGTTCTCTCCTATTAGTGCTGCAACTGCTCTTTTAATATCATTACGTTGTGCTTGATCAACTAGCTTTGCGGGTACAACTATCTTACCGCTCGTGCCATCAGCACTTGTATATATATTATTAATGCCACTTTGTGTAGAGTACTGACCAATACCAATAGCTACTTTATTAGCATCTATTTGAGTATTATCCATCAAGGTAAAGAGTGCATCTTTTAGACGAGTTAAGCGATCATAAAACTTGTCTTTGTAGTAATATCTATTACTACTACCAGATGTTATAACGCCGTATTCATTACCAATTAGAGGGTTGGCAATGGTCGTATCACAAATGGCAAAACTATAATCGTTATTACCAGAACCATCATTAATCCCGCAACGATACCACTGGTTTTCAGGGGCAGGAGACAAGCGATAAAAGTACCTATTATTTGTCTCACAATATCTTCTAGGATAAGTTGGTGTAGTGGAAGAGTCTTCAGTTCTAACTCTATTAGAAGATACTCCTGAAGGCATGTCGCAGGCATTTATAGTAACGTTAGCAGCCATACTACCTGAAGTATCCAACATCATAGTAATCGTAGTTTTACCGCCTTCAGCAGCTTTGTATATTTCTAAATCACCGATTTTTTTACCTAATACATCTGCACTTGCTACCGATACAGACATCATAGAAGCCACGACAACGACTAAACACTTCAGTGATAACGCAATTTTGTCAGTAGCTAGCGGTATGTTGTCAAGTCGTTTCATGACGATTATCCTTATGGGAGATAAGTACAATGAGTAAATTAACTAAGATGTTGGTGAGAGTACACATTTTGGATTTAATGTGCCTTTACCAAATGGAATACATACGGTAGAGGAAGATACGTTCTCAACATCCGCTTGCTCATATAACATTTTGCTTGGGGTTGTAGCCGCTAACATACACTCATTCAATGATTTTTTATTCGCTGCTACATTAGCCTTGATACTAGTTTGCTCAAAGCACTTATCACTACTTACTTTAGGTTCACTATAGGCAGGTAGTGCAGAAGTGGCTCTAATGTCGAATTTGTATTTTTTACTGGTTCTATCCTCGACTTCTTTACCAACAACCACATGCCCAAACCTTTCGGCATTAGGACTGGTGGGAGTGACTGTAACACTCATCTGAGTCATAACGGTTTGTCTAGCACTTGTATAGTCGCCTGCTTTTGTATAATCGCATATACCACTGTTCATACTGCTCCAGTATCCACCATCAGGTTGTCTAACTGTCGCATTTGCTGTCAAATATCTTTTTGTACGGGGATTGAAGCAATAGATAAATTCGTTTTTTGCATTATTTGGATTCAATAAAAAATGACCAAATACGCCTGCCACACTTACCACATCCTGGTATTCAGAAGTGGTTGGACTACCATTAATCATCATCTCTAACTTTTGGTTAGCGCTATCTGATGACTGTAATAAAACCGTATTGATTTGATCACTAGTCGCAACTTTAAGATTTGTATTGCTTTGTCTAACCGCTATTGCACCTGCTAGCATTATAAGCACTAAAAACAACAAGACCACTATCAGCGTTGCGCCTCGCTCGGAGCTCCGATATGTCATGTTCATATTGATATTTTTTCCTGTTGCGCTTGATGAATAATAGCGATGAACCATTTTTAGCCTCTCTACTAAAACGTTATAAGCTAGTACTTATGCTTATCACACGTGCGTTGCGCAATAAAGTTGTAGTCTCATAAGTGGTACGTACTTGTTTTTGACGGCTGGTATCTGTTTTTAGTACGTTGCTTTGACCTAATAAGGTAAACGATGTTTGATCATCACTACCTAATATAGGAGTGCTACCGTGAACAATAAAACCCATCTTAATAGACGTTATGGCAGGCTTATCGGCTGTTATTTTAAGATAGGCACTGCTAGGTAAATACATCATCTGTCCTACGCTAGTAGAGGCTGTTGCTTGTGTACCCAATAAAACTTTAAACTGATCAACATTCACCATAAACTCTTGTCCTGCTTGACCAAAGTTACGCGAATCACTTGCTGATGTCACAACTTCTATGCCACCTGTTTTATTAACGCGCCCTGCGTCACAGGCTAATACTAAATTTTTGATAGCGCCACTGCTAGTATTGCCCGTTGCTAGTCGCAAAAAATAACGCTCAACGATGATATCGTTAACAGCAGCAACCGACCCTTCACAGTCTCTCAGTGGACTGCCTGTTATATTTATATACTGAATAGTCAATTGATCACTATTTATAGCTGTGTTGGAGATACCTGTCCATCCGTTTGTGCCGTTAGGAGTATCACCAGCACGTCTCGTTAGATAGTCTGTATTAATAAGAGGTGCAGAGGTAATACCAAGGTTAGCACCCGTTAATACAACACCACCATTGACTGTGGTACCGTCGATTTGAGTAGAAGGATTGCCTAAATTTGCTAAGCGAACATTTTTTTCTAGCTGCTGTAATCCAAATACACTTGCATCTTGTAATTCACTGCCACTAGATTGGATACTACTCGTTCTTATATTAACTATATATATTTGTATAACAGCCGCGGAAATGAGAAGTCCCAGCACTAAAGAAACCATTAACTCTATTAATGTAAAACCTGCCTGACGGTCGTAAATATATTCATAATTATGATTGGATAGCATCAGTAAGCCTCCATAATGAAGCACTCTGCTCCATTCTTATAAGTGCCGTTGGCATTGGCACAAGCATTTGCTAAAGTATCATCTAATGCCACTGTGGTATCTCCCCAGGTAGCCACAAAGCATTGACGTTCTTGGTTGCCTGACGTACCAGGACAACCATCAGGTACTAAGCCAATAGTAATGTCATTTGCAGTTGCATATGATTTAATTAATAACCCATCACGTGTCGCAAGTTGATTGATAGTACAACTATCTGCTGGTATGGGTACAGTACTCGTATTCTTCACGCAACTATCTTTTGTTATACTCACACTACCAACACTTATAGAATCCGAAGCCCCATTTATCGCTGTTTTAAAGGCTGCAATACCACTTGGATTAGCACGCATAGTTTCCGCCCCTCCTCTCATGATAGTCAAAGAGCGTGTACGCATTAAGCTTTCATCTGTTGCCTTGATTGCCGACATTTGCATGGCTGTAAATCCCAGTACCGCCACTGCCAATAACAGTAACGCCACTAGTACTTCCACCAATCCGACACCACGCTGCGAGATAAAACTGTTCATGGGCACGTTCCTCCCAACTTGTTAGTAATGTTCGCAATAGTACTGACTATAATTTGTCTAGGGCTGATACTAGTATTACTATCGCAAATGGTATAAGTTCTCTCATTTGTGGTTTTACTAGGCTTGAACTCAATACTACTTTGTGTAGAATTTATCGTACTTTTGCTATCATATTGATAAGTAGCCACTATGTTTAATTTTTGATCTAGGCCAGGATCTCTGATGATAATAGTACCTAAAGCCGTGCCATTGTTATTAACGCTCAAGGTCAAAACTTGCCGACGGATGACACTTTCAACTTTAGCTTCTTTTAGAGCATTCGTTAAAGTTGCCGTCGTTGACTTGATCCGCTGATTGGCCAGCTGAGTACTGATATTGGGCGCGGCAATACTCACGATGATGGCCAGCACGGCAATAGTGACCATCAACTCAATTAGGGTAAATCCTAAACTGGTCGTGAATCGGTATGACAAGCTATTAACAGGTGCGCTCACATCATATTCCTATATATAAGCGCCGCTAGTTATGAGTGCCACTAGCTATAAATGCCGCTAATCGTTCAATGGTAATTAACACCTTATTTTTAAGGTGTCTATTCCTACTCTAATTTATCGATATTATATGGTTTATTTACTAAAACTATGGTTAATGATTTTATATTACAACCAGTGCAATTCTTGTTCCATAATTACTAGTCGTTGCTGTATATAAGAGAAGACTGCGATTGCCTCTAATGAGATTAAACACAAGTTTAGACCCACTGTATAAATAATATAACGTTAAGATAGTACATAAGCAACACGCTAGTGGTGAGAGATGATGGGGCTATGATTGTGGAATATGGTTATTGACTGCCATGAGCGAGGGTATAAGCGGAGAGGTGGTAAGCATTAGTGGGATTAGAAGAAATGTGCGAATTTGCTTCTGAGGAGCCAGTAGACTGATTATATAATGTGCGTCCTAGCGCTTGTAAGCTAGCACCTGTTGTGGCCACATCATCAAATAACAAAAAGCGCTTAACTGGTGGATTTTCAGTTAAGGCAAAGGCATCGTTTAGGTTGCTTAAGCGTTCAGCGCGGCTCAATCCTTGCTGACTGATAGTATCATCGACCCGCTGTATGCCTTGCCACAGTGGTATTTGCCAATGCTTGGACAGTTGCGCGGATAAAATACTGACCGGATCAAAGCCACGTTTGATCAACCGCTGATTGGTAGTCGGCATAGCAACAATGACACTGTTATCACGATGACAACCATGTGGCCGTGGCAGTTGACGCAAGATGTGTAGCAATAAAGGCAGCTTGGTCATATCTTCATGCTGCTTAAAGGCACGGATGACTTGGCGTATAGGGTAGTCGTAATAGCTAGCTGCTTGAATGGGCAGCGCGGTGCCAGCAGCAAGATCAACATGAAAGGGTTCGGGTAGCCACGCGATGCTGTTATGACAGCGCGGACAGAGCAGACCGCTACTAAAACGGTTATTAAATCGACGGCGCAGGTTGGCAATAAAGGAATGATTGGTATGTAAGGTACGTAAGGTATGTAAGATATCAGTATGTGGCGGATTTTCGGTGGTGGGTTGCGGATTAGGGGCGCTGCGATAAATGCGGCATAGCTGGCAGTTTACCCTTAGATACTCTGCCAACCATAGTCCACTTTGGTAAGGTGCTAAACGTCGCATAAAACACCATACCTGTTATTTAGGCAACAACATAAATTATTCAATGACATAAGCCATTCAACGACGTAGTCTACAAACCTTTCCAGTCATTCAACACTATCCCTAAACCGACGGTAGTATTTTCATGGTTGTAGTCAATGAGAGACTCGCCATAACCATGGAACACTTGCAAATAGCCATTCACATTACTGGTTAAGGGATAAACATAGTCAAGCTGTACTGCGCCCTTATCCGTCTTGGTATTGTAGCGTACTGTGCCACCGATGCTTTGTTTACTTGGCAAGTTATATAAGAAAGTTACATCGCCATAACCCATGAAGTCTTCGATATCAGAGTTGTCATCATCACTGCCATTCTCTTCACCTATTCGCGTCCAAAGTTTTGGTAGAATAGAAAAATTGCCCCATTCAGCAGCACCCATCAAAAACACCCGATTCCACGAGCGTGATAGAGGATCAGACTGCCCATTAGAATGATGCGACGCCCCTGCCCCTAGCATGCGCAAGCGTCCACCAAACGGTAAGTTGGCTTTCACAGGCTGAGTGATGAACACTTCAGGCTCATAATCAGTGGCACGAAAAGGTCGTGAGTTGTCTTCATTGTAGACCTGCCAATGCGACTGCTGAGTATAAGCAAACCACATATCAGCGCTGGTGCCAAATAGATCTTCAGCGACTTTGGTTTTAAGAGACACTTGTAGCTTCAGCTCGGTAGAGCGCATTTCATTGGAGGTGAAAGGCTCTTCTAGCTGTCGAGTCGGGCTACCAGGATTACGGTTGGGTTTGAAATTATAAAAATAAGGTAACAAATACATGGGACGATGCGGACGTACCGAATAAGTGCCACGCTCACTGTTTTTATCTAAATCATAGGCTAGACTTAGTGCGCTGAACTTGTCGATATCATCTTGAGTAACGCCCACTTCTTCTAAAATTTGCGCTTCATCTTTGACAAACTCACCCGTTTCCAAGTTGCCTTGGGTGAATGGCTGGTTGGTCGCCGACAGGGTTTTGGCGTCGTCGCCTGCAGCAGCATTAATGGTAATCACATTCTCAGCTAATACTACTTGTGGATTGCCTGAGAGCGTACTTTGAAAGGTTTTTACTAGATCTACCGGCTGCTTAATAGTAGTGTAACTTGGGGTTTTGCCTTCTTGCGACACCTTATCAAAACAGGCTAGCCGCGCCGCACTGGTCTGCACTTGAGTGCATTCAAAAAACAATCGAGTCTGCTGAGCAACAAAGGCATCATTAGCCAGTTCACTGTCATTAAAGTCAGCATTAGGATTGTTTAAACCCTTATAAATGGCCTGTGGCGATTCAGAGGCATTTATCGCTAGCGGTTCTACCTTCGATGAATCGTTAGTGGCTGCTTGTGCTGATAACGCAAAACAGCTGAGCGTCAAACCAATAGCCATAGTTAAATAAGTCGGCGTACCTTGATAGTTAATGCTTTGGCGCGGTGAATTCATACTGGCAAACATAGATGTCCTTTATCTTACTGGCATTGCAGCCAGCAGAGTATCTGAGGTAACTAACATATGAGGTAACTAACATATGAGGTAACTAACATAAAAGTTATCGTAACCGCTAACATAGGAAATAGAATAAACGATAGTAAAAATGAGCTAGAAAATAAACAGGACTTGGATATTGAGAACAGCAACAGTGACTTCAAAATTGTTGATTTATTGTAACGAAAATGTGTCCCAGTTGCTAGCAGCGATTGAGCATTCTATGGTCATTTTATAGGATATATTTTTTGGCTTGGAATTGATTGATAATTAGTTGATATTTAGTTTATAGTTAGTTGATAGTTAGTTGATAGCAACTTAACAGCTGGCTGATAATAGGGGATGCAGGCAACTATAATCAACTGTCATGCCTGAATGATTATTGATAGCGTACGCCATTACTGTCAATCCAGCCGCCTTGACGGCGAGCAGCCGGATCGTGATGGGTCCAGTGTACCAAGCCGCCCTTATTATTATAAACATACTCGCCATAAAAGCTCAGCGAAGTTCCTTTGGAAACCTCAGCGACCCGCGGTGCCAAATCGATATTGTGTACCAACAATACCGTCTGCTTCGGACTAACCCCCTCAAGCTCGACCAGTATTTTTTGATGGCGGCTACCGTCGTTGTCGTCAGGCAAGGCCTTGATAATTATCCCACAACCTTTAACCTGTCGGTCTGATTGCTGTGCTTTAAAAGCATTGACTAGCGTCTCATTTTGACAGGCAGTAGCAACCGTTATGACGCTGAAATCTCTGTTAACGTCTACGCCGCTTGCTATCGCCTCATCGGTTGGTGCGTCTGCGTAAGTAGGAACGATATCAGAGAATAAATCATCCTCAACTACAGCACTGACCCCATCATTATTAACGGGTTGGTCAGTGCTGCCTTGGAGGTTGTTTTGCTGGTCAGCAGACACGGAGTCGCTTGGTTGGCAGGCGCTAAGCAGCACTACACTAACAAGCAAACCCGTCAGTACGCCAATTGATAAATGCTGCGTTGGCCTGGCAACTGTAGCTACCACATTAAAAATAGTCATAGAGATAGAGTCAATTTATCTGGATAGTCTTAAGGGTATGGTTGAGTAAAAACTAACGTTATACCTTGGTAGCCATAGTTTATAGATGAACTACCTTAAAAACGCTAGGGTACTGCTGGTATAAGATTTTTGTAGCCTCTGTCTGGGTAGGCACAGCAAGCAAGAAAATTTTATACCAGTGGCTCTGTTTTATATTGAATCAATTATATCAATCTATACCCCTCAGCATATTGCGTTATTTATTGAGTCTAGTCAACGTCTGTTCAAACTCTTGCCGACCCACTTCACCCACTTGCTTCGCAACTAGCTGATCCTCTTGATAGTACAGTAGCGTTGGGGGACCGAATAGCTGATAACGCGCTAAAATAGCTTTAGAGTCAGCGCTGGTCTCAGTGATGTCTAATTTGACCAGCTTCCAACCCTGCATTTGCGCGGGACGATTATAGAATAAATTTTTATCCATAATACGGCACTCAATACACCATTCAGCGGTGACATCGACCAAGACTTTAGGGGTTGCAGCAGTGATGAGGTCTAGCTGTGCTAGGGTGGTAATAGTCTCATCGGTCGATTTATTATTACCTATAGATTGACCATCAGTCGATTGGAGCATCATTGACGCCGCGCCTAATGACGCTAACGGATGCAAGCTATCATCATTACCCAGTGCTGCACCGATGATCAAACAGGCCGCCCAAATACCCGCTACCATGCCCAGTGCTTGCGTGAGCATTCGGCCTTTACCGATCCAGCTCCATGCCCATGTCACAACCACCATGAACCATAGTGCCCATATCAGTAGCATTACTGGCGAGATAAAGACCCGCTCAATCAATAGCAGGGCAACTGCGAATAACAATAAGGCAAAACCTTGCTTGACCCAGTCCATCCACTCGCCAGCTTTCGGTATAATTTTCCCTTGGGTAGCCCCAATTAATATCAACGGTGCTGATAAGCCAAAGCCCAGCATAAATAAAGCCACAAATCCTAGTAACGGACTACCGATGGTAGACACCGCCAGTAGTGCCCCAAATAATGGTGCGGACACACAGGGTGAAACGATCAAGGCGGATAAAAACCCAGCCACTAGACTGCCGCCGGTACTACCAAGCTTGCTATCACCCGCTTGACTTAAGCCTTGCATTTTACGGGTAATGAATCGTGGTAAACGAACCGTAAATACTCCAAGCATATATAGGCCGAGTAATACAAATATAATAGCAAAGCTGATTAAGATAATGGGATTTTGTAGCCAGCCGATGATACCTAATGACTCGCCAAATACCGCAATCAATGCCCCCAAGATACCGTAAGCAGTGGCGACCCCTATGGCATAGCTAGTGGTTAAGATAACCCCTCTTTTGACCGTTGGGTTTTCCTCACGCGCGACGATATTAGCGACGATGGGCAACATCGGTAGTACGCATGGGGTCAAGGCCAAGCCCAGACCCGCTAAAAACAATAAGCCTAAGGCCAACCACGGATGAGAAGCCAGCCCAAACGGATCGCTTTCTACTAAATTATCGACTGCGCCGGCATCACCGTCAGTAGCGTCACCTAATACGCTACCATCTGCCCCAGAAATTGTATTGGCAGTGTTTTCATTTAGAGCGCTGTCTTCTAGAGAGCTGTATTCTAAAGAATCATCATCTATCAAGGCATAGTCAATAACCTCATCATCGGTTAGCGCTTGCCCCGCGTCAGACGTGAGGCCATTAGCATCAGTTACATTGCTAATTGCTGCTGTCGTCGTACCTGCAGCTACCACTCCATTCACAGGATTAAGGTTTTCTTGGGCGTTATTCGCAAGATTATTTTTAGTTGCAGAGTTTCTGGCAGCAGTGCCGACGTTATTTACCGCGGACTGTTGCGGTGCAGCCGCAATATTGACGGTAGTTTTGATCTTTTCAGGTGGATAGCACAGGCCTGCATACGCACAACCTTGCCAACCAATGACAATTGCTGCACTATTTAGCGCTTTGCCATTACTGCTGGTCAGCGTGGTGGTCGCCACTACATTGGCCTGATCAAAGACGGCTACTTGTCCATATGTTGGATCATCAATTGACTTAGGAGACTGACTAAAGCTAAAAGGCCCGGCGGTCACGCCAGCAGGCAAGGTTAGCTTAATTTGATCTCTATAGACATAGTGCTCAGGCGTGATATCAAAGTTAATGGCCAACCGGGTGCCAATACTGGCAGGTTTGCTGCTACTACTGACTTGAAAGGCTTTATCCACTGGCAAAAATTTAGGCTGGGTATCCGTTTTTTTGCTACTAAATAGATCGCTCAACCCTGCCGCTTGGGTTGTCATTGACGTCGCAGACAGTCCAGTAAGCAACGAGCTACCAGCAATAACAAATGCCAATAAATAAGACTTTTTTGCAGGGCCATTTGTAGTTAGCGACGATGCTTTTAATGATGGGATGCTGTCTGGGGTCTTGATGGACATGAAGGGCTACCTATTTATTACTAATATTTGAATCGACCTATTCAATATTTATTTGCGGGACACCGTAATATCAACCGTGGTTTTAATCTTCACTGGTGGGTAGCATAATCCTGCTTCTGCACAGCCTTGCCAACCAATAATAAGCGGTGCATTCTTCGCCCCTTTACCATTATTGGTGGTCAAGGTCGTGGTTGCCACGACGCTTTTTTGCGTAAACACCGGTACCTGACCAAAAGTTGGATCATTAATTGAGACTGGCGGCTGACTAAAAGTAAACGGGGTGGCGCTCACGCCTTTAGGAAAATTTAAAGTGAGCTGGTCTTTATAAACATAATGACCTGGCGTGATATCAAAAGCGATCGATAAACGCGTGCCCTTGGCCATCGCTTTAGAACGACTACTCACTTGAAAAGCTTTATCAACAGGCAAAAACTTCGATTGCGCCGTATTGCCATTATTACCAAATAGATCACTTAGACCTGCAGCCTGAGTAGTCATAGAGGTCATTAATAAGCCGGTCATCAACGAAGTACTTGCGATGACCAGCGCCAGCACATAAGTCTTTTTAGAGTCTGGTTTTTTTGTTGGTACTGTTATTAATGCTGGCGTCTTAATTGACATAAATACCTACCTTTGACGGTTAATGTTTAAAATCAAAACTTACTGTTGATAGCAGGGTCACTAAGGACAAAAGACTGTCTAGCGCAGTATTGAACTTGTCATGTCTATTGCTATTGCTATTGCTATTGCTATTGCTACCACGGCGTATAATAGTAAAAATACCAACCAATAACGCCTTATTGATTGGTACTTATTGATTGGTACTTATTGATTGGTACTTATTAGTTGGTACTTATTGGTTGGTACTTATTAGTTGGTACTCATTAGCTATTAAATAGCCTGTTACGAACTGCTGTACTATTTGATATTTGGTTGCTTGATATCAAGTTATTTGCCACTGAGCTTATTTATACGAATGACTTGCTGCTGTATTTTTTATAATGAGTTGCTTATTGATAGGTCATTTAGTATTAAGCTGTCTATAATAAATAACGCTAAGCACCACTACAGTCGGGTATAAATATCCGTATCTTGGCCTTCGCCACCTTGCTGTTCATCAGCCCCTAAAGAAAACAAATCATAAGGCCGACCTTCGCTGCCTGGAGCGACATACTGCATGTCGCTTTCCCAACCATCAGTAGGATAACCGCCTTTGATATAACCCCCTTCAGGATAATTTTTGGCGTCGGCGGGCGGCGTAGTGAGCGCATCCAGACCTTGAGCGGTGGTGGGATAACGCGAATTATCTATTTTATACATGTCTAGTGCGTTAGATACTGTCGCTAGCGCGGTCTCTGTCGTTTTTACCCGCGCTTTATCGCTTTGTCCGACTACTTTTGGTACGACTAGGCCGGCAAGAATGGCTAAAATGACAATCACCACCATAATTTCAATCAGGGTAAAGCCAGACTGACCTTGATGCATCTGGGCTAGCGTTTGGCGACCGTCAATGGCAGAATCAGACGGCTTATTATTAATCATGCACGGCTCGATAATATTTGGTTTGATTTGAGTATTCATGGTCATAATAGATGTCGTCACTGTTAGAAGCTGGTGCTTAAATAATGTAGAGATGAGTGCTTAAACGATTGTTACTATAGACCATGATTTTGTATTTATCTACTCTTCGCCGCGGATTATTGCCCAATCAATATCAAAATATAGCTCTTTGCATAGCCTTCGATAACACCTTTGCGCGATAGTTTAATCGTAGCGCGCTACCCTACTATTACTCTATCGTCACCCTATAGTTATTACTTAATTATGGGTACTTAAAAAGTGATAATATTAGAAGAATGCTGTTTCTAACAACATTCATTGCTAATACAAGTAATCTAATGCAGGTAACATAATACAATAAAACATAATAACGGCGACTATAGCTCAACTACTAGATGACTGGTAGTAAAAGCAGGGGCTAGACAACAATCTACAACATTAAGAAAAAATTAAGAAACCTAAATATAGGTTAAGATTAATTATTAAATCAGAAATAAATAGCAAAATTAATTTGGCATAAGGGCAGCGAGGGGATAGGTTTTAGAAGCCACAACTGAACGCCTAGAATTGTACAATAATAGGGTAACAGCTAAGAAGCCTTTTCTAAAATAGCAACGTAATAAAAATTAGAATTTAGCGTAATACGGAGTTGAACTTAACCTGCTAGATCGTTCATATTCACAATCGGTAACATCACCGCCATCACGATAATCATGACTACCACACCCATCAAGACTAACATCAGTGGTTCAAGTAACGACAATAAGGTACTGATGAAGTTGGTTGCTTCGGCTTCTTGCATATTAGCTGCTCGGCTTAGCATACTCTCAAGCTCACCTGAATTCTCACCACTTTTGATCATTTGCACCATCATCGGTGGAAAATATCGCGATTTATCAAGCTGGCTGGACAAGCTTGCGCCTTCCGTTACTCTATCAGCGGCATGGATAATAGTTTTTTGAATATGTAGATTGGTCGTGACCGCCGCCCCAATGTGTAATGCTTCTATCAAGGGCACGCCTGAGCGCACCAATATTGCAAGAGTACTGGCAAAACGTGCCGCGTTGAGACCTTTAGAAAGTCGAGCCAATATCGGTAATTTAAGTACAATGCTATCTATGGTCAGCTTACCCGCTTGGGTTTGAGCAAAGCGATAAGACAAAAAAGCCGCACCACCTAATACCAGTAGCATTAGCCACCACCACTGAGTGATGACATTTGACAAGGTAAGCACTATTTGAGTAATCAAGGGTAGCGCTTGCTCGGACTGCTCAAATACCTTGACAATTTTGGGCACCACAAAGCTCATCAGCCCCATGATTACGCTTACTGCCATTACCATCAGCACTATGGGATAAACCATGGCGCCTTGGATTTTCTTTTGTAGGGCAAAGCGATTTTCAGTGTAATCTGCCAGCTGATTTAAAATGAGATCCAAATGACCAGACTTTTCGCCAGCAGCAATAGTGGCGATATATAGGGGCGGAAAGCTAGCGGCCTGCTCTAAGGCGCGTGCTAGGGTTAAGCCTTCTAGGACGTACGAGCGCACAGCAAGCATTAAAGACTTAATGTGGGTTTTTGGCGATTGCTTGGCGACTGCTGCCAAGGTTTCTTCAAGGGGAATACCAGCCGCCAGCAACACTGACAGCTGCCGGGTTAATAGGGCCATCTCATAAGCAGAGGGTTTTTTATGGCGGCTCTTATTCCGGCTTTGCTTATCATGAACCGCGCTGACTTCGACTGGTGTCCAGTGTTTGTCCCGCAGCTGCTGACGCACTTGCCGCGCAGAATCCCCTTCGAGCAAGCCTTTTTGGGCCCCGCCTTGGTCATCAAGCGCTTTAAAATGATAAGCAGTCATAGCGGCAGATGTCCTAGGGCGGTCAAAAACAGACAGTATAGGGGTGGTTATTTTTAGCGGTACTCAATGTAGTAATGATAAGTGTCGTAAAAACAAGTAGAGTTGTACATTTAGAACAGCGGTGTGGAATCGCTACTATCCGGCATCAACCCTTGCAATAACAACACATCTAAATGCTGTTGTTGTAATTTTTTATCGAAGTCATTGACCTCAGCGATTAGCATTTTTTCAATACGCTTATCAGTAGCATAGACACTGAGGCGGGCGCAGATAACGGCCAACTGATAGATACGTTTTTTACAGTAGCTGTCCAGCCCTTGTAGCAACCGCACCATGTGCGGGGTCTCCAGACTGGCATAATCATAATCGCCAACGACTTGCTCACCCAGCGTAGTGACGCCATAGCTGATAGACAAATGAGCAAAGAAATAGCAGCTGAATAAATAGCCAACCACATGACCGATATAATAACCGCGATCATAAGTGAAACTACTGACCCCAAAATGACCCAACACATAGCTGTTAAGACTGGCTTGGTCTTGGATAGGCTTGGGATGCTTAAGCTTACCTACGGTAGGAAAGCGTAGCGGATTATGACCATCTTGAGTAGCGAGCTGCCAACCTGCTGGCTGCTGGGCGGGCATATGACTCACAATGTCAGCGATAATGTCATCAACCACATGCAACTGTTGCCATAAACGCTCTAGCGGTTCGGTATCAAGCAAACCACGCTTATCGAGCTGCTGTGCAAGCATATAGTGCTGATATTCTACGAACTGAGTTTTGATGGTTTGCACCAAATAAGTCGGGCGTGTATTGGCAGACGCTAGATATAATAGCTGCGTACGCTGATGCTGCGTACGGTAGAGCGCCACCCGTTGGCTTGCGACACTAGTCTCGCTAGTATCATTAGTCAGGCTTTGATTGGCAGATATTTGAGCAGAAGCGCTGTTAGCAGATAATGTTTCAGTAGACGCGGCTTCAGTAGATTTCACCACAGCAGACTGCAACGTAAATAGCGCTAATAAAGTAGCTTTATCAGGTATTATAGGCGGGCTATTTTGTTGCTTATGCTGCGGCACATTCTTTGGATTGTACGGATTACTTTTAAGTTCGTCTTCATCTACAGCAGACGCAACAAGGCCTTGTTGGCTACTTGGCTTAAAAATTGGATTAAAGGTCGGTTGGGTCATAGCATACTATTACCAGCAGAAAATAAACGTCACCCGAATGACACGGTATTACCATAAAAACGAGCTACCCCGCCTAGGCGACTGACTACTATATAGTACCTGAACCTAAGCAAATTGTCAGCTTTGCAGCCTCCAAGAAATGATTGGCAACAAAATACCCTCAAAGCCTACTTTTCAAAGACTTATTCTCGAAGAATCACTCTTAAAAAATCATTCTCAAAAAAAAGAGCATTAGAGCATTAAGGTCATTTGATATATAGTTAAAATACCTTAAAAACGCGATGATACTGCTGGTATAAGCTTTTTGCCGCCTCTGTCTGCGTAGGCACAGCAAGCAAGAAAAACGTATGCCAGCAGTAGGTTATGTATCGATATTACTTTTCATTGACTATATAAACGTAGAAATAGGCGCTATGGCCAAAAGACAGGCACAAAAAAATGCCAAATATGGCACTGACTGTGTAAATGAGGGGATAAAAAATATGGGGCGACTGATGGGACTCGAACCCACGACAACCGAGATCACAACCCGGGGCTCTACCAACTGAGCTACAACCGCCATAACTATTGCCAATAATAGGCAAGATTTTCAGGCTAAATGGTGCGCCTGGCAGGATTCGAACCTGCGGCCACCTCCTTAGAAGGGAGATGCTCTATCCAGCTGAGCTACAGGCGCTCTTAAGGGCTTTTTATATATTCAGGCTACAGTCAAAATACATATACTAAAATATCACAGACTAAACCATTATACATAAAAAAAAGCCTGTAAGGCTCTTAAAATAGATGGTCGGAGTGATAGGATTCGAACCTACGACCCTCTGGTCCCAAACCAGATGCGCTACCAAACTGCGCCACACTCCGATGTACTCTATTATCTCGATAGTTTATTGATTAACTGGTCGTTGGCATTGCCGCTAACTGGTTAATGTTCCTCGCTATCGAGGTGCACATATTAAAGGGTAAGGTAGCTTGTGTCAACAGCTATTTTTGATTAATTTAATAAACTTGCCTAAATTTTATATAACTGTAGAGAAACACTGTTCCAGCAGGAAAAATTTTACTCAGCGGTATCGTTAGGGAGGGCAGTTTTCATCTAGTAACAGTCATTACTCGTTGTTTAAATCATTGTTTAAGTCACTGTTTAGGCCGCTGTCCAAATTTTGCTGCGGCCAACCATTAGGTGTTCCAGTCAGGACATTAAACGGCATTAGCCATAGCTTAGCGTAACTTGCATTATCGCTACCCCCACTATCCAGGTAGCTCTGTTGACTTAACGCTAGCGGTTGCCGAGTGTTGTCTGTTACCGGATATACCAGCCAGACTTGCTGTGCCTGATAGGCCTGCGCATAACTGCTCAACTGATAAGCATCACTAGCGCTGATAGCACCTGAGTGAGACAAGTGTTTCCATTTAATATCAATAACATGGCTGTGAACGCGGCTACAAATATGCGAATTATCGGCTATAGCGTCATTAACATCGGCATGATAAATCAATAAGTCAGGACGGATAGATAAGCGTGCTTGACCTGTCATATCACTGAGCCACAGCCGTTGCGGTTGATATAATGCTTGATAAACAGGATCAAGCTGACTGAATATCCTCGCTATACGCTGACTGGCCCATTGCTCAAAGGCCTGATTCATATCAATTAATAAACATAATCGCGGCGGTGTTATGGCTTGTCTTAGTAAGGTTTGGGTATTGATCCCACTACCAGAGTCTGAACTTGACTGCTGTAATAACCAATAGGCCAAGTCTAATAATTGCTGCACTGATTGTAATTGCTGTTGCTGCAACGGCTGAGCGTTGAGTTGACGCTTTGCTTGCTGATATATCTGCTCTAATGACCGCCGCTCATGATGACTAAGCGCTGCAATCTGTCGCCACGGGGACAATGCTGCAGAAAATAATGTTGCTTGTGCATAACTGTGATCAGGGCTGGCATGGTGTTTATAATAATTTTTATTGTCGGCGCTCTGATTCTCGGTGCTTTGATTATCGATGTTTTGATTATCGATGTTTTGATTATTGATGTTTTGATTATCAATAAAACTTGAGTGCTTAAGCTTGGATTGACCATAGCTTAATCCCCCCTGCACCATTGCTTCGATTAGCAGCAATGCACTTTTGATCAATCGATTACTCAACATATCTGGGCTCAGGACGCTAGTCTCACACATAAACTTGTGCGGTTGAGTACTGTTGCGCCGTAGTTGCTCCTTAATGAGCAGTTTGCCTTGAAGTGAGGACTGATTATGAATCTGCGCCTGATAATGCTTAATAGGCTGATAACGAGACAGACGCTGTAAAAACTGCGCGACCAACCACTGCGATAGCGGCGGTGCTGGTATCGGTAAAGGCGCTACATTATTACTCAATTGACCTAAGTTTTTGGTATTAGGCCGCTTGCGGTTATTGCCATCAGTCAAATCTGACAGCATACGCTGTACCCATTGACGAGTCTGTAAAATATCACTGTGGTTTCTAGGCTGCCGTGTGCCTTGTTCTCCGACAGGCTTGGGCAATATTTCAAGAGTCAGGCCACTAGGCAGTAAAATAAGTCCAATATAGTGACCCACTTTAAGCTGCCATTGTCCGCGTTGGCGCTTAATACTAAATACTGCGAACTCTTGGGTGAGCAGCCATGTAAAGTCAGAATCTTGTGCAAAATCATGACTGGTTAAACGTTGATGCTCGAATACAGTGATGATCAATGCATCAGAGGTATAAGGGGTATCAGGGGTATCAGGGGTATAAGGAGTATCGATACTTAACATAGGCTTATTTGCAGAATCATTTTGATTGCTATTCATCATTTATAGTGATTAATACAGGCGTTGATAGATAGAGGACAGCACGAACTCACCAGTGTTTGCGACAAGGTCTGGATTAACTCTATACCCACCAGTGCTCATCGACTGGCCTAAAAAGGCATTTTGACCTGCGAACATTGGGGCTTGAGCTTTGATATTAGGCTGGTTATTGAGAGGGTCGTCTGTCGCCACCTGGTTATCCTGGATAAACTGTGCGCTATAGGGCTGCTGCTCGTCTTTAAACAGGTACTGTAAAATGGCGATTTGCCCGCCAGCGGCTTGCGCTAACTGCGGAATAACCTGTTCAACCAATACCGACTGCAGCTGACTTAAATTCTGTACTGAGAACAAAAACGCATGGCCTAATTGTGCTTCCTGACCTAGGGTTTGCATAATGCGCTGGTTTAAGCCAGATAACAGCTTGGCCAAATCAATCGCTGCTGACTTCTGCTCTGCCGAATTTTCATAAACATTGATACTGGGTAATAGCTCTGGCTGCGGCGGACAGTCAATAAAACGAAAACGCCGACGCAAGGCCATATCGAGTGGCGCTAACGAATGATCTTGAGTATTCATAGTGGCGTAAATATCGACATTCGCAGGGACGCTAAACGGACGCCCAGAATAAGCCAGATTAACTTGCATCGCATTTGGTAATCCGCTGCGTTTGTCTGCTTCGATCAAACTGAGTAGCTCGCCAAATACCCGAGAAACGTTGGCACGATTGATTTCATCGATCAATATTGCATAGCGCTGTTCAGGATCTCGAGCAGCGCGCTGACACAATGCCAAAAACGCCCCATCTTGGATATCGTAGCTGATTTGTGCTTGTCTATTGATGCCAATCACAGGCCGAATGCCTTCTACAAACTCTTCATAACCATAGGCTTGGTGGAAGCTAACCATACTGAAGCGCTGCTTACTAAGACCCTGATTGTGCTTGGTTATATTGTCACGCTGTGCTTGCTTAAATTCTGTTAGCTGCTGCGATAACGTCGTTAATAGCGCCATACTCTCTGGTAATAGATACCATGCCCCGCTCTCATCTTTATCGAAATAAGCTTGGCTGGCTCGGTTTTTATAAGTCACCGTTTGCGACGTTACAGAACTGTGTATTTGCAGCACTGACCATGCGGTGTTGCTTAAGTTTTTGTCGCGAGAATTTTGTGCCGCTTTGGCAATAAAAAATTCGTGAGCAACAATCTCAGGAACCTTGACCAGGTCCTGATGCTCAGTTTTAAATTCTAAAAATATCAAGCACAATACGTCACGCCAGCTTAAATCTTGTAGTAACTGTGCGAGCATCTGGTCATCGTCCGCTGTAGGAAAATAATCGGTGTATTGCTTGGCAATTTGTAACAAGCGGTAGGTTTTACCAGTACCAGCGACCCCAGTATAAATAATATTTACAGCGTCATTGATGGACAGGTCATTCATAACTTAACTCAGCACTAAAAAAGGGTTAAAAACAAAGCAGTAAAAATATGCATACTGTTTTTTGATAGGATTACCGATGTGATGTCATAAGGGTAAGCGAGCAGGCTTGGGGGCTTGCGAACAAAGAATTTGAGCCTTGTCCTTCCAATCCATATACCAGCTAACGATCATTTTTATGTACGGTGGCAGATGACACTCAAGAGCCATCCAGATACATTTCTACACGTCCACTACTATCAGTTACCTTACTATTATTTTATGACTGTAGCAGTTTATGGTAATAATAGCAGGCATGCTTAAGTTAATGTACCATAGTTAACAACAGCCTTAAGCGGTCTCAAAAGACAGTTACTTAGAGCATAGATGCTATCTTGACCCTGTATCGAGTTCGATATAACGGCCAAAAGTTAATATCAGTTGATTATTTTTGATCAATCGTATTATCGTTGAACTCTGCTCAACCCCTGTTTTATCTAAATGCCTGTTTTATTTAAGCGATTGCCCCCTAATTCAAGTTGAGGAATTTTGTATGTCAGGATTACTAAAAAAGTTACCAGCCAAGCTGTCTACTAAATTGCCAGCCAAGATATCTGACGCCCTCAGTCCAACTGCAGAACCAAACAGTACGCTCAAACCCATAAACAATCAATTTACCAAGTTGTTATCGGTCACTAAGTATTTACCTACGGGTGCGCGCTCTACTATTTTATCCAAAGCCTTTGGCAAGGTCGTACCGTATGTGGGCACGACTGGTGTTTATTACGAAACAGTAGACCCTAATAAAGTGGTGGTCAGTCTAAATAATAGCAAAGCAGTCCAAAACCATATTGGCTCTATCCATGCGGTTGCCATTACCCTACTGGCCGAGACTGCCACTGGTTTTATATTGGGACTGAACCTACCTTCCGATCGAGTACTATTGGTTAAGTCCTACTCAGTCAATTTTTATCGCCCACTTAAAAAAGGTCAGGTTGCCGCTGTTGCTACTTTGTCTGACGAGCAACGCTTAGATATCTTGAATACGCCTAAAGGCGAAATGGTCATTCCCTGTGTCATAAATGACCGCGAGTCTGATAGTGATCGTGACCCCATCACCGTTGAAATGACCTGGGCCTGGGTACCTAAAGCTGAGCTAGAAGCGCGTCGCCAAGGCAAAAAAGACAGTGCCTCATCGACTACTCAGAACATTGATGACTATAAAGGTGAGAATGAAAATGTTAGTGCGAATACAACAAATTAATTCCTAGAGACAGCCGCTTATCAAGCGGCAATAGCAGCACACGCTCAACAGTCTAATATTATCGATATGTAGCGCGATGCTGACCAATTATTCTATAGACTCTTTTTAACCAATTACTTTATCAAAGAATAGCGTCATCGGTTAAGGCGCTTTCTTTGGTCACCCGCAATACTTCCTCTAAGGTAGTACGTCCCGCTATCACTTTATGCAAACCATCAGCACGAATGGATGGGGTCTGTTGCCGTGCATAGGCTTCTAATTCATATTCTGCGGTATTGCTATGAATCATCCGTCGCAATGCATCATCAACAGGGACCACTTCATATATTGCGGTTCTGCCTTTAAAGCCGGACTGATTACACTTATCACAGCCAACGGCTCTAGGCAGATTAATTACGGTTTCTACCGAATCTACACCCTCTGTTCCAACACCAATTTCAGCAAATAATTTTGCTTGCTCAGGATCTGCCTGTTGCCACGTATGGCAATGTAGACACAGAGTACGTACCAGGCGCTGCGCGACCACGCCAATCAGTGACGACGATAGTAAAAACGGCTCAATACCCATATCTTGCAGACGAGTCACCGCGCCAATAGCCGTGTTAGTATGCAGAGTCGATAATACCAAATGGCCGGTTAATGACGCTTGTACCGCGATCTCAGCAGTTTCAATATCACGAATCTCACCCACCATCACCACATCTGGATCTTGACGTAGCATTGCGCGCAGACTTTTAGCAAAGGTCATATCGACCTTGTTATTAACTTGGGTCTGCCCAATACCATCTAATTGAAACTCAATGGGATCTTCGGCGGTTAAAATATTACGCGTTTGGTCATTAAGATCAGTCAAAGCAGCATATAAGGTAGTGGTCTTACCCGAACCTGTAGGGCCAGTCACTAGGATGATGCCATGAGGTCGATGAATTAAGCGTTTAAGCTCACTATAATCGTTATCTAGCAATCCTAGATACGTCATATTAAGATGACCGGCTTGTTTGTCCAACAAACGCATCACTACCCGTTCGCCGAAGCTGGAGGGTAAAGTAGATACCCGCACATCGACTTCGCGCCCGGCCAGTCTTAAGCTAATACGTCCGTCTTGCGGCACGCGCTTTTCGGCGATATCAAGTTTAGCCATGACTTTGATACGTGACACCAATAATGGGGCCAGTTGGCGTTTGGGTGTGATGATTTCTTTGAGTTCGCCATCGACCCGAAAACGCACTACCAGTCGCTTCTCAAAAGTTTCAATATGAATGTCTGAGGCGTTAAGGCGAATAGCTTCTGATAGCAATGCATTAATCAGGCGAATAATGGGGGCATCATCCTGCTGATCCATCAAGTCTGCAGTTTCAGGGACGCTATCCGCTAAGCTATCAAGGTCAGGGTGATCTTCAAGCCCAGCGGCAATGTGCTGTGATTCGCCAGTATTACCAGCGTAGGCCGCGTTCATGCGCTTTTCGAAAGCATCTGAACCGACACTTTCGTAAGTAGGTATACCGCGGACGCCTTGCTGCTGCAAAAACCGTACGGCCTCATTGATGGCAGATAACGGCGTTGCTGTAGTCAATATCAGTGTTGGCGGCAGCGCAGGATCAATAGCAAGAATAGCCAACAGCTGATGGCGTTTTGCGAAACTGTACGGCAGTTGCATCATAGAGGCGACCTGATAAGTGAGAAAGCGTGGTGGATCTAATATAAAAAACGTTGAGCGCTTAAAGGATTAAATCTAATAAACAACATAAGTAAGCCCGCATGAGTTTGTTATACTAACATTTTGTTTTGCTCAGCTAACATACCATTTACGATGCTGATTTATTTTTGCATTGAAGATGTCATTTGCCCCTTATCCTTGATATCTTACCTTGATGTTTGTTCTTATTTTAAGTTTTTATCTTTTATAGCTCACTTGTTATTAAGGTTCCACATATGTCACAAGTCATGACCTCATCTGCGGTTAACGCTGCCAACCCCATCTCTCTTGCTCAAGATACCTTTACCGTTGGTAGTCGGACGTTTTCGTCACGGTTACTCGTAGGTACGGGCAAGTATAAAGACATGACCGAAACTGGCATAGCGATAGCTGCCTCGGCAGCGGAGATAGTGACTGTCGCCATCCGCCGTACTAATATTGGCCAGAACAAGGATGAGCCTAACCTGCTTGATGTCATTTCACCGGATAAATATACTATATTACCTAATACTGCTGGTTGCTTCGATGCCGAAACCGCAGTACGTACCTGCAAGCTCGCCCGCGAGCTGCTCGGTGGTCATAACCTCGTTAAACTGGAAGTATTGGGCGATGAAAAAAGCCTCTATCCTAATATAATGGAAACCCTTAAAGCGGCCAAGGTATTAATTGATGATGGCTTTGAAGTGATGGTTTATACTTCGGACGATCCGATAGTCGCCCAAGAATTAGAGAGTATGGGCTGTGTGGCCATTATGCCGCTTGGTAGCTTGATCGGTTCTGGCCTTGGTGTACTCAATCGCCATACGCTCAGTTTGATTATAGAAAATGCTAAAGTCCCTGTACTGGTAGATGCTGGTGTTGGTACCGCCTCGGATGCAGCAATTGCTATGGAGCTTGGCTGTGATGGCGTACTGATGAACTCAGCGATTGCCAATGCCCAAAATCCAGTACTGATGGCGCAGGCAATGAAACACGCTATTTGGGCAGGTCGTGAGGCGTTTTTGGCAGGTCGTATGCCGATGCGTAAAATAGCACATGCCAGCTCACCGCAGACCGGATACTTTTTTCAGTAAAATAAGTACTTCATAGCTTGCTGTCATAAATTTTTGAGTAGCCATTTTTTAAGTGATTAGCTGTCAGCTAATAGTCTTTTTAATGACCGTTTAATAGGGAAAATTTAATAATAAAAAGCGAGTAATGGAATACTAAAAAAACTTAACTTAACCGCTGTTGGTATTGATGCGCCGTCATAATGGCCACTTATAACGCACAGCTCATTGACCTTAAAGGACACGCCATGCGATTGTTGACGGCAGTTGATCAATTATTCTTACTTCTTGAGTCGCGTAAACAACCCATGCACGTTGGTGGTTTATTCTTATTCGAATTACCAGCAGGTGCACAGGACGCTGATAGCAATTTTGTCTATCAGTTGGTAAAGCAGATGCAAACGTCTACGGTGCCGCCAAGTTTCCCATTTAACCAGGTGCTCGAGCATCTATTGTTTTGGGAACAAGATGAGGACTTCGATGTTGAGCATCACTTTCGCCATATCGCCCTACCCAAACCAGGGCGCGTCCGCGAGCTGCTCACGTACGTTTCAAGAGAGCATGGGCGCTTGCTAGATCGTGCCATGCCATTATGGGAATGTCAGGTTATCGAAGGTATTGTGCCCGAGTCCGACGATAGCCCAGAACGCTTTGCATTATATTTTAAAATTCATCATTCCTTAGTTGACGGCATCGCGGCCATGCGCCTTATTCAAAAGTCGCTGTCACAGTCCCCAACCGAGCCCATGACTCTGCCGGTGTGGTCGCTAATGACGCGCCATCGTAACCAAGTTGATGCCTTAATTCCCGCTGCTCGCTCTGTGAGACGCATTATTAAAGAGCAACTGTCCACTATCAAACCCGTGTTTACCGAGCTATTGGACAATATCAAACATCATGGTGATGACGATTATGTCGGTACCTTCGATGCACCAATGAGTATCTTTAATCAGCGTATCTCAGCTTCTAGGCGAATCGCCGCACAATCTTATGAGATGCAACGCTTTAGCAATATTGCTCATGAGCTGGGTGTCAGTATGAACGATGTGGTTTTGGCAGTGTGCGCAGGCGCTATTCGCCGTTACTTGTTATCGATGGACGCCTTACCAAGTAAGCCACTCATTGCGTTTGTGCCGATCTCATTGCGCCGTGATGACAGCTCAAATGGTAATCAGATTTCATTTTTATTGGCCAATTTAGGCACACATTTGGATAATCCTATAAGCCGACTACAGCTGATTCACCGTAGCATGAATAGTGGTAAACGCCGTTTTAGCCGGATGAATCAAGCACAGGTTATTAACTACAGCGCTATCTCTTATGCCTGGGGAGGCTTCAACTTGTTGACCGGTCTGTTCCCCAAAAGACAAGCCTTTAACCTCATTATTTCTAACGTTCCTGGCTCCAAAAAGCCGCTGTACTGGAATGGCGCACCACTCAAGGCCTTGTATCCCGCCTCTATTATATTTAACGGCCAAGGAATCAACATTACCCTTGCCAGCTATTTGGATAAAATTGAATTTGGGATTATCGCCTGTAGTAAGCTGCTACCGCATGTGCAAGATATGTTGACCTTGATTGATGAAGAACTAGAGTTATTGGAACATGTCAGTAAAGAGAAGCCGTTAGAGTTGCCTGAATGACTTTAGTAGTTATTCATTATGATAGTGTTAATAGCAGCACAATAAAAAAGCTGACTCCAATAGGAAGTCAGCTTTTTTTAACACTAAAATTTTGAGAGGTGACTACTTATACCGCATCACGCCATGTCGGTACGACTATTTGCATCAGTGGTTTTAGCAACTTCACATTACAGGCAAAGATCGAACCGGTTTTCATAGAATCATGGGCGCCAGTATGATCGACAACCACACCGCGTGCTTCGGTAACGATAAGCTCACCGGCCGCGATATCCCACGGTTTAATAGACATCTCAAAGTAACCATCAAAACGACCGGCCGCGACATAGCACAAATCTAATGCGGCTGAGCCTAAACGACGAATTTGACCGCCCGCTTCACAGACTTTTTGTAGGCTTTCAAAATGTTCTTTAGCGTAAGAAATAACTTCGCCATTACGCTTACGCTCAAGTGGGTGACCAGTCGTAAACAGACCACCTTCGAGAGTTTTGCGCTCACTAACGCTGATACGGCGCTGGTTTAAACGCGCACCTTTACCACGACTGGCAGAGAACATTTCATCACGAACGGGGTCATAGACCACACCATGCTGAGTGACACCTTTATGCTGCACTGCAATAGATACGCAGAATTGTGGCACACCGTGAACAAAGTTTTTGGTGCCATCTAACGGATCAATAATCCAGCACCAGTCAGCATCTTCGCCTTTACCCTCTTCCATACCAAACTCTTCACCCAAGAACGAATGGTTTGGATAACTGGCTTTCAGGGTCTCAATGGTCAGCTCTTCACTAAATCGGTCAATGCGCGTAACCAGTCCATCAAGGCCTTTGGATTCGATATCCAGCTCAATTTTGTGGCGGTTTTGATGCGCGTATAAAATCTCTTTACCGACTTTTTCGGCAGCACGCGCTGCGATAACGACCATGGGTTCCATAAATAACCTATTTGCTTGATGAATGAATAAAACGAACGAATAATACCAATTAATAATGCTAATCTGGTGTTTGCAACTTGCCAACTGGCCGTTGTCTCACACCATTTTTGCACGCTCTCAAAAATCTTAACGTCATTGTACTAAAAATATTAAGTAGAGACGAAAAAAATCGTCGTGCTCACCAAGCTAACCATCATTAATGGTTGCCATCACACAGCGCAAGTTTTAAAACAGTCAGCACCTACGGCTAGCAGGCGTTATTTTCATCTATTTAACTTAATACTTTTACGGTAAAACGATTTTAAAATAAATCCTAACTTATGACAGCAGACGCTGGAGCTGCTTAACGACACCGACAACATCCAAACCACAATCTGCTAATTGCTCAGCTTGCGAGCCATGCGCTAAAAAGCGGTCGGCAATGCCAATATTACAGATTGCCGGACGGTTATTCTTAAAGGCAGCAGACTCATTAAGCAAATACTCATTTACGGCACTGCCTGCACCGCCCATAATCATATGCTCTTCTAAAGTTGCAATATGAGTGATTCCTTGCACCAGCAAGCGCTCTAATAGTTCAACATCTAAAGGTTTCACCCAGCGCATATTCACCACTTGCACCTGACAGTTGTCGACAGCATCATTTATATTATGGTCTATTTCAAGAGTAGACGTTTCATGAGTACCTGGCTCTAAACGAGCAGCGGTCAATATTTCTGCAGCGTGCTGCGCGGTTGCGACCATGGTGCCAAATGCAAGCAGCGCTAATTTAATTGGCGCATTCTCAGAGCCTAAGGTTGACTCTATCAGCGCTTGACCGACTTTATAGTATTGCGCGGGGCGTATAATTGTCGCACCCGTACCACTACCACGTGGATAGCGTACCGCCGTACACCCTTGGTATTCATAACAAGTGTTGAGTAACTGATAGCATTCATTTTCATCTTTGGGCGCCGCAATCAGCATATTAGGGACGCAGCGCAAAAATGCAAAATCAAATACGCCAGCGTGAGTCGCACCATCTTCACCGACTAGCCCGGCACGATCGATAGCAAACGTCACATCAAGATTTTGTAGCGCAATATCATGAATAAGCTGGTCGTAGCCACGCTGCAAAAATGTCGAATAGATTGCTACGATCGGCTTGACACCCTGCGTTGCCATACCACCAGCCAACGTGACGGCATGTTGCTCGGCAATAGCCACATCAAAAAACCGCTCTGGAAACTGACGGGCAAACTCGATCATCCCCGAACCTTCTTCCATAGCCGGAGTAATCGCTAGTAGCCTATCGTCCTGAGCGGCTGTGTCACATAAAAACTGTCCAAATACTTGTGAGTATTTTAAAGCAGGCGTGCTTTTTGGCTTATGGCTGTTTGCTGGCTCATGGCTGTCTACTAGCTCACGGCTGTCTTCAACAGGTAATTTACTAATCGCGTGATAACCGACTGGGTCTACCTCAGCGGGCGCAAAACCTTTACCTTTAGTGGTATAAATATGAACTAGAACTGGGCCTTTAACTTGTTTCGCTAATGATAAAACGCGCAATAGCTCAGGGATGTTATGGCCATCGAATGGACCAAAATAAGTAAAGCCAATCGCTTTAAATAAATTATCTTCTAATTGCGCTACATCACGTTGTTCTTTATGACGCTTACGTCTAGTAAAAGCCTGCATAATTGGACGTTGGCGTAATACGGGGGCACCTGACTCTGAAATATTGACCTGATACCCTGACTCCCACAGCATCGCTAAATGCCGTGAAAACCCACCAATAGAGCAGGATATCGACATATCATTATCATTCAAAATCACTAATAGATCAGCGTCCTGTTGCACCGCATCATTCATCGCTTCAAAGGCCATACCGCCTGTCATAGCGCCATCGCCAATCACACAAGCGACTGTCTGCGCACGCCCTTGGTAGCGTAGCGCTAGACTCATACCAAGGCCGGCTGAAATCGAGGTCGATGAATGTCCAACCCCAAAAGTGTCATAGACAGACTCTATACGCTCAGGGAAAGCCGTCAAGCCGCCTTTGGCACGTATGCTACCTAGCTGATCACGGCGACCAGTCAAGACTTTATGAGCATAAGCTTGATGACCCACATCCCAAACAATCTGGTCTTGGGGCGTATCTAACAAATAATGTAGCGCAATGGTCAGCTCAACCACGCCTAAATTTGCCCCAAAGTGTCCCCCACTTTGACCCGCTGAATACAACAGGAACAGCCGCAGCTCATCAGCCAAGTTTATTAGCTGAGCAGTGGTAAATATTTTAAGATCAAGAGGCGCGTCAATAGCGTCAAGCAAGGGTGTACGAGGGCGCTCACGTGGAATCTGAGTGAATGTCTGTTGCAAACTTGATAGATGTGCAGCAGAATCAGAGGCAGATGGCCCATGTGACGACGTTGGTGACCGAGACTGTGAGGAAAGAGGTGACTGCTGCATAAACCGTACGATACCTACTCATCTACTGACAAGATGCTATCTTGCCATATCATTATGCACCGTTATCGTATTGATACGGCTACGTTAATAAAGTTTTTAATACTATTTTATAAGGTTGAGATTTATGGGGTTGAGATTTATATAACCGTAAATTTAACTACAAGCGACGTTAAACTGACTACCAGCTCATAATAAATTACGATGTGTCTTTTTATTTTATTTTATTACTAGGTGTTTACTATAGTGCCACCAATCATTATATCTTGTTATATTTGGTCAATATTAGGCGTTAATGACGATACAGTAATTTAAGGACAAAGACTTGTCACTGTATCCTCCAAAATAGTATGGCATAATAGCATTTTTTTTAAACGGCCGCTTTAATCATCGTGAGTAGTCTGTGAACTTTGTGTGTTTTTATCGCAAATTCACTAAGCGTGCTATTCTTACGAACAGGTTATACTAATAAACACTAGCCATAATAATATGGTTATCACGACATAGCTATTATAACATGGCTATGCCAGACCCCTCTACCGCCACGATGATCGGCTTATGCAGGACATTAATGTCATATCAATTTATCACCAGTGCCAAATTACCTACTCGTCACGGCGAGTTTGATATTCATATCTTTGAAAATGAAGACGGTCAAGAGCACGTAATGCTTACGGTCGGTTTACCGGTTGTAGATAGCGCCATCGCTACTACCATGGCCAATAATAATGGCGATCATAAGCTGGCAGAGCCCCTCATTCCACTGATACGTATTCATTCTGAGTGCTTAACAGGAGACGCTTTTAGCTCGTTAAAATGTGATTGCGGTGCCCAGCTCAATACCGCCATGCAGGCAATCCAAGAGACTGGCTGTGGCGCTGTTTTATATTTGCGTCAAGAAGGCCGTGGTATTGGGCTGACCAATAAAATTCGCGCCTATGCCCTACAAGAACAAGGCCATGATACCCTAGATGCTAATCTGATGTTAGGGTTGCCCGCTGATGCGCGTACTTATGAGATGTGTGGGCCAATGCTGGCACATATCGGTGTTAATGAGGTACGCCTTATCACCAACAATCCAGATAAAGTCGCTTATTTAACCGAAAATGGTATTAATGTGGTTGAACGCGTGCCGCTGGTGGTGGGCGTTAATGATATCAATGCCAGCTATTTGGCAACCAAGCGTGATCGCATGGGGCATTTACTCGACAAAGAGCTCTATACAGAAAAGCACCATAATAAATAACGTTACTATTCACATCACACATCACATAAATCATTATTATAGATATTTTTATGACCATTCCCAATGTAAATAACAAGCCGACCGATGATGCAGCTAGCGGTATAGCCAATAATCCTCTTGATTCAAATCCAATCGTTCCAACAGCTAATGACATCACGCAGGTGCGTGATTTTTTAGTCGATTTACAAGCACGTATCTGTCAGGCGTTGGAGACACAGGAGTCTATGTCTGACTCTGATAATATCGGTAATCATGCCACCTTTATTCCCGATGACTGGGAGCGTCCTGAGGGCGGTGGCGGGCGCTCATGTATTTTGGCAGATGGCAAGGTGATCGAAAAAGCAGGCGTCATGTTCAGTCATATTCATGTCCATAACTTGCCAGCTTCAGCGACTGCACGCCATCCTTATATTGCCGGACGCAGAGCGCAAGCGATGGGAGTCTCACTGGTTGTCCACCCGAGAAATCCTAATGTTCCAACCAGTCATGCGAACGTACGCTTGTTTGTCGCTGAGGCAGTGGGCGAAGATCCTATTTGGTGGTTCGGTGGTGGTTTTGATTTAACGCCATTTTATCCAGTATTGGCAGACTGCGTGCATTGGCATCAAGTCTGTCATGACCTTTGTGTGCCATTTGGCGACAGTATCTACCCTGATTTTAAGCAGTGGTGTGATGAATACTTCCATCTGCGTCATCGTGATGAACAGCGCGGTATCGGTGGTCTATTCTATGATGATGTCAATACTGAAAGCCGTGGCTGGGACTTTGAGACCTGCTTTGAGTTTATGAAAGCAGTCGGCAATGGTTATCTTGACGCTATCCTACCGATCTTTGAGCAGCGTCAAGATACGCCCTATACTGAAGAGCAACGTGAATTCCAGTTATATCGTCGGGGTCGTTATGTCGAATACAATCTAGTTTATGACCGCGGTACTTTGTTTGGGCTACAAAGTAACGGCCGTATTGAGTCAATTTTAGTCAGTATGCCCCCTCTTGCCAGCTGGCATTATCGTTTTGAACCTGTTGAAGGCACGCCAGAGTTTGAATTGACTAATTACTATCTAAAACCGCAAGACTGGTTGACTTTATAGTCCTTATTGGCATAATCAAAGACTAATTAAACAAACAAATGTTTTACTGGACTACTTATTTTCACAACTATAGCGCTTCGTACCTATAAACAAAGCCTAGTTGAACGGTAGTGTATTGTTTGTAACCAGACCCGTTCTCAATCAAACAACGGCTACACCGTAAGTAAGGTCAGCTGTGATAGCTGACCTTACTTATATAAGTTTCATATGTGTTTATAGTTTTTCATGATGTATAAATAATTTTAGTCGGTTTTTTAGGAGTTGCTTTAACCACTACCAACCTAGTAGGTAGAACCTTATTCTTATATTGGATTTTGGATTAAATTTGTTTACATACAGCACGTGACTCACGTGCATTACTTATAACTGTCACAGTTACGTTTTTGGCAATACTTTTAACAACCTGCTAACAAAGAAAAAATTAAGAAAACCAGTCGTTTTAAAACTTTATTTTAAAACATTTAATGGCAGTGATTTAATTTGTTGGCGAGCATTTATTTGCTTCGGCATCTTATGAAAAGCCACATATAAGGGAGTCTACACATGTCACGGATTCACAGTAATAAATCGTTAAATTCTATTGTTGGTATCACTTTAATGACCGCCTTACTGGGTCTAACTGCTTGTAGTGCCCCTGCTAACCCTGATGTCAAAGCACGTCAAAACATAATGAAAAACTATGGCGATGCGATGGGTGTCATGGGTGATATGATGAAAGCGCCGGATACTTTTGATGCGGCAATAGTCAAAGAGCAAGCCGCCTTCTTAGCCAAGGAGTCTAAAAGCCCTTGGCGTCATTTTGAGGACCAAGAAGCCGTTGGTAATGCTACCGAAGCCGTTTGGTCAAATGCTGATGACTTCCGCACTAAGTCAGAGAACTTTCAACAGGCAACCGCTGAGCTGAACAATGCTGCACAGACAGCGACTAGCGTTGACGGTTTTAGGCCTGCCTTCGGCGCTGTTGGTAAAAGCTGTAAGTCTTGCCACGATGACTACCAAGTAAAAAAAGAGGACTAATATCTAACTGGGTATTGTCTATTTACTGTTAACGATAGAACCTATAACGCGGCAAACAGACCATCGTTTAGCACGTAAAAAACCGCCAATATACAAGATATTGGCGGTTTTTTATTTTGAACTAAAAAGATTAACAAGTAAAAACAACTTCAAGATATTTTCACTATTACTATCTTGCTTATTCAGCTTATTGACGACCGTTCTTACAGAAGGGTCGCTCAAGTCCAGTGTACGTATTGGCAACGGTATATTGATGCCGGCGGTATCAATGAATTAGCCCATCAAGTCCGCTTGTACAATTTCAATCCAATAGCCATCAACGTCTTCGATAAAGGCGATGTTTTTCATGCTGCCCTGTTCAGGACGTTTTTTGAATGCCACCTCATGGCTATCGAACCAAGCTACTGCGGCAGGCAGGTCAGGTACACTAAAGCAAATGTGGCCAAAACCCTGCGGCTCTTGGTTACCATTATGATAGCTAAAGTCATCTTGGGTTTCGGTACCGTAGTTATGAGTCAGTTCTAAAATACCGCGCTGACGAAAAGTATAAATCGCTAAGTCATCACCAGCTGGTAGATTATCACGCTCGTCGTCGGTCAATTTTGCGAGAAAATAAAGATCAAACTCCATTTCAGGAAACTTCTTTACCGCTAATAATGTCATGCCTAGCACACCGGTATAAAATTCTAATGATTTGGCGGGATCTTTTACCCGTAACATAGTGTGGTTAAAAGTAAAACCACTGGTTATCGCCGCAATAGGCTGAACACCAGCCGCCCGAATACTATTGTCAGGTTGGGGGCTGATTGAGGTTGAATCCGATGTAGAGTTAGACATAAATATTATTATCCTAATTATAAAAATGTATTAAATAAAGTGAATGCACTGTCTTGTTATAAAAGTCGTCCTATCACGAAATCAAACTCAGCAAAGGGATCGGCATATCAAACCAATAATAGGACAGATGTCTACCCTATCATAGTTAAAAAACAAATTTTTATTGATAGGGTGTTGTAAACTTATGGAGCTTATTTATATCAACTAGCTGTCTAAAAAGCGTACCTTGCCAGTCTCTAAATCGTATTCAGCACCGACAATTAACAGCTGCCCATTACTTGATAAGTCCTCTAAAATGCGCGAACCATGCTTAAGCTGGCTGACGGACATACGCACGTTGGCACGGATTGAGCGATCAACCAGTTGATCAGTATCGATATCTTGACCATTAGCAGTGGCCAGTTCGTGCAAGTTATGAACGCTGGGGCGAATACGATCGACGATAGATTGTAGATTGGGTGAGTAATGTTGATCCGGATTAATCAGCGCCTCCACACAGGCGGTCACCGCGCCGCACTGTGAATGCCCAAGTACCACGACCAATTGGGTACCAAACGCCTCGGCTGCAAATTCGACTGAGCCAATTTGTGAAGGCGCGACCACATTACCAGCCACACGAATGACGAACAGGTCGCCTAAACCTTGATCAAAAACAATCTCTACCGGCACGCGTGCATCAGAGCAGCCTAAGATAATGGCCAAGGGGTCTTGATCTTTAACCAACTCTGGCCGCTTTTGCATCATCGGATCAGCGTTGTTAAGACTGTCGACATAGCGGGTGTTGCCTTCTTTAAGAAGCTCCAATGCTTCTTGACCTGTTTTTGGGCGCGTATTAGCAGTCATGAGGTGTCCTTGAGGATACTGAGTGATAAAAATAATAAGTGGCTTTAACGATTATTAGGCTAACTCTTTTTAACTAAAAATTTTTAGCCCTAAAATGATTGTATAGGAATAAAAGTAAGGAAATATTAAAAAATTTACTTTCCCAAGAATATTTTCTACGTGTAGTAGCCTCTTGCTTTCGATGAGAAGCCATACAAATCATATCAATGACCACGCTATAGCCTGCGTAATTGGTAACGAACTTGCACTAATAGTTAGTGATGGTTTGTTATAATACGCAGCTATTAGACCGCGCTTACACTTATACCAAAGCACTTTTTATACCGCTTATACCGCGCTCGCTATCGACAGCCCTATTCAAGTGGTACTAATACCCTGGTATTTTAGGAATTTATCTCATGCCTGACTCCCCTGCAAACGTGCCTGCAACTGCTATGCCCTCTCATGCCAGTTCTGGCACTAATGCCATCGATACCATCGATACCATCGATACCATGGCGACTGATGTGCTATTACAATTGACCGGGCTAAAAAAGACCTATGATGAGACTGAAGTATTAACAGACATCAATCTGAATATTAAGCGTGGTGAGTTTTTGACTCTACTTGGGCCATCAGGGTGCGGTAAGACTACCTTGCTGCGCCTAATTGCAGGTTTTGAGCAGCCGACAGCGGGGGCCATTTATTTAGAGGGCGTACAAATGGCTGGGTTGCCAGCCGATAAACGTCCAGTGAATACGGTATTCCAGCAGTACGCGCTATTTCCGCATATGACCGTGGCACAAAATGTTGCGTATAGTCTTAGAATCAAAAAAGTTCCCAAAGACGAGATTCAAACGCGCGTCCGCGATATTCTAGCGATGGTACAACTTGGCCATTTGGCCAACCGCAAGCCGCAAGATTTATCCGGCGGTCAGCAGCAACGGGTTGCTATCGCGCGCGCCGTCATCAATCGTCCTAAATTACTACTACTGGATGAACCCCTGTCAGCGCTCGATCATAAACTGCGTTTGCAAATGCAGTCAGAGCTCAAGCGCTTGCAACGCGAGCTAGGTATTACCTTTGTGTTTGTTACTCACGATCAAGAAGAAGCGCTGTCAATGTCAGATCGCATTGCGGTGATGAAAGATGGTAAGTTTCAGCAAATTGGCACCCCAATTGAGATTTATGAAACCCCAGCAAATTTATTTACCGCCAAATTCATCGGTGAGACCAATCTCTTTAAGGCAGAAGTACGGGGCGTTTATCCAGATCAGCCAGATCGCGATGGCCAGGTAACCAACGGCCGCATTGCCGTGGAAGTCTGTGAGTCGCAAGCGCAAGAGGGCCCAACCACCTTACGCAATCTACGCCGTCCTGACTTTGCAAACGAGATAAAAGTTGGTGATATGGTTAATCTGCTATTGCGCCCTGAAGATTTACGTATTTATGAAGTCGATGACAGTGCCCATAGCGGACTACTTGGCCACGTTATTGAGAGTAACTATAAAGGCAGTACTTTAGACTCTATTATTGAGCTACAGAACGGCCATATCATCAAGGCTTCTGAGTTTTTTGATGAGGACGATCCGAGTTTTGATTATAAGCTGAATGAAGCGGTCAAAGTTTCATGGGTCGATGGTTGGGAATGGGTCTTACCAAATGATAACTCTGTTGATGATAAGACCGATAATGAGTCTGACAGTGACATTAATAGTGGCAAGGCCGTTAGCACGACTGTCCAAAAGGATATAAGCTAATGGCGCGCACAAGTTTAAGTAATAAAAGCCCTTTTCGTACCGCGACCCTGTGGCTGATTTGGGGTTGGCTGCTCCTCTTTGCGCTATTGCCGAATTTATTGGTTATTGCGGTCAGTTTTTTGACCCGTGACAGTAGTGATTTTATTAGTCTACCGGTTAGCATCAACAGCTATGTGCGCATGATTGATCCGCTGTATTTCGAGGTCTTTATGCACTCATTGTGGATGGCAGGTATTACTACCGTCATTTGCCTGGTACTTGGCTATCCCTTTGCCTGGCTGGTATCCAAAGCCAAACCACGTTGGCAACCGCTATTAATGATGATGCTGATACTGCCATTTTGGACCAACTCTTTAGTACGTACTTATGCGCTTAAATTACTGTTTGCCAATAACGGTTTAATCAATAAGTTTTTACTGGCTATCGGTATTATTGATAGTCCTATTGATATTTTATATACCCAAGGCGCGGTGATTGCGGGATTAACCTATTTATTATTCCCATTTATGGTGTTGCCGCTATATGCTGTTTTTACCGACCTACGCAATGATATGCTGCTGGCGTCGCAAGACTTGGGCGCATCAAAAACTCAGACTTTTTGGCATGTGGTATTGCCTTTGACTACGCCCGGAATTATTTCAGGTGTGCTGTTGGTATTATTGCCAGCGATGGGTATGTTTTACGTGGCAGATATCTTGGGTGGTTCACGCAACTTATTGGTCGGTAATATTATCAAAAACCAATTTTTAGATGCGCGTGACTGGCCATTTGGCGCAGCAGCCAGCGTCTTGTTAACCCTAGCTATGGCGGTGTTGCTACTTGCTTATCGCGCCAGTAGTCGCCGTATTGGCAAGACTGACTTTAATGAGGTGGCCTAATGTCTGACTCTCATAAAAGCCAGATTATCAAAACCAAACCGCCTCATCAGCCTAAACGTAACAAGTCTACTATTAAGCAAAATATCAAGATTGGCAGTGTCGCGGCAAAAAGCTATCTAGGACTTATCTACGCCCTGCTGTATCTACCAATCATTGTCTTGGTCGTTATGTCCTTTAATAAGTCAAAAATTGGCTACAATTGGGGTGGCTTTAGTTTAAGGTGGTATGAGTCGCTATTTAAAAACCAAGCCATGCTTGATGCTTTTTGGCATTCCATTGTCTTAGGCTTGGTAGCCGCAACCGTTTCAACCTTAATAGGCACCTTGACTGCCTTGGCATTACATCGTTATGACTTTCGCGGGAAGGGTTTATTAAACGGCTTGCTGTTTGTGCTGATGATGTCACCTGAAATTGTCCTTGCCATTTCTTTGCTGGCTTTATTTTTATTAATTGGTCTACAGTTAGGCTTTGTATCGCTACTATTGGCTCACATTACCTTTTGCCTACCTTTTGTAGTTATCACGGTATTTGCACGATTGAGTAGCTTAGATGAGCGGCTGATGGAAGCGGCGCGAGATTTGGGCGCGAATGAATCGACTATGGTACGTACGGTATTAATTCCAGTGATACTGCCCGCAGTGATGGCAGGTTGGCTGTTAGCTTTTACTTTATCACTCGATGATGTGGTGGTATCCACCTTTGTTACCGGTCCCAGCTATGAGATTCTACCGCTACGTATCTATTCTATGGTGCGCGTGGGACTCAAGCCTGAAGTCAATGCCATTGGTACGATCCTGCTGGCCGCGTCCCTAATACTGGTTATAATCTCGCAATTACTATTACGTCGGCGCTAAAGAGCAATGAACGGTGCTGATAATAAGTTTTGAATAAAAAGCCTCACAACCCTATTTATAGTATTTTTCTCCCTTCATTTTTTTAAATAAGCAGTTAGGTTATTCTATGCTCGAACTTCGTCATCTAAATACTCTAACCGCGCTACGAGCCCATGGTTCACTGGCAGCGGCGGCCGATGAGTTGCATGTCACTGCCTCTGCGGTATCACATCAGCTAAAAGAGCTGGAAAACTACTATGACATTAGCTTGGTTAATCGCCGAACACGTCCGCTGACTTTTACTCCAGCAGGCAAAACGGTACTGGCCTTAGCTGACAGTATTATGCCGCAGGTTACCCGTACTAAAGCCAATCTTAAGCGTTTGGCTCACGGTCAAGCTGGTAGAATGCGCTTGGCCTCTGAATGTCATAGCTGCTTTGACTGGTTAATGCCGATTCTCAATCACTATCGTCGTGAATGGTCAGATGTGGAATTAGATTTTGCGACTGGCTTTGAGCCTGAGCCGCATCATTTATTAATGGAAGGTGATATTGATTTATTGATCACTACTAGCAATTTGCCAATAGACGGTATCAGCTATCAACCCTTATTTGAATACGAAAGCCGCTTGGTGCTGTCGCCATTACACAATCTAGCAGAGCAACATTTTATTTGCCCAGATGACTTATGTGAGGAAACCTTAATTGCTTACCCAGTAGAAGCAAAACGTCTTGATATCATCGCCAATTTTATGACACCCGCCCAGGTAAGTTTTAAGAACATCCGTACTACTGAGCTGACGGCGATGCTTATTCAGTTGGTCGCCAGTGAACGCGGGGTAGCAGCACTACCCGATTGGGTGGTCGCAGAATATGAAAAAAAAGGCTGGGTAGTCTCTCGCCCATTAGGTACTGGCGTCTTTTGTCAGCTGTATGCCGCTACTCGTGTCTCAAGCAAGGATACGGCTTATATGCAAGGATTCGCCAGTTTATTAGAAGGGATAAAAAAGCCATTGTAGCCGATATCTGTTGAACTTATTATTTAGGATAACTTTACGTATAGTCAGTTCAAAATAAAATAGATACATTTGTGTCAGCGTACTACTGGTATAAATTTTTCTTGCTTGCTGTTCGCAAGCGGGACAGAGGCTGCAAAAAATTCATACCAGCAGCACTGTATCTTTTTTAACTTGGATCGACTATAGCATCTGGAAAATACAACCTCTAGAACAACCCTCAGAAAACCAGTAACTGTTCGCTATTCCGGTCGTCTGCAATCTAATATTTACTTAAGCTAGATTCAGTTTTTACAGATAATCGAATCACAAGATCGACTTAAAAAAGTAAAATCCGAGCGCGGTCGCTAATAATGTTAGCCCAACATGCAAACCTATCAGCCCTAAACCCGCCAATAATTTACCCGCGTGAATAAAGGTAAAAACCTCAGCGCTAAAGGTACTGAAGGTAGTCAACCCGCCCAAAAAACCAGTGATCACAAACAGCCTGACGTTAGAAGACAGTTCACTACCCACCCGCTCAAACCATACTAGCGCTAACCCTATTAACAACCCACCTAAAATATTAGCACCCAAAGTCCCAAGCGGTATCCAATTATGCAGCGGATTAAAGCGTGCTAGCCATGCCCGCAGGCATGCGCCGATTGCTGCTCCTAAACCGATGGCGAGCCATTGCATGATGTCATCCTTTCCTTAATACCTACTATTAATAAGTAGCGTGTTGATCTGTACCATTAATAGATGGCCCTAATAGATACTATTTTGATAAGCACCACACCTGTTACACTGCCGGCAACTCAGTCATTGGCCAACGTGGCACGCAGGTGACAGCCAAATCATCACTCTGGCCTGCTTGCAAGCGCTGATAACCAGCATAAGCAATCATGGCGCCATTATCCGTACATAATGCGGGTGGCGCATAATGTACGGTGGCGTTTATTTTTGCCAACTCGGTCTCAAGCGTTATGCGTAAATGGCTATTGGCACTGACACCTCCGGCTATCACCAGACGGCTCATATCTACCTGCTTAAGTGCTTTGACGCATTTCTTAACTAAGGTATCGACCATCGCATGTTGGAAGCTCGCTGCTATATCGGCTCGAACTTGTGGATCGCTATCAGAACCTATACCTGAACCAGGGGTGTCTTTAATGAGATTATGGACAGCGGTTTTCATACCACTGAATGAAAAATCTAAACCGCGGTGCAGCATCGGGCGCGGTAGATTGTAAGCATTGGGATTGCCGGTCTTAGCAAGCTTGGCAATATTAGGGCCACCCGGATACGCTAAACCCAGCATTTTTGCCGCTTTATCAAAGCATTCGCCTGCCGCATCATCAATCGACTCGCCTAATATTTCGTACTGGCCCATACCTTGTGCCGCAATAAGTAAGGTATGACCGCCAGATACTAATAACGATACAAAAGGAAATGCAGGTGGATTGGCGCCCATCAATGGCGCTAATAAATGCCCTTCCATATGATGCACACCAATCGCTGGAATGTTCAATCCATAAGCCAGACTGCGACCAAATAGAGCGCCGGTCATCAATGCACCAATTAGCCCAGGGCCTTTGGTGTAAGCAATAGCGTCAATATCATTTTTACTGATGTCGCATTGATCTAACAGCTCATTAAGTAACGGTACCAGCTTGCGAATATGATCACGGCTGGCAAGCTCAGGCACCACACCACCATAGACCGCGTGTAGTTCTATTTGCGAATACAACACTTGCCCAAGTAAACCCTGGTTGTCAGTGTCTATCAGCTCACTATCATAAATTGCTAGACCTGTCTCATCACAAGAGGTCTCCAAACCCAATACTTTCATGCTATTGCCTTTCTTTGTGCGTGGTTTTATCCATATTAATAAGCGACTATTTTTATCCGTAAAAAAACCGCTATTGTGAAACACAATGGCGGTAAGTTTAACAAATTTTCATCGCTAGAGTCGTAACCAGATAATCAGAATAGCTATTTATAACAATAAACACTGTTTATAACAGGCGATACGGCAGGCCAGTCTGACAGCCTGATTCGTCTACATAGGTTGAACCCTAATATCGGCTAATAGTTAATAGCTACTAGCTAGTAGCTATTAACATTAACTGACGGCGGCTATCATATAGTCAACGGCTGCATGGACTTGAGCTTCGCTGACCTCATCATTAGCCTGTGCTGGCATTTTGTTAAAACCTTTTGCCGAGTGCGTGTATAAGGTTTCTTTACCCTTCGCAAGACGTGGCGCCCAAGCGACCACATCACCGTATTTCGGGGCATTGAGTAGGCCATTTTGATGGCATACTTGACAGTTAGATTCGTATAGTTTGGCCCCGGCGTCGACTGCTAATAATTCAGTTTCGGTAGCGATAGGTTCAGCAGTAACTGCCGCAGTGGGCATAGGCGCTTCAACAACGGCTGGCTCTGCCACCTCACTTGTAGCCGCTTCCTCAGTATTAACGACGGGTTCTTCGACCGCGACTACTGCAGTTTCGGTGTCACTGACAGCAGCGGTCTCGTCAGTAGCAGTGTTGTCCTCACCACTACAAGCACTCAGCGTTAATAGTAGACTGAGACTCAGTGCTGACAATGCTAATTTGGCAACTGAGTTTTTATTCATAACATCCTGTTTATTGATAACTTCTTCCTTAATAGTCATGTTCATACCCTCATCTAATAGGCCATAATAGCAACTACTTGTTAATACTGTTAGTTTTTATTAAGACTATTATTATCTAAATGACAGCTACTAGAAAATTTGTGGATGTAACACTTTCTGACAGTCGAATTCAGGTGATTTCGTTGCCAACAAAGTTAACGCTATCGTGTATTTATATAGACTTAACGATATGTAGCCTAGCAGTCATATAGCTTGGTAATTTATAGCGGATTCAACGTCACCTTACTAGCTGGCTGCTGCAACCATATAGTCAACTGCTGCATGAACTTGCTCTTCAGTCACTTCAGCATTCACTTGCGCGTTCATCTGATTAAAACCATTTGCTGCATGGGTGTATAAGGTTTCTTTACCTTTCGCAATACGCGGCGCCCAAGCGGCTGCATCACCATATTTCGGCGCATTTAACAAACCGTTTTGATGACAAGCCACACACTGTTTACTGTAAAGTTGAGCACCAACATTAACGGCAAGATCTGCAGGCGCAGCAGCAGTCTCTGCTGGCGCAGCTCCTGCAGTGTCAGTCGCATCCGGCATATCCGCAGCGGCGGTTAAAGTCGCATCTTCAGCGGCGGCAGTTACCATCGGCGCAGTTTCTGCAAAACCCATATCTTCGGCTTCAGGAGCATTTTTACGGGCAAGCTCTTCCGCGGCTTCGACTCGATCGACTGCCAAGACTTCACCTGACTCTTTATCACCGCTACAGGCACTAATGCTAACGCCTAACGTGACGATCAATGTTGTCCATAGAGCAGTGCTGAATGAGCCTTTTATTACCGTTTTTTTCATCTTAACAACCTTAGTGAATTTGACGTAAAAGTATAAAACCCTTACTATAATACTGAATTTATCATAGCATAAACTGCGACCAATACGTTATAGTCAGCAAGGGTTTTTTGCGGGCAATTTATACACTACCGGTCAAAATTTTATTAAAATAATATCAAAAACGTTAAACTAAAAAGCAAATACCTAAACCAATAATGATACGATGAGCACCTTGATGATTATAATGAATAAATACGCTAAAGGCTTTGACTTTGCTGACATTTTTAGTTAAAATTGCCGCCCTTGTGCTATTGCACGAGACTGTCCTAGTTTGAGTTGATGCCGATAATTTTGAGATATTACGGCTAAATACTAATACACAACCGAACTAATGCCCTTTTATCTCATCCTCATAAGGAGTCTTCATGCCTGCAGTTAAGGTTAAAGAAAACGAACCAGTTGATATCGCTATCCGCCGTTTTAAGCGTGCCTGTGAAAAAGCCGGTGTCTTATCAGACGTGCGTAAGCGTGAGTTTTATGAAAAACCAACGCAAGAGCGTAAGCGCAAAAAAGCAGCTGCCGTAAAGCGTTATAAGAAAAAATTACAACGCGAAACTATCCGTACCACGCGTATGTATTAATCGTTTATAACGATTACAGTTTAAGCTTTTCAGTTTAGTATTTGAAACCTTTAAACTAACTGCTAATCTCTAAATATTTTGAGACTTGACAGACTAATAAAATTATTCGCAATACTGATATACTAACGCCACTGCTATCTATTGATATCAGTGGCGTTTTTTGTGCTACAATTTTTATTATTACCTCTATTTAAGAAGCTGTCATTACCAAGCTTGCTCTCATCAATCCGCTGTCATATAAAACCTATTAACCCATAAGGAATAATAATAGCCATGAGCCCACTCAAACAACATTTAGCAGACACTATCATAAAGTCTATGAAAGCGCGCGAGATTGAGCGTGTTAAAGTATTGCGTAATGTGCAAGCGGTCATCAAGCAAATCGAGATCGATCGTCGTACGGGACTTGATGATGCTGACGTATTAGAAGTGCTACAAAAACAGCTCAAACAGCGCCATGAGTCATTGACTATTTTTACTGAAAATGACCGTGAGGATTTGGCGACCAAAGAGCAGTTTGAAATTGATATCATTAACGAATTTATGCCCAAACAAATGGATGACGCCGAGCTTTCAGTTTTAGTGAACGCTGAAATTGCAAAACAAGGCGCAACCTCAATGCGTGATATGGGTAGTGTCATGGCCGTGCTAAAAGATAAAGCCGCTGGTCGTGCTGATCCTGCGTTGATATCGAAACTCGTGAAACAAGCACTCCAAGGTTAAAGCCTTATCAAAGCTTGGGCACGGCAAGCAAGAAAAACTTATGCCAGCAGTAGGTTATGTATCGATATTACTTTTTATTGACTACATGACTTTTAGTATCAAGTTTCAACGCGCCCTATATTCAAGCCATTAAAATATGCAAACAACCGCTTAAAGCTTATAGTTTTTAGCGGTTTTTACGGCTCTAATTTCTGCATTAATACTCGCTAATAACGGACGGGCACTAGTGGCTTGCGCCGTAGTTTGCATCTGTTCAGTCAGCTGCTTTGCTTGAGTAAGTGATATGAGTGCCGCGTCATAACGCCCACTCCATAGCTGATCATGACTGCGATAACGTAGCGCATTAATAGTCGCAATATGTGCGATTTGCGGTGAAGCGGTGGTTTTGGCTAATTTCTCATTAGCTAATTGCAGACTCTGCCAGGCATAGCGATCGCTTGGCTGCTGCTCGGTCAGCGGTTTTAGCAATGCTTGTGCTTGGATAGGCTGATTGCTATTGGTCAGCGCTTCTGCTAAATAGAGGCGTAAGTCACGGCGCTCAGGATAAAGACGCTGCTGACGCTGTAATACCTCAGCGGCCTGCTGCCATTTATCTTGTTCACTCAGTATTTGACTATGTGTGATAGACAAGAGAGGCTCTAATACTTGCCGCTGCGCACTTGGCAAGGCAGTGAGCTCGCTCATAACCTCATTAGCCTCTTCAAAGCGCTGTTGCTCACCGTACCAATGCATTAAGGCAATTTTTGCCCCCAAGCTGTTCTTCGCTGCGGTCGTTAGCGCGGTTTTTGAAACATGCTTACCGGTACTTTGTACCCGCCAATAGAGCAAGTCAAATAAAGCTTGATGGCGCTGCTGCTGATTTAATGACAGTGAAGGATAACGCTGAGCACGACTTTGCGCTTCACTTAGACGCTCATTACTTAGAGGATGCGAGCGCACAAAGCTCGGTAAAAATCGATTTTCAATTTGATTGAGCTGACTTTGTTGATTCAGCGTGGTGAAGAACCGCGGCATCGCCCGAGGATCGTAGCCAGCTTGAGTCATTATCTGCATGCCCACCCGATCAGCCTCACGCTCATTACTACGGCTAAAGGCCATGCTAGTATTCATCGCCAGGGTTTGGCTACCCATCATCACTGCCGCGGCAGCATCTCCATCAACTGCCGCTGCCGCAATAGCCGCCAATATTCCGCCTACTTGCATGAGTAAAGCTTTTTGACGCTCATCTGCCGCAAATTCATAATGCCGCTGGCTGATATGCGCGACCTCATGCGCCACTACGCTAGAGAGCTCGTCCATACTGCCTGCAGCCAATATCGTGCCTGTATTAATACCAATAACACCACCCGGCGCGGCAAACGCGTTAATACTGGGATTATCGATGATCACTAGTGCTAATGGTGCCTGCTGCCGTGCTTGCGCGTTGAGTCGCCAAGTGATGCCTTGTACGGTTTCTTGAATCCAAGGGTCATGTTCCATCTTGACGCGGCCGTTAATATTTTGTAGTGACCATTCGCCAATGAGCTTATTTTGATACTGTTCATTGAAACTTAGCCCTTGACCACGCAAACTAGGTAACGCTAATTCATCTAAATCTGATGCTTGCCAAGTACCATACGTCGAGGCAGTTACGGATGGCGCTGATGATGAAGGCAAAGGCGCAGCCTGGCTATAATTACTCGCTAATGCTGCAATCGCCAATAACACTGTGGAGAAGCCTGCTGACAAGCGTATTGATGATCCTAATGATAAAAACATTGGTAGCCGCCCGTTACCTTGTCGATATACAGGCGACTGCGCATTGCTTCGATGCTTATCGTATGGGCCTTTGTCTATAGACTGACAATTAAAATAGTACAATTGCGTATCCTATGCGATTATTTATAACCGGGTTAGTTATAACGCGATTAGTTATAAGGTCAGTTTCGACTATACGAGCTTGTCGCTATGAGGTCAATTCTAGTATGAGCTTGACTACCAATGTCTAAGCAGTGCGTCACTCTTGTGCAACATTGCTATGCGATGCTTTTGGCCTGTAGCAACAGTTGGCCTACTATTTTTATCCTGTCTTTATTGCAGCTGACTTTCGTATTGGCTGTCCTTTTATTCTAACTTACACAGTCATAGTAATGACAACTGCAAACAGCTGCAATTGCTAAGCGCTGATTTGTTATGATAGTAAATCTATAACACCGCTATTATGAAAATCAAATATTCAACACTGAGTATTAAAAGTTAATATGATAAAGGTATCATTTATGTCTGTTGCTAACGATTCATCAACCACCATGCACGCGCCTTATCAATTAAGTCTGGCGCAGACATTACCTAAGTCTGAGCAATGTAATATTACCTCATTGCTAACCTTATTGCCGACTGGCTTATTAACCGCTGGCTCATTAACTAATAAGTATATTAAAGATATCCAGCTAGACGGTGATGACGGGCAAAAAATAGCGTCTATTACTATCAAAAACCTAGTAGATGGACGCGGACTTGCCTGTCCAATGCCATTATTGAAGACTAAAGTGGCATTGCGCGGTGTGGCAACCGGCGAATCACTATACGTGGTTGCCACCGACCCTAACTCTCAAGCTGACATCATCGCATTTTGTCAGCAAACTCAGCAAACAGCTATGGCTGACACTCTATTATTATTAATTAATCAGGTGACTGACAGTTCAGTCACTGGTAGCGCCTCTACTCAAACGCTCGATACAATATTTCACTTCATCATTACTAAAACTGATAGCAACTAAGTAACGCTATCCTTTACAATTAAGATAACGACATCTTTTAAGATAGAGAAATCTTTCATCGACAACTTTGCTTACTTATTCAATTTTAATCAAGGTCAAGAATATGGCTACTGACTCGACGACGACATCGCAAAGTAATGACCCGCAAAATGGCAATAGTCCTGCTACTGAAACCAACCCAGCCCGGGAAGCGGCGCTGAAGGCAGCAGCACAGCGCCCACCTTATGATGCCAGTGCGCTCGAAGACACTAGTACACGTGACTTAGTGCCTGCCATGCCTACGCACTTATCTGCGCCTGGAGTGAATGTAGGTGCCTATATCAACACTGTACACCAAATCCCAATTTTGACCCCCACCCAAGAGCAAGAGCTAGCACACCGCTATTATGACGAAGGCGATGTTGAGGCTGCGCGCTTATTGGTGATGTCCCATCTACGTTTTGTCATTCATATTGCTCGCAGTTATTCTGGCTATGGCTTACCGCAAGCCGATTTGATTCAAGAAGGCAACTTGGGTTTGATGAAGGCAGTCAAACGCTTTGATCCCAATAAAGGCGTACGCTTGGTCTCCTTTGCAGTGCATTGGATTAAAGCTGAAATTCATGAGTTTGTGATTCGTAACTGGCGTATTGTCAAAGTGGCGACCACGAAAGCCCATCGTAAATTATTCTTTAATCTACGCAGTTTAAAGAAGACCAACAATCAGCTAACCTTAGAAGAAGCGGATGCTATTGCTCAAGATCTTAATGTTACCCGTAAGCAGGTCCTAGAGATGGAGTCGCGCCTGACCTCTTATGATGCCTCATTCGAGACCCAATCTAGTGATGATGACGATGGCCGTTATGCCCCGCAGTTGTTCTTAGAAGATGGAATCGATCCTGCCGAAATGGTGGAGGAGTCTGATTGGGAAGAGAATAATTCTTCAGCCCTGATCGCCGCCATGGATACGCTAGATGATCGCTCACGTGATATCGTTGAGCAGCGCTGGCTTACCGAGCAAAAATCTACTTTACACGAATTGGCGGCCGTCTATTCGATATCCGCAGAACGGGTACGTCAAATCGAAAAAAATGCTATGGATAAAATCCGCGATGCAATGACCATCGAAAGTGTCATCTTACCGGATGACATACAGTAGATAGCTATTAGCATTAGATCGCTACTAAATCGCTACTAAGTAGTCAGCAAATAGCTAGTAAATACGACTAGGTAATTGACTATAAATCCATTAAATATTAAGAGTTTGACGATGGTAAATTGGATAGGTATTGCGGCGATTAATATGGCCATTGCCGTGGCTCTAGGCGCATTTGGAGCCCATGGTCTAAAGAATATGGTTAATACCCAGCAGCTCGAATGGTGGCATACCGCAACGCTTTATCTATTCGTGCACGCGCTTGGGTTATTGCTTGTCGGCTTACTGATTCGATTAAACTATGCTACCCAAACGACTGCCTGGCTGCTACAAATTGGGGTCATTATCTTCGCTGGTAGCTTATACGCGATGACGCTCGGTGCGCCGCGCTGGTTTGGTGCTATTACGCCTATTGGTGGTGTTACAATGATTGCAGGCTGGGTGTGGCTAGCGGTAACGACATTCCGCTTGGGTAATTCTGTGGGCTGAATATTCTATAAATTAAATACTGAAATAGGTAATAGGTTCAAAGCACTCAATGAAGAGCACTTTAAACAATTAGGAAGCAAGCATTATGAGTACTATTAGCGTTAATGGCAGAACCTTACAGACAACGCATCAAACCGTGCAGTTAGTGGTTAACGAGCTTGGGCTTAGTAAAGGTCGCTATGCGGTTGAAGTTGACGGTGAACTTATTCCTAAGAGCGAGCTGAGTCAACTACGAATTATTGAAGGTATGAACATCGAGGTAGTACAAGCAGTGGGTGGTGGCTAGTTGGTAAGGTATGACTGCTTTTTAGTTTATAACACCTCGTAAAAAAAGACCTCAAACGTATTGCACGTCTGAGGTCTTTTTTCTTAGTAAGGATTAAGTGTAAGGGTTACGTTTCTAAGGGTAAAAAGCTCACGTTAAATAAACCTAATCCAATTAACTGACTTGTTAAGATGGTTTATCGCCATAACAACTGTGACTTTATTTTTATAATTATCGACAGTTACTATTGCTACTAAATGCACGTTAACAAATCGGCCAAATGATTAAATATTACTTGTCTTTAATAGTTTTCTATTTTTTAATGACTTAACTTTTTAACGACTCCCTATTTTCTAATGACTTTCTATTTAAATCTATTTAAATTTAAGGTAGCTTCTTTAATGGCTTCTTGTTGTCTCTACCTAGCTTAGGACAGTACCAAGCTTAGATAACTGGCGCAACGTCAGCAACGTCGTTGTCGGTATAACGCCCATCACGACCAGCACCTTGAACTTTTTTGCGCTCTTGTCGAGTTTTATATTTTCGTACTTGTCTATCGAGTTTGTCCGCCATTTCATTAATAGCTTTATACATATCATCATCAAGAGCTTGTACGAACATTTCTTGACCCGAGACTCGCACGATGGCTTCGGCTTTATGGCTCTTTTGACCGCCATCACTTGCGCCGCTATTGTCTAGCGATAGTATGACTTGAATACTCTGTATCTGATCAAAGTGACGCTCTACTTTGGTTAGTTTTTCACGAACCGCGGTATTCATGGCATCGGTAATGCTGATATGGTGACCACTGATAGAAACATTCATATTGTTGTCCTTGTATTTATAGCTAATAACCAACAGGTGAGTCAGCATTCCCGCCTCTTCCACCTTGCCTTATCAATAACTATCGTCAGCTTATCAAGTAATGGTAGCGTGTCCTTTTTTATCGCTGTTCCTTACTAGGGTAAATAAGCTGCTTGGTTTTTGTTATTGATATGCCTCTAATTTGTCATGAAATCTAAATAGTAGCAAGATGGTATATTGTAATTATATGTAATAAAAACTGTTGTTTACTTTATCTTTCTATATAATCGAAAACTTTTCTTTTTTATGTTTATTTACCTTTACGATACATTTGAGTGACCTTGACCCTATCGATAATAATAGAGTAAGTATTAAGTAATACAGCTCGCTAACCTTCATAACAATTTGATAAACATTGATCGTATTGATGACACCAAAACGCTTAAAGTTACTCATTGATTTTCGTCATAGGCCTTTATTAATGTTTTTATATCAGTCAGCTATAGTCAATGAAAAGTAATATCGATACATGACATACTAACGAACCCGCTTGAAATGGGTCTGATTGTTGACGACAAACTATATTTTTTGTGGGTTAGTATTTTTGTTTACGCTGGGTGGATGAGCCAATATTCATAGCTTCGCGATATTTGGCAACTGTGCGCCTTGCGATATCAATACCATCTGCTAATAACTGCGCTTGTATACGACTGTCAGATAGTGGTTTTTTAGGATTTTCATCGGCTATAAGCTGTTTAATCATAGCGCTAATAGCAGTTGAGGAAACGTCGCCATCATTACCACTGACGTGTGATGAGAAGAAATGTTTCAGCGAAAACAAACCTTGTGGGGTTAAAATAGTTTTACTGGTGGTAAGACGTGAAATCGTAGACTCGTGCAAGTCAACCTCCTCTGCGATGTCTTTTAAAATAAGGGGTTGCATGGCGGTAGCACCATACTGCAAAAATTTCTGCTGTCGGTGCACGATACTGCTAGCAACCTTGAGTAAGTTCTGATTACGCTCTTCAATACTACGAATGAATAGCCGCGCGTCAGTGAGGTTTTCACGTAAATATTGATTGTCTGGACTGTCATCACCACGCTTGACCAAACTAGCATACTCTTGATTAACGCGTAATTTCGGTAAAGTTTCAGGATTAAGGCGAACGTGCCAGCCGTCCTCTAGCACCATATTGTCCACAGCACTGTTATCTATAGCACTGTTACCCATAGCATTGTTATCAGCGGTATTGTTATTAAGGTGGTTGCGACGCATGGGCGTTACCAATACATCGGGGATATCGTAGCTGGCAGGCGGTAGCGTATAGTCAGGCTGACTGCTCTGAAAAGACAATCCCGGTGCGGGATTTAAGGTGCGCAATAGACTCAGTGCTGGGGTAATATGCTCAGGTAACAGTCCGGTTAGCTCAATCAAAGCCTTAATATTGTTGCTAACCAGATGCTCACTTGCGGATAATAACGCCCGCGCAGCACTCAGATGCTCGATATCAGGATCCAGCTTCGATAACTGAATGGCCAGACACTCGTTAAGATTGCGTGCACCGACGCCTAGCGGATCACAAGACTGAATGACTCGCAGTACTGCCTCTATCTCGTCGTGTTCAACCGAGGCTTGCCACTGATAAAAGCTTGCCATAGTAGCAAAGCTTTGTAGTAGCTCATCAATATCAAGCCGAACAAACCCCATATCATCCATAGAGTCCATCAGGTAGTCTGCTATCAGCATATCCGTCTCTGAGAGACGTTTAAAATTGAGCTGCCAGCGCACATGATCTTGAATAGTAGCGCAGGTAGCGCCCTGATAACTATCAAGCTCATCGTAGTCTGAAGGTGCAACAGCGGTAGAAGCGCTGCTATTACTAAAGTTACTCGTATCAAAGCGGCTATAGTCGTTACTGTCATTAATGCTGTCATTAATACCTTGATAGTCGCTGTCATGAACATAATCATCAGTAGCGCTGTGGTCTATAACATCACCATCAATACTTGCTTGCTGCAAGCTATCGTCATAATCATTAAAGCTGTCATCATAATCACTAAACGTATCGTTAGAAGAGTTATCGTCATATTCAGTAGTATTAGGACGCTCGTCATCATTAGTTGAGGCAGTAGATGACTCCATTGTCGTATTATTATTCCACATCTCAAGTGTCAAGGATTCGCTTAGCGGGTCTCCTACTGCATCACTACTGTCTTCATAAGCATCTTCGTCATCCTCGACTCGTTCAAGCAGCGGATTACTATCCAGCTTGGCCTGAACCTCTTGCGCAAGCTCAAGACTAGAGAGCTGCAGCAGTTTGATGGCCTGCTGCATTTGCGGCGTGAGCTTTTGCGAAGTACTTAGCGTGGCCGCCAATCCAAATGACATACTCATAGGTAGGTTATTGCACTCCAGAATTATTATTATTGTGATGATAAATCTGCTGACAGCTTTGATTAATAAATTTGGCTAAGGCAGTCTTGGCATCTGCAGTTTACCCAAATTTGACGGAGAGCTTAGATGCATCAGGTCATGACGATAGCATTTTTTGTCATATTTTTGCTATGATAATTTATCTCTTACCTGATAATTAAGCTTTCTTATCTTTTGTTAGTAGCAATCAGCTGAGTGGTCATTAAGAGTCAGTTCAGTTTTTAGCGACTAACAAACCCCCTCTACAGTCAGCAAAGCACATAAAAACATCAATAAATATAACCAAAGCAACGCTCATAAATATAACCGAGAAAAACTATGAATAACACTGAAATGAGTAGCACTAAAATAAATAGCACTAAAATAAACGGTGCTCAAAATAACAGTCAGAATAAAAATAAAAATGCGCTGACCATAGCTGCCGTACAGCTGAACAGTCAGCAAGATATTGAAGCCAATCTCGTCAATATCCAAGCTGCCATTAAGGACGCCGCCAGCCAAGGTGCTACGCTTGTGGTGTTGCCTGAAAACTGCTGTAGCATGGGACAGCAGTTTGCGACTGCCGAGCGTTTTGAAGCGCTATCTGCGACGCTAGCAGATTATGCCCGTCAACAGGGTGTCTACCTAATTGCCGGCACGCTACCCTGTCTGTATCGCCCTGATGGCGTCACAGTGCCTGATGGTCGATTGCGTCAAGTCAGCCAGCTGTTTGCCCCTGACGGCAAGCAAGTAGCGCGCTATGACAAAATTCATTTATTTACCGCCACCGTCGCCGATAAGCAAGGCAGCTATAATGAAGCAGCAACGTTTGAGCCCGGTACGCAAACTGTGGTCGCAGCGCTAAAAGCTAATGAGTCGGTTTATAATTTAGGTATGATGGTTTGTTTTGATTTGCGCTTCCCAGCACTAGCACAGCGTCTGCGCCAAGCGGGTGCTGATATTCTCAGCGCTCCTTCTGCCTTCACTTACCTGACTGGTCAAGCGCACTGGTCGCTATTGCTACAGGCGCGCGCCTTAGACAGTCAATGTATGGTTATTGGGGCCGCTCAAGGCGGTGACCATATTTATAAGGATGGCAATATTCGCCAAACATGGGGGCATTCGGCAATTACGGCTTATGACAGCAAAATCATGACTAGTTATGATGACAGCGAACTTAACCGCCAAAATACAGATCAAGGTAGCGCTAAGGACTACGCACTGGTACTGGCCACTTTAGATAAACCCGCACAAGAACAAGCACGGCAAAAGCTACCCATATTCCAATGTCATCGGTTAGCATAAGATAACATCAAGCAAGCCACTATATTCGCGCTACACGGTCACTCTCAATTAGCACATTAGATATATATTCTGTACTCAATGTCCTTGTGCCGCTTTTATGTTTAGCAGTATTTATATCATTTGTTTAAAATGCAACGCTGACAAAGCACTTTTATAGCTTAGCGATATTGAATGTAATGACTAAGATTTTGCTATGAGTCTGGTTCTTTTTGCGCATGGGTCGCTCGAGGATGGGCGCGGTCATAAACTTGGGTCAGCTTCGCAAAATCGACATGAGTATATATTTGCGTGGTGCTGATATCACTATGTCCCAGCATTTCTTGTACTGCACGCAGATCCCCGCTACCTGACAGCATGTGCGAGGCAAAACAGTGGCGTAGCAAATGTGGATACATATTTTGAGCAATACCAGCGCGCGTTGCAGCGATTTTTAGGCGTTGCTGAACCGCACGCGTTGATAGCCGAGTCCCTAGTTTTTCACTGATGAATACTGCGCTGTCCTGCTGCTCAACCCACAGATTACGATGTGGTAAATAGTGAATGATCGCGGCAGCCGCCTTAGATCCTAACGGTACTAAACGCGTTTTATTGCCCTTGCCGGTGACGCGTACCCGTAAGTCGGATAAATCTACATCTGCCATATCCAGCGCTACCAACTCGCCAACACGCAGACCGCTGCTATAAAGCAGTTCAAACATCGCCTTATCACGCAACCACAATCGCGCTTGTTCTGGCGTATCGGGAATCGCCTGATCCAGAAGCTGGGTCAACAAGTCAATGTCAGCAATCGAGGGTAACGGTCGGGGGCTGCGTTTCAGCTGATAGCCAGTCGTTGGATTGATACGTGCCAGCTGCTCTTCAATCAGCCAACCATAAAAATGCCGGATAGCTGACAGCTCTTGCTGCACACTGGCCAGCGCGAGCTTGTCTTCATCGAGGCGCTGACTAATATGCTGGGCCAATTGACGTTTATCACAGCGTGTCCATGTCAGCCGCTTACCACGCAAAAATAACGCGAGCTGATTCACTCCAGAAAAATAAGCCGTTAAGGTATGTGCCGAATGATTACGTACGGCCAAAGTATTAAGCCAGCGGTGTACCGGTGACAATAGCTCTCGTAGAGTCTGATCTGACTCTATTGTTGCTGCTAATTCTGCTGATATCCATGACCTTTTCGGGGTCGCTCGCAGTTTTTCGTTAGAAATAGACATACCATTCACCTAGCAGTATCACAGTCAATTAACAACACATTCAAAGTTGCCACTTGTTAGCTGTCAGGATTAAGCTTCATGCCAACTTGCGCCATCAGACCATCTGGACTAAAGACCCCTTCATAGACAAAAGCAGTCGGACCAGTCATCATCACCGAGTAACCAGGCTGCCAGCGAACAACCATGCTGCCGCCATACAGCTGGGCACGCACATCCTCGCCCTCATCGAGCCAACCTTGTCGTATACCGATCGCTACTGCCGCACAAGCACCGGTGCCACACGCTTGGGTCTCACCAACGCCGCGCTCATAAACTCGTAGACGGATATGCCGCTGATTCATTATTTGCATAAAACCAACGTTAACTCGATTAGGAAATGCCGGATGCGACTCGATAGCCTTGCCTAATTTTTCGACCTCCGCGTCTAGTACGTCATCAACCTTGATCACCGCATGTGGGTTGCCCATATTAGCCACATACAGCCGAACCGGGGTGCCTGCCACATCAAGATGATAGGCATTTTGAATTTTGGTAATGGCTTTGGGCGTGAACGGAATCTCATTGGGTTCAAACTTAGGTTTGCCCATATCAACTTCTACCCAACCGTAACGATCGGTGGTTAGGGAAATAATACCGCTGGCGGTTTCAACCCGTAGCCGCTGCTTGAATGACAATTTACGGGCTTGCACAAAGCGGGCAAAACAGCGCGCACCATTACCACATTGCTCAATTTCTGTACCATCGGCATTAAAGATGCGATAACTAAAATCCACATCAGGCCGCATGGGGGGTTCAACCACTAGCAATTGATCAAAACCAATCCCCAAATGACGATCGCCTAATAATTGCACCAAATCCTTGGTCAAGTCTAAGCGCTGGGTCACCAAATCAATGACCATAAAATCATTGCCCAGACCATGCATTTTGGTAAATTCTATTAGCATATCCTTGTGTCCTATCCTATTTTTATGTATTCGTTATATTAGCACGCTGTCTGGCACAATGATATTTATCACCGTGCTCAACTATCGACTTATTTTTGCTAAAATTCCTGGCATAAAAAACCCATCGTCATCACAACAATGGGCCATTTTTATATGGTTATTAAAGCAGTCATCAATGGAAGGTTACGAGTCTGGCCACATTAGATTGACTCGTTTATCACTTAAAGTTGAGATTACTCTTGCCACAGACTTTCATTCGCATATAGCGCTTCAACTGTTTCACGTTTTCCGATCAGTTGATGACGATCATCAGCAACCATCACCTCGCTGGCACGTGGACGCGAATTATAGTTGCTACTCATAGCAAAACCATAAGCGCCAGCACCGGTTATCGCCAAGATATCGCCTGTCGACAAAGATAATAAGCGATCTTTTGCCAAAAAGTCGCCGGTCTCACAGACAGCGCCAACGATGTCCCATGGCTGTGTACCGTCAGTTTCAATACCTTTATTCGGCAATATGTTAGGAATTACTGCCATTTCAGCTTGATAAAGAGCAGGACGAATCAAGTCATTCATCGCTGCATCAACAATGGCAAAGTTCTTATGCTCGGTAGGTTTTAGCACATCAACACGAGTCAGTAACACGCCAGCATTGGCAACGATACTGCGACCTGGCTCAAAAAACACTTTTAACCCCAGTTCACTAAGCTTTGGTAATAATGCAGCAGCAAATTCAGCAATAGACACTGGGGTCTCATCAATATAACGCACACCCAAGCCCCCACCCAAGTCGACATGTTGCAGGGTAATGCCCTTATTACCTAATTTATGAATCAGCTCAACAACCTTATCTAAAGCCGCAATAAACGGTTCGACCTCCGTTAACTGCGAGCCAATATGGCAATCGATACCAACGATATTAATATGTGACAAACCGGCCGCTTGCTCATAGACCGCGACTGCATCTTCGTGAGCGATACCGAACTTATTATCTTTAAGACCTGTCGAGATATAGGGATGGGTCTTGGCATCGACGTCTGGATTAACCCGCAACGATATGGGTGCGATTTTATCCAACTGCGCTGCCACTTCATTAATCAACGCCAACTCACTGATTGATTCAACATTAAAGCAGCCAATACCTTGAGTTAGCGCATATTCGATATCGCCAAAGGTTTTGCCCACGCCTGAAAACACCACGCGAGAGACATCGCCACCGGCCGCGAGTACACGCATCAGCTCACCACGAGAGACAATATCAAATCCCGCACCCGCTTGCGCTAGCACACCCAACACCGCTAGATTGGAATTGGCCTTGACCGCATAGCAAATCTGATGATCAACAGTGGCAAAGCTGTCACTATAGGCTTGATAAACATCCAATATCGCCTGCTTTGAATAGACGTAACACGGCGTATCGTAACGCTTTACCAATTCGGTAATACTAACTTGTTCCATGCATAACCCATCATCGCTATAGTGTAGCGCTGACAAATGGGCGGTTAAGGCTTTGGGGTCGATATACAGCCCGTTCTCAGTTTTGACGGTCACGCAAGCTTGCAGCTCAGAATTACTCATATCTCTCTCTAATTTAATCAGGTTATCAAGGTTAAAGAATAAAAACCCACAACAAGCATTCAAGCGTTGTTGTCGGATTAAACTTGCCTGCTATACAGTCGTTCAAGGGACAGCTTAAAATCTCCCCGCCACCACTCAACACACTCAACACACTCAACACACTCAACACATTCAACACATTCAACACATTCAACACATTCAACACATTCAAAAGGGTAAGCGTCATAATTATTAATAATCATGCAAATCAATAATCATAAAAATCAGTAATCATGCAAAGCAATAGCCATACAAATCAATCATCATGCAAATCAATAACTGTAAGAATAAGCAGTCATGCAACTTAATAGTCGTTAGGATCATCACTAGCGTCTGGCAACACCTGCTTTTGCTCTAGATAACGTGATTTTTGATAGTCGTCATCGTCGATACCAGCAAAGGCGGCATCTTGCGGGTTGCTAGTACTATCCAATACCTCTGAGTTTGTGTTGTCTGAACTCATGGCGACCGTTTGACTGCTAGTATCAGCTAAGTATAGGGCACCTTTTTGCCCACAGCCAGTTACCCCGAACATAACGGTACTACCAATAATTAAGGCATGAATAGCTTGACGACTAATGGTAACAGATAAGCTATTCTTATCCGCAGAATTTGCAGCGCGGCATATATTGAACATAGGGTAGGTAACCTTGCAACCGTGTGAACAGGATAAAAGAATGATGAATAATAAACAGTTTGTGACTTAAGTTTTGACCACATTATAATTGATTTAATCATAGCATTATTCGGTAAAGCTGTGCACACCTTGCGTTTGTTTGGTTGATCATTTTGCTGTCTATAAGGGCTACTTAAGTGTAATAAAAAATGTGTGTTGGCTTATATCGGGCTTTTTATATTAATTATGAGCCATTCAATACCACTAGACTGTATTGCAATTAAACAAAAGTTGGTTTAAAAGCGTTTCGACAAACTTTCTTACAATTTCATTACTGGCTGTCGTGCCTTTATAATGTCTAATGGCTCCCAGCTATATCAGTGAACAGTTGTTGCAAGCTCTTGACGCCTACTCATGCTAAACCTTATAGTTGTTGTGGTGTAAATGCGTAACTATGTTACATTATACTCAGAACTTGTCGCTACAATCGAGAGCTAGCATGCTCCTACAAAGGCGATAAATGAGCACTAGTCAGTAAACTGTTAGATTGGATATTGCTTACACCATTGTCATGGCAGGTTTACTGGTTTTATTTGTTCGACGGATATCAATCCGCTATGATTCACTACTTATCAACATAATCTAAGGATAGAGCATGAGCGACGGCGCCACCAATCCCTCTTATAACGATCAGAACATTGACCAGTCAACATTGACCAACCCTACCTTGGTCCTTAATTGCGGTTCTTCTTCCATCAAGTACGCGCTGATTAGCGAAGATGAGTCAACCCGTATCGTTGGACTTGCTGAAAACTTAGGCCTCGATACCGCTCGTATTAAACACACGGCCCTAAACGGCGAAAAACTTGAAATTGCTATTCCCGGTGGTCGTCATGAGTTGGCGTTACAAAAAATCCTTGCCCTACTTGAGCAGTATCATTTCGTCGCTGTTGGTCACCGCGTGGTTCATGGCGGCCGTGAATACTCAGAAGCCGTCCGCGTTGATCAGCACGTGTTAGAAGAAGTCAAACGTCTAAAAATTCTAGCCCCTCTGCATAATCCTGCCAATGCTCTTGGTATTGAAGCCGTACAAGCCATCTATCCTGATATTCCACAGGTGGTGGTATTTGATACGGCCTTTCACCAAACTATGCCGCCAGTAGCCTACCGTTATGCTATTCCAAAAGTGTTATATGAAGAAGAAAAAATCCGCCGTTACGGCTTTCATGGTACCTCACATGCTTATGTTTCAGAGCGTGCTAGCCTGATTACAGAAGCTAAAGGCCCACATGGTTGGTTAACCGCTCATTTAGGTAATGGTTGTTCAGCAGCGGCTGTTTATGATGGTAAAAGCTTAGACACCAGTATGGGTCTCACGCCGCTCGAAGGCCTAATGATGGGTACCCGTAGTGGTGATGTCGATCCTAGCTTACATATCCATCTAAAGCGTCAGCTTGGTATGAGTCTAGAAGAGATTGACAAGATGCTTAATAGCGAAAGTGGCCTGCTCGGTATTTCAGGCTTGTCAAATGACTTGCGTACGGTTGAGCAAGCGGCGAATGAAGGGCATAAAGATGCGCTACTTGCTATTGAGATGTTCTCTTACCGTGTTGGTAAGTATCTGGCTAGCCTGAGCTGTGCATTACCTGAATTTACCGGTATTGTTTTCACTGGCGGTATTGGCGAAAACTCAGCGACCACCCGCGTCCGTATCTTAGACGTTATGCGCCACTTCGGGATCAGGTTTGATAAAGATAAGAATGCATCCCTGGTCGGCGGTAGCGAGGGCAGCTTCCACAATCAAGACAGTAGCATTGAGCTATGGGTTATTCCAACGGATGAAGAGTGCCGCATTGCTCAAGAAACCCGTCAAGCACTGGGTCTAAACTAAGCGCTGTTCGACTACCATATAACAAATCATAGGATACGCTATGCAAACCATTTTACTTGTTCCCATCAGCCGTGGTATCGGTGTGACCTCAGCAGCGCTCGGTCTGATTCGGGCATTCGATTATAACGGCATCAAAGCCGGCTTTATGAAGCCATTTTTGCAAGATGATACGCTCGATAAACAGAATAGCTTAGACAGCTCAAGCGCACTAATCATGCAAGCGTTTGGCCTCACACCGCCTAAATCTATCAACCGTCAGCGTGTTGAACGCATGATTGGCGATGGCAACCTTGATGACTTGATGGAAGAAGTGGTTATTAACTACCATACCATCGGCGATGATCATGATATTGTGATCTGTGAAGGTTTAGTGCCCACCACTGAAGCGTCTTATGCCTCGCAAATCAACCGCGCTATTGCTCATGCTTTAGATGCCAAGATTATCTTTGTCAGCACAGTCGATACCAAAAACCCAGCTCATTTAGCAGACAAGCTAGATGTGCACGCTCGTGAATTCGGCGGTATGGTCAATGAACGCACTTTAGGCTGCGTCTTGATGCGCGTCCATGATGTGCCCAATACCTTTGAAAACCAGCCGGTTGCTCCTGGTGAGGCAGTGGTTAGTTTAGACCAAGGCTTTATACAAGAAGTCCAACGTCTGTCGCCCTACTTTAATACCGAACAGTTTCGCCTAATTGGGGTGGTGCCATTTAGCGAGTCGCTATCGGTGCCGCGTACTTGGGATATCGCTACTGAGCTTGACGCCACCTGGCTCAACGTTGGTGAAGCAAAGTCGCGCCGTATCAATCATATTAGCTTGACGGCTCGTTCGATCGCCCGCATAGACGAAGTGTTCAAACGTGGCACGCTTATCGTGGTGCCTGGTGACCGCGATGATTTATTACTAGCCGCAGCGCTGGCCTGTATTAACGGTATTCCACTTGCTGGCCTGGTATTAACCGGCGGTGTGGCCCCTAATGCTACCGTAGCAGAATTGTGGCAGTCAGCACTCAAAACCGGCATCCCAGTGATGAGCGTTGAGACTGATAGTTTTGAAACCGTACAAAGTCTCATGCACATGAGCGCTGAAATCCCGAGCGATGATATTGAGCGCGCGCAAGAAGTGACCCGTTATGTGGCCGCTCACTTAGATCTCGGCTGGATCAAATCGTATTTCAGCGCCGATCATAAGCCACGCTTATCACCGTCAGCATTCCGTCATCAAGTGGTCAAAAAAGCTCAAAACGCTAATAAACGCATCGTATTACCAGAAGGTGCTGAGCCACGTACAGTAGAAGCGGCTTGTATTTGCCAAAGTCGTGGTATTGCTAACTGTGTATTGCTGGCTAAACGTGCCGACGTTGAGCAAGTTGCCAAAAACCGTGATTTAATCTTGCCAGAAGGGCTTGAGATTCTAGATCCTGACACCCTCGATATGAGCAAATATATCGCTGCGGTAGTTGAACGCCGTAAAGGCAAAACCACTGATATTGTCGCCGCTGAAAAACTTAAAGATACGGTCTTTTTGGGCACGATGATGCTACAGATGGACGAAGTTGATGGTTTGGTCTCTGGGGCTATCCATACCACAGCGAGTACGGTACTCCCAGCCTTTCAGTTGATTAAGACCGCACCGCAATACTCCTTGGTGTCCTCTATCTTCTTTATGCTATTGCCTGAGCAAGTCGTGGTCTATGGTGACTGCGCTATTAACCCTGATCCTACCGCTGAAGAGCTAGCTGAGATTGCCATTCAATCGGCGCAATCTGCTGCCGCCTTTGGTATTGTGCCCAAAGTTGCCATGATTAGCTATTCAACGGGCTCATCAGGAACTGGTGCTGATGTCGAAAAAGTCACCCGTGCCACGCAAATCGTTCGCGAACGTGAGCCAACGCTGGCCGTTGACGGTCCTTTACAATATGACGCGGCCTCAGTCATGAGCGTTGGCAAACAAAAAGCGCCCGACTCGCCCGTTGCCGGTCAAGCCAACGTGTTTATCTTCCCTGATCTAAACACCGGTAACACCACTTATAAGGCGGTTCAACGCAGCGCCAACGTCATTAGTGTTGGCCCTATGCTGCAAGGTTTGAATAAACCGGTGAACGATTTATCACGTGGCGCACTGGTCGATGATATTATTTATACCATCGCGCTGACTGCAATCCAAGCTCATAGCGACGCTATTTAGTAGATGGCCTGCTAAGTTTTTGGCTTAACGTTTATAAGCTATATGCCTAATTACTAAGTTATCTAGCCGACCATCATACGATTATGAGGGTCGGCTTTTTAATGGATATTCTTACCTCCAAAAACATCATTACATTAGTGAAAATTAAAGACCACTGAGCAAACTGAACGGGTGCAAAGATTATAATAAGTAGGATTAACGAATCTGATAATGTAGGCTTACTTTTTTATATTGATATTAGGATTGGTATAGTTAAAATACCTTAAAAACGCTTCGGTACTGCTGGTATAAGCTTTTTGCAGCCTCTGTCTGCGTAGGCACAGCAAGCAAGAAAAACTTATGCCAGCAGTACGTTATGTATCGATATTACTTTTCATTGACTATATCAACTGATGACAAGTACGCGTAGGCACTCTACAATAGGGCCAGATCCAGCTTTGGATAAATATCTAACCAGCCAGCCACTCTATTCAGCCAATTTGCCTATGTCAGTTACTCCTTCCGATGCAGACCTTAACTCTGTTAGAAACGCCCCTAGATCTGCTATTCGTGCCTATTTGGGTGGCTCGTTTGATCCAGTACATAACGGTCATATGCAGATAGCAATGCACGTTTATCAGTGCTTACTTCCTATCGCCAAGCAGCAACAGCGCGCGTTATACGTGTCATTACTACCTAACGCCCGCTCTCCTTTTAAGCAACAAAGTATTGATCCTGCACACCGGCTAGCAATGTTAGAGTTAGCCACGCAAGACACACCACTACAGATAAATGAGCTTGAGCTATGGCAAAAGCCGCCGGTATATACCATTGATAGTGTGCACACGCTACGGCAACGCTACCCTAACGACTGTCTGATATTTATTATGGGAATGGACAGCGCACGTAGCTTGGAAAAGTGGAAAGACGGTCTACAATTAACAGATTATGTACACCTATGGATATTTGACCGTGATGAGAACCTTACTAATGATCATATCAATAAACCTGACATCTCTCCACAAGCCCTCTCAGTTGATCAGAACGATAACAAGCAAAATCTGTCTACCCAAAATCTTGCTAATTTATATGTTGAACTACCGCCTCAACTACAAGCACAAACCGCCAAAAACCCGATAGACTTAACGCAGCTATTGAGTGACTGTTTGGAAAGGAGCAAATTCTTGAAAAACGGTCCACTCTTGAAAGGTAATGCTAGAGGACGCATTTATATAGACTCACGGCCAGTCATGGCAGTATCGAGTACCGACATACGCCAACAATTACATGAGCAACTATTTAAACAACTACCAACAAATGACTTTATTGCTAATAATAAGCCCGATAACCTCGCTCATTTACTAAATCCTACGGTTTATCAATATATTATCGCCCATCAGCTATATTCTGCTGCTCAATTCCGTTAAAATTGCCTTATTGTTGTCATTTTACAGATAGCCTGACTATATGTGGCTCGCTAATCGTTAAAAAATGACCATTTAACCCTTTATTTTAATTATCGTTAATGACGATTCAAGAGACTAATATTTATGATTACTACCATGACTGACGAACGCTTAGAAGAATGCTTAGCACTAGTCAAAACTGCCCTAGAAGATATGAAAGCCAAGAACATCACTGTCCTTAATGTTGAAAAACTAACCGACGTAATGGAGCGTATCGTTATCGCTGACGGTACCTCTAAACGCCATGTACGTGCAATGGCTGATAGTGTGGGTGCTGAAGCCAAAGAAGCTGACTTTATGCCACTTGGCCGCGAAGGTGGTGCTGATTCTGACTGGACTTTGATTGACTTGGGTGCTGTCGTCGTCCATATGATGACCCCGCAAGCGCGCGAGTTTTATGACTTAGAAGGTCTATGGTCATCTCCTGAACAGCTGGCTGAGCTGGTCGCAGTACCACGTGAAAAGAAAACAGCCGGTCGCCGTAATAAAAATAAGTAACACGACTTATTAAAGTGACGCTCTATTGAAACTGTGGTGTCAGACCAAAAAGGCCAGATTAATCCTCTGGCCTTTTTTTCGTTCAAATTTTGGGTATTTTAGAGCTATAAACAAACGAGCGATTACGCTACTATAATGTCAGCCGCCAAACAGTATTTACCTATCAAAGCTATGCTTCAAAGCTATTTTTCAAAGCTTCTCTTAAAGGCTACCCTCTATAGGACACCCCATGAGCGCAGAAACGATCAAACCACTCACCCAAAAAGTTAACACTGACTTCAATCAAGACTTACCTGTGCATATCGCGACCTTAATTGGTGTTCGTGCAGGCAAAGCGATGCCGTTTACTCGTGAACAAATGAGCGCGATTGATAAAGCACCAATCAAGGCGCCCGTTGCCGTCAATTTTATGGGGTTAACCACTGATGAACAAGCCGATCGCCGACATCATGGCGGCCCACTAAAAGCGGTGCATCAGATGCCTACGGCTACTTACGGACTGATTAACGCAGAGTTTAACCTCAATGTCCGTATCGGTACCTTAGGAGAAAACCTCATTACCGAGCCCGTTAATGGTTTACCTGATATGAATGAAAGCACGGTATGTATTGGCGATGTCTTTCAATATGGTGGGCAATATGGTGGGCAATATGGCGATGAGCCATCTAGTAATGAACAAGTCACTGACAATGCTCAAGATACCAGTGTGCAGTTACGACTCGTGCAACCACGGCGACCTTGCTACAAAATCAATGACCAAATCGGACAATTTACCAAAGTGCCTAACATAGCGTCATGGATTACCTCGCAAGGTATCGCGGGCTGGTATTTTGAAGTGGTTCGTGATGGCATGATTGCAGCTGATTTACCGGTATATTTGATAGAGCGCCCCTATCCATTCGCAAACCTTAAAAAGTTATGGCAACTTTCTAATTCAAAAGAGCAATTTACTGCTGATATTATAGAGCCTTGGTTGGCGATTGAGTGCTTAGAGGACAGTTGGAAGGTAGTGCTTAAGAAGAAGATTCGGAAGAGTTAAGTATAAAACGCTAAAAATTAATTCTCTAATACTCTATATCTTAACTGGTTCAATTCTAAGTATATCTGAAAATACACCTTCGTAGTTTTCAATAATTTTACTTATTTGATTATCAATATCACTGATTAGTAACGGGATAGAAGGCTTAGCTATTAAGATATAACTTGGCTGAGTTAAATCATCAGTATCATATACATGTAGTCCTTTTTTCGCATAGAAGATAAATTCTTCAAAATTAGTATTATTAGCAGATATATCTTGATTTTCTATACAAAAATTAGCAATGCTGCCATTATCTTCTAGATGGTTAAAATATTCATAACAATTCTCATAATTTTGCTCTTTTAGAATATTATTGACCAAAACCGAGGTCGTACCATTGCTAAAGAATACACCTAATTTACCTTCCTTATCAGAAGCAAACCAAGTTACATCCCAGCAATCTAAGTTCTCTATACTTATAGACATAATTGACTCCGGTTCACTAAATTAGAAAAATAATTTTATAGCTATCAAATTTAATATAAGAAACTATAGCGTATTTTATATTACTATTCCTTCAACACAGAGCATTTCATGGCAAAAAACATTACCTCTTTAGCGCTAGCCTTATGTATGACATTGCCACTGATTGGCTGCGTATCAACCACAGAGCCACGTTACATTATTGATAGTAACACTTATCAAGCGACTGGCAAAAGTGAGCGGATTAAATTTATCATCTTGCACTATACCGTCGGCGATAATGAGCGGTCATTAAAGCAATTGACCACTGGTAATGTGAGCGCACATTATCTTATTTTGAATAATGACGACGATAAAATTTATAATCTAGTGTCTGAAAGTGAACGCGCTTGGCATGCGGGTGATGGCGGGTTTGCGGGGAGAACCATCTTAAACGATACGTCTATCGGCATAGAGATTGTCAATGATGGGATTAAACCAGAGTATAGGAAGGCACTTAAACGAGGCGTCCAAGACTACCATCCTTACGAGCACTATGTAGAATTTGAAGAGATACAGATTAAGAAAGTCGCCCAACTGGTACAAGATTTGGCATTGAGATATGACATCTCACCAAAGAATATTATTGGTCATTCCGATATGGCGCCCTCGCGCAAAATCGACCCGGGTGCTAAGTTTCCTTGGCAAAGGCTGTATGAGCAGTACGGTATTGGTGCATGGTATGACGAGCAGGATAAGCAATTGTTTATGAATCAGGACGAGTTTGCAGCAGCAAGCGTTCAGGAGATAAAACAAGAATTTAGAGAGTATGGTTATCGAATCAATGATACAGACGTATGGGATAAGAAGAGCCATGATGTCATTTATGCCTTTCAACTGCATTTTAGCCCGCAGCATTTAACCGCGACCATGGATTTAGAAACCTATGCTGTTTTAAAGGCATTAAATAAGAAGTATGCTGGTACCGATAACTTTTATTGATTGGCGTAAGGTTTGTTAGTTTTACCAAACTCTAGTAGAGAATGCAGACAAGACCTAAACCACCCTAGGCTATTAATAAGCCCTTTCTAATCATAAGTTGTTTCTACTCTAAGTTATTTCTATTAAAAGGTATCCCATGACGCTACGCATCCACGCCTTATTTCATACGGATTATGAAGACCTTAGTTTCGTCAAGCGGTGGATAAACAACCACAATTATATAATGAGTTACACTCGGTCTTACAATGATGATTTATTGCCAAAGCCAAACAGTTTTGACTGGTTAATAGTGATGGGTGGGCCAATGAGTGTCCATGATGAAGAAAGACATCCTTGGTTAATCGATGAAAAGCGTTTGATTAAGCAAAGTATTGATAATGGAAAAACGGTTATCGGCGTTTGTTTGGGTGCCCAGCTTATCGCGCATTGTTTGGGTGTTACCGTTCAGCCAGCTAGGGTAAAAGAGATTGGTTGGCTGCCAATTCAGTTGACGCAAGAAGGTCAGTCACATCCTTTATTACAAGATTTGCCAAAGCACCCTTTTACCGTATTTCATTGGCACGGAGATGGTTTTGACTGTCCACAAGGCGCAACCGCTATCGCCACTTCGGAAGCGTGGGCCAACCAAGGTTTCATTTATCAAACGCCGCTACATAAAGAGCTTGGCACTTGGATTATGGGCTGGCAGTGTCATTTTGAAGTGACCGAAGAAAGTATCGTCAAGATGGTAGCGAATGGACATGATGCTATACAGAGTGGGCTTATCAACTATCCCAAAACCGTACAATCAACTGCTGAGATAATAGAGAGTGGTAATAAGTATATTGAAGACAACAACGCAAGGTTAGCAGCCATGCTCAATCGCATAGCGAAAGATAGCTAAAACTAAATATTAAGAGGAATCAACTATGAGTAATTCACAACAAGACGATCTTGAGAAGTATTTAGAAGAAAAAGCCAAACAAGAACAGGAAAATGAACAGGAATCTGAGCCTCTCTCTGCGTATGATGCTTGTGTGCTAAAAGAAAGTGCTAAGATTCATGAGTTGATTGCTGAGGCTCAGAAAGAGGTTAAAAAATGATTTGAGTGTTAGCGACATAGAGTTCGGAATACTATCGCAATATGAAAAACCTGAAACTTGAAAAAAATCTAGGGTACAAATACTATGATAAAACCTAACTTCGAAGTCATGGCATCATACAATGCGCTAATGAACAAAAGAATATGTGACAATATTTCAACTACCTCTGAGAATATTTTATGGGAAAATAAAAAGGCATTTTTTGGTTCTATACTAGGTACGCTAAATCATCTAATAGTTGGCGATTTAATTTGGCTCAATCGTTTAAACCAGCATCCTAGTTATCCAACAGGATTTAAAGCTTTAGAGTCGTTAAAAGACTTCCCATTGCCTACCAAGCTTACTCAGATTTTATATGATGATAAACAGGGTTTCAGTAGAAATAGGCAGGCTTTAGATCAAATAATCATTCGATTCATTGAGGAATCCGATGAAAGCGATTATTCTAAGAACTTGAGTTATCGAAACACTAATAATGATATCTTCAATAAGTCATTTGCTATGTTGCTACAACATCTTTTTAATCATCAAACCCATCATCGCGGGCAAGTAACTACGTTACTTTCTCAGATAGATATTGATATAGGGGAAACAGACCTATTGATGTTAATTCCAAATGTAGATAATGAATGAGCTTCGTAATGAGTATAACAACTTATAATTTTAAAGTTGCTTGGAAGGATAATTATGAACAGAAAAATAATTTTCCACGATCTACGTATGTTAGCGAAAGCAGAAAATGGAGTTTACACTTTAAATATTTCTGTTGAAAGTGGATTCGCAGAATATAACGTGATCATAGATATAAATTCTCAAGACTTTGAAGTAATCGATAACGACAGGTATAGAGCAACACTCCTCAACGCTGCCCTACATCGACCTTTTCAGCTTAAAGAAACTGCATTAGACAAGAGTGAACAACGATATTACTTAGATAAGATACTTCACGCGGATGAATTTGAGGTGAATGCCTTTCTTACAAAGCTAGACCATGGACAAGCTAACGGTGCAATATCTAACATGGTGCGTAAAGCAAGTGACAGAGATATAGAAAATCTTCGTAATGGCGACTGGTTTTATTGAAAAGTTCGTAGTGTGCGCCTAGCGCACCGATTAAAATTAAATCTCAGATTGATTTATCATGAAATGGTTGCATCGAGGCGCGGTTTAGCCCTGATTGTAGCGGATATCCTTGGTTGGTCACTAGATTGCGGTGACTTAGCTAGAAGTGTTATCGAGATAACAGGAACGCTACTAGCTAATAGTCACCGCTCTAGTGAACGACCAAGATAGTAGCGGAAAGCAGGTTTAGCTCCCCCTGTTTTAAAAAAAACACCCAAAATTCAAACCCAAAAAAGGTGAGCCAAAGCCCACCTTTTTTTATATCTAAAACAATACCCTAAATTAGCTTATTCTATATCTTAACGAACCCAAGCCCGCGCATTACGGAACATGCGCATCCACGCGCTATCTTCGTCCCATTCTTCTGATTTCCAGCTGTGATTGTAGGCGCATAACGTACGCTCAGGATGTGGTATCGAAATTGTGAGGCAACCATAGGTGCTACACAGACTAGTGAAACCGCCGACTGAACCGTTTGGATTGAGTGGATTTTTGTCTTTAATGGTGGCTGCCATGACCGTCTTAGCGACTTTTATCGGTATAGGTCGAGCTAAGTGATTTTAGTTGTATTGAAAACTCGTAAGTTGGATGGATGTTACTTACCAGCTATTTAAGCTACTTATTGCGATGGGCTAATGATAAAATTACTGCTTACGGGGTTATAGATATTATCCAACAGACCCCAATAATATTAAAAAAGGAATCTTTATGTATCAAGCTTTTCAGAAGCATCTACAGCAAGAAATCAGCGATATACGCGCGGCAGGACTGTATAAAACCGAACGCATTATCACCTCCCCGCAAGATGCGCTAATCAAGATCGCCGATGGCCGTGAGGTGCTTAACTTCTGTGCCAATAATTACCTTGGATTGTCTGACCACCCTGAGATTAAAAAGGCGGCTATCCAAGCCATTGAAGACTCAGGTTACGGTATGTCATCGGTGCGTTTTATTTGTGGTACGCAAGATTTGCATAAGCAATTAGAGGCGGCGATTTCTAAGTTTTTTAATACCGAAGATACGATTCTTTATGCGGCCTGTTTCGATGCCAATGGCGGTGCGTTTGAGCCCCTGCTGACCGTTGAGGATGCCATTATTTCTGATTCGCTAAATCATGCCTCAATCATTGATGGTGTGCGCCTGTGTAAAGCCGCGCGTTACCGCTATGCCAGTGCAGATATGCAAGATTTAGAGACTCAATTACAAGCGGCGCAAGCACAGCGTTTTCGTTTAATTGTCACCGATGCCGTGTTTTCAATGGATGGTAATGTGGCGCCAATGGATGAGATTTATGCGTTGGCACAAAAATATGATGCCATGGTCATGATTGACGAGTGTCATTCAGCAGGCGTCGTCGGTCGCACTGGTGGCGGCGTGACTGAATTGTTTAATCTACGTGGTGATATTGAGCTCATCACTGGTACCTTAGGCAAGGCATTTGGCGGTGCTATTGGCGGCTTTACTACGGGTAAAAAAGAAATGATTGAGATATTGCGTCAACGCTCACGCCCGTATCTGTTTTCAAACTCCATTCCTCCCATGATAGCTGCTGCTGGGTTAAAAGCGTTTGAGCTGCTAGCGCAAGACAATACCCTACAAGACCAATTGCATGAAAATACCGCCTATTTCGTTAAGCAAATGCAAGATGCGGGCTTCGATATCAAGCCCACCCAATCAGCGATTTGTGCGGTTATGCTTTATGATGCCACTGTCTCCCAACAAATGGCAGATGCGCTACTTTGCGAGGGCATTTATGTGATTGGTTTCTTCTACCCTGTCGTACCCAAAGACGAGGCTCGCATTCGTGTCCAGCTCTCTGCCGCCCATACTCGCGAGCAGCTAGACCAGTGTATCGCCGCCTTTATCAAAGTCGCCAAGCAAATGAAAGTGATTAATTAAGAATAATTCGGTATTTACTTACTGGATTCAACAATAAAGTGCAACGCCGCTAAATAAGAGAAAAATATGAAAGCACTGGTTAAAGCCTATGACAAAAAAGGCATCTGGATGCAAGACATGCCAGAACCTACGGTCGGCATCAATGACGTTAAAATAAAAATTAAAAAAACCGCCATTTGTGGTACAGATTTGCACATTTATAAGTGGGATGAGTGGTCACAAAAAACCATAAAGACGCCGATGATTATTGGACATGAATACGTCGGTGTCATTAGCGAAATAGGCGATGGTGTGCAGCATTTTGAAGTGGGTGACCGAGTCACAGGCGAAGGTCATATCGCTTGCGGGCATTGCCGCAACTGCCGCCGTGGTAAGCTACATGTGTGCGAAAATACCATAGGCGTTGGCGTGAACCGCGATGGCTCGTTTGCCGAATATTTGGTGATACCTGCCGATAATGCCATAACACTCGATGAGCGTATCAGCGATGAGATGGCAGCCATTATGGACCCCTTTGGCAATGCCACTCATACTGCCCTTTCATTTCCTGTACTTGGTGAGGATGTGCTGATTACGGGTGCGGGGCTGATTGGTTCAATGGCAACGGCGATTTGTCGTTTCGCAGGGGCACGTAATATTGTGGCGAGCGATATCAGTGATTATCGTTTGGAGCTTGCCAAAAAAATGGGCGCGACTATGACCGTCAACCCAGCCAAAGGTGAAACCATCGAAGGTGCCATTGCTGAGTTAAAAATGCACGGCTTTGATATTGGGCTTGAGATGTCAGGCTCGCCTCAGGCCTTTGATTCGATGATTAGTAACATGTATAACGGCTCCAAAATCTCTCTGTTGGGCATTTTACCTAACACCACCACGGTGGATTGGAGCAAGATTATTTTCAAGGCGTTAACCCTAAAGGGTATTTATGGGCGTGAGATGTGGGAAACTTGGTATCAGATGGAGCAAATGCTGATTAGCGGTATTGATTTGTCGCCAATCATTACCCATCGCATGCACATTGATGACTTTCAAGAAGGCTTTGATATCATGGAAAGTGGGCAATGCGGTAAGGTGATTTTAAGCTGGGATTGATATTGGCGAGTTTTGAAAGTAACCAATGTAAGTGACTAATGTAAGTGACTAATGTAAGTGAATAAATTACGATCTCGTAGGCTGCTTACAACGCACTATTAATATTAAATTTTTACTAAATGGTTATTCGGAGGCGTGGTTTAGCCGTGACTGTAGCGGTATCCTGCTGATTTGGGCGAGTTGCGGTGGCTAGGTTTTGGGGTGTCGACGCGGAGCAAGCGACGACCCAAACTGTAGCCAGCGCCTCACCCAGACTGGCAGATACAAGCGGAAGGCGGGAATCAGCTCCCCTACTTTAAAAACCAAATCCCAAACACAAAAAAGGTGAGCCTAAGCCCACCTTTTTTTATTATCTAAAACAGCTCAAATAATCTTAACGAAACCTATCTTACCCACGCCCGCGCATTACGGAACATCCGCATCCACGCGCCATCTTCATCCCAGACAGCCGGTTTCCAGCTGTGATTGTACGCGCGTAGCGTACGCTCAGGATGCGGCATCATGATGGTGACGCGACCGTCGGTGCTACAAAGACCCGTGACGCCGCCGACCGAACCGTTTGGATTGAGCGGATACGTCTCAGTTGGCTGACCTTGACTGTCCACAAAGCGCATGGCAAGTTGACCATGCTTAGCCATACCGTCAATTTCTGTGGCATTAAGCGTGGCAAAGCCTTCGCCATGCGCAACTGCAATCGGTAGGATACTGTCTTGCATACCTTTAAATAATACTGATTTGGTGCGCTCGACTTTTACGTTGACCGTACGCGCTTCGAAGCGAGCCGATTTATTGGCGATAAAACGTGGGAAATTCTCTGCACCAGGGATCAAGTCCTTCAACTGCGCCATCATCTGACAGCCGTTACAGACGCCCAGGGTAAAGGTTTCAGGACGGGCAAAGAAGCGGACAAACTGCATGCGCAAGTCGTCATGGAACAAGATAGAGTTCGCCCAGCCTGAGCCTGCGCCCAATACGTCGCCGTAGCTAAAGCCGCCACAAGTCACTAAACCTTCAAAATCGCGTAGATTAATACGGCCTTTTAGCAAGTCGCTCATGTGCACGTCTACTGCTTCAAAGCCAGCTTGAGTAAAGCCTGCTGCCATTTCTAACTGACCATTAACGCCTTGTTCACGTAAGATAGCGACTTTTGGTTTATTGGCACGGCTATTGAGGTAAGGGGCTTCAATCGCTTGGCTCAAATCAAAGTTTGGCGTGGCAATCAGACCTTGATGACGGCTATCAGTAATCAAGTCGTATTCTTGTTGCACGCAAGCAGGGTTATCACGGCGACGGGCGATTTGATAGCTGACCTGACTCCATTCTTGCTGTAACTTACCACGGCTAAAGCTTAGCGTATCATCGCCCATCATTGTTGGGGTCTGGATCAGCAGGCTTTCTTCCTCTACGCTTTGACCAACTAGGCTGAGCATATCACTGACATTAAATTCTTCTGCCAATTGCATTAATGCTGGCACGTCTTCCGGCATAACTTGGATAACCGCGCCCAACTCTTCACTGAACAGTTGACCCAATAAGTTATCATCGGTCAATGACAGCTTGATACCTTGGCGACTGGTAAATTGCATCTCAGCGATAGTTGCTAATAAGCCACCATCACCGATATCGTGATAGGCACTGATAACGTCTTGCGCATTACCCGCTTGGATAAAGTTAAAGAAATCAACCAAGTCGCTAGGTTGCGCTAAATCTGGGCAGTCATTGCCTAATTGGCTCAACGTTTGCGCAAGGATTGAACCGCCTAAACGCAATTTTCCTTTAGACAGATCAATCCGATAAAACGCACTATCTCCGTTAATCAGCTCAGGAGTTAGCGTTTGTGCCACATCAATCACTGGCGCAAAAGCAGTAATGACCAAGCTCATTGGTGAGACCACTGATTTGTCTTGTGAACCTGATTCTGTGTCCTTATCTGTCCAATTGGCACGCATAGATAGCGAATCTTTACCCACTGGAATAGCGATACCGAGTGCCGGACATAATTCTTCACCAATCGCATGAACCGCATCAAATAATGCCGCATCTTCCGCGTCATCACCGCAAGCAGCCATCCAGTTTGCTGACATGGTGATATCTGATAGCTGAGCAATGCGCGCGCCAGCAATATTGGTAATGGCTTCACCAACGGCCATGCGTGCAGAGGCGGTTGGGCTAATCAAGGCGACCGGCGTACGTTCACCGACACTCATGGCTTCACCGCTCATTGGTTGACCATCGAGATTAAGCAAGCCAGAAGCAGTCACTGCGCAATCAGCAACCGGTACTTGATAGCGACCAACATATTGATCGCGCACCACCATGCCAGAGATAGAACGGTCACCAATACTGATCAGGAACGACTTGCTAGCAACGGTAGGATGACGCAAGACATCAGTAATAGATTCGGCTAAATTAACATCAGCCAGTTCCAACGCTGGCAAGGTGGTTTCGGAACGGCTAAAGTGACGTTTCATCTGCGGCGTGCCACCAAGCAATACTTGCATAGGCATATCGACTGGCTGTTCCGTTAACAATGTATCATCAACGATCAGCTGACGGACATCAGTTGCCGTGCCTAAGATGGCATACGGGCAGCGCTCACGGGCACAAATCGCATCGAACTGCGCTTCACTTTCTGGATGAATTGCCAACACATAACGCTCTTGCGCTTCATTCGACCAAATCGCCATTGGTGACATGCCAGCTTCTAATGACGGAATACGACGTAGGTTTAGATGCGCACCCATTTCATGGTCATTAACCAATTCTGGCATCGCATTTGACAAGCCACCTGCGCCGACATCATGGAGAGAAACAATAGGGTTGCCGTCTTTACCAGCATTACTAATATCGACATCATTACCCGCTAGTGCCCAGCAACGATCCATCACTTCTTGGCAGCGACGTTCCATTTCCGCGTTATCACGCTGTACAGAGGCAAAGTCCAAGCCTTCGTCTAATGAACCACTATCAACCGAAGATGCTGCACCGCCACCGAGACCAATTTGCATGGCTGGACCACCAAGGACGATGAGTAAATCACCTTGCTGAATGCTATTTTTTTCAATTAAGTTGCGTTTGATATTGCCATAGCCACCAGCCAGCATAATCGGCTTATGATAGCCGCGCATTTGGCTGCCATCTTTGGCCGGTGAAGTATCAAGCTGGAAGCTACGGAAATAACCGCACAAGTTCGGACGCCCAAATTCATTAGAGAAGTTGGCACTGCCTAAAGGAGCCTCGGTCATGATCTCAAGGCTGGTGGCCATACGATCGGGCGTACCATAGTCTTTTGTACTAACCGTGCCTGACTGCTCCCACTTTTCTGCTAGCTCAGGAATATGGAGATGTGACACATGAAAGCCAGTCAAGCCTGCTTTTGGTTTACCGCCACGACCGGTTGCGCCTTCGTCACGAATCTCACCACCAGCGCCAGTCGCCGCGCCCGCATAAGGAGCAATCGCCGTTGGGTGATTGTGGGTTTCGACCTTCATTAAGATATCGATTTCTTCTTGATGAAATTTATACGGATGTGCTGAATTTTCATCTTGAGCATTTTCAGGAACTGGATAAAAGCGCCAGCCTTCAGAGCCTGCCATCACTGCGGCGTTGTCTTTATAAGCAGACAAAATACCTTGTGGATTGGCTTTATAAGTATTCTTAATCATTTGGAATAATGATTTGGCTTGGACTTCACCATCAATCGTCCACTGTGCATTAAAGATTTTATGACGGCAATGCTCAGAGTTAGCCTGCGCGAACATCATCAGCTCAACGTCAGTCGGATTGCGCTGTAGCTCATTGACATACGCATGCATTAAATAGTCAATATCTTCACTAGACAATGCAAAACCAAATTCTGTATTAGCAGACTCTAATGCTTCGCGCCCTTCCCCAATCACATCAATATGGTTAAGCGATGCTGGCGGTTGGTCGTCAAATAATTTACTGGTCTCTGCTAAATCGTAAACCAAGCTTTGGGTCATACGGTCAAATAATAACTGCTCGGCGACTTTAGGTAGTTTTTCACTAACCTCGCCGTCGACTGTTAGGGTATAAACAATAACTCGCTCAACGCGATTAATTTTAATTTCACAATTATTAAAAATATCAGTCGCTTTGCTTGCCCATGGCGATATCGTACCAAAGCGTGGACCAACAATTACCTGTAATTGCTTGTCTTCTGGCGAAGTAACTTCAGTATTGCCATCAGCCCCTTTATTGATACCCAACAAATCTAATGCCTTTTTATGCTCATCACCGTCTAATTCCCGTGACAGTACATAGACTTGTTGGGTGTTAATTTGGGTGATATTGAGATTGGTTTTTTGCTGAAACTGGCTGATGAGTTGCTGCGTTTGAAAATCGGTCAAAAACGGTTGTCCGGCGATGGTCATCATAAAGGCATATTCCGTGGGATTAGGATAGATTTGGCATCACTGCCATGTAAAGTAAATGGTTTGCACATTATAACAAGAAGCCTCATAAGAAACAGGGTCAAACCGCCATAAATTCATCCTTTATCTGTCTACCTAAGGTTTAATTTTTAGAAAAAATTAAACCTTCACTGTCAATACTAGACGCTTTTAATCCACATCTGCATAAAACTATAGTGCGCTTTACCAAACACTTGTGTACCTTACAAACGCTCACATCGTATTACTAGCAAGCTATATAAACCTATGCCCATAACTCGCTATCCTAAATCTAGATGCAAGGCTGCCGCTTACTTGTACTTGTTAAGTTACGTATTAAGAATAAAGTCTTTACTTTAGATTCAAATATTTTCAAACAACGGCAATCAAAGTATTTTAATGTAAGCATTATAATGAATTAGGGATAAACACTATGAGTAGACAAGATCATATCGATAAAATTCAAGAGCTAACAAAAGACATAAAGTTTGCCATGATGAGTACCACTAATAAAAAAGGCGACATTCATGCCTGGCCTATGACCACCACTGAAACCAGTCTGGATGTAAAAGAAATTTGGTTCATCGGTGATAAAACCTCAGACCTGGTAAAAAATATTCAGGATGACGCTAGAATTGGACTTACTTATGCGAGTCAGGATGCCAAAAACTACGTCTCAATTAGTGGTAATGCCGAATTATCAGATGACAAAGATAAGTTGGAAGAACTATGGTCACCAATGGATAGTGCTTTTTTTGAACAGGGTAAAGAAGATGAAAGTGTTCAACTGATTAAAGTGGTACCACATGGCGCAGAGTGTTGGATAAGCGGTAGCTCTACTGTAAACATGTTTAAGATGGCAGTAGCAGCGGCACAAGAAGGCAAAACAGCTAAAGATATCGGTGAGACTTTCTCTGTATCATTATAAATTACTGCTTTTATCAACTAGAATTTTTATAAAGCAATATCACAACAACAGTGACGTAGTGAGAATGGGGTGTCATCACTAGCCACTAGTAGCTATAATTGACCGCTATTAATGTCTAAAAATAGTGTTTCATGCTGAAAGGGGATATAAAGAAATAGTCGATAGCAGACAGAGCAATGTTTTGACTGTAGACGAGTAATATATATAAAATGCCAGTAAGCTTATCGCTACTGGCGTTTTTTTTATGCGGGTATAAATATTAAGAATTATAGCGATTCTGAGTTATGAATGAGAAAGCTTTTCAAGGTCAAGACTAGTATCTCTTTAAGCTTCGAGCAGGTCGATTGCCTCGCGCAATTGTGATATAGAGGGGGTTCCGCGAAAGACTTGTTTGCCGACCACGATAGTAGGCACGGAAGTAATTGCCATATCCTCGCGGGCATGACGCAAAGCCTCACGGTGCCGATCAGTATAAATACCATTTTCAAGCGCCTGCCTAGCGTCTTTAGCATTAAGGCCTACATCGGCAGCAAGCGTTACTAGAACTTCAGGATCGCCGATATCAAGATTTTCTTGAAAAAAAGCTCGAAGGACTCGCATCGAATACTCGTGATCCAGACCCTTATCTTGAGCCATCACTAGCAGCTCAAATGCTTTATCTGTTCGCGGTTGCGGCGAAATAGTCGGTAGCTGCATGGATACGCCCAAGCGTTCAGCGAGAGGATAAACTGACTGCTGCCAAATAGTAGGCAGATAAGAATCTTCCGGTCTCAGTGTTGCTACTGGATAAGGGCGCAGCTCGAAAGCGCGCCAATTAATAGAGATGTCCTTGTTACCAATTGCGTCAGTTAGTACCTGTTCACCGAGCATACAAAAGGGACAAACAAAGTCAGAATAGACAGTTATAGAGAGCATTAGCACCTCACTTGATACTTGACTAGGATTTAGACAAATTGTAATAAGGATGTAAGAGCATGTACATCCTTACATTTTCATATTAATTATAAAGAAAACCAATAGGCTTACTGAATCAAATATCTAACGAGAGTGGTTATAAAAACGCTTCACTTATAAAGTGATTATTTACGTAACAGTGCTGATAAGGCAAATAGGCTGAAGTAACCACTGATTAACCACTTTGCTTAAGATAAGGCCAGGCGGCTTTAAGATAAATGAACATCGACCATAAGGTCAGAATGACCGCGGCTACCATTAAGATATAACCAATCATCTCCAGCGACTCCCAGTTTAGCAGTAGTACAGAAATAGCAATCATTTGAAAGGTAGTTTTAAGTTTACCGACATAAGAGACCGCCACGCTAGTACGGTTGCCCAGTTCTGCCATCCATTCACGCAGCGCAGATACTGCAATCTCACGAGAGATGATCACAATCGCGGCAATCGCCATGATGATGTTAGGGTGCCACTGGACCAAGATAATGAGCGCCGCGGCTACCATGAGCTTGTCAGCGACTGGATCCAAAAACCGCCCAAAGGCTGACATCATATTAAGTTTACGGGCAAAATAACCATCAAGCCAATCAGTAATTGCTGCAATAACAAATATTCCAGTCAACAACAAATGGCGTAGCAGGCTATCGCTAAACTCACTCATCCCCACCCGCGCGATAACATTATCCGAAATCGCAGGCATGCCAATACCCATTGCTGGCGGCCAATACGCAATCGCAACAAATAATGGAATCATTAAAATACGCGCGATGGTCAAATTATTGGGCAAATTAAAGATGCTTTTCGTATCTTGTGCTTGCAGGTGTGTGCTCTCAGTCATGACAAAGCCATTTCAATGTAAACGTAAGAATGGTGGTTAGCTTAGCATTTTTCGCCCATGCCGTCATGTGCTCTCTGTATGCACATTGATAATAAGAAAAACTCAATAAAATAGTGAATTCATTTTTTTAAAACTATTTAAACGTAACGTTATGTAATTTCACTAACGTAATAAGCATAACTTCCGTTATTATAAATAGGAATCAACAACACTTGTACACTGAACTCATTAACAAGCATAAAAAACAGCTGACTTACCAATCTAGGCTCTTTGTTAATCAATAGCGTTAAAAAACCAATAATAATAAGTAACAACCACTGAACCTGTAGTCAGCTACATACTCAGTTTTCCTCAGCCCACAGTCTCTCCTTTGTGGGCCTTTTTTTGTCTATTAAACCACTGATATATGAAGTTTTATATATTAAATTTTAATAACTGACCACCACTTTGATTACCATCTGAATTAATTTTTGATAGTTTGACCACCATATAATTATGTAGCTACAAATAAGCCTCAGCATTTGATATTAAGTATTATCTATCTTTTTAAACGCATTTTTCTGCTCAATAGTTAACTTAATAGTAATTTGATTGAGAATGGCATAATGAGACTATAGGGTGCTTTCATGAGCACGGTACCCTACCCTAGTTAGGAATTGAAGCCTTGGCTTTATTCTAATGATATCAATGTTTTAACTCGCTGAAATAGTCACAGTGTACTTCATGGTGTACATGTAGTGAGACTTTACTAAAAAGTGTGTAACTGCTACCTACCAATTAGATACCTGAAAATTTTTTAAATAGTGCTTAATTTGTCTTAGAGTAATAGGATTTTGAGATAAATTTAATTGAGAGGATATAATAATGGCGATTATTTGGATGATTGCTGGTGGTGCTGTTGTTTATATAATATTTGCTCTGAAGAAATATCAAGATGCAAATGAAGTTGGTTTAAGATCAATGTCTGAATGGTTAGGTGTTCTAGAACATAGTAATGCAAAACAAAGGGAAAAAATGTCACACAGTTTGATTCTATTTGCAGGTAAAAGTCTAGAACGACAAGGAATTTTGCCTAAGAATGGATTGAGAAATGGAGTAATATTAAATAGGGAGGTATCTAAAACAAATTTTATTATATTGGTAGGTGAAGAAGCTGCTAATTTAGACTCATTTGATATTGCTCATAGAGAGAGAGCCTTGGATACAACTATTGCGAGAGACTATTTTTCATATTGTCTCACATTAATTTTAGCTAAACGTGGTGCAGAGGCGATAGCTATGCTGGCTTTTAAATCTCGTTATCCACTTTGATAGCCTTTTAATTAAACAATGTTCAAGCGGAATGAGTAAAATAGTAACCTTTTTAAGCATAATGATGTACTACATTCAAAATAATAAGGTTTATTTATGGAAATATTAGGGATAGTTGCCATTTGTGTAATTATATTTATTTGGTTGCGATATAAATTCAACAATTTTCGCAAAAAGAAGTATAAGTTTTTCAATGTTATTGTCTATACAGCAAACTTCTTAGCTAAAAACCCAAAAGAATTGGCTATAACTATTGACGATGTTTATTATGTAGAGCTATTAAAATTTGTTAACGAAAATCCTTCTATAGTCAATTCAAAATAAAAGTGTTATGACAAGGATTAATATCATAAAACAATTTAGATAAGTCGTTTTCCATCCATCCTTGGCGTAGAAACTTTGCTTGTGCCCATTTTTTCTCAATAGGGTTTAAGTCAGGGCTATAAGGGGGTAAGAATAGAAGCCTGTGACCATGCCTGTTAAGCAGTCTTTTCACACGTTTATGAAAGCTTGCGTTATCCATCACAATCACGCACTTACGTTTAAGGCTTGGAATTAAGGTATATTTGCACCAGTTGTAGAATATGTCGCCATTGATATTCTTATTAAAGTAATCAAGCGCAAACAGTATCTTTTCATATAAAGCACCAATAACGTTGGTTCTTTTTTTACCTTGCCAGTTATAGCTATCAATGCATGGGGTTCCAATGGGTGCATAGCCAAAGGGACGCAGGGTTTCAGACTCAAAGCCGCTTTCATCCATGTATACAATAGCAAAGCCTTGAGTGATATAGTCGTTGAGTTTGCTTAGATACTTAGCTCTCTTTAGGGGGCAAGCTTTTGGATGCTCTAAGGTCTTTTTTTTTGCTAATACCTAAGCGCTTTAAGGCGTGATAAATGCCTGATGGGCTACAGTTTAATCGACGAGCTCGCTCATACTGGTAATCGTCAGGATGCTCTTTAACATCATTGAGCAGAACGTCATCGCTTATCTTATGAGGTTTAGTTTGCCTTGTTGTTTTGCTGTGGACACGCCGCTTCCAGTTTTGTATGGTGGTTGGACTAAGATCATAGAAATCAACCGCCTGAGCAAAGGTCATACCCCCGTCCAAGCTTTTAAGGACTTGTTTGCGAAAATCTAGTGAATAAGTCATGAGTATTTATAATAGTAATAGGTTAGTTGGTTTAGTTTATAACATTTTTAAAGGAAATTGACTATATAATCATGGAACTCAAGCAGATCGATAACTCAGCTATATCTTTTGATATCGTTATAGAAGGTAGAAGATATGGAGTTATCGGCCGAAATTACATTATGAATAAGCTATCACTTATAGCAAGGGCTTTGTAAATAAAGAATATGATTGCTTTGCCATAGGTATACCCCAGTGGAACCAGTTATTTCAGCCTTTAAACCTATTAATAGACCACTTAAAATAGACTGATATAATGGAACCATTTATAACAAACTGCGCAGACGATTATGTCTATCAGAGCGTATCTACGAGCGTCAACCAAAGAGCAAGATGCTAAGCGTGCCAAGAATGAGCTCATAGCATTTGCCAAAGATCATGGCCACAAAATCGCCGCCTTCTATGTCGAAAACGAATCAGGCGCAACTTTGATACGTCCACAGTTAATGCAGCTGATCGATGATGCTCACGAAGTCGATCTGATCTTAGTTGAGCAGATTGATCGCTTGGCGCGTTTGAACCAAGCTGATTGGGATACTCTCAAAAGAATGCTATCAGAAAAAAGCTATCTATCGTATCAAAAGAGCTACCTACCTCGTATATGGCGCTTCAATCTGAGAGCAGCACTAAATTTATGAGCAGCGTATTGCAGTCCATCAATTCGATGATGCTGGATATGCTCGCAGCTATTACTAGAAAAGACTATAAAGATCGACGTAACCGTCAGATGCGAGGTATCGCTCGTGCTAAGACAGAAGGTAAATATTTAGGACATAGGAAAGATACCGAGAAGCGTAAAGTTATCGCTAGTCTGCTAAAATCTGGGCATAGCTATTCCGAAATACAAGCTACTGCTAAGTGCTCGCGTCAGCTGATAGCTGTGATAGCTAAAGAAACGAAGTAATACTCAAATACTTTAAAAGAACGTATCACTCGTTGTTAAGTTAGTATGCATAAAATCCCTAATTGGAGAGTCTCAAGTCTCTAACAATCCCAGGACGGTTCAGTCATGCTTCTTCGTTTTATTGCGCGTCATAGCACAGTAATTATGCCAGTTTGCGCAATTGTGGGCTTTTTTTTTCCAAACTTATCCAATGCGGTATTAGTATATTTACCCCAAATACTGTTCTTCTTGATGTTTTTTACTTTACTGGGCATCGACCAATATGCGCTGTTAAAACGTATAGCGACAAGCTATGTGTGGGTTTTTGCCTTGTTACAAAGCGGGGGTATGAGTCTAGTTTTAATATTAATTGCTTATGCGCTCGGCGTACGTGGCGATTGGCTATTGGCTATTGCAGGTCTTGGTGCCACTGCCCCATTGTTTGGTAGTGGTGCATTGGTCAATGCGGTGGGGTTTGATGCGCAACTGGCGACGGCAAAAACTATCGCTGCCACGCTCATTATGCCATGTACATTATTAGGCGTATTGTGGCTATTAGGCGATGAAAATGCGCATGTAGACGTTGGTGTTTATGTCAATCGCTTGTTAGTTTATATCCTTATGCCAATGGTGCTAGCTGTGGGGGTGCGCCGGTTCGTTTCACCGGCTATTTTGTCACGTTATTATCCCAAAATTGGGCAGTTTAATATTTTACTGCTGATGTTGTTTCCACTGGGACTGATGGCAGGATTTCGTACCACTTTTGACCATGATCCGTGGCAAGCGTTGTTATTACTAGCGCTAAGTTCTGTATTGGCATTGGTGTTTTATTTTAGCGCTTATATAATATATCGACGTTTTGGCTATGAAAACGCCATTGTCGCTGCGCTAGTGTGTGGCGGACGCAATGTATTACTTGCTTACACCATAACCGCACCCTTTATGGGTGCAGTGTTTTTACCGTTACTGGGTGCTTTTCAATTACCAGCATTTTGCTTGCCCTTACTGGGCAAATATATGGCAAAACGCCATACAACATAAAACTCGACCTATGGATTTAAAATCAGGTTTCAGCTCCTCGAGTCTATTAAATTCTCACTTATGGTCACTTTGATAGTTACTCGTTCAGGAATATCGACTGGCTCACCAGTCTTAGGATTTCTACCATTTCGAGCGCTCCTTCTGACTTTCTAAAAGGTAGTAAACGCTATCAATTTTAATCTTTCATTTTCTTCTAATTTATCTAAACCTTCAGCAATTACTTCGAGCACTGAATTTAAAATAACTGAACTGCCCCGGCATTGTCGACATAGCTCAATGATACTTTTAGTGGTTTTTAAGCCTAATACTTACAGGGAATTATAATTTACCTCATAGACAGGTTAGTGCCATAGTTGCTCACTTAACGCTCTGGACAGTCGTATTGTACAGACACTACAAACATACTTGGACACTAGGTTGACAATGAACATGTCGGTATGGTGGTTTAACTAAAAATCGCTATCCAAGATAAGCGCTTTAAATCGTGTTCGGCCCACTAATAGAGAGTCGACCTATACTCTACAGATCTAAATTTTTAGTAGTGTTGAAGTTCTTAGTAGCTGTTCTATTTTGGTAGCCATTTGCGCAGGTTTTTATGTCAACGCCATAGTCATAACCTTTACCGTCTGTTCAGCCGCTTTATAGCAACTTTCTATATTGCCCTGACCACACCAATCACCACTTACGATCCATTGTTGGTTATCATCTACTAAGATACCTTGTTCTTTATTGGTGTCAGTAACAACCGTTGCCGCATAACGCCAGCGATGGCAGTCTATTTGGCTAGGGGCCGTATCATTATTCCAATTAAGTGCTTGCTGCGCTGCAGCTAATAATTGTGATTTTACTGTTTCAATATCGTCATCAACATGTACTTGTGACCAGTCATTACGCGCATGGATAGTCACGCTTGGTGATAAATCGCCATGCCCCGGTTTGTGATGCTCAACGAATACTCTATCAAGTATAGAACCATGCATATAAGCCACATCCCACCCTGGCAGCACAACATTGGTCGCGTTGGTCGTCTTACTACTCAAAGTTGCTGGTAACTGCTGCACACTGTCCCAGCCCAACATCAACGTATAGCACGCCTGCATCTGGGGCTCGGTAATCTTTGCTTGTTCACTAAAGTTGCTATTTGCCATCAAGGCTACCGCCTGATCATTTGGCGCGGTGCAAATAACCCAGTCAAACCAGCCTAAACTGTCACCCTCGGTATCAAACAGCTCGGTTTTTTTATGAGTAGAATATTCTTGTAGCTGATGAGTTTTTGAAGCACTTAGCGGTGCGACACAGGTTTTGAACGTTACCCTAGTCAATTGTAGGTCGTCGGCTAATGCCCGACCCCAGCTGGTCATTTTCGGAGTGCTAATATAACGCGCATGGGTGGTATCCCATTGCTCCTTTTTATTGATGATAGGTTGTGCATCCTCAGTGGCTGGCGTTAAATTGACCACCTGTGCGCACCATGGTTGTAGCATACCTGTTCCCAACCACGGTTCAATAAACTGCGAAAAACTGTCTGACTTGGCAGTAAAAAACTGTGCACCAAATGCCCATTGCCAGTTTTTATCACTCTGCTCATCAGTGCGATAGCGCGTTGCTAAACGGCCAACACTACGTGATTTTTCAAAAACAGTTATCTGTGGAGGCAGTTTTTGAGGGTCAGAGGGATCTGCTTGCTGACCGAATGTACGCTCTAACAAAGTTGCAGTGAACAAACCGGTCAACCCACCGCCGATGATGGCTATTTTTGCTACGCCATTATTAGTATTAGAACTGTGGGTTTTGGTATTATTTAAATCAGTGACAGAGTGGTCGGTCATAATGACGATAAGCCTTATAAAATATAGAACAATCAGTAAAAAGGAAACTTAGATAACTTAAAAAGACTTAATTCAAAGCAGCTGTTTTATTATAATCCAACGCTGTATCTATTAAAAAAGCACATTACAAGGCCATGCTATCTTCAACAACATGGCTTATTTTGAGTCTCTGATAACCACTATCTATTAATGGCAAACTTTACGTTCAGCCTTGACCACTTCAACCAAATGATTAATAACCGAGCTATCAGCTAGGGTGGATAGATCACCCAATCCTATATATTGTCCGGCAGCAAGGCTACGCAAGATACGGCGCATAATTTTGCCGGAGCGCGTTTTGGGCAGGGCCTCTACGATATAGATGGCGTCTAGGTTGGCAATCGGACCAATTTCATTCCGTACATGCCGATTCAGCTCAGCTTTTAGGTTGTCATTGGCAATTTCGCCTAATTTGAGAATGATAAAAGCGCAAATACCCTCTCCGCGGATCTCATGCGGCATGCCAACCACGGCTGCTTCGACGGTTGAAGGATGCGAATCTATAGCACTTTCAACCTCAGCAGTGCCCAATCTATGTCCTGAGACGTTGAGTACATCATCAACACGTCCAGTTATCCAGTAGTGTCCATCTTCGTCACGCTGTACGCCATCGCCGGTGAAGTAATAACCTGGATAGTTGGTAAAATAAGTCTCTAAAAAACGCGGATGGTCATTATAAATAGTACGCATTTGTCCCGGCCAGCTATTTCTAATCGCTAAATTACCCTCAGCAGGCCCGTGGAGCACTGTGCCATCAGTATCCATAACATCCGGTATGATGCCATATAGTGGGTTCATGGCAGCGCCTGGCTTAAGCGCCACCGTACCTGGTATAGGTGCTAGTAAAACACCACCGGTTTCGGTTTGCCACCAAGTATCGATAACCGGACAGTGACCACTACCAACCACATTGTAATACCAGTCCCACGCTTCAGGATTGATGGGCTCACCGACTGTACCGAGTAGACGTAGACTTGAGCGCTCAGACTCGCGGACAAAGGCATCGCCTTCTTTCATCATCGCGCGAATGGCCGTTGGCGCCGTATATAAGATACTAATTTTATGTTTATCGATAATATGACCGACTCGCGCCCACGTTGGATATTCTGGTACGCCTTCGAACATTACAGTTGTCGTACCATTAGCAAGCGGTCCGTAGGTGGAATAGGTATGTCCAGTCACCCAGCCGACATCAGCCGTACACCAGTAAATATCGTCATCCTTAACATCGAAAACATCACGAAAGGTCGACAGCGCGTAGGTGATATAGCCGCCAGTAGTATGCAATACCCCTTTAGGCTTACCAGTAGAGCCAGAGGTGTATAATAAAAACAGTGGATCTTCGGCATTCATTACTTCTGGTTCGCACTGCTCTTTTTCACCTTCTACCAAGGTATGATACCAAATATCGCGGCGACCGCTCATCGGTACTGAGTTACCTGTGCGGTGTACCACGATGACATTTTTAACACTGTCGGTACCCTCCATGTCCAGCGCGCGATCGACATTTGCTTTGAGCGGGGTACGTTTATTACCGCGCAAGCCTTCATCAGCGGTAATAACCAGTTTGGACTGACTGTCAACGATTCGGTTACCTAGACTTTCAGCTGAAAAGCCACCAAATACCACCGAGTGCACCGCACCAATTCGCGTACAAGCCAGCATGGCTATAATAGCTTCCGGTATCATCGGCATATAAAGGGTCACCCGGTCGCCTTTTGTAACCCCAAGTTTACGCATGGCGTTACCTAAGCGACAGACATCGGAATGTAACTCTTTAAATGATATAATCTTGTGCAAGGAAGGATGGTCTCCTTCCCAGATAATAGCCGGCTTATAAGGATTGGTTTTTAGGTGCCTATCAAGACAGTTGACCGAAATGTTAAGCTCACCATCTTCGAACCATTTAATGCGAAAATCATCTAAATCATAATTAACATTACTGATTTTAGTGGGCTTTTTTATCCAGTCAATTTGTTCAGCACGCTCAGCCCAAAAAGCATCAAGCGCGGCAGGCGAGTTAATAGAATCTTGATAGGTATCAGCATACTGTTCAGGGCTAGTATTGGCGGCGGCGACGAACTCAGCCGCAATGGGAAATGATTTTTGAGTCATGGTTGTAATCCTTTTTAATTATTATTACCGGTACAAATTATCGTTCATAATGGTTATCTATACCGGTGATGTGGGGTCATCTTCCATAATGTGTGACACCTACTAGCAGTTTGACAAATAAGGGCGAGTGATGCAAGACATCAACCGTTAATTGCCACAGTTTCAATATACATTTGTACACCTATTGCCTACTACTAGTAGCTGTATAGTCGTTGATATTATTTGAAATTTTTTAGATTGGTTGTTATTTAACCCTTGTAACACCAAATTAAATATGGACAATAGCCACTCTAAACAGCTCTTTTTAAGCCGTAAAAGTATTTTTTAATCAATATTTTTTTAAACCTATCGCTTTATAAACTTAACCGCAATGGAAAATAACCGCTATGAACAATAATCATAATGGAAAAAACCACTCCCATTACGATGTCATTATCATCGGTGCTGGCGCATCGGGGCTATACTGTGCGCTTACGGCTGGTCGCCGTGGACGCCGAGTGTTGGTACTCGACCATGCCAATAAAGCGGGGAAAAAAATTCTCATGTCAGGGGGCGGTCGCTGTAACTTTACCAACTATTTTGTGGAACCTGAGCACTTTATCGGTGCCAATCAACATTTTTGTAAATCAGCGCTAAGCCGTTATCCCAGCTGGGAATTTATTGGCTTGGTTGAAAAACACAAAATTGCCTATCATGAACGCGAGCATGGGCAGCTGTTTTGTGATGATTCTGCACAAGATATCTTATCAATGCTACTTGATGAATGCGCGGCTGCTGGTGTGCAAGTACGACTTAATACTCAAATTGAGCAGGTGCAAATAGTTGAGCAAAATGACAGTCATGCTAACAATGATGAGGCACGCTTTCAGCTTTTAACCAGTAAGAAACTCAGTAAGAAGGATAAAAATGATCCTGCAAATGAGATAAAACCCGCCCAAATTCACTATAGCTGTGAATCATTGGTGGTTGCGGCTGGTGGTCTCTCTATTCCAACAATGGGGGCTAGTGGTTTAGGCTATGAGCTGGCACAGCAATTTGGGCATAAGCTAAACCCGATCGATGCCAGTCTCGTGCCCTTTACTTTTACCGATAAAACCGGTGAGCTGATTCGTGCGTTGGCAGGTATTAGCTTACCAGTGATTGCGAGTAATGCGCGGATCTCGTTTCGTCTGCCAATGCTCTTTACCCATCGTGGTCTGTCTGGTCCTGCCATGCTGCAATTGTCTAACTACTGGCAGACAGGCGAACATATTGACATTAACTTACTCCCTGATATCGATATGACTGCGCTGCTGCTAGACCATAAAAAGTCGCACCCAAGGCAGCTGGTCCGCACGGTACTGGCTGACTATACCGATAACAGCGTGCCCAAAAAACTACTGACCGCCCTACAAACGGCGCTGTGGGACGATATTAAAGATACTGAACTGGCCAATATTAAAGACGAGCGTTTAACGGCGCTTGGAGCGACCATTAATGGCTGGCGGATTAAGCCGTCAGGTACTGAAGGCTATCGCACTGCTGAGGTTACGCGCGGTGGAGTCAAAACGGATGAAGTCTCCTCCAAAAATATGCAAAGCAACCATCAGGCCGGACTGTACTTCATTGGTGAAGTCCTCGATGTGACCGGTTGGCTTGGTGGCTATAACTTTCAGTGGGCATGGGCCAGCGGCTTTGTCTGCGGTGAAGTGGTTTAATTGAAACCTAATTTACTAACCGAAGCCGGCTAATAAGCAAAGCGTCACAGTGAGTTTGATTGTAACTTCCCGCTTATCTTTTATATTAATCCGATAATAAACTTAATTTTATGAGGTAATACATGCGTGCAATCAAAAAAGTTCATGGTGATAAGCCCAGTCATTGGATAGGTGATGGCTTTCATGTAAAAACGTTGATCAGTCATTTTAGTGAAGATCCTGACTTTAATTACCAGCACACTGACCCTTTTTTGTTGTTTGATTATGGCTTACCAAGGACATTTGCACCTAATATCTATTATGATACTCATCCGTATGGGGTGAGTCAGCATCCACATAGAGGTTTTGAGACAGTGACCATCGCTTATGCTGGTCAGCTTAGTCATGCCGATTCAGCAGGTGGTTGCGGTACTATTTCGGAGGGAGATGTCAAATGGATTACCGCAGGGCGCGGTATCATGCACGAAGAATTTCACTCAAAAGACTTTGGACAGCACGGTGGGGTCTTTAGCATGGTGCAGATGTGGATCAACCTACCACAAGCAGACAAACTGACAGCGCCAAACCACCAAACGATTAGACGTACTAACATGCCCGTTATTGATCTGTATAGTCAAGCTAGTGAAGCTGGCGACAACGCTACTGGCACTGCTTATAAAGACACTGCTGATGGACAAGTTACAGACAATAGTATAAAAATCGGTAGCGCCACTATCATCGCAGGAGAGTACCAAGATAAGCGCGGCGCTGCAACGACTTTTACGCCCGTTAACTTATGGAATATTGAACTACTAACCACGGGCGTCACGACACTCAATGTTCCTGATAGCCACAATGTTATGCTGCTGGTGCAAGAGGGCGAGCTACTTGTCAATGACACTCTAGTTGATGCTGGCAAGCTGATTCAGTTTGCTGCGCCCACCAAACAAACAACACCTCTACAAACTGAGAACTCTGAGTCTCAGCAGTCATCCAGCTCATCTACTGATGTCATCGAACTGAACTATCCTGTCACCTCTGATAGTGTCTCAGTGCCCGTTAAGTTACTGCTGCTCAGTGGCGAGCCGATTGGTGAGCCGATTGCCAGCTATGGTCCCTTTGTAATGACTACCGCTGATGAGCTAGAGCGGACTCTGCATGACTATCAAACGGGTAATTTTGGTTAAAATATTCGCTTAAAATTAAATATTGGAAGTTTATTATAAAAAAGCCACCTGGCTATCGCTAGCAAGGTGGCTTTTTTAACAGCTGTCTATAAATAAACAGTTATTAGGCTTGGTCTAAAAATGGATAATCGGTATAGCCTGCTGTACCACCACCATAGAAGCTTTCTGGATGCTGATCATTAAGCGCGGCGCCCTGATGAATACGCTCAGCCAGATCAGGATTGGCAATATAGTCACGGCCAAAAGCAGCGGCATCAATGTACCCTTCGCGAACATTTCTCTCCGCTTTTTCAGCAGTATAACCACCAGCTGCGATAATAGTATTATCAAAGACTGCGCGAATATTTTGACGGAAACCATCATTGTATGGTGTACCACCTGCCCAATCCGGCTCAGACAAGTGCAAATACATCAAATCACGCTTATTGATTTGCTCGATTAACCAGATATTTTTGTCTTCTTCGTAGCCGGCATCCACATTATTGAAGCTGCCGAGTGGCGAGACACGGACACCAACGTGATCTCTGTCCCAAGCATCGACACAAGCATCGATAGCATCGAGCATTATGCGCGCACGGTTCTCGCGACTGCCGCCGTATTCATCATCGCGCTTATTGGTTTGCTCAACCCAAAATTGATGTAATAAATAACCATGAGCACCATGAACCTCTACGCCATCGAAGCCTGCTTGCTGGGCAAGCTTAGTCGCCTGTGCAAAGTCAGCAATAACTTGCTTGATCTCAGCTATAGTTGCTGGACGCGGCGGTGTTGCAGCGACACGAATCGCTTGATTGTCGCTATCGCGTAGAGAAGTACGTACGCCGACATCGATATCGGAGGCTGAGATGGGCGCTTTACCATCAGGCTGGACGCTCTCATGGGCAACGAGACCCGTATGCCAAAGTTGCACAACTATTTTACTGCCCTTTGCATGGACATTGTCAACGATAGTTTTCCACGCAACCATCTGATCTTGCGTATGTAGACCTGGCGCACCTGCATAGCCTTTTGCTTGAAACGAGACTTGGGTTGCTTCAGTTATAATAAGACCTGCGCCTGCGCGTTGTGAGTAGTATTCACCCGCCAATGCTGTTGGTACGTCACCCGGTTCAACGGCACGTAAGCGCGTTAATGGTGCCATAACAATGCGGTTTTTCAGAGTTTGCTTACCCATCTTGACGGGTTCGAATAAATTATCGTGTGCCATGAGGTGCCTTGTCTATCATTATAAAGTTTATAGCTAAATGAGTAAAAATTAGTTCTACTTATTGAATTCACTTAGCGTTCTGTTAATTCTCAATTTCCTTTATAGGGGATCAATGATGTTATTCAAGCATATTTTACAAACAAAAACGCCCATATAACGTGATATCGATATTTATAATACTCATTATTCAAGTACTCTTATAACCGTATTAAGTTAATAAGATTACCCTAAAGGATTCAAATTATGCAAAAGACCACATTAGCACTGATGATGGGAGCAAGCCTATTATTTGCTATGAGCGCTTGCCAGCCTCCAGCTGATCTGCCAGAAACATCCAAAACCAAATCAACATCCACGCAAACTGTAGAGCAGCCAAATGCAGAACCTCTAATAGAGGCAAAAACCCCAAAGGCATTAGCGACTGCGTTGATAAAGCTGTCTGAAAAAAAGCTAACAGATAAGCTGGTTTGCACTAAGCTCAGTGAGGCTATGACAGCCATTGATAATAAAAGTAAAATCGAAGATATTCACGCTATCCAGCGGCAATTAAATGCTTGCTTGCCAATGACTGATAACGTCGAAATACTGCAGTGGCTAAAGGAGTATCAGGCGCTGTATGGACGTTTTTTAGGGTCTAATGATGATATGGACGATGCAGACTTTTACGAGGTAGTAGCAACCATAGAACAAGGCCAAGGATTATCTGTTAAGCAACTAAAAACACTGAGCCCACGTGGACGCTACCTTATTGAATTAGTAGCGAATAACGCTGACGTTAGCCTGCTATATTTAGGCGAAGGTATCTTCACATTTCATCATAATTTAAAGGCGATGGCAGCGCTATTTATTCCCTATCTACCCAACGAACAGGCCAAGTTTATTCAGCGTATGGCAAAAGACAATCAAGATATTTTTTGGAACGATGCGGCGGTTGCAGTGTCTTTTAGCGAAGTGATTGCCCGTGCTAACTTTTGGGAAGATTATATCCGGCGTTACCCAAAAAGTTATTTTATTCAAGATGCAAAAGATTTATTTAGCCTGTATCGCTATGTGCTGTTTTATGGTTCAGACAATACCCGCTGGACAGATGATGCTGTACACGAATTTCTTGATCCCAAATACACACAAGCAATGACACAGTTATCCAAACGCTCTAACAGTACCTTGGCTCAAGACGCGCAAAGTTTTCTTGATTTTATCGCACTGTCCGACCGCGAGCGTAAGAAAAAGTATCCAGTGCCCAGCAAAGATGATAAGGGCAATAAGAGAGACGATTGGGCAATGCCACGCTACCGGTTAATGGCAGCGTTACCACTACCTTCACCTTGGGAAGACAATAATAATAGAGACTGTTTAAGTAGCGTGATTTGTGTCAGTTATAACGTTGAATCATCACTTTAAATAATCACTTTGAGTAGCGACGTTGGAGTGGCTTACGCTCGCAGTAACCCACTCCACAACCATAATATTAGACTACAACTGTACTTTATCTAAAATAAAATCAATATCTTTGTCCCCACGCCCTGATAAGTTGATCAAAATAGTATCCTCGGCGGGTAAGTCCTTGGCAATTTTCATCGCGTAGGCAATGGCGTGCGCAGACTCCAAGGCTGGAATAATGCCTTCTAGTCGTGACAACGCCATAAAGGCTTCTAAGCACTCAGCATCTGTTGCAGACTCATAAGTGGCCAATTTTTCATCTCTTAAATGTGAGTGTTGCGGCCCAATTCCAGGATAATCTAAACCTGAAGCAATCGAATGTACGGGAGCAGGCTGGCCTTTATCATCAAGCAATACATAACATTTAAAACCATGAATCTCACCTTTAACACCTAGAGTCATAGTTGCTGCATGGTTTGGGGTATCTAAGCCTTCACCAGCAGGTTCAACCCCTACTAACTCGACATTTTCATCACCCAAAAACCCACTAAATATACCGATAGCGTTCGAGCCGCCACCGACACAGGCCACTACTTTATTGGGTAATTTGCCAGTCGTGGTTAAGAACTGCGCGCGGGCTTCACGTCCAACCACCGATTGGAAGTAACTCACTATTTCAGGATAGGGTGCCGGTCCTAAAGCAGAACCAATCGCAAACATACTGGTCTCTAGCTCGCCAAGATAAGCTTCAAAAGCACTATCCACGGCCTCTTTTAGAGTACTTGCGCCACGTGATACGGGAACAATTTTTGCGCCTAAAATTTTCATACGGCTGACGTTCGGGTGTTCTTTTTTAATATCAACTACCCCCATATGTATCTCGCACTCAATACCCATCAAGGCCGCCGCAGTTGCCAGTGCCACCCCGTGCTGCCCTGCTCCTGTTTCTGCAATTACCTTAGTCTTGCCTAATTTTTTTGCCAGTAACACCTCACCCAAGCAGTGATTTATCTTGTGGGCACCAGTATGATTTAAATCTTCACGCTTGAAATAAATTTGCGCCCCGCCGCAATGCTCCGTTAAACGTCTGGCATGATATATAGGACTTGGACGACCGATATAAGTCTCGCGCAAACGCTGCATTTCAATAATAAAATCATCATCTTTGATAATTTCACGAAAGCCCTTTTCTATCTCATCCATGGCTTTGGCCAGATCAGGGTGGGCAATCTTGCCACCGAACTCACCATACAAACCATCATTACTGGGTAATATCAATTGAGGTAGCCCGTAACTATTGGTAGCAGTTGCCTCATTTACAGTGGTCATATTAAAACCTCAATATTTTTGAAAATTAGTTAAGAAAGCTGTTTAATAAAGCCGTTTTGAAGATTAGTTTTGTACGATATAATAAAGTAATTGTTATCATGTTCTAGTACAATGAAACATTATTCTAAGCTAAGTTTTATTTCAGGTCAAGCTTAAGCATTACCTTCAGAGTATTTAACGCTTATTTTTACAATTGCTTGCATTTAATTATGGGACTAGGAAGTATTCTAGAACCAAGAACTAGATCGTAGAACTACAGGCTACACTACCTACAGTGCGTCAGGTGAGCTTGAAGCGGTCGCAAACTTGCAAAGAATCAACCACTTTAATTTATTTTTATAAAAAGGAGAGCAACATGCCAACAGAGGACATTTCGTCCAACGGAGCATACGATTATTTATTAGATTTGCTGCTGGAAACTAATGATAAAGAGCAGCTGTCGGAGATATTAGAAGCATTGCTGACCGACAAAGAACAGCAAGAACTAGTGAATCGGTTAAAGATTTTTGCGCTGCTGCATCAAGGAGTGACGCAAAGAGAGATTAGTGCCAGACTGGGGGTCGGTATTGCCACCGTTTCGCGTGGCGCCAAGGTCTTTCAGCAACACCAAATTAATGAGTTACTGCCAAATATTAGTGACAAGCTTAAGGTCTAAAAACTCTGAATACTATAGTGGATAAAGGAATTTTATATAGGATAATTTAAATAGACTAGCGAGTTATCGAACAGCGCTAGCAAGTACACAATCTATGTACGTAAATACTCTCAATCTTGGTATAAGTTATTATAAAGCAGTCATTAAATAGACAACATGCTCTAATATATAGACAGCAAATACCTTCATAATGCTTAATTTACAAAGCTTACAGAGGTATTTGCTGTGTCTACGTTTTCCTAGATGAATGCAAGCCGCTTGAGATGGTCTTAATTCTAACGTACCAATTAAGATCACCTAGCCAAACAGCCCTAGTCTATGACAACTAGCCCCTTGCCTTATTATTTACAGGTTTGGGTTCACAATAATTTTCACCGCTGACTCATTATTATGAATTAAGGTCTCAAAGCCTTTAGAAACTAAGTCATCCAACTGGATGCGTTGAGTAATAAAGGGCTCAAGATTAACCGAGCCATCTTCGACCAATTTGATGGTTTCTTGATGATTGTTTACATAGCCGATAGTCCCGCGTATATCAAGTTCCTTCATGACTACGCTATGGACATTTACGGAGGCTGGATGACTCCAGATAGAGACAATCACAACCACTCCAGTAGGTTTGGTGAGTTCAACCAGCGAATCTAACACCTTATTGACGCTAGTACATTCAAAGGCCACGTCTACACCACGATTGTCCGTAAGCTTCATGACTTCTTCAGTCAAATCTACTTCAGTCGGATCTAAAACATAATCGGCGACGCCACTTTCTTTAGCCTTCTCTTTGCGTTTGGTACTCAATTCAGTGAGAATTACGGTAATGCCCTTGGCTTTCAAAACTGCAGACAATAACAAGCCAATCGGACCACCACCACCGACCAAAGCAATGTCACCTGCTTTAGCACCACTACGTACAAAAGCATGATAGCCAACGGCTAACGGTTCAATCAAGGCTGCTTGATCTAACGGGATTTTATTAGAGATAGGATGTACCCAGCGTCGCTTGACCGCAATTTTTTCAGACAAGCCACCGCCGCGACCACCCAAACCGATAAAGTTCATATCCTTTGATAAGTGATAATTCTCACCAGGCGCGGTAGAAACATCATCAGCGATAATATATGGTTCAACCACGACATGCTGACCGATTTCAATATCATCAACACCCTCACCGATAGCATAAACGACGCCCGAGAATTCATGGCCCATAGTGATTGGGGCAGACTCTCCTGAAATGGGGTGGGGATGACCGCAAGGTGGAATAAAAATAGGACCTTCCATAAACTCATGCAAATCAGTACCACAGATACCACACCAAGCAACGTCGATTCCGACCGTACCTGGTTCTACAGTAGGCTCTGGGATGTCTTCAATACGAATATCGCCTTTGTCGTAAAAACGTGCCGCTTTCATATAAATCTCCTTTTAATGCATCCGATGATATAGTTAATCCAGTTTAAAAACGATACAGTACCGCTGTTGTAAATGTACCTATTTTATTTTGAACTGGCTATGCCGCTGATAGCTTAAAATTTAGTTTCATAGCCTTCATCATATACCAATTCATTCTTCGACATACCCGTGAATTTTTCATAAATCTGAAACCCTTTCAACCCTTTCTTAAACTCTAGCTGTAATCCCCTACCCAATTCTCAATCCAATAGTGTTAATCTTAATAGTTAAAAGCACTGGTCAAAGCATCTGCTCTATTAATAGGTTTAGATATTTTATCTCGCTAAATTGCCAGTCTTAAAGAATAATCAAGCCTTGGCCACGCATCAGTAAAAATGACTGTCTCTAATATTAATAAGCCAATCTATAACAGTTAACTGATAAAAATCATTATAAATACCGTGATAAACAAGGAATCAAATAAATGAAACTACGTATCTTAAAATCGGCGGTGACCAGCCCTTGGTTTAATCTGGCGACCGAGGATTGGATATTTCAAGCGCTTGATCCCAACTCCCACACACTATTTTTATGGCGTAATTCTGAAACCGTGGTTATTGGACGCTCACAAAACCCTTGGGTAGAATGTAAGACTGACAAAATGGAAGAAGACCATATCTTTCTTGCTCGCCGTCAAAGTGGTGGTGGGGCTGTTTTTCATGATTTAGGCAATACCAATTTTACCTTTTTATCGCCCAAAAATAAGTATGATCAGGCAGCTAACTTTACTATCATCATCAATGCCCTGAAGAAACTGGGTATAGACGCCGAGCTGTCCGGCCGTAACGACATGCAAGTTGGTGATCGTAAAATATCAGGTAGCGCTTTCAAACATGCAGTTGATCGTAGCTTTCATCACGGCACTTTACTGGTGAATGCTGACATGCAAAAGCTTGGTGATTATCTCAATCCGCACCCGCTAAAATTGCAAGCAAAAGGTATCAAGTCCGTCCGCTCTCGGGTTGCTAACTTGGTTGAATTCAATAAAGACATCAATCACGAGATGTTGTCTGAAGCAATTATCGAGGCGTTTTGTGAGTATTATGGACAAACGGTCGAAGTAGAAGAGTTAGATGAAGCCAGCCTCGCCAAGCAGCCTACTCTTAATAAATACTACCAGCAAATGTCAGACTGGAATTGGCGCTTTGGCAAAACCCCTGAATTCTCCCATCGTATCGAAACGCGCTTTGATTGGGGCATGATTGATTTACATATGGATGTAAAACAGGCGGTGATCGAAGAAGTGGTTATTTTTTCTGATGCACTAAATATCGAATTAATTGACGTCTTAAGAGACACACTGACAGGGGTCAAATACAATAAGAAGGACATCAGAGCTAAGCTAGACGAGCTTAAACAAACACAGCCAAATTTAGCAGCTCAAGTTGATGATTTTTGTGAATGGCTGGTTACAGAGATGGAAATTTGAGATTTTTATCGTTTGATGAAGAAGACATAAAAATAGGATATAGATTCATTCAAGGCTATCACTATCAATTAAAACTTTACCGCTAAATTTTTTAAACAACTATAAATTATAAGGTGTTTTTATGAAGTACTTACATGCAATGATTAGAACCAACAAACTAGAGGACACCTTACACTTCTATTGTGAGCTTATGGGTTTAGAGCTTCTTAGGAAAAAGGACTCTGAAACAGGACGATTTAGCTTATACTTTTTAGCGACTCATGACGGTGCTCCAGAGATTGAGGTTACTCATAACTGGGACGAAAAAGAATATAGCAATGGAGACAACTTTGGGCACTTTGCCTTTAGAGTTGATAATATATATGAGCAATGCGAAACATTTATGGCAGCGGGTGTCGACATATTAAGGCCACCTAGAGATGGACATATGGCTTTCGTTAAAGACCCTAACGATATTTCAATCGAATTGCTGCAAGATGGTGAGCGACTAGAGCCATTTGAACCTTGGATTTCGATGGAAAATATGGGTACATGGTAAATAAGGCTGGATTGGACTTACCAAATTCTCATAAATAGGAAAAGTTAAACGTAATTCACTATTAGATATCAAATTTGGTGAGTTGCGCTGCTAATGACTTACTCTTGTATCTACAATAACTTCATTAAAATATCATCAAGCTTTAAGAAAACGAGAATAATATGAAAAAACTAGTCTTAGCCATAGTAAGTATTTTAGGAGCTTCTTTATTATCTACTCAGGCAAATTCAGCAAGTTTCGATTGCAAAAAAGCTGCTACTTGGGTAGAAAAAACTATTTGTAAAAGTCCTGAGCTTTCCAAACTCGATGATGCTATGGCGAAAAAATATAAACAAAATCTCACTAATACTTTTGATTATGAAGACAGCGAAATTCTTAAAGGTAACATGATTATCGATCAACGACTTTGGCTTAAATTTCAGCGCAACACGTGTAAAGAAACAGAGTGTCTCATCCGCGAGTATAAAGAGTATATTGAAGATAAAAATTATTATGGTGTGGCTTGGAACTTCCCAGACGAGCTAAGTCGTTCTGATTTACCTAGCAAAAATGAGTTTGGCAAGTTTTCTCAAACTTTTAAAACCTCAATATACAATTCAGAAACTAACCGGAATGATCCGCAAGAGGTAACGAATACTTTATCGATTTATAGTGTCGCTAATAAACCTTATCTCTCAATTATAGAGGGAACTTTATTTTTTACTAATTTTCATACCTGTGATGTTGGAGACAACATTGCAACATGGTCTCAGAATCACTGGGTCATTAATGACGATGGACAAGATGAAATTCTTGAGCTGCGCTTGTATCCAGCACCTTATAAAGGTAAGACTCAGCTACTATTAAAAGACATTGACGACCAATTCAGATCGGGACGTTGTGGTGTGCGAGGTTATTTTGACGGTATTGTATTAGAAAGGGAATAAGGTAGATTAGTTTCTTCGAACTCTCGTAAAGAATGAAGATTAGACGTAATCTACCATTGGATATTAGAATCATAAACTTGGTGGGTTACGCTTTAGATAACCCATCCTACGCCTGCTTATTTAGGATAAGTTTATATGCTCGTCTGATTTGTAGTCAGAGCGATAGTCTTATCTATAATAATATTTAATTATTATAGATATAGTAAAGAATCTGAAAGTTTTAAGTTGATGAAAAGGTTAGCAAGTCAAGGTGATACGCAACCTAAGTTTGGATATAAATTTTTTGATTTGAGGGATTATGAGATAAATAAAGAGAAATATAACCAATAAAAAACCCGCCTAAAATTAAGCGGGTTATCGACATGCGATTATTAAGTGAATAGCGAGATAGAATACTTCGCCACTTCTATAGCTTTATTTAACTGTTAAATTCCTGCCGCTACCTCAGCCCCATCACGTATCGCACGTTTGGCGTCTAGCTCAGCGGCCAGTTTGGCTCCGCCAATCAAATGATATTGTGCATCAGGCGCGTCGCCAACATTGGGCATCAAATCTACTACTGACTCTTGACCCGCACACACTACCACGCTATCAACACGCAGCAGCTGGCTTTGGCCTTGATTATTGGTGATCCAGATGCCTTCGTTAGTGATTTTTTCGTACTGTAGCCCTGACACTTGAATAACACCATGCGATTTGACATGAGCACGGTGGACCCAGCCGGTCGTTTTATTGAGACTGCCACCCAAGCGCCCCTTAGTACGTTGCATCAGATAGACTTGGCGTACGGGCGTAATGGCGTCTGGTTTAATCAAGCCGCCTTCACTTTGATAATTAAAATCATCAGTCACGCCCCACTCTTCACGCCATTCACTAACTGATTGCGCTTTTGGACGATAGCTTGGGTCTTTTAAGGTTTCAGGTGGCAGCTCATCTAATGGCTGACCATGACGAGCCGTTAGATACTCACTTACGTCAAAGCCAACACCGCCTGCACCGATAACTGCAACGGTATTTCCGACTGCTTTTTGTCCAGAGAGTAATTCTGCATAAGTCATCACTTGCGGCAAATCTGCACCTTCAAGTTTACCAACCAAGCTTTTAGGCACCACCCCAGTTGCCACGATCACATGATGGAACTTGCCAGCTTCTAGCAATGCTTTATCTACCTTGGTATTGAGCTTGACCTTCACGCCTAAGTGCTCAAGCTCGTTAATATAGTAGCGAATGGTTTCAAAGAACTCTTCTTTACCCGGTATAACCTTGGCGTAGTTAAACTGTCCGCCCAAGATATCTTTGGCTTCAAACAGCGTCACTTTATGGCCGCGTAATGCTGCGACATGCGCTGCTGACATACCCGCTACCCCGCCACCAATAACCGCGACTTTTTTAGGCTTTTTAGTCTTTTTGTAAACCAATTCGGTCTCATAGCAGGCTTGTGGGTTGACCAGACAAGTTGAGCGCTTATTTTCAAAAGTGTGGTCAAGGCAAGCTTGGTTACAAGCAATACAAGTATTAATACGAGCAGCCTCACCATTTTTAGCTTTATTGACCCAGTTTGGATCCGCTAAGAACGGGCGTGCCATCTGAATCAAATCAGCTTGACCACTAGCGACGATTGATTCAGCAGTATCTGGCATATTGATACGGTTGGCAGCCATCATCGGAATGCTGATATGTTTTTTAATCTCAGCGGTAAAGTCTACAAAAGCGGCGCGCGGGACACTGGTGACGATAGTCGGCACGCGGGCTTCATGCCAGCCAATACCGGTATTCATTATGGTCACGCCAGCTTCTTCTAGCGCTTTAGCGACGGTAATGACTTCATCCATGACGTTGCCGTCTTTGACCAAATCAATCACTGATAAGCGAAATAAGATAATAAAATCTTCGCCAACCGCCGCGCGAACGGCTTTGACCACATCTACTGCCAGCTTCATACGCCCATGAATATCGCCACCATAAATATCGCTACGCTTGTTGACGTGGCGCGATAAGAACTGATTGAGTAGATAACCCTCAGAGCCCATAACTTCAACACCATCATAGCCAGCTTGCTTGGCTAAACGAGCTGAGCGTGCAAAGTCTTTGACCGTTTGCTCGATATTTTTAATACTCATTTTACGCGGTTTAAACGGTGAGATTGGCGACTTGATCGGGCTAGATGATACGACAAACGGGTGATAACCATAGCGACCACTATGCAATATCTGCATGATTATTTTGCTGTCGTGCTTATGCACAGCACGGGTCACGCGTTGATGGTTGATAACATCCATCTTGCTGTTCATAGTACCGCCTGCCGGTAATAGCCAGCCCTCGCGGTTGGGCGAGATACCGCCAGTAATCATCATGGCCACACCACCTTTGGCACGCTCAGCAAAATACGCAGCGAGCTTGCCATAGTTGTAAAAACGGTCTTCAAGACCGGTATGCATCGAGCCCATGACTACACGGTTCTTCAAAGTAGTGAACCCTAAATCTAACGGTGTAAACAAATGTGGGTAATACTCGGAGGCATTAGCAGCATCAATCGCAGCACTATTGGTAGCAATACGATCGGTATTTTTAATGCTGTTGTTTGATTGACTAGGGTTTGCTTGGCTGGCGGTATCAAGGCTGGCGCTCATGACATTATCCTTCTGGATCTACGGGTTATTGTTATAAAAACGATATGAAAATTTGATATTAATTCTATCGTACCACACCCCCTTTATTCTCAGCTACGCACACAAACGACTGATGAGTGAGCATTATGGTAATACTGTCTATTGCTAACGGCTACTCAATAATTCGTACCGTCTACTGTTCCTAGTATGATCTATTTACTACAGATGGATAGTAAGCATATGTCAGAGTTGAAGTCTTCACGTTAAGAAAGCGCCTTGAACATCTACCTTAAACATCTGCCTTAAAATTATTGCTTAAAATAGATATCTGTATAGTACAAAATGTTATACGATTGAGCGAAAGTCACCAAACAAACTCGTTTTTTAGGCGATATTACCCTTAATGAAAGACCTAGTATTTATAGCAGGTCAAGTATAGAACTAGTAATATAGTAAATCCAATCTAAAAACGATGCAGTGCTGCTGTTATGAATTTTTCGTAGCCTCTGTCACGTGTTCGAACAGCAAGCAAGAAAAATTTATAACAGTAGTGCGCTGACACAGCTGTATCTATTTTATTTTGAACTGGCTATAGTAAGATGCGTGAAAATTGTAGCTGACTGAGCGCTGAGCACTATATTAAGCCAGTCTGATACTATAGCGGTTTTATACTTGGTTCACCATTTTATAAGAATACGATAAAGGACTATCTCCATGACCGACTTTCATACAGGTCTCGGCAAAAACCCTGCCAATTACCAACCACTCACCCCTATTGATTTTATTATCCGCAGCGCACAGGTCTATCCTGATAAGACCGCCATCATTTACGACGATCTTAAACATAACAATCTAACCCAAACCTGGCAGCAGACTTATACTCGTTGCCAACAGTTGGCGGATGGTCTACGTAAACTAGGTATTGATAAAAACGATACCGTCGCGGTTATGCTGCCCAATACTCCAGCCATGGTAGAGTGCGCATTTGGCATACCAATGTCAGGCGGTGTATTGTGCACCTTGAACACTCGTCTAGATATTAATGCTTTAACTTTTTGTCTGCAACATTCTGAAGCCAAAGTCTTAATCATGGACAGCGAATTCGCTGATCTTGCTGAGATTATCGATGAGACCTTCCCTCAGTTAATTGTTATCCATGCCACAGATAACGCTGTTGATACTGATGATTTTGGACAGATGAGCTATGAAGCATTAATTACTAGCTCCGACCGTTTAGACAATTGGGAAAAACCAGTAGACGAGTGGGACGCTATTGCGCTTAATTATACCTCAGGCACGACCGGCACCCCAAAAGGTGTGGTCTATCATCATCGCGGTGCGACCCTCAATGCGGTGTCTAATATCTTAGATTGGGACATGCCCAAGCATCCTATTTATCTATGGACGCTGCCCCTATTTCATTGCAATGGCTGGTGCTTTCCGTGGTCTATCGCTGAGCGAGCTGGCGTTAACGTCTGCCTGCGTAAGATGGACACCGATCTCATTTTGCAGTTGATTGCCAAGTATAAAGTCAGTCATTATTGCTCAGCACCAGTGGTTCACAATATGATTGCGAGCGGTAAGTCAGAATATAAAGCAGCGATCAATCATAAAGTCAAAGGCTGGGTTGCCGGTGCACCGCCCTCTGAAACTATGCTCGCACAAATGGAAGAGATGGGCTTCGATATCACTCACACTTACGGCCTTACCGAAGCATATGGACCGGTGACTATCTGCGCTGAGCAAGCAGAATGGAGCGATCTTGATATTGCTGCCCGCGCTCAAAAGAAATCACGCCAAGGCGTAACCTCACATTTAATGGCAGGGTTTGATGTATTCAAACAAGGAACCATGGAACTGGTAAAAGCTGATGGCGAAGAAATGGGTGAATTGGCCCTACGCGGTAATATGGTGATGAAAGGTTACCTCAAAAGTCGCAAAGCCACCGAAGCCGCGTTTGCTGACGGTTGGTTCCGCACGGGTGATTTGGGGGTTAAGTACCCTGATGGCTATATCAAAATCATGGACAGACTTAAAGACGTCATCATCTCCGGCGGTGAGAATATATCTAGTATTGAAGTCGAAAATGTCTTATATAAAATGCCGACAATTCAAAGCTGCGCAGTGGTTGCCGCACCAGATGATAAATGGGGCGAAGTACCCGTCGCCTTTATTGAGATTTATGACGGCAGCACCTTGCAGCGCGATGCGGTTATCGAGCATTGCCGCCATCATCTGGCTGGCTTTCAAGTACCCAAACACATTATCTTTGCCGAAATACCTAAAACCAGCACCGGCAAAGTACAAAAGTTTGAGTTACGCCAAGCGGCCAAATCTTTGGCACATGAAACCTCAAAGGTCACGCACCAACCAAAATGAGCAGCCAAAAACAACTGACTGGCTATTAGAACCAATCATTACAATCAGCTGTTAAGATCAGCTATTAACAAAGGTCAGCCTAATTTAAGATTAAGCTGACCTTTTTATTTACTATCTATTTTTAAAGCTGACTTCTAAGTAAGCTTGGGCTCAAGCCACTGATAGATCAACATACCAATTACCATGGCAGGGATAAATACATAAGCTTGCCACTGTCCAGTACCTAGCAATACAATGCCTGGTCCTGGGCAGATACCCACTAAACCCCAACCAATGCCAAATAATATCGCGCCAATTAGTAATTTTTTATTAATTGTAGTGTTATTGGGCATCTCTATCGGTGTCCCAATCCAGCTGCTACCTTGGCGTTTGGCCAATTGTACCCCAACGATGGCCACCATTAATCCGCCACCCATCACTAGTGCTAGAGAGATATCCCATGCGCCAAAGACATCCAAGAACCCCTGTACCTTGGTAGGGTCCGTCATACCCGATATTAGCAGCCCTAAACCAAATAATAACCCTGCTACTAGCCCAATTATATTTTTTAACATCTTAGTCTCTTATATTGTCTAGTCAAAATAGTGAACCTGTTAGCAACCAGCTACGATTAGATGAGCCCAAGCAGGTGTCGGCCAATATAGACCGTAAGCACACCAGATAACATAAAGGTCACCGTTGCCGCCATTGAACGTGGTGATAGCCGAGCATTACCACAGATTCCATGGCCACTGGTGCAACCTGATCCCAAGCGTGTGCCAAAACCAACTAGTAAGCCGGCACCAACTAATAACGGCAATGAGCTGGTCACTTGCATAATGGGTAGCGGCGATGCCAGTTGATACAATAACGGTGAAACGACAAGGCCCAGTACAAATAATATTTGCCACACCTCTACGCGCTTGGGCTTCAACAAGCTGGACGCGATACCACTGATACCTGCGATACGTCCCATACCTAATAGCAAAATGACAGTCGCCACCCCCAATATTAAGCCACCTACTAATGAGATTGGGGTAAATGCTTGCCAGTCTATCTGTATAGTCATAACTGATTACCTAACCTAATTTTTATCAAGTATTACTCTAAAATTCTATTTATAAAAATACATTATATAATAAAGTATAATAAATAGGTAAAAAAATACTGAACGCGTTGGCTCAGTATTTTTATCAGTACTTTTATTAGTATTATTTACCTGTAATATTCAGTAAATCGTTTGCCAAATCAATGCGTTTATTCGGCCACTACTTTTTCGAGAGTAGATTCAAAACGCTCAACAGCGCCATCAACGTTAGTCAGTTTGTCAAAGCCAAATAGACCTAAGCGGAAAGTTTTAAAGCTATCAGGCTCGCCACATTTAAGCGGAACGCCAGCAGCGATTTGCATGCCAAGCTCAGCGAACGCGCTGCCTTTATGCATATCATTGCGACTGGTATAAGAAACCACCACACCTGGGGCTCTAAAGCCTTCAGCTGCCACACTTTCGATACCTTGGGCCTCGAGTACTTTACGGATCTTATTACCCAGTTCCCACTGTGCATTACATAGTGTCTCAAAACCAATTTCTTTGGCTTCATTAATCGTGTCACGGAACTGACGTAAGCTATCAGTAGGCATGGTCGCATGGTAAGCATGACCGCCATTCTCATAAGCGCGCATAATAGTGAGCCACTGTTTTAAGTCGAGGCTAAAGCTATTAGATTCGGTAGTTTCCACTTTTTTGACTGCCGCGTCGCTGAGCATAACCAGACCAGCACAAGGGGTACTGCTCCAGCCTTTTTGCGGAGCACTGATAATCACGTCAATACCCAGCGCTTTCATATCAAGCCAGACACAACCTGAAGCGATGCAATCGATAACCAATAAACCACCAACGCTATGAACAGCGTCGCTCAGGGCTTTAATATAATCATTCGGTAAGATAATACCGGCTGAAGTTTCAACATGTGGTGCAAATACGATACCAGGCTTGTGTTCTTTGATTTTGGCAACGGCAGTTTCGATATCAACGGGAGCAAATGGCTTGGGCGCATCAGTATCTTCAGTGCGGTCAGCAGCCAAGACAGTAGTGGTGTTACCGATATTATTTTTTTCTAAAATTTGGGTCCAACGGTAGCTAAACCAACCGTTACGAATGATTAGGCAATCTTGGTCTCTTGCTAGCTGAGCGGCGACCGCTTCCATGCCATACGTACCGGCGCCTGGAATAATAGCCACGGCATCAGCGTTATAAACTGATTTTAGCTCCGTAGATAAGTCATTCATCACTTGCTGAAAAGCTTTTGACATGTGGTTGAGGGCGCGGTCAGTATAAACCACTGAATATTCTAATAAGCCTTCTGGATCAATATCTTGAAGTAATGCAGGCATAGCACGTTCCTTGTTCGTGGTTAGATTATTTAGATGTTATTAAAATTTGGGTGTATATTTTTGAATGCCCGCTTTGAAAGCCTGTAGTTTTCACTATTAAGATAGCTATCGATAAGGTTACTACTATGGGCATTACTAACTATCGGCAGTAATAATTGGGTATTTATAGACAGTAAGACATAGGATTGACGATATAGCACTTTATCCTAGCGCTATTGCCGTTGGTAAGGTATGTCCTATGCAAGGCTGCATGTGACATCAGCGCCATCATGGGTGCTGCGCGGAGGCAGACAGATGATAATGACTACTGTTGATCTCGCTCAATTAACTCTGTTGAGCTAAAGTGTTGAGCGACAGTCGTCAGAGATATGGCAACGTACACGACGTAGACATTACCATAGCAGTATCATGACTCAGTACAATCATGACAGCTTGATATTAGCATTGATAATGGTGGTTGACAACGGATTGTTCGCTTAGCGGTAACTCTAGCATAATTTTCTATTTACCAATGGTCTTATCAGTGCAGTTCCTAGTAAGTTGTTAGCAGTTTGCCAATAACTTACTGCCTATTTTTAGCGACTATAAGCGTCGTTAGCGGCTATAAGCATCCTGTAGCCCTGAGACCACAAAGTCTAGCAGCTCACTATCACCTTCAGCTGCCGCCTTACGCATAAGCTTCGATGGTGCATGAGTCAGGGTTTGAGTCAAACGCCGTGATAACTCAGCAATCACTTCTTCAGGGCTCGCATCGCCACGCTGCAGTTCGCCGATCGACTCAATAAGTAACTTGTCCACTTGCACATGGGTACGGTCACGATACTGCTGAATATCTTTGCCTACTTGGCGCACTTGAAAGCGGCGTTCTATGTCAACGACCAATTGACTGACTAGCAACTCAGCATCAACAGCAGCTTGACGGCGCTGTTCGATATTACCGGCGATTACATGCTGTAGGTCATCGACAGAATAAAGATAAACATCATCAATCTGACTGACAGCCGAATCAATATCACGCGGCACGGCCAAGTCTATCATCAGCATCGGCTGGTAACGGCGGCTTTTAAGCGCTTGGGTGGTCATGGTCTTATCAATCAGCAAGTCCATGCTACCACTACAGCTACTAACAATATCGGCCTCCGCCAACACTTGTGGTAGCTCTTGTAGCGTCCTAATTTCTACGCTGCGGTTAGGCTGACGCAGCTCAGCGGCTAGCGCTTCAGCACGCTCAGGACTACGGTTACAGATAATCACCCGTCCAACACCAAGCCCTGCAATATGAGTGGCGACTAAGCGATTCATCTCGCCAGCAGCCACCACCAATAAGGTACGACTGGGTAGGTTATCAAAAATCTGGGTCACTAATTTAGCGGCTGCAAAGCCAAGCGATACTGCATGGGCGCCCACATTGGTCTCATTACGCACCCGTTTAGATGCGGCAAATACCTGGTCAATAATCCAGCCTAACTGATTGCTTAGTGCGTGCTCAGTTTGCGCGAGATGAACGGCTTGCTTAATTTGACCGAGTATTTGCGGCTCGCCTAATATCATTGAGTCCAAGCCAGCAGCGACTCGTAACCAATGAGTGAGCGCGTGGGTGTCACGATGCACATACAAATACTGGTCAATCTCAGCGACAGAAAACTGCTTAAAATTAGCCAGCCAAGTTTTAATATGATTAATATAGGCGCTTGTAGCTTCTGATGTGACGCCAGAGTTGGAGCCATTAATGGCAGTGCCACTACTATTAGAAAGTGCTGTAGATGAGCTTGTCGCTGTATTATTGTTAGTGGCATGCGCTTGTGGTACCAACGCATATATTTCAGTGCGATTGCAAGTCGAGACAATCACGCTACCATCAGTAAAGCCTTTGAGCTGCTCAAGCGCAATAGTGACATCCTCACCCACGAGCGCCAGGCGCTCACGTAAAGCGACTGGTGCGGTGTTATGATTGACCCCAATGACCACTAATCTCATTATTGATAGACCATAAACATAACGCTCATTTACTTGCAAAGCCACTGTTCTGTTTTTAAAATCGGACTTTAAAAGCGAGTGTTAAAAGCGGGTGAAATTCGTTTTGAATAGCAGGCTAAAACATACTATGATCAAACGCCATTAGCCGCATAAATCATGAGCGTTATTGATTTGAATAGATTAAAGACCAGGTTAAAAATAGGTCAAAATCAGTTACGATAAGTATAAAACCGCCCATTATATCATTGTTACCGGCTTTATTTAATAATTGCTCTACAGCCTTACCACTATCTACTTGTATTTGGGTAACCTAACGACAAATCAACTGCTCTGATGACTTTTAATTATCATTATTCATATCTATTTTAGGTTTTGAAACCCTTGCTGCAAATACAGTTGAGCTAATGAGCCATTGACTTCCCGCGTCTTGGTTGCTCGTGTTTGCATGACCTGTTTGAATAATTTAAATAACGTGTTTGAATAAATAGTATCGCTATGGCGTTATTTCCATTAAGCCCGTTTTTACTATGGTTTCAGATCGTGGTGAGTATTTTTCGGCCCTAATGGCATTTTTCAGCTCTAATAACTTTTTCAGCTCTAATAACCTTGAGCCCTAATAACCTTGATAGTAACGATACACGTTTAAATCTAATCAATTTTGCCAGTGTTTGAGTAACATGAGCACTATTGTTTATAATACTCATCCACCTATATAATACCTGCAATATATGTCTGTGATAATATTATAATAAGTACGTAATAAAGTAGCCTTAAGGCCAAGTAATACATAAAGTGACCTTATGGATAAAAGGACATGAGTACATACTAGGATGGGTAACTAATGGGTGAATACTGCTGTCTATGATTTTTTTTGGATTATCGTTACAATCACAACTTGAGCATAGCGACCAATTTAGCCTCCAAGCTCTATTGCGCGTCATCATTGACCGACTATGCCGGCATCATAAGCTAACGTTACTGTTGGCCGCTTGCCTGTGCTTAGGGACGCCTGCTCATGCCAATCTATTAAATTTATCACCAGATACTGTCATCACTACTACGACAAGAATTAGTACCTCGGTAGCCCCTTCCGATAGTGACAAAGACCATAGCAGTAAAAGAATAAAAATGGCAGCTAGTGTGGCTACTTTTACCAGCCTACCATCAGCAACCGTATGGCAGACTGGGCTTAACGAGCCGAGCCTATATAGCCTTTTGGATGCCGAGTTCGCAGCTGATCGCGGGGATACCCGCCGTGCCTTGGCTATTTATAAACAGCAGTCTTTTAAAGAAGATGCTACCGCCGTATTTGAGCGAGCGCTTAGTTTGTCTTTACGTAACGAGACTGTGGGCGCCTCATTACAGTTTGCCAAGACTTGGCAAGACCAAAACCCTGACCACGTTCCTGCTTGGTTTTATGTCGCACATCTGGCCCTAAGAGCACACGATTATACACTGGCTAGCGAAACCTTAAACCGCATCCTACGCTATGACCCTCGTGCCGATTTAAGCGAAATTCTTATTGGCATCTATCCCGATACAGACAATGACAAGCGTGAATTGCTTGCCGCTTTGCAGCCTCTTGATAGCGAGCAAAATGCCTCATTGTCAGTACTAAAAGCAGGGCTGCTCTACCAGTTCAATGAGCCTCAAGAAGCCCTTATTCATATTAATCGGGCGTTGGATCGCCAGCCAGACTATGTGCCGTTTATTACGCTAAAAGCTGACATTTTGCGTAAAACTGAACCAGACGCGACAGTGCTGACTTATGTCAACCAATCACGTCTGCGTAATCCTAGTAGCAAAAGCTTATACCTATATGAAATTCGCTACTTGCTTGATTTGAAGCAAAGCCAAGACGCATGGCAGCTATTGCTTGATGCACATAATCGCTTTAATGATGATGCTGAAATTACCTTATTGGCAGCGCTGGTCAGTTTAGACATTGAAGAGTACCGCAGCGCTGATCAGCTGCTTAATATGCTCGCAAAAAACTCAGCTTACCTTGACCAAGCCTATTATTACCTTGGCATCAGTGCAGAGCGTCAGCAGCGCTTTGAGCAGGCTAAATACTACCTAAATGCGGTCATGCAGGAAGACTTAGTGCTGGCGGCACGCAAAAAGGTTATGGCTTTTGAATTACTGAACAATGATGTGGATGCAGCAATAGCCACGCTACAAAAACTGCGTCGACAGTTTGAGGTATTCGCCCCTGAAACCTATGTGTTACAAGCAGATATCTTATGGCAGCAAGAAGAGCCCATTGAGGCATTGCGACTATTAACTCGCGCCAGCCGTAAATATCCTGATAATGAAACCTTGCTTTTTGCTCGCGTCCAATTGCTTGACGACCGTAATGATTACGTGATCAAACGTACTTTACTCAACCATTTACAAGCGCTGGCGCCTAGTAATCTATCTTATCAGCTCAGCTACGCGCAATTACTGCTGTCTAACGATCGCAGCTCCGAGCAAGGTTTAGCGCTGGCAACGACTGTCATTCAAATTCGTTACGATGACCCACGTTATGACAATGAGCTACACCTACAAGCGTTAAATGTGCTGGCCAGTAGCGCCTTAGCCTATAATAATTACAGCCAGGTTATCGATTATCTGCAAACGCCTTATGATGTACTGCCTAACTTACGTTCAGGTGTGCTGTTACTCCGCGCTTACCAAGGCTTAGGCGATAATGCTAAAGTTGAAGCGTTATTAGTAGATCTACAGCTACGCTTCTCATTTGGACAGCATAACGTCAATGACCGTATACAACTTTATTAACGCCGGTCTAAGATGGTCTCAAGTTCGATATGATTGTGATAAAGACCTATGAGCGAACTTCCTGTACACCTCGCTTATAATAAGCCAACAACGGTGCATAACAGGGTAACAACCAAGGCTTAAGCTAACTTATTAAAATTAAATCTCTTTAAGTTTGTAAATTTTGAGGAAAAGTCATGTTATCTATAAAAACAAGCCGCCATAAATCCGCTAAATTAGCCATGTTTGCTGCCTTAACAGCAGCTTTGGGACTCGTATCTGGTTGTCAGTCTTTGCAAGGTGCGAACGCCACCACCCAACCTAGCTCTATCGTACCCGCACAAAAACTTAATAACTTTAACATCACCGGTAAAATCGGCGTGACCACCCCTAGCAATAGTGGCGCTCAAGGTGGCAGTGCTTTTTATGCCTGGGGTCAGCAAAACGAGCGCTTCGCTATTGAGCTGATTGGTGCTTTAGGGATTGGCAAGACCAATATCGAGTATGATGGTCAGACGGCCACTTTAGTGAGTGAAAAGACCGGCACCTTGACTGCAGATAATCCTGAGACCTTGCTACAAAAAGCCACTGGCTGGCAAGCGCCGATCTCGCAAATGCCTTACTGGATTTCTGGACGCTCGGCACCCTCAGACAGCGCGCCGCAAACTGATGCTCAAGGTCGACTTACTAGCTCGGTCAATGGTGCGTGGACAGCCAGCTTTAGTTATAAGGGCAGCGATAAGCTACCCAGTAAAATCAGCGCTGTACAGCCCGAAGGTCATAAAGTCGTCATGACTATTAATCATCGAAACCAATAAATCAATCACTAAAACTAATAAATGAATCGTCAAAAAGGCAAATCATAATATCTTTGATTGTCGTTTATAAAGACCCCTGTTTATGACTAAAAATGTGATTTATGACTGACAGTATAACGGTTACGCACGCCCTAATCACCCGCCTATCGCCTGCGAAGATTAATTTATTTTTGCATGTTACTGGTAAGCGTGCTGACGGTTACCACAACTTGCAGACGGTTTTTCGTCTGCTTGATTGGGGTGACTACCTACACTTTTTACCAGCCCAATTGCTGTTGATATCCACAACTGATAGTGACCTTGAAGCCACTATTACTTCCAGCATCAAAATTAATAACGATGGTCGCAATGACTTTGATAATGCTGTTAACAATGACGCGCAGCCTATTCCAGAAGTCCTATGCGCATCCGAGGTAGTGTTACCCACACTAAACCCTATTACCCATCAGCAGGCCGCTACACTTTGCGCTCAACTGCTGACACTCGACGGTGCTGAAACCATCACCGACAGCCTAGCTGATAACTTAATTATAAAAGCAGCACGCGCATTGTTAGCTTATGCCATCCCATTGGGTAGACTACCCGCTCGGCTACATCATGTTAGTATCACCCTAGATAAACGCTTGCCCATGGGCGCAGGATTGGGCGGGGGCTCCTCTAATGCAGCGACTGCTTTGCTGGTGCTTAATGAGCTTTGGCAATTAGATTTTAGTAATATGCAGCTACGCACTATTGGGGCAACCCTTGGGGCCGATGTGCCAATATTCATCTTTGGTCAAGATGCTATTGCAATGGGTATTGGCGAGCAGCTCACTGCGATTCATGTGCCCAATCAGCAGTACTTACTACTGACCCCGAATGCGCATATCAATACTGCCCAGCTGTTCGCGCATCCAGAGCTACAACGCAACACTACCCCGCTATCCGCTGCCACTATCCGTGACCAATCCTCGCATTACATCCAAACACTACGTGCCCCTTACAATAATATTTTTGCGCCGGTGGTTGAGAGTCTTGCACCAGCGGCAGCTCAAGCTTTGCAATATCTGCGTGGTTTAGAGCCGCAAGCGTTAGGAGTAGCAAGGATGACCGGTTCCGGTAGCGCTGTATTTTTGCCATTAGACGCTCATCTGATGAATGAGACCGCGCTATTATCAGATTGGATAACAAATGCCCCATGCCCTGCCTATGTCGTCAATAATTTACAAAAGTCAATGTAATGTAAATATTATATAAATAGTCATCTAAATCACCAGCAGTGGTAGGATTAAGGGGATTAATTTGTTAAAATAGCTTCGACTTCAAATTATTATGAATAAAAGTCATAAAAAAGCGCAAATGACTTGCAATGTATGAATATTAATTTATAATAGGTCGCCTTAATAGGGGTATAGCCAAGTTGGTAAGGCATCAGGTTTTGATCCTGACACCGTTGGTTCGAGTCCAGCTACCCCTACCATATTTTCAGTTTGCATCATGATAATTCGTCACTAATATAAATGGCCAGTTATCTTATAACAATTGACAACAGCCTTCCAGTTTCGGTATAGTTCGCAACGAACACCGCTAGGAAGATGTTGTTTTTAGACGGTTTTTAACTGTTCTTCAAATGATTTAAAAGGCAGCACCGCCATTCCAATGCTTAACGTTAAACATTGGCAGTGCTCAGTCTACACATTACAGGGGTATAGCCAAGTTGGTAAGGCATCAGGTTTTGATCCTGACACCGTTGGTTCGAGTCCAGCTACCCCTACCATTTTCTAGAGTCATGTTCACCACACTTTTCTTAATTTGAGCAGTTTGTCACTGCTTAGCGGTCGCTGCTTGAGTCACTCAATAGGACTTTTGTCATGCCTTATTTGGCGATTTTTACGGGTAATGCCCACCCAGAACTAGCGAAAACCGTAGCCGACCACCTTCATATTCCCCTTGGTAAAGCTGACATCACTCGTTTTTCTGATGGCGAAATTGCCGTGGAAATCAAAGAGCACGTGCGCGGTAAAGACGTGTTTATTATGCAGCCCACCTGTGCACCAACTAATGATAACTTGATGGAAATCATGATGATGGCTGACGCGTTGCGTCGCTCTAGTGCTGGTCGCATCACGGCTGTCATGCCTTATTTTGGTTATGCCCGTCAAGATCGCCGTCCGCGCTCAGCTCGTGTGCCTATCTCTGCTAAAGTCGTCGCTGATATGCTCAATATCGTCAGCATCGACCGGGTCATGACTGTTGATTTGCACTCAGATCAGATTCAAGGCTTTTTTGATATCCCAGTTGACAACATCTACGCGACTCCTGTCCTGCTTAACGACCTTAGAAAACAAGATTATGACAACATCATGGTGGTGTCACCTGACGTTGGTGGGGTAGTACGTGCCCGTGCAATGGCCAAACAATTAGGCGGTACCGATTTAGCCATTATTGACAAACGCCGTGCGCGCGCTAATGAGTCACAAGTCATGCATATTATTGGTGACGTTCGTGACCGCGACTGTGTGATTGTTGATGATATGGTTGATACTGCAGGTACTCTATGTAAGGCGGCGCAAGCACTAAAAGACAGTGGCGCACGTCGCGTGGTCGCTTACGTTACGCATCCAGTATTGTCAGGTCATGCCCTGAAAAATATCAGCGAGTCGGTACTAGATGAAATCGTAGTTACTGATACTATTCCATTGTCTGATGCTGCCAGAGCTTGTAGCAAAATTCGCCAAATCTCTATCGCGCCGATGCTGGCTGAAAGCTTACGTCGTATTAATAACGAAGAGTCTATCAGTGCCATGTTTGATGCCTAAATGATTGAATTATAGTTACTGGTCTATTAGTTACTGAGCTATTAATTACTGAGCTATTAGTTGCTAGTCTGCTGTTGGACGGCGCAAATAAGCAACACTAATGCGCAAAAATTAGCGTCAAGATCTAATACCAATATTAGTGTTGGATTAGTCTTGGCGCTAAGTGTTGTCTGTAAGACTTTATTATTGCTATAAAACCACGTATAATGCGCGCCTGTGCTAGTCATTTGCTCTATTTGAGCAGGACAGCATCAAAAAAGTGCTGAGCATGCCATACGACGACGGCTATGATAATAATGATTATCGAGCCAAACGACTGACGGTAGCGAATAGCACTATGTCGTTGTTACTGGTTTTATCGTTGGTAACCATGACTGATGGCTATCATCACCTATTAGTGGATCGGTCGCAAATCCACTTTTTAGACCCGACACTTCATCTATTTTTTTATAGGATTATACCCATGAGCACTAATCATTTTGAACTATACACGGTCAATCGTTCTGCAGACCAGCAAGGTAAAGGTGCGAGCCGCCGCCTACGCAAGCAGAATCTTGTTCCTGCTATCATTTATGGTGGTAACGCAGAGCCAACAGCCATTTCTATCAAACTTAACGAGTTGGTAAAAGCGCTTGAATTTGAAGCCTTCTTCTCGCATATTTTGACTATTACCGTTGATGGCGAAGCACATCAAGTCGTTATCAAAGACTTACAGCGCCATCCTGCTAAAGGCTTCCCAATGCATGCTGACTTTCAGCGCATTGTGAAAGGTCAAAAAATCAGTATGAATGTTCCTATGCATTTTGTCGGTAGAGAAGATGCCCCAGGTACTGAAAAAGGCGGCGTACTATCTACGCTTGTATCAGATGTCGAAATCTCTTGCCTACCATCATTATTACCTGAGTACTTACAGTTAGATGTATCTACTATGGAAATTGGTGACCTATTCCGTCTATCAGACATCGATTTGCCTGAAGGCGTGGTTATTAATGAGCTTGAGCTAGAAGACGGTCATGACCGTACTATCGTCAACATGCAGCCACCAACGGTTGAAGAAGTTGATGAAGATGCTGAAACTGACGCTGACGAAGTTCCTTCTACTGAGCAAAGCGACAAAGCAGCTGCTGATGACGCAGACGGCGAATAATAAGCACATTAACTCCTGTTCTATAGGCGCTTATGGCGTCCTGTTTAAACGGTAAATTAGCTTATTGTGCTTATGTTCAAAAAACAGCAGGGGATAAACGTCTCCTGCTGTTTTTGTAAGTGATATTTGAAGACCCCGAATCTGAAACTTTGGATTTAAAATCCTTAAAAAATGGCCTGTGTTACATCTTAATTTAGCCATATATTTATTTAGGGAACAAACAGCAAGTTTTCAACCAGTTATCCCTCCCTCATTGATTACAAGCAGAGTACAGTCATGTCCCTAAAGCTTATCGTCGGTCTTGGCAATCCTGGTCAGCAGTATATGTTTACCCGTCACAATGCAGGTTTTTGGTTCGTGCATCATTTAGCGCAGCAGTTTAATATTGCCCTGAGCCCTGACAAAAAATTTCACGGAGTGACTGGGCGTGGACAAATTCATGGGCATGATGTGCGGCTATTATTACCGCTGACCTTTATGAATAAGTCTGGTGAGTCAGTGGTGCCGATGGTTAATTTTTATGACATTCATAACGACCAGTTACTCATCGCTCATGACGAGCTGGATATTCCAGCAGGTAGTATCAAGCTAAAAACTGGGGGCGGTCATGGCGGTCATAATGGTCTGCGTGATATTACCCCGCACCTTGGCAATGACTTTCACCGTTTACGTGTGGGCATTGGTCATCCAGGTCATAAGTCTAAAGTCACGGGTCATGTGCTCTCTAAAGCCTCGCCTGATGAACAGATCGCTATTGATAGTGCGCTCACTGCGGCCTTTGAGTCGCTACCACTATTATTAGCAGGTGATATTGAACGCGCGCGTACGCAAATTAATGGCTTTAAATTACCAGACTGACAAGGTATGATGCGTTTTTTATTATAGTAAATGTTTTGACGGCTGGTCGATATGAACCACGTCAACGCCCATTGTAGTTTCGCCGGTAGCAGCACTAACTGCTATCTCAAGTTTGGGCTCCGTGCTCAAGTTTGCGCGCTGAACCGGTTCCTTACCCTTTAGTGTGACGGTAAGCACCCCCACTAACTTATTACTTTTTACTTTTATTACGCTAAGGAAGCAATCCATGCTACTTAATATGCTTAAATGCAAATTGCACCGTGCCCGCGTCACGCATGCTGAGCTCCACTATGAAGGCTCGTGCGGCATTGACGGCGATTTATTAGACCTCGCTGGTCTGCGCGAAAATGAGTCCATCGACATCTATAATGTCACCAATGGCAAACGCTTTCGTACCTACGCTATTCGTGCTGAAGCCGGCTCTGGTATCATCTCATTGAACGGTGCTGCCGCTCATATGGCTGACTTAGGCGATATCGTTATCATTTGTGCCTACGCTCATTTTGATGAAGCCGAAGCAGACACTTATCAACCAAAGCTGGTCTATTGCAACGAAGACAATACTGTTAAAGACACAGCTAATATCATTCCAGTACAAGTCGCTTAAAGACTGGTTTTGTCTGGAATATCAGTTACTTACTTTTCTTGTCAGCAAAGTATCTATTTTAGCTAGTAATTAACAAATACTACACAGGTAGCAAAGTTATTAAAGGTATTCTTACCTCTCCATAGGGAACTTATACTGGCATAAAAGCTGAGTCTAAATAGAGACTCAGCTTTTTTTATGTCTATTGATTGGTACTTTTTTTACATTAACTTATTCATAAGGAAGCCTACTCATGTGGTTGGCAGTTATTGCAGTAATTATTGGACTGGCAATCTTAGTATGGAGTGCCGATGTTTTTATTGATGGGGCAACAGTATTAGCGAAAAGGCTAAGGATTCCTAGTTTTTTAATAGGCATGCTGATCATAGGTATAGGCACGTCAGCACCTGAATTGGTAGTCTCGGTATTAGCCGCGTTAGAAGGTAGCCCTGACTTGGCTTTAGGTAATGCCTATGGCTCTAATATCGTAAATATTGCCTTAGTCTTAGGGGCCACGTTACTGATAAGTCCCCTTATTATTCGTAAAGGTGTCGTCAAGCGGGATCTACCGATACTAGTATTAATTACCGCTTTGGCAGGGTGGCAGCTGCGTGATGGAAGGCTAAGTCAAGCTGACGGTATCGTATTATTACTAGTTTTGGTCATAGTAATAGGTCTGCAAGTTATATTGAGCCTACGCGCGGGTAATTCAGAGATTGAGCATGAGCATAAAGACGATGTGATAATCAAAAATGAAGGTCTGGAGCATGTAGAACCAAGCTTAATACGCGGCTTAGTGAGCTTATTTATTGGCCTACTTATTTTAGTGCTGAGCTCGCGCGCTATCGTTTGGGGGGCGATTGAATTAGCAACGTTATGGGGAGTCAGTGAGCTGATTATCGGCTTGACGGTGGTCGCTATTGGCACCTCCTTGCCTGAGCTGGTATCGAGCTTATCAGCAGCTCGTAAAGGCGAGCATGACATGGCATTAGGCAATATTATTGGCTCTAATATATTTAATACTTTAGGGGTGGTGGGGGTAGCGGCGATTATTGTACCGATTACCACCAATCCAGTTATTCTGTCGCGCGACGTTTTAGTGATGGCAGTACTGACCCTATTGCTCTTTATGATGTGTCTGTTCGCCTTTATAACCAAACGCAAACTAGGCCGCCTAGCTGGAATTGTGCTGGTGCTATTCTTCATCGGTTATACCCTATGGTTAATCCAGACAGCCAGTATTTAGTCCATAACTCTATGAAAAGGGATACTCATCAAGTTGATTGTATCTCTAAACAAACCCTAGCAATCTTTACGGTAGCTCGACTATAACCGGTCAATATTGATGATAATGTTGATGACAATATTGATTGATCATTACTTTGACATTTATTAATAAAACTAAAGATAGAGTCAAATTACTTAAGTTATTTTTATAACTTAATCAAAAACCTGTGCTAATATAAAAGCTGAAACAATGCTGTTTCAGCTTTTTTTATACCTGTTATTAGTGCTTTTATTAGCAGTAATCTTTTGGTATTTTTTATAGATAAGGAAATAAAATTATGTGGTTGGCCGTAACTGCGGTAGTAATAGGTCTTATAATTTTGGTCTGGAGCGCTGATGTCTTTATTGATGGCGCAGTAGCCTTAGCAAATAAGCTAAACGTTCCAAGTTTTTTGATTGGGGTGATCATTTTGGGGCTAGGTACCTCAGCACCTGAGATGGTAGTGTCCGTACTGGCAGCACTAGAGGGTAGCCCAGAACTGGCATTGGGTAATGCTTATGGCTCCAACATTATCAATATTGCCTTAGTTTTAGGGGTAACCGTATTGATAAGTCCAATCATCATTCGCAAGAGCATCATTAAACGTGATATGCCTTTATTATTGTTAGTAACGGCAGTGGCAGCCTGGCAGCTAAGCGACGGGGTCTTGAACAATACTGACGGGATTATACTCATAGTATTACTAGTAGTAGTCTTAGGTCTTCAAATTGTGCTGAGCCTACGTGAAGGCAATCATGAGCATGAAGATGATACTATAGAAGAAATTTCGGATTCTGAACACAGCATGGCGCGTGGTCTAGGTAGCTTGTTTCTTGGGCTATTAGTGCTGATATTGAGCTCACGAGCTATCGTTTGGGGCGCGGTCGAGTTGGCTACACTTTGGGGTTTAAGTGAGCTAATTATTGGTTTAACTATTGTTGCCATCGGTACCTCATTACCTGAATTGGTAGCCAGTATATCAGCCGCGCGCAAAGGCGAGCATGATATGGCTTTGGGCAATATTATCGGATCTAATATTTTCAATACCTTAGCAGTAGTAGGATTGGCAGCACTTATCGCACCTATTGCCCCTAACGCCATCATCTTATCGCGCGATGTATTGGCTATGGGAGTTTTGACTCTGTTATTGTTTGCAATGTGTATATTTTCCTACAAAACTAAGCGTAAATTCGGTCGTGCCTCTGGGGTCACCTTAGTATTGTTCTTTGTCGGTTATTCCTTTTTACTTATCCGAACGGTTAGTATGTAAGTAGGGTCAGATGAACATAGTCGTACAAAAACCCTCATTTAAGAACCGTCAGTTAAGTTTTATTTTGCTTACGGTTCTTAAAACCACTCCATAAGCCTTCATGTTCTAGTTTGGGCATTTTTAGAGTGATGGTGTTGGATAGCATGTCTTGCACTGCCAGACCGCGGGGGTTAAAGAGGCAAAACACATAATTAAATATCCACCCCAAAAAAATACTGGCTAATAGAACAGCCCGTGATCCATCAACGACACTGCCAATAATACCGCACAACAATGGTATCAAACAGGCGGCGAAAATACGTTTAAATGACTGACCCCAAGTCAATAAATGACCGGTGCTGTTGACCGTTTTTAGCCGCCACGTTTGCATGCCTAATGTCTGACCGCCACGACGCCAAAACAGACCATAGAATCCGACCAGCGTCAGCACAAACGAGGGGGTCATGATAGAGTTCTGATACCAAGTTGGCAACGACTGCGCCTCTGCTGACTGGGTTCCAGCTTGCATCGTGAGCAGCGTACCGATAACGGTCAGTACCGTCCCCACCAAAAACAGTAGCGCCAGTATCAACATACCATCGTAGACAATAGCAACCACCCGCTCCGTTGGTTTGGCAATGGTAGGTTCTTCGACTTCGGGCAGGCGTCGTGATGGCATTTTGGCTCTAGATTTTGAGTTAGCAGCAGCTTTTGGTGTATTTTTTGGCATCATACAAGCTCATGGCAAGCGGAAAATAATAACTCTATTGTACCGTAATTAAACCCTTTATCGTACACAATCCTAATATGCTATCTGCAGATGAAACGAAAAGGTACTGATTATAAATTTTGAGCAATTCTCATCAGATCGCTATGATATGCAACAAAATGTTTGTGACTATATAGTTAAAATACCTTAAAAACGCTAGGGTACTGCTGGTATAAGCTTTTTGCAGCCTCTGTCTGCGTAGGCACAGCAAGCAAAAAAAACTTATGCCAGCAGTAGGTTATGTGTCGATATTACTTTTCATTGACTATAGGTTTGTGACTGTAGATTGGGTAAAGATAAGTGAGCAGCAAGCAGCATTGAGAGTCTGCGAGCATGATTTAAGAATCAAAGTATTCACTGCTCTTTGCTACATCGAGATTAGAGCGCATTTTTTGAACTGAGTGGGATCAATCTGTAAAAGTAGCAGACATAAAAAAACCGCCAAAGTGTCGTAAGACAGGCGATTGATCTAGTATATAAGCGATGATGCAAATGGTGCGCCTGGAGAGATTCGAACTCCCGACCCCTTAGTTCGTAGCCAAGTGCTCTATCCAACTGAGCTACAGGCGCGTATTGCACATCATTTACTGCACAGTCAAAAACTATTACAGCAAATTAGGTTGGCCATTATATAGATAATACAGCTAGTGTCAATGCATTTTAACGATTAAGACAGAATTCTTTCTATTTCAAAAGTTAAATCATTTTTAACAGGAATAAGCTGCGTTCTAAATCTACAAACAACTAAATATAATGGAGGTGAAGGAGGGATTCGAACCCTCGATACGCGCAAACGTATGGTTCCTTAGCAGGGAACTGGTTTCAGCCACTCACCCACTTCACCAAACGACGTCAGACTTTTTAAGTTCTAAAAACAAGTATCAATGCTAATGATACGTCCTATGTCGTGGGCGAGTATTATATCAAAGCCAAAATAAATTGCAAGCGTTACACGTGGTTTTGGTAAGGCTTTTAGCATAATTTTGAATATTAATTGTTCCAAATGGCTCATAAGTGCTCATTTCTCTTATATTGCTCTCATTCTTAGCTGCTATAGCAGCCAAACAGCAGCTAGCGACTATACGTTACTATGGCTTTTTTAAATCAGGATGGCTATAGTGAGTAGCAGTCATTAGATACGATGAACAAAAATTATTGCACACTCATAATGAACCATAAAAGGAAAAGCTATGCGGCCGGTAGTATTGTGTTTTTCAGGGTTAGATCCGTCAGGCGGTGCTGGACTACAAGCGGATATTGAGGCGATTGGACAAGCAGGTGCCCATGCAGCAGTCGCCTGCACCGCCATCACGGTGCAAAACTCGCAGCAGGTGATTGGCTTCGAAGCGTGTGCGGCCACACTGGTAGAAGCTCAAGCAACGACTGTGCTAGATGACTTACCGGTTCGAGTCATTAAATCTGGCATGTTAGGTACCATAGATAACATCGCGATGCTAACGCGCTTATTTGCTGAACGGATAATCGCTGACGGCACGCCTTTTGTACTTGATCCCGTGCTAGTTGCTAACAGTGGTGGCAGTTTAGGCGATGAGCAAACGCTAGTAGCTGCCTTTAGAAAGCTGTTGCCCTATGCCACTTTAATTACCCCCAATACTCACGAACTACGCGCATTGAGTGGCGAGCAAGATTTACATATTGGCGCACAGAAGTTATGTGCCCAAGGAACACATGCAGTACTGGTCAAAACTTCGCATGACTTTGATAGCGGTGATATTGAGCAATATCTGTATGTGCAAGGTGAAATGATTCATCAGAGTACGCTATCACGCCTTGATGGTGAATTTCATGGTTCTGGCTGTTCGCTTGCTAGCTTCATTGCTGGACGCTTAGCGCTGGGCGATGCGCTCACAGCAGCGGTGATTGCGGCAGACCATTGGATCACCCAAACGCTCATTGCTGCTGACGCGCCGCATCCTGATGATGCTAAAGCTCAGTTGATACCGAATCGGTTCGTAAAAATAACAGCTAGTACTTAAGAGAATCTTAGACGTAAAAAAGACGCCTGATTACTAAGGCGTCTTTTTTGATAGCAAAATAGTAGGTCTTTATTAGACCGACTTAAATCAGTCCAGCCTAGCCTAACATTGGCATAAAGTTTGAGGCCAAGCCACCAATGAAGATCTCTAGCAAGTAAAAAGCAAAGAAGGCCACCATAGGGGATAGATCGAGCATACCAAGGTTTGGCGTGATACGGCGGAACGGGGCTAAGATGGGCTCCGCTAAACGCATAATAATGCCAATGACTGGATGCGAAGAGTTGGTAAACACCACAATCCAGCTGACAATAATAGAGCCAATTACCAGATAGCGACACATACGCAAAAAGTCTAAAACCAAGCTTACTGAGCCGGTGAAAAATAGCGGCACAGGCGCAATGCCTTGTTGAGTTAATGCGGCTTTACCAGAAATGTCTATCAGACGAATTAACAGCATCAGTACAATTGCAGCAATACTGATACGCCCTTGAGCCACGGTCGGAAAGATACGACCAAACACATCTACAATATGGGTCGCTTTGTAAGCCGGCCGAATCATAGGATCGCTTGCATCCATGTCTGCAAACTGTAGCATGAAGCGTATAAACACCAACAACATAGCGAAGGTGGTGACCAGATCAAAAATTTGCAATAACATGTTATTCATGAAGCGCTACTCAATATGCCCGTGTTAACAGATACCATTATTAAACTCTTATGCTTACAGCTAATATCACAACCACCATTGATGCGGCTGGCTTTATAGCTGATTTTTTATAACCAATTAATCACTCATCTCATCACTCAGTGCTTGACTACGGTCAGCGCAGGCTTTCATAGCCTCAGCGATTTGACGACCGATCTCATTGCCTTGCATTGATTCAATCGCCGCTTGAGTGGTTCCGTTTAGCGACGTGACTTTACGACGTAGCTCAGCTGGCGCGTCATCACTGCCAATAGCCATTTTTGCTGCGCCTAGGACAGTTTGCATAGCGAGTGCTGAGGCTTGCTCTTTGTCCAACCCTAAGGCAATCCCGCCATCTATCATTGATTCGATAAAGTAAAAGACGTACGCGGGTGCTGAACCGGAAACTGCGGTCACCGCATGCATATGTTCTTCATTATCTACCCACATTACCAGACCTGACGCTTCCATCACTGCTGTTGCCAACCGTTGTTGTTCTTCAGTGGTATCATCGGTGCCATATAGACCCGTTGCACCCATTTGAATCATGGCTGGAGTGTTAGGCATAGCGCGCACAATATTGCGATAACCACCAAGCATACCGGATAAAATATCAGTCGATAAGCCCGCTGCTACTGAGATAACCAGCTGATTATCCAACACATCAGCAAATGCACTCACTACCACTTTCATCAGTTGCGGCTTTACCGCCAGCACAATCACGTCAGCATCAATAACGGCCGATTTTGGATCGGCGACCGGATCAACAGTCTTCAGGTGCTGGGCCGCTAAATGCTGACGCACTTCCGCGCTAGGATCTGCTACCGTAATCAGCTCAGGCTTGACACCACAGCTAATAAGCCCACTAATAAGGGCTTGGGCCATGTTCCCGCCACCGATGAAGCTAATTTTCTTGTTATCTAATACTGACATTCTGATCTCCTAAGAACAGTCCCCTATCGGCAACATTTAAAAGCACTCAAACTAATATAATGCTATTGAAAATGACACTCATTCTATCATACTGCTACTGCTACCGTTTGATAAATTCGTGACGGTAACAGTGACAATAGACTCAGCTAGAGTATTGAGTTAACCACTGAGTGAGAACCAATATGTTAAGTTTTTAGAAAGTTGTTAATAGAATTTTTCAGGGCAGGTTTTAGCAAACAGAGTTATACAAGAAAAGCGCTTACTTTTGTGACTTCATATTATTTCTAATAGACTTTTTTAAGAAAATTTTTTTACTAGCTTCCGCTTCAATTAGCTTGCAGCACTGTATCGTTTTTAAATTGGATCTACTGTATTTTTAGGATCTATTATTAAGGCTTAAAGTACTGTTGACAGTGTTATTCTCATCAAACTCGTCACTCATCATATTCGCTACCGATTTATCAAACCCTAATATCCAGCTGTCAAATGGTGATAGTAGTAATATGGGTAAATCAAACGGTAGATCATTCTGCGTATCTATACAGACAATACTAACCACTGCTAGGCTGTCACGTAGCCATAAAGGAATACCCAGCGTCTGGTACAGCTTTTTGCCGGCTTGTGGACGTGTAGCCAGGGTGGTTTGTAATCGCTGCTGCCGACCTAATGGGGCGATCTTTAACACAACTTTATCTTGATGACTTATCAAGTTTAATACATTTATTGGTGTGTGAGCGTTACCTAATAAAGTGTTTAAACGGCTTAATAACGGCCCTATTGAATCGCAGGTCAGTGGTAAATGCCAAACAAAATTTTCATCTGTACGTAAGGTAAGTGTCGTTAAGGTATTTTGAGAACCATTAGTTTCAGCCCCATTAGTTTCAGCCCCATTAGTTTCAGCCCCATTAATTTCAGACAAACGGGTTTCAGACACAACAGTACTAGGTAAGACGTGCGTTTGTTCAATCAGTGGTATGGTCAGCCAGGTCAGCCAGCTCTTGCTGAGACGATACAATTGCTGACGGTAGCGACAAATGAGGTACTGTTGCTTACGGCCTTGCCAATATAGCTGAGTCTGATGGTCATTATCGCTACGCTGAATCAGCATAATCACATCATCGACTAATTGCTTAGCAGGCGGTAATGGCTCATCTTGTGCGAGCCAATAGTGCAGCAATTGTCGCTGGCGATAGGATGGCAATAGCTGTAAATCAAGAATACTCAGCACCCGTTGCGCCGGTACAAATTGCAGCGATGTGATGGCGGTCTGCTGAAAATCTTGGGCAGCTTGCGCGCTGACCGTTGCTTGAGCATCGGCGAGCAACTGCGCACTACGAGCAATATTATCAATGACATTCGTATTATAATGTGCCAATGCCGGCATGATTTCATGACGCAAGCCACTACGTACATTGTCACCACTGGTATTAGTAGGATCGTCAATGTAGGGGAGCTGTAGACGCTGGGCGTAGCTGCTGATATTCGCACGACGTACTGTTAACCAAGGCCGCCATACGACGTTGCGACGTGCGCCTTGCGATTGTACTCGCCATGCTTCCATACCGGACAAGCCATTTACTCCTGCGCCTTGAATCAAGCGCATCAGCACAGTTTCAGCTTGGTCATCGGCATGATGGGCTAATAATAAAACATCATCTTGATTGATATGAGCGAGCATGGCTTGATAACGTGCTTGCCGGGCGGCTTGCTCATCATGACCGTTAACCGTTGCTTGTAAAATATGGCAAGGCATTTGTTGCGCATGCGCCCACTCAGCAAGGTGCAGCGCCCAACACTTACTATCAGCTTGCAGGCCATGGTCGACATGCAATAGTTGCGGTAAAAACGCTAGCTGACCTTGCCGATACAATTGTAAACAGATAGCAGCTAACGCCAATGAATCACGCCCACCACTACAGGCCAGCCAGATCCGGTGACCCTGTAGCTGGTCAGTATATTCAGCCACGCTGATTAGTAACGCCTGTGCTAAGTCTTTATCTATTAGCGATTTGGCTATTGATTCAATAGGATATTGACGGATTGCGCTGCTGGTCATAATTGATCTTATTTATCTGGTTTTATATACAAAAAAACGTGCCACAAAGTAGCACGTCAGTTATTATTTAGTTGGCAATATTTAATCTGCTATCGTCACTTGTCAAAACAACATCAGTTAGCAGGGCAACATCACTTCTGAGTCAAAAGATTTTAGCTTTTCATAACGCTGCTCACAACGGTCGTGCGCATCCATATCTTGTAGCTCGTCTAGCTGCTCAATTAACAGGGCTTTAAGCGAGTTCATTACCGGTTGTGGATGAATATGTGCCCCTTCACCTTCTTCGATGACCGCATCAATCAAGCCCATTTGATAAAGGTTGATAGCATTTAATTTTAAGGCTTCGCTAGCCTCTTGGGCTTTTTCAGCTGTTTTCCAGAGAATGGCAGCACACCCTTCAGGAGAAATGACCGAGTAGATACTATTTTGTAGCATATTAACTTTATCACCAACCCCAATAGCCAATGCACCACCTGAACCACCTTCACCGATAATGGTGACGATAATAGGGGTTTTAAGACTTGAGAATACTGCGATACTTTCAGCGATAGCTTGCGCTTGTCCCCGCTCTTCAGCACCAATACCAGGGTAAGCACCTTGAGTATCAACGAAAGTCATTACCGGAATATTGAAACGCTCAGCCATTTTGACTAAGCGAATAACCTTACGGTAGCCTTCAGGGTTTGCCATACCAAAGTTATGGGCGATACGCTCGCGAGTACTGCGCCCTCGATGTTGACCAACCACCATTACTGGCTTACCATCTAAGCGCGCTAGACCACCAATAATCGCTTTGTCATCAGCGAAGGCACGGTCGCCATGCAGCTCATCAAACTCAGTAAATAGCTGATTAACATAGTCCATAAATAATGGACGCTTGGCATGCCGTGCCAGCTGAACGCTATCCCAAACAGTACTCATAGACGTTTCCTTTTTTGTCGTTTTGTGGTCAAAACCATATCACTTCGCTACCGTGCCAGCCCTACCTATTGAACGATGCGTACTATTTACACACAGTTCGCTAGTATTGTTTACTGGCACTTGTTATGGATGCTCGTTTTATAGTTACTCGTTTTATGGTTACTCGTTTTATGGTTAAACGGGTATTAAAATGATATGGTTTTGGTTATATGAATCTGGTTATGTTATGTGAATCTAATTATATAGCACGGTTATTACTTTGAGTAACACAGCAGTACAGTTGTAAACTCAATAAAAGCTATAGTAGCACATCTCAAATGTCGTGGCATTACCGAGAAGGCAGCTTTTGTAATGTTAGTTTTTGATTGACTGTTGAGCAAACAATCATGCCATCTAATATTTAAATCAGTTGCTGAGTTAATGACTAAGTTAATGACTAAGTTACTGACTTAGTTTTTTAATAACACTAGATTCGATGACATTTAGCTTGACGCCCCACTTGGCAAACTGTTCAATCTCAGCACAAAGATCGGAATATAAAAATGCATAATGCTTTTTGTCAGTACTAACAGTAATTTGCCAGCAATTGGTGTCTGTGACAATCAGCTGCATCTGAGGCAGGTCATATTCACTACGGCTATGATGAGCTAAGACCGCAAGTCTGAGTAGCAAGCATAAATAAACCAGTTGATTACCACCAATGAGACAAGTTTTCTCGAGCATATCACCTTTTAACTTGCGCCTATGACTCAGCATCAATTGGGCCATACGCTTTTGATCCACTTGTGAAAAACCAGGAATATCCGAATTTTCAAGTAGATAAGCACTGTGGCGATGATAATTGCTGTGACTGATTGCCAGTCCAATCTCATGCAAATAAGCAGCACGTCTCAATACATCTGCATCATCGCTAGTCAACTGTAAGTCATTTTGGACTTGCTTGAGTAAATGACGGCTGGTCCTGACCACTTGGCGGGCTTGTTTTTTGTCCACAGAATAGCGTTTGATTAGCGCCAAGACACTGCGGTCGCGCACATCTTCACTAGCAAAGCGACCAAGCATGTCATACATAACACCTTCGCGTAGCGCCCCATCAGAGTAAGTTATAGTCTCCACACCCAGTACTTTCATAGCGGCACGCAGTACCGCCACCCCTGCTGGAAATACGGCTTTGCGATGTTCTTTGACCCCAGTGAGCTCAATATCGTTCACATCACCGATTTTAATCAATAGCTTTTCTAATTCTTTGACCCCTCGATAAGTCACGCGTTCTTGAGCATCAGACCAACCTTTTGAGACTAGCACGTTTCGTACGGCTTTAATCGTCCCACTAGAGCCAACTACGCTGTTCCAACCAGTCTTTTGATAGCGACCATTAATCGATAATACTTCTTTGCGGGCCGCTGCGATAGCATGGTTAAAAGCCTCTTTAGTAATCTGTCCATCCGCAAAAAACTTCTGAGTAAAGGCCACACAGCCCATCTGTAAACTTTCGGTCAATAACGGATCAAAGCCTTTTCCAATGATAAATTCTGTCGAACCCCCGCCAATATCAATCACTAAGCGCTTGTCGCTACTGGCATTGGTATGTGATACGCCCAGATAAATCAACCGCGCCTCTTCACGACCGGCGATAATTTCAATCGGCTTGGGCAAAATTTCATTAGCGCGTGCGATAAAATCGTTAGCATTTTTAGCTTGGCGCAGGGCATTGGTTGCGACAATACGAATGCGCTCAGGCGGCACTGAATCAAGGCGTGCCACAAAGCGACTCAGACAATCTAGCCCTCGGTTTTCGGCAGCAGCTCCTAAGATATTATGCTCATCTAATCCTGCTGCTAACTGTACCTTTTCGGACATGGAAGCTACTTTTCGTACTTCGCCATGATCAAGGCGAGCAATCGCCAAATGAAAGCTGTTAGAGCCAATATCAATGGCTGCTATCAGTTCATCATCAGCGATGGGTGGATTTTCAAGGGTGTTATTGAGCATAGGAAAAATAGTTACCATTTATGAGGGTTGGGGTAGCTTATAAGGTCAAATACAAACAAATATCTTATGCACATCGTATCAATAACTTTTTAATAGTAGTGTCAGCCATGCGCATCATAGACAAGTTTCGTCATTAAAGCATTTATGCCAAACACTGGCAAGCAGGACGCAACGCTTGCTCAGGTGCGCCCAGAATACGAACGCTCAGTCAACGCCTAGCACTTGTATTAACCAGCGCTATTTGCTACATTTAAAATCAGCAATATTACAATAAATAACAAGCATTTAACTGTCATTCATAAATAATTTATTGAACATGACTATGGATGATGCTGATTAATCACTGATAACCAGGACGTTGTCAATGATTAATCAATAGTAGATAAACCACCGGCAAAGGAAGCTAATATAATGAATCAGACTGCTACCACTCAAGCACAACAAGTCGCTAATGCTAACAACATTAAAACCGATACTAATTCTAAATCTAGCAGCGCCAGGACTGATATGGTAAAAATGGATAGGTCAGTTGAAACGGGCTTCTATGATTTTTATTTAGCTGAGCATCAAAACATGGCTTGCCGCCGCCTCCACTTTGCAGGTAGTAGTTTTGGCTTATTAGGCATAGCCAACTCTATCAGAACCCGTTCACCGAAACCATTACTGAAGGGTATTGCGGCAGGCTATGCTTGTGCTTGGGTCGGGCATTTTTTCTTTGAAAAAAACAAACCGGCCTCTTTTAAATTTCCACTAAAAAGCTTTGTCAGTGATTTTCGCATGTATGGCGACGTGCTGCGCGGTAACTTAAGCTTGAAAGATCGCACGTTTGATAAGCCGCGACAGCAGTAAGTGCCGGGTTCGTCTGGGCCAGCAGTACCGTGGCTTTTTTAAGGTATTTTAACTATATAACTAAAAGCTTCCAGCCATAGAAAAGGCCAGCATAATTATATGCTGGCCTTTTCTATGGAGATTGATTAGACGTTAAAACTTATCATTTAAAGCTTAAAGCCATTAAATTACGCGTTGGCCATTTCTGCAAATATCTCGTCAGCGGCTTGGATAGAAAAATCTAAATCTTCGTTGCTATGCTTAATAGACATAAAGCCGGCTTCATAAGCAGAAGGCGCGAGATAAATACCCCGATCAAGCATGCCATGGAAGAAGGTGTTAAAAGCATCCATATTACATTCAGTGACATCATCAAAATCGAGTGGGGTTTTGGTATCGCTGTCTTTGACAAAAAACATACCGAACATACCGCCAAGCTTGTTGGTGCGCAAATGGATACCGTGCTTGTCAGCGGCGGCCTGGATACCATCAATGAGACGGTCAACTTTGCCGGCCAGCTCGTCGTAAAATCCCTCTACCGTTAAGTCTTCAAACATGGCGATGCCAGCACGCATAGCGAGAGGATTACCAGATAAGGTACCTGCTTGATAGACCCCGCCCATTGGTGCGATGCAAGACATAATCTCACGCTTACCACCGAATGCACCAACCGGTAGGCCGGCACCGATGATTTTACCAAAACAGGTTAAGTCAGGGCTAACACCAAAATGTGCTTGAGCACCGCCCAGTCCCACTCGAAAGCCAGTCATTACTTCATCAAAAACCAGCACGGCTCCATGTTCAGTACATTGAGCACGTAAGGTATCGTGAAAAGCCTGCTCTGGGATAACCATATTCATATTGCCAGCGATAGGCTCGACGATAACACAAGCAATAGTGTCGCCCCATTTTTCGAAGCAGTCTTTGATCGCTTGTGGGTCATTATAAGGTAGAGTAATCGTGTGTTTGGCAAAGTCAGCTGGCACGCCTTTTGACGTGGGCTCACCAATATCAAGCATTCCTGAGCCAGCTTTGACTAGCAAGCTGTCTGAATGACCATGATAACAGCCTTCGAATTTGACAATATTATCACGCTCAGTAAACCCGCGTGCCAGACGAATTGCACTCATGGTTGCTTCAGTACCCGAGCTGGTCATACGAATCATCTCAACACTAGGAACGATGTCACATATCTTATCAGCAACCGTGGTTTCAAACGGTGTTGGCGTACCAAAGCTAAGTCCATCCTCAGCGGCTTGTTTGACCGCATCAATGACTTTTGGATGGGCGTGACCCAAAATCATCGGTCCCCATGAGCCTATATAGTCGATATAAGCATTGTCTTCAGTGTCATAAATCTTGCTGCCCTTAGCGCGGTGCATAAATACGGGTGTGCCGCCCACCCCAGCAAAGGCACGAACTGGGGAGTTCACACCACCAGGAATATGTTTGCGGGCTTGGGCGAAGAGTTGTTCGTTTTTAGTACTCATAAATGATCTCTATTATGTTATTTTATTAAGAATTGAGCAGCAACAGTCGATGCTTTATTTAATAGATAACTAACATCGTCAGTTTCGAATAAAAGGGATAAACGTGACATTAAATAAAGCTAAAACAGCTCAGTTAAGGATTTAAAAACTAGGGATGTAAATCCTGTTTATTAAGCTTTTTTAACCACTGAAGACTTAAGCTTCATGGGGCCAAAGCCGTCGAGTTTACAGTCAATATCATGACCATCGGATGCATCGGGCAATAGGCGGATACTTTTTGCTTTGGTACCCACTTTAATGACGGTGGACGAGCCTTTGACTTTTAGATCCTTAATTACGGTGACGGCATCGCCATCTTGCAGCTCATTGCCAACGGCATCACGTATCACAGTGTCTTGCTCGTCAGTTTGCGCTACATCATTTTCAGCCGCGGTCCACTCATGGGCACACATTGGGCATATTAGTAGCGCACCATCTTCGTAAGTATAATTTTCATCACATGCTGGGCAATTGGGTAAACTCATAATATCCTCGTTAGCCGTCATAAATTAGGTCCGCTTTAGAGTACTCATTGTACCGTAAGTCGCTGATTTTAACCAATCGGTTCGGTTGAAAACCATACTATATGCCCAACTTACACTATAAGCTCAGCATTTTTTTTGAGGCTGTTTTTTATGGTACTCTCTTTGAACTCATTTACTTCTATATATTACTTTTCTACCTTTAGGTTATACCCTTTAAATCATGCTAGGTTAATCAGTTGTTCTTTAGTAGCCAATCTCAGCACCTACATCTGGACGTTGTTTTTTGTACCTAAAGGTCAATCACTCAATTCTCATAATAAGGATGACCACTATGACTCAATCTTTGACTCCAGATTCTTCTGTACCCGCTGCTACGGTCAAATTCCAACAATTAACCATCCAAGGTGACGATGCCGAAAAATTCTTACAAGGCCAATTAACCTGTGACGTGACCAAACTGGGTCTCAGTTATCAGGCCGCTGCTATCGGCAACTTAAAAGGTCGTATTGAGTTTGGCATTTGGATTAAAAAACAAGCCGAAAAGCATTATGACGTGGTTATCAGTGCGGATTGTGCAGAGTCTTTAAAAGCACATCTTGGTAAATATGGTGCCTTTTCAAAGTTTGAAACCAGTGCACCAACCCCGATTTATCCTTGCGTACTGGCAGATGAGCCAACCTTTAGCCATAAAGATACTCACGATACGCCAGAAGATACGCAAGCATGGGTGCAGTCTAGTATTGCAACCGGTAACTACTGGATAGTGGCCGCCACCCAAGGCGAGTTTCAGCCACAAGAGTTACGCTTACATCAGCGCGGCGGTATGGACTACGATAAAGGCTGTTATTTAGGTCAAGAAGTCATCGCGCGTATTTACTTTAAATCAGCGCCTAAGGCATTTTTACATTATGTACAGGGGACAGGCGACCTACCAGCAGTAGGCGAAAAACTAGGCAAAATTCAAGTGGTCAATGCAATAGTAAGTGGCCAAGATAGCCAACATAACCAACGTAACAAAGGTTTTGAAGCATTAGTAGTGGCCCGTCCAGAACATCTTGCTGATAGCGACCTAACAGTATTAGCACTGCCCCCAGCGCTACAAACAGATGTTGCCCGTCCTAAATAGATGGCGGTTAATAGGTAAATAACGGCCTTAATCGACATTCCGACAGTATGACTTAATCCATCACAGTAGAGAATTCTATGACCCATATCTCAGTACTCGGTGCAGGCGTAGTCGGTGTAACTACCGCATGGTATCTGCGGCAAGCAGGCTATAACGTGACTGTGATTGAACGTGAGCCAGCCGCAGGACTACAGACCTCGTTCGCTAATGGTGGTCAAATATCGGTATCACATGCCACTCCCTGGGCCAACCCAGCCGCACCGATGAAAGCGCTCAAATGGTTGTTCCAAGAAGATGCGCCGCTACTGTATCGCTTGCGTGCGGATAAAGCCCAACTCAAGTGGGCAATGCAGTTTTTACAAGAGTGCCGCGCTGATAAGGCCGATGCCAATCTAGTACAGATGGTACATTTGGGCCTATATTCAAGAGCCGCTTTGCAGCAGCTACGCGCCGATATAGATATCAGCTACGAGCAGCAAACGCGAGGTATCATGCATTTTTATACCAGCCAAGCTGAGTTTGATGCGGCCATTGCGCCAACCGAGCGTATGCAAGAACTAGGCTGTGAGCGCCACTTCATTGATATCAATACTGCCGCCAGCTTAGAGCCAGCACTGTACCCCATTGCCCACAAACTGAAGGGTGCAACCTATACCAGCAGTGATGAATCAGGCAATACGCACTTATTTACCCAGCGTCTAGCAGAACGTTGCGTCGAAGCTGGCGTGCAGTTTTTATACGATACTGATATTTTAGCCATAAATACTGATACTGAGTCTACCAGACCTCGTGTCCATAGCATCACCATTCGCCCAGCGGGTGAAAATGCGCAGACTTTTAGTGCTGATAGTTATGTACTGGCACTCGGCAGTTATAGTGTGCCGCTCGTGAAGCCGTTAAATATTCATCTACCCATCTTCCCAGCCAAAGGCTATTCTGCTACCTATCAAGTGAATCCACGCGCGCCACACTTAGCGCCGTTTATTAGCCTCATTGATGATGAGTACAAACTGGTTGTGTCGCGCCTGGGTGATAAATTACGGGTAGCGGGGACAGCCGAATTTAATGGTTATAATCTAGACCTTAATAGCACACGCTGCGAAGCTATTACCCAGCGCGTACAGCAGCTATTCCCTAAAGGCATCGTTGCCAATTCTGTTAAGTATTGGGCGGGGCTACGCCCTATGACTCCCTCAAATGTACCGTTAATTGGGCGGGCACACGCTGGTCACGTTCGTCATGGTAGTCATAATACAGGGGCTACCTTTGATAACCTGTGGCTAAATACTGGCCATGGAACGCTTGGCTGGACGCACGCTTGCGGCTCAGCTAAAGCGATTAGTTTATTGATGCAGGGTGAAGTACCCGCAGTCGATTTTGACTTCGTTGGTATAAAGGCTCAATACATGCCAGTTTAACGGCGTCAGTCTCATAGCTATAGTTACAATATCTTAAAAATGCTACGGTAATACAAACATAAAAAAGGCGCTTACTATAGGTAAGTGCCTTTTCAGTTTAGATTATTAATGAGTCCTCTAGCCTCTAGATCGATACCACTTAACCCGATACCTCAAGTTCAGTAGCTTCTAATTTATCGATCTTATTTACCTCTAGCTCACCTGCTTCTGCATGGATTGCCTCTAATTGCACCGGTACGCCGTTCACTGCCGCATTACCACTCAACTGATCAATTAAAGTATCATCTGTTAAATCATTAACGCTGACGCCTGCATGCGCCTGGGCAATCTTTTGCTTAACGCCTTTGCGACCGTGACCCCAACCATGCGGAATACTTACAACCCCTGGCATGAGCTCATCGGTGACTTCTGCTGCAATGACAACGCTACCCACCCGAGAGCTGACTTTTACGTCTTGACCGTGCTCAATACTATGCTGCTGCGCCGTTTCAGGATGCAACATCAAGGTACAGCGCGACTTGCCTTTTACCAATCGATGGCTGTTGTGCAACCATGAATTATTACTACGCACATGACGACGGCCAATGAGTAGAATCTGACTGTCGTCATATTGCTGCATCATCTCTTTCACACGGTCTAAATCTGCTTGATAAAAATCAACATTAAGATGAATCTTCTTATCTTTGTGCTTTAAGGCTTGCGGTAACATACTTTTTAAAGGTCCTAGATCAATACCGTGAAGATTTTTTTTCAGCTTCTTTAACGTCATGCCTTCATAAGGACCACGTCTCAAACCTTGATCAAGCAAGAATTTTGGCCCTAAAACCTTGATTAACAAGCGTTCGGCTTTGGTTGCCAAAGGCACTTTTTTATTCAAGCGTTTCGCAAGCTCTAGGTAAATTTGCCAATCATGTCTTTCATTCTTTTTCTTACTGAACAATGCCTTCGAATATTTGGCCACATTATGCACAGCAAAACCATTAAAAGTAAGGTCATAATGATCGCGCTCTAATGGCGATACTGGCGGTAAGATAATATTGGCATGACGACTGGTTTCAGTAACGAAGTAATCGAGCGACACCATAAAGTCTAATTGTGACAGCGCTTTATCTAGCTTTTCACCATTGGGGGTACTTAATACAGGATTGCCAGCGACGCTGATGAATCCCTTCAATTGCCCTTCCCCTTCTACCAGCATCTCATCCGCCATAGCCACTACCGGATACTCGCCATTAAAATCAGGCAAGTTACTTACTCGGCTAAGCCGCTTACCTAGATAGCCTGGACCCGAATTATTGACGACGTCGACCGCAGGGTTAGGGAACATTAAACCGCCAACTTCATCCAAACGGCCCGTGACGATATTAATGACCATAGCGAGATACTGGCTTAATAAACCAAACTCTTGCACCGATATACCCATACGACCATAGCAGACTGAACTTTCAGCCTCACAAAACTCTTTCACTAGACGTTTGATTTCAACGGCGGTAATACCAGTAATACCCGCCACTGACTCAGCGGTATAATCTTTAGCAAAAGAGGCGATACGGTCGATTTCTGGTGCTAAAGCCGCCGCTCTATTATTTTTGGCATGCTCTTTAGCATAACCTTGTAAGTGGATTTCATTCAGCATGGCCAGCAGTAATAAAACATCGGTCGCTGGGCGAATAAAGTGATGTTCGCTGGCAATATCTGCTGTTTCCGTACGTCTTGGGTCAATCACCACCACTTTGCCATCACGTGCTTTGATGTCTTTTAGCTTCTGACGCATATTCGGCGCGCTCATGATACTGCCGTTAGAGGCGAGCGGATTACCACCAATGATCAGCATGTACTGGGTACGATTGACATCCGGTACAGGAATGCGCAGCATGTGACCAAATAAATGCATGCTAACAATGTGATGCGGTAATTGGTCGATTGAGGTGGCAGAGAAGCGACTGCGCGTTTTTATACTGTGCAGTAAATGCCTAATCGTCAACATGCCTCCCAAGTTATGTACGTTCGGATTCCCCAGATAAATACCGAGGGCGTTTTGACCGTGCTGTTTCTGTACTGATTGAATACCGGCAGCCACTTTATCTAGGGCGTCCGTCCAGCTGATTTCCTTCCAGCCGTTAGCAGTTCTCTCGACAGGCTGACGCAAGCGATCAGGGTCTTCATGCAAATCTTGTAAGGCCGTCGCTTTTGGACAAATATAGCCTTGGGAAAAAGGGTCGTTTTTATCCCCTTTAATGGATAAGACCTTGTTGCCATCGTGCTTTATCTCGATGCCGCACATCGCTTCGCATAAGTTACAGGTTCTAAAGTGTGTCTGTTCGTTAGCCCTAGTTGCTTTAACTGTAGTTACTTTAGCTGTAGTTACTTTAGCCGCTTTAGCTGCTTTAACCATTGTCGTGCTCCATTTTATTCTGTATTAGTCCTAGTTTTCATTATATGAATTACTTTTAATCATCGTTACTTGCGGGCAAAAAAATTGATAAAGAGTGCGTTAAAATTCGTACTTAATATAGCAATGGCCTGTTGTCTTGAATAACGCTCTTGATGACAACCCAGTATTAATTCATGGACCTGTGCACTAGCGATATCGACACAGAGATTCACATCAGTGCGTTCGAAACAACGATTGGATAACTGTAACCCCTGAATAAATATGTCCGCCCACTCTTCTTGTATTTCTATAATTAAGTTTCCTAGGCCTTTGTTTAATGAGCCTTTATTTTCTAAACCCTTATTATCTAAACCTTCTATCTTTGAGCCACAACGCGAGCGGTCTTCGATTAAATGTTGAAATAAAGCAATGTTTTTAAATGCTGAGTCAAAAATTAGGGTCAGGCACTGCTGGCAACGCTGACTGAACTGGTCTTTGTTCAAGGAATCATAATCTTTTATCATGTTCACCCAAGCCATGCGCATAGGGGATAAATAATTGGCTTTCAGCTGTGCACTTAATTCACTTTGCAGGTCATCCATGCTATCAAAATGATTGTAAAAGCTGGGCTGAGCGATACCTGCGCCCTTAGCGACTTTGTTCATGCTCATACCACAAGCGCCCTCCAAGCTATAAAGCTGTAATGCACTTTTCAATAGCGCTCGACGCGTATTGGCTTTTGCCAGCTCACGCTTCGATTCTACTGGTACTGATGCTGATGCTGCTGTCAGTACTACTGAATGTTGCTGTGCTAATGCATTCAAAGCTGATCTATCCCTGTCTAGTAAATGATTGAATCAAGGTTCAAGTAACTTGTTTGAGGTTACATAAAGCGATTATAAATTTATAAAGATTACTTCGACTATAAGGCTATAGTCATTTAAACTATAAGTCTATCGTTTAATTCATAGCAGAACTTATTTTTCACAAAACCACACCGTTAGGTTGCCATTATGACGTCAGCAGTTTTTACTCCGTTTTTACTCCCTTGTGGTGCCAGTCTCCCCAATCGCCTAGCCAAAGCTGCCATGGAAGAAAATATGGCCGATGAAGGACAAATTCCTGGCCCTGCTATTCTGCGCTTGTATCAGCGCTGGGCTGAAGGCGGTACAGGCTTATTAATCACAGGTAACGTAATGGTCGATGGCCGCGCTATGACCGGTCCAGGTGGCATCGTATTAGAAAAAAACAGTGCTATAGCCCCTTTCAAAGCGTGGGCTCAAGCTGCCAAACAGAAGAATACTCAAGTCTGGATGCAGATTAATCACCCTGGCCGCCAAGTGTATGCGGCTATGGGAGGCGATGTGTTGTCTCCTTCTGATGTGCCCCTTGATTTGGGAAAGCACTCTCACTTATTTGGTAAGCCTAGAGCCATGACCCACCAAGATATTGAGCAACTGATTCAGCGCTTCGTTGATACCGCTGTAAAAGCAGAACAAGCAGGCTTTGATGGCGTGCAAATTCATGCCGCTCACGGTTATCTACTCTCTCAATTTTTATCGCCATTAACCAATAAACGTGAGGATGAATATGGCGGATCCATTGAGAACCGTATGCGCTTATTGATTGCTGTTATCAAGGCCGTGCGTGCTCAAGTTGCCTCTAGCTTTGCGGTAGCCGTAAAAATAAATTCGGCTGATTTTCAGCGTGGTGGCTTCGATGCCAATGATGCAAAAACCGTTATTCTGGCGATGAATACGCTGGCCGTTGATTTGGTCGAACTGTCTGGTGGCAGTTATGAAAGCCCAGCAATGCAAGGATCAACCGCTGATGGCCGAACCTTACAGCGAGAAGCCTACTTTTTGGACTTCGCAAAAGATATTGCGCAAGTGGCCACTATGCCTATTATGACCACGGGCGGTGTCAGGCGTTTAGCGATAGCGGAAGACGTATTGACTCACGGTATCGATGTCATCGGAATGGGAACAGCTTTAGCAATGAACCCTTCTTTGCCCAATGATTGGAAAAAAGATGAGCAACTCAGCGCTCACAACCCAAGGGTGCAATGGAAGGACAAAACCTTAAGTGCGATTGCCACGATGGCAGTGGTCAAGCGCCAACTGCGACGTATGGGAGAAGGCAAGCCGCCTAAACCAAACGCCTCACCGATATTTTCACTGATTAGTGATCGCATTCGAATAAAAAAACTAACGAAGCGCTATCAAGGCTACTTAGCCAGATAACTCAGGACTTCATACTAGAAGAAGTATAAAAAAGCAGAAGTTCCATGTTTTGGCTTCTGCTTTTTATTGATTTTCTTTCTGATAGATTCTCCGCTACTCATTAATGTCAGTAAAAATCACTTCGATGAATTATTAATCATCATTACGCATAATAGACATAATTCACGTTTGCTATAACACAGCATTTGTATGGACAACACATACAGGGCGTTTCTTATAATTAAGTAACATTATAAACATTGTGTATACAGACAACACAATCTAAACCGCCTATATTCAGTGCTACAAGCTAAGCGCTTGTATAGCAAAGCAATAATAAAATTGGTGATGAAGAGCAATAACTAAAAAACATCCATTACAATATAAGTATTGCGGTCAATAATTTAATAAATAGAAAGAGGAATATAACTGTGAATGAACATACTCTAAAAGGTGAGTGGAATCAGATGAAAGGCGCAGTAAAACAGAAGTGGGCCGACCTAACTGATGATGACCTCACCCATATCGAAGGTAGCCGCGACAAGCTAGTCGGCCGTGTGCAAGAGCGTTATGGCCATGCTAAAGACGATGCTGAACGTGAAGTGGACGAATGGCGCCGTGATAATAAATATTAGTTGATAGATACATCACACATAAAAACTTGTATGAGCTATCAATAATTTTATAAGAACTGAATATAATGACCACTTATAACAATGCACTAAAAAAAGAGTGGATTTTAAGTACTACGAAAAAAAAGAGGCCAACTAAATTTTAATGATCGGTAGCGCCATTTATATAGGCGCTTCTTATATCACTTATAATTTTATATCGCTTATAATTTTATATCGCTCATAATTGTCATAAACTCTAGACACGATAAAGCCGCATAGCAATTAATTGTTATGCGGCTTTATTGTTAACGATCCATGTTACCCATCACCACTCTAATCGCTGCATCCTTGCAAGATATCAAGTGTGTCGTGACAGCTGGGCATCCTGCCCATTACGTACAACTACTATTGGCATTATCTACCACCAGCACGGGATATGTGTCCTTTCTTCAGTTGCTATTACCATCCTGATGCTAGTAACTGAATTATTATCCATAATACGGTAAACTCAATCCTTGAGTCGCACTCCCTAATGCCGTGTATCTATAGTGCCAAATTGTTGCCTTGTTGTTAAGTCGCGTGAGCGTCTTTGCTTGTAAGCATATGCTTACAAGCGCTTTATAATGAGTCATTTCTTCTTACTTTTAGATCAACATCTCACCAACGACACCCACTAAAAACCCAAGCGAGGCACCTAGTGAGGTCAAATGGTTGTTATTCAACTTACTCTCAGGAATGATGTCTTGAATAAGTAAATATAAAATACCACCACTGGCAAATATCATCAGATGCGCAGTGAGGTTAGGATGCTGACTCAACAAGAAATGACCGACAAGCGCTGAGAGAATACCAAAGAAGCTGAGCCCGAAGAAAATAAATAAGGTTTTATTGACACTAAAACCACTTTGTACCAAATCGCGAAACGAGTTAAATGATTCCGGTAGATTCTGTAACCCTATAAATACAGCCAATAATAATGCCATCTGTGGCTCAATGGCAAATACGGCGCCGAGTGCGATAGACTCTGGCACAAAATCCATCATCATCGCCAAAAGCGTCGCTTGCTGACTGCCTGATTTGGCAAGCTTGCGATCAATGAGCATAAACAGCACTGCCCCCAATAAAAACGAACCCACCACGCCCCAAATGCTGAGTGTCTCCATACCTTTGGGCACCAATACTAAGGCCAGCGCGGATAAAATAATGCCTGCCCCAAATGACATCAAAGTATGAATAACTTCATATTTAATTGGGCTGTCTTTAACATGATGATCGAATAAATTAGCCAGTAATCCCCCTATAAATACGGTCGCTCCAGCAAAGCCTGAAAACAAAATGAGCGTTAATAACATTATAATTACTCCTTCTTACTACGGGCATGCCGTACTTGATAAATAGCGGTAGTGTTAGCGACAAAAACAGCACTTAGCAAGCCCCCATTCACTCAAAGCCTTTAATTCTTACGCAAGCATTTGCAATATTTACAACTTATTAACGCCGAAGACATCTGTTATCAAGTTTGGCACCTTAATATACGAATGTAAGAAATTATTTCAAGAAATCGGCTAACAATAAAGCTAATGACTCTGATTTTTGGTATTAGACCAGCCCTAAATATTTATTTTGATAGGCAATTTCTGTACGAACGCTATTTAGTGGCTGCTCGTTTTTGATAAGAGTCATATCAAAAAATATTCTTAGATAAGTTGTTTACCACCATTATCAGAGCAAAAAAATAACGTTAAGAAAAACATATAAACAGTAAGCTACCAAATACTATGAGAGATTACATCATGAAATTTTTACAACCTTCAACACTCAATACAGCAATAGCTACTGGACTTGCAGCAGCTTTATTGCTCACTACAGCCGGTTGTACCACTGTGGCCTCAGGCTACGACAACCAGCCTACATATGGCGGTGGTGACTATAGAGATAACAATTATCGTGACAATAATTATCGTGACAATAATTATCGTGATAGTAATTATCGTGATAGTAATTTTGGTCGTATCACCCAACAGCTACGCCAAGATTTACGCCGTAAGGGCTATCAGGTGATGGATATAAAACCTGATAATTACCGTGGTAACCAAGCTGTTACGGTATATGCTAAAAAGAACAATCAACCCTATGAGCTGAAATATAGTTATCCTGGGCTAAAGCTCATAAGTTCGAACAAAAAAGACTGGTCGAACGTTTGGCAAGACAACAAGCATAATAATGGCAATGACTATTACGATAACGGCAAATATAAAAACAACGGTAAACATAAAAATAATAATAAACGTTATAAGAACGATGATGTTGAAGACAATATTAAAAGAGAAGCGCGTTACCCTGCCGTTAAGCAGCGGGCAATTAATAAGGTTCAAGGGATGGGTTATCGGGTCAAAGATATTGAGCTTGAGGAAAAGAATAATCGTGGTATCTTTGAAATTGAAGCCAAACGCGGCTCACAAGACTACGAGATCACCCTAGGCTATCCCAACCTAAACGTGATTAAAATTGAAAAAGATTAACGCTTGATGCCTATATTTTTTTCAATGTTAAGCTAAAATTTTGGCGTTGTTTATGTCTTGACGTCTATAGCCAGATAAACCAGTCCTTGGTTCTATCTGGCTTTTTTTATTATGAAGTCCTATTCTAAAATTTTATAAAACCAAAATACCTATCAGCGGAGTATTGACAGCATGATAGAAAGTTTTATTATAAAAACTTTATCACCCTTAATGTTAAAAACAGCCCTCTCTGCCAGTCTAGTGGTTGTTTTATTAGGTACCGCTGTTGGTTGTACTACTGTGACGCCAAGCGATAACAATAACAATAACAATAACAATAACCATCATAAATAAGAGGGCAGTATAAATAAGAGAATTATCTCGAAGATACCCTAAAAACTCAGAAACTTCTTCAAAAAAGAAGCCCGCTACTGAGTCGGCTGCTATATTATTGAAGTCAAAGCTGAGCACGACCACAAAGATTATAACATCGAGCTTGGCTATCCCAATTGTAATATATTTAAGGTCAGCAAGGACGAGCAGTCACTCAAATTCATAATAGTTATTTCTACATATTTCTGTCTTTATACTTAAAGCCAAATAAGTCAATGTTCGGTATATTTAGCTGTCTACCGAGCATTTTTATGACCTCTCTTATGATTAATTAAGTCAAAAGTCCAACACCTTGATCACGTCATAGGCAGGTGTCTCATAAGGGTGGGCTTCCTTTAGCACTGCAATAACAGCCTGAATAGCAGAGTCTTTAACCACCATCTCAACCCGCCATTCATTGACGATCTCTAAACTATCTTTTGACCCAATATGCGGTGTGCTACCTGCCAGCGGCATAAACTGCCCTATTCCTTGTACCTGCCAGCAGCACTGTTCATAATTGCCGATTGTCCCTGCACCCGCTGCAAACAGCGCAGACTTTACTTCGTTCAGAGCTTGTTCAGGAATAAAAACCGTTAGCTTATACATGTCATCACCTTATGATCTAATTTTAACAACGCAACTTTTTTTGACAACGCAACTTTGAAAAGATCTTTAGAAGAGGCATTGAAAAGAAATATTTAAAAAACACTTTTGAGTAATCGATGTTGAATAATCAATGTTGAATAATCGATGTTGAATAAATAGCCATGCTCTACTTCTTTGATAAAGAGGGATGATCGGTCCATATATAACGTAATAGCCAGTCCTTGGCATCGCCAGCATAATCAATACCGATACGCGGTCGCAGCGATACTGGCGGCTGGCAACCATCGTCCTCAACCCAAACCTCAGATTCTGGACTGATAGACTTGCCATATAAGTCCCGATTGACTTGCAAACGCTTAGTCAATTTTCCGGGGCCGGCAAGTTGCTTAGGATGTGTCAGCTGCTTATCCGCGCTGAGCAATTGCTCCTCTACCAGTCGATCACTATTGACCGTTAAAAACCCCGCCCGTATAAGAACCGATTCTGGTGATTCTGAAGGCCCACTGATCAAGTTAAGCATATGATGAATGCCATAAGTCAGATATACATAAAATACGCCCCCTTCGCGATACATGATTTCAGATTTTTCTTTTCCTTTTGCCACATGCGCCTGAACTGATCCATCATCTTCGCCGATATAAGCTTCAGTTTCAGAGATCCGCATCCTTAGCACTTTTTGTGAGCCATCACTATCTGTCAGCTGTCGACATAGTATTTTACCAACCAAATCGCCAGCAACCACACAGGTTGGGCGGGTGAACCAAGAGGAGTCTAGTATAGTTATTTGGGGAGGTGAGGATTTAGAGGATGTCATTAGTTAGACCTTATTTTTATCTTTATGATATAAGTATAGATAATCAATAACTTAGCATAAAAATAAGATGGGATGACGGCTCTATTGGCTCAAATTCCAAAGGAAGCTAATTTATAACCAGTTACTGTTGCCGCTGCTATTTCTAATCGAACGTAGTTAGTAGTAAGATGATAGTCCTCATATCCAGCTTAAGTGGTTACCATAAATAATTATGACTTCCTCACTGCATCGCCTGTACTCTTTTCGTCGCTGTCCCTATGCCATGCGTGCCCGTCTCGGCCTGTTGTTTGCCGAAGTGCAGGTGGAGTTGCGGGAGATAACTCTGAAAAATAAACCAGTGCAGATGCTAGCGATTAGCCCGAAAGGCACTGTGCCTATTTTACAAGTTTTTGATGCTACTGTGGATGGTGCTGTGATTGAAGAAAGCCGAGAGATAATGACTTGGGCGCTTGAGCAAAAAGATTCACAGGGGCTATTGGATGCAAAGGTTTTGCCTCAGGCCAATACTTTGATCGAACAAAACGACAACGACTTTAAACATTGGCTAGATCGCTATAAATACGCCGACCGTCATTTTGAGATGACCCAGACCGAGTACCGGCAGCGAGGTGAAGCCTTTTTACAGATTTTAGAAGAGTTGTTGGCTAAAAATCATTACCTGCTGGGGGATAGTGCGACCATTGCCGATATTGGTATCATGCCTTTTGTCCGCCAGTTCGCTCATGTAGATCGTGATGTTTTTTACAGCTTACCTTACCCGAAGCTGCAGCTATGGCTACAACACTGGTTGGAGCACCCATTGTTCTTGCAAGCTATGACCAAATTTCAGCCATGGCAAGAAGGAGATGACCTGGTCGTTTTTCCTACATCATTGGGCCTGCTTGATGGGGTGTGCTTGCCTCATCCGCAGTAGGGTTAGTTTTAGTTTGCTTTCTTCACATCTTTCTTTAAGCTCTTTTTCAACAAATGGTCGAATATAAACGGGCCAAACGGTAAGAACGATCCAAGTACGCCCGCGGGCATGACCCAGAGTGGCATTTTGATTTTGTTGACGACGACCATAAGCATCAAGATATAGGCGATGAACAATACCCCATGTGCCATACCGATGTATTTCACACCTTCTGGAATACCCATCATATATTTTAGTGGCATGGCGATGCCGAGCAATAACAAGAAAGAGGTGCCTTCTAGGTAGCCTATAACCGTGAGGTTTTTTAAAGCGGTGTGTTGTTCTTTCTTAAGACCGGGTATTTGTTTGGCATTTGACTGAGCCTGCGACACTGTGTTTTCCTTTTGTTATTATCAATAAATAATTTAGGGGTCAATCAATATTGCTATGATACTGGCTCTACTCAGGGCTTTGAAGTGTTAGTTTGTTTCAGCTACCACTTAGTACGATACGCCTTAATCTAGCCATTATGCAATCACTCTGCATTCGCTCACATTTTAATTTCCTTCTTATATTCTGAAGATATAGTTAAAATACCTTAAAAACGCGACGGTACTGCTGGTATAAGCTTTTTGCAGCCTCTGTCTGCGTAGGCACAGCAAGCAAGAAAAACTTATGCCAGCAGTATATTATGTATCAATATTACTTTTCATGAACTATATTTATCACAATTTTTTATACTAACAAACACTCAAACTCTAGTCGATTATCCTTATAGTCAAGCTTACGTTAAATCGAAATTGCCATAAAAAAACTGAGCACATGGCTCAGTTTTTTATTGTAATGAAATTGGTTAAACACTTCATTCAATTTTACGCTTAGCTTAATGGCACACCAATACGTTTGGCCACTTCTTCATAACCTTCAATAACGTCCCCTAATGACTGGCGGAAACGGTCTTTATCTAATTTTTTCTTAGTGTTCTTGTCCCAAATACGGCAGCCATCTGGGGAGAACTCATCACCTAAAACGATACGGTCATGAAAGACGCCAAATTCTAGTTTGAAATCTACTAACATTAAATCACCAGCATCAAACAACTTTTTAAGTACCTCATTAACTCGATAGGTCAGCTCTTCCATTTTTGCTAGCTGCTCTTCTGTTGCCCAGTCTAAGGTTACTGCTAGCGATTCATTAACCATCGGATCGCCGAGTGCATCGTCTTTATAAAATAGCTCAAAGGTCGGCGGTGTTAGCACTTGGCCTTCTTCTAATCCCAAACGGCGTACCAGGCTACCAGCAGCAAAATTACGTACCACACACTCAACCGGAATCATCTCTAGACGTTTGACTAATACTTCATCGGCAGACAATTGCTTTTCGAAATGGGTTTCAATACCCGCTTCCGCTAGTTTTTGCATAATAAAAGTGTTGAAGCGGTTATTAACCACACCCTTACGTGCTAGTTGCTCGATACGCTGGCCATCAAGAGCTGAGGTATCATCACGGAAGTGTAAAATCAAAAAATCGTTGTTATCAGTTTCGTAGACAGATTTAGCTTTGCCTTTATATAGCAATTGTTGCTTTTGCATCATGGGAGTTCCTGTTCGTTCAAGCTTATGTGGTAAAAACGCGCAGCTACCGCTAAGTACTCTCTACAACAGCATTAATAAGCAGTTCAATAGTTATGTTATTGATGACTATATTAATAATAGCAAAAGTACGTTAGCCGTATAAATGGAGACCTAGGGTGTTTATTCAGAAGAGGCCGTAGTCACAGTAACGGAGCGCTCAGGCTTAGGCAGTTGGTACTGTTTGCCCGACTCGTTTTCTAGTGTCAGCGTATTTGCGCCCGTATTAGGCGTGGGATATAAAGGTACGAATGGTGCTGTCTCTTGCGCAGCAGGTAGCTGTAAAGGGTCAAGCTTTTTGCTCTCTTGATACTCCAAGCTGCCATTATCCCGCTTACCAATCAAGCTTTTTGCAGTTTGACAGCCGCTCAATACGACAGTGCTACCTAACACTAAGGTAAATATGACGGTAAGCAGTTTTGGGGTGGTTAATGATGTCTTCATCATACTGTCTCTCAGAGTTAGCAATCGACGTCAGTATGGACGTATCGCTGATAGTGGTTAGCGTAGCGTCTATACTGACTTATAGCTTAAAAATTATAGTAAATTTGCCCGTACCAAAGCGTTATCAATGGTCGCATGATGCTCTTCAGCCAACCATACTAACGGCAAACGAATACCAGTATCTATCATACCCATTTTATGTAGTGCGTATTTGGTAGGGATAGGACTAGAATCAATAAATAGGTCGCGATGTAGGTGCTTGATGACATCATGTATATTATTAGCAGCGGTAAAATCACCACGTAGTGCGGCTGTAAAGGTCTCACTCATCGCTTTTGGGGCAACATTAGCAGTGACAGAAATATTACCTTTAGCGCCTACTTTCATTAAATCAAGCGCGGTACCATCATCACCTGATAACACCACCATTCTACTACCCACCGCTTTGATTAATTGTTCACCGCGAGCGACAGAGCCGGTTGCATCTTTGATCGCAACAATATTATCAATATCCGCTAGGCGTTCAACGGTCGCTTGAGCAATATCAACTACGGTACGTCCTGGTACATTATAGAGCATTTGTGGCATATCAACTGCAGCCGCAATGGCTTTATAATGTTGATACAAACCTTCTTGGGGCGGCTTATTATAATAAGGGGCTACTAATAATGCGCAGTCCGCACCAGCCTCTTTGGCGTCTTGAGTCAACTTGATTGCTTCAGTAGTATTATTGGCACCCGTCCCCGCAATTACGGGTACACGACCTTTGACATGCTTAACAAAATAGCGAATGACATCGCTGTGCTCTTGCATGGACAAGGTCGCCGATTCACCAGTAGTACCAACGGCGACTAGGCAATGGGTACCCTGTTCGATTTGCCAATCTATGAGATCTGCCAGATGTTTATAGTCGACTGTGCCGTCAGGATGCATGGGCGTTACTAACGCTACCATTGAGCCTTGTAGTTGGATTTTGATGTCGTCGTATGCTGTACTCATAACCCTGCCTTACTGTATTATCATAGCTTTTATCAAAGCCGTCACATGATAGGTCGTTTGCAAGTATCAATGTTAATAACAATGCCTTGCACGATGTTAATACCGTTTGTTCATATACTACATTTACGTTCACGCAGTGAGCTCGCAGCGAATGACAGCATGCTCAATTAAACCCTACTATTATTTGCGTTTAACACGTATATAGCAATAGAAACGCCCGTTAGTGTAGCATATTTTGGTTTGACCGCTATCTATCAATTGACAAGCAGTCTACCCATTGAGCAGCAATTTGCCTTTTATTTGCCCAACTGTTGACACGAACAAATAGCACGAACAAATCACATGCGTTTAATAATTAGTTTAGCGTAATTTCTCAGTGTTGATGAAATATTTTGAGTGGTTTTAACGAATCGTCAACACATCGATAAGTGGGAGACTACCAAAAGCACGACCTTATTGTATTAGTTACTCAATACGCAAGCCAATGATGCTAGGAAGACCTTGGCGCATTACTTCAATGGTGACCACTCCTTTTTTGGGTAGTGCTGAGATGGCGCTTGAAAAGTCCGTTAACTTTTTGATAGGTTTTTGGTGAAAGTTCGTGATAACGTCCCCTGCCAAGATTCCTGAGCGCGCAGCGAGGCCTGTCGGGTCAACGGCGGTAACCAATATGCCGGTCTTATTGTCGGCAGCCAGCTCTGCTTGTTCCTCTGGGGTTAAGCTGCGCAAACGCAGCCCTAAGCTTACGTCATCGTCTTGCTGGTCACGGCCTTGGGCCTGTACATCTTTTGGGGCATGACTGAGCTTACCCGCCATGCTCATTTGCTTACCATCACGCTGAATCAACGCGCGAAATGAGTCATTGGGACGAGCCCGATTAATTAGATTCAGTAAATCTGATGCACGCATAATCTGGATATCATTATACTGCAAAATAATATCGCCCGACTTCAAGCCTGATTGTTGTGCCGGTGAGTCTGGTGATACTCGGGTCAGTAATGCACCTTGAGGACGGGCTAGCTTATAAGCTTCAGCCAAATTACGATCAATATCCTGTGGATAAATACCTAAATAGGCACGCTTTACTTCGCCGTTAGTTTTGAGCTGCTGGTAGATATCCATCGCCGCGTCGATCGGAATGGAGAACGATAGCCCCATATAACCACCCGTGCCGCTAAAGATACGTGAGTTGATACCAATAACTTCGCCACGTTGATTGAATAGTGGTCCACCTGAATTACCAGGATTCAATGCCACATCAGTTTGTATAAACGGGACACTGGTCTCGCGAGAGAAGTTGCGTGATTTGGCACTAACAATGCCTGCAGATGCTGAATAATCAAAGCCAAACGGCGAGCCAATAGCCAATACCGGTTCACCAACTTTGATAATATTAGAATCGCCAATGGGTAAGGCTGGGAACTCTCTACCAGTAACTTTTAGCACGGCCACATCAGAGCGTTCATCACTGCCAATAACGGTTGCATCTAGCTCCGTTCGGTCATTGAGCGTCACAGTGATCTTATCTGCCCCGACGATCACATGATGATTGGTAAGCATATAGCCATCGGTTGTGACAAAAAAAGCGGTCCCATAAGCATACTCAATCGCTGGGGTCACCGCTTGTTCAGGAATACGTATTTTATCACCAAAGAACTGCCGTAGTAGTTCAGCGGTTTGGGCTTTGGCCAGCTCTTCCTCACTAACCGTTTTGGTCACATTAACGCGCGCCACCCCTGGGGTTACTTGCTGTACCAGATCTGAAAAATCTGCGGTAGTCACTGCTGCATGTGCTTTTGGCATGGTCGCAGCACTGACACTAACCATCATGGTGGTGCCAATAGCTAGCGCCAGAGTACTGCGCTGTAGCCAGTTATGCATCTTACGAGTACTGCGTTGTTTAGGCATGTTGTCCCCATGTGAGTGGTCTTTATATCTGTTATTAATTATTGACGCCTATTTTATAACTGTTATTGCTAGCAATGCTTAGTCCGCCTATCAGTTAATATTGAGGACTGGTTGTAAACTTAGCATTTATAGATATCGGTATTGAATGAATGACTGATTATTTAGTTTACCTGACATCTGTGCATCTAAGAGTTTATCAGTTTAATAGTGAGCCGTGCCAAAACTTGCAGCCATATTCTTAATAAACCCAATAGACACAGCTATTGTATGATAAATTTTATTATTATCTTATTATTATCTTATTATGGTCACTACACAGTAGAATAACCTAAGGCAGGGCTATTTAGGTAACCAAATAATAGCTCAAACAGAACGACTACCCTTACCTACCATTACAATGAACAATGGGCTTGACATCAATAAAATAAAATCATGCTATTATAATAAGCCAAATAACTTCAGAAGCAAACAAAAGTCAATATGGAAATATTATTATTGACCGCCTATAAGCTTGCTAAGTTGGCTATCATTAGCTTTTATTGATTATCTGTTGAGACCCTCAACGACCTTTTTTAACTCGGAGCACTTTTGTCCCTGCTACTCTATAACACAACTACACTAGATGGCTTATATTACCAAAACCGTTATAACCGTTTGTCATAATTTCACTATAGTAAGCTCTATGGCAGCCATTACTCGACATAAAGTATAACAAGATTATAAAAGGATTAATTTATGGATACCGCCCTCTTGCTATCCGGCGTGGTTGGGATTGGCATTGCCGCCCAATGGTTGGCTTGGTATTTAAAGCAACCGTCCATTTTGTTTTTGTTACTGATTGGTATTATTGTTGGACCTGTTCTGGGCATTTTCGATCCTGATTTAGTCTTGGGTGAACTGATGTTTCCCTTTATCTCTTTGGGGGTCGCGATTATTTTGTTTGAAGGTTCGCTAACCCTAGAATTTGATGAGATCAAGCAACACGGTACTGTGGTACAGATGCTGGTATCGGTCGGGGTACTCATTACTATCGCCATCGTGGCACTATCAACTTATCTATTATTCGACGTTGATCCCTTAATCGCCTTGTTATTTGGTGCGCTGGTTTGTGTGACTGGCCCAACCGTGATTATGCCGCTCCTACGCAGTGTCCGTCCGAATAAGACTATTTCTAATATCTTGAAATGGGAAGGCATTATCATCGATCCAATCGGTGCCATTGCGGTGGTATTGGTTTATGAATATATCATTTCCGGCGGCGAGGCCAGTAGTATTTTGCTATTTGCCAAGATTGTAGTCTTGGCAACGGCTATCGGTCTGGCTGGCGCCTGGGCGCTGGCTTTCCTCATGCGCCGACATATGGTGCCTGAATTTTTGCGCAATGTGTTTACTCTAGCCTTTGTGCTGCTTTTGTTTTCGATATCGAATCATTTAGAGCACGAATCTGGCTTATTAACGGTCACGGTAATGGGGGTAGCGCTGGCCAACTGGCCTAAGTTCCCGCGTGATACGATTTTGGAATTTAACGAGTCGCTGACGCTGTTATTAATCTCGGTCTTATTCATTATTCTCGCCGCTCGTGTTGAGTTAGAGAGTCTATTGAGTATTGGCTTTGCAGGTCTAGTATTGTTGGCCATAGTCATGTTTATCGCCCGTCCATTATCAGTCTGGGCGTCCTCTATTGGCTCCGACCTAAAAACCAACGAAAAACTGATGATCAGCTGGATTGGCCCGCGCGGTATTGTCGCCGCAGCTATCTCCTCACTATTTGCCATTCGCTTGCAAGAGTATGATATTCAAGGCGTTGAGCTATTGGTACCGTTAGTATTTATAGTTATCATCGGTACCGTGATGATTCAGGGCTTAGGCGCAAAGATGGTTGGCAATTGGTTAGGCGTGCGCGAGCCTGAGACCAATGGTATTTTAGTAGTCGGCTCCAATCCCGTCGCACTATTGGTCGCCACGTCATTGAAAGACCAAGGCTTCGATGTCATTGTCGCTCATAATAACTACACCAACATTGCACGCGCGCGCATGAGTGGCCTGCGCACCTATTTTGGTAACCCAATTTCTGATCACGCTGATCATCACCTCGACTTAATCGGTATCGGTCATTTGTTCGCCATGAGTATGGATAAGGAAATGAACACCTTGTCTGAGATTCATTATCGCCACGAGTTCGGTGAAAGAAGACTCTTTCGACTCAAATTCAGTGATGAAAAAGTCAGAAGCGAACGCGATGATAAGCAATCAAACTTTCATTCCCAGTGGCTATTTGGTAAAGATGTGACCTATACCAAGCTGGCCAGCATGCTATCAAAAAAAGCGCGTATTAAAATTACCAATATTACTGACAGCTATAGTTTTGAGCAGTATAAAGCTGATAATAAGCAGTTTGTGCCACTCTATACCGTCGATAAAGAAGGTAAGATTCAAATCTTTACCGATAAGTTTGATGGTACTGTTTCGCGCGATCGCAAACTTATCGCTTTAGTGGTTGATGATGATATCCAGCCGAGACCCGTAGATGTCACTGCCAAACAAGAGCAAGCTCGCGCGATTGCAGATGCTGAGTTTGAAGCCAAATCTAAAGCACCTGAAAAGCGTAAAGAAAAAGAATTGCCTATTGACATAGTAGATGAGTCAGAGCAAGAGCAGAACAAGTTGGTAGAACACAAAGAAAACGCCGCGCAAGATGAATCACTCAAGACTGCCAATATAGCATCGCCAACAGTAATAGAGAAAACGGTTAAAGAAGTCACCGATAAAAAAGCCGCTTTGAAAGAAAAGGTAGCTAGTGTAAAAACTAAAGGCATCGTGTCTGAAAACTCAGCAACATCCAAGAAAACCGTTAGTAGCAGTACTAATGGTAATGGCAGTGCCCCCAAAACGAAGAAAGGAGCACTTGATCCCAATCGTCTGCCTGACACCAGTAATGATAAAGGCGCTATCAAGGCTAGCCCTGATGAAGACTTAGACAAATAACAGGTGACCTTGACTCAACTGTATTGACAAAAAGCCCAGCGGCTATTAATAACAGCACGCTGGGCTTTTTGATGGGGATTTGTGGATTGCAACCGATATGAAGGTTGGCGTAACCTATAGTTAAAATATCTTAAAAACGCGACGGTACTGCTGGTATACGCTTTTTGCAGCTTCTGTCTGCGTAGGCACAGCAAGCAAGAAAAACTTATGCCAGCAGTAGATTATGTATCGATATTACTTTTCATTGACTATAGGTTAACTCAACTGGAATTGCGTTTGCATCACTTGCCACACTCGCATGCTCACTTCATCAGCATTACCTGACGCATCAATACGCTGAATGCGTTCAGGATGCTCAGCAGCAAGGGTGGTAAAGCCTTCATGTACTCGTGTAAAAAATGCCGTTGCTTGTTGCTCAAAGCGATCGGCGGCACTGCGCTTGCCAGCCCGTGCCATGCCCTCTAATACGGGCAAATCTAACCACAACGTTAGCTCAGGCAATTGCGGAACAAACTGCGCAATGAGCGTCTCAATCTTAGTCAATACAGCACTGTCACCATGAGCACGGCCAAAGCCCTGATAAGCAATGGTCGAGTCTATAAATCGGTCACATATCACCCAAGTCCCACGCTGTAATGCCGGTAGAATAATCTGCTGCAGATGATCACAACGTGCGGCAAACAATAACAGCAGCTCAGTATCGTCATTGATATCAGTCGCAGGATCTAGCAATATACTTCGTAACCGCTCAGCAAAAGGACTGCCACCCGGCTCACGTGTGCGTAGATAATCAATATCATTGGCTTGTAGACGTGCGCATAACTGTTGTATAGCGGTGGTCTTTCCCACGCCTTCTGTACCCTCAACACTAATAAAGCGCCCTTGCTGTTCTAGCCTAGCTGGCGCTTTATTGGTAGTAGCAGAGTCAGTATCAGTTTGGGTCGAACCAGCGGTTAACGATGCTGACATGATGTCGCCTTATATTTTGTATGTCTTTTATGACTTGGCAAGATTAATTTTAAATAAATAGCCGTTATCCTTTATAAAAACTGAGCAGTGTGTATGGCAACTATCAACGATTAATGGCTATTAATAAGTAATAGCACACGCGAATCTATTGCGGCGGCGTTTGTGATTTTTTTTCACGCATCACGCTCAAATAATCTCTTACCGCCTGATTGTGCTCAGCCAAGCTATTGGTAAATTTGTGCCCACCATTACCAGTTGCCACAAAGTATAGCGCCTGGCTATCAGCAGGATGTAAGGTCGCTTCAATAGAAGCTGCTGAAGGTAGCGCAATTGGCGTGGGCGGCAAGCCATCAATTTGATAGGTGTTATAAGATGTTTTTTCATCAATATCTTTGCGGCGAATATTGCCTTCGTAGCGGCTGCCCATACCATAAATAATGGTCGGATCAGTTTGCATACGCATGCCTTTATTCAAACGATTGTTAAAGACCGCAGAAACGATTGGACGCTCTGCAGCGACGCTGGTTTCTTTTTCAATAATAGAGGCCATCACTAGCGCTTCATAAGGGCTCTTATAGGGCAGATCTGGTGCACGATTCTCCCACGCTTTAGCGAGTGCTTGTTGTTGACGCTTATACAAGTCCGTCAGTACCTGCTTATCACTGGTGCCTTCACCATAATAATACGTATCAGGTGAAAACCAACCTTCAAGGTTATGATTGACGATAGGGTCATCACTATTAATTACAGAGTCCGGCAATATACCAACCAAGTCCAATGCTTGTGCAATACTGGCATTATCTGCATCAGCGGTCAGCACTTCTTTTTTGATGCCTTTATTATCGCGTAACGCTTGATATAAATCCTTAGAGGTTTTACCTTCAATAATTTGCACTTTTACCATGGCCGCTTTTGCGCCTTGCTCTAACACTTGCAACACTTCAGCGACCGTTGGGTTCTCAGGTATTTGGTAAATGCCAGCATGTAGCGGTGCATCGACTTGCGACTTGATATAAAACTTGGCGATACTGGCAGAAAACAATGGAACATTCTGCCACTGCGGCAATAACCCATAATAAGTCTGGCCTGGCTCAATAGTGACCATCTGCTGCGACTGGGTAATACGTCCAAACAGAGTCTGATAAACCATCACTAATAAAAATGCAGCAATCAACCCGACCACTAACAATATCTGATAGCCGCGCTGCATAAAAAATGATTGATGGTCTGTTTCATAGTGTCGCGAAGTCTTCTCTGCACCGATCAATGAGATGTCGGTCGCTGGCGCTTTATCTGCTTCTATTTTATCGGCGCTCGAATCTGTTTGCTCTTGCTGCACGCGCGACTCATCAACTGCTGCTGGTTCTGAGTCTATCGGTGTATCAACAGTCTCATTAATCTCGCCATTTTTTTTATTTGGTGGGGTATCATCAGAGTGATTGGAGGGTGTTTCGGGTGTTAGCTTGCTCATGGCAACTCGCGAGGCAGAAGTTTGTTAGAATTTAGCATTGAACCGTGCGCTTTTCAATGGCATTTGCTTAGCTTGTGAATTAACTTGGTGTTTAGACAGAAAAATGTAGTTGAATAACCACTATTCATAAAAATTTTAAACAATAAATACAACACCTGGTTTTGACTACATTTATGTTCAAATATTATAACAATGGCTCTTTGCTATGGATTTAAACACAATGGATTTAAACACTATGGACTTAAACTTTGATACTAAGTTAGCTACCAACTACCATTCAAAATCACAAATTATTCGTGTGCTTAGTGAAGCCTGGGTAAAAGACCATGGTTACTGTCCTAATTGTAGCGTTAAACCGTTGGCTGAATTTGCTAATAATCGACCAGTTGCAGACTTTTATTGTGCGAATTGTAATGAGCAATACGAGCTTAAAAGTAAAAAGGCCAAGTTAAGTAATGTGATTAACGATGGCGCTTATGACACCATGATGCAACGCATTAGTAGTGAAGATAATCCAAGCTTTTTCTTTTTGACCTATTCAGCGCATCAGGGTGACTCAGCACAGTATAGCGTCAATAACTTTCTAATCATTCCTAAGCATTTTTTTAAGTCGGATATGATTGTGAAGCGTAAGCCTTTATCACCCAAGGCAAAACGTGCTGGTTGGATTGGCTGTAATATCGACCTACGCCAAGTGCCAGAATTAGGCAAAGTGTTTTTGGTCAAAAACCAACAAGTGATACCAAGAGATACTGTCACCCAAAGGTTCCAGCAAACGCTATTTTTACGTGGGCAAACGCAACGTGCGCGTGGCTGGACATTGGATGTTTGGCAGTGTATTGATAAGCTTGGTGCAAATTTTTCTTTGAATCAGGTTTATACTTTTGCAGGCGAGCTACAACTCAAGTATCCTGATAACCATCACATTCATGACAAAATCCGTCAGCAGCTGCAAATTTTACGAGATAAAGGCATTATTGAATTTTTGGGAGGCGGTAATTATCACAAATTAAACTAAGCATTTTTCAGGATAACCTTTAGGTCTTAGACGACCTTCGTTATCACGATAAACATCTGAAATTAGTTCATCTCTATCCTCCCAGAGCGGCAAACGTGCTGTAGCCACTAACCGATCATGAAACTTATATGGTGGATAATCCATCTCTAACTCGTCATTCACAGGGAAAAAACAGTGAATGTCAGTACCTACATAAGTATACCGTCTATTTTTTATATAATTATTCCAATGCCATAATAGCTCAAAGGACGTACGAACGGGTTTGGTAAACGCTTGAGGTTTCACGGTAATGGCACACATCACATATTCATCATGAGGCAGATGATGCACGCCTTGCTCAATAACGTCTTTGCGTGTGTGTGCATACTCAAACACGCCACCAAATGCGATATATTTCTTACTATTCTGTAAATACATGACGCCTAAAGCTAACTGAGATTCAGGAGTTAAATACACAACTTCGTCAGGATACTGTTTCGCTTTACGGCAAATGTCATTAAAAATCATCAAACGGCGAATTTGTAGCGGTATTCTTGCATCTTCATAGACTGAGCGCATGAAATATTATCCTGTATTAAAAACAGGATCATTGATCACTTTTCTTTAGGGTGCAAGTCTAGGTAACAAAAGACGATCACTTCTCTTAAGTCTTTTTGACAATCCGAATGACATAATAAATATAATATAAATGGCGAGAGTTGTTTGATGATTTTGAGAGAGGATATTATGAGCAAAAACGCAACAGCCGCAAAAATATTTCACATTGAAATTGTTGAGACCCTTAGCCAAATAGTTGAGATTATAGCTGAGGACGAGCAAACCGCTCTTTTAAAGGCGCAGGAACTTTATAGCAATGAAGAAGTGGTTTTATACGCAGATGATTGTATCGATACCAAATACAATATTTTTAAATATGAATAGATGATTATGCTGAGAAACAAACTCTGTCACCCGATAACAGCGTAAGCGCTGTCACCGGCATCACACCGCGCACAGCATTACAAAAAAACAGCCGAGTAATATGCGGTAAATCGTCGTCAGTTAAAACTCGCATCTGCACCGGATTGTCAGTCGTAGCAAAGCCATCAATAACGACTTGACGCATAACACCGGCAACCCCTGATTGAGTGAGCGGTGGCGTCAACCATTGGCCGTTTAGTAGATAGTCTTCGTTTAAATGAGGGTTTTTGATATTATTTTGAGTGGTTATCTCTGAGCTTGAGAATGACTGTCGGAGACTTGCTTTGCTGTCATCCGCTAGTTGATCGTCACTTGCTAGTTGATAGAACACATTGCTCATCGTGCCCTCCACCCAGCTTCCCATCATGTCACGAACCAGTCCTTCGCCCAGTCTTTTATCGAGATTCAATTCTGTGCTCTTAATGCGTTGCAGCTCACCACTTGCCAGCACGCTATCGAGGCGGTTGAGACTCTTAAGACCTGCCAAAATGGGCGGTAGACAGGCCATTTGTGAGGTTAAACAGACCGCTGAGCTGGCAGGCTGCATTAACACCACTCGCCCATCCGGCAGATGCGCCTGCTCAGTAGTGTTAATAGTCATGGCAGAGGACTTCAGCCAAATCTCGCACACACTACCGGACACACTTGGCGTAAAACCATAACCACGAACGTCTTGCACGGCGCGGGTGATGATTAGTTTTAACATCCCTTGCTGAAGCTGCTGAGCGTGAACTTGCAACATAGCGAGCAGGGCTTGGTCATCTATCGCAAATTGTAAGGCCTGGGCGTGAGAGATGAGCCGTTGATGATGACAGTCTTGCCATAATATCAGACCGTCAATGACGCCCATAGTGGTAAAGAAGCCATCTGCGTATGTCAGCCCTCGATTGTCTAGCGTCACCGAAACCTTATCTGTGGCCTTATCCTCTGCATAATCTGGTGGCTGTAAACGCGACCAGCCATCAGGCTGAGCGGTCATAGTTTAGCTGTCATCGGCTTTTACGCCTGATTTATTAAGTACCAACATACAACTATAAAACTCACATTTTGCCAGTTCTACTTTTTGTTCGCCGATAGTTTTGTTTTTGATAATTTGACCATTAAGGATATCAGCGATCAACTTACCGCCATCATCGCTCATCAGTTGCCGCGCTAGCTTATAGGATTTTTTGGCGTGGTCGCGACTGACTTCTTTTTCTTTATCAGAGTCAGTGGGATTGGCATAATACCAACCAAGTTCGAGATATTTCTCAGAGTCAACAAGATCTAAATAAGGAGCATCAGCCGCCATAAAACGATATTTGGATGCCGTATTACTGGCATAGTCTAAGCTGTTCTCATCAGTGCCCACCACTTTTCCAAAAGTAGACTTGATCCGATCAAGCTCATCGATTTTGAGTGGCTTTACCTTATTAGAACTCCAGGTCGATATGTCATAACTGACCGGCGTACCTTGGTCAACGTCCGCCCCATCTAAGTCAGGGCTTGCCGGTACAGGCTCACTAACAGCTGGTTGCGCGCTTGTGGTGTCAGAGGCTATTTCTTCTTCTTGCACCACCTCTTTTTTAGAGCCGTCGCACGCGCTCAACGAGATTCCCGCCGCCATCGTTATACCGACCAACAAGGTCTGTAGGTTGTTATTCCACATGGGCAATTTACTCACACTTTTAGGTTGGTCTCAAAATAGTATTAACCAGCTGGCACTGCGCCGCCGATAATAAAAAGTAACTTCTATCAGTTTTTATAAGTTTTTTTAAGTAGCGGTTATTAGCAGGTATTAATACCTCGCTGTCATACCTTACAGTGTACCCAACTGCCTGACACTTGACTACCTTTTACGTTACGGTTAACAATCCCAGGTAGTAGAAATTTGTTAAACACATTGTTATCCCCTATGATAAAGGCGGTTTATTATTTTTATCATTAATACTTTTTAACTCATTTATCCTTTGCGGGTAACAGACAGGCTATGATTTAGATGACTCGACATTTTATCGTTATTGGCAACCCGATTGCCCACAGTAAATCTCCTCAAATTCATCAGGTGTTCGCCACGCAGGTCGATATCGATATTTGCTATCAGCGTCAACACTGCCCCGATAACGCGGCTGGTTTTAGCGCAGTGATTGAAGCGTTTTTTCATGGTGGTGGCGTTGGCGCTAATGTTACTGTGCCGTTTAAACAGCGGGCTTATGATAACTGCCTGGCGCGTGGCGGCTTATCTGAGCATGCCAAGATCGCAGGGGCGGTCAATACCCTATTACTAAACGAGGCCGTGTTAAAAAACGGTGGTTCCATAAAGGACGCGATATATGGTGACAATACTGACGGACAAGGATTGGTCAATCATATCGTGCGTTTGGGCTGGCCACTCAGCGGAGCACGCGTGGCCCTTATTGGTGCAGGCGGTGCAGCACGTGGAATAATACTGCCGCTCATTGAAGCGGGTATCGCACAGCTGACTATTGCTAATCGTACGGTAAGCAAGGCAACAAAATTGGTAACTGACCTTAGCGCTGCCAGTCCTACTATTGCACAACATCACATAACCACTTGCGCGACTACCGACTTAACAGGGCAGTTTGATTTAATTATTAATGCAACATCTATCGGGCTGTCAAGCAATACCCTACCATTAGCCGACGATTTAAATTGCCATTATGCTTACGACATGATGTATGGACGGGCACTGCCGTTTTTACAGCGCTTTGCCGATCGGGGTGCGCAGACATCCGAAGGCTATGGCATGCTTATTGGACAAGCGGCATTAAGCTTTGAGCGCTGGACCGGACACGCTATTAACGTCGAGCAAGCAACTACGACGTTAAGCAAACAGCACGAGTAGACTTAAGCGCTTTGGCACCCTTAGCTAGTCTTTAAGTCGTTACCGATACGCTGATTTTAACTAAAGCTACTTTAACCAAAACGCGCCAGTAGCCAAGTTTCTATACGACGTAGCGGGACGCGCAAATTGGTTGAATGCATCACTATCCCACCGCTAAGGCCGACCATGCAGCCCAATAACGTATCAAGCAATCGCGTACGAATGACTGCTTGGTAGGCTTGCGGTGAATGCGGCAAGCCACTGCCATATTCCGCAATAAATATCGTCAGCGGCGTGATAAATATCACGGCCAGCCCATAATGGCGATCGACCAATGACTCGATGCATAACATCATGATTAGTATCGAAACCGCCACTCCCCACATCGGTAGGCCCCAAGACAGCATCCAACTGGCCAGCCCTACGCCTATTAGTGTCCCAAGCAAACGATGGAATTGTTTAATCCACATGGTACGCAGGTGGATACCTTGGATAATAATGAAGCAACTGACTGCCGCCCAGTATGGGTTAGACATATTCAGCACTACCGCTATCAATAACGCTAAACTGACAAAGCCTGCCACAATAACACTTTCACTAATAGTATCCGGCTCATAATTATAAGTCGGCATAGGCATAGAAGGACGCGTCGCCAATAAAAATAACGAGTACAGCAGTCCCATCACTAAGGCAAAACCACTACCAAGCATCACTAGCCCCGTGGCTGGCATGATTTGTTCTAAAGGGAGCGGTATAAACAACGCAATAGCCCCTGCCATCATCACAAACAGTCCTGCTGGCGGCGGCTGACGATAATAGCGCCCAAAAATAATAATGCCAAAAGCCATCAGTACAAATACAGGCAGCCTAAGAATAGGCACTTGCTGTGCGATTAGACCGAAGGCAAAGCATAACGACATCGCAAACCCCCAAGCCATAATAGTCACCAAGCGATAAGGAAGCTTGCCTACTAACGGTAAGTTTAAAATGACCATAGCCCCTAATGAGGCTTTAATCCCCGAAGATAGCGCACCAAAATAGGCGCCAACAAATACTGGAAAGCTGATAGCAATAGCAGCGATAATCGGCATGTGCCATGGCCGTTGGCTTTGCTTGATTGTTAGCAAGTGGGTTAGCTCACCACCAATCAAACGCTTGAGACCACTAAGCAAATACTTCATCCAAAGTATTAGCCCTACCATGAGCCTTGATGCGGCCATAAAATACCGTCCTTATTACTCTATTTATCTTAATCATCATTGATTTATTTATTACTGCTATAAAGATAATATAAAACTCGATAAATGTGTAATTTAGTAGTGACATATAACTTAATGTCATATATAATTTAGTTTGAAATGAATATTAGTTATAGGTTATATATTTGTTAGGGGAGAACACTTATACTAAACTCAAGCCTATGACCGATAATCCTATTAAAAAAACGTAACCATAGCCAAAACGGATAATAAGTACTTAATAATATTTAAATATCTTCGACACATTGGTGCTCTTAGATACATTGATCCTTATCAAAAACGACGCTTAACACCTTAGTAACTGGCTGATAAGCTTATTTAAGCGCACTGACTAAAGAGACTGATTATGTTAACTTACAAAGCCCCATTACGTGATATCAAGTTTTTGATTAATGACGTATTTGATTATCAAACCCATTATAAAGACTTAAGTAATGGCCACAATGCTGATCCTGAAACAGTTGATATGGTCTTGCAAGGTTTTGCTGACTTTGCTGAAAATGTTTTGGCGCCTATTTATCAACCAGCTGATGCCGAAGGCTGCCATTTTGAAAACGGTGTCGTAACGACTCCTAAAGGCTTTAAAGAAGCGTATAACCAGTTTGTAGAAGGTGGCTGGCAGAGTATTTCATATCCTGAGCAGTACGGTGGTATGAACTTACCCATGTCCATCAACCTCATTAAATCTGAGATGATGGGCACAGCGAACTGGCCCTTTTCGATGTATCCAGGCCTCGCAACTGGCTGTATCAATACCATCATGCAATATGGTACCGATGAGCAAAAAGACTTATATCTACCGAAATTAGTAGAGGGTTCTTGGTCTGGCACCATGTGCCTGACCGAGCCACAATGTGGTACTGATTTGGGTCAGGTCAAGTCAAAATCTATTCCACAAGATGATGGTACTTATAAGCTTAGCGGTACTAAAATCTTTATCTCAAGTGGTGAGCATGACTTAACTGAAAACATCGTTCATATCGTGCTAGCTCGCCTACCAGACGCGCCAGAAGGCACACGCGGTATCTCCCTATTTATCGTACCAAAATTCCTACCGAACGCTGAAGGTGAAATTGGCGAGCGCAACAGCCTATCTTGTGGTTCTATCGAACATAAAATGGGTATTAACTCATCAGCCACTTGTGTTCTAAACTTTGACGGTGCGGTCTGTTACCTGATCGGCGAGCCTAATAAAGGTCTAAAAGCGATGTTCACCTTTATGAACACTGCCCGTATCGGTACTGGCATCCAAGGCCTTGCACATACCGAGCTGTCATTCCAAAACGCCCTACCATATGCTAAAGATCGTCGTTCTATGCGAGCGTTATCCGGTACTAAAGACCCTGAAAAAGTCGCTGATGCTATTATTCATCACGCCGATGTTCGCCGCATGCTACTGACTCAAAAAGCTTTTGCCGAAGGCGGCCGCTCAATGATTTATCATTCAGCCCGCTATGCAGATAAAATGTCAGAAGGCATCACTAATGGTGATGACGAAGAGTTTAGAAAATGGGATGACAAGCTTGGCTTTTATACGCCTATCCTTAAGGGCTTCTTGACTGAACTGGGTATTGAAGCGGCCAAACACGGTCAGCAAATCTACGGCGGCCACGGCTACATTAAAGAATGGGGCATGGAACTTATCGCTCGTGATGCTCGTATTGCTACCATGTATGAAGGGACTACCGGTATCCAAGCGCTAGACTTATTGGGTCGTAAAGTTCTGTTGCAGTCAAAAGGCAAGGTCATCCGCGATTATACCTCAAGCATTATGAAGTGGTGTGGCGAGTACGCACTTGACAAAGATATGCGTAAATTTGTTTGGGCATTGACCAAGCTGTGCGCTGAGTGGAATACCCTTACCGTGCGCTTGATGCTAATGGCACGTAAAGACCGCGAAATCATCTCAGCAGCATCAGATGACTTCTTGATGTACTCAGGCTATGCCATGATGGGCTACCACTGGGCACGTATGGCGGCAGTAGCCTATGACAAGCTAGAAAATGGTGGCACTGAATCACCAGAATTCTATAAGGCTAAAATCCAGACTGCAGAATTCTACTTTGATAAAATTCTGCCACGTACGTCAGGCCATGCCGAAGGTATGGTTGCCCCAAGCAACAGCATGACGGCAATGCCTATTGAAAGCTTTGCTTTCTTAGACTAAGCGTGTTTAAAATCATAAACCACCTATAAAAAAGCGCCCATATAATGGGTGCTTTTTTTGTGCTATTTGTGCTATTTGTGCTATTTGTGCTATTTGTGCTATTTGTGCTATTTTTGCTATTTGTCCCGTCCTAAAATGAGTTGACACATTTGGATATCAGTGCCGTCTATCAATACCAACTCATCAGCACATTCGATCCGATGAGTTGGCCGTATTAAGGGAATGGATTGGTTTCTACCGAATGTTCATGCCAAAGCTTGATAGACGTAAACTATAGTTAAAATACCTTAAAAACGCGACGGTACTGCTGGTATAAGCTTTTTGCAGCCTCTGTCTGCGTAGGCACAGCAAGCAAGAAAAACGTATGCCAGCAGTAGGTTATGTATCGATATTACTTTTCATTGACTATAAATTAAGCGGGAGTGAGACCTATCAAATGAAGGCTTAACAGGTTTGGCTATAACCTAAGAGTGAATATGAGTAGTAATGGTTGGTCTATGACTAGCAACCTATAAAAAACACCCCAGAGCTAACTCTCCGCGATATCCTCAAAGCGAGCGCCAAGCGTTTCGGCCAGTTGCGCGGGTGGTAGTTCAATCTCAAGTCCGCGGCGTCCCGCACTCACATAAATAGTCGACTGGGCTCTAGCTGAACGATCAAGCACAGTCGGTAAGCGCTTTTTTTGCCCTAACGGACTGACACCGCCTAGTACATAACCCGTACTACGCGCGACTAGTTTGGGATCAGCCATTTGCACTTTTTTGCAACCAAGGGCTTTGGCCATTTTTTTGAAACTTAATGTCGTATCAACGGGCACAATAGCCACTGCTAACGTGCCCGTTTCTGTGGTTACGACTAAAGTTTTAAAAATTTGTACAGGGTCGACACCTAGTTTTTCAGCAGCTTCTAACCCATAAGAGGCGGCATAACTATCATGGCTATATTCATGCAGCTGATAATTGAGGCCACGCTGTTTGGCAAGCTTGATAGCAGGAGTCATAAGCATTCATATCCAATAAGTTAGGATGAGGGATAAAATCAAGTACAGATTTACTCGTTTGGCACCAACAACCTAATGGTTTAAATACCTAGTATCTCAAAATACCTAATATCTCAAATGCCTAATAGCTTGAATATAAGGTAGTTTGAATGGTGTTTCGAACCATAATATTATGGCAGGATAATATTATTAGTATATACAGACACTATATATCGCTTTGCGTGCTTTTATGGCATCATGAGGCCATTATATTTGACGAATTTGACTTTTGATTATGATACCAAAGTTCATAAAGAAACGGATTTTTAAGGCGCCCGTAGTTAATAATACTACGTCAGTAACTGATGCCAATCCAGTGGCAGCAAAATCCTATTCTAATGCCCCTATTAATCAACTGTATCGCAAGATTTCGGGGCGGACGCTAGATGTAGCCGTTAAGGCTAAAATTTTAGGCGAGCTACCAGAATTTGATGCTGCCGATCAGACGCTGACCTTTTACGTGCTACAAGATTATTCGCGCTCTAACAGTATCTTGATTGACCTACAAACTCAAGAGCATAAGCTACCGCCTGCTTTGGTCGCAGTCAAAGATGCTGCCCATCATATTTACGAGAATGCGGCTATTATATTTTTGCACCACCCAAAAGCTAAAAACAGTCAATTGTCGCCACGCCTTTCGCGTTTGGTCTCGGCCATCTTACAATATCCAGACTTGCAGATACGGCTAGTACCAGTGTCGATCCTCTGGGGACGCGCACCTGAAAAAGAAGACTCTTTATTTAAGCTACTGACGGCCGACAACTGGGAAGACCCTAGTATTAGCAAGCAATTATTTAATATTGGCGTGATGGGACGCGATACCTTTTTACAGTTCCACCCTGCCCAAGATTTGCGTGGTGTTGTTTATAAAAGCCTCAACGACGACCTAGATGAAGCAGCAATCACTAGTAGCATTGAGGATAGCTTCAATGACACCGATAGCTTCAGTGACACCGATGACAGCATCGATACGGTTAATTTAACAAGCAGCAATAACCAGACCATCATTAATCGAGCCAGTACTACTACAGATGGCCTAAATAATACAGCTAACCAACCAGCTCCTCATACCTTGGTGCCATCTGCTGATGCCAATCGCGAGCTGGTGCGCACCTTACAGCAACAGCTCAATGTTTACCTGGATAAACAGCGGGCCAGTATGCTTGGTCCTGACTTGTCAGATCGGCGTAACTTAGTAGACAAGCTGATTTATTCGCCGGCGATCAAACATGCGATAGAAAACGAGGCCCAAGCAAGCGGTGTCAGTGTTCATGAGGTACGCAGTCTGGCAAAAGGTTATGCCAATGAGATGGTGAATAACTATTCTCACCAGATTATTCGAGTCTTCGATCGGTTTTTGACCTGGTTATGGACCCGGCTATATGACGGTGTAGAAGTGCATCATTTCGAGCGTGTGCGAGAACTTGCAGCCGATCACGAGATTATTTATGTGCCCTGTCATCGTAGCCATGTCGATTATCTGCTGTTGTCCTATGTCATCTACAAGCGCGGACTGAGTATTCCTTATGTCGCTGCTGGTGATAACTTAGATGTGCCGGTATTAGGCCCACTGTTACGCGGTGCCGTCGCTTTTTATATTCGTCGCAGCTTTCGCGGTAACCCGCTTTATACTGCTGTATTACGCGAATATATGCACACGCTTATCACCCGTAATACGCCCATTGAATACTTTATTGAAGGTGGGCGCTCACGCACAGGAAGATTACTACCACCGAAGATGGGTATGTTAGCAATGACCATACACAGTCAGCTACGCCATACTAACAAGCCGGTGGCATTCATTCCGACTTATATCGGCTATGAGCGTATTATGGAAGGCGGTACTTATGTCGGTGAGCTAAAAGGCCAACCCAAAGAGACTGAATCCTTGATGGGCTTGCTCAAAGTGGGTCGTAAGATTGAGCGAATCTTTGGCAATGTGCATCTCAGCTTTGGTACCCCGCTACATCTGAATGATTTTATGCAAAAGTTCGATGTGGATGCTGATAGCTTGCCAGCTGATCGTACAGATACCCCACTTGATGCCAAAGCCAGCGCTATGGTTGATAATATTGGCGTAAAAATCATGCAGCACATTAATAAAGCAGCGGTGGTCAATCCCATATCGCTATTATCATTAGTACTGCTGTCAGCACCAAAAGCGGCACTGGATGAAGATATTTGTCGCGAGCAGATCGCCCTTTACCAAGGTATCGCTCACCAGCTGCCTTATGCTGACGATACGGTCATCACAGATATGACCCCACAACAAATTATCGATTACGGTATTAAGCTCAAGCTCATTGAGCGCACACCGCATATTTTGGGCGATATTATTCAGATTGCTGATAAGCAAGCGGCGTTACTCAGTTATTTCCGTAATAATATATTGCATGTGTTTATTCTAATATCGTTCTTAGCGGCCTTGGTTGCACGCAATGGCCGTATTGAACGCAGCCGCTTAGATGATATTGTGGCGCAGCTGTATCCCTTCTTACAGAGTGAATTATTTTTATATTATCCAGCCCATGGTTTGACCGATACCCTCAATCAAAAAATTGATAATCTATTGACGCATGGCCTCATCGTCGAATTAAGTGACGGTGTGCTTAGCATCCCTGAAACCAATAGTAACAGTTACCAGCAGCTTGAAGTGCTCGCGACGCCAGTCGGGAATAGTCTTGAGCGCTACTTTATGACCCTTGCCCTACTTGCTCAGCAAGGGTCAGGCAACTTCACCGCAGAAGAAGTGGTCGATCTGTGCCACTTACTCGGTCAGCGCTTGTCTGTCCTTTATGCCGATAACATCCCAGATTTCTTTGATCGTTCACTATTTCTCAGCTTCGTCAATGCCCTTATCCGCCTCGACTATTTGCGAAAAGATGATGAGACTGGGGTATTAACTTTTGATCAGCGTATCGATGACATTGCACTTTATGCCAAATACGTCCTCAACCCTGATGTGATGCAAACGTTGCAACAAGTAGCGAGCCTCGACGACGACGAAATTGCGCACGCTATTACTGAGATTCACAATAAAAAGCAGCGTAAATTTGGCCGTAAACGTTAGTTATTACTAGTTTGACAAAAACAGCCGCTGAATAAAAAAGACCTCTAAATAATTAGAGGTCTTTTTTTAAATACTTATTAGGTTAGTAAGAATAGCTTAATATAAACAGCTCTTAGCCTAATCAATAAACTATTTAGTGATTTTCTTATACTTCATACGCTTAGGACCAGAGTCAGCACCCAGTTGTTTTTTACGATAAGTCTCAAACTCAGAGTAGTTACCGTCGAACCAAATTGGGCCTTCTTCTTCAAATGCTAAGATATGGGTAGCAATACGGTCAAGGAACCAACGATCATGCGACACTACCATTACCGTACCAGGAAAGACTTGGATCGCATCTTCTAGCGCACGTAAAGTCTCAATGTCCAAATCGTTTGATGGTTCATCAAGGAGTAGTACGTTCGCACCCTGCTTTAGCGTTTTTGCTAATTGCAGACGGTTGCGCTCACCACCGGATAGTTGACCGACACGTTTTTGTTGGTCTGCACCTTTAAAGTTAAAGCGGCCGATATAGGCGCGACTTGGGGTGGTGTATTCGCCAACAGTAATGATATCAAGACCGTCAGAAATTTCTTCCCATACGGTTTTGTCATCGTCTAAATTATCGCGAACCTGACCGACATAAGCAACGCTGACACTTTCGCCCAAATCAACGTCGCCGACGTCTGGCTTATCGCGCTCGGTAATCATGTTAAATAGCGTGGTTTTACCGGCACCATTCGGACCAATAATACCAACAATGGCACCCGCTGGCACATTAAAGCTTAGGTTTTCATACAGCAAACGGTCGCCAAATGATTTGGAGATATCGTTTACTTCAATAACTTTGTTCCCGAGACGTGGACCGGGCGGAATATAAATCTCAGAGGTTTCGTTACGTTTTTGGAACTCTTGCGAGTTTAACTCTTCAAAGCGCTGCACGCGAGATTTAGATTTGGCTTGTTGGCCTTTTTGGTTTTTACGAATCCAATCAAGCTCTTTTTTCAAAGCTTTGGCAAACGATTCTTCTTGTTTATTCTGCTGCTCTAGACGGGTGTTTTTTTGTTCGAGCCACTGGGTATAGTTGCCTTCATACGGATAACCATGGCCACGGTCAAGCTCCAAAATCCACTGTGCCACATTATCCAAGAAATAACGATCATGGGTAATGGCCACGATGGTGCCGCTGTAGTTCTGCAAAAATTGCTCAAGCCATGCAACAGATTCGGCGTCCAAATGGTTGGTTGGTTCGTCGAGGAGTAACATGTCAGGGCGAGACAATAGCAGACGGCATAATGCCACACGGCGTTTTTCACCGCCAGACAGTCTACTGACATCAGCATCCCATGGTGGCAGGCGTAGCGCATCGGCCGCTTTTTCTAACTGCGTGCTTAGATTATGGGCATCCCACGTTTGGATGATATCTTCCATTTTGCCTTGTTCTTCGGCAAGCTTATCAAAGTCTGCATCAGGGTCCGCATACTCACCGTAAATAGCATCCAAGCGCGATAGCGCATCTAAGGCTTCACGCATACCGTCTTCGACATTACCGCGCACATCTTTGCTATCGTCGAGCTGTGGCTCTTGTGGTAAATAACCGATTTTAGTGCCAGTTTGGGCCCGCGCCTCGCCACTAAATTCAGTGTCAACACCAGCCATAATGCGTAGCAAGGTCGATTTACCCGAACCATTGATACCCAATACGCCAATTTTAGCGCCAGGGAAAAAGGACAGATTGATATTTTTTAAAATCTCACGCTTAGGCGGAACAAGTTTTGACACGTTGTTCATCGTGTAAATATATTGAGCCATTAACACTCCGATAGACTGCATAAACGAGGTCAGCAAGCTCTCGTTATAAAGAAAACAAAGCGACTGCGCTTGCTGTGCCTCAAAATAAGGGTACAAATTATCTGCTATTATCGCATTGTAGCGCATGCCCTGCAAGCTGACAGCCTGTTTTGCAGCCTGTTTTGCACCTTTTACCACAAAGCAGTCGCCCTTTTACCTAAAAGCTAGTATTAAAAGTATTGTTTGACTGACTAAATGGTATTTTTGAATTACTGCTGTTTTATAAAGCCCACAAAAAATAGCATCAAACCTTTCGCAAATTTAATCAATAGGCGTTATTATGTAAGGTAATCTTAATAAAACCAATTGTAGTAACCAATCCATCTTACGAATTGGTACAAAATTTTTTAAAAGGTAACTTAACTATGCCCAGTGGCTATCGTCCTGAAATTATTCAACGTTCTTTTATTGATTTTATTGGGTCACAGCTGCATCCGTTTCGGTCACTGTCAGTGCCCAAGCTACGACTGATTGCCCGCCGCGCGCTAGGTGATGACTTGATAGCCTTACAATTTGAACCTAACCGCGCTTTCAAAAAGCAGGCAGTTGAGTTACGTGGGGGCTGGCATGGTGGTCAACATATTAATCTAAGCGTTGTTATTGACGGTATTTATCATCAGCGCAGTTACTCGTTGGTAGGCTTGCCACAACAGCCCATTTGGTTGAGCAACACTTCTAATGATTCTGCTGCAAGTAATGGATATGACAAAAATAACCAACGTCATACCGTCACTATTGCGATTAAGCCCCAAGGTTTGATTTCTAATTATTTGACCCAGCACCTGCCGCTTGGCACAGTATTGGCGAGTAGTGTACCGAATGGTGACTTTACCTTAGAACAGGCTAGGTTAACCAAGCCGGTCAGCTCATCGGTGAAAGAATCGAGTTTTGAAAAGCGACCACCGCTTTTATTTATCGCGGGTGGTAGTGGCATTACGCCGATGTTAGGTTTGATTACCGAAGCCTTGCAATATGGGCACAAGGTAACCTTGCTATACTATAATCGTGCGTCGCTATTAGAAAGCCCCTTTCAAAACCACTGGCAGCACTTGGCCGCTAAATATCCACTGTTCAGCTATTATTGTGTGAACACTGAAGACCCCAGCACTTATTTGGCGGGTACACGGCATTTAAACGCATCGAGCTTATTGGCCCTAGATCTGCCACTGGCTGATACGGTGATATTTGCCTGTGGCTCGCAAGCATTACTAGCAGGATTGTACCGCGCTGCTACAGAGATTACGCTACCAAATGTCCACTCATTAACTGCTCAACCATCACTACGCGACAATATTATCATCGAGCGTTTTGGCAATGCGGTATCTGATCCTGATATAGATCAAGTTTACGATACAACAGCAGACATAGAAGAGCGAACGGTCTATTTACGGGGACGACAACAACAATTCAATACCAGTGACAAGTTGCTAATGGGTGCCGAGGACGCCGGTATTCGTCTGACCTATGGCTGCCGACAAGGCATCTGCCAATTATGCCGCTGCAATAAAGTGAGCGGTGTAGTCAAAAATATCCAAACAGGAAAAATAAGCAGTGATGGCTACGAATCTATCCAAACCTGTGTCAATGTGGCCATGACTGACGTAGTGCTTGATATATAGCAGCATTTGGCACCGAGACACTCGCTTACAACAGCTTATTACACGAAGAAGAGACAAATTTTCACTCATATTTTTGCTAAAATCTAGACTCACTATTAAACCGAACCTCGTGCTTATTGTTTATTTAAGCCGTTTTGGTTAAGGATTATAAATGCGCTTATTACCGCCTATATCCACCGCACAATCTGCTGTACCTATACTTACTGTGCCAACCGATGCCCAGTTAGCGGCCCAAAGTCGTCTGCTATTGACGCCGTCAACTACTCATTCTGTTCACGATGATGTAGCACTTGATAACAGTGTAGCACTTGATAACAGTGCAGCACTCAATAAAGACCAACGTGATATTAATAGCACTGCTGCCCAATTCCAAAATACTCAGTCCCAAAATTCTCAGTCTCAAGCGGCGCCCTACCCAACGTTGACAGGTGCGCCGTTACCAAAAGCGCAGACCGAAGCGCTCGCTGAAGAGTTGAATACGCTCTATCAAGGTGTAATGGGCTCACTAGGCGCCGATGAAGCACGATACATTCAACGCGTGTATGCGACGGTAGTCTATAGCGAACTAGTGGCGCGTGGCCTACTGGCTGTAGCTGGACGACTGCCATCACGGCGGCAAAAAGTAGGGACCTGGCTACTCGGCACTTCCCTATTGAGCTTTAGCAAAATATTAAACAATATGGAGCTTGGCCATAATGTCATGCACGGACAATATGACTGGATGCAACATCCCCACCTTAATAGTCAAAAATTTGATTGGGATATCATCTGTCCTGCACCGCTGTGGCAACACTCGCATAACTATCTGCATCACACCTTTACCAACATCGTTGGCCGTGATCATGATGTAGGCTACCACTTGATTCGGGTTACCGATGAGCAGCCTTGGACGCCAAGCGATCGTTATAACTTATTTAAGACTGCGGTATTGGCTTTAGGCTTTGAATGGGCAGTCGCGTTCCATGATATCCAAATCAGCGATGTAGAATACGCGGACTCGCCGCAATTGATGGATATCATGCAACAAAAAACCCACGCGTTATTAGCTAAAATTACACGGCAAGTGAGTAAGGACTATATTGCTCTGCCTACGATAGCCGGGCTAGCATTAGGTCGTGGTAGCGCCATGACGACATTGAGCGGTAATATCACTGCTAATATTACTCGCAACCTGTGGACTTGGGCAGTAATATTTTGTGGACACTTTACTGAACAAGCTCATATTTACACTCATCTTGATCCTGATGAGAGTAAAGGTGACTGGTATGTGCGCCAGATACTTGGCTCTAGCAACATCCAAGGCAACAAGCTGTTCCATATTTTGACCGGTAATTTGTCACATCAGATAGAACATCATATTTTCCCTGATATGCCCTCTAGCCACTATGCCCGTATTGCACCGCAGGTACGAGCCATATGTCACAAATATGACTTGGCTTATAACACTGGGCGCTTTGGTACTCAATTTAAACAAGTACTGAAACGCATTCACCACTTTAGTAAGCCCAGCGCAAAAGAATGGGACGCCTACAATCTATCAGTGGCTAGTAGTGATGTTGACTCTAGTAGTGATGCTGACTCGTTGTCAGCTGCTAAGAAGACTAAGTCCGATAAGCAAACGACAGGTGGCTTGCGTAGATTTCTACCTGAAATCGTTCGCCAAACGTTAGCTTATTTATAATGATAGGTCTGAATAAAAACCTTTAAGTAGTAGCTGGCTTAACCATAAACTTATTTGGATAAAGGCACATTCAAATAGAAATCGCTCAAATGGGTAGGGCTGGCTGCGACTGAATAGTTGCTTAAGTTATTAAGTTATCAACATGTTTAAATTATAATCATAAAAATTTGAACATAAGAATTAATAATGGAGTGCCATCATGAGTCAAGAAACCCCTAAGCAAGAGCTAGATATTACCCATAACCAAGACGCTGAACGCTTCGAAGTTGCAATCGATGGTCAAATCGGCTATATCAGTTATCAAGAGCGTGGTGATACGTTAATCTATGATCATACTATCGTACCCCAAGCGTTAGGTGGTCGCGGTGTCGGTTCAGCATTAGTTAAGCATGCTCTAGATTATGCGCGCGAACATAACAAAAAAGTTGTTCCACAATGTTCATTTGTCTCATCATATATTAATCAGCATCCTGACTATCAAGATTTAGTCTAGATTGGAATTTGTGAGCCCGCCGTTATATTTATAAGTAGATATATGGCAAGATACGAGAGATAGCTGACTTTCTTACATCTGTTGCTTACGAGTTAGAGCCGACCTGCTGACAGTAGTTTTATTCTCCATACCCTATAACTTAATACTACCGTTATCTAAAATTTTAAATAGCTATTGAGAATTGGACGTCAATGATCAGCCCTATCTTTCCATAGGCTCTTTCCATAGATTCTTTCCATAGACTCTTTCCATAGATTCTTTCCATAAATTAAATTTAAGATACTAATAAAGGATATTCCGATGAGCAGTTTATCTGATAGACAAGTCAATTTGCAGCTAGAAGAGCTGCCGGGCTGGCAACGCGATGGCCATAGTATCGTTAAAACTTATCATTTTAGTGATTTTATTGAAGCTATCAGCTTTATGAATCAAGCAGCATTTCATGCCGAAGCGCTCGAACATCACCCTGAATGGCGTAATACTTATAACGTCGTTGAGGTGCGTTTAACGACTCATGATACGGGTGGTATTACCAGCCTTGATATTCGCCTAGCAAAACGCATGGAACACATTATTCAACCGAAACGCTTGTAACTATTTATTTACAGTTTGTGCAGTATAGTCAATTCAATTTAAACAAGATGCAATGCTACTGGAATGAATTTTTTGCAGCCTCTGTCACGCTTGCGAACAGCACGCAAGAAAAGTTTATACCAGTGGCACATTGCTATGCACAATTTTTTTATTGTGAACTGACTATAGTCAATTAAACTGATAGATAAAAAAAATGTCCTCGATTGAGGACATTTTTTGTGAAAACTAATTAGGATTTGCTTAATATTATCGCTATTAGGTCTTACGGCCGATAAATGCGACAATAAATAGAATTACTGCGACTACTAGGAAAATATACGCCAAATTAGACGATAGTCCAGCAACACCGCCAAATCCTAGTAAACTTGCTAACAGTGCGATGACTGCAAAAATGATAGCCCAGCGAAACATAATTATTCTCCTCAAAATAAATGTTGAATGGTTAGATCTTAAGATGGGTAACGAATTAATTTTTATTTATTACCTTACCACTCATTTCTCAATAGCTTGTGTTGCCACCTTGCGGTGAGAACCAATTCAAGCCTTGTTAGACCTAACGTTGGTCAGTACTTTTTTTAAAACTTACTTACTGCTTAAAAAGATAGATTAACAACATTCAGATGAAAATAACGTTCACTTTGGTAATGAACACGCTATGTTATGTAACCTTTGTAGCGTTATTACCTAGTTTTTAGTGGAGTTTCACGACTCATAGTTTTTTATATGGTCTTTGAGTATTTATGTGTATGGGTAATTTGTGTTTACTTAATACCTATCGTTATTATTAATAAATCTGCTATAAATATTAGTCTATTATGCTGAGCTTAAAAACCAACACCCCTTTAATAATAAAAATCCTGGCTTTTATTAACGACAACTATTCACGCAAAATGACGATTGAGGAAAGTAATTATGGACACCACGACCGATACAGCGACCAATATTAATAAATCAGATAATACAAAAACAGCCACCGATGAAAAGCGTCACTATGCGATCATTTTGTACGGAGCTACTAGCTTTGTTGGGCAAATTACTGCCCACTACCTAACGCAATTTTTATCTAGCCCAGCGGCTAAAGCGGCTAAAGATAGCGCAACTGTCACATGGGCGATAGCAGGACGTGATGAAGACAAGCTTAAAAAGCTACAGTCTGAGCTTAGTGGCGCTGATGCTAATAACCCTGATTCTGATTCTGATTCTGATTCTAGCAATAAAGTTGATATTATAATTGCTGACAGCACCGATGACGCCAGCCTCAATGAGATGACCCAACAGACCCAAGTCATCATTTCAACGGTAGGCCCTTATCTTAAATATGGTGAATCCCTGATTAAAGCGTGTGCTACTAATGGTACAGACTATGTTGATCTCACAGGCGAAGCGATCTTTATCAAAGACATGCTGGATAAATACCAAGATACGGCTAAGAAAAGCGGCGCTCGTATCGTCAACTCATGTGGCTTTGATTCTATTCCTTCAGATTTAGGTGTTTACTTTACCCAACAGCAAGCCCAAGCCCAATTCGATAAACCCTGTGATGTCATTCATATGCGCGTAAAAGCGGCCAAAGGTGGCTTATCCGGTGGTACCATTGCGTCGATGGCCACTATCTTTGAGGAAGTAGGGACCGATAAAGCACGTCGTGGCCAACTGGCCAATCCCTATCTACTCAATGACGATAAAGATGCGCCTAGCGTACGCCAAGACAATGTTGGTAAGCCTGAATACGATATTGAACATGACCGCTGGCTAGCTCCCTTTGTAATGGCAGTGATTAACACGCGCATCGTCCATCGTAGTAACCAATTGCTCGGTTATGAATATGGGCGCGAGTTTAAATATGATGAAGCGATGTGGATGCAGGATGGCATTAAAGGTCAGCTGATGAGCTATGGTATGAGTGTGGGACTATTAGGTTTCGCCACGGCTATGACTTTTAAGCCCAGTCGCGAGTTTCTATCAAAGCACGTTCTACCCAAATCAGGCTCTGGTCCTTCTAAATCCGAACAAGAAAATGGTTTTTTTGATATTCGCTTCTTTGGTGAAACCTCTAAAAAAGATACTATTAACACTAAAGTCACTGGTGACAAAGATCCAGGCTACGGCAGTACCTCGCGTATGCTGGCACAGTCCGCATTATGTCTTGCGCAGGATATTAGTAAAGACGAAGTCACAGGTGGCTTTTGGACGCCATCGGTCGCTATGGGTGATCAGCTGCTAACGCGGTTGGAAGACCATGCCGGACTTTGTTTTGAAGTGGTTGATGACCTTAGCTCTAATTAACAACCGTTAAAGCGCTTTCTAGATGGGTTATGTTAGCCATATCTTTACCGCCACATTTTAGCAATAAGATGTGGCGGTTTGTCATACAGTCGGTGCAAAATACAAGAGAGTCGTTTTTTTACCAACTTCGCTTATATTGATACTCGCGCTTATCTATAATTAAAATACCTTGAAAACGCTACGGTACTAATGGTGTAAGCTTTTTGTGGCCTCTGTCTGTGTAGGCACAGCAAGCAAGACAAACTTATGCCACCAGTAGGTTATGTCTCGATATTAATGTTTATTGACTATAATGATATGTTGTTTTGAACCACAAACAACAGAGCAAAGTTCATAAATGAACCAGCAAAATTTGCTATCATGTATTTTTAAGTTTTATGATTCAGGTTTTATTATTTAGGTGATTGGATTATGGCCAAAAACGCCCTACAGGCTCAACTTTTAAAAGCTGGACTGGTTGATAGCAAAAAAGCCAAGCAATTAAGCAAACAGTCTCAACATGCCAAGCGTACTGGCGATTCGTCAGATATTGAAGCAAAAAAATCTGTGGCAGATGCTCAAGCAAAAAAAATGGAAAAAGATCAAAAGCTTAATCAAGAAAAACAACAAATTTTAGAACAAAAAATGCTGACAGCTAATATTGTTCAAATGATTAAGCAGCATCAGATTACTGATACAGCTGGTGAAGTCAGCTATCAGTTTGTTGATGACTCTAAAGTGAAAAAAATTAATATTACCCAAAAATTATATGAGCAAATAGTGGCCGGTCATGTGGTTATTGCACGATTGGAAGAAAACCAAGTATTAAACTATGCCCTGCTCCCTCGTCCATTGGCGGATCGTATAAATACGAAATTAGAAGGCTTTATGGTGGTATCTAACGATAAGCCAGATATTGAGCTAGAAACTGACGACCCTTATGCAGCCTATGTGATCCCAGACGATTTAATGTGGTAGCGATTAATTTTTGGCGACAGTTAGTTTTTAAGGTTTCAAAAGTAGTTGCCAAATATCACTGATGTAAGATCAAGCCGGTTATGGTGCTGCTTATTACCACTCTTCTTATTTTATTATTATATTAGCAGCAAAAATAAAGCCAAATGAGCGTTTTATTGAGCCTAGATTACGCCATAGAGCAACGACACATTGATGTAAAAATTGTTGCATTATTACGACCAAAAAAAGGCAGCCTGATGGCTGCCTTTTTTAATGACTGATTGTGAGTAAGCAGTTTAAATACCGCTGTAGGGTCTTTGGCCCATTACTTCTTGCCTTTAGACACGCCAGCTTCTTTTAATAATGCTCCAAGAGTACCCATTTTGATAGGCGCTTCTGATTTGGCGGCCTTCGGCGTACTACTACGAGTATTAGTCGTGGCGCCTGCGTTGCCTTTATCACTCTTGTTGTCACCACTTCTATCAGGACGCTTGCCGCGCGGTGCTGACGGGCGTTTATTGGCATCTGGACGGGTGCTACGTGGACGACTGGCTTTGTCATCACTACTAACATTGCTGTCATTGCTACCGTTACTTGCCGCAGCAGGTTTATTAGCAGTGCGCGTCGGTTTTGCGACTTCTGGTTTCATACTAAAACCAATACGACCACGCTTTTCATCAATAGCAATCACACGTACAGAAATGATATCACCTGGTTTGACACGGTTCATCGGGTCAGCGACGAAATCATTGGCCATCTGTGAAATGTGTACTAAACCATCTTGATGTACACCCACATCAACGAAGCAACCAAAGGCCGTCACGTTGGTAACGACACCCTCTAGGGTCATGCCTTCAGTCAAATCTTTAATGCTATTCACGTCATCACGGAAATTAGCCGTTTTAAACTCAGGACGTGGATCACGTGCAGGTTTAGCCAACTCTTCCATAATAGCTTTGACACTGATATTGTCATCATTGGCAGCAAGGGTAGCAGTATCAATGGTATTGAGCACACCATCATTACCGAGTATTTCGGCCAGACCTTTGCCAGACAAGGCTACTAAGCTATCCACTAGCGCATAGCTTTCTGGATGTACACCAGTCGCATCGAGTGGGTTACTGCCGTCATACACCCGTAAGAAACCTGCGGCCTGCTCAAAGGTTTTGACCCCTAGGCGTGGCACATCTTTTAAAGCTTCACGGCTAGCAAAGGCGCCATGTTCTTTACGATAGGTAACAATTTGCTGGGCAACGTTACGATTAAGACCCGCGATATGCGCCAAGATTGCAGGACTGGCAGTATTGACATCAACACCAACCGCGTTCACGCTATCTTGAGTCACTTTATCAAGGCTATCAGCCAATTGCGTTTGGTTGACATCATGCTGATACTGACCCACACCAATAGCTTTTGGATCGACCTTGACCAGCTCTGATAAGGGATCTTGTAGGCGGCGGGCGATAGAAACCGCTCCGCGTACAGAGACATCCATATTGGCCAGCTCATCACTAGCCAGCTCACTAGCTGAGTAAACCGAGGCGCCGGACTCATTAACGATAACGGCTTTGGCTTGTAGTTTATCATTAGCGGCTAAAATTTCTTTAACCATCGCATCCGTTTCACGGCTGGCGGTACCATTACCGATAGCGACTAAATCGACGTGATAAGTGCTTAGTAATTTATCAATAACTGTTTTAGCTTCAGCCATTTTATTATCAGGTGCAAAAGGATAAACGGTAGCAATGACTGGCTGGTCAGCATCATTGAGCATGACATGACCTTGGGCATCAATAATAGCCATTTTCACACCATGACGGATACCAGGATCAACACCCAAAATAACTTTACGGCCAGCAGGTGCTGACATCAATAAGTGCTGCAAGTTATTGGCAAACACGTCAATGGCATCAGACTCAGCGGTCAGACGCTTTTCAGTCAATAAACGATGCTCAATATGTGGGCGCCACTTATCTTTCCATAAACTACTAGCCGCTTCAGTCAAAAATTCACGACGGGCATCTGGAGCCTTGGTATCAATATCGAAATGCTTAACGATTTTGTCAATGAATGGAGCATCTTCGCCTTCGATCTTCAGACCTAGGACATTTTCTTGACGACCACGCAGCATGGCTAATAAGCGATGATTGGGCAAACGCGCCAGTCCTTCGCTATGTTCAAAGTAATCTTTAAATTTCTCGCCCACTTCGCGCTTTTCGTCACTGGCTACTGCCGACACGATACTTGCCGTTTTGGCAAAGCCGTTACGCAGATTGTCTAGCAGATCCAACGCTTGCGTCCATTCATCGACGATGATGGCTTGCACGCCAGCCAGTTGCTTGTCTAAATCGCTAAAGTCGACTTCAATATCATTACCACTATCATCAGTAATGCTAGTGGGCGTTTGATAGCCTGCTAATGCTTCTGTCGGGGTAACTTCTTGGGTCAAGACCGCTTGTGCTGCATTATCTAGACCTGCCGCGCGGGCCTTAGCTGCTGGTGAACGACGGCGTGGACGGTATGGCAGGTAAATATCTTCCAGCTCAAGCTTGGAAGTCGCATTATCAATGCGGGCTTGCAACTCGTCTGTTAAATTGCCTTGCGTGCTCAGCAATTCTACGATTTTGAGTCGGCGGGTTGCCATATCACGTTCATAGTTGAGCGACTTCTCTAGCGCGCGCAACTGTGCGTCGTCAAGGTCTTGGGTTTTTTCTTTCCGGTAACGCGCAATAAATGGGACCGTTGCCCCTTCATCGTACAGCTTCACAAACGCATTGACTTGAGCAGTCTTAATGCCAAGCGCGCGAGCAAGCTTGTCGTGAATATTCGCGTGTGTGGTTGCATCCAACCCCTGTGCATTTGTCGGGGCCTGAGATGACGTTAAGGTATCAATGCTACTCATATACGTATCAATCGTTGAGAAATGGTGTTTGGCATTATAGCAAAAGCTGCATGAATAAAAATCCTTTTTATATTTTCGTTACTTATTACTATTTTTATGGCGTAAATTACGCTATATATTAGTTTCTGAGCCCTTATTAAACAAACCCATACAGCATTTATGTCTATGGGTGATGCAATTAGGGGTGCAATCTTATACACTAAAGCAGTAACGTTATAAATATCAATCAATAGTAATCTCTTGCACAAAGGTTGTGCTTAATATGTAAACCATAATAACGCAAGTCAATATAAAGGCAAGGTTGATTTTTATCAGCATTTTTATTAAAAAGTTCGCCAGGTTTAAATACTAATAATCTGATAATAATGGCTGAATAAAAACCAATAATGATTGTTTAACAATAGCAGCACCTTAATAACAACAGCATCGATTGGCTTATGAATTATAAGCTGCCAAATCATTCAATAACTTCTGACAATAATAATGTTTATTAAAGGATCCCTTCATGACTGACAATAAAAGTCCCGACACCCTGACTCAGCGTATTTTAGTGGTCGACGATGATGCGCGTCTGCGCTCGTTGCTACAACGCTTTCTAGAAGATGATGGTTTTGTCGTCCGTACCGCTCATGATGGCAGTCAGATGGACAAATTGATGCAGCGCGAACTGTTCTCGCTAGTGGTCTTAGATCTAATGCTTCCGGGCGAGGATGGCATTAGCATCTGTAAACGTCTACGTGAAGATAACAGTGATATTCCAATTATCATGTTAACTGCAAAAGGCGGTGATGCTGACCGTATTGCTGGACTTGAAGCCGGCGCCGATGATTACTTACCCAAGCCTTTCAACCCAAAAGAGCTGTTAGCCCGTATCAAAGCGGTATTGCGTCGTCAAAATCGTGAGCTACCTGGTGCGCCAAGCTATCAGCTAGAAGTGGTTGAATTTGGACCGTGGACGCTTGATTTATCTACCCGTACGCTAAAACGCGATGGTACGGTAGTGACCTTGACCACTGGCGAGTTTTCAGTACTAAAAGCCTTAGTACAGCACCCACGCGAGCCATTAACGCGCGACAAGCTGATGAACCTTGCCCGTGGCCGTGAATGGGGCGCGATGGAACGTTCTATCGATGTACAAGTCTCACGTCTACGTCGTCTGATTGAGGATAATCCCTCACAAGCGCGTTATATCCAAACCGTATGGGGCGTCGGCTATGTGTTTGTGCCTGACGAAGCAGAACCAGAAGCTCCTGCTGCAACGCCTGTTTAGTTGTCGCTGAGCGTTTTACGCCTTATGACCCTGTATTTATGAACCGGCCTTTATGACCCATTTTTTATGAACGCCTCCGCAATCATTCAAAATATACCCTGCACACTTGTGACAGGGTTTTTGGGCTCTGGCAAGACCACCGTTATTAACCAATTACTTGCCACTAAGCCGGCTGAACAGCGCTGGGCATTACTGATTAATGAATTTGGTCGTATTGGTGTTGACGGTGCTCTACTAAAAAATACACTCGATGCAAAAGGTCAGTCAGGCGGTATAGCCATTCGCGAAGTCAGCGGTGGTTGTATCTGTTGTACCAGTCAACTGCCCTTACAAATCGCTATTACACGTCTGTTAAGTGATCATCACCCACAGCGGCTGATTATTGAGCCGACCGGACTGGCGCATCCACGCGAGCTGATACGTCAGCTCAGTGCGCCACACTGGCAGACAGCCTTGAGCATGCAAGCGGTCATTACGGTGCTGAGCGGCTTACAATGGCAACAAGAGAAGTATCGCACGCACCATGGCTTTCAAGCGCATGTCCGCGATGCTGATGTGCTAGTGATTAATCGTTACGAGCAGCTGAGCAGCGCTTGCCGGCAAGATTTGCAAGCGTGGATTGCGACGTTAAACGAACCAGCAAAAATAATATGGGCAACTGCTGACTCTGAGACAGCGCCTGAACCGCAAACGACACCTCACTGTCAAGCAGTAACTAACAACCTCGATGTTATAAAACCTTCGAACCCTTATTTAACAGAATTAGCCGCCCAGCTTATTAAGCCCAGTCGTACTATTTCTCAGCAACGCATAGCAAATATAGAGAAGTCTCGTGTGAGCCTAACCCCGCCTACCCACTTGCCGTCCAACATGCCTACAAATGCTAATGCTGACACTAGTATTGAGGCAGATGGGCAAAATGAGCTACCCTATCGTTATCATGAGGAACAGCAAGGCATGCTATTAGCTGGGTGGCGATTACCACCGCATTGGACATTTGCTGCTGACGAGTTACAACAATGGTTATTACAACTGCCAAACTGGCAACGTATCAAGGGTATCGTCAATACTTCTGATGGCTGGCTACAACTAAATTTCACGCCCGATAGCTTAACCATTACCACCACCAGCGCACAGATTGATAGCCGACTAGAGATTATTTTACTTGCTGACTCAGATATAAAAAGCAATGCCACTACTAGGGTAGGTAATAACAGCTCAGAGACTAAGAGTGAGCAGCAATCGTTAATAGAATGGGAACGCTGTGACCGTGAATTGATGGCGCTGGTTGTCCCGTCAAATAGCCAACCATAAATAGCCGGACATAAATAACTAGAGATAAATTTGATAGAATAATTAGCATAAAAAAGGGCTAGCGTTGAATATCAACGCTAGCCTCTTTTTATCAATCAATAACTACCTGCTAACGCAATTGACTGTCTTTACTGCCGCGGCGATTGAATAGCTCAGCCGCCCTAGCTTCTTGCTCAAGTTCAGTCTGGCAACCAACACAGTGTTGCACCCCTGGCACTGCTATTCGCCGCGCTTCTGGTATGGCATTACCGCATTCATCACATAATTCTGCACTCTCACCTTTCGGTAGTGAGCTCCTGACTCGATCTAGGGCATCACTGACCGTTGCATCCATCTGTTCGTGCTCTGCCCCATCTCTTGACCATCCACCTGCCATAATTGTACCCTCTTTAATTTATTGATGGCTTATTATTCATACTATAAAAGTTTTTTATAACAGATAGATGGGGTTATTTAGCGTTAACTTCAATATATAGATGTGTATGAAAAAAGCACTAAAATAAGGTCCCTTACCCTGCACAATCGCCACTAATTTTTAGGTTGCAGCGCCACTACTTGGCCGCGCACATTAACGCTAGCATCGCTCATTAGACACACATAACCTGCCATGATGTCTTCTGGTGTTTTGAGAGACATCGGGTTTTCACCTGGAAAAGCATGGGCGCGCATATTGGTACGGGTGCCACCAGGATTAATACAGTTAAAACGCAAATTAGTGGTGTTCTGAGTCTCTTGGGTGAAGATATCACTCATGCCTTCAGTCGCTTGTTTAGAGAGCGCATATGCGCCCCAGAACGCACGAGGATGGGTACCCACTGTACTAGAGGTGAAGACGATAGAACCATGTACAGCGTCTTTGAGCAGCGGTAATAATGCTTGAGTGAGCATAAAGGTGGCGGTACAGTTGACCTTCATCACCTTAGCAAAGATATCCACATCGTACATCTCAAGCGGTGTCAACTCACCTAGTATGCCAGCATTATGCAATATGCCATCAAGTTGTCCAACTTCTTTATTAATCATTCCCTCTATCTGCTGCATCTCAGCATAAGTAGCACTCTCAAGATTCAGCGGTAGCATCGCTGGCTGTTTGCCACCAAAACTCTCAATCTCATCATAAACATATTCAAGCTTGCTACTAGTGCGGCCTAATAACAGTACCGTTGCGCCATAGCGGGCATAAGTCAATGCGGCTACCCGTCCGATACCATCGCCCGCACCCGTCACCAAGATCGTCTTGCCGTCTAAGCAATTTTCTGCTGGTACAAAGTTACGAATATCATCGTGGGACAACAGCGACTCGGGACGTGGCTCAACTTGTTGTTCTTGGTCGGTGTTTTGGTGGGCTGGCTGATTTGTACGGTCACTCATGGCATTACTCACTACTTAACATTTAATAATTGGAAGTATGGTTGTTTATAGATATTCAAACTTACCTGAGGATAACAGTAGCTTATTCAACTGTTCAGGGGTCTCGGTAATATAATCTGCACCCCATTTCTTCAAGCTTTTCTGGTCTTCAGGCGGGATATAACCATAAGCGGCGAGAATGGTCGGCATGCCAGCAGCTTTACCTGCATCGATATCACGCACATGATCACCCACATACAGGACACAACCTGACGCCCCACGAGGAATACCAAGCTTTTCTAGTGCCAAGTACATGGGTTCTGCATCAGGTTTGGGACGTGATACATCATCAGGACAGACCAAGACCGCACAACGCTCATCTAACTGCATAACCTTTAACAGCTGCTCTGCTAAATAACGCGGCTTATTAGTGACAATGCCCCATGGCACGCCTTTTTGCTCAAGTGTGGTCAATACTTCTTCAAGTTCAGGAAATACGCAACTGTCCACGCAAATCTCGGCCTCATAATCATCCAAAAACTGCTGGCGAAATTTTAGTAGCGCCTCTTCATTGGTTGTTAGTTGCTCATTATGCCGCAGCATAAGCTGCACCATCGCTGATGCGCCAGCAGATACTTGCTCACGAATGTCAGCCTCGGCGGGTGGTTGCCAATGGTTTTCGCTACTCATTTTACCAATAATGCGTACAAAATCAGCAGCGGTATCGATCAAGGTTCCATCAAGGTCAAATAGAACAGCTTTTACAAACTGGGTCATAATATAGGCTCTTATTATTAGTGAAATGTTCAGTAGTCGAGGTAGATAATTGAATTATTGAACGACACTACCAACGTTAACTATGAGTTAACTCGATTATAACTATCATCAACGCCTCTTTTATCAAACAGCGGTTTTGCTAAAGATATCTCTCATTGGGACGACCACCTAAGCCAGTGATTTTTGCACTGCCATCATATAATTGACATCGACATTTTGTGCCAACCAGTAGCGTTTGGTTAGGGGGTTATAATGTAGTCCAATCATATCTTGCCGCGTAAAACCTGCGTTTAGGGCCATTTTATCCAGCTCAGCTGGGGTGATAAATTTAGCATAATCATGAGTTCCACGATCTAGCAAACGCAGCACGTATTCTGCCCCAACGATGGCAAATAAATAAGACTTGGGGTTACGGTTAATGGTGGACAGCACACAAACACCGCCTGGTGCCAATAACTCAAAACAGGCTTGGACAATGGCACTAGGATCAGGGACATGTTCTAGCATTTCCATACAAGTCACCACATCGAATTGTCCAGCTTGGGTCTTTGCTAGGGTTTCGATGGGGATATGTTGATAACGTAAGGTGTCATCTAAACCACTTTGGGTGGCGTGGACGCTGGCTGCCTTTAAGTTTTCAGTACCGAGATCAATACCGGTCACGTCAGCACCGCGACGTGCCATCGCTTCAGCTAAGATACCACCACCGCAGCCAACGTCGAGAATTTTTTTGCCAGACAGACCCATCTCCGCTGTTTTATCTATATCGTTACTAAGGTAGCCACGTTTGGTATTTGCCTCTATCCAGTTGAGGCGTAGCGGGTTAATCTCATGTAAGGTCGCAAGCGCACCATTTTTATCCCACCATTCGCCAGCCAGTTTATTGAACTTATCAACTTCGCTAGGATCAACATTAGTGGTGGCAGTCATAATATCATCTGTACTGGTGTTCTCTTGCATGTCGTTAGACTGCGAAGAAGAAGAAGCAGCTGAGCTCATAGCGTTTTTCCTTTACTATCATTCTTGTTAATTAGGGTTAATGTTAGCATGAGAGTAGACCGTTTGTCGTGAAAGCTTGTGTGCCTGATTGTGAATACTTTTAGAGGTTTATAACGATATTAATAACCAGGTGAATCAGTACATCATTCATTAGATATTAGCTGTTTTTGACGGCCTATTATCATATATTTCGTATATTTTTCAGCGATAATGGGCATTAATGAATGACTGTTAATAATGCCTCACAGCTTTACAACCGTTAGTTAAGAATACAGTTCACAACCGCCGTCATTTTACGTTATTATAGTTAGATTGCGCTTGACAGATTATTGGCTTTAAACTCTGTCGATTCACTTTAAAACACTCATTTTAGAATACTCACTTTAAAACATAAGCAACTTCTTAAGAAACCCTTAAGTCTCTATACCTCAAGGAAAAAATATGAAACGTGCCATCGCATTGACGGGTCTGGCGTTTGCCATCGGGATAGCCAATATGGGCGTACAAGCCGCCGATTATGTCGCCGGAAAAGACTATCGCGTGCTGGATAATCCTGAAAAAATCAGCGGTGACGCTATCATTGTCCGGGAGTTCTTTTGGTACGGCTGCCCACATTGTAATAATCTTAACCCACTTATGGAAAAATGGGCAAAAACTAAAGGTAAGGACGTGGCATTCTTTAAAACCCCAGCAGCTCTGAATCCTGTTTGGGAAGCCAGTGCTCGTGGTTTTTATGCCACACAGCTATTGGGCTATGAGGATAAGACCCATGACGCCCTATTTGAGGCGATTCATAAAGATGGCAAAAAACTATTTGATCAAGCGTCATTAAGCAAATGGTATGCCTCAAAAGGTGTGGATCAAAAGAAATTCAACAGTCTTTATAACTCTTTTGCCGTTGGTACTAAGATTGGCCGTTCACAAGCAGGTGCTAAACGTTACCAATTAACTGGTGTACCTGCGGTCGTGGTACAGGGCAAATATGTAGTAACTGGTGAAGGCAATGAGGTCGCTAAAGTGGTCGACTACCTAGTCGCTAAAGAACGCGCTGCGAAAAAATAGAGGTCTATAATAAAATAAATAGTTTCATAATATCGTCCTGAATGTGTCAACTCATTCTAGGACAGGACAAACCCATCAAAAAAGCCAATCGTTAAAGATTGGCTTTTTTGTATTTATTTATCTATCTATCTATTAAAATACCTTTTTAAGCCCTATTTTAACTCTGTCAGAATAGCCACTTCACGAATATAGCTGACCAAATCTTCCTTAGACTCTTGCATCAGCTCGTCATCTTGCGTGTGCTTGGCGTATTCAATCCATAAAAGCAGCTGATACAGGCTGTTGCGTTCTGATGCTTTGTACTGCTTGACGAACTGCTTGAGCGTCCCTTCATCATTGATATTCAAGCGCTCAGCCCAACTTTCGATTTTAGCAACTTGTTCATTAGCAAAGAACGCCTCAAACAACGCTTTAACCAGTTCATGACGGTTTTCTTCACTAATTAATTTGCCAACCCGTTTGGTTTGGCGGATACGCGCATTAGCGCTGGTAATGTCAGCAAGCGCCATTAACTCTGCCATAAAATAGTCACTAGCAGGGAGTTTTTTTAGCTGCTTTTTGGATAAGCCCGACAGCGGTACCGACAGCGTTTGTAAGCGCTCATGGGCTTTTTTTAGTTCGGTGCGCGAAACGCGCATGTCGTGTTCTGACCAATCAATCATAAAAGCTTTCCAAAATAATAAATAATAAGATAAAGGGCGCGTTCAGTGCTTACCAGCGGCGTTTTTCACGATGCTTAGCAGCGACCGTCAAGCCTTGTGGCAGACTGCTTGAAAGCTTACGCTGCAATTGCTCTGTGATAAACACAGAACGATGTTTACCGCCAGTACAGCCAATCGCAACCGTCACAGTATGACGATTATTGTGTAAAAAATCTGGCAACCAACGTGTTAAGAATGCGTCGATATCGCCGGTCATTTCTGCCACTTCTGGATAATCTGCAAAAAATTCACCGACCTCAGCATCAAGGCCCGTCGCGGTACGTAAGGCAGGATTCCAGTGTGGGTTGGGCAGAATCCTCACATCAAATACGAAGTCAGCATCGATGGGACTGCCATATTTAAAACCAAACGATAATAGATTAATAACAATCTGATTGTCCACCCCAGTGTAATCACGGAGACGCTCTTTTAACTGATGAATATTCAGCATACTGGTATCTATTGTGATATCAGCCCGTCTACCTATTGGTTCCAGTAGCTGCACTTCTTTTTTGATAGCAGCTGGCAAGTTATAAACCGTATGCTCTACACCCTCAGCGTCTTGTGACATTAACGGATGCACACGTCTAGTAGCATTAAAGCGTGCCACCAGTGTGGACTCTTGCGCAGTCACATACAGCACTTTGACAGCCTGTTCGCCATAAGCCTGTTTTAGCGCGTCATGAATCGCTGAAAAGTTAGATAAATCTGCACGTGGGGTACGAATATCGACGCCAAGCGCAATGCGTCTGATACCACTTTCACTGACTAGCTTTTGAGCAGCTTCAGGAACCAATGATAACGGCAAGTTATCAATAGAGTAGTAGCCTAAATCCTCTAGAATATTTAATACGGAAGTCTTGCCTGATCCTGAGCGCCCTGATACGACAAGAATACTGAGGTTATCATCAGACAATGATGTCGACGCTACCTGCGCTGCTGATTTGGTATTCCTATCGTTGTCGGCGGATTCCATGGTTTATCATCCTAGTACATTGTGTACATCAAGTTGTTTCTACTGCTATTGCATCTGCGGTCATCACTATTTTCTAGTTTGCTCTACTACTGATTAACAGTGACTAGTTGATTGTCCAACAAGCGCGCTCGCCCAAGCGCCGCAGCCACTAAAATAATCAAATCTTGAGCTTCAGTTTGAGACTCTGCGGTATCATTATTTAATAGTGATTCTAGCTGGTCTGTTTTTACCTCTAGATAATCAATAACAAAACCAGCCGCAGTAATGCGTTTACCAGCTTCTGCTATTAGGATGTCAGACCCCTGCTCAATGTGCTTACGATCCACGAACTGTTGTGCCAAGCACTGTAATTCTTGGTGTAATACTGGTGCTATTTTCCGCTCTGCACTACTCAAGTATTGGTTACGCGATGATAAAGCTAGTCCATCAACAGCACGGACAATGGGCGCAGTAACAATATCGATCGGGTAACTCAAGTCACGTACTAATTGCTTAATGATCGCTAATTGCTGATAGTCTTTCTGCCCAAATATCGCTATATCAGGCTGTATGATATTAAATAACTTAGAGACCACAATACCGACACCATCGAAATGACCGGGCCGCGATTGTCCACACAGCTGATCGGTGATAGTGCCCGCCCTTATTAAGGTAGGTGGCGGCAAAACCGGATACATCTCATCGATACTAGGGGCAAAGACATAGTCGGCTTCGACCGTCGCAAGCTTGGCAACGTCGTCATCAAGGGTACGTGGATAGCTGTCAAAATCTTCCCCCACTCCAAACTGAGTAGGGTTCACAAAGATACTCACGATCACAATATCAGCATGCTGTTTGGCAAGTCTAACTAGCTCAAGATGCCCGTCGTGTAGGTTACCCATAGTAGGCACTAAAGCAACGCGCTGCTGGCTGCGATAGGGTTTTACAGCTGCTCGCAATTCTTTGATACGATGATGAATAATGGGCATTACTAACTCTTCTTCTCTTGCTAAATATAATCAAACCCATATAAATTTGCTACTGCGCCATCTTTACTTTGATAGGCGTACTATCTACGTTCGGTCTTCTACTATCAAAATCCCGTAGATTTGGCTATTAGGATTCAACTATTTGCTATTAGGATTAGACTATAAGCCAGTTTAAACGGTTTAAGTTATTAAAAATACGTCATCTGATATTGGTATCAATAAGCTAGCTGCATAGTGTTAACAAGCAAGCTGTTACTTAAAAAGTCATTGGTTGAAGAGCTATTAGCTAAACTCGTGTTGCGTACTAGGAAAACTGCGGTCACGCACTGACTGTTGATACAGTTCAAACGCCCCTACGATACTGTGTTCAGTATTACGCTCATCCGTCAAAAAGTCATGGACGAAACGTGGGACACGGCCATGCACCATACCTAACATGTCATGCATCACTAGGACTTGACCATCAGTATCCGCGCCTGCCCCAATGCCAATGACTGGTACGGCTACCGCTTGCGTTACCGCTTTAGCCAGTTCAGCCGGAACACATTCTAACACCAACAATGCAGCACCTGCTTTCACCACCGCTTTGGCATCGTCTAGTAACTTATTGGCGGCCTCATCACCGCGTCCTTGGATTTTATAACCACCAAAAACATTGACAGACTGTGGCGTTAAGCCCAGATGAACACAGGTTGGGGTACCTGCTTGCGCCAAAGTAGTCACAAGATCGCATAGCTCACTACCGCCTTCTATTTTAATAACATGCGCGCCCGCTTGCATTAACTGACGACTATTAACTATCGCTTCCGGCAGCGTGGCATAGCTCATAAATGGTAAGTCGGCCAAAATCAGAGCATGCTTGTTACTACGGGCAATATTAGCGGTATGGTAAACCATGTCAACCACTGTCACCGGCAAGGTTGAATCATGACCTTGTACGACCATGCCTAGGCTATCACCTATCAAAATAGTATCAATCTGCGCTTGATCCATCATGCGTGCAAACATGGCGTCATAACAGGTCAAACAAGTAAATTTGGTGCCATCTTTTTTTAATTTATTTAAGGTAGATAAAGTCGTCATATGACCCTCAATAACTCGATTATAATATGATTTATAATAAGTGCTAAAATGTGATTGCAACCATAACTGGCCTAAGTTGCCAACCTTACAGCGCTAGACAGACTGATCTGCCGTAGTCGTTACGCACGACTGAGTAAGACTTTCAGCGGGTGTATTGCTTATAAAGAGCTTTAACCCTGTCCAATCTTCACTTTGGGGATAACTACTTATCTGCTTGCCCGCAATTAACAATTCTGGCGCGAGCTCTCGCAGTGGTATCAATACAAAGTTGCGCTCGCCCAGTCCGGCGTGCGGTACCGTTAATTGTGGCGCTGCAATCTGCTGCTCACCATAAAGCAAAATATCCATATCAAGGCTACGCTCTCCCCAGTGGCGCAGGCGTGCGCGCTTGGCCTGCTGTTCTAACTGTTGGCAAAGCAACAAGAGCTCAAACGGCAGCAGCCTAGTCTCAAAGCCGACCACAGCATTGACAAAGTCTGGCTGATCTTGCGGTCCCATTGGCACAGAAGCATAAAACGATGATGCTTGTACACCTCGTATCGCTGGATGATGACACAAGGCCGCCAGCGCTTGTTGTAAATGCTCGGCCGGTGAGCCGAGCTCAGTAGCCAGATTACTACCCAATCCTAAATAGCATGTTATCCACTGCTCAGCGCTATTATTGATATTGCTGGTTTTAATATTGCTGAGTCGCGTACTACTATTTAGAGAAGTGTTCATGATGGTTAGTCTGCTCTACAATTTGTGGCCAATATCAGGCTTTATCACCAGCTGACTCTGACTGTTTGATAGCGACTTGCTCTACAACTGTCGTGTCAGTACTGGGCTGACGGCGCCGACGTTTTGATGGTAATGGGCCTTTATTAGTGGCGTCTTTACTGGCTTTAACCGCTGGTTTGGTATTCACCTGAGCGGCTTTGGCTTGAGATTTTTTGGCCTGAGCCAGGTCATTGGTATTAACCGCTTTAGGGCTTTTAATCGTTTTAGCTGGCTGACCAGCAGTCGCACTTTTAGCTGGTTTTGACTTGCTGTTATTATCGCTGGCAGCGCTGTGATTCTTAGCCTCAGTCTCAACAGCGAAATCTTGTGTCCCCTGACTGGTACTAGTATTTGTAGGCACAGCAGCAGCTACTTGCGGTTCTGATCCTGGCTGACGGCGACGACGCTTATGCGGTATCGGCTCATTATTGCTACTCACCAATGCTGGCGACTTTGCTATGGTAGCTACTGTACGAGTTGCACTGGCTTTAGCATTGATTTTAGCATTGGTTTTAGTAGCAGATACAGGCTTAACGTCAGATTGTGTTGCTTTAGCCGGCTGCTCTTTATTTGAACTATCTACTTGCGCGTCCATTTTTGACGGCTGTACTCGTGCTTTTTTGGTAGCCGGTGCCTTATTCTGAGAAGACGCCTTACTAGTCTCAGACTGCCCTGCTTGGTCTATACCCAGCTGTTTTTGTAGTTTCGGTACGACATTTTCGTGCTCTATTACAAATAGTGGTGCAGGTTTAGGCGTATGGCGTTTGTTTGGCTTAGATTCACTATTAGCAAGAGACAACTGCTGCAGCTGCGCAAGTTCACTACTATCCTGCTTGGTTTGCTGCGCATGATGAGGCTTATTGCTATCGGGCTTGTTGCTAGCAGGTGATACTGATTGTGTTTCTGATTGTGTTTCTGAGGATGGTGACTTATTGGCAGCACGGCGACGACGCGCTGGTATATTCGACGCATCATTAACCGCTAACGGCTCAGCACGGCTATTGCTGTTCGCTTGAGCGTTAGTTGTGGTTTGACTTATGGTTTGATTCACTTGTTCATTATTATCAGTCATCTGTTCCTTTTGGCGATTACGCCCACGACCGCGCTTATAGGCGCCACGGCGGATATTTTCATCAAAGTCGTTAATAGCTTGCTGTTGCTCTCTTTCAGATAAGGTTTGGTAAGTCTGCCACCAGTCACCCATATCGTTAGTAGACTCGGATAACGGATGCTCAGCATCACCACATTGCTCGCGTAATAATAAGAAGTCAAAGCCGGCGCGAAAGCGGGGATGCTCGGCAAGCTGCTCGATTTGCTTGCTACGTGGCGCGGCAAGCTTAGGCTGCAAGATCCAAATATCACGGATAAATTGTTCTGCAAATTTTGGAATGGCCGTTTTGATTCTCTGACGATCAATGACCTTGCTGGCTGCTTGCATTTGCGCTTCAGCGAACGGCATATTACGTTTTTTGGCCTTCTCTAATTGATGCAGGTAGTTTTCCCACAATAAGGCGGCATAGAAAAATGCTGGATTGATACTTTTACCTGCGCCAATACGCTTATCGGTATTGATAGCGACTTGCTGTACCAAAGAGCTTGGTTCATTAGGAGGATAAATAATCAAACTATCAATAGCGCCTGATTCAAACAATAGCGGCAACAGGGGTACCAGATAGCCACCAGAGAACATCTTCTGAGTCTCATCATAAAGACGATGCGGCGATATTTGTTCTAGACGCGCCCAGTTACCATCATGAAACTGCTCAGCTAACTCTTGGTCAAACTCAAAACCCAACTTGGCTTTAAAACGTAGCGCGCGCAGTAACCGTACTGGATCTTCTTCAATACGAACCGGAGCGTTACCTAACAGACGAATAATTTTGTTGTCAATATCATCGAGCGCACCACAGAAATCATGAACCACGCCTTTGAGCGGCTGATAATATAGTGCGTTAATCGAAAAATCACGACGAGAAAAGTCTTGCTTAATATCGCCCCAAACATTATCACGAATAATCATGCCATCTTGGGTGGTATTGGCATCACTATTTGGTGGTCCGCGGAAAGTGGCCACTTCGATTAATTCACGCCCTGAGTACACGTGTGCCAACTGAAAGCGACGACCGATAATGCGGCAGCGCTTGCCAAACACGTCTTTAATCTCGTGCGGCTTGGCATCAGTGACGGCATCAAAGTCTTTAGGCTTCAGCCCTAACAAAGTATCGCGCACACCACCACCAACGATATAGGCGTCAAACCCAGCTCGGGATAAGGTGGCAATTACTTCAGTAATGGAATTGGGTAATTCAGATTTGTTCAGTTCTAACTGCTTGGCGGCACGCTCGGCCATGCATCTACTCCTCGCCGGTATTCTTAACCACCCCTGATCAACACAACGTTTATCAGGCGGATGTACGCTATAGTTTAACAAATTTTGCACGCGGTAGGTGTATTTAGACATTTACTTACATGCTATTTTGTCAATATTAGCATTATAGTCAACTCATTATATTTGTAATCTGTGGTCAACCAAGCTTGCCATGGCTGTTCTGAGAGAACAGTTATAGCCAGTACTAGGCAATTTTTCACTATTTCTGTATTGAATTAACCACGCTACCTTATATAACCACTAGTATAACAGCTAGCAACATTAGAGTCCTTTCCACCTAGTAGTCGATAAGTGCTCAAAATCGCGGTTTTATTTTTAGATGAATCTTATTCATAAAGTTCTAGCTAGTATTGATTAGGCTACTCCCTTAGCTGCAAACGCTCGCGATTTTTCTCTAAAGTTTTTGGTCCGATGCCTTTGACCTTTTCTAAATCATCTACCGTTTTGAACTCACCAAACATATCACGATATAAGATAATCGCTTGCGCCTTGCTACTCCCAATACCGTATAACGAGGTCAGTTCACCTTCGCTTGCATGATTGATATTGACGCCACTATAATCACGCGCCTGAGTCTCTGCAGTCTCTTGTGCTAAGAGATAGCTATAAGCACTTTGCGCACTGTCAAAACAGGGTGCAGCCTGTGCTTTATTGCTCATAATACTGAAGATTAGTATCAAGCAAAGAGTGACACCTAGCAGTATATTCGTCCACCAAAATTTATGATGGTAAAAGCTACCCATACTTTCTATAGCCCTAGGGAGCACTGTAGACTTGCTACTATTCATGCTGTTTTGCCGCTTCCCATAGCGCGTCCATCTCGGTCACATTACTGTCTTCTAAGCGCTTGCCAACGGCTTCTAATTGCGCTTCGATATAACCAAATCGCGATTTAAATTTATGTACGCAGGTTAAAGTTGCCGCTTCGGCATCCAGGTTTAGTTTACGAGCCACATTAACCAATGCAAACATACAATCACCCAATTCTTTTTCTATCTCTCTGTCTTTTTCTATTTCCCTGTCTTTTTCTATTTCTTTGATAGGTGTCTGTTGTACTTCGGTCACCTGAGCGCGATTTCTATTATCAGTATCAGTTGATATTCGCTCTTTTAATTCATTTTTTAGTTCGGCGACTTCTTCATCAAGCTTGTCTAGTGCCCCGCTTACCCCGTCCCAATCAAAACCCAATTTCGATGCTTGCTTTTGTACTTCCTGCGCTTGCATGAGAGCACTACCGGCTTTGGTGACGTCTAACCGACGACGCGGCTTACCGCGTGCGGAGCGTTCTGCCTGCTCTTCAGCTTTAATCTCATCCCAGCGGACTTTTACTGCTGCTTCATCTTCAAGGTTTTCAGTCTCAAATACGTGCGGATGACGGCGAATTAATTTTTGTTGTAAGGTAGTAATGACCTCGTCGATATCAAAACGTCCTTGCTCAGCATACAGCTGACAGTGAAAAACGACTTGTAGCAAGACATCACCAAGCTCGCCTTTGATATCTTCATCATCATCAGTTTGTACTGCTTCCCCTAACTCATAAGCTTCTTCGATAGCATACGGAATCAAGCTATGATTGCTTTGCTTTTGATCCCAAGGGCAATCAGCACGCAGCCTCGCCATCAGCGCTAATAAGTCATCCAATTGACCAGTAGCTATAGGCAAGCCTTGAGTAGGTTTGGGCGCAGAAATCAAACGTGGTTCACCAGTTAATATTGCGGTCTGGTAGGCCGCTGATAGACGATTATTTCCTTGGATGCTCATAGTAACTTACTCTTATATTTTACTTATTTTGAATAATGATTAAGGACTGACTGCCCACGTATTTTTTAGGGCATATTTTTTAGTACTGACTTTTTAGTACTTATTTTTAGTTTAGTGTATCATTTAATACTTATCAGCTTATGGTGATGCTGTTTATTTCGTTACTATACAACTGTTCACGCGAAAGGAATTTTATACTCATGTCCACCTCCGACCCTGCTCCTATTTCTGGCTATATCAATTCTCACAATGATTTTACCCCTATCAGTATTGACTCATTTAAAGCTTATGATATTCGCGGTGAGCTTGGGGTGACTCTTGATGACCATATCGCTTATCGTATCGGTCGCGCCTTTGGCCAGATTTTATTTCAGCGTTATAATGCAGCTCGTGACACTATTGATAACAACCACGTTAATAGTGTTGATGACGCTACTGTTAATGACCGTAATGAGTTACAAGGCTTAAAACCAGCCGTCGTTATCGGCAGTGATATTCGTGATTCCAGTGAGCAGTTAAAACAAGCCACCATTGCTGGCATTATGGATGCGGGTGTCGATGTCATTGATTTGGGAATGACCGGCACTGAAGAAGTCTATTTTGCCACCAGTCATTATCAGGCGCTTGGCGGCATAGAAGTCACCGCCAGTCACAACCCTATCAACTATAATGGCCTCAAATTAGTCAAAGAACATTCAAAACCGATCAGCGCCGACGATGGCCTAGCAGAAATTCAGCAACTAGCAGAATCTGGACAGTTTGCGACTGTTAATAAACAAGGCGAAAGCAACCAACCTAGCAAACGGCAACTATTAACCGATAAAGATGCTTATATTGACCACGTCATGAGCTTTGTTGCTATCGATAAATTACAGCCTTTAAAGCTGGTTATCAATTCAGGAAATGGTAGTGCCGGACCAGTAGTTGATTTACTAGTCGATAAGCTAATGCAAGCAGGTGCACCAATTGAGGTTATCAAGCTGCATCACGAGCCCGATGGTAGCTTCCCTAACGGTATCCCTAATCCAATGATTTTAGCCAACAGAACGGCTACTCAGCAAGCGGTCATCAACCATAAAGCAGGTCTTGGTATTGCCTTTGACGGCGACTTTGATCGCTGCTTCTTATTCGATGAAAATGGCGCATTTATTGATGGCAGCTATGTAGTCGGCATGCTCGCCCAAGCATTTTTAAATAAGTACCCAGGCGAATCAATCGTCTATGATCCACGAGTGATATACAACACCGAAGCCGTGGTCGATACTCATAATGGCAAAGCAGTAATCAGTAAATCAGGGCATTCGTTTATTAAACAGGTCATGCGCGAGTCAGGCGCTGTATATGGTGGTGAAATGTCAGCCCATCATTATTTTCGCGACTTTTGCTATTGCGATAGCGGTATGATTCCCTGGCTATTAACCATCGAGCTATTATCTATTACCGGCAAGACCTTATCTGAGTTAGTCACTGGTTACATTAAAGCCTATCCAAGTTCAGGTGAGCTGAACTTTCGACTGACTGATCACGATGCACCAACTATTATTAAAGACATTGAAGAAAAATTCAGCATGGAAAATCCGACCAAATCAACACTGGATGGGCTGAGTCTTGATTTTGATGACTGGCGTTTTAATCTACGGGCCTCTAACACTGAGCCGTTAATTCGCTTAAATATTGAAACACGCGGTGATGAGAATTTGCTGGCCACCAAAACCCACGATATTCAACAGTGGCTGGCAAATCAAGGCGCTGTGCCTGCCTAGCCTTTATATCAACCACTTATATTATATTTGTTACAGCACAAAAAGAGCGCCTGTTAATCACTAAATTAACAGGCGCTTTTTGATCTTTTGGAGGCTTGCATCTAATAAATACTTATATAGTTAATGAAAAGTAATATCGATACCTAACCTACTGCTGGCATACGTTTTTCTTGCTTGCTGTGCCTACGCAGACAGAGGCTGCAAAAAGCGTATACCAGCAGTACCGTCGCGTTTTTAAGGTATTTTAACTATATCTAACGCAGTAGATTATTAGTTGATAGGCTATTTAGCACGGCCAATACCCATATAATCACCTACTAAGGCATCAATCTGTGGCCGTGTTAAGGCATTTTGAGCGTCAAATATAGGCAGTGCTCGTTGATTAAGCTGTGCCACATCAAGTTGATGTTGGGGTAACAAGGTAATGATAAAAATGGCCTGCGCCATGTCAAGTTGCTGATAAGGACTGGTGACCAATTGTAAAAGTGGTTGATTATCATAACTCGCAGCAAGCTCAGTCTGCGCTTTATCACTATAAACTAGGGTGCGAATATTATAAGACCATAGTAGCTCTAGCAGTGGATGGATAGCAGATCCTGCCGTGCGACCTGACCCTGATTTGTAGCTGCCGCCCCAAATCATCACTGTTTTATTGTCAATAAAGCCGTCAAAATATTGCCAAAACTTACGGAATATCAGCTCTTTTTGATCCTTATTGATATGCATAACCGACTGTAATAATGGCATATCTACACTATTTTTCTGTCCTGATTGCTGTAGCTTGTCAAGCTCAGTTGGTAAGGTATTACCCCCAAAGCCCCACCCTGCTTGCAAGTAGCTGCTACCGACTCGCTCATCGAGACCCATAATTCGACTGACCTGCTGAATATCTACCTGCTGACTGTCGGCAAGACGCGACATCTCATTCATGAAGCTCACTCGCGTCGCTAACATCGCCATAATACTACTGCGCGCAAATTCTATCGTGGCAATATCAGCATGATGGCAAGCATGTGCATGCTGCATTAGCGGTTGCAATACCGTTAAGTGGTGACTGCTATCAGGGGTCTTTTCACCCAGCAACCATAATGAGGGTGTGAGCATCGAGCTATAAGTCTCGCCGTCCTGCAAGAATACAAACGGCACATAATAGACCCAAGCCCGCTGTAAGCGCTGTGCCAATACCGAAATACCGCCAAGTTGCTCAATGCCGCTCATAATAATGGGGCGCGTCTGCTGATGACTGTGATTAAATGCTGTTACCCAACTGTCATCCGACCATGTCGTTTTAATACTGTCTAAAAACAACCAATACAACGCAACTTGAGGGTTTTCAATATCTTTAGAGTTTTCAGTTGCTGGCAAGCTATCATTATTGCTGACTGACTCATAAATTTGAATAAGCTGGTCAGCGCTGGTGGGTAACGGCTGACTGATAATTTGCTGCTGCTGGTCATAAAGCTGCCACAACGCCTGCAAATGATGCTCAAAACCGTACTGCTGCAGCTGCTGCTCGAGTAGCGCACTATCGGCATATAAATGCACTTGTTGACCTAAGCTGGCCAGCACCACCGCACTAGTAATGGCTTCAATACCATGCCCAACAATAACGCAAATTGCCGTTTTTTTGGGAGCATAAGCGTGGTTTTTAGTATTAGACGATTTAAAGCTGTGCATAGATTCAGAAGACATAGGACTACCTTTATTTTTTAACCCACCAATTAGCGGACAAACAGCTACTATTTATCTTTTTAAAAACGTTAAGACAAACGTCTGATATGAGCGAGCAGCTGATTAGTGGACGTATCAAAATGGCTGTCGCTATCCTGTTGTAACGCTTGATAAACCGTTTCTGCCATTTGCTTACCCATCTCAACGCCCCATTGGTCAAACGGGTTGATATCCCAAATACTGGCCATCACGTAGACCTTGTGTTCATATAGCGCAACCAACGCCCCCAAACTATGTGGGGTCAACTCATCGATTAATAAGGTAGTTGAAGGCTGATTACCACGATAGTGCTTATATTTATCCGACTCACAAACTGCAGCTACGTCAGTGGGGTCAGTGGGGTCAGTGGGGTCAGTATCAACAATAGCGGCATTACCAAAGGCCAATACGCGACTTTGTGCCAAACAATTAGCTAGTGATAGCTCATGTTGTTGTTGCAATGAGGCATTTTGCAACTCATCACTATAGTGACGAACGCAAGCAATAAAGTCGCAAGAGACATGCTGAGTGCCTTGATGCAGCAGCTGATAAAAGGCATGCTGGGCGTTAGAGCCGACCTCTCCCCATAAAATTGGACAGGTATCATATTCAATATGCTCGCCACTGTGAGTAACAGACTTACCATTACTTTCCATCTCTAGTTGGGTTAAATAGCTGGGCAAGTAGCCCAAGCGCCCATCATAAGGCAGTACTGTGTGGGCATGAATGTGTAAAAAAGTGCTGTTCCAAACCGCCAGCAAGCCCAACAGCACGGGTAAGTTATCAGCAAAATCGGCAGTGGCAAAATGCACATCCATACTATGGGCGCCTGCTAGCAACTCGCGAAACTGAACCATGCCAATGCGGATAGCAATAGCCAACCCAATCGCTGACCATAAGGAAAAACGCCCACCAACCCAGTCCCAAAGCTGTAATTGATGCTCAGAGTGAATCCCCCAAGCGCTCATTTTTGCGCTATTGGCTGAAATACCAATAAAATGCCGGCGCAGTACACTGTCTTGAGTGCCCGCTCGCAACGTTGCAGTAGCCAGCAACCACGACAGCGCAGTCTTGGCATTAGACAGGGTATCAACGGTCCCAAAAGACTTAGAGGAAATAATAAACAGCGTGGTCTCAGCGTTCAAGCGCTTGAGCAAATTATCAAGCTGGCTGCCATCCATATTAGAAACAAAATGCACTATGATGTCAGTATCTGCCCATTCATCGAGCGCAGTGGTCGCCATTAGCGGCCCTAAATCAGAACCACCCACCCCAATATTGACCACATCAGTAATCGCCTTACCCGAAAATCCGCGCCATGAACCGCTACGGATGCGCTGAGACAAACGCTCAACTTGCGCCAGACTATGATGTACATCAGCCACCACATCTTGCTCACCGACTTGCAACGTTGCAGTAGCTGGTAAACGCAGAGCGGTATGAAGTGCTGCGCGCTCTTCGCTAGTATTGACCATAGCACCTTGCAGTAGCGCTTTAATATGCCCTTGCAAATCACAGCTAGTGGCCAAATCCAATAAACTTGCCAGTACCGTATCATCAATGCACTGCTTACTATAGTCCATGTATAGCGCACCAGATTGGGCACTAAAACGCTGGGTACGATCTTTATCTTGGTTAAATAACCTTGTTAACGGCCGCGACTGGTCGGCCAACTGCTGTAATTGTGACCAGTATTTGGAATTTCGGGCACTATTTTGTGCTTGAACTTGCGGCATATTATTCATCGGCTTCTAATTGACGTTCAGCAAAATAAATAAATGCCTGCATATAAGAGCGCATATCACCAGCATCATAGCTGTTACCACGCATGGTAGTGACGTTAACGCCATGCTGGCTAATCAGCGCATCAATAGCGTCGGTTAGCTGAATCTCGCCACCAACAGAAGCCGTGGTATTGGCCAGATAATCAAAGATTGCATTACTAAATACATAACGTCCGACTACCGCCAGCCGTGATGGTGCATCTGCTAGACTGGGCTTTTCAACAAAGCCTGCCACCTTAAAGCTAGCATTGGCAGACATGTCGTCAGCCCTATTTGACTGGCTAGCGGTGGCGGCGTCGCTGTTATTATTACCATCAAAGCTGTCACTAAGTTTAGCAATACCGTACTTATGCACCTCTTTATCAGCCACTTTATCCACTAGTATCTGTGAATGACCGTCGTTGACGAACGCTGTAATCATAAAAGCTAAGTTGTCAGTGGACAGGTCGGTAATGAAGGGGTCCAGCACCACATCAGGCAGTAGCACTGTAAAATCATTATCACCAATGATGGGACGCGCTGCTAATACGGCATGGCCAAGACCAAGCGCTTTACCTTGACGTATCATAGAGACCGTCACATCCTCTGGTAGCCAGTTTAAGCTATCAGCCAGCACATCTTTACCTTTATGACGCAACTGAGTGTCAAGCTCAGCATTGATATCGAAGTAGTTTTCGATGGCGCTTTTTTGGGCGTGACCGACCAGCACGATATGCTTAATACCAGCAGCGATAGCCTCTTCGACCACATAATGAATAGCAGGACGATTGCCTAGTGGTAATAGCTCTTTAGGTATCGCTTTCGACAATGGCAACATACGCGTACCAAAGCCGGCAACCGGAATAACAGCATGAGTGATTTTTTTCATAGTGGTAAGGCTACATTAAAAGGATAAAGTAAATCTCAATAATGAATCATTATTAAGTCAATATGCTGCGATATTTTTTGTATTTTCGGGACGTTTTAGACTTTCAGGGTTGTTATTTCCTAGCGTCTTCTTACTTTTTAGATACGCTGTAACCATCCGGATTCATGCTTTGCCAACGCCAAGTGTCTTGGCACATATCAGCAATAGACAGCTTTGCCTGCCAGCCTAATAATGATTGCGCCTTATCAGCACTAGCATAGCAGCTGGCAATATCACCGGCGCGGCGATCGGCAAACTGATAGGGAATATTTTGTCCAGATACTTTGGTAAAAGCAGTAACTAACTCTAATACTGAGCTGCCTTTGCCAGTACCGAGATTAATGGGTAAAAAACCGACAGCTGATGTCTGTTTTTCTAAATAATTGAGCGCAGCCACGTGACCTTGTGCCAAATCAGTGACATGAATAAAGTCACGTACTCCGGTACCATCCACAGTCGGATAATCATTACCAAAAATACTGAGCTTAGCTAACTTGCCGACTGCGACTTGGGAGATATAAGGCATTAAGTTATTAGGGATATCGTTTGGGTCTTCACCGATCTGACCTGATGGATGCGCACCGACTGGGTTAAAGTATCTAAGGGTAATTAAACTCCAGTCGCTATCTGATACCACTAGGTCTTCTAAAATATATTCAACGACTAGCTTACTTTGGCCATAAGGGTTGGTACAAGAGCGCGGTGAGTTCTCATCGATAGGCAGAACTTCAGGATCGCCGTATACAGTAGCAGAGGAAGAGAAGACAAAGTTGTTGATCTTGTATTCCGCCATAACTTCCAGCAGATTGACAGTACCGCTAACGTTATTATTATAATACATCAAAGGCTTAGCGACAGATTCACCAACAGCCTTGAATCCAGCAAAATGAATCACGCCAAAGAATGAATGGGCCTCAAACACTTCTCGAAGTCGCTTAACATCACGAATATCACCTTCGACGAATTCGATAGGGGCAGCAATAATCTGCGAGACACGATTGACAGCCTCATAACTACTATTAGACAGATTGTCATAGATGACAATCTCATAACCGGCTTGATGCAGAGCGATACAAGTATGAGAGCCAATATATCCGGCGCCGCCCGTCACTAATATTTTATTCTTCATGCCAACACCCAGAGCAGTTTTTAAAACAAAAAAAAGACACCCCATTGTAGGGGTGTCCTTGATGTTTTTCAATACGGTTTTAATAGTTAGCTAATAGCTCAAATAATAGACTGGCCAAGAGGCCGAAGCCCATACTACCAACCTGTGACTTCTTTCAACTTGTCGCCAAGTTTTGATGGGTCACGGGTATAAGCGATGCCAGCATCTTCAAAAGCTTTGAATTTCTCTTCAGCTGTCCCTTGTCCACCTGAGATAATAGCGCCGGCATGACCCATACGCTTGCCTTCAGGAGCGGTGACACCAGCAATATAGCCAACAACTGGCTTAGTGACATGGTCTTTGATATAAGCGGCCGCTTCTTCTTCAGCCGTACCACCAATCTCACCGATTAGGATGATAGCTTCCGTTTGTGGATCATCTTGGAACAGTTTCAACGCATCAATCTGGTTCATACCAGGGATAGGATCACCACCGATACCGATACAGGTTGACTGACCAAAACCAAGTTTAGTGGTTTGAGCGACCGCTTCATAAGTCAAGGTACCAGAGCGTGAGATGATGCCCACTTTACCTGGCATATGGATATGACCAGGCATGATGCCGATTTTGCATTCGCCTGGGGTGATAACGCCCGGGCAGTTAGGACCCACTAGACGCACATCGCCTGCTTCTTCGAGATAACGTTTGGCTTTTAGCATATCGATAGTCGGTACGCCTTCAGTGATCACCACGATCAGCTTCACACCAGCATCAATGGCTTCAACGATAGAATCGAGTACGAATGGAGCCGGTACATAAATAACAGAAGCGTCAGCTTGAGTGGCTTCCATCGCCTCGCTCATAGTGTTGAATACGGGTAGACCTAGATGCGTTTGACCACCTTTACCTGGGGTTACGCCGCCGACAACTTTAGTACCATATTCGATGGCTTGTTCAGAATGGAACGTACCATTTTTACCGGTGAAACCTTGTACCAATACTTTGGTATTTTTATCGATTAATACACTCATTATTTTATCCTTGTATTCGGTTGTCTTGTAATAGCCGCTTAGCTATTGAACTGCTTATCAAGCTAGTTATCATATCCAGCAATAAGCATCAACAACTAAGCTACTGCTATTACGCCTTGACTCCTGTGTTTAAGCGCTTAGGCTTTAACAGCGTCGACAATTTTGTGTGCAGCGTCTGATAAACCTTGGGCTGAAATAAGGTTCAAGCCAGAGTCCTGTAGGATCTGAATGCCTTTTTCAGCGTTGTTGCCTTCTAGGCGCACAACCACCGGTACTTTTACGTCGACTTCTTTAATAGCAGCGATAATAGCTTCTGCGATCATGTCACAACGTACAATACCACCGAAGATGTTAATTAAAACACCTTCAACGCTGCTGTCTTCAAGGATAATCTTGAATGCTTCAACAACGCGATCTTTAGTTGCCCCGCCGCCAACGTCCAAGAAGTTAGCAGGCTTGCCGCCATACAGTTTGATGATGTCCATGGTGGCCATTGCCAGACCGGCACCGTTTACCATACAACCGATGTTACCTTCTAGAGCAACATAGTTTAGATCAAACTCAGCCGCTTTTAGCTCACGCTCATTCTCTTGTGACTTGTCTTGTAGCGCTGCAATTTTAGGCAGACGATATAGCGCATTTGAATCGATACCGATTTTGCCATCAACACAAACAATCTCGCCGTTTTCACGAATGGCTAATGGGTTAATCTCTAACAAAGCAAAGTCGTTTTCAACGAATGCTTGATAAGCACCCGTCATTATTTTGACGAACTGATTGATTTGCTTGCCTTCCATACCTAATTTAAACGCCACATCGCGCGCTTGATAAGGCATCAGGCCTACTAATGGATCAACGTTGACTTTGAATATTTTTTCTGGGGTCTCATTAGCGACTTCTTCAATATCAACGCCGCCTTCAGTTGAGGCCATAAAGGTTACTCGACGGGTAGCACGATCAACAACGGCGCCAAGATATAGCTCAGTTTGTACTGGGTACATATCTTCTGCAACCAATACGAAGTTGACCGGTTGGCCATCAGCGTCAGTTTGGAAGGTAACTAAGTTAGTACCGATCAAATCGTCAGTCACTTTCTTAGCTTCTTCACGAGTCTTAACCAATTGCACACCGCCCGCTTTACCACGGCCGCCCGCATGTACTTGCGCTTTAATAATTGCGATGTCAGTTGGGGTTTTATCAAAAGCCGCGGCCGCTTCGTCGCCACTATAGGCAATGATGCCTTCTTGAATGGGCAATCCGTAGCTTTTTAATAGCTCTTTGGCTTGATACTCATGTAAATTCATTGATTGTATCCTTTATTTTTTACAATTAATAAAAAGTGAAAACAAGTGCGTCGCAATATCCGTCTGGCGCACTTGCGATCTCAGCAACAGCCTAATAATGACAGCGGTTACTGAGATCAGGTTGTAGCAGAGGCGTTATTTGCGCTTTTTACGTTGGATGGCGTGAATAGCACGGCCATCTGCCGATAAAGCAGCTTCATGGACGGCTTCTGATATGGTTGGATGTGCAAAGGTCATTAACTGTAAGTCTTCAATACTAGAGACAAATTCCATCGCAATCATACCTTGATGGACAATATCGCCAGCACCCGCAGAAATAACATGCATACCTAACAAACGATCTGTTTTAACATCAGCCACAACTTTGACCGAACCTTGTGCTTCACTTTGTGCTAAAGCACGACCGTTAGCAGATAGGTTAAACGAGCCGATTTTAACTTCATAACCTGCTTCTTCAGCTTCTTGCTCAGATAGGCCAACCCAAGCAATTTCTGGATGGGTATAGATAACGTTGATAATAGTATCGTAGTTAACTTGCGCTTTTTCGCCATGCATGCGCTCGGCGACCATGATGCCTTCTTCTGATGCTTTATGGGCAAGCATAGGGCCACGGACTAAATCACCGATCGCATAAACACCGTCAAGGTTGGTTTTGCACTGGTCATCAACATCAATTAGACCACGTTCAGTTAGTTTGATACCGCTATCATCGCCCAGTAGTTTTTCAGCATAAGCACGGCGACCAACACAAACGATGAGCTTATCAAAGCGCTGTTCTGAAGACTCGCCTTTATGCTCGGTAGTAACGACCACTTCATCACCTTGCACTTCGGCATTGGTGACTTTAGTATCAACCCGGATATCAAGGCCTTGTTTTTTGAACAGTTTACCCGCTTCTTTGGCCATGTCTTTATCAATAGCCGCTAAGAGTTTAGGTAAGGCTTCATAAACAATAACTTCACTACCCAAACGACGCCATACCGAACCAAGCTCAAGACCAATAATACCTGCACCGATTACGCCTAAACGTTTAGGTACTTCGGTGAAATCAAGCGCACCAGTTGAATCCACGATACGATCATTATCAGTTTTGGCAACAGGAATGTCGATAGGGATAGAACCTGAGGCAAGAATAACATTTTTGGCAGTAATAGTAGACTCAGCATCATCGTCAGCGACAAATTTGACTTTTTTATCGCTACCTTTACCGTCGAGTAACGTGCCCCAACCTTGTAGCCAGTCAATACCATTACCTTTGAATAAACCTTCAATACCGCCGGTCAATTGCTTAACGATGCCTTCTTTGCGCGAGATCATTTTTTCGATATCAATAGCAACGTCGCCAGTACTGATACCATGCTCATCAAGGTCATGCTTGGTTGCTTCATAACGATGCGAGGAATCAAGTAAGGCTTTTGATGGGATACAACCCACGTTTAGGCAAGTGCCGCCAAGAGCAGGCTCACCCTTATAAATACGTTTTTCAATACAAGCCACGCTCATACCTAGTTGAGCTGCACGAATAGCAGCGACGTAACCACCGGGACCGCCGCCAATAACGACTAAATCATAATTGTCTTTCATAATATGTTTCCACGATTTATTTATAGTTTAATGTAGTGTTCAGATCATTTAAACAAGCCGCATGCCAACCGTATAGTCAATACGCTACTTCAGTAGGCTATATGCGTTTATCATTGATTGATAATAATGAATGATTACCAGATTTACTTAAAGTATTACTTACACGGTGATGAGATGTGAAGAATAGCTAAGATCTAAATGACTAACATCTAGATGACTAAGTTCTAAATAACTAGGATAACCAAGATAATAGAGATAAAAAGCTTGTATTAGCAGTTGCCAATACAAGCTTGCAAGCTTATAAGTCTAGTAACAGCAATGCTGGATCTTCGACTAGATCCTTGATGGTGACTAAGAACTGTACCGCTTCTTTACCATCAATCATACGATGATCATAAGATAATGCCAGATACATCATAGGTAGAATTTCAACCTTACCATTGACAGCCATTGGACGGTCATTGATAGCGTGCATACCTAAGATAGCGGTCTGCGGTGGATTCAAGATAGGCGTAGACATGAGTGAACCGAATACACCACCGTTTGAGATAGTAAAGGTACCACCAGTCATGTCTTCTAGACCCAGTTTGCCTTTTTGCGCCAGACCGCCAAGCTCACGGATCTTACTTTCGACATCCGCCATGCTCATTTGATCAGTATCACGCAATACCGGTACTACTAAGCCACGATCTGATGATACGGCCACACCAATATCATAGTAACCATGATAAACGATATCGTCGCCATCTAATGAGGCGTTAACCGCTGGGAAACGTTTCAATGCTTCAGTTGCGGCACGTATGAACAAGGACATGAAACCTAGACGGACACCATGACGCTTCTCAAAACGGTCTTTATACTGGGCACGAAGATCCATCAAGGGCTTCATGTTGACTTCGTTGAACGTGGTCAACATCGCCGTATCTTGTGAGGCTGATAACAAACGCTCAGCCACGCGCTTACGCAGACGAGTCATAGGCACACGTTTTTCAGTGCGTTCGCCAGTTGATTCAGCAACAGGACGACCACTGTCAGAAGTGATGCTATTATCCGCTTTCAATGTTGGACTGGTCATATCAGTCTTGGTAACGCGACCACCACGGCCACTACCTTCGACATCTTTAGGGTCGACACCAGACTCTTTGGCTGCTTTGCGTACCGCTGGGCTTTGATCTTTATGATCCGCTTCAACACTGTCTTTTGTATCAGTGCTTTTGTTGTCAGTGGCCTGTACCGGCTCGCCGCCATCAGCTGCTTGTTTTGCTTGCACAGGAGCTGCAGGTTGGTCTGGATCTACCGCAGGTTCACTGCTAGTCTCAGCAGCACCCGCGCTCGCACCAGCTTCGAATTCTGCAATGAGCTCATCAGACAAAACGGTGTCATCAACGTGCTTGACAATCTTAGTGACTACCCCATTATCAGGTGCAACCACTTCTAGTACTACTTTATCAGTTTCGATTTCTGCTAATAAGTCATCACGGTTAACTTGTTGGCCTTCAGTGACATGCCATTCAACGATCGTGCCATCGGCAACCGATTCTGGAAAAACGGGGGCTTTTATTTCAGCCATCGATATACTCCTTAGATTTAGATATTACTATTTATTATTGAGTCGTGATAGGCAGTCAGCTTAAGTAATAAAGGGCTGACTGTCACCGCCTGATTGCTATATCTTATATTGGTAACTTTGGTTCAGATAAACTATTTAGCCAACTCATCGACACTAACGCCAAGACCACCAGCGATTAATGCTTGTTGCTGCTGAAGGTGTAGTTTTGCAGAACCCGTTGCAGGTGCAGCACTAGCTGGACGTGCGACTGGCTCTAATACTCTGGCTTTGGTTGGATGCGGCACCACAATACGGTACATATCAGGAGCCAAGTAATACCAGGCACCTTGATTCAACGGCTCTTCTTGCGTCCAGACAATCTCAGCTAAGTTGCTGTATTTTTCAATCTCAGCGACTAGGCGCGTCTCTGGCAATGGATATAACTGCTCAATACGAACGATAGCAACATGGTCAAGACCTAAGGCACGGCGCTGCTCAAGTAAGTCATAATAAACCTTACCACCACACAATACTAAGCGTGTGATCTTGTCGGCATCTTGCTGATCTATTTCTGGTAATATAGTCTCAAACTTACCGTTAGCCAACTCTTCTAACTGAGAGGTCGCCAGCTTATGACGCAGCAAACTCTTCGGTGACATGACAATCAATGGCTTACGAATTGGACGTACCGCTTGACGACGAAGCGCATGATATATTTGCGCCGGCGTCGTCGGGGTAATGACTTGCATATTGTCTTCAGCACACAGCTGTAAGAAGCGTTCAAGACGGGCTGAAGAATGCTCAGGGCCTTGACCTTCAAAGCCGTGCGGTAATAGCATAGTTAAACCACAAACACGTTGCCATTTGGTTTCACCACTAGCGATAAACTGGTCAATGACCACTTGTGCGCCGTTAACAAAGTCGCCAAACTGTGCCTCCCAAACGATTAATGAATTCGGAACTGTGGTCGCATAACCATATTCAAAGGCCAGAACAGCTTCTTCTGATAGCAATGAGTTATAAATGGCAAAACGCGCCTGAGTATTGCTCATATGAGCGAGCGGTACGTACATGCTACCGTCATTGATATTGTATAGCTCGCTATGGCGATGAGCGAAAGTACCGCGGCCCACATCTTCACCAGTGATACGGACCAATACGTCATCATGATCTACCAGTGTTGCATAGGCTAGAGTCTCAGCGGCACCCCAATTTAAAGGCTCTTCGCCAGTTTGCATAGCCAAGCGCTGATCAACGACTTTTTGTACTTGACGCTGTAGCGTGTAGCCCTCTGGCATTTCTGCCATGCGACGACCATAGCCTTTCAGGATTTCAATGTCGACACTGGTATCCCAATCATCCACTAAATCGTGGCCCAAATAAGGCGCCCAATCAATGAATAATTCAGTATTGGGCTCAAGCACTAAGGAGTTAACCACATACTCGCCACGATCAAGTGACTCGCGGTAATTGTCCTCATACTTGGTTTCTTCTTCACTACTAATAACGCCCTCTTCAATAAGCTTTTTGGCATATATGGCACGAGTAGTAGGTAGCTTTTTAATCACTGCATACATTAGAGGCTGAGTCGCTGATGGTTCATCCGCCTCGTTATGACCGTTACGGCGATAACAAAATAAATCAATGATAATGTCTTTGCCAAACTCATGGCGATAATCTAATGCTAATTGCGCCGCGAATACTACTGACTCAGGATCATCACCGTTGACATGCAAAATAGGCGCATGTACCATTTTTGCGATGTCAGTGCAGTACTCAGTTGAGCGTGCGTCTTCTAAGCGGCTGGTGGTAAAGCCTACTTGGTTGTTAATCACAATATGTAGCGTACCGCCTGTGGTATAAGCACGGGTTTGCGACATCTGGAAAGTTTCTTGTACCACCCCTTGGGCAGAAAATGCAGCATCACCATGAACCACGATTGGCAATACTAAATTACCATCGGTGTCATTACGACGAACTTGGCGGGCGCGTACCGAACCTTCTAGTACAGGTGATACGATCTCAAGATGCGAGGGGTTAAAGGCTAATGCTAAATGGGCCTCACCACCTGGGGTCATGACGTTAGATGAGTAACCGTTATGATACTTTACATCGCCTGAGCCTTTTTCTGGCTGGACTTTACCATCGAATTCGTCAAACAAATCGGCTGGATTTTTGCCCAACACGTTAACCAATAAGTTTAAGCGTCCACGGTGAGCCATACCAATGACCATCTCTTTAGTGCCATAGCTACCCGCACGTTGGATGATTTCATTAAGCGCAGGGATAAAGCTTTCACCACCTTCTAAACCAAAGCGCTTTACACCGGTATATTTACGGGCTAAATATTTCTCTAGACCTTCGGCAGCCGTTAAGCGCTCAAGAATGGATAAGCGCTTTTCTTGATCAAACTTAATATAACCTAAATTAGTTTCAAGATATTTTTCCATCCAGCGTTTTTCAGTGCTGGAGGTGACGTGCATATATTCTATGCCAATATAACGGCAGTAGACACGCTCCATGATTTCGATAATCTCACGCAGCGGTGCTTCAGTCTTACCAATATTTAAATCACTAGTGGGATATATAGTGTCAAGGTCGGTGTCTGACAGACCGTGATAAGCAAGGCTTAAATCTTCAACCTCGGGCCGTGGGTGCAGCTCTAGAGGATCAAGCTTAGCGCGACGATGGCCACGACGACGGTAAGCAGAAATAAGCTGCTGTACACCCATTTGCTTAGGATTGAAAGCATTGGTTGAACTGGTAGTTGCTGTAGTGTTGGCCTCAGCGCTACCTTTGTTAGCCGTTTGATTACGGGCAAGCAGTAAAAACTGTTCTTTAATCGCGTTATGTTTAACGTCATTAGGGGCTTGATACTGTTTAAAGTAATCTTGCCAATCCGTATCGACGCTATTGGGGTCGCTTAAGAATTGTTCATAGAGAGATTCAATATAATGGGCGTTATCAGCGGCAAGCTCAGTATGGGCTACGCCAGCTGCTTCTTTAGTTATACTATTCATAATGATCGTCTATTTGATAGATAAATGAATGGAATCGAGCTTATTTTTGTGTAATCCGTCCTATGCTAGGCGCTTGGACAGGTTGGTTGGATTATACTATTAGATACTATTTTCTAGGAATGCTATTGCTGATCGTTGATGTTGTAGATAGTTGCTATTAGACAGTTACTATAAGTCATAATATGAAGCTCACTTTTTCTCATAACTTACTTCGTTATGATTATCGTCGAGTTAAACAATAGGTAGTGACGTTAAGCAGTTATTACAATAGCAATGTCGCACTGATAATTATTTGTGAACGTCCAGTCTTATTAACAGCCTCGTTTCACAACATTAACTTATATATACTCAATTCGACCATAACTAATATATTGATAACGACACCGTCTAGTAAAAAATTTTTAATAAGCGGTAGTGTTACAGGCCAGTCAAAGATATTTTTCTGTGGCCAATATCCGTTATTTTTTGTGCTGAATATAAATTGCTGTCTAGGGTAGCATGCATAAATTAGCTGCCATAGTTTGTTTGTTCAATACTAGGTATTTATGTAATAAATATCTATAGCAAGCTTCATTTTTTATCTACTGACTAGTAGTAGTGAATGGTAAATAAGTCATAATAAAGATAATGTTAAATAATAATTGAACGGTGATAAAGTTACCGCTGCTATGATAGCATTTTTACAGGCCTATTTTTATCTCAAGTCATAGATATTGGTATTGTTTTGTGAAACTATAAGTTGCTATACAGTAAGAGCAATGCAGGGACTCAGCTATAGTCTCAATATGTTGTGTTATCACATTATGATATCAGTTGAGCCCATTGCCATTTATAGACGTTACTTTAGCTTTCGCCTCTTTTTATTTCGTTTACGCTCAATTATTTTCGTTTAAGCTCAACTAAAGTCAATGGAAAGTAATATCGATACATAACCTACTGCTGGCATAAGTTTTTCTTGCTGTGCCTACACAGACAGAGGCTGCAAAAATTTTATACCAGCAGTACCGTAGCGTTTTTAAGGTATTTTAACTATATAGCTAGCTGCTCCTTAATATGGCCCTTGTTGCTCACTACTAACGTATCTCTACTATAGTTTTACCTTGAGATAATGAGTCGTTATAGCTTTGTTAAATAATAGTAAAAAAGTAACCAATGCTTGTCTCCACCCTATTTCTGTTTTAACGATAATAAATAAAAAACACCGCCCAATGATTGGGCGGTGTTTTTTATTACATTCTGTCAATGATTAGCTGGCTTAACCTGCTTCATCAAGCAACATACTACGTAGATTACCAATTGCCTTGGTCGGATTTAGACCTTTTGGACAAACAGACACACAGTTCATAATACCGCGGCAACGGAATAGACTAAACGGATCATCCAAACGTGACAAACGAGCTTGGACATCGTTGTCACGACTGTCGACCACAAAGCGATTTGCGGCGAGCAGTGCAGCTGGCCCTAAGAACTTATCAGGGTTCCACCAGAATGATGGGCAGCTGGTCGAACAGCACGCACATAAAATACACTCGTACAGACCATTTAACTTGTCGCGCTCCTCAGGAGACTGCAAGCGCTCAGTTGGTGGTGCTGGTTGATCATTGATTAAGTAAGGATGCACTTTTTCATATTGCTCATAGAACTGGTTCATGTCGACAACCAAATCACGAACGACTGGCAAGCCTGGTAACGGACGAATGGTCACTTTTTCAGGCAAGGTGTTCATGTTGATTAGACATGCCAAGCCATTTTTACCATTAATATTCATCCCATCAGACCCGCAAATGCCTTCGCGGCATGAGCGACGGAAAGTGATGGTTTCGTCTTGCTTTTTTAGGCGCAATAAAACGTCAAGTAACATACGGTCTGACTCAAGCAGCTCAACCGTATAAGTTTGCATACGCGGCGCTGCGTCCTGATCAGGATCGTAGCGATAGATTTCGATGGTGCGAGTACCTCGGCTCATAATGCTAAACTCCACACATAGGTGATGGCGGGCTGACAAAAGAGGCATCATAACAGCGCTAAAATCACTCTGGTTTATACTAGCGCTGGCATGGGTTTGTCGCTGGCAGTCACCTTTTTAATAAATTAATAAGGGATAAAACGTTTAAGCTATTCGTACACCTAAAATACGCGATTGTTTACTAACCATAAAACTGATTAGTAGACGCGGACTTTGGGCTCAATATAATCTACGGTTAATGGAATTTTGCGTACCGGCTTATAGACAATTTTGTTACCTTCAGAATACCACAAGGTGTGCTTCATCCAGTCGTGATCGTTACGACCGTTTGGTGCATAATCATCATCTTCTGGACGATCATAGTCCGCTACACTGTGCGCGCCACGACTTTCATGACGATGGGCTGCCGATACCATAGTCGCTTTCGCCACCTCGTAAAGGTTGGCCACTTCAAAAGCCTCAATACGTGCAGTATTAAATACTTGTGACTTATCAGTAAGATGAATTTGATCAATCTTGTCGCCTAGCGCTATAATTCTTGCAACCCCTTCATCCATCATAGCTTGGGTGCGGAATACGCTCGCATGCTTTTGCATGATTTCGCGAATCTCATCAGCCACATCTTGCGCATTGTAGCCTTCAGTAGACTGTTGCAACTTGTCTAAACGATTGACCGTAAAGTCGAGCACCTGAGGATCAAGCGGTTTGTAAGTATGATCAGCATGATGATATTCATCAACGATATGTTTGCCAGCAGCGCGACCAAAGACCAATAGATCAAGCAATGAATTAGTCCCTAAACGATTAGCACCATGGACACTAACACAGGCACATTCACCGATCGCATACAGACCTTTGACCACAGTACCTTCGTTATATATACCGTCTTCATCAGTACCTGCTTCTAGATCAGGCGTGATCACTTGACCATGAATGGTGGTAGGAATACCGCCCATCATATAGTGAATGGTTGGGATAACTGGAATAGGCTCTTTAGTGATGTCAACGTTTGCAAAGTTTTTACCAATCTCAAATACCGATGGCAAGCGCTTCATAATCGTTTCAACCCCTAAGTGAGTCATATCCATAACGATATAATCAGCGTTAGGGCCACAACCACGGCCTTCTTTGATTTCTTGGTCCATGGAACGTGACACTAAATCGCGTGGTGCCAAGTCTTTTACGGTAGGCGCATAACGCTCCATAAAGGCTTCGCCATCTTTATTACGTAAGATAGCCCCTTCACCGCGGCAACCTTCAGTCAATAGTACACCAGCGCCTGCCACACCCGTTGGGTGGAACTGCCAGAACTCCATATCCTGTAGCGGTACACCAGCACGCACCGCCATACCAATACCGTCACCAGTATTAATATAAGCATTAGTGGATGCGGCAAAGATACGGCCTGCACCACCGGTTGCTAAGACAGTAATCGGTGCTTGGAATACCGCGACCGTACCAGTTTCTTGCTCAAAAGCGATAACGCCATTAATGTTGCCGGCTTCGTCTTTGATTAAGTCAAGCGCAATCCACTCGATGAAAAACTGCGTACCTCGTTCAAGATTTTTTTGATATAGCGTATGTAGCATTGCATGACCCGTACGGTCAGCAGCAGCACAAGCGCGTTGAACGGCTTTTTCACCGTAGTTTGAAGTGTGACCACCAAACGGACGCTGATAAATCGTACCATCTTCATTACGGTCAAATGGCATGCCCATGTGCTCAAGCTCGTACACCACTTTTGGTGCTTCGCGGCACATGTATTCAATAGCGTCTTGATCGCCTAGCCAGTCTGACCCTTTGACGGTGTCATAAAAGTGAAAATGCCAGTTGTCATTACTCATGTTGCCAAGGCTGGCACCAATGCCACCCTGAGCGGCAACAGTGTGTGAACGAGTTGGGAATACTTTGGTAAGTACCGCAACATTCATACCCGCTTCGGCTAGATGTAGTGAGGCACGCATACCTGACCCACCACCGCCAACGATAATCGCGTCGTAGTTGAGGGTCTTGATGTTACTGATGGTATTATCTTGTCTTGTTGCCATTACGATTTTCCTAATGCCTGTTGATGCTTGCGAAGTAAATACAAAAATTGTCTAATGAGCCACTGGGTCTAAATTAACGACCCTACATTGCCGGGTTTATTTTGCTCAGGCCAAATTACTAGCTATTTTGCATGTCCAGTTATTGTATGAGTGACTCAAACAACCCTCAACCACTTACTAAAATTTGCATATTCATCGTTATATAGGGCGTAGCTTGTTACTGTGTGAAAAAGCCAGCACAACATAAACTCATGAACCTTATATGGCTATCAACAAACTGCTTTTAAACACATCAACAGTCAATAAATCTGACTGAGCAGTTCGTTATTATTTATGAGCTATCAGTTATAGATAATAAATTATTAGCTGTGGCTAATGACTCATAAGGTTTAGACGTTAAACAGCGACGGCACCAAAGCCGTTACCCCAAAAAATCATAATGCCCCAAATTAGAAAAACTAAAATAGCGATAATCATAAATGCTTGTAACACCAAACGTAGGCCGGCGGCTTTGGGACCTATTTTGCTAGTCGTAATGTAATCGGTAAATACCGTCCACATACCGACCCAGGCATGTCCAGCGAGCGCAATAATAGTCACCAAGCTGAGCAAGCGCATTGGCAAACTGGTCATAAAGCTTGACCATTCGATAAAGGTCACATTACCGTGGATTAAGAAAAAAGCCAGTAGTACCACACTATAGACCGCTAAGACCACAGCACTAATACGCTGGACAATCCAGTCACGTGAGCCTGACCCTGTGAGACCGGTAGCGCTTTTTATTCCTGAATTATTTCTACTCATTAGAACATCACCCATATAAATGACGCGACAATTAGGATCGCTGCAATCACGAAGCTGACTATGGTCACCGTACGTGCAGATTTCAGCTCTTCATTACTGCCATAATCAGCAACTAAATGCTTGACACCCATCACAAAGTGATAAGCAATGAAGGCGACGAATACCCACGCTACAAAGCGGATAAAGATGTTATCGAACACGGTCTCAAAGCTCTCAGGCGACGCCAAAGAGGTTTGTAGTATCCAAAGCATGACAGGAATAAGTAAAAATAGCATAATGCCAGATATGCGATGCAAAATTGAGGCGATCGCGATCGGTGAGCTGTTAACGCTAATCACTTGGCTCAGAGGCAGATTTATAGGTCGGTTGCTTTTCACAGCGGGCATCCTTTTGCGGTTATACTCCTGTGACTGCTGAAATGCCTAGTAATACTAATTTACGCTCAGCATCGAGCAACACATGAGACTAATAAAGTAAGGAAGAGCTAGCTGACTTCTTCCAGTTTGCGCCAAATCTGAATAACGGGTCATGTCGGTCATACAAGGTATTGATAGACTATTTAATATGTAAAATTAACCAAATAGACTTATCCATATAACAAGTTACTAATTCGATAGCTGTTTGACAGTATTAACAATTAACAGTATTGAGAACTGTCCTTGCTTAAACCAATGAGATCGATTGGCGACTCTATTGTTAGATTAAGCACTGTATCGTTGATAAAGTCCCTTAACGAAAAAAAGATAACGCTACTGAGTCATCTCTATTAAGGTAAGCTTCACTATCAACTGTCTAAACATAGAACAGATAATAAAAATATTCAAGCCATAAGCTTAGGTCCAGTCTATAAAATAGCGCTTCAATCGTAACAAAATATGAACATATCATACTCTAATTGCTGAAATATTATGACCACTTATCGTTTCACACAAGCCAGTGCCAGTTAAATTCCTATCATTATAAAATGACTGGCCGACAATTACAAATTTATCCCCTAAATAGTGGATATAGGAAAAGCTTTAACAAAACATTAAGAATCAGCAATATTATATTCTCAATGTGACTCACTCCTAAATCTAATTTGATTCATCTACTACTCATGTACTGTCAGTTGCTAATCGAATAAATAAAAATAAAAACGGTGCTGCATTAATAAAAAGATTTAAATCTTATCAGGATAAGCGGCTTTCTTCTATTCTTGCAAAAAGGCTATTTTTACCCTGAATAACCAAGCAGACATATTTTGATACAAAAATTACAATAGATAAATGCCCTGAAACCACGTGAATCAGGGACATTGCTACTAAAAGTCTTTTCAAAACCTCTCTAATTACTGCTAGTATAGCCGGAATATTGAATTAGTTGAGCTCATGTTTGACAGTTTGACTAGTAATGACGCGAGGGTATGCGTCGATAGCATTTTTATTCTAACAAGCTAAAACCAATGGAGAGGAACTTATGGCTGACAATAAAGCCACACTAACCGTAGATGGTGAAGAATATCAACTTCCTATAACTAAAGGTACTTTAGGACGCCCAGTTATCGACGTAGCCGCTTTACAAGAAGCCGGCTACTGGTCTTATGACCCTGGTTTTAAAGTCACTGCGCCTGTTGAGTCGAAGATTACCTACATTGATGGTGGTAAAGGCGAGTTATTATATCGCGGCTACCCTATCGATCAATTAGCAAATAGCGCTGAATATTTAGAAGTGGCCTATGCGCTCGTTCATGGCGAACTGCCTAACGCTGAGCAAAAGAAAGACTTTTATGAAAAAGTCCGCAAACACTCAGGGGTTCATGACCAACTGCGTAAATTCTTTGAAGGCTTCCGCCGTGATGCACATCCAATGGCTATTATGGTCGGTGTGGTCGGTGCTTTGTCTGCGTTCTATCACGAAGGCTTAGATGTTAGTGAAGAGCTGCATCGCGAAATCACCGCCATTCGCCTGATTGCTAAAATGCCAACGCTTGCTGCGATGAGTTATAAATACTCACAGGGCGAACCGTTCATGTATCCACGTAATGACTTCAACTATGCTGAAAACTTCGTCTATATGATGTTTGCCACGCCTGCTGATGTTAATTATAAAGTAAACCCAATAATTGCCAAAGCACTCGACAAAATCTTTACCTTGCATGCCGATCATGAACAAAATGCCTCAACGTCTACTGTACGTTTGGCAGGTTCTACTGGTGCGAACCCTTATGCTTGTATCGCTGCTGGTATCGCAGCCCTTTGGGGTCCCTCACATGGCGGCGCCAACGAAGCAGTGCTTGAAATGCTTGATGAAATTGGTACCGTTGAAAACGTTCCTGCATTTATGGAAAAAGTAAAAAGCCGTGAAGTGAAGCTGATGGGCTTTGGCCATCGGGTCTATAAAAACTTTGATCCACGCGCACAAGTTTTGAAAGAAACTTGTGATGAAGTTCTAAAAGCATTAGGTATCAACGATCCTAAGCTTGAACTTGCTATGGAACTGGAAAGAATCGCTTTAGAAGACCCCTTCTTCATCGAGCGTAACCTGTATCCAAACGTTGACTTTTACTCTGGCATTATCTTAAAAGCCATTGGTATCCCAACCTCAATGTTTACGGTAATTTTCTCATTGGCTCGTACCTCAGGTTGGATCAGCCATTGGTTAGAAATGCACAGTGCACCGTTCAAAATTGGTCGTCCTCGTCAGTTGTACACCGGCGAAACCCATCGCGAATTTGTCAGAATCGAAGACCGCAAATAGGTCCGCTATGCTAAAACTTGACCATTGATTCAATAAAAAATCCCGCCACTGTGCGGGATTTTTTATGCAGGTTTGGGTCATACTGCAAGCTTAGCTCCTATTGAATGATGATCGCTATCTTTTATAATAGACTACTGAAACTCTTTTAGAGTTTGCTCATATTTAGCGATTTGCTCATCATAGTCTTTGATGGTGTCGTTGAACTTAGTCATGAGGCTTTCAAACTCTTGTTGTTGGTCCACCTTCATTTGTTGCATATCCTCAACCTGCTGCGCTTCTATTTGCTCCCAAACTTGATGCTGAATAATCAACCGAGCTAGTGCTGGGCTTTTGGCACTGACTCTGCCAGCAATTTCCGCATGCTCGAACAGCTGCGGTACTAAAGTGGCTATATTAAGAAGAGTATCGACGTCTTGGTCAGTAAATGGCGTCGCCACAGGCTGATAAAGCGCTTCCATTGCCAGCTGATAGCGTTCGATAATTTGTTCTTCGTTCAGTATGATAGGTTTACGGGGCTCAAGGCTAATGCGCTTTAGTACTGTTAAATCGCGTTCGCCAACTTCAGTGCTGGTATTAATCTCAGGATCAATTTCTGCCGCATCGGCGGTCGCATTATCAGTATTGACAGTAGGACTGGCTGCAGGGTTGTTATTAATAGCCCTTTTATTGTCACTACTAGAAGCATCATCAGAAGTGTCAGTAGCACTGTTCAATAATAAAGAGTTGTCACTGTCTGGCGCATCAGCAGCTTGTAGCGACTCATATTCTGCTTGCAAGCGTCGCTGTAAACTTTGTGCTTGAGCCACATATATCGGCTGAAATTGCTCTACGCGCGCAGCGGCCGAGTCACTTTGCACGCTAGGTTTATTGTCTTCAGCGGTCGTTTGTTCGATAGTCTGACTGTCCTTGCTATCTGGCACAGATTCAGATTTCTGCTGGCAACCCGTTAACAATACTGTCCCTATTAAAGTTGCCGCTAGTAAGTTGGACGTCTGACGTAGACGCGCAGCAGGGCTGTTATGGCTTATCGTTATGTTGTAGAGATCAGCATCGAGCTTCGGTGTTAGAAATTTAAACATCACGGCACAGTTCCTGTTTTAAAAACTAAAAGTGAAAATGGAAGCGTTTTAAATTTAGAATAAACCCACCTGCTTTTGATGGCGATTCAGATAGTCTATGTTACCTATAAAACTATTAACCATAGAACAATTATTGTTAAGTATAGCCTGTTTTGCCATTAGCGTTATTGAGTGAGCATTGATAACTAAACCGTAAACGAGCGGTCATGGTGCTGAGTATAGTGATTGCCTAGAAAGGGGATGCAAGCCTCTAACGCTTGACAGTCCTGTCTGCATGCCCGTCGTATAAAGTAGTCTTGTACCATGCGAGCTTGTTGCTCGATACCATAATTGAAGAATGACTTGCCGGCCTCTAAGACATAGTCATAGCGCCGATTAATAAGGGCACCGCGCACAACTTTTAGCCCCTGCTGTAATTGCCAAACGTGAGTAAGCTCATGGATCAACCAGCTTTGTTTGCTAATTGAAGTATCGCTAAAGTCCGCTATCCAATCAGCTGGATGAAAATATATATGTCCATTAGGACTGACGGCATAATTTTTGAGTACCCACCACGCGGTCTTAACAGTCACTTCTTCAAGTTTGATACTGTCACCAAAAACTGACCGTGCCAGCACAATCTCGCCAGCACTTAAGGGTCGTGACTTTCTATTTGCACAGTGTAGACGCAAGTTTTTCTTGAAGAACGGCTTAAGATTCTGAAGGTGTGTCATCACTATTTTACCTTGAGCATGATATTTTTTATTGAACGGCTAGAGCGTGTTGCACTAATATTAAGCTGTTAATCGAGTCAAATACATTAAAAGCAAAGTGTATAAGACATAAGCTGTACACTTACAGGACTTTTCTTAACGTACAACTGCATTAGCCTATCTTATACAATGTTTATTGAAATATCAGTAAATTTTCCAACTTTAGTTTATTTTTTAAAACAGAGAGTTTTGTTCTTATGCCCCCTGCCTTTCACGCCGACACCCCACTTGCTCAGCGTATGCGCCCTGCTACTCTTGATGCCATTATTGGTCAGCAACACTTACTGGCAGAAGACGCACCGCTACGACGTGTGGTCGAGCAAGGTCATCTTCCCTCAATTATCTTACATGGTGAGGCGGGTATTGGCAAAACCACTATTGCGATGTTATTAGCGGATGCCGTTGGGCGACCTTTTCATGCGCTGTCAGCAATAAATACTGGGGTCAAGCAGTTGCGCGAGGTGTTAGACAATAAAGACTCGTTAAGCTTTGAATCGCCGGTGGTTTTTATTGATGAGATTCACCGTTTTAATAAGGCGCAACAAGATGCCTTATTAGGAGCGGTAGAATCAGGTGATATTACGTTGATTGGCGCGACCACCGAAAATCCATCTTTCAGTGTCAATAATGCGCTGTTATCACGCTGCCAGGTATATCGCTTAGAGCCACTCAGTAGCGAACAAATTACGGCGGTATTGCAGTGCGCACTCTTAGACGACAGCGTTCTAAACAAGCTCACCATCGACTTGCAAGCGCAGAATGCTATTAATCAATTAGCACATGGCGATGCCCGTAAGGCGCTTAACTTACTGGAGCTTGCCGTTCAGAGCGCAGATCCGAAACAGTCGCCTATAGTAATCGATGATGAGTTAATAGCCCGGGTGGCACAGACTGCGCTAGTGCGCTATGACAAAGATGGTGAGCGGCATTACGATATTGTCTCAGCGATGATAAAGTCAGTACGTGGCTCAGACCCTGATGCAGCTCTATACTGGATGGCGCGGATGCTGGTTGGCGGTGAGCCGGCAGATTTTATCGCACGGCGATTGATAATTTTGGCGAGTGAAGATATTGGTAATGCCAATCCCAATGCGCTACTACTTGCTGATGCTGCCTTACGTAGTGTGCACTCTATCGGTATGCCCGAGGCGCGTATTATTTTAGGGCAAGTGGTGGTTTATTTGGCCACCAGTGCCAAAAGTAATAGTACTTATAAAGCCATTAACGCTGCTATGACTTTAGCAGAAAAAGACGCCTCACCAGTGCCACTACATCTGCGTAACGGCGTGACCAAATTGATGCGTCATGAAGGTTATGGGGTCGGTTACGCTTATCCACACAATTATCCCAATCATTATTATGCGCAGCCCTATTTACCAGATAACTTAGTAGGCACACACTTTTATGAATATGCAGACAATCAGCGTGAGCAGCACAGCAAGCAATTTATAGAATGGCTAAAAACCCAAGCGGCCAGCAATGAGTAATTTGCGTATTATTTAAGCTTACCATTTATAATACTCATAACTATTTTTTGGGATACTAGACGCTATTGTCTAGCAATGAAGCAGCATGTGATGGTAAAAACCGTTAAAATGATAAGATGGTTATAATTTTCTGGTACAAACGATGAGTTAATAACCCCATATACTCAGTTACTACCTGCTTTTCCTAACAGCTACAGCGCTTGCTCTCATCTGCTGTTACAATGGCCAAATAAATTTTTATACTTAGCCACTGACATACTCACCAATAATAATACATTGAGACTTACTATGAGTTTAAATACGATTCCTGAGATTATCGAAGATATTCGCGCAGGTAAAATGGTCATCCTAATGGATGATGAGGATCGCGAAAATGAAGGCGATCTCATCATGGCGGCAACCCATGTGCGCCCTGAAGATATTAACTTTATGATTACCCATGCCCGCGGTTTGGTGTGCTTGACGCTATCACAAACACGTTGTCAACAGCTGGCACTACCGTTGATGTCTGATCGTAATGAAGCCAAGTTTAGCACTAACTTTACGGTATCTATCGAAGCTTCTGAAGGCGTCACTACTGGTATTTCTGCTGCAGACCGTGCGCGTACGGTACAAGCAGCCGTTGCGTCAGCCGCTAAGCCTGAGGATATCGTTCAACCTGGGCACATCTTCCCGATAATGGCCCAAAATGGTGGCGTACTACACCGCGCTGGCCATACTGAAGCGGGCTGTGACTTAGCACGGCTGGCAGGACTTGAACCAGCAGCCGTCATCGTAGAGATTATCAATGACGATGGTACGATGGCACGTCGTGATGACCTTGAGATATTCGCACAAGAGCATGATCTCAAAATCGGAACTATCGCTGATCTCATTAACTATCGTATTGCTAACGAGCAAACAGTAGAAGAGATCGAGTCGCATCCTTTTGAGACCGAATATGGTACGTTTACTTTGCACCGTTTCCGCGAGTTTGGTGCTGACGAGACCCATTTAGCGTTAGTGAAAGGCGATGTTAGCGAAGGTGTCAGCACCGTGCGTGTCCATGGTTTTCACCCCTTGCGTGACCTGTTCGCAGCCAAAAATGATGCAACAGGACGCGGTGGCTGGAGTGTGCAATCCGCTCTAAAAGAAATTAATGCCTCAGAGCGCGGCGTACTAGTGTGGGTTGGTAACCACCAACCGATTGACTTGGGAGAGGCTTTAGATAAAGCGTCAGACAATCAGTCAATATCTACCATTACTCAACAACCATATCGCAGTATTGGGGTTGGTGCCCAAATCTTACGGCATTTAGGGGTGCGCGACATGCGTTTATTATCATCACCAATGAAGTTTTATGCACTGTCAGGTTTTGATCTGAATGTAGTAGACTTTGTACATGCTCCTACTAAATAAGACTAGAGCTGTTAAGATTAATTATTAATATTGACTGTGACGCTGAACGAGCTATTTTGAGAAGTACTTAAAGTGAATAATAAAAAAAGGCACGCTAGCATTGGTTAGCGTGCCTTTTTTGCTTTTTATTGCTGACTCAAAAATTAAAATCACTTTAAGGAACTTTCGAGAGTGAGTAATAGGACATAAAAAGTGCAGTTAGAGTATTCCTTTGACCTTGAATCGACTATAGCTCAGGCGTATGACCTACCTTTGTTTCTAACGCCAATAGACGCGTGCGCTCCTCTGCTGTCCACGGTAGCTTTTGTTCGCCAAGGCTGTCCAGACGTACTATTACTGATTCAGAAGTAGCAACGATTGCTTGCTGCGTGCAGCTATAATAACTGTACTCTATGACGATACTGGTGTTACCAAGGCGCCGGCAACGCACGCCTAACAATAACGTATCGGGAAAAGTTACCGGACGTAGATACTGACAGCTCGACTGCGCTAGCATGGTCACCATACTACCATCGAACATTCCTAGCGCCTGCAAATAGACAATACGCGCGGTCTCAGCATAACGGTAATACACCACATTATTTAAGTGATTAAAAGCATCCATTTCACCCCAGTGGATTGGCTGATGGTGAGTAATGGGATAGTGTATCAATTCGATAGGGGCATCAGCGCCGCTTTTAGTTTGAGGATCAGCTTTTAAATGTGAGGGTTGATTGGCGTTATTCATAACTTACTGTCGCTTTTTTATTTTTAAAATGTATTAGGGCGTGTTGAACATTCGACCATAGCACTTAAAATAGGTGACTCCCAATCAACGCTTGGGTCTATCCAAAATCTGATTGGTCAATAAGGTCGTTGGAGTCGGAGAATTAGCAACCAGCTTATCCAACCATAAAATCACTTCTGAGATATCTTTTGGCGCAGTAGTGGTCTCTAGATTGCTTGGTTTTTCATAATTTTTTGTATTATTTTTGGTAGCTGACTGCGATGTCGCGTGGTCGGTTATTTTGTTCTTTGACGTACTAGATACTTCGGCAACTAACGTTTGCAATTGGTTTCGAGCCTGACTTAAATAGGCAACCAGCTGATCTTTCTCACGCATATTACTGGCTTGACTGGCTAAATTCAGGGTCATGATAACTTCGTGAATCGTTAGTTGCTTGCGGATCAAGGCGACATTAGCGCTGGCAGCTGGGTTGACGAATACACTTAATTGTTTAGGGCTTTTCTGTGCAGCACTACTGTTAATAGGGGTTTGATTTTTGCGGTTGTTTATAGGCTCAAAACGGTTTACGCGCTCATAACTGTACAAAAATTCTTGGATATTTTGAATCGCTAAATTTTGTAATTGCCACGGGCTAGGCTGAGAGCTTTGCGCTTGCAAGCGTTCGATATCCTTGGTTAAACTTTTTTTAATGACAATCGTCAGGGCTGGCGCAATTTCATTGTTATTTTGTGATAGCTGCCATTGTAGGCTGCGCAGTAAGTCGACCGCTGCTGTATCGTTATTATCTGCCAGCAACCTATCCGCTGCATGTATCTGAATACGCAATAGTTCCAACTGATTTTGTGCCTGGCTACCGACAGTAGCACTTGGTGGCGGCAGGCTTTGTTGACTGATAGCAAATAAGCGATCGTCCATTTCGTTTAGTCGGCTGACCACTTGCTCATTACTTTGCAAACGCTCATTAACATAAATCTGAAAACGCTGTTGGCTAATATATAACCATAACAGTGCTGCGATAAGCAGTAAAATAAGTAGCCATTGCAAACGCAATAACAAGATATTTGCTTGTCGGCGCTGCTGGCCGGCAGAGGGATCGTTAGCTGACGACTCAGACTTAGTTGACATAAAGCAGCACCATTGTTGTTAGGTTTAAACGGACTTAACATAAGCGGATAAGACCAATTGATCGCTGTGCCTTGAGTGAAAGTTACCGCTAATAGCTATAATTAACAGCAAATAAACGCACTGATAGACCCGTGCAACTGTTTTAGAGTTAAACGACTATCTAGTCATGTGTTCAATAGCCGCAAGAATAGTCTCAGGAGCCAAGTCTTCTACTCGGTAATAGTTCAGCTGCTGTTCAGCAACCATATGAGCTAAGCGTGTGCCTAGTACCAAATAAGCAAAGTCTGCTAGTTTGAGTGGCACGGTATTATTCAAGCTTACAGCCAGGCGCTCATTTAAATTGGTATCTGACTTTGATTCTGCAGCAACTGCTGGTACTTGACCGACTATAGTTACCCAATACTCAAAAGCCGTGCCACTACTGATAATAACAATAGGTTTTGTCTGCGATGATAGCACTATACCTTGTGCTGCCTGTTGCCTACTGAACGATTGTAGCCAGTACTCATAGTGAGCTTTTGCATCGGCTGGCATAACCCGCTCATACCATGCAATACTATCAATATGCACACCGCGCGCTTGTAAAGTATCGGCTAATAAGCGCCGTCCACCGAGTCCACGCCAGACTAACAGCTTGTCACCTGTTTGCAGACTCTCAATCTCAGGCATGACCAGCATACCTTCATTGTTGGCAATGGTAGGCTGTAGTACTTGATAGTTTGCGGCTTGCAGCCTAGCTTTATGCAATACGGCAGCGGTCGCTTCACCAACAGCAATTAAATGACTGGGAGCACTTGATATCTCGACACTTGTATCTTGCTGTATAGCGGCTTCGTTCTGCTCTTTACTATCTTTAGCATTACTGTCTTGAGCATTGCTATCTTGAGAATTGCTATCTTGAGAATTGCTATCTTGAGAATTGCTATCTTGAGAATTACTGTCTTGAGAATTACTGTCTTGAGCATTGGCCTCATGTTCAAGCGCTTGCCAAACCGCTAAGCCAGCGGCGGCGGCGGTTGGGCTTACTATGACCAGTACTTGATAATGACCTGCAAACCACTGGCGCATCAGCTGCATATCTGCCTCTGTCATCGCGAGCGCTTGTAGGGCCAACATTGGCATATCGATCACCGTCAGACCCGCTGCTTGAAGATGACGCGTAAGTGGTGCTGCGCGCTCTATTGGGCGAGTATTAATCACCACTTGTTGCGGCGGAGACGAGGTATTTAATGGCTGATTTGACTGAGTGGACTGGAGCAATGACATAAAAATACCCCGACATAAGGCTTATAAGATTAGATCAACCACAAAGTATTCTAATCAATTATTGGTCTCTACTACTGATTTCTATGGTTAGGGTCCAATGAAACCTATTAAACACTTGCGAACTATTCAGGATGGTAAATCGCCGACAAAATAGCACCAGCGCCATTAGCAAGCAGCATATCAGCCACTTCAATACCGAGCTGACTGGCCTGCCCTTCTCGTTCGGCTTGGCTACCACTTAAGATAATACGTTTTTCAGATTTTAGCAGTTCACTGCCGTCTTCTTGTCCAACCCGACCGCGTAACCACAACATATTGCCAGCATCGTCGTTTTCGATATATTTGTTTGTAATGTCGATGCTGTCATCAGCCGCATGTAGCACCGCATAAGCAGCAATCGGAACTTGGCAACCGCCTTCTAGATGACGGTTTAGAGCGCGCTCAGCAATTAAACGAATGCGAGCTTGGTCATCATTAAGCGGGGCTAATAGAGCAAGAATCTCAGCATCGCCTTTACGACATTCAATAGCCAATGCCCCTTGTCCAACAGCAGGCAAGCAAACATCAATATCCAATTCACTGCGAATGCGTGCGTCAAGCTCAATACGCTGTAGCCCACTGGTAGCGAGAATAATCGCATCGTACTCGCCAGCATCTAGCTTGCCTAGGCGGGTTCCAACATTACCGCGAAGGGTTTTGATTTGCAGATCTGGACGATAGGCTTTGAGTTGACATTGACGGCGCAAACTTGAGGTGCCTACTACCGCACCTTCTGGCAACTCATCAAGATTATTATAAGTGTTAGACACGAAGGCATCGGTTGGGGAAGCGCGCTTGCAATACACTCCCAGCATCAATCCCTCAGGCAACTGCATCGGCACGTCTTTTAACGAATGCACTGCAATATCAGCCTGTTTATCATATATTGCCTGCTCGAGCTCTTTGACAAACAGTCCCTTGCCGCCAATTTTGGCCAACGGTGTGTCCAAAATTTTGTCACCTTTAGTGACAATTTTTAGTAAATTGATGGTTAAATTAGGATACAGCGCTAGCAAGCGATCACGAATATGCTCGGCTTGCCATAATGCTAATGGACTCTGACGGGTAGCGATGTTTAAGGTAGTCAAAGCAGGTTGTTGCAAGTTGCTCATAAGAGGCCTCAATAGGATTAGTACTATAGTAAAACCAACTACCAACCTGTTACGGCGTCAGACTCAGTTTAAGTATCTGCTTTAATAAGCCAGCTACCTTTGTCACTCGTCTTTTTTGTCCCAGTGGTATATTTGATTCGCTATATATAATGGCGCAAAAAATACCCCTATTTAAGCATAAATAAGGGTTTGATGATATGGAATGATTATTGAAGAAGCACAAGCGCCACTCCCCTACAGGCATTAATTAGGCTACATACTTTGAATTTTATCACGTAACGCGGGTAAGTGACGGCGGCTAACCGCTAAGGTCTCATTGATGCCTTTAAAGCGTACTTGATACTGCCCGGCGTCTATGGTCTCTAAAAAATCTAAAAAACTCAGATTAATAATAGCATTGCGGTGCACACGAAACAGTCGATCGCCAAACTCTTGCTCCAGCTCTTTTAAGGTTTCGTCAATTAAGACAATGCCCTCTTTATGGCGTACTTTGACGTACTTTTGGTCAGCACTGAAATAATAAATATCTTTTAGCTCAATCAGCTCAACCCCGCGATGAGTACGAGCAGCGATATGCTCCCGTAACGGCCGGGCAGTTGGATCTTCGAGCTTACGGAGTTCATTTAATTGCGCCGCGTTTAAATTTTTGGCTTTGCCCAAAGCCTCTAACAATTCGTCTTTATTTGCTGGTTTTAATAAGTAGCCAATAGCATTGGCTTTAAGCGCAGCAATCGCATAATGATCATAGGCGGTAACGAAGATAATGGCCGGCGGATGCTTAAGTTTATTAAGCTCTTGCGCGCAGCGCACACCATCTATCTCGGGCATGCGGATATCTAATAAGATAATATCTGGCTGATGAGTTTTTACTGCGATAATGGCTTCTAAGCCAGTCGTTGCTTGTGCGACCACCTGATGGCCCGACTCCTGCACAATTCTAACCAAGCGCTCGCGTGCTAATGGCTCATCGTCACAAACTATAATGCGCATGTAAATTCCTTTGTCATAGCGTATTCAACAAGTTGTTGAACAGTATTAATATCTAATCATATAACCTGATGACTGTACTGATACAATGAATACTGCAATAAATATGCCACGATTAATGTTCTACCAGCACTTAAACACAAATAGACGATTACAAGCCTACATCCTGTAGAGGATAATCAATGGTGGTTACTATTTGCTTGCTGGTGACGGTACTTTGGATATCTGCGCTTTGACCAAAGTAGGTTCTTAAGCGTTCAGTTTGGATATGAAAGTCCATATGACGGCGTAAATCATGGCTGATCATTAGGGTTTTTTTGGGGAGTTGAGCCGTGACAACAATAGCAACGTGGTGGTGTTGCCAAGTCACTATAATATCAATATATATAGTTTCAATAGTCATTTCGACAACACTGAGCAGTATTTTTTCAAGCACGCTTTGTAATGTCAAAGCAGTAATAACCATGTCATACATGACATCTTCATCAGGCAGCTGCCAATTTACAGCGAGTTTATCGCCCAAACGGCTCGACTCAATCACTAGATAATGCTCGCAGAGCGCTACTTCTTCTTCAAAGCTAATCTCACGTGCGCCATTAAAGCTAGCACGAAATAGCGCTGAAACATGCTGCAATAGATCAGAGGCACGCGGTGGATTGGACTCGATGAGAGAAATTAAAGTATTGATGGTATTGAAGAAAAAATGCGGGGCGATACGGGCTTTGATCAAGTCATTTTGAGCCGTTAGCTTATGCTCAAAGGATAGCTTAAGGGCATTAAGCTCGCGATGGTGGCGTACAAAGTATAGTAAAAACACTAAAGTGAAGCTGCCAGTAGTCACCGCATTGAATAATATATCTAGGACAAACGCTTGAGGGTCATATTCAAGCCAGCCTATATTAATCATCACTAGCTTAACTAAGGTTATGGCTACCACAGAGCCAATCGTCAGCAGCAAAAAAACATGCATGCTAACGTTGAGTATGCTGGTACGTTTAAAAATAGGACGTAAATAATCAATCAAGTATAGTGACGGCATGATGGTTAAGCTATTTTGAATGACCCTACTCATGAACTTAATCAAAAATTCTGGCAAGGTAGCTAGATTATGGCGGTCAACCACCGTCACAAACAGCGACCAAAAAAAGATATACAGCAGCCATTGCCAAGGCTTCATGACCTGCATGAGTTTGGGTATAAAAAACTCTAAGCGCTCATCTAGTAAGGCAACCTCATCATTTGCTATACTTAAGTTCTTATTCTCTTGACTTGCCTTAGACCGATATGAACGCCAACTCTTCAAATCCTAGTAATCCCGAGCAAAGTAAAAATTCACGTGTGTCTGATTCTAGCACAGATACTTCTAACACGGACAACAACACTGTGCAAAACAGCCTTTCATCAAATAGCCCTTCAAGTAGTCCAGGCCAACAAATGTGGGGTGGGCGCTTTAGTGAAGCGACCGATAGCTTTGTTGCCGCTTTTACCGCCTCCGTAGGTTTTGATCAACGCTTTGCCCGTCACGATATCGAAGGTTCAATCGCTCATGCAACCATGCTCAGAGAGTGCGATATTTTGAGCGCTGATGATGTCGCCATTATTATTGACGGTCTAAAGCAAGTACTGGCTGAAATTGAAGCAGGCGAGTTCCAATGGTCGATTGCACTAGAAGATGTGCACATGAATGTTGAGTCGCGCTTGACTGATATCATAGGTCCAGTAGGTAAAAAACTACATACCGGACGTAGTCGTAACGATCAGGTCGCAACCGATATTCGCCTGTGGCTACGGGAAGAAACCGATAATATCATCGCGCTGTTGGTACGTTTGCAGAGCGGCTTATTAGACTTGGCCGAGCAGCATACCGATACCATTATGCCGGGCTTTACCCATCTGCAAACTGCCCAGCCAGTCAGCTTTGGTCATCACGTGATGGCCTGGTTTGAGATGTTATTCCGTGATACTGAACGCTTGGTCGACGCACGTCGCCGTATTAATCAGATGCCGCTTGGTAGCGCCGCTCTTGCGGGCACCACCTTTCCAATCGACCGTACGATTACTGCCGAATTGCTTGGCTTCGAAGGCATTTGCCAAAACTCGCTTGATGCGGTATCCGATCGCGATTTCGCCATTGAGTTCACTGCAGCGGCTTCTATCTTAATGATGCATATGTCGCGCATGAGTGAAGAGATTATTCTATGGATGTCCGCACAATTTAACTTCGTACAGATACCAGATCGCTTTTGTACCGGCTCATCCATCATGCCGCAAAAGAAAAATCCTGACGTGCCTGAACTGGTACGTGGTAAAGCAGCACGGGTATTCGGACAACTAATGACCTTATTGAGCTTGATGAAAAGTCAGCCGCTAGCCTACAATAAAGACAACCAGGAAGACAAAGAGCCGCTATTTGACTGCGTCGATACTTTAACGGGTTCGTTACTAGCCTTTGCTGATATGCTGCCAAATATTACGCCTAATAAAGAAAACATGCGCGCCGCAACCATGAAAGGCTATGCCACCGCCACCGACTTGGCTGATTACTTGGTACGCAATGGCGTGGCTTTCCGTGATGCCCATGAAGTGGTGGGTAATGCCGTTGCTTTGGGCATTAAAGAAGGTTTGGATTTGAGTGATCTGACCCTTGCGCAGTTGCAGTCATTTAGCGATGCCATCGGTGATGACGTGTTCGACTACTTAACATTAGAAGGGTCATTGGCAGCGCGTGACCATTTAGGTGGCACTGCGCCCAATCAAGTTAAGCAAGCGGTGAGCCGTGGACGTACCCGTTTAGAGGTGTTTGCTTAATCTAGTATTTTTTATTAACTTGATAGCCTTCGCTGACTACAGGATTAATATCAAAACACCCGCCATTGTTGCGGGTGTTTTTGTTACCATATTTAGATAGATTTGTAGTTACCCTTTATAAACCTGATACCCTTAAGCTTGATACCCTTAAGCTTGATACCCTTAAGCTTGATACCCTTAAGCTTGATACCCTTAAACCTAATACCCTTAAACCTAATACCCTTAAACCGGTTAACACTCTCAAACCTATTAGTATTTGCTAAGTGCACTAAGACCTTTATCCTAGGTTAATAGCAAACTGCTATAGTTAAAATACCTTAAAAACGCTAGGGTACTGCTGCTATAAGCTTTTTGCAGCCTCTGTCTGCGTAGGCACAGCAAGCAAGAAAAACGTATGCCAGCAGTATGTTATGTATCGATATTACGTTTCATTGACTATAATATATTCAATATTAATAATAAGGAACAACTCATGACCGAGAATTTCAATCCCCAGGCCAACACCGTATTTTGCCGTAAATATCAACAAGATTTACCTAAAATGGTGCACCCGCCCTTTCCGAACAAAAAAGGCCAAGAGCTACAAGAAACCGTGTCAGACCAAGCATGGAAAGAATGGCTTGAGCATCAAACCATGCTGATTAACGAAAACCATTTGAGCATGATGGATCCTGCAGCCAAGAAGTTTTTGACAGAGCAACGTGATAAATTTTTGGATAATGAAAACTACGAACGTGCTCAGGGCTGGACCCCAGAAACCAAAGGCTAGACCAACGCTTAGAACAGAAAATGAAATGTAAAAAGCGAGGCGCTAGCCTACTTTGGTAGCGTCAATGGCTTGTTGTACTGTTTCAAAATCGCTATGGCGCACATCAGTGCCGCTACTGATATAAATCACTAACTCAGCAATATTACGAGCGTGATCACCAATGCGCTCAAGCGCTCGCAGTACCCACATCATATTAATCACCTGGCTCACCTGCCGCGGATCTTCCATGACATAAGTCATCAATGCCCGTATAGCAGATTGGTATTCAAAATCTACATTGCCGTCACTGCGCATGACTTCAAAAGCACGCTCAGCTTGCAAATTTTCAAAGGCGGTTAACGCATTATGTAGCATCATACGTACCTGGTTACTTAAATGTTGCACTTCGTGATAACAATAGGTATTGCTGCTATTATCAGCCGCCACTTGCTGTGCCATATGGGCAATTTTGGCAGCCTCATCGCCAATACGCTCGATATCCACCACGCCTTTACTAACCGCCATCACATAGCGTAAATCACGGGCAGCCGGTTGGCGCTTGGCAACCAACAGTAAAATATGCTCATCAATCTGCACTTCAAGCTGATTGACCGCACTGTCCTGCTCTACCACTTGATGCGCTAAATGTACGTCGCCTTCTATCAAGGCGTGCATCGCCTGCGCCACCTGCTTGCCCGCAAGTTCACCCATTTCTAAAAATAAGTCAGTGGTTTCCGTTAGGTCTTGGTTAAAGCTTTTGGAGGTATGTGACATTTGATTGGACATAATAAAAGTCTCAGTAAAAACACGATAAAAACTCAATGAAAAAGGCATATTTATGACACCCTGCTACTGCTATAATTTTTTCTTGCGTGCTGTTCGCAAGCGTGACAGAGGCTGCAAAAAATTTATTCCAGTAGCCCAGTAGCCCAGTAGCATTGGGTCATTTTTAAACTGGATTAACTATATAAGTAGAAAAACCATAATAAATAAGACTATTAGCCATAACGCCCAGTAATATAGTCTTCAGTCGCTTGCTGGGTAGGGTTGGTAAAAATCTGGTCGGTGTTGCCCATTTCTACCATGTCGCCCAAATACATATAAGCGGTGTAATCAGAAATTCGCGCCGCTTGCTGCATGTTATGGGTCACGATGGCAATGGTATAGTCCTGCTTTAAATCCTCAATCAAAGCCTCGATGGCCCCCGTTGAGATAGGGTCGAGCGCTGAGGTTGGCTCATCTAATAATAAAACTTCGGGCTTGGTTGCCACGCCGCGTGCAATGCACAACCGTTGCTGCTGACCACCGGATAGAGATAGGCCTGAAGCAGACAGCTTGTCTTTGACCTCATTCCACAGTGCCGCTTTTTTAAGAGCCCATTCTACCCGCTCGGCAAGCTCCGCCTTTGACATCTTTTCGTACAAACGCACGCCAAATGCCACATTATCAAAAATGGACATCGGAAACGGCGTGGGCTTCTGGAAAACCATGCCTACCTTAGCGCGCAGTAAGTTGACATCCATTGATTTAGCCAATACGTCATTGCCATCCAAATAAATCTGACCTTCAGCACGCATATTAGGATATAGGTCATACATGCGATTAAAAGTGCGCAGTAGCGTTGACTTACCACAGCCAGAAGGTCCGATAAATGCCGTTACTTGCTTTTCGGGAATATCAAGGGAAATGTCTTTTAAAGCGCGAAAGTCCCCGTAATAAAAATTTAAGTCACGGACTTGGAGTTTTGCAGCAGGCACAGTGGCTGCAAATTCATTAAATGTAGCAGATGCCTGTTCACCTGCTGTACGGGCAGTGGTTACTGGCGCGAGAACATGCACACGCGGGTCGCTCAAAGTGGGGACAGGCTTGGGAGTCTTAATTTTGTTTTTTGCTGGTCGGGTAGCAGTATCTGTCATGGTCATGTTCCTTATTATCTTTAATATGAAATTCTTTAATGTGAAATACAGTCAGTTCAAAATAAAAGAGAGTCACTTATAGCAACGTGCCACTGGTATAAATTTTTCTGGCGTGCTGTTCGCAAGCGTGACAGAGGCTGCAAAAAATTCATTCCAGTGACCCTGTGCCGTTTCTAAATTAAATATATAAGTTAAGAAATTAGGTAAGTATTAGTTATATTCCTTTGCACCAATGTAGCGTGCGGCTACGTTCAAAGTGAGCACAGTCAAAGTAATTAATAGTGCGGCTGCCCATGCTAAGGTATGCCAGTTGTCATAAGGGCTCATGGCAAATTGATAAATAGTATTGGGCATATTACCCATCGCGTTGCCCATATCTAAGCTGAAATATTGATTGTTCAAAGCAGTAAATAACAAAGGTGCCGTCTCGCCCGTGATACGCGCAAATGCTAATAATATGCCAGTGGTTAGGCCGGCCCTTGCGGCTTTAACGGTGACGCCCAGCACCAACTTCCATTTTGGTGTTCCTAGTGCATAAGCCGCTTCACGTAAAGTATTGGGCACCAGTAGCAGCATACTTTCGGTGGTTCTTACCACCACCGGAATGACAATTAAGGCCAACGCACAGGCACCTGCCCAGCCAGAAAAGCTATAATTTTTGACCAATAATGCGTAGATGAACAGACCAATTACAATCGATGGTGCAGATAATAAAATATCATTTAAAAAACGTATGACTTGTCCCAGCCAATTACCATGAGAGAATTCTGCTAAATAAATCCCTGCTAGCATGCCAATCGGCGCCCCGATGAACAGTCCAGTACTGGCAATCATTAGCGAGCCGACGATGACGTTACGCAAACCACCATCAGTCATCGGCGGCGGCGTATCAGCCGTAAATACTGGCATCTGCACCAGACCGCTAAACCCTTCAATACCCAAAGTAATCAAAATCCATGACAGCCAAAACAAGCCAAATATCATGGCTGAAGCCGCAAAACCCAGCCCTACCTTATTCCATAGCCTACGGCGGCGATATAGACCTTGGTCACTGGCCATAATGGGCTTAGTCGAGGCTGAAGTAATGGCAGACAATGCGGTCATGCAGCAGATTCCTTGTTATTTTTAACCTTCTAGGCTTTTTATATGACGATTTTCTATGGTACGTTTGAATGTGGATGCCTACGCTAAGATGGCAAAGCTACTTTTAAAATATCCAAAACTTACTGTCCAGCGCGCTTATCCATGCCGCGTAGTAATAATCGCGAAATGCTTAGAACGATAAAGGTAATCATAAATAATATTAGTCCTAAATGTAGCAACGCCGATAGATGCAGCGGATCAGATGCTTCAGCGAATTCGTTAGCCAACGCTGAGGTGATAGAGACCCCTGAAGCAAACATACTGGGACTAATATTAAAAGTATTGCCAATCAAAAACGTCACGGCCATGGTTTCACCCAGTGCACGCCCTAACCCTAAGATGATGCCGCCGACCACACCCGCCTTGGTGTACGGTAAGACAATCTTGAACATTACCTCCCACGTGGTAGCGCCCATGCCGTATGCAGATTCTTTCAGCAGCGCCGGTACGACCGCAAATACGTCGCGCATAGTGGCGGCAATAAAAGGAATGATCATAATGGCGAGTACTAAGGAAGCGGTAAATAAGCCAATACCCATCGGGACACCGACGAACAGCTTGCCGATGATTGGTAGACCACCTAGATTCTCTGTCAGCCATGGCTGGATATGATTACCAAAGAAAGGGGCAAATACAAACAATCCCCACATACCGTAAATAATAGAAGGAATACCTGCTAATAGCTCGATGGCAATGCCTAGCGGCTTTTTGAGAAATGGTGGACACAGTTCAGTCAAAAATATCGCAATACCAAAGCTGATAGGAACCGCTATAACCAGTGCCATGGCTGAGGTGACCAAGGTGCCGTAAATTGGCGCTAAAGCCCCGTATTCGTTCGCGACCGGGTCCCAATTGTTGCTGGTATAAAAATCCAGCCCAAACGCCTGCATACTTGGCCAAGCACCAATAACCAGCGACAATAAAATTGCCCCTAAGCTTAACAACACAAAGAGTGCCGCCACTTTGGTAGTGTTGACAAATATTGCATCCCAACGTTTCTGTTTGTTCAGTTGTGTCTGCAAATTAAATCCTGCCATGACCACCTCAATAGTTGCTTTAATAGGTGTGATTTGGATATAAACAATTTAGATATGAGCGACGCCTATGATCTGCTTATCAGCAAACCATAGGCGTGTGCGAAGGTACGTTGTTACTATTACTGCGGGGTATATACCGGCTTACCGTCTTTGCCCACTACTTGCTGCCAGCTGTCTTTGAATAAAGCAACAGCGGTATCAGAAAACGGGACATAATCAAGCGCAGTTGCTGCATCATCACCTTGATCATAAGCCCAGCTAAAGAAGTTCAGTACGCCAGCAACTTGCTTGGGATCTTGCGGCTGCTTATGTACTAAAATAAAGGTTGCAGCGGCAATCGGCCATGCCTCGGCAGTTTCAGAGTTGGTAATAACCTTATAAAAGCCTGCTTGCTGTGCCCAATCAATATCGCCAGCGGCGGCAAAGCTTTCTATAGAAGGTTGTACGAAATTACCAGCGGCATTCTTGAGTGCCACATGTGACATATTGTTTTGTTTGGCATAAGCGTATTCAACATAGCCAATTGCATTGTCCATTCGGTTGACATAGCTTGCTACGCCTTCGTTACCCTTACCTGCCGCACCACGATCAGAAGTTGGCCATTTAACAGTCTTGTCGACCCCCACATTATTTTTCCAATCGGGAGATACTTTGGCTAAATAATCAGTAAAGTTGAAAGTCGTCCCTGAGCCATCTGAGCGAAATACGGTAGTAATGGGACTGTCCGGCAGGCTTAAATCTGGATTCAACTGCACGATAGCAGGATCGTTCCACTTGCTGATGTTACCCAAATAGATATCGGCTAGCATTTTGCCATCGAGCTTTAATGCACCAGGCTCTATGCCTTTAATATTAACCACTGGCACCACGCCGCCAATGACCATTGGGAATTGAATTAGACCTTCTTTCGTTAATTCTTCTGGCGTCATTGGCGCATCTGAAGCACCAAAATCAACAGTACCTGCGACTATCTGCTTAATACCACCTGACGAGCCAATAGATTGATAATTGACTTGCCCACCGGTAGCACCGTTGTAATCGGCTGACCATTTGGCGTATATAGGCTGTGGAAACGACGCACCGGCGCCAGTGATATTCATGGATACTTGATCGCTACTAGCAGAGCTAGCGTTATTTGATCCGCTACTATCAGCACTATTATTCGCGGCTGCGCTACTGTCAGTCGCGGGTGCTACAGCGGTGTCGGTTGATTTATCACATGCCGTAAGCACTAAGGTACAACTGACGGCCACTGCTAATAATGAATAACGCATATAAGACTCCTGAAGTATGACAACTGCAAAGGTTTAATAACTGCACTAGATAGTATGATCCCTGACATGCGTTGCAGTGTGCCAAGCTTTGATGACAGTTTGATGACAACCGTAATAGCAACTGTAAAAAAACAATAACCATCAAGTTAGAAGATTTTTGCTGTGACTAAACCCGTTTTTAATAACCAGTCTAAAATTGCATAGCACTGAATGGTATGACTAAACTGAATGGTATGACTAAACAGTAGGGCTAAACAGTAGGAATAGAATATTTTAAGGAAGTAACACAGCCTGAGAGGATTTTTTATAAGACTAAATATCATTAGCAGTCATAGCAGAAGTTTGTTAGTATAAAGTTGATTTACAACACTGACAGACTCGGGGTGCGATGTATCAATGACTGATTTATAAGCAGTCATTAATACATCGCTGAGAGATCACCCGCCGAACCTGATGCGGTTAGTACCGACGCAGGGAAGTCTAAGCTGATGTTATCGTCTTGCAAAGGGCGCGCAGAAATGCCTTATTATTAGAATCACTCTTTAGCCCAAGTTCAGTCGCTAACGTTTGCCGGCTAATAAGCCAGTAAATAACTCACCAGCTGATAAACTGGCTGATAAACCGACTGACAAAGAGTATGGCGGTTAATAATAAGTAGCGCCCAACAATCAAGTTAGATTTATGCCCTATCATTATGTTTGTTAGCGCAGTGACTTTAAATCTATGATTGAATTTGCCTACGTAGCTATCGCTTACCCCCGCAGATTCTGGCGGTGTTGCCTTTAACAATGGACAACACAACACGCTAGGACAGCATATGACTACTGCAATAGATACCTTAAAAAACACGCCAAACGCTAATGCACAGATAGACGCACACGCCGTCGATACCTATATCCCAGCTAACCTCTCAAATGCCGCTAACGCGACTAAAGATAAAGCGGATAAAAAAGCAGATGCCCTAAAAACCCCGGCTCATCGTGCTGCTACTGATGCCCGTTTTGAAGAAGATGCCCGCGACTTACACCGTATTCTCCCCGCTTCCCGTAAAGTATATATCGAAGGCTCAAGGCCCGATATTCAAGTGCCGATGCGTGAAATCAGCTTAGCCGACACGTCGGTGGGCGGTACGGGTGACAAAGAAGGCGAGCACAATCCGCCATTTTATGTCTATGATACCTCAGGCGTCTATACTGACCCCAACGCCACTATTGATCTTACTAAAGGCCTACCAAAACTGCGCGAAGGCTGGATAAACGAACGCGGTGATACTGAACAGCTGGCTGGCCTATCAAGCAGCTACGGACAGACGCGTGCCCGCGACATCAGCACTGCCAATCTAAGATTCGCCCATATTGATAAACCGCGCCGTGCCAAAGATGTCGCTGGTAAAACTGGCAATGTCACGCAAATATACTATGCACGCCAAGGTATTATTACCCCTGAAATGGAATATATCGCCATTCGCGAAACCCAAAAGCAGCATGAATCAACGGATATGCGCCAACATGATGGCGAGACTTTTGGCGCAAGTACCCCTACTGTTATTACGCCTGAATTTGTGCGTAGTGAAGTCGCGGCAGGTCGCGCCATTATCCCCAATAATATTAACCATCCTGAATCCGAACCAATGATTATCGGCCGTAATTTCTTAGTGAAGATCAACGCCAATATCGGTAACTCAGCATTAGGATCTTCTATTGATGAAGAGGTCTCCAAAATGACCTGGGCGACGCGTTGGGGTGCAGATAACATCATGGATTTATCCACCGGCAACCATATTCACGAAACCCGTGAATGGCTGATTCGTAACTCACCAGTGCCGATTGGTACCGTGCCTATTTATCAAGCGTTAGAAAAAGTCGATGGTGTCGCTGAAGATTTAACCTGGGAAATATACCGCGATACGCTGATTGAACAGGCTGAGCAAGGCGTTGACTACTTCACTATTCATGCTGGCGTGTTATTAGATTATGTGCCACTGACAGCCGGACGCCTGACGGGTATTGTCTCGCGTGGTGGCTCAATCATGGCGCAGTGGTGTTTGGTACATCAACAGGAAAACTTCTTATATACTCATTTTGAAGACATCTGCGAGATTATGAAAGCTTATGATGTGGCCTTTAGCTTAGGTGATGGTTTGCGCCCTGGCTGCTTGCAAGATGCTAACGACGAAGCGCAATTTAGCGAGCTTAGGACATTGGGTGAATTGACTAAAGTTGCATGGAAACACGATGTACAGATAATGGTTGAAGGCCCAGGTCACGTTGCTATGAACCGCATTAAAGAGAATATGGACTTGCAACTTGAGCTGTGTGCAGACGCCCCATTTTATACCCTAGGGCCGTTAACCACCGACATTGCACCCGGTTACGACCATATTACTAGTGCCATTGGCGCGGCAATGATTGGCTGGTTTGGTACGGCGATGCTGTGTTATGTCACACCTAAAGAGCATTTAGGCTTGCCCAATAAAAAGGATGTCAAAGACGGTATCATCACTTATAAGATTGCGGCTCATGCGGCCGACCTTGCCAAAGGCCATCCCGGAGCACAAGCGCGTGATAATGCCCTATCAAAAGCACGCTTTGAGTTTCGCTGGGATGACCAGTTTAATCTGGCGCTCGATCCGGATACGGCGCGTGAATTTCATGATGAGACTTTGCCAAAAGACGCGCATAAATCCGCTCACTTTTGCTCCATGTGTGGCCCTAAATTTTGCTCTATGAAAATCACCCAAAACGTCCGTGAATATGCAGCGGGGCTAAAAAGTAAAGAAGCTTAGAGCTTTATAGAAGGCACTTCATCTAGTCAGTAAACGTTATTTCAGTATAAAAAAGCCCCGCTATTTAAGTAGCGGGGCTTTTTTATACTTCTAAAGTATTTTTAACTTTTTAAACTTAAACCTTCGACGCCTGATAAATCTCATCAATCGAGGTATTGATAGTATCAGCGAAGTCTTTATCACTTTGCTGTTTGCTCAAGCCTTCAGTAAAGGCACGTGAGAAACTGGCAATCATACCTGGATTTTTCTTGAGCTTAGCGCAAGCGTCATTACGGCTATAACCACCAGATAAAGCCACTACTTTAAGCACTTTTGGGTGGTCAATCAGCTCTTGGTAAAACCCAGCTTCTTCAGGCAAGGTCAGCTTAAGCATCACCTGTTTGTCATCAGCCAAACGCTCAAGATTATGTAAGATATTGGTTTTAAGTATCAGCTCGCAGTCATGCTTTTTGGTACTGTTGATATCAACTTCTGGTTCGACGATGGGCATCAGACCCTTTGAGATAATTTGCTTAGCGACATCAAATTGCTGCTGTACGACTAACTCAATCCCATCAATATTTGGTTCATAAATGACCGAGCGCATCTTAGTACCAAATACTGGATAGTTCTTAGCTTTATCTAGTAATAAATCTAAATTAGGCATCGGACGCATCACTTGTACGCCGCTCATGTGTTCTGCTAGACCTTTATCTACCTTTAAGAACGGTACAATATTCTTGTCTTCCCATAGATAATTAGCAGTCGGCTTACCATCGACTTCACGCTCCATAGTGTCTTCAAATAAGATCGCACCAAGGACTCGCTCGTTATCAAAGCACTCGCACGTCATAATCCGGGCGCGCATTTCATGAACCAAACCAAACATGACTTCATCATTGTCGTAGGCATCACCGGTTACGCCATAAGTCTCTAACGCTTTTGGGGTACTGCCACCACTTTGGTCGAGCGCTGCGATGAATCCTGAGCCATTTTTTATACGTTGTAATTGCTGTTGATATTCCATTGAACGAGCGTCCTATTTTTATTAATAAAGATCAAATGTTACAAAGTTAAACGGTTGTTTGTCAGTTTTTACGAGCTTGGCCGTTTGTAGATAACCTTACCATAGGACACGCGCAGTGCCTATATATGATAAGTTAAAGATATGATAAGTTAAAGATATGATAAGTTAAAGAAGCTAAATTTAAGAAATGATAAAAACTTACCTTTATATTAAAACCATCAAGCTAAAAATAGCACTACGACACAGCTCATTGCTAATAATAGTCCTAGCACATTAATACGGTTGAGCGACTCTTTGAATACGCCCACTCCGATTAAGGTCGCCACAGCGATAACGCCAACGTTCATACCGGTAAAGACAATACTGGGCGACTCAGACAATACTTGGTGCGCACGAATATAAGCATAAATATTACCCATGTTTAACGCACCTAGTAATAATCCTGCTATCAAAGCTCGAGCTTGCCAGCGCACACGGGTAATAAGTAAATAAACCAATAGCAACAAGCCTGCCAAGCCAAAACTGACAAATAACGTCAGTGGAAATGCAGCACCTTGTTTAGCAACCTGTTTGAATAAAATGTCGATAATACCGTAGCCTACCCACACGCCAAACAGCCACAGAGGCGTGCGAAGTACATTTTTATTGATCCCATTATTAGACGGGTTATTGATACTGGTATTGTTTGTACCGGCACTACTCAAGTTTGCACCATTCATATTTACACTAGCAGTATCATTAACAGTAGCTGGCTGCTGCGGGCGATAAACCAGTGCCCCAAGCGCTAAAAACCCTAAAGCCAAGCCAAAAATACGCGTGCCCGTTAATACTTCACCAAATAAGATAAACGCAGCGATAATAGGGATAATCAATGACAAGCGTTGGGCCGCATCAGTGGCGACCATACCGACCGCTGCAATGGCTCGACCAAGAATCACGAATACCGCTGGTAATAGTACCCCAAGTGCAATGATAATAGCCCAGGCACCGCCAAGCTCAGCGACACCACTAAGCTCAGGTTTGAGCAGTAGCCAAGTCAGCAAAAAGGCCACCGGATAGCCGGCAACAATGGTTTGGCGGATATCTATATTTTGTTGTCTTAATACCTTAAGCAGTACAGAGACGGCAACACTGCATAGCACCGCAATCGTTAAATACATCATGAACTTCTACCTTATTGAATTGCTATGCTCTTCATCCATTGTTATTTAATTCAGCACTCGTAAACCAGCACTGCTTAATTAAGACAAAATATGGAATGTAACAAAGTATTTCATTTTCAGCAATCTATTTATTCTCGTCTAATAAGTTGCGCACTATTCAATCAATTAGCAATAAGTGCCTGCTCCGTTCAAATTACAATTACCATGCAGGCGCGATTGCGAATTTTTGGTAAAATACACGGCTATCCCACTAATAAAAGTCACAGCGCCAGATAACGTTTATCTTGGCGTATTGCTACTGCCTATGAATTCTCTATTTCGATTTTTTGAATCGCGTCTCTCGGCCTTCCCTGACACGCCAATGCCCCTGCCTCGTGAGGGCCTGGTAAAATTTCTTTGGGCGTGTACTAAAGGTTTACGTGGCTGGCTATTGCTATTTATGATTTTGTCCGCGGGTATCGGGATTTATGAAGCCATGCTGTTTGCATGGATTGGCAATATAGTCGATTGGCTCGGTACTTATACGCCGCAGAATCTATGGGCCGAAAAAGGCGATACGATGCTGCTGATGCTCGCCGTACTAATTATTAGTCCCTTTTGGATTGCCTTATCTTCCTTTATTCATTTTCAAACCCTACAAGGCGTATTTCCAATGCAAATGCGCTGGCGTTTTCATCAGCGCATGCTTAGTCAATCCATGCAGTTTTATCAAGATGAATTTTCGGGTCGGGTCTCTGCCAAAGTGATGCAAACGGCTCTAGCAGTACGCGAGACTGTGATGACGGTCGCTGATATGTTTATGTATGTCACCGTCTACTTTATAACGACAAGCGTCATTCTATTTAATTTAGACAGCTTGTTATTGATACCGTTTGTGGTTTGGTTTGTGCTGGTTGGGCTGACCATGTGGTACTTCATCCCCAAGCTCAAGCAGACCGCTGTTGTCCAAGCTGACGCGCGCGCTTTGATGACGGGACGTATCACCGATGCTTACGCCAACATCATGACCGTCAAGCTGTTCAGTCATTCACGCCGTGAGCTGGGTTATGCTAAAAATGCTATGGGCCAGTTCCTGGGGACCGTCCACGCACAAATGCGCTGGGTCAGCTATTTGGAAGTCTCCACCCACCTTATCAGTGTGATCTTGGTTAGCAGCACGGCTGGCATTGCCTTATATTTATGGCAGCAAGGTGCGGTTGGTGTTGGTGCTATTGCAGCTGCAACAGCGATGGCCTTGCGATTAAATGGCCTAACCCGCTGGATCATGTGGCAGACGGCAAGTTTGTTTGAGAGTATCGGTACCGTTCAAGACGGCATGCGTACCTTGTCTGCACCGCAAACCATCGTGGATAAACCCAACGCCCCAGCCCTAAAAGTCACTAATGGTAATATAGTTTTTAATCATGTGGACTTCAGCTACGAGGGTGAGAATGGTGTGGCTGCGATCCAAACAGGTGCAAAAGTTGATGTGGTTAAGACAGCAGAAACAACGCTAGAAACCTCACACGTAAGACTGCTGGATGACTTTCATTTAAATATCAAAGCAGGCGAAAAGATAGGCTTAGTTGGACGCTCAGGTGCCGGTAAATCAACCTTAGTTAATCTACTACTGCGCTTTTTTGATGTGGATAGCGGCAAAATTTATATCGATGGGCAAGCGATTAATGAGGTTACCCAAGAGTCATTACGTCGACAAATCGGTATGGTGACCCAAGATACCTCGCTACTGCATCGCACTGTCCGTGAAAACATTGCCTACGGTCGCCCTGATGCTACCGATGATGAAATCATATTTGCATCCAAGCAAGCACAGGCATGGGACTTTATCAAAGAATTATATGACGATAAAGGCAACACTGCCCTTGATACTCAAGTCGGTGAACGCGGGGTCAAGCTCTCTGGCGGTCAACGTCAACGCATTGCTATCTCACGGGTCATGCTCAAAAACGCGCCTATTCTATTACTAGATGAGGCCACTAGTGCCCTTGATTCTGAAATTGAATTTGCCATTACCGAAAGCTTAAACGATATCATGACCGGCAAAACTGTGATTGCTATCGCCCACCGTTTATCGACTATTGCAGCACTTGATAGATTGGTAGTGATGGATAAAGGACGTATCATTGAGCAAGGCAGCCACAATGAACTACTGGCATTAAATGGCGTTTATGCCCGATTATGGCATCGTCAAAGTGGTGGCTTCTTAGGGGAAGACAGCTAAACGGCCAGAACTTCGCTGAATTAAACAACACGGGGATGTGGCATCATTATGGAAGAACTTGCAAAAAGTATTGCTATTAACGGGCAACAAGCGCGCTATTACGATTTGAGTGAACTTGATGAGACGGCTGATTCAGATGCCAACTTACGGGTGCCGGCGCACTTTTATGCTGGCAATGGTTTCACAGTCGGTGCCTATACACCGTTATTGAAGGCGCTGGGTTCAGGTTTTGACATCTCATCATTGGCGATGCGTGGTTACTGGTACGATAAGCCGACCAGTAAACGACTCACTCGCGCCCAAGATGCCGATATGCTGATCGAGTTTTTAGAAAAAACCCAAGAGGCTCCTATCGTTGGTATTGGTCATTCGCAAGGGGCAACTGCCACCGCTATTGCTGCGGCCAAGCGTCCTGACTTGTTTTCACAGTTATATCTCATAGAACCAGTGACTTTCACCAAGGCGCAAACGCTACTGTATGACCTAATGCCACGCGCCCTCAAAATGACTCGTGAACCTTTCAAAAGCACATTAACCAAACAAACCACCTGGCCAAGTGTGCAAGCCTTTTATGAGTACCTGCGTGCGCTGCGTGCCTATCGTCGTATTAGCAATGAGCATTTACAAGTATTCGCTGAACAAAGCTTAGTCGCACAGACAGATGACAGTTATGCCTTGATGTTTACTCCTGAGCAAGAGCTGGCCAACTATTTTGGCACCCCTTATATTGATGCGGCCCTCAAAAAGCTACGTTGCCCTTATACGCTTATTACTGGCAAGCCCACGCTATTTATTAATGATAAAGTCAGAAAACAGTGGCAAAAATTTGTCCCTGCTGAGCGCATTATCTCTTTGCCCGATTACGGCCACTTGCTACCCATGGAAGCGCCTATAGAATGTGCTCGTCTTATCTTAAATGGCTGTGACCAGTATGATAATAGTAAAGGCGCTCAAGCTCAAAAGAGTAAAACAGCGGCGCACAATGAGATAAAGTCGAACTAATGGACGATTTATTTGCGCCCCATCCTACTGAGAATTTATTGCCTTATGATGGCCAGCTTTACGATTTAGGGCGGATAGATTTGCAACAGTTAGTCGATAGCTGTAGCTGTAGCTGTAACTCTGATTGTAATTATAGCGATGACCACCTATACCAAAGGCTATTAACGACCCTACCCTGGCAGTCTGATATCGTCACTTTATTTGGTAAGACGCATATTACTAAGCGGCAAATTGTTTGGATGGGTGATGAGGGTTTGAGCTATCGCTACGCTGGGCATACCCGACAGGCCACAGGTTGGCATCCTATAGTATTTCATGTGAAACAAATTATCGAAGACAAAATACGCGCTCTAAACCTTGATGTGGTTGATGCGGCTGATATGGTTAGCACTAATGGCCAAGATCATATCACTCAAGACCATCGCCCCTATTTTAATGCTTGTTTGCTTAATTACTATCCTTCAGGTGATGAGGGTATGGGCTATCATGCCGATGATGAAAAAGAGCTCGGCACCCAGCCTTTAATTGCCTCTTTATCTTTGGGGGCAACTCGTAAGATGCTGTTTAAGCATAAACCAGTTACAGGTGAAGAGAGGCAAGATAAAGTGGAGCTGTATCTTACCTCCGGACAGATTATCTTGATGGCAGGCGTTACTCAGCAGCATTGGAAGCACAGTATCACTAAAACTAAAAAGGTCAATGAAGGCCGTATCAGCCTCACTTTTCGGCGTATGATTACAGCTTAACAAAACTCGCCATTTTAGATAGTACAAGTTTAGATAGTACAAGTTTAGATAGCACAGGTTTGGATGACTATAATTGAAATCACTATAATTGAGATCACTATAATTGAGATCACTATAATTGAGATCCATCTAATGGATGACCAGCCCTAGTTTTACCGTCGTTTATACTGCCGTATTAACCGCTACACTAAAACAACGAGGGTCAATAAGGCTAACAAGGTAATAATAGGGCATGTACAGCACCCACGCACAAAAGGTAAAAGTATGCAGCTGTAGTAATATACTGAAATTGGTCAGCATACCCTTTTTGCTGTTTTTATACAGAGGCTTCTAAGACGATTTTGCCAAAGGTACCACCTTTTTGTAGCTCAAGGTGAGCCGCAACGACTTCTGACAATGGATAGCTTTGCTGAATATGTAAGGTTAACTTGCCATCAGCGACTTGCTGTAGCACACGCGCCATATCTTCACCACTGCGCTGAGCAGCATAACCAGCCACAATTAGGTTTTTCTCATTGCCTGCACCTTTAAGCTTATCCACCCAAATGGTGGGTAACACATTAACCCGTCCACCTGATTTGAGGACACCAAGCGCACGTACACCTGCTTCATCACCGACTAAATCAAGTAATACGTCGGCTTGCAAGTCAGGGAATGCCTCGTCTTTAGTGTAGTCAATCCAACCGGCAAGCTGATTTTTGTCTATTAGATCAGCCAGTTTATGATATTTTTCTGGTGAGCAAATAACGGTTACTTTAATATCATCTTGCGCCACTTTTTCCATTAATAGCTGAATTAATAAATGACCGACCCCACCCGCTGGCGCATTCATCACCACGTGCTCGCCTTTTTTAATATCGGCAAACACTATAAACTGTAGCGCGGTTTGGCCAGCACAAGGTAGCGCAGCAGCTTGTTTTAGAGTCACTCCCTCTGGTACTTTAGCCAGTAGCTTGGCGTCTACCGCCACATATTCAGCATAACAACCGCCATCGAAGGTAAGGGCAGCAACTTTATCACCAACAGCGAACTGATCGCTATTACTGATGGCTACTTCACCGGCAACATCAAAGCCTAAAATGGCAGGCTCATTATGATCAAATTTATTTTTACGAATATTATCCGCGCCCCAGCCTTTGCCTTGGCGTGTTTTGTAGTCGACCGGATTGATACCTGCATAAGCTACCTTTATTAGTACTTGTCCTTCAGCAAGCTCTGGCATAGCAACACCGTCATGGTATTTCATAACTTCAGGCTCGCCAAATTCAAGAATAACGACCGCATGTTGACTGCTTGGTAGCTGCTGATTAAAAGCGTTAGACATAGTAATACATCCTTATATTTTATATATCGGGGTTATTTATTAAGCGTTATTGTTTGCTTTGCAGGCCTTTTAAATAGTTTCAATTATTTAAACGGGCTTTTTTCTTAAATAGACTTGAATAAATGGGTACCAGTAATGTATTTATGGCAAAGCCAACTCTGCACTAATAGGCAGATGATCTGATAGCGTAGACCACGGCTTGCCAGTATGCACCCAGGCATCCTTCACGATCAAATTGCGCACATAAATACGGTCTAAGCTCAGTACTGGTAACTTTGCTGGAAAGGTCGGTAGTAGTTTACCATGACAGGATTTAAATGCTTCTGTTAAGCCAAGGCTAGTTGCTAGCTTATCACAAGACATCTTCTTCCAGTCATTGAAATCACCGGCCAGAATCAGCGGTTGGTCAGGGGCAATCGCATTACGCACATAGTCACTAATTGCCTGATATTGCTTGATCCGGTCACGCTCAAACAGATTTAAATGCGCACACAATACCACTACTGGCATATCCCAGCCTATTGGTTGCACCTCACAATGCAAGACCCCACGTTGCTCCAACTTATTAACCGTGATATTGACGTTATGTTTGGGGTCTAATGGAAAGCGGCTAAGTACGGCATTACCATGATGACCGTTTTCGTATTCCGAGTTTTTACCGTAGCTGTTTTGTAGCTGTAAGAACTCACCGAACCATTCGTGCTGCGACTGGTCAGGATATTCGTTGTATTGTATGTTACGCCTAAGATTTTGCCCTTGCACTTCTTGTAGACACAATATATCTGCCCCCACTGCTTCCAACGCTTGGGCGATGCCTTGTATTTTTACTTGGCGGTTCAGTGGCGACATACCTTTGTGGATGTTATAGCTGGTCAGGACCAAAGAGGTTGTAGTATTCATATACTCAGTATTCATGGAATAAGGATTGGAGATAGTTATCATCATAATTTTAATAGAGTACTCATAAAAGTACTCATAAAAGTACTCATAAAAGTACTCATAAAAGAGCCATAACGACATTACCTAACGTTGGGCTTATGACTATCATAGACCATCATTGGCAAAACAATCAGGCTAACCAATAAAAAGTAACAAACCGTCACTACTAGAATTTTAATAACAAGCCGCTTGATCAAACGACCCCGTCTACTAATCCTATTAGATTATTATGTCTATCAAAAGAGTGAGAAATCAGACATTAAAACTAAGTCTCACTATTCGCCCCTGATTACTGATTGCCCTATGACTGCATTCTCAGCGATTTAATATTGCTATATACCGTCAATTGCTAGGTAAAACCAGCGTTTGCACCTATCCATACTAGCCGTAAGTTGTATCTAAATAATCAATAATATCTGCTGATTCATACATCTTAGCGTCAGTATTAGGGTCAATCAGGTAAGGAAACTGTAGCTTACCATCCATTACTTGATTCATGATGCGCTCGCGTTTACCCCCTTTAATAGGATGGTATTCGCCAAGATTTAAACGCATCCCAAAGCCGCCGATATCCTGTATTTGTTCGCGCGCAACATTGTGGTTGATATAACCTATTTCAAGCTCGCTTAATTTTTCGCGTACCAAACGGCAAAATGGACTGGCTTCGAAACCATATAACTGTAGCGGTTCTTTAGGTTTACCACGCGCTAAGTTCTTTTTCGGATGGTCCGCTTTAACACCACGCATCATCGAGGCAATACTAGTCGCTTTATTGCTCAAAGTGGCACTGTCTCCATTAGAGGCTCGATAGTTCTCAGGGGTAGTGCCTTTTTTAGAGTAATGGGTAAATAGATGATCAATGATGACTTGTGAGTCTGGTATTTTATCACCAGTATTTTCATCGATTAAAAATGGTACTTGCGCTTTACCCGCCAATTCTTTAAGTTCGTCACGATAGACATGACCTTTATGCGGGCTGGGACGGCTTTCATAATCAAGGTTTAAGTGAGTCATCACTTCACGTACTCGGCGAGAATGAGGGCAGGCTTCATGCTCGTACAAGATTAACGATTGCTCCGGCTGCATCGGTGTTGCTGTACCCATATTGCCTCGTCCACCTCGTAGTAACGTCGAAGTAGTAGCTTGTAGACTTTTTAGTTTATGTCCGATCATATTATTTGAAAAACCCATCATCAGTGTCCTTATTGTCATAACTGTTGTTTGTAATTGCGACTCAAGGCTATTATTTGCATTTTTTATATTATTAGCATTCAAGTGATGTATGTTTAGTAGCGCTGATTGCTATTGATTTTAGTACCGCCTATTTATTCTCAGTGGTATCTGCTAAAAATTATTTTTGGACTATTTTTAGACTGACCAATATAAAAGGGCATTGACTCTCAACGAACCAATGCCCTCATGACGTGCTTAATGCTTACTGCTTATTCGTTACCAATCATTAATAACGAGTAACTAACGCAATAGGTTGGTCTTCGCCCATAATGTCTTTAGGCATGAATACCGCTTTGCCACCATTATGAATCACATGTTCGATAATTTCGCCAATGGCATCATCGGTTACGCCCTCTGTGGCAGTGTCATCCGCCATGATCAAGGTCTGCGCTGTTTCGTCAATCTTGGCAGGTTGCATATAACCGCGACGAACGTATAAAGTCTCGCCAGCACCTTGATAAGCAGCACGGTAAACTTCTTGCAGGTCAGTGCGTAACATCTGAGCACCACGGGCTTTGTCAATTTCGCTCAATGCCGCTTCATGTAGTGACGTACGATATTTTTCTACCGCTTCTTGCACGCCATCAATAATATGTTGGGCGTTGCCTTCTTCAAGTTCAGTCAGGTTCGAAACAGTAGCGATGATATTATCTGGACGGTCGCATACATCTTGATAATAGCTAATATTACGCGCATCACCGACGATCACTAACGGCATTTTGTGTTCGCCCCACAGTTCTTGTACACTTTTGTCAACACGGTTAAAGAACTCTTTTAGATAACTGTTCTCGTTGTCTGCTGAACGATCTGAACCGCCATCACCAGTCGTGTATAAGCTATTATTTTCGATAGGGAATGGGATACTTTCCATATGGTTTTGGCTATTAGAATCTTTGTCCATTTCAACCACGACACGGTCGTTCGACGCTTCAATTAAGCGGGCCTTATCACGAGTAAGCACCACAGTATAATAATGCACGGCACTGGCCATATCACGTACTAGGTCACGAGTAGCGAAACGATCTGAAATTACCACACGCTCTACAGTATCGATAGGCATACGAACAATTTGCACATCGTCAGTACTTGCAAAAACAGCTAAAGTATCGAGGTTATAATTATGATTTAACTCTTTAATTTCAGCATGAATTTTATCTAAGATGGTGGTCGCAGTACGTTTATCATATTCTTTAATTAAGCGTTCTTCGGCTACTTTTAGCTGATTTTTTAGCGCAATAGGATCTTTTTCATTTTCAGGATGTTCACGGTGAGTCTTCACAAAGATACTTACCGCTGGATTGGCTTTGGTTTCACGTAAACTTTTTAGAGTTGCTTTCATAAATAGTTCTCCATATTTTATTGTTTTTGAGACTTAATCATATTTGATTACTAACATGATAAGTTAGCTTTATTAAATATTTATTATTTACTTTTTTTGCTAGGGATTAAGATGATAATAGAATTAACCTCCTAAATTAATAACGGCCTGTTATTAATGTAACACTCATCAGCGTAATATTCTCAGTAATATAATATTTATATTCCACTGCGTTCATCCTACCAATTTCACCCTGCTGGCTGTAGGGTTAGTTTGCAAGCAAATGATGACACTTTGTAAGCAAGTTAGTCAATATTGGGTATTTATAAATTCATTTGCTTAGGCTTCTGCTATTCAGGCAGAATACTTAGGCAGGTTATGACTTGTACAACTTAAAAACTAGGATTTGAAAGTATAAGTACTAGAGAATCTCAGTAGTTAGGCGTTGAGTACTTGAGAGTATAGATAATATGTATGTGCAGTAGGCCTAGGCTTGCATTCTTACCCCTCTATACCCATCTTTTAAGTAGCCATTAATATTTAGACCATTCTTAGCAATCTGCAGCCACGACCTACAAAATTTTAATTATAAATAACACCATTTATTAATATTGGATCTCTTTATGACTACTCTTAATTCGGATTTGCACCTTGTTGACTTTGCCGCTACTAATCCAAGCGATCTACAGACGCAAGTAACCACGGCTATTGATCAGGCTAATACCTTTTTAGATGAGCTGGCATCGATAACGAATAATGATGAAGGTGCTGTTGGCATCAGCGCCAAGCAGGCACTAGCGGATGTCATGGCCTTTGATCATATCAATCTGGCATTGGATCGCAGTTGGGGTATTTTGTCGCATCTTAATGGCGTAATGAGCAATGATGATATTCGTCATGTGCATCATGAGCTGCTGCCGAAGCTATCTGCTTATGGCACTCGGGTCGGGCAACATCAACCCCTATTTACTCGTTATCAAGCCATTATTAATGATAAGGCATTTTTAGCGCAGCTGGAACCTGCTCGGGCGCGGGCGTTTGAACTGGCTCTACAAAGCTTTGAGTTATCAGGGGTGGCGTTACCAAAATCTGAGCAAGATACGTTTGCCGCTATTCAAAGCCAGCTATCGACCTTGTCTGCGACATTCTCAGACCATATTTTGGATGCCACCCAAGCTTATGTGCTACCTATTGAACAACCACAGTTGGCAGGCTTGACTGACGGTGGTTTAGCGCTATTAGCCGATGCTGGTGCCCAATATAAAGTACGCGAGTTGGCCAATGGCTCACTTTCGCAAGCTGAGAGTGATGCCCTGCCTACCCCTTATTATGTGGCTACCTTAAATATCCCTGTTTATCTAGCAGTCATGACTCATGCAAATGATCGCAGTTTACGCGAAACGTTATACCGTGCTTATGTCACTCGTGCCTCGGAATTTGATAATCATACTAATAGCAAAGGTGAATCACTAAATAATGCTGACATCATGAGTCAAATCATGCAACTGCGCGAGCAAAAAGCCCAATTACTAGGCTTTACTAATTACGCTGAGGTGTCTTTATCCACTAAGATGGCAGACAATGTACCGGAAGTTGAAACCTTTTTACGCAGTCTAGCGGCGCAAGCAACACCAACTGCCAAACAAGACTTAACACAACTACAAGAATGCGCACGCGATTATGACATCACAGACTTGCAACCGTGGGATAGCGCCTATATTGCCGAAAAGGTCAAACAAAATAAGTTCAGCTTATCGCAAGAAGAGATTCGTCCCTACTTTCCATTACCAAAAGTCATTGATGGTTTATTTGCCATTGTTAAGCGCCTATACGGTATTACAGTGCGTGAACAAAGTGCTTCTAACACTAGTGAAACTGTCGTATCACGCTGGCATGACGATGTGCGTTTTTACCAGTTGTTTGATGAAAAAGACACCTTGATTGGTGGTTTTTACTTTGATTTATTTGCTCGCAGTGGTAAGCGTGGCGGCGCATGGATGAGTGGTTTTCAGTCCCGTTATAGTCATGAGGAGCTGAACCATCATCAGCTACCGGTCTGTTTCATGGTCGGCAACTTTACCCCAGCGCTTGACAGTAAACCAAGCTTGCTCACCCATGATGAAGTGTTGACCTTATTTCATGAGTTTGGTCATGGTCTGCATCATTTATTAACCCAGGTTACTGTTGGTGATGTCGCCGGTGTCAATGGCGTAGAGTGGGATGCAGTCGAGCTACCCAGTCAGTTTATGGAAAACTGGGCGTGGGATGCTGAAGGCATTGCACTCATCAGTAGTCATGTAGAGACCGGTGAGCCATTACCCAAAGACAAGCTTGACGCCTTATTAGCGGCCAAAAACTTCCAAAGTGGTATGCAGACTCTGCGTCAGATAGAATTTTCACTTTTTGACTTACTGATTCACGCGCACACGCCAGCTTTAGATTATGACGGTATTCTCGCGACTTTAGATAATGTGCGCAGTGATATTGCTATTATGGAAACCCCTGACTACAACCGTTTTACTAATGGCTTCAGTCATATCTTTGCCGGTGGTTATGCAGCGGGATACTATTCTTACAAATGGGCGGAGCTACTATCTGCAGATGCCTTTAGTAAGTTTGAAGAAGAAGGCATCTTTAATCCTATAACGGGTAAAGCTTTCCGTGACACTATTTTATCCGTGGGTGGCAGCTTACCCGCTAAGACTAACTTTGAGAACTTTCGTGGTCGTAGTGCTAGTATTGATGCCTTATTACGCCATAGTGGCTTTAGTAACGCGACTCAAAATGAGGCGGCTAATACGCAGATCAAACGCGAGGTCAGCTAATGCGTTATAAGTCTCCGCGCCCAAAACGGCAGTTTTTAGCAGGGGTTCGCTGCCCTAAATGTGAAGCGGCAGATGCGGTAGTGCAAGTCAATATCGTGACACCTGAGCCTGATGAATATATTGAATGTACCCAATGTGGGCATACAGAACATCGTCCTGACCCTGATGAAATTAGTGCCAAAAACCATGCAGAAGACCAGCTTGCGCGTGATGTCATGGCGACCGGCACAAGCGGTACTGTGAAATTTAAAATCTAAAGTTTCCAGACAGAATACTTAAGATCAAAACCTGAGTTCTTATGTTGACCCTTAAATAATATTTAAGACATTAGCCTATCAATAGATAGGCTTTTTGTTATAGATAGGTTTTTTATTTTGGATTTTAAGGTCTTAGACTGTTTTTTATACCACTTACTGTCACGAGATATCTATAGTCAATGAAAAGTAATATCGATACATAACCTACTGCTGGTATAAGCTTTTCTTACTTGCTGTGCCTACGCAGACGGAGGCTGTAAAAAGCTTATACCAGCAGTACCGTAGTGTTTTTGAGGTATTTTAACTATATTATGGCAGCTCTACAGTTCACTCATGCCCCCATAAAGTATCCCACTTTAGATATCAGCTTGTAAATTATTAACATGTCTCAGTTGTTTTTAAATGACGGATCATACTCAAATTTTAAGCCCATAAAAAAACCGCCTTGAGCACTAATAATAAGTGATTCAAAGCGGTTCTTTTTATTGAGGCGACATTCTAGTGCTACATTAGTAGAATAGTCACTTAGCTCTGTTCAATGCCTTTCATAGTCAATTTAATGCGACCACGGTTATCAACGTCTTGGACAAATACTTTAACGACTTGACCTTCTTTGAGATAATCAGACACATTCTCTACGCGCTCTTCTGCGATTTGAGAGATATGGACTAGGCCATCAGTATTTGGTAGGACGTTAACGAAAGCACCGAAGTCAACGATACGAGCAACCGTACCTTCATAGATTTTACCTACTTCGACTTCTGCAGTTAAGGCTTCGATTTTACTAATAGCGGCTTTGGTCGCGGCTTTATTTTCACCAAAGATACGAATCGTGCCGCCGTCATCAATATCGATAACCGCGCCTGTTTCTTCGGTTAGCTGACGAATGGTTGCGCCGCCTTTACCAATAACTTCACGAATTTTATCTGGGTTGATTTCAATCACTGCATAGTTAGGCGCATGTGCGTTGATTTCAGTACGGCTTGCGGGCAGTACTTTATTCATCGCATCTAAGATATGGATACGACCAGCATGGGCTTGTTTGAGCGCTTGCTCCATGATGTCTGGGGTAATGCCTTCAATTTTAATGTCCATCTGTAGCGCAGTGATACCGTCTTTAGAGCCAGCAACTTTAAAGTCCATGTCGCCAAGATGATCTTCATCACCTAAAATGTCAGACAATACGGCAAAGCGCTCGCCTTCTTTAACCAGACCCATCGCGATACCAGCAACGGGTGCTTTCATTGGTACACCAGCGTCCATCAATGCCAAGCTGGCACCACAAACAGAGGCCATAGAAGATGAACCATTTGACTCAGTGATCTCTGATACCACACGGATAACATACGGGAAGCGTTCGCTATCAGGAAGCATCGCTTGTACACCGCGGCGCGCTAAGCGACCATGACCGATTTCGCGACGTTTAGGAATACCTTCACGGCCGGTTTCGCCGACTGAGAAATGCGGGAAGTTGTAATGCAACATGAAATGGTCACGAATAGTACCACCTAGCGAGTCAATCATATTGACATCACGGCTGTTGCCAAGGGTAGTGGTCACTAATGCTTGGGTTTCACCACGAGTAAATAACGCTGAACCATGGGTAAATGGTAACACGCCTACTTGTACATCAAGGGCACGTACCGTATCAAGGTCACGACCATCAATACGTGGTTTGCCAGACAAGATGCTGTCACGAACCGTACGATATTTTAGCTCGTTATAGATTTCTTTTAGCTCAGATACATTGTTGCTATAAGCTTCTGACTCTGAATCACCTGCTAGTGTTCCGATAGCCGCTTGCTTAATATCATCCAACTTAGTGTAACGTTCTTGCTTGTCAGTAATGGTATAAGCGTCAGCAACTTGTACACCGAACTGCTCTTTCATAGCACTTTCAAGCGCTTGGTCGTGCTTAGGAGCAGTAAACTGTTGCTTAGCAGTACCTACTTCTGCTGCTAATGAGGCAATATTATCAATAACAATTTGCTGTTGCTCATGGCCATATAGTACAGCGCCTAGCATTTGGTCTTCTGATAGCTCTTTGGCTTCAGACTCTACCATCAATACTGCCGATTTTGTACCAGCGACGATTAAGTCCAGATCACTCTCTTTAAGTTGCTCAAGCGTTGGGTTTAGAACGTATTCACCGTTAATAAAGCCAACACGTGCACCGGCAACAGGGCCGTTAAAAGGCGCGTCAGAGATAGATAACGCTGCTGAAGCGCCAATCAATGCGGCGATATCTGCAGATTGAGTTTTATCTGATGACACTACTGTAGCTGTGATCTGAACCTCGTTCAAATAGCCTTCAGGAAATAACGGACGAATTGGACGGTCAATGAGACGCGAGGTTAGGGTTTCAAACTCGCTAGCGCGGCCTTCGCGTTTGCCGTAAGCCCCTGGAATCTTACCAGCAGCATACATTTTTTCTTGATAGTTAACCGTCAATGGAAAAAAGTTTTGCCCAGCTTTTGCTTCAGACTTAACGACTGCTGCTACTAATACAGTAACGCCGCCCATGTGAACTAAAATAGAGTTGGCTTGGCGAGCAATACGACCAGTCTCAATGATAACTTGCTGGTTGCCATATTGGAATTCACGTTTAATGGTGTTGAACATTGTCGGATTTGTCATATAATTTTCCTAATGTTGGATGACGAAAATAATATCAGCGCTATAAGGAGCCTGATATCAGTCGTTAAAATTTTTCTGGCTATAACCGCTAACTGAAGAGCATTGTACTTGCGAGTTCTGCTCGTAAGTACGGTCACTGTTATGCATTTATCTTACGGATTTATCTATACTGCTACATCTTTTAGTCGTTCAAATTCGATTGTCCATAAATATCTTTTCTATCAGTACCAATGAAGCTTTGACGTTATAAAGGCCACATTACATACGGGCTATTAATTTTTTTACACCTACATCTATAGGTAAGCATGGCTATAAAAACTCACAGTGCACTATTTTACAGGGATTTCTAGCCATTGACCAATTAATTACAAAACTGAGCGAATGTTAGTATTTCTCACTACTTTGTCTTGCAAATTGTCTGTGCTTAAACTTGTGCCTTTACTTACTATTCTACAGCTATAAAGCAGGCTATTATTACCTAGCTTTACCTTCTAAATTTGACGTAAAACCTCTAAACACAGTAGCCATAAAAAAACGGCGTGAAACTATTCCACACCGTTTTTTACTACTCAACTATTATGTCAATAACAACAAACAAATACTCATAGAGCGATCACAAAGTATAGAATTATGCCAAAACATGTTGCACGTTCTAACTTAACGGTACCTACTATAAGACTGTTGCTAGATTAACGACGTAGACCAAGCTGGCTGATAACCGTCGTATAACGACCAAGATCTTTGCCTTTTAAATAATCAAGCAGTTTACGACGAGTATTAACCATACGGATAAGACCACGACGGCTATGATGATCAGCTTTGTGTGCTTTAAAATGGTTCTGCAAATCGTTAATGCGGGCGCTTAGTAAAGCGACTTGAACTTCAGGTGAGCCCGTGTCGTTTTCGCCACGTTGGTATTGAGCAATGATTTGTTCGCGATCAGTATTAGTTAACATAGATTTCTCCGGCAATGCTAAAGGTTACAAGTGACATTCAATAAATTTGAACGCCTATGAAACGATAGAATAGTATAAATAAAATAGCTTACCTGCCATTCGGGACAACCCTGCATTACTAGAGTTGACCTAGTGGTCAGCAAGCACGATATATTGACTTGGGGGCGATTATAACAAAAAACTGCTGAACTAACAGCAACTTTCGGCAGTAGTTTCAGCAGTTTTAGAAAATAATCATGATGATAAATATGGTTCTACAGCTTACTTATCTTTTTTATTTTTGAGATCATCTTCGGTAGCATTGCTACCCAGTTCCTCATCTGCTAATGGCATGGTGGTTACCTCAGCCAAGCTATCTGGAACAATATCTTCACTTGGATTGATATCATCTGCTAACCGTTGTATGCTTTTTTCTTGCTTATCCATATTTTCTTTTGGCTTATCCATAATAACTCTCCTAGTTTATTTTATTATCAATAATATAATTTTAAAATAATCTAATGTTAAAAATGCCAACCATTTGAACAGTTAGCATTTTCAATTAGATACTCAAAACCTAAGCTAAAACAAAAAGCTTATTTTTCTTTCTTAGCTTTTTCTGCATTATCAGCGATACGATCTGCCGCTTCTTCCGTATCTTTTGTATAGTTGCTTTCAGTTTGGTTCTTTAATGAGGCAGTAGCTGCTTCAGAACGTTCTTGCTCAAGCTTAGTATTGTTGGGGTTAGGCTGTGACATAGTGATTTCCTTTTTTGTGTTATGAATGGATATAGTTAAGTCAAAATTTCTGTTAAATATGCAATTAGAGCTTGGTACATTCATATTTTTTGTATTATTATTTTTATGATTACGTTTTTTATTAGACTCTCTCATTCAGACTTTCTAATTTTTAGTCTTAATTTAATCTAGATTTTTATCATTAATACAACTGTGCGTTATAGATATGTTTGGACTATTTAATGAGTATATAAAAAAAGCAGGTTCCACTATAGGTGGAACCTGCAATAAAATGTGACAGTATGTGATTAGTGTAAGGTGTTAGTAAGTTTTATAGAATTGAGGATCGTTTATTCTGATCCACCCTAAATGTACTAACTATAGTCAATGAAAAGTGATGTCGATACATAACATACTGCTGGCATAAATTTTTCTTGCTTGCTGTGCCTACGCAGACAGAGGCGGCAAAAAGCTTATACCAGCAGTATCGTAGCGTTTTTAAGGTATTTTAACTATATGTTAATAAGCTACAAGTTGACTAGTTTTTTAGGTTGCAACCGACCATTCAAACTCACTGCGCCCAAACCAATGAACTGCCCTTGCTGGTCTATTAAACGAATATCTACGGGTATTTCATAGAGTAATGGTTGAGCTTCGCTCTGCTGACCATCAAGATTACTACTGTTATGACTGCCGGTCTTATCACTATCATTTTGATAATTTGCATCATCTTTACTACTAGATGCATGCTGACTAACAGTATTTAAAATATAATCTTGCAAATCTTCAGTAAGCTGATCGAGTACGTTTAAACGCTGACCCATATGTACACGTTCAACTTGCACCGGTGTCAGTGTGAGTTTAGGCGCAATATTGACACAGGCATCTACCGATAACAATTGAGCGAATCGACTGTCTAAAGTTTGTTGCTCTAATTGCACTAAGGTAATGGCCTGATCAACCTTGAAGTCGCCAACCTGCAGGCGACGCAAGGCTATCAGATGACCTAGTGTACCCAATACTTTGGCGATATCCTCAGCTAAAACGCGTACATACGTGCCCTTAGAACAGGTGACCGTCAGCTGGATCTGCTCTTGGTTGATCTCCACTAGACTAATGGCTTTAATAAACAGATCTCTTGGCGCACGTTCAACTTCTATGCCAGCGCGCGCATATTCATATAGCTTTTTGCCATCTTTCTTTAAGGCGGAATACATCGGTGGTATTTGCTGCTGAGCACCCAAAAACTGCTGAGCGATATCTCTTAGCTGTGCCTGATCAAACTTAGGTATAGCAGCCTGTGCAATCACTTTACCATCAGCGTCGCCGGTATCAGTCTGAATACCCAGTAATATCGTCGCCTGATAAGATTTATCAGCATCAAGTTGGTAATGACTAAACTTAGTCGCCTCACCTAGGCAAATGGGCAGTAGGCCTGTGGCCATTGGATCAAGCGTTCCAGTATGACCCGCTTTTTTACTGTCATGTATAGGCGACTTAAACAGATACTTAACTTTCGATACCACCTGTTGTGAGGTCATACCAATCGGCTTATCCACTAGAATGACCCCAGATACTTTCTGCTTACTGGCTTGATTGGCTGCTTGCTTCGCTATGGACATAATATTTACTTATTGGTCAGTTTGTTTCTGATCTACTGCTTGCTCATCAGCTTCATTTTGCTCAGTTTTGGTGACTGCCTGACTGATCAAGTCCATCATATAGTTACCGCGAGCAGTGACTTCATCGTAATGAAAGCGCAGGCGTGGTGTGGTACGTGTTTTTAAGCTATGGCTCAGCTCAGTACGCAAAAATCCAGCAGCTTTATTAAGCACTTGCACACTCGGTTCATGATCAGTCTTGTTCATGCCACCGTTGAGTTCCGATTCCATGATAGTCACGTAGATATCTGCATAGCCAAGGTCAGGGCTAACTTTGACACTCGATATAGTTACGAAACCTGTCAGACGTGGATCGTTGACTTCATCACGAATAAGAACAGCAAGCTCGCGCTGAATTTGATCGGATAAGCGTTGTAGGCGTTGGTTCATATTATTATCCTGTTTTTAATACTATTAATTTGGCAATGTTAAAAATATATAATATACGATAAAAAAGGCCTAGCAGGATGAACCTGTTAGGCCTAAATACATCGTAATATCAGTAAGCAATGCGATGTATATCCAGCTGATTAAGCTTATAGCATGCTTAAATAACAGATTTAGATAGTGCGTTCGAACTCTTGAATTTCAAAGACTTCGATTTTATCGCCCGCTTCGACATCATAACCACGAACCGCTAGACCACATTCAATACCAGTGCGCACTTCATTAACGTCTTCTTTATAGCGACGTAATGACTGCAGTTGACCGGTAAAGATAACCTGGTCATTACGCAGTACACGAATTGGCTTGTTGCGATAAATAGTGCCTTCAACGACCATACAACCAGCCGCTGCACCAAATTTACTAGAGCGGAACACTTCACGTACGTCAGCAACACCTAGGATTTTCTCACGATGTTCTGGCGCAAGCATACCACTCATTGCTGCTTTCACATCATCGATTAGACCATAGATGACACTGTAATAACGGATATCCATATTAGCGGCATTCGCTTTGCGACGCGCGGTAGCATCTGCTCGGACGTTGAAACCTAATAGTACGGCTTCGCTAGACTCTGCCAGTGTCACATCAGACTCTGAAATCGGACCGACACCTGAGCTGATAACTCTTACTTTTACTTCATCAGTTGATAATTCATCTAATGCGGCAAGTAAAGCCTCAAGCGAACCACGAACATCAGTTTTTAGCACGATATTCAAGAACGACACATCGCCTTGTTCCATCTGCTCAAACATACTTTCTAGGCGCATTTTATTCTGGCGTTCAAGTTGACGCTCGCGCTCACGGTTAACTCTGAAGTCAGCAACTTCGCGCGCTTTCTTCTCGTCAGTAACCACTAAGAACTCGCTACCCGCAGCTGGCGTTTCAGGCAAACCTAAAATCTCAACTGGGATAGAAGGACCAGCTGACTGGATACGCTGACCATGCTCGTCCACAATGGCACGAACTCGACCATAGTACTCACCTGCTAGGACTAAATCACCTTGCTTCAATGTACCTTTTTTGACCAATACACTAGCGACAGGGCCACGACCTTTTTCAAGTCTTGACTCAATAACGATACCTTGAGCAGCCCCATCTAGCGGCGCTTCTAACTCCATCAGCTCAGCTTGTATGCTAATGTATTCTAAAAGCTCATCAATACCTTCGCCAGTTTTGGCTGAGATACGTGCCATTGGGGTATCGCCACCCCATGCTTCTGATACCACTTGCTTAGCGGTTAACTCATTTAAAACACGATCAGGATCAGCACTTGGCTTATCCATTTTGTTAATGGCGACAATAATTGGTGTGCCTGCAGCACGAGCATGATCAATCGCTTCTTCAGTTTGCGGCATCATACCGTCATCAGCAGCAACTACTAGTACTACAATATCAGTCGCTTGTGCGCCGCGTGAACGCATGGCACTAAAGGCTGCGTGACCTGGGGTATCAAGGAAAGTAATAACCCCGCGTGCGGTTTTAACGTGATAGGCACCGATATGCTGAGTGATACCACCGGCCTCGCCAGTGGCGACTTTGGTTTCGCGAATTTTATCAAGCAATGACGTTTTACCATGGTCAACGTGACCCATAATAGTAACCACTGGTGGGCGCGCTTGTACGTTACTGCTACGCTCATCGACAGCGCTATGAAGGTCATCTTCAACCTTAGTATCGCTCACTGGTACTGGATTATGACCCATTTCTTCAACGATCAGACTTGCTGTCGCTTGATCAATGGTATCTGTCTCACTAGCCAATTCACCCATTTTCATAAGTAACTTAGTGACTTCGCGTGCTTTGACCGCCATGCGTTGCGCCAGATCAGCTACTGCAATGTGCTCGCTAATTTCGACATCATAAACAATTTTTTCAACAGGTTTTTCAAACTTATGCTGACCGGCTTGGGTTGAACGTAAACCATTTTTACGGTTTTTTATCTCACGCTCATCCTGGTTCTTACGGCGACGACCACGGGTACCAGTACTACTTGCACCGCGCTTAATTTCGCGACGTTCTTTTTCAAACGATTCTTCTAAAGCGTCGCCAACCAAGCCTTCGGCTAGAGGTTCATCTTTACGAACTTCAGCAACAGGTTCGCGATCTGTATACTGACCTGCCATTTTTCGCATCTGCTCAAGAGTACGTTTTTGCGTCTCTTCAGCTTGGGCTCGGCGGGTTTTTGATTCGATTTGACGTAGACGTTCTTCTTCTACTTCACGTGCCTCACGAGTTTTTCGTTCAGCTGCGGTTTCAACTTTTGGCTTAGTAGCAGCGACTTTTTTCTTTTCTTTAGTTTTGATCTCAATAGCAGTTTTGCTGCCCTTTTTGACCACAACTGAAGAAGTAGAAGCTTCATCACTTTTGCCTGCTGAGCTTTTGTTAGACCCTAAACTTGCACGCATAGCCGCTAAGGTAGCCGCTTGGCGCTCTTCAGATTTTTTCTTAGTCGCAGAACGCTCTTCAGCTTCTTTAGCAGCGCGGGCTTGTGATTCAATCAGTGCCTGTTCGCGTGCAGCCAACTCTTCAGCCATTTTTTCTGGATCAGGCTTCTCGAATACTTTCTTTTTACGTACTTCAACATTGACGCTCTTAGATTTACCTGAAGAGCCGGTCACGCGCGCAGTACTCGTTGTCTTAGATTTAAGACTAATACGGCGCTTGTCTTGCTGACCATGACTTTGCTTTAAATACGTCACCAACTTCTCTTGCTCAAGTTCGGTGACTAGGTCATCCTCCCCACGAGCAGGTAGCCCAGCATCCACTAGTTGCTGCTTTACAGCGCTAGCGACTTTGCCTACCATATCTGCCAGTTCTTTGACGGTCTTATCTGCCATTGATTATCACCTACTGTCTATTATTTGCTATATGTTCAATTCAGTTGTTGGCTACAAATGATTGCGTTAAGGCTGATACTAGTTTTATATTAATACCAGCGCTCTATTATAAATAGCATATCACCAAAAGACAGCGATATGCAGTTAGAGCCTATTCATTGAACCAAGATTCCCGAGCTTTCATGATGAGTTTTCCTGCGGTTTCAGTGTCTAAGTCTTCAATATCTTCTAAATCAAATACAGCTTGTTCAGCTAGATCATCAACGGTAATGATGTCTTTTTCAGCCATTCTATAAGCCCAACTGACGGTCATACCTTCAAGATCTTGTAGCTCTTGACTTGGCTCTTTCATGTTCTGTTGTTTTACTAGCTCATCAGCGATTACCACTTCTTTAGCACGCTCTTGAATCATATCAATCGCTTCGTCATCTAAGCCTTCGATATCATAAAAAGTCTCAGCTGGCACGTAAGCCACTTCTTCGATGCTGGTAAAACCAATATCAACGAGCGCGTGTGCTAAATCTTTATCAACTTCTAGACGTTCATAGAATAAGTCGATAAAGGCTTTTGACTCGTCTGCTTGACGTTGCTGATACTCTTCTTCAAGCATCATATTAAGCTTATAACCCGTCAATTCAGAAGCCAGACGTACGTTTTGGCCTTGTGAGCCAATAGCACGTGCAAGTTGGTCGTTAGTACTAAAGATAATATCAGCCGTTTGCGCATCTTCATCTAAGATAATGCTGCTAACATCCGCCGGCTCAAGTGCACTGATGATGAACTGGGCGGGGTCATCTGACCATACCACGACATCAATACGTTCGCCGTCAAGCTCTTGCTGAACGGCTTGAATTCGCGTGCCACGCATGCCAATACAAGCACCAACTGGATCAATACGATGATCGTTGGTTTTCACGGATATTTTAGCACGAGTACCAGGCAAACGAGCAACGTTACGAATCTCAATAATTTGCTCGGCAATCTCAGGTACTTCTTTTTGCATCAAAGCTGAGAGCATTTCAGGATGGGTACGCGATAACAGTAGCTGCGCGCCACGATTGTCGCGGTTGACATGATATAAAATAGCATTGATGCGCGACTTTGCCCGCAGCTGCTCACGTGGCAACATCTGATCGCGTGACAGATAACCTTCAGCACTATCACCAAGGTCAATAATATAGCCATCGCGAGTTTGTTTTTTTACTTCGCCATACATCATTTCGCCAACTCGTGGCTCAAAAGCGTCTGCCACCAGGGCACGCTCAGCTTCGCGAATCTTTTGGATGATGACCTGCTTAGCTTGAGTGGCTGCAATGCGACCAAACTCAATAGATTCAATCTGCTCTTCTTTAACATCGCCAATTGACCATTGTTCTTGATCAAGGTCGGTGATGGCAAGCTGACAGGCAGGCATCTCATGGTCTTCGTCTGCAACCACTGTCCAGTAACGATAAGTATCATAATCACCAGTCGTACGATCGATGGCTACCCGCACTGCCACTTCTGGCTGTTCGGTATATACTTTTTTCTTGGTCGAAACCACCAAAGCTTCTTCAATTGCTTCAAAGATATCTTCAGGGTTCAAGCCTTTTTCATTACTGACAGTTTCTACTACCGTTAAAATTTCACGACTCATGCTATACCTGTCCTATCATTTTATAATTGGCTTTAATTTTGTGATTTGTGCGTTAACATTACGTTATCGCTGTAGGCCATACGCTATTTAAGAATTAAGTAATTTACGTATTATGGCTAACCAGTACATTTAGTTGCTTGTGCACCTAACGACCTTATAAAATACTTTTAACCACTATTTCATAGTCAGTCATTTTTCATTTATCTAATAGTTAGTTATTTTTGGTCACTTACTTATTTTACTGGCACCTATCTACTGTCACTTATATTGCATGTCTGGCACAATAATTAAGCGTCTTCATAAATTAAATTGGCTTTATCGATGTTACTCAAAGCAATCTCAAACTGCTCATTATCAGTGGCAGTCAGCTTTAGGAAGGTTGTATCTATACTGTCCAATCTGCCTGTTACTTTGCGGCGTTTTTTGTCGCCTTCTCCAATAGCCTGTATTAAGCGCAAGCTAACTGTTTGGCCCACATAATCATACATTTGCTCATCTGAGAAGAACGCACGATCAAAGCCAGGTGAAGAAACTTCTAATATAAACTCACCAGCAATGGGGTCATGTACTTCTAGAATCCCACTCACTTGATGGTTAACCGCAGCGCAATTCTCGATCGTCACCTGCTTATCTTGAGCTTGTTCTTCAGGTAATGACTCAATATAAATACGTAGCAAAGAACGATTGCCTTGTGGGCCAAACTCTACACCCCACAACGCTACATCACAAGCTGCTACTGCAGGAGCAATGATATTAGTTAGTTCTGCAACCTTGGTCGAAAGTTTCATAGTCTATTTATAGTATCCTATTTGCTGGTCTATCGTACTCAATGAACCATACTACTTATTATTGTTTGTACAGATCACGGTAATCGTTTTGTTGGTAAGGGTTGTAGTAACGGTTGTCTATTCTACTGCCGTTATGACATCTCTAGCTCGACGTCGCATTTATTATACATCTCTGTAAAGATGAAACACTTGAACTTCAAACTCGGCTTATCAATGCTCTTATTATTAATCAAGCGGAGGTATCAGTAAAAGAGTATAAAACAAAAGACAATGTCGCTTACGAGTAATCGCTCAAATGGCGTAGTATTATCGTACTCTATGGATATAGAGCTTAGCATAGGTAGGATTGATACCGCGATAACCCTGACCATCAGATACAAAAAAACCCACAAACATAATGGTGGGTTGATTGTCACTGACAGATTTAGTATACAAAATATCAGTATAGAAAATGGTAGCGGGGGCTGGATTTGAACCAACGACCTTCGGGTTATGAGCCCGACGAGCTACCAGACTGCTCCACCCCGCATCAATCTAGAACGCATATTATAGGGAGGTTTTATATAACTGTCAATCTTTATTTCAAATAAACTTTAAACTAAAAATATCGTTGCTATAACTACTAACCTAATATTGTTCTATATAAAAAAAGTTGGTGCGATTGGGGGGACTTGAACCCCCACAGCTTTCGCCACCACCCCCTCAAGATGGCGTGTCTACCATTCCACCACAATCGCTTATGTCTATTTGTTACTTTAACTTTTTTTACTAACCTGTTTTAGCTCGCTGCTCTTATTCTATTACTGCGTACCATGAGGATGATACTTACGATAAGTACAGACTGCTAAAACAGGAAAGCATTGTAAAACTAACACACTAGAATAGCAAGGGCTGCTATTAAAATAACGCAGACACTATAATAGCTAGAGCCTGCTGGATCAAATATAGCTACTGAGGATTTTGTGTCAAAGGACGCGGCGTTTGCGGTGCTGACACTGGCGCGTCTAGGCGAAACTGATCTTCAGCTTGCTTACGTGCATTTACCGCAAGGGTCATGCTGGTTATAAAAAATACGACTGTTAATGCTGCCGTGGCACGAGTCAAGAAGTTCGCTGTCCCCGCCGCACCAAACACGGTACCAGACGAGCCAGCCCCAAAAGAAGCTCCAGCGTCTGCCCCTTTACCATGTTGGATCAAAATCAAGCCGATCATGGCAATGGCCACGATAATGTGCAGGGCTAATATAAACGTAAACATGGTGGCCTCTTTTGCCGCTTAATGACGACTGATAACGGGAGTAAAATCTTAGGATCTAATACTATCTATAGATAGAAGTACACTGATTATAAAAGTACAATGACGTTAAATAAGGCGCATTGTACACGATTGCAAGGGTACTGTTAAACCAACTTTTATCAACTTACCAAGGCACTTTAGGTGCTGAGTCGACGCTAAGTACGCTAACTTTGGTGATAGAGGTTACCCTTTGGCACAAGTGAAGGCGTTAGCAATGGCTAAAAAGTCTGCTGCCTTTAGGGACGCGCCACCAACCAATGCGCCATCTATCATAGAGTCTGCTGCAAAACTATCGGCATTATCCGCGTTGACGCTACCACCATACAACACACTAACAGCAGCTAACTCTGGCGAAAAACTGCTTATCGTTTGTTTAATATAGTGATGAGTGGCGCTCACTTCAGACACGGTTGGTACTTTACCAGTGCCAATCGCCCAAACTGGTTCGTAGGCAATAATTAGACGTTCAGCTAGAACTTCCACAAAGCCAGGTTGCTCACCTGCTTGCTGATCGAGCACATCTTTTATGACTGTTAGTTGTGTATTAAGCACCTCTAGGGTTTGCTTAGCATCATATTGCGCTTGAGTTTCGCCCACACACAGTACAATACCTAAGTTTTGCGCCAACGCATGAGTGAGCTTTTGTACCAGGATATCATGACACTCCTGGTGGTATTGTCGACGCTCAGAGTGACCAAGTATCGTCCACGTTGCACCCGCATCTGCCACTTGCTGTGCTGAGCAATCACCCGTATAGGCGCCGGTACTATTGCTATGAGCGCTAATATCTTGAGCAGCACACATGACTGAAGATCCTTGCAGACGCGAGCTGACAGCTGCCATATGAATGCAACTTGGCGCTACCATCAACTGACAGTTAGTCGCTGAGTCTGTTGCAGTCGATTCTTGAGCACTAATGGCAGTTAATAGATCATTTATAAGTGTATTAACACTATGGCTCGTTGCTGGATTCTGCTTCCAATTTCCAATTACCCAAGCTTGCATCACACATCTACCTTGTATCGTTTATCATTGCCAGTGCGGCTAACATGCGCGCCAGTATAACAAATATTTCACAAGTGCTATAGTTATAGTATAGTGCTGATGAGACTGAGGTTGGTTTATTAGGACCCTTATGATAGTCACGATTGCCATAGAACCCTGAATAATAGAACCCTAAACAATAGAACCCTGAATAGTGTTTTGGTTTTGAGCAAGTTTATGGCACATTCGTTACCAAGGAGAGTTAATGATGTCCACCACAACCAGCAAGTTTGGTGGTCTAGCGCAACAGCTGATTAGTGAAGGCATTGTCAGTGAAGCGCACATGAAAGCGGCGCAGACTGAATCGCTGCAGCAGCAAATTGGACTGGTCTCTTATCTGGTAGATAATAAAATAGCCAATGCCTATCAGCTAGCGCAAATGCTATCACAAGCGTTAGGCGACCCTTTATTTGACCTTAATGCACTTAGTGACGAGGTCATTCCAAAAGACTTGGTTGATGAAAAAATTGTCCGCAAGTTTAACGCGCTGCCCATCTTCAAGCGCGGGCAACGACTGTTTGTGGCATTGAGTGATCCGACCCGTGTAGACGCGATTGATGCGATTGCCTTTAACTCGCGGTTGTCCGTCGAGACGGTGGTGGTCGAAGAAAACAAGCTTAAAAAACGTATTGATAGCCTCTATGCAGATACCATGCACAGTTTTGGAGGCTTTGCGGATAACGACCTGAAAGTCGATTTTGAAGATATCAAAAAAGAGGATGGAGAAACCAAACTTTCCGATGGGGTCGATGAAGCACCGGTAGTAAAGTTTATAAATAAAATGTTGGTGGATGCTATTCGTATGGGCGCCTCAGATCTACATTTTGAGCCCTATGAAAAGACATTTCGGGTACGCTTTCGCGTGGATGGAGTGATGCAAAAGATGGCCAGCCCACCAGTACAGCTTGCCAGCAAAATTGCTTCACGCTTAAAAGTTATGTCACAAATGGACATCTCAGAGCGGCGTGTACCGCAAGATGGCCGTATCAAGCTGAAACTATCTAAAGATAAAGCCATCGACTTTCGGGTAAACTCCTTACCGACCCTATTCGGTGAAAAAATCGTTCTGCGTATCCTAGACCCCTCTTCAGCAATGCTCGGTATCGAGGCTTTAGGCTATGAACCCGATCAAAAGAAAATGTTTTTAGAAGCGCTACATAGGCCTCAAGGCATGCTACTGATTACCGGCCCTACCGGCTCCGGTAAAACAGTCTCACTCTACACTGGTATTAATATCCTCAATACGGGCGAGACCAACATTTCGACCGCTGAAGACCCAGTTGAGATTAACTTGGAAGGGATCAATCAGGTCAACGTCAACCCTAAGGTAGGTTTGACTTTTTCTAATGCCCTCAAATCATTCTTACGCCAAGACCCTGATATTATTATGGTGGGTGAGATTCGTGACCTTGAGACTGCTGAGATTGCTATTAAAGCCGCGCAAACTGGTCACATGGTACTTTCGACCCTTCATACTAACTCTGCTCCAGAAACTTTAACGCGTTTACGTAATATGGGAGTAGCCTCATTTAACATCGCCACTTCAGTAAACCTAGTTATCGCGCAAAGGCTAGCAAGGCGCTTATGTAAAAACTGTAAAAAACCCGTCATTATTCCACGCCAAAGCTTACTTGAAATTGGCTTTGCGGATGCTGATTTCCATAATTCAGAAAACACGATTTATGAGCCTGTAGGCTGTGGTGAATGCCGCGATGGTTATAAAGGTCGCGTGGGTATTTATGAAGTGATGAAAGTTAGCCCAGATATTTCGCGAATTATTATGGAAAATGGTAATGCGATAGACATTAAGGACGCAGCGCTCAGAAATGGTTTTCGAGATTTGCGCCGCTCTGGTGTGCTAAAGGTATTGCAAGGGGTTACTAGTGTTCAGGAGATGATGCGGGTCACCTCTGAATAATAGCGATAAGCAACTGAGCAACTGAGCAACTGCCAAAATATAGCTGGAATTAAATTTCCATAAGCAACCTTCAGTACTTAATAGCACCGGATATCAAAACCCTAAAAAGGTCTAATCACTGATAGTTACTCATTTTTTACGCCAATATAAGACACATAAGTTTAATACTGTGGTTAAGAAATTCGGGCATCTTTTTATGTTTTTAAATCGTCCACATTAGATAATACTCGAGGGTAAAAACATGGCAAAAGCTAAGACTGATATGCTACTAGACTTTGTCTATGAAGGGGTTAATCGCCGCGGACAAAAAGTCAAAGGTGAGACTACCAGTCGTAGTTTAGAGCTGGCCAAAGCGACCTTACGCAAACAAGGCATCACCGTCAAAGGCATTAAGAAAAAGCCCAAGCCCATATTTACCTTCAAAAAAGCCATTAAGCCTATTGATATTGCCATTTTTTCGCGGCAACTGGCAACGATGATGAAAGCGGGCGTCCCATTAACCCAGTCTTTTGAGATCGTCGCTGACTCGCTTGATAATCCCAGTATGAAAGACCTGGTATTGCAAATAAAAGCTGATATTGAAGCGGGAGGCACTTTTACTTCTGCACTACGTAAGCATCCGCGCTACTTTGACGATTTGTTTTGCTCACTGGTCGATTCTGGTGAGCAGTCAGGGGCGCTAGAAATTATGCTAGAACGGGTAGCCACTTATAAAGAAAAGAGTGAGCTGCTAAAAGCCAAGATTAAAAAAGCCTTGAAATACCCAATAGCGGTCGTGGTGGTCGCGGTTATCGTGACTATTATCTTGCTGGTCAAGGTCGTCCCGGTATTCTCCGGACTGTTTGAATCTTTTGGTGCAGAATTACCCGCTTTTACCAAAATGGTTGTACACATGTCAGAATGGATGCAGTCTTATTGGTTTATTTTGATTATCATGATTGGTGCCGCGATTATTGGCTTTTCTGAAGGCAAAAAACGGTCTAAGAAGTTTCGTGACTTTTTAGACCGCGCCACATTAAAGACGCCGATATTTGGTAAAATTGCTTATCAGGCGGTTATTGCGCGTTTTTCTCGTACACTATCCACCACCTTTGCCGCTGGCGTGCCGTTACTGGATGCTCTAGAATCTACCGCCGGTGCGACCAACAATGTAGTGTTTTATAATGCCACTCAGCAAATAAAAAATGACGTCTCTACAGGACAACAGTTACAGTTTTCGATGCGCACTACCAATTTATTTCCAAGCTTGGCCATTCAAATGGTAGGTATCGGTGAAGAGTCCGGTAGCTTGGAAGAAATGCTTGATAAAGTGGCTGTATATTATGAGAACGAAGTCGATAATGCCGTCGATGGTTTGACCAGTCTAATGGAACCACTGATTATGGCAGTACTGGGGGTGTTAGTCGGTGGCTTAGTGATTGCCATGTATTTACCAATCTTCCAAATGGGCTCAGTGGTAGGCTAAAGGCCAATTAAAGGACAGCGACTTAATGCAATTCGTACAGTTATTACAAGAAAACCTTACCTTGGCTTTAATCGTATTTGCGGTATTGGGTCTTTGCGTGGGCAGTTTTTTAAACGTAGTCATTCACCGTATTCCATTGATGATGGTTTATGGCTGGCGGCAAGAGTGTAGCCAGTTCTTATCTCAGCAAGTAGATATAAACCCTGAGCACGCCGCGGGTTTAACGCACATGGTTGCCAACGATCTGCCGCTTACTTTAAGCACACCTGCCTCGCGCTGTCCCCACTGTGCCCACAAAATTAAGTGGTATGAAAACATTCCTTTGATAAGTTGGATGGTTTTGCGCGGACGCTGCTCAGATTGTAAGGTGGCTATTGGTCTGCGTTATCCTATCGTTGAGTTGATCACTGCGCTGTTATCAGTGTTGATCATTTATCAGTTCGGCGTTAGTGCGACGGGTCTATCAGCATTGATATTGGTATGGACCCTGATTGCCTTGACAGGTATTGATTTTGATACCCAACTGCTACCCGATCGTCTCACTTTTCCTTTAGCAGGATTGGGCTTGGCAGTCAACTCGCAAGGCTGGTTTGTATCACCAACCCAATCAATTTGGGGCTTATTATTAGGGTTTTTATCACTGTGGATAGTGGTCAAGGTATTTTATCTGATCACTAAAAAACAGGGTATGGGCCAAGGTGATTTTAAGCTACTCGCAGTAATGGGCGCCTGGCTTGGGCCACTGATGTTGCCATTGATTATTCTACTGTCGTCCCTACTTGGTTCGATCGTTGGGATTATTCTCATGAAGAAACAAGGCGAAAGTAAACCTTTTGCCTTTGGTCCTTATATCGCTATCGCTGGAATCATCGCTTTACTTTATGGCTCAGATATCATCAACTGGTACTTAGGCATGTATGTCTAAAGGCTATTCTTAAGTACTACTCTTAAGTACTACTCTTAAGTACTACTCTTAAGTACTACTCTTAAGTACGATGCTTAAGGTCGCTATATCGCCCGACTCGGCCTGTGTTATTATGTTTATTGGTTATTATATTTATTTATTGATTGTTTTTATTCTTTATTCTATCAGCCAAATAAGTCATTCCTATGTCAACAAACTTTAATTTACCGTCTAATCATACTAGTGCTAATAATAACTTAATGCGCCAGCAAACTAAAAACAAAACCTTGGTCGTAGGTCTGACTGGGGGTATCGGTAGTGGCAAAACTGCTGCCAGCGACTGGTTCGCTGAGCAAGGAATTGATATTATTGATGCTGATGTGATTGCTCATAAAGTGGTCGATAAAGGCAGTATTACCCTACGTAAAATCCAGAAAAAATTTGGTGATTGGGTGATTAATGCTGGAGGAGAAATGGATCGTGCCGCGGTACGTGCACATGTATTTACCCATCCTGAAGCGCTCATTGAGCTGGAAGCGATTACTCATCCAGCAATACGTGAAGCGGCAAAAGTACAGCTAGCAGCCAGCACATCAGCTTATGTGGTGCTATCTGCTCCTTTGCTTATTGAAGCGTCAGAGGCCGGTCTGGCCAATTTATGCCAGCGTATCCTAGTGATTGATGTGCATGAAGATACACAGCTTATGCGCGCAGGTCTGCGTGATGAGCAGAGCACGGCAAAGATTAGAGCCATTATGGTCAATCAACTTAGCCGCGAAGAACGCAATCGCCATGCCGATGATGTGATTACTAATGAAGACGACTTGGCTGCATTACGCTTGCAATTGCAGCCGCTACATCAAACCTACCTCACTCTTGCTCAGCAGCTAAAGTACGCTGTCGATTGATCTCATAAAGCGCCATACCTGTAGCGACACTGACGTTGAGGCTTTGTAAATTGCCATGCTCATTACCTGACATGGGAATATAAACTAATTCATCACAGCTCTCAGTAGTCAGACGACGCATACCGTCACCTTCAGAACCCATAATAAGCGCAGTTTTGCCAGTCAAATCTGCGGCATGTATGGGTTTGGCATCGGCGTTAAGTGCCGTACCAAATACGAATACACCGGCACTTTTAATCTGCGACAGTGTACGCGCTAGATTAGTCACACTAATGATAGGCATCATCTCCGCTGCACCGACTGATACTTTGGCAACTGTTGGCGTTAGACTGGCAGCATGATGTTTTGGACAAACAACCACATCGACACCCATCGCCACAGCGGTTCGCAAGCAGGCACCGAAGTTATGCGCATCCGTGATCTGATCCAGTACTAATATCAAACACTGATCGCGGCCGATGACCTTGTCCAATAAACCCTCATCCGCAAAACTTAACGGACGGGCGTGCAGCACCACTCCTTGATGCTGCGGACTGCCACACAGCTGGGTCAGGTTATCTTTTTGGGTAGGCTGGATACTCACACCATTGGCTTCTGCTTGCACGATAATAGCTTGTACATGGCTATCATTTTCGCGGCCTTGCTGCACAAATAGACTGAGTGCATCAATGGGACGATATTCGAGTAAGGCATCAATGGCATGAATACCATAAAAATAGCTGGGTTTTGCCATAATAGACCTGCTGATTAAAAGATGGGTATCGCTAGATGCGATAGAAAGTGAGTTACGGCTATAAATTATGTCAATGAAAAGAAACAAACAAAATCAGAATGATCTTATTCGTTTATTTTCAATTGGTAATGCTACGGCCTCTAATTTGACGATCTACAGTTTTTGGCTATCATTTTAAGCGATAATCTTGAGCGATAGTTTTGAGCGGTAACTTTTGATCTGTCGAGCATTTATAGTGAAACGAACATAAAATACTTAGCTGCTTACCGAGTAAAAACTATAGGGAGCCTATCAAATTAGCGGTATTAATCAAGTCTGACACGCGTGACAGACTGATAGTTGAATCATTATAACACTAACCTTCTAAATGACAGACATACTGGACGATTTCTTCAGTACGTAAGTTAAAACCGCTATTACCTTCGACCACGAATGACTGGCCAGCACGGTAGTAGCTAAATCCTTCATCACCATTAATTTTAACTTCACACTCGCCGCTGATGATCTCAATACGTTCGGAAGTATTGGTGCTAAAGTGATATTGTTCGACCATATTATCGCACGGTAGAATGACGCCTAATGTTTTATGGCGGCCGTCTTCGAACATGATGGTGTGGCTTGAGCAACGCCCATCATAAGATATTGTGGCCTGAGCATTGACTGTCACATTAGTAAATTGTGCCGCTGTCATAGTGGCTTCCTTATCAAATAATTATTGCTAAACTAAAAAATAAGCGACTGATTGAATCACGGTGGAAATGGTTATTTCTAAACATAGATATAGATATAGATATAGAGTCTAAATGTGTGTAGAGACTTTAAAATAAACGCCTTAAGGTGCTGAGTTACTGAACCACTCTACTCACCGTATTTTGTTCTACAACGCGTTGACCTCCTATAATGTAACTTGATGTATGTGATGCATTGTAGCAAGAGTTTATCATTATGTGAGATAATGCTACCACATTATGTCTACCAAATTTGTTACAGCGCCACCGTCATTATAAAAGAATATTAAGACAAAATGCTAAACGTGGTTGCATGCCATGCTATTGCTTTTAAGAAAACTTATGGTTAGGCTAACTACTCTAATGATGTTTGTTAACGACTTTTTTACAGTACTTAATGCAGGTCATGCTATATGGGTTTATGTGATTCGTCGTTCCTAACATTTGTATTTAAAGCGTTTTGACACCATACTATTTACCGGTAATTCCTATTTATTAATAACCGTCAATTGACCTTACCAACCTATTGTCGCTATAACTTACCTGAGATTTTACTTGATGTTAATTGTCTGCCATGAGAGGCGTTGATGCTATTATCATTATCTTTATATCAGTTTGCATTAATAGCCAAGCATGAGCTGAACGTCGCTGAGGGCTTTAATGTCATCACTGGTGAAACAGGAGCTGGTAAATCGCTGTTACTTGATGCGCTATCATTATGTGTTGGTGAACGAGCAGATAGTGCAATGGTCAGACATGGCGCGGCTCATGCTGATATTTATGCCCAATTTGATGTGCAAGGTAATGGTGTCATCGCTGATTGGTTCGTTGAGCATGACCGACTATTGGATGAGCCGGAAATATTGATTCGCCGGCAATTGAGTAGTAATGGACGCTCAAAAGCTTGGCTGAACGGCACGCCTGTAAGTTTGGCTGAGCTGAAAAACCTGGGTAGCTTATTGGTTAATATTCATAGCCAGCACGCCCAACAAGCATTGCTGAAACCACAGTTTGTCGTGCAGTGGCTTGACGAGATGGCGCAAATATCAGCATTAGCGGCGCAAACGGCGAGCCATTATCAGCAGTACCAACAACTACAACGCCGTGCTGATGACATTGCTAGCCGCGAGGCTCAGCGGCAAGATAAAATTCAACTATTGCAAAGTCAGCTGACCGATATCGCACCGCTCCTGAGCGTTGATTATCAAGAGGTTGAAGCTGAGCATGAAGAATTATCGAATATTGAAGCATTAATGCAAGAAGCCAGTCATGGCTTGCATCTACTGGATAATGATACTGATGAGCCAGATGTCATGACCTTGCTCGGACGGGCTATCAAATTATGTGACAATCAAGTGGGTGTCAGTCAAACCTTTGTGCAAGCCTCTGAACAACTACATTTAGCCCAACAACAAATCACCGAAGTGACGGCCCTACTTTCAGATTATGCTGAGCAACAATTACCTGACCCTGAACGTCTACAAGCATTAGATAGCTTAATAAGCTTGGGGCATCGATTATCACGCAAGCATGGCTTGCCAGCGAGTGATTTGATTGCCGAAGCACGAGCGTGGCAAGAGCAATTAGAGCAGCTAGAAAATGAACCTAGCAGTGATGCCCTTGCTGCGCAAATCGAGCAAGCATGGCAAGATTATCTACAGTTAGCGACCCAGCTGAATGATCAACGGTCACAAGCAGCACCGATTGTCTGTACCCAGCTGGTTGCCCAGTTGCAACCATTGGCGCTACCTAATGCGCGCTGTGAGTTCGTCTTCACTGAAAAAGCCGACCCCGCTCGTTATAATGCGCAAGGCTGCTTTGATATTGACTTATTGTTTAGCGCTAACGTTGGTATGCCGATGCAGCCGCTGCATAAGATTGCTTCAGGTGGCGAACTCTCACGCATGGCATTAGTCATGCAGGTACTGCAAGCGACCAATGCCGATAATAATGCTGCCAAGCCAATGTTGGTATTCGATGAGGTCGACGTTGGTATCAGTGGCGGTACCGCACAAGTAGTCGGCGAGCTACTGCGCGCCCTTGGCCAGACTCAACAGCTATTAGCTATCACCCATCAGGCACAAGTCGCTGCGCAAGCACATCAGCATATCTTGGTACAAAAGCATCATCATGAACAAACCCAAAGCGAACTGTTAATCTTGACTGACAGTGAAAAAGTAGACGAGCTGGCACGAATGTCCGGTGGCGTGACGATCACTGAAGTTACCCGTGAGCATGCTCGCAGTTTATTGACTGATGTTAAATGACAATCGCTGCAGTTCATTCACTATTGATGTGTGGTGGTTCAGATTACTTTTGAATGACCATCGTCCTTTAGTTAGTATCCGTCAGGTATCTTCATACCTACAGTCTGTTGATTTTTAGCTTCAGTTGATTTCTTACTCAATAACACCATATAGTAATATCCCAACTCATTTATATTGTACATGCCCCTATGCCTAGAGCTAACTTGACCCATCATTTCTTAATTGCAGCGCCAGAACTGTCGGACCCTCGGTTTGAACAGGCGCTAATCTATATCTGTCGCCATGATAAACAGGGCGCACTGGGTCTGATGGTCAACCGTCCACTAGAACGATCGCGTGTAGGTAAGCTATTAGAAGATTTAAATATTGAGGTTACTGAGCCGCAAGTGATGGAAGACTTGGCTTTAGAAGGGGGACCTATGTATCCTGAAGTGGGTTTTGTGCTGCATACCGGTCAACCAGAATGGGCGTCATCATTTGCCATCTCGGAGAACGTTTGCATCACGACCAGTCAAGATATTCTTCAGCGGATTGCTGCTGGTGAAGGGATTGGCCATTATCAATTGTGCTTAGGTCATGCCAGTTGGGGCAAAAAACAACTTGAACGCGAACTTGATAGCGGTGATTGGTTAGTGTGTCCTGCTGATTTAACGTTATTATTTGACACACCGTTTGAAGAACGTTGGCAGCTCGCGGCAGAAAAGATTGGGATAAATTTTGATTATCTAAGTAGCGACATCGGTCATGCTTAATAATTAGGCTGATCGCCATACCTATAAACATGATATCGCCAATTTCGTCAGGACTAATGCGCTCAAAACTATTTTCCCCCAAGTTTATTTCCTCATAATACAATCAAAAACTTTCGCACTATCAGCTGTAAGATTGTCGAGATCTTCCATTTATTTTCTCAAAATTTTAGCTTGTATGTGTTGAATAAGAAATACACAATATAAAATAAGCAAAGCTACATAAAATTATCTTGATAAAAATCATCTTGATAAAAAATAAAATTTATAAAGAAGCTTTAATAAAAAATCTTAATGGAAAAGGAAGTACCCCTTATTATGGTAGATAGTCATACCACCGTTGAAGTCGATGATCCTAGTATTGCTGAGCCCGCCACCAAACCTCATCTCATATTAGCACTAGATTATGGGGTCAAAAAAATGGGTATGGCGCTAGGTAATACCATTACTGAGACTGCGCGCGCGTTCGATATTTTAGCGATGAATAATGGGCAACCTGACTGGGATAATTTACTCGGGATCATCGAGGTTTGGGGGATCGCCCAAGTAGTGGTCGGGCTACCGCTAAATATGGATGGCAGCAGCTCTATGCTATCGAAGCGTGCTCATAAGTTCGCCCGCAGGCTAGCGCATCGCTTATTAGAGCAGCACTCACCGGCGACCGTGATACTTTGTGATGAGCGCTTGACCTCAGTAGAAGCCCGTGAGCTGGCGTGGGAACACGGCTGGATCAAGAATGAACGTGACCCAATTGATGATGTCTCTGCTTGTATCTTAATGTCTACTTACTTCGCTGAGCCTAGTAGCAGTATCGCCATTGATGCTGTACAAGCTGATTAAAACTATTGTTGGGCGATCAGTTGTTAGACCAACAATTATCAGTATATTTATACCTCTGTTAATAATATTTACCTAAAGGATGGCTGATTGTTATGACTCATGCCCCAGACCAATCCACACAGTACGGCTTTACTCCGCTTGCGGTTACTCGCATTAAAGGGGCACAGCGAGCGAACCAAATTGCGGTATACCTGATTTATGCTGCCATCTTTGCCTTTATGGTTTTTGGCACAATAGCCAGCATAAAGATGTTTCATGACAACCAACTGCTGTATCGATTGTTTTTTAATCTACCCTATGTATTGATTGCCCTGACCATTCCTATTACCCTTTATGATGCCTTTATTATTTATCGCTATCGGCTCAATCAAGCATCGATGGTTATTATGACTGTCGGGGTCTCGAGCATTATTCTTGTCGGCGGGTTGCTGTTTGCTGATACCGCTTGGCTGGGATTGGCTTCATGGCTTGGTGTGGCATTTTTATTTAAAGTTAGTTTTAAACGCTTTTTTGACTTTTTAGAAGTAGAAGAAGAACCTGAAATCATTGAAGACTCGAAAGTAGGTAATGTTATTGAGTCGGAAGACTCTTCACTATAAAAGAGCTATAAAACAACCGAATCGCCACCACTATTTCAATTCATTAACTTACCTTTTAAAGCTGCGACTATGACAACTTCGACGCCAGACACTACTATTAATCATCATTTGGACACCCAAGGGCTGATTTGTCCTGAGCCAGTAATGATGCTCCATAAGACCATTCGTAAAGCGGATGGCGGTGATGTTATCGAGATATTAGCCACTGATCCCGCTACTACGCGCGATATTCCTAATTTTTGTCGCCATCTGGGGCACACGCTTGTCCATCAAGAAACGCTAAATGAGGCGCCAACGTATCGCTATTTAGTAAAGAAAAAGAGTGCTTAGTAGTTACTAATCATCGGTTGCCAACTTGTATGCATTCAGGTTTACTCACAGCTACTTAGCACTGTATCGTTTTTAAATTAAATCGATTATATCTTTGCATTGTAGAAAATATATCATTCACAGGTTAAAGGTAGGCAGCGTGTTACCAACAGAAAAGCAGTATGTGCAGTGGCACGAAAACGAAACCTTACATAATGCCCGCTGGTTGTCCCAAAGCAACCAAGTGCCACCTGTACGTATTGTTTTGATCGACGATAAAACGACAGCAGATGAGGCCTATCGTTTGGCTTGCGCGGGCACTTCAATGCTGTGGCACGGCGACTTTCAGAATGCACGGCAACTACTACAAGCCATCAATCGACGTATTGAGCGCTCTGAGCAGCGCAAAATTAGCAAGGCAGCCAATAAAAATAAGTCGACTAAAACCACGGCTGAGCCCTTAGTAGTTTCTAAACAGATACCGAACTTGTTTCATCAACAGCGCCAAGCTCAAGCCCAGCGTTCACGCGTATTAAGCCGTTTGCTATTAAAGCTTGATGCCAGTTATGTCAGTCAGTTACATCGCGCCCCCGATATCAGTGCGGCTTGTACTGCGGCTTTTGGCCAGTTAGATGAGGGAATGGATGAGTCGTGCTTACTCTCGTTTCGTGACCTGCAAGGTGCCTTAGGCGCGGCGGGATGGCGTGCAAAAGGGGTACCGATTGAAAGTTTAGGTCTATCGATTTTCCCGCATTATGGTGTGTTTGCGCCAACCCGTCATGAGTATGTGCAGCTATTGCTTGATGCACGACTGCCGAATGCTTGTGATGTGGCCTTTGATATTGGTACTGGCACCGGTTTGCTAGCCATTATCTTAGCGCAGCGCGGTATGCAACAGGTGATTGCGACCGACTTAAATCCACGTGCTTTGGCCTGCGCCAGCGAGAACTTTGCGCGTTTAGAGTCAGCCGTGCAGTTACAGCAAGCAGATTTGTTTCCGACTGACGCGCCGTTAGCCAATCTGATTGTTTGTAATCCACCTTGGTTACCAGCTAAGCCAACCTCGCCATTAGAATACGCTGTCTATGATGCCAATAGCGCGATGTTGCGTGGGTTTTTGCAGGGCGCAAAACAGCATTTGGCCGAGCAGGGAGAAGTCTGGTTAATTCTGTCAGATTTGGCTGAACATTTGCAGTTGCGCAGCCGTGATGAGTTATTGGGCTGGTTTGCCGATGCTGGTTTAGAGGTTAAATACCGTCTCGATACCCAGCCTAAACACAGTCGTAGTCAAGACACTACTGACCCACTGTTCGCTGCGCGCAGTGCGGAAATCACCTCGTTATGGTGTTTAGTGCCTGTTGATAATTAAAGTAATAGCTGAATAGTAGCTAATGCATAAAAATTGCCTAACAAAAATTTTATTAACATTATGGCCAGTTCAAAATAAGAGGGAGTCATTCCTATCAACGTGCTACTGGTATAAATTTTTCTTGCTTGCTATGCCTACGCAGACAGAGGCTGCAAAAAGCTTATACCAGCAGTACCGTTCCTAAGTTGGATTGACTCTATTCTGTATTAGGTTAGGTGGTAAACGTCTACACCAATCAACCTGTTCTGTACAACCACCGAGAATTGTCTTATGAGCCGCGACCGTGCCGTGCAACAGCGCCAACCAAAAGCGCTAGCAGTAGATGACGAGCCGATTTATATGACCGAGTTTCGTCAGGCTATGCTCGCTCGTGGTTTGGCGACCCGCACTCGTAACGCTTATGTACGCGATCTGCGCTCTTGTGAGCTGACCAGTCATACCGCACTGACACTTTGGCAGCCCGATGAAGTGCTACATTGTCTATCAATCCTCGCCCAAGACAGTAAAACTCCACGCACTCAAGCACGTATGCTATCTAGCCTACGCCAGTTTTATCTATGGATGATTGCTAGCAATCTACGCGAAGACAATCCTTGCGAGCGTATTAAAACCCCCAAGATTGGCCGTCCACTACCAAAAGACTTAGCCGAAGCTGATGTCGACAACCTACTGGCAGCGCCCGATAGCAGTACCGCGCTTGGTCTACGTGATAAAGCCATGCTAGAGGTACTATATGCCTGTGGTCTGCGGGTCAGTGAACTGGTTAATCTATCAATAGAACAAGTCAATCTAAATGCTGGCTGGCTACAAATCACTGGTAAAGGCAATAAAACCCGTTTAGTACCGTTAGGAGAATATGCGGCAGACGCGCTTGAAGATTATTTAGCCCATGGACGCGGTGATTTGGTTGCGCATCTAAAGGCAGGGAATTGCCAAGCAGTATTCTTGACCGCGCAAGGCGGTTATATGACCCGGCAAAACTTTTGGTATCTGCTAAAAAAATACGCCAAAGTGGCTAGTATTGATAAAGACTTATCACCGCATACCCTACGCCATGCATTTGCTACTCATCTACTGAATCATGGTGCGGATTTGCGTAGTGTGCAATTACTCTTAGGCCATAGTGATTTATCGACTACCCAGATATATACTCATGTGGCGACGGCTCGATTGCAGAAATTGCATGCTGAGCATCATCCTAGGGGATGATTCATAAACTAAAAGTGATCATTTAGTGTATATTTTGGCTCTAGTCAGCTTTACACAGAAGCTTACAACCTTTTTATAAGCTTAAATTAACACACCAAGTGCAACGCTAAATGATGTCATAGAATACCTGATTAATTTTTTAGATTGTTCATAGTATTTCATCCATGATATAGCTTATGATCCTGATTTAGGACGAGCTTATTTCTAGTTGAACCAAGCGTTTCACACAATACTACTTCGTGTAGAAAATTAATTTTTGCGAGCTGTTCGGTGCGCTGGAAGAATCCTACAAAACTGTTTATGGACAAACGAAGCAATTATTGCCGTAAGGACATGAATCCTGCTACGACAATCAAGAAGATTCCAACTAGAGATAACATGTCTGGAACTTCGGCAAAAAATACTAGCCCCCATAATATAGCAAATCCAACATACGCAAAGTCAAATGTACCAATGACTGCGGGCGGTGCCTTTTGATAAGCGATTGCTGCTCCTACACTACCTATCAGAATTGCAACTGCCAACAGTGCCATTAACGCCCATTCTACGAACCCCATGTTTGTCCATGAAGCCAATAAGAAACCTTTACGTGGTTCAGAAACAATTGACGAAATCAAAACCGCAGCCAATGTCCCTACGACAACGAAAGTCAAGTTCAGTACGAGCGATAGCATGACTGGATTAACGTCTCGGCACTTGGTACGAGTTAGGATCATTGACAAGGCATAGAGCACAGCGGAGATTAACGGCAAAATAGCAAAAAGGTTAAAATCTCCAGCTTTTGGACGAAGTATTAATAGGACCCCTAAAAATCCGACGGTTACTGCCATCCATCCGAGACGACTGATTTTGTCACCAATGAATACGGCTGAAAAAAGAGTGATAAAAATAGGGAGTGTATAGTAGGTCGCGGCAGCAATCGACAAGTCTAGATTTGGTAAAGCCAGGTAGTAAGCGAGCCACATGCCAACTAGCATAACGCTGCGAAGCATTGTCCAGCCTAGCGCTGGTGGAACAGATAAGGCACTTGGCACTTTAATCCAAAGGTAAAGCAGAAGAATAGGCATCACTAGGAGCGAGCGCAGAACAAATATTTGCCAAATAACAAACTCTGCGCTAGTGAACTTGATTAGTGCATCACCTAGTGAAAGCGCTAATACCGCTATGATAATTACCAATACTGCGAGAGGTAAGTTATCTTTATATTCTTTAAGGTGTGTACTAGATTTCAAGCAGATACTCCTGATAGGTCGAGCTGTAAATATTAAACTAACCTACCCTTGTACCTACTTCAACCCCAACTCTCAATTCTATCAATCCATAGCTGCAAACCTGCCCTTTTCTCGTTACAATGTGCACTATAAGGCGTTCGCTTATTTTGACTTATTAATTGTCATAAATCGCACGCACTCACCTTTTACTTATCCATTATTCGAGAATCTCATGAGCCATAGACCTCCCACTGACCTATTAGAAAAAGCCAAACACTGGCGCGATGATATTAATTTTCGTCAAGATGTACTGGGCAAGCCTTTTGACTTTGCGACCACTTGGGGCATTTTTTCTCCGCAAAAGCTCGATGACGGTAGCTTGATGCTCCTCGATTATATTGATTTTGAAGCGGATGATGACTCAATAGATTTGGGCTGTGGCTATGGCGTATTGGGCATGGCAGCAGCGCGTGAATGTCCAGATGGTCAGCATACCTTGATTGATAAGGACTTTATGGCAGTAGAATATGCGCGCCGTAACTGCGAGAAGAACGGTTTGAATAATGTCGATGTGCATTTATCTAACGGCTTTAATCATGTGGATAAAGCCAAGGACTTTAGCCTGGTGATGTCAAACTTGCCAGCCAAGGTAGGTAAAGAGCAGCATTATCTCTATTTCCTCGATGCGCATGCGCGTATGCGTAAAGGTGGCCGCTTTTATGTGGTAACGATTAATGGCTTACGTCAATTTATGAAGCGCTCATTTACCGAAGTGTTTGGTAATAGTGAGAAAGTAAAACAAGGCAAAACCTATACGATTACTATGGCAACTAAAGACTAATCAAACTATTTATGAAGCCGTGAAATTTCAGTCAAAAAAAGCACGCTGAATCTGTCATGATTTAGCGTGCTTTTTTAGGTCTATCTATATCAAAGCGTATCAGTCTACATCTGCCGTTTTAGTAGATAGCCACCCAATAAAGCACTAGCAATAATAGGTAATAACACCATCAATAGGGGCGAAAATCCAGTTGCCAGCGAGATAAAGCCGACCAAATCCTGAATATAACTAAACAGTAAACCGAATAATAATGCTACTACGATACGCAGACCCAAGCTATGCGTACGCAAGGAACCAAAGACGAAGGAGCAGGCGACTATAACCAGCGATAAAATAGATAAGGGTGACAGGAGTTTTTGCCAAAATGCCAGTTCGTGACTTAACGAGCGTTTATCTTGCTGACGCATGAATTGTCGATGTTGATAAAGCTGAGTGAGCGATAAGTCTTCAGCTTGACGTGTGAGTAGGTAGACAGACTCCGGCGCAAAAGGCAGGCTTAAAGTATCTGTTTCTGACTTTGCTTGCGTGCTATCAAAACCTTTATTGATCGTCAGCTTAGTCATATTATTTAACTGCCACTCGTAGCGATATTGCTCGCGAGGCTTAGCATTTGGGGTGTCAATAACTATACGACCCGTATACTGCCCCCCTTTAGCATGAATAGCAGTTTGTAAGTTGCCATTGTTATCTAAGTGCCAACGCTTGACCGTACCGATATTGCCTTGTACATCAGCGTAATCAATATAGAGAATATCGCTGCCATCTGGCTGTACTTCTGCCGTACCTGAGTTCTTACTAGAATCACTACTGTCGGCAGCGGCTTTAAAGCGCGGCTGCATGGTCCAATAACCACGCACTGAAGTGATTGATGCGCCGCTATCTTCGCTATTAATATCATTCGCTAACTGATTAGTGTGCGGAAGTACAAACTGATTAATGGCCAATGCCAATAGTGCAAAAACTAGGGCTGGCTGCAACACCCAACCGACGATACGATAAAGGCTGACCCCTGAGGCACGCATGACCACCAGCTCACTTTTATTCGCCAGCAGTCCCAAACCAATTACCGCACCCAATAAGGCACCTGTCGGCATAAATTGTTCTAAAAAATAGGGTGAGCGATAAAGAATGTATTTAAGCACATCAGACATCGTATAGCTGTCGGTGAGTGCATCAAGTTCAGACAAATAAGAAAACAAAAGTTGTAAAGCCCACAAGCCTAATACTGCGGCAATAATTGCCAGTAAGGCATTGGTTTTGACATAGCGTCCAAGTACTTTTAGGCTGGCATGTTGAGCATTAGCAGTCTGATTTTGAGATGGTTTTTTAGAGAGCTTGGTAAGTAGTGAGGCGCGCATTATGATGGCCCTCCATGTGAGCCATTGCTTTGAGTCTCAGCAGAGACCAGCGTATTACCTTTCACACGGAAGCGCAGACGGTGTTGAATTCGGGTACCCCAGTTCAGATAAAGCGCTAATGCCATAAATCCTAAAATCAGCCACGCATACGACCATACGCTAATACCACCTTTACTCACGGCATTCTTGAGCGAGATAATACCTAACGCACAGCTGACAAATAATAAAATCGATGGAAATAGTCGCAGCCAGCGCCCTTGGCGAGGACGCACTTGCGCCAGCGGTACCGCTAGCATAGGGGCAATGATCATCAGCCATGGTAGCGCCAACCGATAGCCCAGTTCAGCTTGGGCAGCACGCATAGCATTGACGCTGCCCACTTGTGCAGTACCAGTCGCGGCTTGCCATAATGGCATAATAGCTTGGGTTTCGATGTTGTCTTCGGTCATTACTTCCTTGGACGGTTCAGACAAGGTGATGCGATATCTGTCAAAACTGACCTGATTATACCTCAGGCTTCCGGCTCCCACTTCATAACGCCGCCCTTGGAATAAATCCAATTGGGTCACGCCGTCACCGCCAGTATCCACTTGCTGTGCCCGCTTAGCTAAAGTAATGGTGTCTTTGCTAATGGCCAGATCGCTACTGTCAGCTTGGTCAACCAGCGCTTTAGGCAAATCACTAGGCAAATCACTAGGCAAATCACTAGGTAGCTCTGGAATGCTACGCTGTTCAGTCAGCTCAGCGGTTGTACTTTTAGCGCTCGAGCCTTTTTCTGTGGGTTCAGATTGAATCAATACTACGTCTTGCAGTTGTTTTTTATCGTCGCTCAGACTGCCCACATACAGATGATAATTGCCAGTACTGATAAACTCATTGGGCCGTATTAAATCAAAAGCGCTGGTCAGTGCCTGCTGCTGCCAAATGGTCTCTGAAGAGCGCACGCCCCAGGGTTTAGCAATCACAGATAACGCCGCCTCGCCTACGAATAATATCAAAATTAATGGGGTCATCATTCGTGCAAGCTTACCGCGAGAAATACCACTACCGTTAATCACCGCCATTTCTTGGTCGACATACAAGCGCCCAAATACCAACATTAATGCAATAAAAAAAGCTAACGGTAAAATCAGCTCTAAAAAATACGGCAAGTTATAGCCAATAATACTAAATAACAAGCTGATATCTAAGCGACCTTCAGCAGCAATACCGAAGTAGCGTATTAGGCGACCACCAAGCATGAACACCATCAAAAAACCCAATACCAAAGCAGTGGTCGAGGCAACCTGACGGGTCATGTAGCGGCTTAATATCACAATAGGTACTCTTAGCAGATGGCGTTCTCGCGATTTCTCGCGTATTTATTAGTAGGTTTATAAATAATATTTGGCGGTTGTCGTGTTAAGAATAAGCCAGGGCTAACTGTATAATGCTATAGTTAAGCCACGCTTAAGGTCACACCTGTATTTGTTAGCGCAAGAGAAATCATGACACAGACCGATATAGCTGCTAATGCTAGCATATTTTTGTAAAAAATAGCGGTGAAATGTGTTCGAAAATATTACCTAACCCTTACTGACTACCCACTTATGTTTTTAGATATCCTGCTGTTAGTTTCTGGCTTAACAGCATAAAAACCAGCCCTTTTCTTCACTTTATTTAAACGGGTTTGTGTGTTGTTGGTATCTAGCTCTAATTATTGTCGAGATTAGTTGTTAGAATTTGCTGTCATACCTTTTTAACTCATACCTTAAAGTCGAAACCGAATAATTTTAATACTTTCTTTTGATAGTTGTGATAAAAGCACATCAATCGATAACAACCAAGCACTGACTGTCGCTACTTATCAAGGTAGGTACGGCAGGCTAGTTGGCTACGGTATTGGATTTATATAGGTTTAATTATACAACGGAGAATAAAATGTCTGTTCCCTCTACACTACTTAATCTAGCTGGCGGACAATTTGAGCCGATTGATTGGTCAAATTGCGCTATCGTCTTCATTGATTATCAGAATGAATATGTTGACGGTGCCATGCCTTTAGGTGAACTAGGTGTCAAAGCAACTGCAAACGCACGCCTACTACTCGATAAAGCCAGAAAGGAAAACATTCCTGTTTTTCATATGGCGCATCATGGCGAAGACAATGACAAGGTTTTTGATCCATTGACTTCTAAAGTAGACATCGTTGAGGTGTTAAAGCCCAGCGACAATGAAAAAACCATCACTAAAAAGCACCCCAACTCATTTTATGACACGCCGCTGCAGGAGCTTATAGCCGCCGCCAATAAGCAGCAGATTATTTTTGCTGGCTTTATGAGTCACATGTGTGTCAGTTCGAGCGTGAGAGCAGCCTTTGACCTTGGCTTTCAGAGTTATGTTTGCCATGATGCCTGTGCCACTCGTGCCTTACCAAGTGCTGCAGGACAAGCTATCAGCGCTGAAGTTGTACATGATACGGCGATGGCGGCTCTACAGGATAGATTTGCAGCCCTAGTATCGACCGATCAGCTGGTCAACGGTTAATAGCAGTCATTGATTATTGGCCGGTACCTCGACCAGTAAAACCCGCCAGGCTGTTAATTAATCATACTATTAATAGTTGATCACAGTATTATTTAATAGTTAATCACAGTATTATTGGTTAATCGTACTATCAATATTATGGCGGGTCGCTGCGTTTGCAGGCGACCAGATAGTACGGCAAATGTGTTCGAAGATATTACCTAACCCTTGCTAAACACGCACTTAGCTCTTGATATGGTACACTGTAAAACTAGCTTGTTAGGCCAACAAATATAACTCACAACCTAATGCGCCTCGCACTCTAACTGACATTGATACTTTTTTGCACTAAAACTTTCTTTGCACTACACAAGGATAAAAATATATGAATATTAAACTAACTGAGCAGTTACCAAAAACTCATAACCAAAAAATTCTCAAAAAAGAAGCGATAGACAAAGACGCCTCCTGTCTGGTGATCTTAGTCGATGATAAAAAAAATATATTAGCTGAGTCCGCTTTAAGCGATTACCAAACCCGTATTGAGCAACTGATTGAAGTCTCACACTTTAATGGCAAAGCTTGTGAAACTGTTGCTGATTACGCATTGGCAGGTGATAAAAAGACCACCAAGCAAAACCCTGTCCAGCTATTATTAGTTGGTGTTGGTTGCTGCGATAAGCTCAATAACACCGTGCTGCAAAAAATTGCTAATACCATCTACAAGAGCACACAGAAACGTGTTGCGTCTATTACCGTCGCCTTAGGTGATGCCTTAGAAGAAGAGCAGTTTGGACAATTTGCTCTCAATCTGTTGGCTGCAAGCTATCGTTTTGATAAGTATAAGTCTGAACAAACAACACCGATATTAACTGATATCTACTTGCTCGCTGATGACGCTCTACAGCCCGCATTAGACTTTGCACAGTCTGTATTTATCGGTCAAAGCCTGACTCGCGATGTGGCCAATGAGCCAGGTAATATCTGCTTCCCAGTCTTCATGGCAGAGCAAGCACAAGAATTAGCCAACGCCTATCCTGACTTGTTAAAAGTGACCGTACTGGGCGAAGACGACATGTCAGCATTGGGCATGGGCTGTTTCTTAGCGGTATCTCAAGGGTCAACTAAAGAAGGCCAATTGGTACTTTTAGAATATCAAGGCAAATCAAAATTCAGTGCTAACACTGCCAACAACAGCGCAAAGGTTAGTGGCGGTCTAAAAATTCTTACCGATAAACTACCAATGAAAAAAGCCAGTAAAAAAGCCGACAAAAACAATGCTGATAATGCTCAAATCTCAAACGATGATGCGCCTATCGTACTAGTCGGTAAAGGTGTCACCTTTGATTCAGGTGGTATTTCAATTAAGCCTGCCGCTGCTATGGATGAGATGAAATTCGACATGGGTGGTTCAGCCGCTGTATTGGGCACGATGAAAGCCCTATGCGAGGCCCGTCTACCAATCAACGTTGTTGGTGCTCTAGCCTGCGCAGAAAATATGCCATCAGGTGATGCTACTCGTCCTGGTGATATCGTAAAAGCTATGAACGGTAAGTCGGTCGAAATATTAAACACCGATGCTGAAGGCCGTTTAGTGTTGGCAGATACCTTATGCTACGTACAGCGCTACTATCAGCCAAAAGCTATCATCGATGTTGCTACCTTAACTGGTGCTTGTGTGGTTGCCTTAGGCCATGTGCGTTCAGCAGTATTTAGTAATGATGAAGATGTACTGTTTGCACTCGAAAACGCCAGCACCCAATCAGGTGATTTAATTTGGCATATGCCAATGGACGACGAATACCAATCACTCATCAACTCGCCTATCGCTGATATGCAAAACATTGGTGGTAAAGGTGCAGGGGCAGTAACTGCAGCATGCTTCTTATCGCGCTTCGTTGAAGACGGTCAAGCATGGGCGCATTTAGATATTGCCGGTACCGCATGGAACTCAGGTAGTGAAAAAGCAGCAACCGGTCGTCCTGTGCCATTATTCATGCAGTATCTAAAGAACTGTGCAGGCATGGCATAAGCTTTTATGACTGGTACAGACCTTCATGGCCATTATTAATTGATGACTACTATTAATGTAGAGGGTTTGCACCATGCAAATTAGTTTTTATGTGTTAAGTGAGAATAAGGCCCAAGATTTCTTGGGCTTTGTTTGTCAATTGACCCAAACAGCGTTAAACAAAAGCAATCAGTCGCTATTAATCCTTACTGAGGATGACGCGTTACTTGACGATTTTGATCAAGCGCTATGGGCCCATGATGCCAGTAGCTTTATTCCGCACCAACGTTTGGCGTCTGATACGACTATTGTCTCTGCAAATAGTTCCTTAGCGACAAATAAAATGTTAGCACCCGTCTTACTGGGTACTTATTTACCAGCAGAGTTCAATGGTATTATTATCAATACCACCTCCCATCCCATCAACGACTTTATGACTGCAACCAGTAATGCGCAGCCAACCCGTATCCTTGAAATCATCAAACCGGACGCCGCCAGTGTGCAAGAGGGACGTATTAAATATAAGCGTTATCAACAATTAGATTATAAGCTGACTCATTTTAAAGTGTAGTACTACTCTCAGCCCTATTCATAATCCCAATCCCAATCCCAATCCCAATCCCAATCCCAATCCCAATCCCAAAAAATAAGCTCACATCGTCAGGCTTCCTAGACCTATTAGTGTCATATATACACTCTTCTTTATCTTTAATTTTAATTTTTTAAAATGGCTTAAATACTGATTTATAGTGAACCAGCTACCATTAAACCTATCTGCTTTTATATAGTCTACTTACTCTGACTCTAAGCCGTAAATCCATACCGTCGCTGTATTGCAGTAGGCGAATATGTAAAAAAATGCTACCATCGCCTGATTATTATATTATTGATATGATTAATTTTTCATTATTAAATTTTTATTAACTCGGATAAAGGTGGTGTGATGCGTTCATTATTTATGATGTACCAACGTATAGGTCTGGTACCGCTGATTATTATTGGCTTAATATTAGGGGTATTAGTCGGCTGGCTGGCTCCCAGTATCGGTATTGCATTAGGACTACTGGGCACACTGTTTGTCGGCGCGCTAAAGGCAGTTGCTCCAGTACTGGTGTTTATTTTGGTGATGTCGGCCATTTGCCAACACCGTAGTGGTAGTGAGGTTTATGTCAAACCCGTGCTGATTATGTATATCTTCGGCACTTTTTTTGCAGCACTTATCGCGGTCGGGGCCAGCTTTTTGTTTCCAACCGAGTTGGTTTTAGTTAATGCCACTATTGAGCAAGTACCACCAGCTGACCTAAAAGAAGTTCTTACCAATCTGCTACTCAACCTGGTCGCAAACCCGGTCAATGCGATCGCTGAAGCCAATTATATTGGCATCTTAGCTTGGGCAATCATTATTGGCTTTGCCCTTCGTCAAGTCAGTGAAACCGCGCGCACCGTGGTAGTGGACTTTGCTGATGCTATCTCGCAAGTGGTAAAATGGGTTATTGCGCTGGCCCCTATTGGTATCTTAGGCTTGGTTGCCAATACGGTCGCTGAAACCGGCTTTGCCGCGCTGGCAGGCTATGCACGTATTTTATTAGTACTAGTCGGTTGTATGCTATTTATTGCTTTGATTGCCAACCCCCTAATCGTGCTGGTAAAAACTGGAAAGAATCCTTATCCACTAGTCTTTACCTGCCTACGTGAGTCAGGGATTACAGCATTTTTCACTCGTAGTTCTGCAGCAAACATTCCAGTCAACATGAATCTTGCGCGTAAACTGGGTCTGCATGAAGATACTTATTCAGTGACTATTCCACTGGGCGCCACTATCAATATGGCTGGCGCGGCGATTACTATTAACGTCTTAACGCTGGCCGCTGCTCATACTTTGGGAATCGAAGTGAGCTTTGCCTCCGCCCTACTATTAAGCTTAGTCGCTACCATTAGTGCTTGCGGTGCGTCCGGTGTGGCGGGTGGCTCCTTACTACTTATTCCACTAGCAAGTAGCTTATTTAGCATCCCTAACGACGTGGCCATGCAAGTGGTGGCCATCGGCTTTATTATTGGGGTGGTGCAAGATTCAGCAGAAACTGCGCTGAACTCATCAACTGATGTGCTATTTACAGCAGCCGCTGACCCTAAATATGCCCGTTAATTGCGGATATATGAGTCATCTATAATGCGACGGTTTAAAATACTATTTTTTAAAGTACTATTTTTTAAAAAATAGTACTTTGCGATACGATTATTTCATAAAAAAAAGGGCCTATTAATGTCCTTTTTTTTTGGCTAAAATTTGTCGAACTCTCCCTACCTTTGGCATGCAATGACTGCTAGCTTATACACTTTTATAAGCATATGATAAAGCCCTCACTTTATAATCTAGTCTTAATAGTGAAAGGTTCATATTAACCTTTATATAGTCCAAAACTATGATTCCAAACAATAAAATCATCATACGTAGTAAGGGTTTCGTGCTTAACAAAACGGTACATACCGGCATACGCATACTGTGGAAACGCAGCTATACTGCACGCCCCGTTCAGACTCTAGTTACAACACCCAGTCTATCTAGTAGTTAACTTTATAGCCTCGTCACCAGCAACTTTGGCGCTTAATAACCTCTATTTATAAAAGACCATCATGTCTTGCCACCCTAACCATTCATGGAAAGGGTTTTTTATCTATTATTAAAAGAAGTTAACATGAACATTAATGAAAAAATGAACATTGCCAGCTTCACTTTCAATATATTCTGCATTACTCGTACAACCTACATGGCCTATATAACCCGTATGGCTATGACTAATATAGCCTCTATAGCAACAGGAGCAATCACTATATGAGTATCGACGATCATCAAGTATCTGCCCCTGTTGCTCCCAGTTTACCTATTTGGAAGCTGCTAGCATTCACCTTGGCAGGTTTCCTCGCTATCATGACTGAAACCATGCCAGCAGGTCTACTGCCGCAAATAAGTGAGTCGTTAGGCGTATCCAAAGCGCTGGCCGGTCAACTGATAACCTTCTATGCGCTAGGCTCAGTGCTAGCCGCTATCCCAGTTATCGCCGCTACCCGCAGTTGGAACCGCAGGCGACTGTTCATGTTGGCAGTCGGTGCCTTGTTAGTGTTTAATATTGTCACAACCTTGTCCAGCAGCTATGCCATCATTATAGTGGCACGCTTTGCCGCAGGGATGGCAGCTGGGGTAATATGGGGATTGTTACCCGGCTATGTGTTACGAATGGTGGCCGACAATATGCGAGGTCGTGCATTGGCCATAACGGGTGTGGGTCAACCCATTGCTCTCGCCCTTGGAATTCCATTAGGAACTTGGTTAGGAATGCTGTTTGACTGGCGTGGAGTGTTCTGGATCATGTCAGCGCTAACCTTATTATTGTTAATCTGGGTACGACTAGCGATACCAGACTTTGCGGGACAGTCGGTTAAACAGCGCTTGCCTATTAAACGCATTTTCTTGATGCCAGGTATCCGTCCCGTACTGCTCACAGTGTTCGTCTGGATAACCGCGCACAATCTACTTTATACCTATATCGAACCGTTCTTAGCCTCGGTTGGGTTAGCAGAGCGGGTCGACGCTGTCCTATTGCTATTCGGCATGGCTGCCATGGTTGGAATCTGGCTGACTGGGCTGTTAGTCGATCACTGGCTACGGGCTATGGCTTTGATAGGTCTGAGTGGATTTGCGGTAGCTGCATTAATATTGGGCTTCTCTGGTGGCTCAACGGCACTCGTGCTAGTGGGCATAGCCCTATGGGGTATCACCTTTGGTGGCGCACCAATAATGCTACAAACTGCGCTAGCGGGTGCAGCGGGTAAGAATGCCGATGTGGCACAATCAATGTTTGTGACCGTATTTAATTTGGCAGTCGCTAGCGGCGGGGTAGCGGGTGCACTACTATTACAGCACCTTGGGGCAGTGTCATTCCCATGGGCAGTACTCGCGCTAGCACTAATAGGTTTGTCGATCGTATGGACTGCTAGAATAAATGGTTTCCGCGCTAAATAACAATCTAGACACTATAATCTAACGGGAGAAATACTAGCTTAAGTGTTTATCTATGACAGACAAGGCGGTTATCTATAACCATAAAAAAGGGCTATAACAGCCCTTTTTTGTTGTCTGCAATTTATATTTAACTTTTAATAACTGCCCGATTATTTGCCCACTTTAGCTGGTCTATTTTGCAGAGAATACAGTATGGCTAGAAAAAATCTATGAAGCCTCTAGCATATATCAAGTTCACAGCAAGCAACTTTTTTAGCGGTCGCGTGAAGTTATATCTCGTTTTTATTCAATATCATCGGAAACGAGTTTGGCCATGTCATTAGAATACTTTAAGCGACTAAACTGATTTAAGCTGATATATCACTTTAAATTGCTAATTTCCACTTCAATCATTGATGACTCAGCGTCCCATTGGCGTTTGAACTGACGCAGTTGCTCAAGCTCATCTAATAGCTCAATAATCAAACCAATCGCTGGCACGCTGGCTTCAAAGTCGCGACTCAAACGAGAAGCGCGGCGAACGGTGGTCAGTTGATAGCCGCTAAACTGTTCGCTGTCAGGCACGTCATATTCAATGACGCTCTCTTCAATCAAAGCAATGACCCATTGACGATCCTGCCCACAAGCAGACACCAGTTCGTCTAAGTTCATGATAATGTCGGTTAATTCAGGCGAGTGTTTCATAATTATTATCCTCGTTTGCTCTGTATGTCATCGGTACCATATAGTCATCATTTTTACGGCTGTTATCGTTAACACTGCGATAGTGGAATACCAGCATAAGTAACCTTTGCGCTTCTGTGCTTTATAGCCAGTTCTAAAAACTTATCGCTATTTTTAAAAGACTGATTTCATTAGTCGCAAGCTATCATAGTTCATAAGCGGTTAAAATCGTTTCAGCGTCCTTAATAAATGCTATTCATAATACTATTATGTAGTACAGCTACTATTGACTCACACTATTGATTAGCGGCTAATACTGCTATCAGTAAAGGCTTGTTTTAACTGCTCATAAGCCTCGGTTGCTGCATCGGTATTGACCTCAGGATTGACAATATTTAAGGTTAAATATAAATCACCCGCTTCTTTAGCAGGAATACCTTTGCCTTTTAAGCGTAAATTACTCCCTGATTTGCTGTTCTTAGGAATGCTAACGCCTAGGGTACCCGCTGGGGTACTGACATTAATTTTCTCACCAAGCGCCGCTTCCCATGGGGTGATATTGACCGTTTGATAAACATTGGCCCCTTCTAGACGGATATTGTCAGCATAGGTAATCTTGACCTTTAAGAATAAATCACCATTTTTGCCACTACCACTGCCAGCCGCGCCTTGCCCGGTTAAACGGATTTGTTTGCCCTCAGTAATGCCTTTGGGAATTTTTATTTTGAGGGTTTTATTATCGTAGCTGACCTTGCCATTAGCTTGGCGAACAGGAACATTTAACTTAATACTATAATCGTCGCCATTATAGACTGACGCCAGATCGACATTAATCTCCGCATGTTGATCCTGACCTTTACTATCTTGACTGCCGAACCCACCACCGAATTGATCAAAGCCACCATGCTGCGATTGTCCACCACTTTGCCCGCGTGCCCCGCGACCAAATGCTGAAAAAATATCGTCGAAGCGAAAACTACCATCACCAAAGGCTTCGCCCTCACCAAACTGACCTTTCATATCTTCCCAGCGTTGACCACCACTGCCCGCCTGCCCATTAGAGCTGCCACCGAAGCTGCCACCCTGACCAGCAAATGGATTGTTGAGCATGGCATCATATTCAGCGCGCTTGTCTTGGTCTCTGATAGTCTCATAAGCATTGTTAATCTCGGCAATCTTATTGTCGGCGTCCGGATCGTCGCTGACATCAGGGTGGTATTGGCGAACGAGCTTACGGTATTTTTTTTTGATATCCGCATCTGAGGCGTCTTTTTTGACCCCTAAGATTTCGTAATAGTTTTTCTCAGCCATGTTATGGTTCCTCAAAATAGAAGCTTTTTAATTATAGTGGCGTACAAATTTTAAAATACAGAGTAGTGGACAAGGTTTTTTTAATTCTATTTTTAAGTTCTATCTGACTGTTAAACCACAGTTCTCAATTTGAGGCTTGAAACGATAGCTATAGTTAAAATACCTTAAAAACGCGGCGGTACTGCTGGTATAAACTTTTTGCAGCCTCTGTCTGCGTAGGCACAGCAAGCAAGAAAAACTTATGCCAGCAGTAGGCTATGTATCGATATTACTTTTCATTGACTATAGCAGTGCCTTACTAATAATAATACCAAGCAACAGCAGTAGCTGTAACACTATCTGCATTATTCACTGCCCTATTATTATAATGACTGACAATAATTCTAGCATCATTATTTTTTGACAGCTGTTGTCGCAATGTCAGTTCAGTTTGAGAGAGTGTTGGGCGACCTTCACGCTTACTAGTAGTATAAGACAACTCAGCAGCTTGGCCACAAGAACTATACGTATTACCGACAACGCAAATTACCAATAACGTAAATATTATGAATAGAATTATTCATAGACTACCCATACAAACAAGCATGTGTACACTAGAGAAGCCTTTGACCTTGAGTATTTTTTACAAGACTGTAAGAATATAACAAGCTTTTTATTGTAAAATAACTATATTATTCAAACTCATAGGGAGTATGGATAACATAGGCAAGCGTATCTGTCTATCTTATAAATCACGAAAAGGTATTAAATGTCTTATTTAATCAAGTCTTTAGTTATTACGTTATCAATACTGTTAAGCACCTCCGTTTTTGCTGGTAACACCAGTTACTATGGCAATAAATTTCATGGTAAACGTACAGCCAGTGGTAGTATCTTCAATATGCATTCTCTGACCGCCGCGCATAAAACGCTGCCGTTTGGTACGAAGGTACGAGTAACTAACAAAAAGACAAAGCAGAGCGTGATAGTGAAAATTACGGATAGAGGACCTTTTATCAGGGGCCGAATTCTTGATTTATCTAAAGCCGCTGCTGGTAAAATAAACTGCCAACTTTGTACGACTAGTATGAAGATATTATCTTACGGTGATGGTAAATACCGTAGACAATAACTCAGTAGAGTCATAATGTAATAAAAAGGGGAGAGCTAGCGCTCTCCCCTTTTTATGTCTCATTTACTCATTTATGGCTATTTTTGCTTAGCTAAATTCAGCTTCCATTTCTTCTAAAGTCGTCATCGCCAGCAGTAAGCTCTCTTCATTGTCACTGTGCTGCTGCTGTAACGCTGCTTGCTCATTGAGTAATTTTAGTAGATCCGACTTACGGCTGTCTTCATAAAGATCGGTATCGCCAAGCTTAACCTCTAGACTTGCCAGCTTATCGTCAATTTTCGCCAACGCTTTTTCTGTATCTTCAATCTCGCGGCGAACAGGCGCAGTAAGCTTGCGCTGCTCAGCGGCCAGTTTGCGCTGCTCTTCTTTGGTGAGCGATGACGATGCAGTCGTGCTTACACTTGAACTAGGATTTGCTAGTTTTTTTTTAGCCTGCTTTGAGTTATCAAGCTGAGCACCGCTAGTATTGGCATTTGTTCCATGTGAAACGTCGTCTTTATTAACGAATTTTTTCTTGGCCTTTTTGCTCTTGCCTTTTTTGTCAGCGCCTTTGTCTGGACTATTGGCTTCCTTACGTTTATCCGACAACCATTTACCATAGTCGTTGATGTCGCCATCAAACTCTTCGATGATACCGTCATGTACCAGGTACAGCTCATCACAGACGTTGGCAATCAATTCACGATCATGCGAAACCAGCACCACTGCGCCTTCAAAACCTTGTAATGCCATAGTCAATGCTTGGCGCATTTGTAAGTCTAAATGGTTGGTAGGCTCATCAAGCACTAAAACGTTTGGACGTTGCCAAACAATCAAAGCCAAGGTCAAACGCGCACGCTCACCCCCTGAGAATAACTCACTTGGAGTATCAATACGGTCGCCTCGGAAGTCGAAACCACCCAAAAATGAACGCAATTCAGCATCAGATGTCTTACCAGCCAAGCGGCGCATCATCTCTAGCGGGGTGGCGACAGCGTCTAAAGCATCCATTTGATGCTGGTTAAAGTAGCCTAATTTGAGCGTATCTGACACACTATAAGTACCAGATAATACGCCAAGCTCACCGACCAGTGCTTTAATCAAGGTCGATTTACCCGCACCATTCATCCCAAGTAGACCAATACGCGTATCAGGGGTCACTTGCACATTGGCGTTATGGAGTAGCGGGGTGTCGGTATAACCAATATCAGCATTGGTCAGCTCAATCAAGGGCGAGCTCATATTGGCCGGTTTATAGAAACGGAAAGTGAACGGATTATCCGCCATCATTGGTGACAGCTCACTCATACGCTCCAGCTGTTTGATACGGCTTTGCGCTTGCTTGGCCTTACTGGCTTGGGCGCGGAAACGACGAATAAAGTCGTCTAAATGTGCCTTAGTCGCTTCTTGCTTCTCAAACGCTTGCTGCTGCTGCGCCATACGCTCATGACGAGTACGGATAAACTGCTGGTAGTTACCGGTATATAAGGTGACTTTCTTTTGCTCAACGTGCAAAATATGACCAACGGTATTGTCCAAGAACGTTTGGTCATGGGAGATGACAATAACCAGACCGGTAAAGGCATTAATCCAAGTCTCTAACCACAAAATGGCATCCAAGTCCAAATGGTTAGTAGGCTCATCAAGTAACATTAAATCGGCACGACTCATCAAGGTCTTAGCTAGATTTAAACGCATACGCCAACCACCCGAAAAACTGTCTACGGGCAGCTCGTGTTGCGTGGTGCTAAAACCCAAGCCCGCCATGATTTGGGCCGCTTTAGTGGGAGTGCGATAGCCGTCAATTTCATCAAACTGCTGATGTAACACCCCAATTTGATCATCACTGACCGTACTCAAATCACTCAAAGCCTCATTAATTTTATACCACTGCTCATCACCACTAAGTACATAATTAATCGCCGTTTGGTTACTCGCGCCCACTTCCTGCGCCATGTGCGCCACCTGCCAACCATCCGGGATAGACACTTCACCGCGATCGAGCGTCACCTCAGTATCACCAGTGCCCATGCGGGTTAGTAATAGCGCAAATAGGGTAGATTTGCCAGTGCCGTTATTGCCCGTTAAGCCCACTTTGTGGCCCGGATGCAGCTGAAAGCCAGCACCGGAAAATAATTCACGACCATCACGGCGAACACCAACGTCTTTAAATTCGATCATAGGGTTTTTTCATCTCAAAAGTTTTGTAGAAAGTAAAATATTTTGTAAAATGTATATTTAACAACAACAAGTTCATAGGCACAGCACACTAATGGTGTACCAACTGGCGGCTATTATTTCAAACGCCTACTAGATAGGCAAACAATTAAATAAGTATTTCATCTTTAAGCGTTTAATATCGATAAACTAAGCTTTTATGAGCAGCAAACAGCGCTTTTTTAATAAACTAAGCTTTTCTTTTGACAACCGCTGCTATCACTCTTGACAAACTTATCGCGACCCCAATTATGGTATACTGTTATAACACTATTGACATCAGGCAGTTAAGCGCCAGCAGCCTTCGCTTTGGCCTAATTACTTTGCCACCATGATCAACCCAATCAAAACAACGGTGCTACGTCCTATTATTAATAAGCAAGTATTGCTAAGCAACGCCTATACCTATTAATAAATAAGGACAACGACATTATTTGATTTTAGCAACTGAGGTAAATATGAACGCAGCAACCAACCAGTATAGTCCAACTACCAACCAGCCTGTGGATCCCACCATCTTAAGCCTCACCGATAGTGCCGCTCAAAAAGTACGTCGGTTGCGTGAAGAAGAAGGTGATAGTAACCTTATGCTGCGCGTTTATGTCACCGGTGGCGGCTGTTCAGGCTTCTCTTATGGTTTTAACTTTGCCAATGATCTGAATGAAGACGATGCCAATTTTGATAATGGTGACGTCACCTTAGTGATTGACTCTTTAAGCTATCAATATCTACAAGGCTCTACCGTTGATTACACCGAAGGGTTAGAAGGGGCACGATTTGTGGTGACCAACCCCAATGCCACCACTACCTGTGGTTGTGGTTCGTCGTTCTCTATCTAAGCTGGATTTTATCTTTAATATTTATGTTTCTTGATCTATTCATAGTTAAGGTAATATGGCTAAATTGCCATTAGAGGCATTAAACGATATAGACGGCTTTATTGCAGCGGCATTAGTTGATAGTGAAACCGGTTTAACCCTTGCAATATTAGGTACCGATGTTGACCTTGAGCTCGCGGCTTCCAGTAACACTGACGTTATCCACGCCAAGCGTAAAGTGGCTAATGTATTGGGTGTTGATGAAAACATCGAAGACATTTTAATCACTCTAAGCAGTCAATATCACCTGCTACGGCCATTAGCGCGTAATGCTAACTTGTTTTTATATCTAGTGCTTGATCGCCAAAAATCCAATCTAGCAATGGTCCGTTATCACTAGCAATGGCCCGTTATCAATTGAAAGGCTTTGAGACTGAACTTGATTTCTCATAAGCAGGCTTGTCAGAGGCGACTTATAGATGCATGATCTATTAATACCAGTCGTCATACATATCGTGATATCAATAATGGTGTCAGTATAGCTTGATTGCAAACCTCTAAAGCATCGCCCTCATGGGTTGATGCTTTTCTTGTTTTGTAGCTTGATAACTTTTGTTAATATTAGTAGCTCGGTATAAGCACTATATCGGTATCAATACTAGAAAATTGCCACAAATAACAATACTGTGACCATAAAATTACCGCTATAGTTAAAATACCTTAAAAACGCGACGGTACTGCTGGTATACGCTTTTTGCAGCCTCTGTCTGCGTAGGCACAGCAAGCAAGAAAAACGTATGCCAGCAGTAGGTTATGTATCGATATTACTTTTCATTGACTATATAGTCTTCGTGATAATATAGCGCCAGCTAATGAGGCAAATACCACAAAGTCGCTACAAGCAAAGCTTACTGGTTTTGTAATTACACGTAGTTTTTAAACCAACTTTGGTCTAAACTGACGTGATTAGACCTCTCAAATTTTGAGCAAATACCAGCCGGTTCTCGCTCTGCCATAATGAATAACAATAGATGAGTATTATGAGTAATTTTGCCCCTACCTTTGCCAATTTTGAAATCCCCAGCTGGTTTGACAGTCAACATCTAGAAGGAATGCTACGCGGCATCGAAAAAGAAGGTCTGCGTGTCAAATCTGATGGTTATTTGACCCAGACCCCTCATCCTGCAAAGCTTGGGTCAAAATTGACCCATCCGTTTATTACCACTGACTATTCAGAAAGCTTGCTTGAGTTGATTACTGATCCTAGAAGCACGCCTAAAGAAACCCTAGTTATGCTACGTCAACTCCATGTTTTGGTTTATCGGGCATTACCTGAAGACGAGCTGATGTGGCCACTGTCAATGCCATGCATGCTCTCAGCTGATGATGCCGATATTCCGCTAGCAGATTATGGCAGCTCGAATACTGGCAAACTAAAAACCCTTTATCGTAGCGGTCTTGGCATACGTTATGGTCGCCGCATGCAGACGATCGCCGGTCTGCATTATAACTTATCATTTGGGGACACTCTATTTACTGAGTGGCAAGCCCAAGCAGGGGTTATTGATCCTAATACCAAGTTGCAGTCGCTAACAGAATTTAAAAACGATAAATACTTAGGTTTAATTCGTAACTTTAAACGTCTGACCAGCTTGATACTGTATTTACTGGGTGCCAGCCCAAGCGTTTGTCCTTGCTTTTTGGCAGGACGCGAGCATGACTTAGAACGGCTCAATGAATCCACCTATTATAAGCCTACCGCGACTAGCCTACGTATGGGCAAACTTGGCTACACCAATAGTGTACAAGAGCATCTCGATATCCGCTATAACAACCTGCCAGAGTATGTCGATGGTCTGCGCCGCGCTATCCAAACGCCCCATGAAGGCTTTGAAAAACTTGGCTTAAATGATGCAGATGGCAATCCTATTCAAATTAATAATCATGTTCTACAAATAGAAAACGAATACTATAGTCCCATTCGCCCCAAACAAATTGCCGCACGTGGCGAGACTCCAACCGAGGCGCTCGAACGCCGTGGTATCGCCTATGTTGAATTCCGAGCTATTGACTTAGATCCTTATAGTGATATTGGTATTCGTCTCTCTAGCGCCTGTTTCTTAGAGGTAATGGCTTTGTATTGTCTACTAAATGACTCACCTGAGCTCATGCCTGAGGAAGAGGAAGAGCTAGCGATTAACCTTGAGCGTGTGGTCAATGAAGGTCGCCGCAATGGTTTACACATCGTTAATAATGGCACCGAGCAATCACTAGAGAGTTGGATGCTAAAGCACTTAAGTAACATGCGTCCATTAGCCGCACTACTTGATGCGCACTATGGTGGCAACGACTACCGTGCCGCTGTAACGCTAATGCAAGGCAAAGCCGGCCATTCTGAGTCAACCATATCAGCACAAGTGAATGCTGATAGTGAGCGTTTGGGTAGCTTGTGGAAACTGGGCTTTACCCTAGCGCATCAGCATCGTGAGTCTTTACTGCAGCAGACCCTAAGTCCAAACACCCAAGCTAAATACGAAGTCCTAGCCGAAAAATCGATATTACAGCAAGCTGAAATTGAAGAAGCCGAAACTGAAGACTTTATGGAGTACATACAGCAATATCGTTAGTCAATATTAATGGAAAATATTAAAAGTAAGCCCTTGTATAGAGAATATAAACGTTCAGAACGCACAGGTTCTGAGCTTTTAACACCTTAGTTTGTCGCCAAACCAACCAAATACGATGTCCGAATTGACACCTAATAAGAGTGCTTACTCCATGCTACAACTGACCACTTATCGTAATTTACAAGTGTTTTTGGTATTGATGACCGTGATAGGCATGAGCTTTGCTGTATTTCTTTTGCAACGTTATATGGGCTTTTCACCTTGCCCACTGTGTATTTTTCAGCGGATCGGGCTGATGATAATGGGTGGCTTTGCCTTATTCGCGGCTCTACTTAACCCAAAATCGATGATTATTAAGCTGTTGTTATGGCTAGGAAGTCTAGCAGGTATTGCTTGGGCTACTGCGGTGGCGGCACGCCATGTCTGGCTACAACATTTACCGGCTGATCAAGTGCCGTCGTGTGGACCCGGTCTAGATTATTGGCTAGATACCCTACCGATGCAGCAAGTACTGAACGAGGTATTAGCTGGCTCTGGCGAGTGTGCGTCAGTTGATTGGCGATTTTTGGGATTGAGTATCCCTGAACAGTCATTAATCTTTTTTAGTTTTTTATTAGTTATTCAGATCCTGGTATTATGGCGTATCTTTCGACCTGCCATATCGACTCGCCCTACCTAGGCATCACGCTTAGTTGATGGCTAGTCCTATATGTCACTATTGTCCTTTAATACCTATCCTGCCCTTTCTTAGTCCCAGATCACTTAATGGAAGTCATTGAGTAAGGGCCAGTCATTAAAACCAGTCATTAAAAATAGTGTGTAAGGGTCCCGTCACACTATTTATCACACTATTTATCACACTATTTATCACACTATTTATCACACTATCTATCACACTGTCTTGCCATCACACGCCTCTTGTTAAACCCTATTGCTAAGCCTCCCTAACCATTCAGACTGATGAGTCTTACCATTATCATATTTATATCTATTTCATAATTACCACAGGCCTTATTTTGAATTACTCCTAATTACATCCACAACAAAAAGTCCACATAAGCATCTACAACCTTTGTTATCTTAGAACAGTTTATAGGACTTATCCATGTTTAGACTTATCTCATGCATTTAATACTCTAAACGCTATTAATAGGTTGAGTTGTGAATAATAAATGACTGCTATAACTTTTATAGCTATTACTTAAAGAATGTTGGTTTGTTATTGGTATGATCATGATATGTTCTTCGCTTAGGTTCTCTACTACTACTGTTGTCATAAAACGCTTTAGACGGCTATTTTTAGTGCTGCCTATTTCCATGCTGCTGATTGGCTGTGACAGTCCATCATCTACTAGGCCTGCTGCTAACAGCAGTAACTCGCAAGCTTCACCTATCAAGAGTGCGCAGAATACTGACCGTCAGAATTCAGCAGAAACCTCGCAAGATACTGATAGTAGCAAGGCTAATTCAAACAATGCAATAAACGACATAGATGACAGTCAATCGCTCATTGCAGCTACTAGGTCAGATGATAGTGGGCCACCAATGTTCTCAGGAACGCGTAATAACAGCGCTCTACAGGCAACCTTGATGGGAGATTATGGCGGTATATTGCCTTGCTCCTTTTGTGATAATATTGATATCACCCTAAATTTATTTGCTGATAGCTCAGTGTTAAAGACCACTATCTACAACAATCCAACACCCCCTAAAGTGCCCTTAATTGAGTCCGGTATTTATCGCCAAGATGACGATACGATTACCATTATCTATGAAACCAAGGTTATCGAGACTTATCGTATTCAAGAGAATCATTTAGTAATGCTGGATCAAGACCAACAACCCAATGCGGACTATACTCTGTCGCGTAAATAGCCTTTTGCGTCAATGAATTTTTCCTGTTATAAGTCGCTTGTTATAAGTCGCTTGTTATCAATCACCTGTTATCAGTATCCTTCAGATAGACGATCTCTATGAAAGATGACACCTAATACTCGTAAAAATCATAGTCTGTTGTAATAACGTGATTGGATAATTAGATTTTACGAGCTGAATGACGCCTACTTGTTAGGCGTTTTTTATTGGTCATCTAATGGGGTTTACTTTACAATAAGCATTCGTTTATCGTCAATGATGTACCGTCTACTAACTGCTGTTTTTAGGACGGTATGCAAAGGCTGAGTGGGGCTTTGATACCGCACCCTTTTGATGGTATGACTCTACATTTTTTTATTTAAGCTGGCACGGAACGTCTATGCATATTCATATTCTTGGTATTTGTGGTACTTTTATGGGCTCATTAGCCTTGCTAGCGAGAACACTTGGCCATACGGTGACCGGCTCAGACACCAACATCTATCCGCCGATGTCCACCCAACTTGAGCATGCTGGAATTACTATTGCAGAAGGCTACCTGGTACAGCATCTGCAGCCAGCGCCGGATTTGGTAGTGGTCGGTAATGCTATGAAACGTGGCATGGAAGTGGTTGAATACATGCTAGACACGGGTCTTCGCTACACCTCAGGACCACAATTTTTATCTGAACAAGTCTTGCAGTCCCGTCATGTGTTAGCGGTTGCGGGTACTCATGGTAAAACCACCACCACCACTATGCTCGCCTGGATACTTCATTATGCAGGTATCGATGCTGGGTTTTTGATTGGCGGCGTGCCGTTAGTGAACACCCCTGATGAACACTTGCAACAGGTATTTGCTCATAGCAGTTATTTGGGCGCAGACGATAGTACCAGTGGGACAAACAATAGCGAGAACGAGACCACAGCACAGCCGAAACCTGGCTATTTTGTCATCGAAGCCGATGAGTACGACTCTGCTTTTTTTGATAAGCGTTCAAAGTTCGTTCATTATCGGCCACGTACTGCGATTCTAAACAACCTTGAATTTGATCATGCTGATATCTTTGCGGACCTAAATGCCATTCAAACTCAGTTTCACCATATGGTGCGCATGATTCCAAGTACGGGCAAAATCATCATGCCTGCAGCGACTATTAGTCTAGAAGAGACGCTGGCTAAGGGCGTTTGGACGCCGATTTGGCGTACTGCCATCATTGATAAGCAGTCCGATAGTGAACAAGATATTAATGGTCAGTCACTTGATAATCAGCTGCATGACCAGCAAGAAGATAGTGCCGCAATCAACAGCAGCTGGCAGGCCGAACTTATTAACCAAGATGGCAGCCAATTTAAAGTAAGCTTTGCGGAAAGTATGACAGCCGATACCGAAACGACCGCTATTGTAAACTGGTCGATGAGTGGTATTCATAACGTCAATAATGCCTTAGTGGCGGTCGCTGCTGCTTATGATATTGGCGTAAATGTCACTACTGCCTGCGCAGCCTTGTCAGCATTTGCTGGCATCAAGCGCCGGATGGAATTGATCGGTAATATTAATGACATTTTAGTTTTTGATGACTTTGCTCATCACCCCACGGCTATTACTACCACTTTAGATGGTGCTAAAAAGAAACTGTCTGGCAGAAGAATTTGGGCCATTATTGAGCCCCGTAGCAACACGATGAAGATGGGTATTCATCAGGACAGTTTGGCGCAATCGGCAACATTAGCAGACCATACACTATGGTATGAACCTGCTGACCTAAAATGGGGTCTAAAAGACATCATTGATCGTGCCCAAATGGACGATGAGCACCATGGCACTCAGCAAGTGATTCGTAGCGTCGACGCGATTATTGAGCACGTCATCACGCATGCTCAAGCGGGCGATGCGATCATCATTATGTCCAATGGTGACTTTGAGGGAATCCATGAGCGCTTATTAACAGCCTTGCGCCAGCTCTAATTACCCAATGATATTAACAATACCAGTAGTCTAATCATACGCCGTGTACAAGCTACGCTATTTTTATGTCCAGTGCTTGGTCATCTACTGTTATAGGTGCAACATGCGACGGCGCCTAGGGTAATCTTTTAACCTTCCATTTACCTAACCTGACTTAACAATAGCAAATAAGCAGATTTTCTCACATAGCCCCTACACTGGTAACATTTTGCGCTTACTTTTAAGTGCAACAAGTGATTACACTGTAGTCATCAACATTAAGTCATCAACATTAGCAAGACCCTATTAACTACAATAAAATTAATTACTATAAATTAGGAGAGAAATAATGGGCTTTATTTGGATGATTATCGTAGGTTTGGTTGCCGGCCTATTAGCACGAGCTATCAAACCCGGGTCTGACCCAATGGGCTGGATTATGACTATTGTACTGGGTATTGTAGGCGCAATGCTAGGTGGCTTTATTGCTGGGCTTATTGGTATCAATGCCGATGGTGGCTTTACCAGTCTGATCTTCTCAGTCATTGGCGCAATCATTTTACTGTTCCTATACGAAATGATAATGAGCAAGCGCCGCGCATAACTGAGCTTTATAAAACACCAATCACAGATCTAGTAGCGAAAAGACCTTAAGTAAGGTCTTTTTTTATTGTCTTTTTAATTTATCGACAGATACAGTTAAAATACCTTAGAAACGCGACGGTACTGCTGGTATAGGCTTTTTGCAGCCTCTGTCTGCGTAGCCATAGCAAGCAAGAAAAACTTATGCCAGCAGTAGGTTATGTATTGATATTACTTTTCATTGACTATGTATGAGTAATTTTTTGCTTAAATTATTTAGGGTTAATGTGATCTATTGTTATTTAATTTACGACTAATTATCTTGCTAGGTCTGATTTCGCCGTGAATATTCTTGATGTGTATTGATAAATGTTACTTTTGCCCCCATTTATCCTATAATAACAGACCTATTTGATCCGTATTATTAAGGTGAGCCGTATGGCATTACTCCCTATTTTGAACTACCCTGATCCGCGCCTGCGTACGATTGCCACGCCCGTAAAAGAGATTACTGCGGAAATTAAAACCTTAATCACTAATATGATTGAGACTATGTACGATGCGCAAGGTATTGGGCTTGCTGCCAGCCAAGTTGATCGACATATTCAGCTTATTGTTATGGATTTATCTGAAGACAAAGATGAGCCGATGGTATTTATCAACCCAAAAATTACGCCATTGGTAGAAGAGAAACAGCCTTATGAAGAGGGATGTTTGTCCGTGCCTGATGTCTACGATAAAGTTCAACGCCCCACTAAAGTGCGTATCGAAGCTTTAGACCAAGAGGGTCAAAGTATTGATAAAGAAGTAGAAGGGCTACTAGCCGTATGTATTCAACATGAGATGGATCACTTGAATGGGGTTATTTTTGTAGATTACCTATCGCATCTCAAACAAACTCGAGCCCGGGATAAAGTTCGTAAAGTACTTAAAATACGTGAAAAGCAGGAGCAGGACGAAAAACAAGCGGCTCAAGAGTCACAAACTACTAGCGTTTAACCTTGTTATTTCTAGCGTTATGGTTGAATTTTAAGACTAGCCAATAAGCGTTACCTGCCATCAGAGCTACCTGTAGTTGCTGTTATTCACTTTATTATCTCGGCTCACTGCTTGGATATTTTTTATTGTTCAAATACTTTATTGTCTTTATTAAAGGTTTTTTACCATGACCATGATCAAAATTGACCAATATTTTGACCCTGCCGGCTGGCAGAAATTTACTCAAGCTTCCGAAGGTCGTAACACGCCTTTTTTGGTCGTTGACCTCAGCCGTATCGCGACCAAATATCATGAAATGGTAGGGTTTTTTCCTGATGCTAAGATTCATTATGCGATGAAAGCCAGTCCTGCGGTTGAGGTGATTAACGTACTCGCTGAGCTAGGGTCAAGCTTTGACTGTGCGTCCGTTTACGAGCTAGATCGAGTACTCGATTGCGGCGTTGATGCCTCACGTATTTCTTATGGCAATACTATTAAAAAAGCCAGAGATGTTGAATATTCTTACGAAAAAGGTGTGCGTCTGTATGCCACTGACTCAGAAGCTGATTTAAAAAATATCGCTAAATATGCGCCAGGCTCCAACATATTTGTCCGTATTTTAGTAGAGGGTTCAGATACTGCAGAGTGGCCACTGTCGCGCAAGTTTGGTTGTCACCCTAATATGGCAATTGACTTGCTGGTTCAAGCACGCGATTTGGGCTTAGTGCCTTATGGCATCTCCTTCCATGTTGGCAGTCAGCAAAGAGATGTGGCTGCATGGGATGATGCGTTGGCTAAGGTCAAATATATGTTTGATTGGATGATTCATGAAGAAGACATCAAGCTAAAAATGATTAACCTAGGTGGTGGTTTTCCAGCCAACTATATCAGTGAAGTCAATCCAGTGCAGGTCTATGCAGAAGAAATAAAACGTTACTTAACTGAAGACTATGACGACGATAATATGCCAGAGATTATTCTTGAGCCCGGGCGTTCATTGGTTGGCGGTTCAGGCGTATTAGTCAGTGATGTGGTGTTGATCTCACGTAAGTCGAATACGGATTTGATCCGCTGGGTCTACACCGATGTAGGGCTATTCCAAGGGTTGATTGAAACCTTAGGTGAGGCGATCAAATACCCAATCTATACACCAAAGATGGAAACCTCAACCAATAAAGGAACGGTAGTGCTGGCAGGCCCGACCTGTGACTCGGCTGATATTATGTATGAAGAAGCGGGTTATCAACTGCCCGAAGAGCTAGAGATTGGTGATAAAATATATTGGCTCACTACTGGCGCCTATACCAACTCTTACTCTTCCGTTGAGTTTAATGGCTTTCCGCCGTTAGAAGTGGTTTATGTTGATTAACCTTTAATAAATCTCAATGAACAAAAAACGCGGTACTGCTATCAACAGTACCGCGTTTTTTATGTCTTAAATATTTTGATTAAAATGAGCTACTGTACCAAAAGCCAAATCGGCGAGCTATTATTACTGACTCTAGTATTATTACCACTATAATTTGAGCTTTTATTTTGTGTACTCTGCGATACCTGCCCAATACTAACCCACTGTCCGCGTGGTACGATAATAGTGCTATTTAAGTATTGGCCTTTAATGGCACTATTAGAATAACCATTATTAGGATAACTATTATTATTGTAGTGGTTTCGATTATAAGACGAATTAGATGTTACTAGCGCTTCTTCGACTTGCGATAAGCTGACTTCAACTTGTCCATTAAGTAGTAATCGTGGTTTGACTTGAATGCCTTGCGTGGTTGGCAATAATACTTGCTGCTGAATAACAATTTGTCCTGACGGGCGATTAGATGATGAATAATAGTTAGTACTATAATTTTTAGACAATGACCATAGCGTCCCAGTACTGATACTTGCAGCACTTCCGGACAAGGTCTGCACTTGATATAAGCTATTATTTTGCTGTTGGCTATTACTTTGATTAATAATCCCGGTGCCTTGAATACCTTGGTTACTGATAATCACGCGACCTTGCTGAATATTATCTTGGGAGCTGCTGCTATTACCTACTTTTATGGACACAATTAGCGCTTGCGGTTGACCGTCAATTTGAGTGAGTAATTGTTGTACCGCTCGATAATTAGTGGCGGTAGTGTTTAGCACCAATTTATCTTGATAGGTTGTAACCGTGCCGCCATCACGACTGGAGCCAAGCTGTTGGCGGACGGCGGGTAGTAGCGCGTCACCACCATAAGTATGGATGACGTAAGTTTGGTAATTAGAACTAACTGCTTGAACTGTCAAAGGTAACCCTACTAGGCTTAGAGCAAGTATCATCTGCCGCACGTAGTAAGCAACGTCACTAACAAGAAACATCACTTTATTCCTACTTGTATCCATGCGCAGCTCCTTGTTATTCATACCCCAAACCTATTCTCGCTTGAGCATTATTCATTCAACCCTAGTACATCTTGCATATTATACTGTCCAACTGCTTGCTGGACTACCCATGTAGTGGCACGTATGGCACCAGCGGCAAAGGTCATACGCGCCCGTGCTCGATGGGTAATTTCTACTACCTCTCCATCAGCGATGAACATTACCGTATGATCACCGATAATCTCGCCGCCACGAATCGCGTGAATGCCAATGGTACCTGTTTCGCGTTCGCCCGTCTGCCCTTCGCGGCCATATACCACCACATCTTTTAGATTCTGACCACGCGCCTGTGCCACAGCTTCGGCCATCATATAGGCAGTACCAGATGGCGCGTCAATTTTATGCTTATGATGGGCTTCAATAATTTCAACATCAGCATCAGTACCAAAAGCTTTGGCAGCCATCTCTAACAGCTTTAAAGATAAGTTGACGCCAGTAGAGTAGTTGCCCGCATAAACGATGGCAATTTGCTTGCTTACTGCGGCTAAGACTCGTTCTTGCTGCTCATTAAAGCCAGTAGTACCGATGACCATGGCCACCTTATGGTCAGCACAGATTTTCATGTTTTGCTCAGTGGCAGCAGGTAAGCTAAAATCAACCAGCACATCAATGTCATTAATCACTGCGGCTAAATCATCGACTATTTTTACGTTTAAAAGCCCTATGGCAGCAACTTCACCAGCGTCGGCTCCAACAAGGCTTGAACCTTGACGCTCAATAGCGGCGCTTAATGTGGTCTGCGGATTGTCCTGTACTGCTTCAATGAGCATGCGCCCCATACGTCCGCCGGCACCGATAATACCAATATTTATATTTTGCTTAGCAATTTTATTATCTACTTGTTGAGTCATGTTGTTATCCTAAAACCTTTATTATTAGTAATCTGATTTTGTCAGGAGGTACGGCCGGCTTACTTTGAAACAGATATAGTGAGGTTGAGAAAAATTATTACAGCCTCTGGAGTGGCAAAGCCTTACTGTAAGTAAGAAAAAAATGTCAGCCACATATGATTATTAGCATATATATTTTATTTGGTATTAACTACAGCGGTTGATAAATGCTCTGAATATCATAGCATGAATTGATTTTGGTGCCTTGTGGACAGCCATAAAAAAGCCCATAAGTTTCACGTGAAACTTATGGGCTTAAAATAATGATTTACTTAATAAAGCTTACTGCTAATAATCAATGCTATTAACCAACGCTATTAATCGAACAGTTCACCAAACTTTTTAAAGAATGACTTTTTATGGGGCGACTGCTGATGATGGCTGTCATCATCTAGGGTATCTTGGAACTGACGCAATAAGTCTTTTTGCTCACGGTTAAGGTTCACTGGAGTCTCGATCACCACTCGGCAGATCATATCGCCTTTCATAGTGGTGCGTACCGGAGTCACACCTTTACTGCGGACACGTAGCAACTTGCCACTTTGAGTGCCTTCTGCAACTTTTATTTTTACTTTGCCATCCAAGGTCGGGATTTCGACTTCTTTACCGAGTGCCGCATCAGTGATACTTACGGGCACGTCCATATAAAGATCGGCACCTTGACGAGTAAAGACATTATGCGGCTTGACTCGTACTTCGACATATAAGTCGCCGTTTTGGATTCCTGCCCCACCGGCCTCGCCTTCGCCTGATAAGCGCACACGATCGCCATCGTCGACGCCAGATGGAATAGCGACTTCTAAGTTACGAGACTTATCTTTGACGCCATTACCGTGACAGTCTGGGCAAGGATTTTTGATTTGCTTACCAGAACCGCCGCACTGAGGACATGCTTGCTGTACTTGGAAAAAACCTTGTTGTATACGGACTTGGCCTTGACCACGACACATCTGGCAAGTGACCACATCCGAGGCATTTTTTGCCCCTTTACCATCACAGGTGCCACAAGGTGCTGGCGCGGTGAAGCTGATTTCTTTTTTACAGCCACGAACGGCTTCTTCAAGAGTGAGCTCAATGACATAGCGTAAGTCAGAGCCACGACGTGAACGTCCGCCACCACCACGTGATTGACCAAAGACATCGCCGAAGTTGCCAAAAATATCACCAAATATATCTTGGAAGTTACCGCCGCCAGCACCGCCGCCGCCACCACCCATATTATTTTCAAAGGCAGCATGGCCCATACGATCATAGGCTGAGCGCTTATCAGTATCACTGAGCACTTCATAAGCCATGGAAGCTTCTTTAAATTTATCTTCGGCATCAGGATCATCAGAATTACGATCTGGATGGTATTTCATCGCCAGCTTACGATAAGATCGCTTGATCTCTTTACTATCTGCTGCTTTGCTGACCCCTAATATCTCATAAAAATCACGCTTACTCATGGGCTCTCCTCTCGTCATCACAGTGCCACCGGCTGCTAGGTCTATTGATCCTGTCGTCAACTATCCTATTGATCTTTTTATAAATAATCGCTTACGACTGTTTCACATGAAACACAGCGATAATAGCGTAAAGAGATACAAAGTGACTGGACGTTACTAGCGAATACGGCGGAATGCTGTTTAACCAAATCAATTATTAAAAGTTTGCGCTATTAATGGAGATGATAGGCTGATTTATCAAGCCATCAAGAAGGGAAATTAATAACGCCTCTACTTACGCTAACATCACTGCTAAAATTTATGATTAAAAATACATAAAGTCGCTTAATATAATTATCAACTATTCATAATAAATACCAGACTAGTTATAGCGTCAGTAAGCTTGAACAACCATCACAAACCTATATATTTTCATACCTTTATACTGCTGACTCATGCTAATATTTGTCGCCCTAAATCTAATTCAATGATCGCAATAATCACGCTGGACAAACACAGTAAAGGTATCGATAGCTATGAAAAATCTAAAAGCATTGCTCATATTGTTGGTGATTATCGCAATAACAATATATGCCGGCTCACCTTATTATAGTGCTTACCAGCTTAAAAATGCCTACGATGCCAAAGACGGTGCTACCATCGCTGCTGCAATTGACTATGAACAAGTGCGACCTAGCGTACAAACCCAACTGACCAGTAAGTTCGCCAATACCCTGACGTTATACCCACTGGTTGCTGAGCTTGGCGGTCAGCCACTTAAGCAAGCAGCAAATAACTTTATTACACAGGCAGTAAATGGTACTATCACGCCGCAAAATATAGAAAAATTAATCACGACTCAGGGTCAAGCCAATAGCGCTACCAAAGAGCTGGCCGCAGCCTGGGCTATTGCCAGCAATCAGGTCGATCTCAAGAACCTTATTCAAGATCTAATTGTCCAGCGCGGTGATGTCAATGCAGTGGTTAACAACCAAATGCAACAAATCATGAAAAAGCAGTCTACCGAGTTGGCGCAGCAAGTCGCCCGAGGGACAGATAGTGACCGGCCAACATTAAGTTACTGCGGTATTAATTGCTTTACCATTAGTGGTCAGGTCAAAGGTTATCCGCTCACTGTGATGATGGCACGTGATGGATTAATTGATTGGAAAATCATTGATATTATTCTGCCTTAATGTAGGGCGTATCTTTTGGTCTATTTTATAAGTGAGCTTATGATGCACACTCAAACAACGCCTAAGGTGATGAGCGCTCAGTCTGATGCGCCAGCGCCAACGACTATATTAGATGGTGGGATGGGACGTGAGCTTGAGCGACGCGGTGCCCCCTTTCGCCAACCTGAATGGTCAGCACTGTCATTGAGTCTAGCACCAGCTAGTGTTCGTGATATCCACCTAGACTACATAAAATCTGGTGCCACGGTTATCACCGTCAATAGCTATGCGGTAACCCCTTATCATCTAGGAGATCGATTTTTTGCTGAAGGTGAGCAGCTCATAGAAACGGCAGCGAAGCTCGCATTCGAAGCCGTACAAGTAAGCAAGAAGCAAGCAAGCAAAAAGCCTAATAATCCAGTAGCCGTACAAATCGCCGGCTGTTTGCCCCCACTGTTTGGCTCTTACCGACCCGACTTGTTCGATGCCAAGCAAGCCCCTGCTATCGCGCGTCCGTTATTATCAGCACAGGTAGACTATGTGGATATATGGCTGGTGGAGACTCAGAGCAGCATCGTTGAGGCGTTAACCTGGCATAAATTAATTACTGAGTTCACAGCTACTCAAAAACAAACCCCACAGAAACCCATTTGGATCGCGTTTACGCTAGACGACAGTCAACTAGATAGCACCACTGATGGCATTGATGGCATTGACAGAACCGATCAAGCCACGAGCCCACCTATGCTACGCTCTGGTGAATCAGTAGCCGAGGCAGTACAGGCTATGATGGCATTGAATGTCGATGCCGTATTATTTAACTGTAGTCAACCTGAGGTCATGAATTCAGCATTGCAAGTTGCGAAGGCGATTATCAACCAAGCGTCATATCCCATGCAGCTGGGCGTCTATGCCAATGCTTTTGTCCCAAAACAAATCCACAAACAAGCCAATGCACAACTGCGCCACATACGTAAAGACACTACTCCTGAGCATTACTTGACCTGGGCAACACTCTGGCAAGCCTCTGGTGCAAATATCATTGGTGGTTGCTGTGGTATTGGTGTCGAGCATATTGAACGACTCTCGCAGCACATGGCTGATAAGCAATGAGGTCTTTTTGAGTTTGTGACTTTAGCACTTTATTTAGGTAGTGGTTTATTCTACTCCCAAAAATTCTAAGAATTCTGCACTCTCAAAGCTTGCTTGGAACAAAACCCCATCCTCACGATAAATCGCAGGGGTAGCAAATATAGCAAGTCCAGCCGCTTTTTCGCGGTTGGGCGCAACATGATCCACGCGACAACTTGCCGGTGCCGGAGTCATTTCACCGGTCAACATCGCTTTATCCAAAGCGCTCCGGCGACTGGCATCATCAGCTTGACACCAGATACCACGCATTTGCTCAGGCGACTGTTCATAAATAGGATAACCAATGGTCTTGATGGTTACCCCTTTCTTATTCAATAGCTCTAGTTTTTTATGCAACATACGACAATAAGGGCAATTGACATCGGTTGCTACGTATATCACTGCTTTTTCAGCTGTAGTCGCTGGGTAGGTAATCAACTGTGCCTGATCAAGTGTACTAAATACCGATTGGTTTTTGCGCTTTTCAAAGTTCTCGTCCAGTCCCGTAAACTGACCGTTTTCAATTACCGAGATTTCACCGTCAGTTATGTACTGGGCATCATCAGACACTAAGAACGGTACTCCTTCAAGCGTTGCGCCCCAGATTACCCCTGGCACTGCGGTATAAAAGAATGGCGTCTTGGTACTCATATTTTTGAGTGCACCCATATTGGCCAGCATACTAGCTTTAGTTGTGGGATTAACGAGAGTCCCTACTTGCGCACTGCTGCTACGCACTGGAATCTCGGTCACTGGACGCTTACTCGGATTTTGTTGCAGTTCGCCTTGAATGACATATTTACCATCAGCCGTCATATGTAATGGTGGCTGTTCGGCGATGTTGATTTGATACAAATTAGGCAAGTTCGATAGCACGATAGACCTTATCTGAGTTTTAATCCCTGCTTGCTTTAATACTTGGCGTAGCCGGCTGTCAATAGCCGCGCTTACCTTGCCAGCTGGTTGAGCACTTGGCCTAATGTTAGTTTTACTAGCATCGTTACTGCTAGTGGGCGTGGTAGCTGACGGCTGGGCGCAAGCAGTAGTTGCCAATAGCATAGCAACGATAAGACTGGCAGGTTTCGATATAGTTAATTTCACAGAGATTGTCCTATCAAGTCTATACAAGGTTGTCGACTAATCTAATTTTAAAAACACTAGGCTGATACCATTAATCTAATTTAAAACTAACATATAACTTCATAGTAGTATTTAATAAACTTAAATTATATTATATAAAGAAGTAGATTAAAAAAGATCGACTGACTGTAGCACATTGGCAGGTTTTTATAAGAGCATGATAAGGACTTGGCGGCTAATTTTGCAAAATTGCTACCTAGCTTTAAGAGACGGGCAACAGAAACAGGCAACATCAATAAACAGCTGACTTTATTAAGTCGCTGCTACCGATGGCTTTTTTGTAGTGATAGATTTTGTGATAAAAGGTTTTATGATAAAAGGTGTTGTGATGACGCTTAACAACCACCCAATCTTAAAACTGGGCGACTTCTTCTTCAGTCAAAAAGCGACTGTCGCCTTTTTCCAGACCTTCTAAATTAATATGGCCGACACTGGCACGATGTAGCTCAGTCACTCTATTGCCAAAATAGCCCATCATGCGTTTGACTTGATGGTATTTGCCTTGCTCTAAGGTCAAGCGAGCATGAGTCTCATCAATGAATTCAAGAGTGGCGGGTTTGGTATCTTCATAATCACCATCTAATAAAATACCGTAAGCAACTTCTTCTACTGCATTTTCTTGGGCAGCGCTGTCCATGGGTTCGGCTAGTGTCAGCTCATAAACTTTGGCATGCTCACGCTTAGGACTGGTAACGCGGTGCAACCATTTACCGTCATCACTAATAAGCAGTGCGCCCGTGGTATCGACATCGAGCCGTCCGGCAATACGTAAGCTGCCAATCTCTGGTACTGCAATGAGCTCAGTCACGATAGGATGCTCTTTAACTTTAAGCGTGCATTCAAAACCTTCAGGTTTATGCAATAAGATATAACGATTACCGGCAGCAACCGATAATGGCTCGCCTGCCCAAAGAATGTCATCATTGACGATATCAACGTGCAAGCCAACATCTTTAGTCATCTTATCATTGACCGTGACTTCACCGGCGTGCAGAATTTTTTTGGATTCTTTACGTGACAGCTCGGTGGCTTTACTAATAAATTTATCTAAACGCATGCTATTTGCTACCATCAGTTGCTATATAGTTAAACCCACATAAATCCGCTACGGCATGATCCTTGCTTGATGTAGCTGCTTTAATAAGCCAGCTACTATCTACACTTGGCTTGCTGGTATCGAAACTATTTGGTTTAGTCTATAGTGGGAAATGAAATGAACACTGCACCAAATATGGACAGCAGTGATAATAGTGCAAGTTTAGCATATCCAACCTAGACCCTAAATTAAATATGAGCTATCAAACGTTACAACGTACGGTGAACGCCCGTCTTGAAATTAAAAAGTCTGAATTCATCGCTTATGCCTATCCAGTAAATTCACGTGAGCAAGCTATGTTTCACGTGGAACAGCTGCGCGAGCAATACACTGATGCCCGCCACTATTGCTGGGCTTATATTATTGGTGACCCCAATAATACTACTAGCGCTGGCTTTGATGATGATGGTGAGCCGAGTGGTACAGCAGGACGACCGATATTAAATGTCCTACAGCACAAAGCTATTGGTAATATTATCATTATAGTCGTGCGTTATTTTGGCGGAATTAAACTGGGAGCAGGTGGTCTGACGCGCGCCTATGCCGGCTCTGCGCAAGCCACAGTCGATGAAATGATATTAAGCCCTTATGTGGCAATCGCTCAAGTACAGATACAAGCTGAGTTTGCCACTGAAGCACAATGCCGCTATGTGGTCGACAGCTTAAACGGCAGTATTGATGACGTCGCTTATAGTGAGGGTGTGCTATTAACCGTTACCATTGCTGAGGGCGATATTGAAGCGCTAAAGATAGAGCTGGCGATGGCAGGTAAGGTTTTACATGACGACGGCTAATCAAATTGTTAATAATAACTCATCTTCTGAGTATATGTCTGTTCACTGAACGGTTCACTTAAAAATATTGGAACCCTGCTCATAGCTGAGTATGATAGTTACTTTTAATACTTTAGTTAAAATATATTACTTGTTTCACGTGAAACTTAATGTTTGAAAATACAGCAATTCTATTAAATAAAAAATGTACTATTACCCTTTTTTCTTAATCAAACCTGATACGACTCTATGACTAATTTTATCTATAACAAATTTAAGCCACCATTTTGGCTCACCAATCCGCACCTACAAAGTATCTTGCCTAAGTTTTTTGCCCCAAAAGCACCCACTTACAGAAGGGTGGTCGAAAAAGACTCTTTGGATGAAAGCGATATTGCTTATGACTTTTATGATGCTCATGAGCTGAACGCAGACACAGATAACGCTGATGCGCTAGAAAAGACACCGTTAATTGTGCTATTTCATGGTATGGAAGGCAGTAGCGACAGCCATTATGCGCGCGTGTTGGCTTATGAGATGCATGCTCAAGGTTGGCACTTTGTCGTAGCGCATTTTCGCAGTTGCGGTGGTATTCCTGCTAGCGGACGCGTGTTTTATAATGCGGGTGACACGGGTGAAGTACATCACGCGCTAGAAAACTTACGCCAAAAATATGCGCATATTTATGCCGTTGGGGTCTCATTGGGCGGTAATGCGCTGGCAAAATATATGGGTGAGTATGGTGATAAAGCTTTGTGTGATGGCGCAGTGGTCATCTCCGCACCCGTTGATATGTCATCGGCGGCCATTACTATGCATAGTTTTTTGAGTCATCGTATCTATACGCCGTATTTGCTCAATCCCATTATCAAAAAAGCACTGGCCAATGATATAACCAAAGAGGAAATTGCCTCTATTAAGGCCGTCAATCGCATTAGCGACTTCGATAATATTTTTACGGCCCCGCGTCATGGCTATCGCTCTAAGAACGACTATTATCATTCCTCTTCTGCCCTACCTCATTTATTGGGTGTGACTCATCCGCTACTGCTCATTAGCGCCAAAGACGATCCTTTTATTGGCTTTACCGCTACCATCAACGATGTTTCTGATAGCGTCACTATTCTGGAGACGGATCACGGTGGTCATATCGGCTATCTCCGTTATCGTTCAGACAAAAAGCACTCTAATAAAAAAACCAACGCTACTCAGTCAGATGCCAAGCCGTCTCTAGCGAACGGTAAAAAAGCAAAAACATCAAAATTTGATATTAATTGGATACCCGAAACTGTCAGTGCTTTTTTTCATTCCATTGGTGTGTAATCTGGCAGACCATAGCCCTACTTTTTAGACTTTTGACTACACTTTTGAGACCGCTTTATGTACCCCTACATCCGCTATACTAAGTCTATCGTTGATGCTGTTATCGCTAACAAAAAAGGCCGGTCTCTAGATATTACCCAGACCAGTGAAGTAAGTATTCGCTGTAGCCTAATCGATCTTGATCCTATGTTAGAGATGAATAATGGTCGGGTATTGACCATATACGATATAGGACGCACTGATTATCTCATCCGTACGGGCCTTGGACGTATGTTACTCAAAAAACGTTGGGCAATGGTGGTCGCGGGCAGCACTATCCAGTACCGTAAACGTATTCGATTTTTTGACAAAGTCACTATCAAGACCCATATCGTCGCCATAGATGAGCGCTGGCTGTATCTTGAGCATTCCATGTGGGTTAAGGGCAAGCCTTGCTCTTCGACATTACTACGGACTGGTGTCACTGAAAAAGGTTGTGTGATTGATACTCAACGCGTACTCAAAGCGATGGGTAAATCAGAGTGGGATATGCCACCGACCGGATATGTAAAAGAATGGATTGAGAGTGATACTCACCGTCCTTGGCCGCCGGTCGGGTAAAGATTTAGATCAATAGGTTATGGTGTAAGTGAAACCCAAAAAATAAACGTCTTTATGATAGTTACCTTGTGACGCCTAACTTAACGACAGTGTCGTAGTCAATAAAACCGGCTCAAACAAAAAAAGAAACACCAGATATTATAATGTTTCTCTTTCTTATTTGAGAACACAAGTTTAAAGAGCTAATATTTTTAACTAACAGATATTACTCTGACGGCAACTCAACTGCCTTCAACCCAGCACGGAAGGCTCTATAATCATTCGCGGTATCTTTCACTGCTTCTACCATCGGTACATGACCGACGTCATCCATCATAATAACTTGTGCTTGCGGCATCAACTCAGCCATTAATGTGGCAGTCTCAGGCTTTAACACCTTGTCTTCTTTACCCCAAACGATCAGCGTGGGAATATTGTATTTTGCGACAACTTTGGCACGCGCTTCCACGTTATCTTCAAGCACCTGATCAATGATTTTGACTTGCAAATCACGATTAGCTATATTTTCCTGTGCAAAGACCGCCTGTACTGTTTTAGGAATATAAGGCGGCTTGTACATTACCAACTGATACAGTTCAAAATAATCCTCAGTATTGTTAACCAACAGGGGGTTATCATCAGGGTCTAAATCTAGAAACTCTTCTCGCAAGCCTGCTGACCAAAAGCCACCACTGTCCAGTAGCCACAGGCTTTTGACGCTATCAGGATACATTGCTGCGTAGGCGACACTGATACTGCCACCCATAGAGTTACCGCCAACATGAATCGCTGAGGCCACACCCTTGGCTTGCAACAGCTCATGCAAGCGCTGCGCCTGGGCGTCTGCGCGATAGTCTTCCTGTGGCGGTTTACTAGAGTTACCAAAGCCTAATAAGTCTGGAATAATCAGATGATAACCTGCTAACTTATTAGCGATACGCGTAAAGTTATCCTTATTGCCCCCAAAGCCATGGACTAATAGTAAGAGCTCACCCACTAAATTACCGCCTTCTAGATAAACCATTTTATCACCAGACATCAGGGTAAAATCTTTGGTCTCAAGGTCTGATCTAACCCGTTCAAACTGTACGAGCTTTTGGGTCGTGGCGACTGTGAAAGTGTTGGGTGTCGTACAGCCAACTATAAAAAGAGTCAGCAAGGCTGCCAGACTCGTACGCATTAATTTCATTAAACATCCTTGTTAATACTGAAAAAAAGTTGGCTAATACCATAATCTTAGCACAGACTGATTTGCTACAAAACGCTTGATCATAGCCATACTTTGTACTGGTTAGGCTTCATAATAACCTCCTGACCCAGTGCTCCTACATAAGTCACCATTAAGCATAAACACTACTATAGTGTGCCTTAGTTTATAAGGTTAAGCTGTCTAGCTAAAATATTATTAAGCATGAGTAATAATAGCAATTGCTCTGCCGCCAATGCTCAAATACAGTGACTAACAAGGTGCTTGTATAAAATATCTTAGGTAGAATAAGTCACAGATACACAAATTCAAATAAAAAGGAAATAACACTATGACCCTATCAAGCCAACTTCTAACCAAACTCGGTATGGCCTACCCCATCATACAAGCCCCAATGGCCGGCGGTGCGACCACGCCTGAGTTAATCGCTGCTGTTAGTAACTTTGGTGGCCTGGGCTCATTAGGAGGAGGCGCAACCGCACCGCACGCTCTAAACAGCCAAATTGACCGTATCAAAGCACTCACTGATCGACCGTTTATGGTCAATTTAATGGTGCTATCCGAGCACGATGCCTATACTTTTGACACCTCAATGCCGGATTGGCTGCTCCAGTATTATCAAAAACAAAAGATCGCAGCGACGTTGCCTGAACGCCCAGCACATAGCTTCACTGAGCAGCTGCAAGTGCTTTATGATAATCCAGTCCCCGTTGCTAGTTTTACTTTTGGGATTATTAGCGCCGAGCAAGTTGCGCGCTTGCAACAGTTAGGCACTCGCGTCATTGGCACAGTCAACCATCCGCTAGAAGCGCAACAGTGGGCAGCAGTTGGCGCAGATGCGGTATGTGTACAGGGAATGGAGGCCGGTGGACATCGTGGAGGTTGGTTACCACAGAGTTCAGCAGATCCGCTAGGTCTACTGACTCTGATTAGCCAGACGCGGGCTAGTACGGATATTCCTCTGATAGCCGCTGGTGGCCTTATGACTGGACAAGATATCAAGGCAGTACAAGCCGCAGGCGCACAATTAGCGCAGCTGGGCACGGCATTTTTAACCACAGATGAATCTGGTATTAGTGCGACTTATAAGCAAGCGCTACTAGATGCCAGTGATGGTACGCGCAGTTCTGAAACCCGCTTAACTCGATTATTCTCAGGCAAGCAGGCTCGTGGCTTGGTTAATAATTATCTGCACGACTTTGCTAATTTTGATAAGGAAGATGAATTACCACCGTACCCACAATTAAACGCCATGACCGCATTTATGCGTGCCAATGCAGGTAAAAATGCTGATCCAGAACATCTGTCATTGTGGGCGGGACAAGGTGTAACGCTAGTAAGACAAGAGCGTGCGGTTGAGTTATTAGAGCGATTGGTAAAGGCGTTATAGCCCTAAACTGAGCTATTTTACTGGCTATTCTATCGGCTGCTATTTTTTGCTGAATCTGGTTAGAATATACATACTGGTATTTGACAGCAGCGGGTTGCGTTGCGTTTACTTCAATCACGCCTTAAAGATATTGTCACAATCAACTAACCTTAAAGCTACTATTTTATAACAATACATTATACCAATAAATATATTAAGTGCTAGGATATCCCTCAAGGTATGATTTAATTAAATACAAACCTATAAGGATAACAATATGCTTACCACTACAGATTATGTCGGTACGTTATTTGATAACAGCGAATCAAATTCAAGAAAAATCACCCTAGCCTTTACGATGGCAGGTGTGGCACTTAAAAAAGGGCACTCTGCATCAGTTATATTGATGGTAGATGCGATACATTTGGCGTTGCCAAACGCTTTGGATAACGTCGATGTTGGCGCGCCGTTCGAACCCGCTGGAAGATTGCTAGAAGCCTTTATTGAAAAAGGTGGGCAAGTATTGGTCTGCAAAGCATGCATGGTACATAATGGCGTAGAAGAATCAGCTATCGATAAGCGCTTCACTGTTATCAGTGGCGATGATGTGGTTGAGCTGCTTATGAGTGCCAAAGGTTCTTTGCAATTGAATTAAGAAGTAAATAGACGTAGGTAAGTTATATTTTATCTGCGCTTTAGTCAGGCTTAAAAAACCAACCTACTTTACCCAAATTAACTACAAAACCGTAGTCAACTATTTTAACTACAACTTCAGAGTCAAAGTATACAAAATAAAAAAGAAACACCAGATATCCTGATGTTTCTTTTTTTGGCATTTAATATTCTAAAAACCCATATTTTGAAAGCTAATATTTTTGGCTAACAGATATTACTCTGCCTTTAGCTCAACTGCCTTCAACCCTTCACGAAACCCTTCACGAAACGCTTTGTAATCATTCGCTGTCTGTTTTACCGCCTCTATCATAGGTACATGACCAATCTCTGGCATCGTAATAATTTGCGATTGTGGGATAATTTCTTTTATTAGCGTAACTGTTTCAGGCTTGATTACCTTATCCTTCTCACCCCAAACCACTAGCGTTGGAATATTATATTCAGCGATAATCTTAGCGCGCTCCTCGACATTATCTTCAATTATTTGCGCTAGTATTTTGGATTCTAGCGTTTTATTAGCGATACGTTCTTGCGCGAATACAGCTTTTATGGACTTGGGGATATAAGGCGGCTTAGACATGACAAAGTCATACATATTGTAAAAGTCTTCCGTCTTATTGATCAATAATGGATTATTCTCAAGGGTTGCATCCTCCAAAGACTTCGGCACGCCCGCTGACCAAAAGCCGGCACTATCTATCAGCCACAGGCTTTTGACCTCTTTAGGATACTTTGCTGCATAAGCCACACTGATAGCGCCGCCCATCGAATTGCCACCGACATGAATGTTAGATGCCACACCTTTGGCTTGCATAAGCTCGTGTAAGCGCGTTGCTTGCGCGTCTGCGCGATAGTCTGCTGCCATAGGTTTGCTAGACTCACCAAAGCCAAGTAAATCAGGAATGATCAGATTGTAGTTCTCTAATTGCTGAGCAATACGGGTAAAGTTGTCTTTATTACCGCCAAAGCCATGAATCAGTAGTAAAGGCTCGCCTGCTACATTGCCGTTTTCGGCATAGACCATTTTGTCACCAGAGCTCAGCATCAGCGCTTTTACGGCTAAGTCAGATTTTGAGCGTTCATACTGAATAATCTTTTGGGTAGTATTGACGGCTAAGGTATTGGGCGCGGTGGTACAGCCAACGACTGACAGACTTAGCACAGTGGCAAGGCTTAGGCGTTTTAATAGCATTGAAATATCCTTGTTAAAATCTAGCAGAGTAAATTAAAAAGCATAATCCTAGCACAGACTCATTTTAAGCTTAAGCCATGACCACCGCGATATGCGCGAATACTGGGAAAAATGGCGATGTAGGGCATCTGCCACTATGGGTGGGATAAGGCGTTGCATTTGATGTGGTTGAATTACTAACGATTGCGAAGGGTTCGTTACCGCTGATCTGATTACCGTTCTAATAAAGATGGCACAAGCATTCTCATTTATAATAAGTGTCTTTATTTCATCAATTATTTAATCAATCTTAAATTAACTATTTGGCATCTTTTGTAGGACGTTTTTTTACCATCAACCAAAGCCAACCAACCAAAGCCAACTTGGATGGTGCAAAAGGAAAGACATTGAGTAACACAGCTATTTCCACTGATAAACGGCGTGACCTCACCGAAGGATCGATTGCCAAAACGATGCTTCTGTTTGCATTGCCAACACTTGGATCATCGGCACTACAGTCATTAAACGGATCGATCAATGCCGTTTGGGTGGGTCGGTCCCTAGGTGAAGAGGCGTTGGCAGCGACGGCGAACGGCAACATCTTGATGTTTATACTGATCTCCTTCGTTTTTGGTTTCGGTATGGCGTCTACTATTTTGATTGGTCAGGCAATGGGCCGCCGCGACGACGCCATGGTCAAGAAAACTGTGGGAACGGCGCTGGGTAGCATTATTCCGATAAGTATATTGGTGTCGGCTGTAGGGTGGATATTTGCGCCGACCCTACTTGATCTGCTGGGTACTCCGCCAAGTGCTGCAAGCCTTGCCCTGACCTATCTGCGTATGATTTTTATTGCGATGCCCGTCACTCTAACGTTTACGCTGATAATGATGGCACTACGCGGAACGGGGGATTCTACAACGCCGCTTTGGTTTATACTGATATCAGTCATTATTGACCTGATTTTGACGCCGACGCTCATTTTGGGTCTAGGACCCTTTCCCGAATGGGGTATATTTGGCTCGGCCTTCGCAACAGCCGTCGCCAACACGCTAGCGCTTATTGGCATGGTCGTCACCATGTACCTGCGTGGTTCTGTGCTAACACTCAGCATGCTAGAGCTTCGCTTTCTGCGCGCAGATCGAGAAATCCTGAAGTCGATGTTCTCAAAGGGCTTGCCGATGGGCCTGCAGATGATCGTCATCTCTTCGGCGGCATTGACGATGCTGTCGCTGATAAACCGCGAGGGTGTACAGACGACAGCAGCTTACAGCGCGACCCAGCAGCTTTGGACATACGTGCAGATGCCTGCAATGGCACTAAGTGCCGCGGCCAGTGCAATGGTTGCACAGAACATCGGTGCCAATCAATGGCACAGGATTGCAGGGATCACAAGATGGGGACTCGCTTTTAACCTGATATTAACAGGTACACTCATTGGAGTGCTGACAATTTTTGATCAAACTATTTTAGGCTTTTTTCTTGGCAGTGACAGCCAAGCGGTGCCGATCGGGCGCCATATTCAGTTAATGGCGACATGGGGCTTTATATTTTTTGGCATAGCACAAGTGCTGTTCGGCACCATGCGTGCGAACGGCTATGTGATTTGGCCACTGGTCGTCATGGCGGTTTCGATGTACCCAGTGCGTCTTGGGTTTGCTTTTGGGCTTTATCCACTACTTGGAGAAGATGCGCTTTGGCTGTCGTTTCCGGCAGGCATGGTGGCAACCGCTGTGATGGGGGCAGGACTGTATCTGCATGGCGGATGGCGTAAGGGAAAAATCTTGCCCGCGGAGGAAGCTGCGCAAAGAACCGAGGGCTATCGCGCGCATACAGGCACCAGTGCGTCGCTTCGTGATATTATACCAACGACGGTATGGAAGCGACTGCCTTTGCGCCGCATCACAAGATTGCACCGACGACTTCATAAAAGACTACATAGACGTCATATGATAAAAAAGAATAAACGATAATAGCCTCGATAACCTTATTCATAAACATTGTTCATATATACGCGTCTAGTCGGGCAACTTTCGCTTATCAGTTTGGCGAGTAAATGGTTCATAATACTTGCCTACTACCGCACATACTAAACCCAGTTTTAGAGTAAACAAGACTTTGGCGTGTCAAAAAACCGCTACATGCTGCTATATAAAGTCACTTGCTAGGCTGAGATTATACTGGCAGAACCTTCAAACTTTGTATTACCTAATAAAAACTCCACCGCTGCGGCTGCATGAATCGCGGTGGTATCAAATACTGGAATCGGGCTGTCTGCTTGTAGCGCACCAATCGGTGCAAAATCTACACTATGAATTAGTAAGTCCACTGAATGTAAGCCGCCTAACTGTTGTTTTACGCCTTCGTTAATCAGCCGATAATAGCTTTGGGTACTCTCCCAACTCATACCACCAATGATGCCTAACGCTTTCTACCGATAAACTGACATACTATCTTCTTATTTATTGATTATAATATTACGAGCCTTATAATTAATAATAACCATTTTACCAATTCGTTATCACTCTATATTATGATTGACGATAAGTGTAACCATAATTATGCAGGACTAAGTCAAACCATGGCAGAGACACCTACTCTTAGAATACGCACCCGTAGAAAATACTATCGGCTTATTTTTACTGGTTTAATGGCGATGATGATGTCACTTATAATCTCAACCGCACTCATATTGGTAAAAATAGGATTTATTGATGGTTTTTTTATGGAACTTTTGCATTCATGGGGCTTGGCATTTGTTTTTGCCTGGCCGAGCGCTTATATCTGTGCCTATATGATACAAGAGCATGTGTTGACTAGAATCGAGTTTTATTAAGACAGACCTTGGTATGAGGAGGTCAAATTTACTGATATCTATGACTGGCCTGTAGTTTAATTATCGACGCTAGATTTAAACCATAAACTCTAGTTACTCTCTTCAAATATTCATTCAATATTAGTCAGCGCTGTATACGTTTTAGTGTGCAATCATCTCAAAAAAAACAAGCTAAGCTACATAATCTTTTTATTTAGAGAGCGCTATGAGCCTACCACGGCGTACTATCGAAAAATTACTCGATCAAGGTGTTTTGCCCTTAGAGCATGCCAATGCGGCAGCGACTCATCTAGAAGTATGCCCGTCTAAACCTTCGTGGCTGGCCTTTTTTGACAAGGCGTCACTCATTATTGGCGTGGTGGCATTGCCTTATCACTGGTTTTTTTCATTGCCTATAATTGGCTCAACCTGAGGGAAATGGTTAATGGGCTGTTTGAAATGATCATAGGCAAGAGCAATCAAGATGATGAAACGTCAAATTAGCAGGTCACGACTACACATATTATGTTTATCATTATCAATAGTTAATATTGATAGCCAACAACCTTCCTTAACTAAATTGATATTGCGCTACCGGCGTGCGACTTGTTATTGTTGCTCACAACTTAAAAAACAAATAAAGGAATTTCTCATGCGTAGCGCCACTTATGACCATTTTGGCAAACCTACTGAAGTCTTAAGCCTCGGTGACAGCCTTACTCCAGAGCCCAAAGCCAATGAAGTGCGGGTCAAAACCATCTTAGCCTCTATTCATAACCACGATTTATTAACCATTCGCGGTAAATATGGTTTTAAACCCGAGCTGCCCGCTATCGGTGGTAGCGAAGCCGTAGGTATCATCGATGCGGTGGGCGATAAAGTCAAAGACTTAAAGGTCGGTCAACGCGTTGCGGCAGCTAGTGTGCAAGCGACTTGGGCAGCGTTCTTCACTGCCTCAGCTGATATGGTATTTCCCATGCCAGACAGCTTAGACGATGAAATGGCCGCACAATTGATTGCGATGCCGCTAAGTGCTTTAATGCTGCTTGAATTTCTAGAGATACAAAGTGGCCAATGGGTTATTCATAACGCGGCCAATGGTGCGGTCGGTAAGTCGCTGGCTATGTTAGCGGCTGCGCGTGGCGTGAAAACCATTAATCTAGTACGCAGTAGCGATGCGCTAGACGATTTAGAAACGCTGAATATTAAAAATAATATTGATACCTCACAAGACGACTGGAAAGATCAAGTACACCGTATCATTGGCGATGACAAAATCAGTGCTGCCGTTGACTCTGTTGGCGGCGAAGCCAGTGGCGATTTACTATCGCTACTCGGCCATGGCGGCACCTTTGCCGTATTTGGTGCGATGTCAGGTAAGCCAATGATGCTCAATCCTACTGATATGATCTTTAAGCAAGCCGTTCTAAAAGGATTCTGGGGCAGTAAACTCAGCCAAGAAATGAGTGTCAAAAATAAACAGCGCTTGGTTGAAGAGCTGATTGATAGAGCGGTGAGCGGACAATTAAAACTACCTACAGAAGCGACTTTTGATCTCGCTGATATCGTAGCGGCGGTCTCTGGAAAATTGCAGGGAGAAAAAAATGGTAAGGTGTTGTTGAAGCCTTAAGTTTTTGCAAGCGAATAAAAACGTTCATGGTTTCATGGGCTTTTTTTATTTTGATAACACGAGTAAGCTGTTACTGACCGCAGATAAAAAAACAAACCTAACGAGGAATATAATTATGTCTAACCATACAACTTTTAAGGCACTGGTAGTTGAAGAACATGCTGATGGCACCTTTAGCAACAGTATTCGCGAACGCAGCGTAGAAGACCTTCCCCAAAATGAGCTCTTGATTGAGGTTCATTATTCATCGTTGAACTATAAAGACGCGATGTCGGCCACTGGTAATAAGATGATTACTAAGCATTACCCGCACACCCCAGGTATTGATGCCGCCGGCATAGTGATTAGCGACAAGTCGGGTACTTTTACGGCTGGCCAAGAAGTACTAGTATTCGGCTATGATTTAGGCATGGATACGCCGGGTGGTCTGGGTCAAATGATCTCTATCCCAGCAGATTGGGCATTGGCTTGCCCAACTTCTTTGACCTTAAAAGAAGCAATGACTTACGGCACTGGCGGTTTGACCGCGGCTTTATGTATTCAAAAATTAGAAAAAATGGGTGCAAAACCCGCCGACGGGCCAGTAGCGGTAACAGGGGCAACTGGCGGCGTAGGCAGCATCAGTATCGCAATTTTGAAGCAGTTGGGCTATGAAGTTATTGCCTTCTCAGGTAAACCTGAACAAAGCGAACATCTAAAAACCTTAGGAGCCAGCGAGGTACGTCATCGCGACACTATTAATGAGGTAGGCAAAAGACCTGTTGGCCGCGAATTATGGGCAAATGCCATCGATACTTTGGGCGGTGACTATCTAGCAAACTTACTCAAACAAACCAAGGCTGGCGGTGCAGTATCTGCTTGCGGCCTAGCATCATCAGTTGAATTTGCAATGACTGTGCTGCCTTTTATTACTAGAGGTATCTCTTTATTAGGCATCGATTCAGTATTTATTCCACTTGCTGACAAGCAAGAGATTTGGACACGGGTCGCCACTGATATGAAACTTCCTAATCTTGAGCAGTATTGTGAAGAGATTACCTTAGAACAAACGCCTGACTATTTAGAACGCTTTATTTCCAGTAAAGTGGTGGGTCGTTATGTGGTGAATGTGCGGGGTTAGGTTTTTTTGTTTAGTAGGTAGTTATTTACCTACTTAATCCTTTGTTGGCAATGGCAGCGTTCTTTATACATGGGAGCTGCCATTGCTTTTTTTGTTTTGGGAAGATAGCTACAATTTGCGTTCATTTGCGTTCATTTGCGTTCATTTGCGTTCATTTGCGTTCATTTGCGTTCATTTGCGTTCATTTGCGTTCATTATCAATAATTAAAACAAAATGCCACTCAACTGTGAATATATTGAGTTTACTTAAAATAAGTTGTGTAGCGTCTCAAAACCCAACCCTGCTCTAGCTTTCCATTAATTTCAACTTCTACTAATAACCAAGACTTATTAGACTTATCTATAACTCTTACTATAGTGCCAATAGGTATAGTATCTACTATCATTGAACTCATACCAGCATTATCACGAAAGTTTAAAGTATTTACTGTCGTTACTCGATATCCTTTTAATGCTTGTCGATCAATTAAGGGAGCAGGTGATCTAATAAAAGATTTTACCTCTCTAGAAGTCTCTAAAGTTTTTGATACTTCTTGAAACTGCTGAATAGACCTCTTGCAAAAGTGGCCTCATGAATTAGAATAACCGTATCACTCACAATCAAATAACTACCATGCCCGATATAAATAAACTACTTGAGCAAAGCGACTCCGGCTTCAAACGCTACACTGGTATTCATAAAACTACCTTTAAAGCCATGTTAGAAGCCATGCAACAACATGAAGCAGCAAAGACCAAATCAGGTCGTCCAAGCGAGCTTAGATTGGAAGCGCAGCTCCTGCTTGCATTGACTTATTGGCGTGAATACCGAACGCTTTATCACATCGGTATGGACTTTGGTATTCATGAGTCTTCTGCCAGTCGCATGGTTCGTAAAGTAGAAGATATTCTTCTTAAGTCAGGTAGATTTGGCTTACCTAGAAAGCTACCACGGGGCGATGTTGATGATATTAACTGGTCAGCGGTCATTGTAGATGCGACCGAAACCCCGATTGAGCGTCCAAAAAAAACCAAAGTGACTACTACAGCGGAAAAAGAAAGCAACATACCTTAAAAGCGCAAGTTATCGTGCATTGGCAAACAGGTTTAATACTAGATGTTCAAACTTGCAAAGGATCGGTACATGATTTTAGCCTTTACAAACAGACTTGTCCTGACTGGTTACCTGAAAATGCAAGCTACTTAGCAGACAGTGGCTACCAAGGTATAGCGAAGTTGCATGACCAAACCTTTACACCCTTTAAAAAACCAAAAGGCTGTGAATTACTAGACTGTAGCAAACAAGTGAATCAGTATTTAGCTAAATTACGTATTCTGGTTGAGCACAAAATAGGTCTGATCAAGCTGTTTAAAATCGTGGCTCAGCGCTATCGCAATCGTCGTCAGCGTTATGATTTAAGAATGAAGCTGTTTGCAGGTGTAGTCAATTTCGAACTTAATTCATGACTTTTGCAAGAGGTCTAATATAATTGACGCTTATACTACTAGCTATACCAATAAGATACGGTAATAGAATGAAGGTGCAGAAGAAATATAAAATCTTTTTAGCTTTCTCTGAATACGAACTAAAATCTTTTTCTAACTTTATTTCATCACTTAACTCAGCGTCAATTTCGGCTATTGAGATTTCAGAAAACTCTTCTATATCAGCTGGAGTTAGATTAGTTTTTAAAATCTCTCTAAAAAAATCTTTATTGAGATTTGACAGTACCCTAAATGACGAATATTGCTTAAATTGCTTATGCTGTTTAAAAATCTCTGTCGCTTTAGATATAGCACTGCTTAAGTCACCTATTTGATCTTCAGAAGTGAAGCCTTTTGGCAAGATGAACTGCGTTCGAGGTTTTAAACCTAAATGAGTTGCTTCAAAAGCATCTATAATGGCTTTATTAAATTTGATTGATTCAAATACCGATGAGTTTAGAGAGTTTGATTCGGCTAGACTATCTATTGTTCCTGCTAGGGAACTATTTATAGCCAAATTATTTTGGGGGAAATTTTGAGATAATTTGGATAATAAATCTTGAGTCGCTATATGCCCAGTCAACCTTTTAAAATAATCCAAATCCTGTGTAATTTTTAAAAGCTTGTCTGTAGATCCAGCGGCTAAAGAAAGTGAGTCTAATCGTGCCTGATTTTCATTAATTATTTCCATAGCTGATAGTTCACGTATTTCTTCAAGTTTCTTCTTATCCATTCGCGATTATTCCCTTTTCGTCTAATTTTAAATGTTTATTAATTAAGTATCTAAGGGCTTCTAACTATTTAATCAACTAAAATTGAATTTTAGATATCCTAGTAAATAAAAAAACACCCAACAAGTTGAGTGCTTTTTATCATTTTAAGCTAAGAATTAACTAGCCAATTATTCCCACTCAATAGTAGCCAGTGGCTTGCTCGATACATCATAAGTCACGCGCGACACCTCGGCAATCTCATTCATAATGCGATTAGACACGGTCTCAATCAAATCATACGGCAGATGCGCAAAGCGCGCAGTCATAAAGTCCACAGTCTCAACGGCACATAGCGCGCTCTAATAATTCATAGCACTCCACTGTTAACTCACTTTTTCTTCTTTTTCTCTGCACGTTTTTTCTCAATTAAGGCTTGCGCGGTAGCGTTATCCTCCCACCATTCACCCATGTCCTCCCAGTAAAGATAAGCCTGCTCCTTACCACCGATTTCTATACCTTGATTAGAACTATGCAGACCGCGAGGTCTAGTATGACGTTTTTTAAGGATTTCATGAGCGATATTAGGCAAGTTTTTCTGTGCTATATCCCAGGCTTTTTCTGCTTTGTCTAGCTTATCTTGATAGCAATAAGCCAGTACTTTGCCAAAAGCAATATTGGCGAGCATATCCTCAGGATAGCTGTCACAGAGTTGAATGATTTTTTGGTATTGCTCGGTCAGCATATATAGCTCTACCAAGCGTTCGCGTATGCCTAGATTGTCGTTAGGACATACTTGCAATAGCTTTTCACCTTCCGTGCTTGCCAGCTCAAAATTACCGTTGTCTGCATATACATTGGTTAATTGAAACAAAGCGCGCAAAAAGGCACGGTTTTCCATGATGCCCCAAGGCAGTTTGCTTTTTTGCCAATTAAACTTTTGCGGAAAATATCGTAAATACAGACGCATACATTCGCGGCTACTCAGCAAGGCCAAAAAGCTATCGCCATGCTCCTCGCATAAAAACGCTAAGTTAAAATAAGCATCAGGGTCATCTATATTTTCTAATACCAAAAACTCTGCCACATCACGAGCGGCTTCATAACCATTTTTCTCCAAAGTCATCCGAATTACTTGAAACGAGGTAGGCGGCTGTTCACCGACCTCTTGCATGATTTCATTTTGAAACTTGGTCATGACCTCATTCATGATGTCATTAATATCACGACCCTTTTTTACCTCTGTCTCAACAAAGGCTTTGACTCTTATATTAAGAGCACTACCAGCACTGTCAGCACCTGACTTATTACTCGCTGATTTTTTGTTAGGAAAATCAATAACCGAATCTTCAAACATCCATTCATCTTGACCGACATGAATTAATTTCATAGCTTATTGCTCCTTGTTTATACCACTCTAAAATATATTGTTCTAACATATATCATTTTGAAGCTAAGTATTAAGTAAGGTTTTACTCCCACTCAATAGTAGCCGGTGGCTTACTCGACACATCATAAGTCACGCGTGATACCTCAGCAATCTCATTCATAATGCGATTAGACACAGTCTCAATCAAATCATACGGCAGATGGGCAAAGCGCGCGGTCATAAAGTCCACAGTCTCAACGGCACGTAGCGCAATCACCCACGCATAGCGGCGACCATCGCCAACCACGCCGACAGATTTAATCGGTTGGAATACCGCAAACGCTTGCGCAGTCTTCTCATACCAGCCTGATTTTTCTAACTCTTCCATAAATATCGCATCAGCGGCACGTAAGATATCAGCAAATTCTTTGGTGACTTCGCCTAAGATACGCACACCTAGACCGGGTCCTGGGAACGGATGACGATTAATCATCTTCGCCGGTAAACCAAGGGTAAGACCGAGTTTACGGACTTCATCTTTAAACAAATCACGTAATGGCTCAACCAATTCAAAGGCCAAATCATCTGGCAAACCGCCCACATTATGATGGCTCTTAATGACGTGCGCTTTACCTTGATGCGACTTAGCTGATTCAATCACGTCGGGATAAATCGTCCCTTGCGCTAAGAATTCAACGACTTTACCATCGCCTTGCTCGCTCACTTGACGAGCACTTTCAGCGAAGACATCAATAAAGGTCTTACCGATGATTTTACGCTTGGCTTCAGGGTCAGACTCGCCAGCCAAGGCGGTTAAGAACAACTCTTCGGCATCAACACGAATGACTTTTACGCCCATATTCTCCGCGAATATTTGCATCACTTGGTCGCCTTCATGCAGACGCAGCAGGCCAGTATCGACAAACACACAAGTCAGCTGATCGCCGATGGCTTTATGCAATAATGCCGCCACGACTGAACTGTCTACACCGCCTGACAAACCTAGCAGTACTTGCTTGTCACCGATTTGCTTCTGTAATTGTTCAATACGCATATCAATAATATTGTCGGACGTCCAGCTACCAGCGCAGCCAGCAATATCATGGACGAAACGACCCAGTAACGCCTGACCTTGCTCGGTATGAGTCACTTCAGGGTGGAACTGTAGACCATAATAATGGCGCGACTCATCAGCCATAATTGCAACTGGACAACTTGGGGTACTGGCGACGATATCGAAGCCTTGTGGCAAATCAATGACTTTATCGCCATGACTCATCCAAACATTCAGCTTACCAGCGGCGTCTTCAATGCCGTCTAACAGCTCAGATTTGCTATCAATATTAATAGTCGATGCGCCAAACTCATGGATGTCACTGGCGTGAACTTTGCCACCGAAGCGCTCTGCCATCGCTTGCATACCGTAGCAAATACCTAATACTGGTACGCCTAAGTCAAATACGGCATCATTAATGCGCGGGCTGTTTTCGGCATGTACGCTTTCAGGGCCACCCGATAGAATGATGCCTTTTGCGCCAAAATCAATGATGCGCTGGGTGTCGATATCGTAGGGAAACATCTCGCAAAATACGCCAGAATCACGTACACGGCGGGCGATAAGTTGGCTGTACTGCGAGCCAAAATCAAGAATTAAGATGCGGTCTTCTTTGATAGTAGGGGTGGCAGCATTGGGCGTAGTGGCGGTTGTCATGAATAGGTGTCCATCAATAGATAAAATTGGTGAGCTATTTTAACAAGTTTAAGCGGGATAATGGCGGTTAGAATGTCGATTATTTAGGACTATTTTTATTTTATCTTACTAATGTCTAGTCTATATAAAATAGTGGCTTATATTGTGATATGCTAAAAAATCAATATTATATTTTAGAACTGCCTGTTTTTATAGTTAGGCCTGTATCTTTTTCATAGCAATTCACACCTATAAAGGGTTAAAAGCACTCATTAGAATACCAAGATTAGACTATCAAAGCCTGTTTAGAACTAGAGCTGCACTATATTAGTATAATTGGTCTAATTTAAAAACGATGCCGTGTTATTGGCATGAATTTTTTACAGCCTCTGTCATGCGTGCGAATAGTAAGCAAAATTTATATCAGTAGCACCTTGATATAGACAACTTTCTCTTATGTAGAACTGACTATATGGCTCTAATAGAGATTATTTACGAATTGCATTCACCATCCAGCTGTCAGCAGGTTTGCCAGCAAGAAAATTATCCCCTACATTGTTCAAATCCCAATTATAATGAATAACTATGGTAAATAGTTATAATAAATCAATAGGTTATAGCCCCTATGAGCAACATTAAATCTCTTATTCGTAAAGCCACCAAGCCTGCCTCTACTGCAGTGACATCGACTACTAAAAATACTGACCATACCAGGTTAGATACCGCCTCAAAAAGTAATATGCCCGTCAATTCACCCATCAACACACCCATCAACACACCCATCAATACACCCATCAACACACCCATAGAGCAGACCCGCTGGAATGGCTGGGGCAATGTGAATATCAATAAAAAAGTATCGTCACACGGTGCGAAATTAATTAAATCACACATCGGCAAAACCAAAAAACTATCGTCGGTTAGCCTACAAGAGGTACTCAAGAAAGTACCGAAATCACGCTTGCCTGCTGCCATCATTAACCTCGACATGGTTTCTATCGATAATGAAGACAGACTCAGACATGCCCGTGGACAAAGCTTTCCTGATTGGATAGCCATGCACGGCGGCGACTTTGAGGTATTCCCTGATGGGGTAGCGATGCCGCAAAGCACCAGCGATATCGAGATATTGCTACAATTGGCGCGCGAACATGACCTTATCGTTATCCCTTATGGTGGCGGCACGTCAGTGGTCGGGCACATCAACCCACCAAAGGACGCGCGTCCTGTATTAACCGTGGCAATGAGTAAGATGGATCAGCTCATCGACTTGGATACTGAAAGCCAAATTGCCACCTTTGGCGCAGGCTCGCAGGGGCCAACCGTTGAGGCGCAACTGGGCGAGCACGGCTACCGGCTAGGGCATTATCCGCAGTCTTGGGAGCTATCGACACTTGGCGGCTGGATTGCTGCCCGCTCTAGTGGTCAGCAATCATTAGGCTATGGACGTATCGAGCAAATGTTTGCTGGTGGGACCTTAGTAACGCCGCAAGGGGTGCTCAATATCGCTGATATTCCAGCGTCATCAGCAGGCCCTGATCTGCGTGAAATGATGATGGGTACTGAAGGTCGCGCTGGTATTTTTACTGAAGTCAAAATGCGCGTTCAGCCTCAGCCTGAAGAAGAGCTATTCAAAGTTGTATTTTTACCTAACTGGGAAGCGGGTAAAGCAGTGCTCAGACAAGCGGTACAAAAGAACATCCGCCTCTCTATGCTACGTTTAAGTAATGCGGTCGAGACCAATGCTCATCTGCATTTGGGTACCAGTCCCAGTCAGTTTTTGGCCATTAGTACTTATCTAAAAGCGCGTGGGCTAGACTCGCAAAAAGTCATGCTTACTTATGGCGTAACAGGCGATAAAGCGCAGAATAAACTGGCACTCAATCAGTTCAAACAGCTATTAAAACAATATGGTGGCGTGAGTGGCAAGTTAGCAGATCTGATGGGCAAAATATGGGCGCATGGACGTTTTAAATTCCCTTATCTACGCGGTACCTTGTGGGAAAAAGGCATCATGGTCGATACCTTTGAGACCGCGACCAACTGGAACAATATCGACGAGCAGATGCAACAGATGCAAGAAGCGGTGCGAACCTCTTTGTCAGATGAAGGCGAAGAGGTGATGGCATTCACGCATATTTCGCATGTCTATAAACAAGGTGCTAGTCTTTATACCACCTACTTTTTTAGAGCTGGTAAAGACCACACCAGTACGCTCGCCCGCTGGCAAAAAATCAAACATGCCGCCAGTTTAAGTCTGGCCAATGGCACCGCCACGATATCGCATCAGCATGGTGTTGGCCGTGATCACGCCCCTTACCTTGCTGTCGAAAAAGGCGAGCTGGGTATCCAGGTGACTAAAGATATGCTCAAAAGCTTAGATCCCGAAAAACGTATGAATCCGGGCGCGTTGCTCGAAGACTAGCACGGCTATTTGGTTAAAGCTGCTCTGCTAAATTGGCTGGGTTGACAAAATTGACCAAGCTAATCCAAGTTAAGCTAAGCCAAAGCTATATCACCCTTTGATTGTTAGCGTACTACCATTTGATCGTTAGCGCATTACCATTAGGTGTCTTAAGATGAGTCATTTATGAACCAAACCAAACAATACCAACAGCGGCAGCAGGCACTGGCTCCCCTATCACGCTCTGAACCGTGGGATATGTTAATCATCGGTGGTGGTATTACTGGCGCTGGAATTGCTCGAGAAGCGGTACGCCGAGGCTTAGCCGTTTTATTAATTGAGCAAAAAGACTTTGCTTGGGGCACCTCTAGCCGCTCTAGCAAGATGGTACATGGCGGGCTACGCTACATTGCCTCAGGTGATTTCAAGACTACCTTGCTCAGCGTACGTGAGCGTGAACGAATGCTCAACGAGGCCGGTGGCTTGGTCAACGAGATGCACTACGTTATGCCACATTATAAAGGCAAGTTTCCACCACCGTGGATATTCAATAGCCTACTTAGGGTATACGATAAGCTGGCTGGCCAGCGCTATTTCAAGTATTTTAAAAAAGACGCTTTTTCAAATTTTGATCCTGGTATCAAGCAAGATAACTTTTTGGGTGCCAGTCAGTTTAGTGACGCGGTGACTGATGATTCGCGCCTAGTAATGCGCGTGCTAGAAGAAGCTATCCATGAAGGCGCTTACGCTATTAACTACCTCAAAGCTGAATCGTTAATTACGGATGAGCAAGGCTTAATCGTAGGTGCTACTCTGGTAGACACTACCTCTGATCCAATTATTAAGGGCATGTCTGAAAATACTGTAGAAAAAACAACAGAAAGCTCAGAAAACAGCGAAGCAGCTCATACGACTAGTAGTCATACTTACGAAGTCCATGCCAAAGTGGTGGTCAGCGCTACTGGCGCTTGGGCAGACGACTTAAGAATGCAAGCAAGCAGCCAGACTGAACAAACCTTTCGCAAACAAATTCGTCCCTCTCGGGGCAGTCATTTGGTGGTCAGTCAAGAGCGCCTTCCTATTGAGCAAGCCTATACCTTATTGCACCCAGTCGATAAAAGAGCATTTTTTGTCTTTCCATGGGAGACCCGATCAGTCATTGGTACTACTGACTTGGACCATCCACCATTAGACGATGAAGAGGTGGGTATCACTAGCGTAGAGCTGGATTATTTATTGACTGGGGCAAACGACCTTTTTGATAGTGCCCACCTGACTAAAGAGGATGTGATCAGCACTTGGGCAGGGGTACGTCCACTTATTTCAGAAGGCGGCGATGGCAAGCGAGTCAGCCCCAGTAAAGAAAAGCGCGACCATAGCGTGTGGCTAGATAATAACTTAGTAACCGTGAGTGGCGGCAAGCTTACGACCTTTCGCCTTATTGCACTTGATGTGTTGAAGGTTTGCCAAAAAGTTATAGCTCTTGATCAAGCTGCTGTTGAAGATGGCAAAGTTAATAATGACAAAGTTAATAATGACAAAGTTGTTAACGACAAAGTCTTTAGCAAGCAAGCCCCGACCAGTGCCAAGTTTGCGACGTTGCCCCAACCGCTGCAAGAGCGCTTGCCAGGGTTTTATGGTCGACAGCTCGACACCTTACTTGAGCTGGCGCATGAAGATGATTTGGCTTATGTTGCCGACAGCAATACCATCTGGGCAGAAGTCCGATTTGCTGCCCGTCATGAGCAGGTCATTCATTTAGATGATTTATTACTGCGGCGCACTCGCTTAGGTCTTATCTTAACCAATGGGGCGATGATTCCGTCAGTTAGTGACAGATTTAAGCAAATATGTCAGCAGGAGCTGAGCTGGGATGAGCAAAAGTGGCAGCAAGAAGTTCTGCGCTATAAAGACATATGGCAGCGCTACTATCATCTGCCTGCGGCCTAGCACTTTTTTATATGATATTAATAGACAAGTGCTACTGGTATAAGTTTTCCGCAGCCTCTGTCTGCGTAGGCACAGCAAGCAAGGAACACTTATACCAGTAGCACGCTATAATCATAGTATTTTTAGTGAGCTATATATCTATTTCCACATAGTAAAGGACTACTATGACCAACAACCTTGATGCCCCTATTTATTTCTTAGCCATCGACAATGGTACTCAAAGCGTCAGAGCGCTTATTTTTGACCAATTTGGCACAGAGATTGCCAAAGCCCGCGTCCCTATTGAGCCCTATTTTTCAACTCAAGCCAGCTTTGCTGAGCAGCATGCCGACTATTATTGGCAAAAGTTAAGCGAGGCCTGCCAGCAGTTGTGGCAAACCTGCGACATTACCCCAACGCAAATTGTAGGGGTCAGTCTCGCGACCCAGCGCTACACTATGATATGTTTGGATAAGGATAAACAGCCACTACGCCCAGCCATTGTTTGGATGGATTTTCGCCAAGGTGAGCCCAATGATTTAGGCTTTCTCAGCCCGCTTACTAAATTGATCGGCATGGGCGAACTGGTAGAAGAAGCCCAACAAAAAGCGCGCTGCAATTGGCTTGCCCATCATGAGCCAGAGATTTGGGCAAAAACAGCACATTATGTTAATTTGTCAGCATACCTGACCTATCAGCTCACAGCTCAATTGGCCGATTCTACCGGTCATGCCCTAGGCTATCTACCCTATGACTACAAGGCGCAAGCCTGGTTTAAGCCCAGTAATCTCAAATGGCGATTGTTCAGTTGCCGACTAGAACAGATGCCCACGCTCATTTCACCGGGGCAGCAGCTCGGTAGCATTACCGCTAAGGCCGCAGCAGCTACTGGTATTCTGGAAGGCACACTAATGATAGCGGCCGCCAGCGATAAGGCTTGTGAAGCCTTGGGATCAGCCGGTCTCGCGGCCGACACCGCTTGTTTAAGCTTTGGTACCACTGCCACCATCAACACGACCTCAACGGGTTACGTCGAGATTCTCAAACATATGCCCTCCTATACGGCAGCCGCGCCGAACTACTACAATCATGAATATATGATATATCGAGGATTTTGGATGGTCAGTTGGTTCAAAGAGCAGTTCGCCCATTACGAAGAACAACTTGCCAAGACTCAAGGTATCGATACCGAAAAGCTACTCGATCAAGCGATCAAAGACATTCCGGCAGGATGCATGGGGCTGATGATGCAGCCGTATTGGTCGCCAGGCGTGCGTCATCCTGGTCTTGAGGGCAAGGGTGCGTTCATTGGCTTTGGTGATGTACACACTCGGGCGCACGTCTACCGCGCTATCTTAGAGGGGCTCGCCTACGAGCTCAAGCTTGGCTTTGATACCATTGAGAAGCGCACTCGCAAACCCATTAAACACTTGCGGGTCTCTGGTGGCGGCTCACAAAGTGACTCGGCCATGCAGCTCACGGCAGATATCTTTGGCATGCCCGCTTACCGCCCACACACCTTTGAGGCAACCGGGCTAGGCGCCGCCATTAACTGCGCGGTTGGTCTTGGCATCTATCCTGACCACTTAACAGCTACTGAAGCGATGACCCATTTGGGCGATGAGTTCTTGCCCATTGACGCCAATGTTCAGCTGTACAAGCGCTTGTACCATGAAGTTTATCTCAAAATGTATGACCGCTTGCAACCCTTGTATCACAGCATTCAAGACATTACGGGTTACCCTGAGCTATAAATAAACAAAGCGTCTGACCTAGACCTTCTGCGACCACCATAAGCATTGCGCTTAGGTCGCTACCGGCTAACTTAATTCTTGGAGATACAGGGGTCGGCTTAAGACTCGCATTCAGATAGAGCGTTTGAGTGGGCGTATTATTATCAAAGCCCACCTTTTAACCTATCAGGCGGATCACCCGATGCCATCCGCTGGGCTACGACCTACGGTATGTTTCACTGGGGGCCTGTGGCTTGGGCCATCTATTTAGTACCCGCTGTCCCTATGGCTTACTTTTATTATGTGCGTCAGACGCCGGTACTCAAAGTTAGCCAAACCTTAATGCCATTATTGGGAGAAAAGCTTGCTGGCAGTAACTGGGCCAAAATGCTAGATGTGCTATTTATCTTTGGTATGGTCGGCGGCGGCGCCACGACGTTAGGGCTCGCTTCCCCGCTTATCAATGAGGGATTATATAACCTCTTTGGTTTACCTCGTAATATCACCATGCAGATTGTGGTCTTACTGATTACCACGATGATTTTTGCTTATAGTGCGTATCAGGGGCTAAAAGGAGGTATTCAAAAACTCTCAAATATCAACTTTTACTTGGCCATCGTATTCCTATTATTTATTTTAATTGTCGGCCCCACTGTATTTATTTTAAATACTGGTTTAGAGGCTCTTGGGCGTTCTATTACAGAAATGCCGCGTATGATGACTTATATTGAACCCTTTAAAGACTTCGAGAGCTTCGGCTTTGCACATACGACATTTCCTCAAGATTGGACGGTTTTTTATTGGGCTTGGTGGTTGGTATTTGCGCCAACTATCGGACTGTTTATTGCCAAAATATCTAGAGGACGTACTATTCGTAATATGGTTGTAGGCTCCATGTTCTATGGCTCGCTTGGCTGTGCAATGTTTATGATCATCTTAGGCAATTATGGTTTATACCTACAATTGACTGGCACTGTGGATGTGGTTGCTATATTAAACAATGAATCACCCACTGCAGCAATCTTTGCGATCTTAAATAGCCTACCGATGTCTTATTTAGTCGTTGCTGTATTTACCTTTTTAGCGCTCATCTTTACCGCAACCACATTTGACTCTATCTCTTACATCTTAGCCTCCGTTGTGCAAGTAGAAGTAGATGATGAGCCCCATCGTTGGAATCGGCTATTTTGGGCATTCACTTTGTGTTTATTGCCTGCCATTTTGATGTTCTTAGGGGATCTACAAACCTTACAGACCGCCTCAATTATCGCCGGTGCGCCTTTGATTATCATCTTATCTATGATGATGGTATCCGTAATTAAAGCGGCTCGCTATGATCTGTATTATCAACCTGATTATGGTCTAAAAACCATTCACATCGAAGAGTTACCTAATACTGCACCGTGGGAAGAAGGTAGGACTTCTGAATCACTAGAAGGGTCCGTATTACAACAAAACGAGGAATGGGAGCAAATGCGAGAAGATACTGAGAATGCAGAGAATGACAATGCTGAAAATGAGAAGTAATTAAGATTTTTTAGAGAGTTAATAGGCTGGGTTGCGTTTGCTAACTCAGCCTTCTTTTATGTGAGTTTTAAATGAGTATAGTCAATGAAAAGTAATATCGACACACAACCTACTGCTGGCATAAGTTTTTCTTGCTTGCTGTGCCTACGCAGACAGAGGCTGCAAAAAGCTTATACCAGCAGTACCGTCGCGTTTTTGAGGTATTTTGATTATAGTTCAAATATGTTGAATAATCATTGTTAATCAACAGATAACAAGCACGAGCGGCTTATCTACCTGATAAGGATTTGATATCACTAAAGGCTAGGTATATACGATTTAACCCTTCCATCAGTACTGCTTTAGGACAGGCTACGTTTAGGCGCATTCTAAGATGCCCCTCATCACCGTATTGAATACCCGCACTTAGCTCAACTTTAGCGTCTCTAAACTGGTCATAAAGGGTTTGATCGTCTTGACCATACGCTGAGCAATCCAGCCATATTAAATACGACGCCTCTGGGCGCATTACTTTAACATTGGGAAGATGCTGCTCTAAAAAGCGACAGACCAATTCAATATTGGCTTCAATGTAAGTTAACACCTGCGCCAACCACTCACCGCCTTGCTCATAAGCACTAGCCATCACTTCATAAGCAAATAAGTTAAGATCATGCTCGTCACTTAAGCGCTGCTGCTGGCTAATTTTTTTAATCAATGCCTCATCTTTAGCAAAGATCATTGAGCTTTTAACGCCCGCTACATTGAAGGTTTTGGTCATTGAAGTGATACTCACCACCTTGTGCTCATAACTTTTTGCTACGCGTAAAAAGGGAATAAACTCATAGCCACTCAAAGTTAAATCTTGATGAATCTCATCACTTACAATCGCTACATCATGCTTTTTACAGATCACAAGCAAGGCTTCAAGCTCATCGGTTGTCCATACCCGTCCACCCGGATTATGAGGATTACACAGCAAAAAAAGCGTCACATCATGTTCAACTATTTTGGCTTCGATATCAGCCAAATCCAGATAATAGCGTCCTTGAACTTCTGTTAATGGCGAGAGGATAAGCCGTCGACCATTATCCCGAACCTTAGTCATAAAAGGCGTATAGATGGGATCGTTGACCAGTACTGCCTCGCCTACCTCAGTAAATATTCTCATCATCAGCGCCAAACTTGGCACTACGCCAGGAGAAAATAGGATGTGTTGTTTATCCAGTGCTAAACCATAACGACTGCTATGCCAGTTAATAATCGCTTGATACAAAGCCGCAGTGGGTTTGGTGTAGCCCAATACGCCATGCTGCACTACTCGTTCAATGGTTTTTAGGATGGGCTGTGCCGCTCTAAAATCCATATCCGCCACCCAAAGTGCAATAGTATCATCGGTATAATGCCATTTAAGCGACCCAGTATGACGTCTGTCGATTATCTCATCAAAGTTGTACAACACCGGCATTTCCCTTAATTAAAAAAAACAATGCTTTAGAGTACAACATGAATGGTGTCATCGCCAATGGCTTTATGGCGTTTGCATAGATACGCGATGAGATTGACGCTAGGAGATACTAGAAAGGTGGTTTAACGGTTTGATTAGAGTTGAGTGTGTGAGTGGCCAATCCTGCCATCCGCTATTATCAGGGCTAAAACGCGCCTTCTTAATCAAATTAGGTATAAAAAATTAGATTCTGTACAATAAAATTATACATTCAAAAAATAACTATAAAGAATCGATTATGAACTATATATCTAGAACGCTTACCTATAAAGACAAGAATGATAACCTAAAATATATCACTGATGATGAGCTGCTAAGCGTTAATCAATCCGTCGTTATCCTTGCTGAACCGGGTATGGGTAAGACCAGCTTACTTGAACATTTAAATAACTCTGAAAAAACTGCAAAATTTACAGCCTCAAGCTTCGTGAGAAGACCATTAGGGCGTTTGAAAGACATAGATAATTGTATTGTCTTAATAGATGCTTTAGACGAGTATCAATCAAAAGTTAGTTCTAATCCAATTGATGATATTTTAGCCAAACTTTTTGAGTTAGGTAGCCCACAGTTTATTTTGTCTTGTCGTCAAATCGAATGGAGTGAATCCTCAATTATTTCTATTAAAGACTATTACGATAAAGAGCCTATTATTACTAGCGTTCAGCCCTTTAATCGTACTGATGCCATTACCTTTTTAAATAAAAATGACAAATTTACAGGTGATGCCGAGGATATAATTCAGCGTCTGGACGAAGTCAACTTATCTGATTTTTATGAAAGTCCACTAACCTTAGAGTTATTGACGCATATTGATACTGAAACCCTTCCCGATAATAAAGCAGATATTTTAAACTTAGCTACTCAGAATTTATGGCAGGAAGTTAATGACCAAGCTCCCAATCATTTAAAAAAGACGGGAAAACAGACAATTCTAAAGTGTGCAGGCTTTATCTGCGCCACGCTTCTCTTGGCTCAAAAACAGGTTGTCTTTACAGGTATAACTGCTAAGACACTAGACCAAGCGTTAAACATGTATGAACTCAAAGTCGTGTATTCTGAGGAATTACTATTAGACACTCTAAAATGTCGAATCTTTAAAGCAACAGACGAAAGCCAATCCTTCAAACCGATGCACAGAACCATCGCAGAATTTTTAGGTGCTCGGTGGTTAGCCGAAATCATGACAGACCCAGTAACTAAGAAAAGAATTTTAGCTCAAATCATTCAGAACGATGGTGTTGTTTCTTCTTTACGTGGACTATTCTCATGGTTAGCTTATTTTAATCATGATTTAGCCAAAACTATTATTGAGACTGACCCTTATGGATTGATAGCGTATGCCGATACCAGCTTTTTTACCGATAGTCACAGCAGGATGATGTATGACGCTCTTCAAAAGCTAGTGAAGATGAACCCTTCATTTCGCCGAGAAAACTGGGACTGGCTAAAAGCAAAGGGGCTAGCTAATAAATCTCTACTGAAAGAATATCGAAAACTACTGTCGGACAAAGAAAGTGATTATAATTTACGCTCAAGTATTATTCAGATACTGCAAGATGCTGATTTCGTTAAAAAGTTAAGCGATGAATTAATAACAATTATACTAGAAGATGACCGCTATTATTCTGAACGTTTTGATGCATGTTTACTATTATTAGAGAAGAAAATTGACGTTGATTGGTCGAACATTTTGGATGAGCTTACAAACAGTAGTTTAGAAAGCAATTTACGATTAGTATGTGAATGTATAATGAGGAGAGATAATTATCATCTGATTGCAGATGAGCAACTCATTCGTCTTATCATCAACTCTCATCCATTGAAGAAAGGGATAGGACTTGATTCTATACTTACTCCTGATATGGGAAGCTATTACTACTTCGAAACCCTACCTTCTATCAGAGCAAACAATATTTTAAAATTACTGACAGTTGCGATAGAAGACTTGAAAATATCACCTTATGAAGTAAATCACAGTAACTCTAAAAATATTAATGGTTTAGTGTTTTTATTCTTAAAAAAGTATTTAGAAAGCAATCTTTCTGTAGATCCTCAAATCATAGCAAAGCCATTAATTTTTTTCTATCATAACGAATCTGATTTGATGGAACAGGATTTTCAAGATTATAGTAATTTTTTTACGTCTTACTTCGCTGAAAATACAACTTTGAGACTTGCTGTACAAAAGCTTTTGCTGGAATCAAATGATGTTCACGGTAGATTTTTTCAAGTAAGAGATTCTGTACTTTCAGCGTTATACCCTTCCATTAACGAAACTCTATCGCTTCTAACTTATGTGCAAAACTTAGAAGATAACCAATGTAATAAAGACCTTTGGAAAGATTTACTATTGCTCAATCGTAGCTACACTGGATTTGATAATAAAACTCTAAAGTACATATAGTCAATTTCCTTTAAAAATGTTATAAACTAAACCAACTAACCTATTACTATTATAAATACTCATGACTTATTCACTAGATTTTCGCAAACAAGTCCTTAAAAGCTTGGACGGGGGTATGACCTTTGCTCAAGCGGTTGATTTCTATGATCTTAGTCCAACCACCATACAAAACTGGAAGCGGCGTGTCCACAGCAAAACAACAAGGCAAACTAAACCTCATAAGATAAGCGATGACGTTCTGCTCAATGATGTTAAAGAGCATCCTGACGATTACCAGTATGAGCGAGCTCGTCGATTAAACTGTAGCCCATCAGGCATTTATCACGCCTTAAAGCGCTTAGGTATTAGCAAAAAAAAAGACCTTAGAGCATCCAAAAGCTTGCCCCCTAAAGAGAGCTAAGTATCTAAGCAAACTCAACGACTATATCACTCAAGGCTTTGCTATTGTATACATGGATGAAAGCGGCTTTGAGTCTGAAACCCTGCGTCCCTTTGGCTATGCACCCATTGGAACCCCATGCATTGATAGCTATAACTGGCAAAGTAAAAAAAGAACCAACGTTATTGGTGCTTTATATGAAAAGATACTGTTTGCGCTTGATTACTTTAATAAGAATATCAATGGCGACATATTCTACAACTGGTGCAAATATACCTTAATTCCAAGCCTTAAACGTAAGTGCGTGATTGTGATGGATAACGCAAGCTTTCATAAACGTGTGAAAAGACTGCTTAACAGGCATGGTCACAGGCTTCTATTCTTACCCCCTTATAGCCCTGACTTAAACCCTATTGAGAAAAAATGGGCACAAGCAAAGTTTCTACGCCAAGGATGGATGGAAAACGACTTATCTAAATTGTTTTATGATATTAATCCTTGTCATAACACTTTTATTTTGAATTGACTATAGAAGATTTTATTTTAGATAAGCCAGACTTAGTGAGTTTTTTTGAAAAATATAATCAACCTAGGCAAAAAAGTTCAAGAGAACTAAAGTATGAAAGAGAAAATAGAAATAGACGTCTAGAAAAAAAGCTAAACCAACAGAGAAGAAGAACTCAGTTAAGAAAAAACATAAAAAGACTTGAAGCAGGTAATTTTCATACTTGCTTTTATCCTGCCAATATCTTATTGAAACGTTATCCTGACTTGCCAAAAGACCCTTACCCTTACAATACTCTAGAACATCTGCTAAAAGAAGACTTAACATATTCAGCAAGGATAGGTTTCGAAAATGGCTTGTTTAATAATATTCCAGAGCCGTTAGACTTTGTACTCAATCGATATAAAGAAAAAGAGTCTGTACTATATGCTGGTATTTACTGCCGTTATTTAGATAATAAGTCCTTAGACGACTTAAGTGATAATGTTATTTTAGTATGTGCCATTATCATAGCTATTGAGAGTTACCTCAGCTTTAATGGTGACACTCAAACCAAAGTATTTGAAACAGTCAAAAAGCAAATCATTGACCGAAGACTAAAGAACAAACTGGTAGATATTCTATTAATGCCTCAGTTTGAGCATAAATGGCGACATATCAAAGGTATACACTGGTTGATAAAAACAGAAGTAACAGATATTGATATAGACAAGATTATCAATATTCTTGAAAACCATACTTTAAATAAGCAGAACCAAAGGCGTTTGATTGAAGCTATGATCAATCATGAAAGCCTTGATAAATTGGAGCCACTAATTTTTCGTAAGGTCAGCAGTATAGAACAATTAAGTGAAAATGATGATTTGGAAGATGCTAGTCTTTGGCTTGCTTTGTACAGCTATGCTGACGAAAAAAACTTCGTACTTAAAGCAAAGTGTTTTAGCTACACTCATGAACTCTATTGGCAACTAAGTGAGCTATATCAGCAAACTAGCTGTAGCAAAAAAGTCGTATGTACAGACTTTATGAAAGAGTGGATTATTTGTCGTTATCACTCTATTTTTCCAAATGTCGCTAGACCGGTAGGAACAAGTTGGGGTGACCGTAATCCGTGGCAAGCCAGCGATTTTGTTTACGGCTTACTCATAGATTTAAGTAACATACCCTCTAATAAAACTTATCAAGCTTTAAAGAGCTTTCAATTCTCAATTGATGATAGCTATCAGTTTCATCTTACTAATCTCCTAGCACAACAACAAAACAAAATACGTGAGCACGATTATATACCGCCCTCTTTAGATTGTTTGCTAAATATCTATGAAAATGAGTCACCTCAAGATTGTAGAGATTTGAAGGTACTCATTGTTACATTATTAGATGAGTTACAAGCAGAGATTTACGGAAGTGAGACAGACCCGCATAAAGCTTTTTATCAATCCATTGTAAAGGATGCAAAAAGTATCCCGCATGGTGAAAATGATTGTAGAGATAGGCTAGTAGATTTATTGAAGCCCAAGCTACACGCATATATTTTTAGCCTAGAGACTGAAAAAGATATGCCTGATGATAAAAGAGCAGATATAGTTTGTAGAAATGCTAGTTTACAACTTCCTATTGAAGTAAAAGGTCAATGGCATAAAGACATTTGGACTGCTATGAATAACCAGCTTGGTGACTTGTATTTAAAGGAATACCAATCTCAAGGACAAGGTATTTACCTGATATTTTGGTTTGGTCAGAACGTCGTTGCTAAAAGAAGTTTACACTCTACTGCCTTTAGTAAGACAGGTATCAGCGAAAAGCCGAATAGTGCAAAAGAATTAAAATCACTTCTAGATGATCGTATTGAAGACAAGTATAAGGGTGACATCGAAACATACGTTATGGATATTAGCCGTGACTAATATCCAATCAATATGTTACTAGCACCCCTTAAACTCAGCTTCTCTTCTCTCAATCATCGCCACTACACCCTCTTTAGCATCTTCTGAATGAAACAAATGTGGCAGATAGCCATGTATATTGGCGAGTGCCGCTTTTGCACCATTACGGCTGGCATCTTGTGCTGATGACAGTAACGCTTGTACACCAAGCGGTGCCGACTGGCAAATTTCTTTTGCGAGAGTAAGTGCTCGCTCGTACTCCGTCCCATTAGTGACCACTTCACTAACTAGATTGAGCTTATTCGCAGTTTGTGCATCGAATGGTTTGCCCGTTAATAGATATGGCATGGCTTTTTGCCAGCCAGCCGCTTGTACGAAGCGTACGGTCGCCCCGCCAAATGGCATAATACCGCGCTGGACTTCCATTTGTGCAAAGTTGCAGTTGTCACTAGCGATGACCACATCGCTATTTAACATCAGCTCAATTCCAGCGGTAAAACAGGTGCCTTGTACCGCGACCACGATAGGTTTGGTGCGTAATTTGCCACTAATACCCCACGGATCGATTTGACTATTATCAAATTCAAACGCGCCTTTGTCCCATTTATCCTGTAGCTCCATCAAGTCCAACCCAGCGGTAAAATGCTCACCATGCGCAAATATTAATGCACAGCGTAGATTGTCGTCATTGTCATAACGAGTCAGCGCCTCTGACAACTGCGCTATCATATGGCTGTCAAAGGCATTGCGTTTGTCCGCACGATTAAACCCAATCAAGCAAATATAATCTTGGGTGTCATAAGTGATGCGCTTGTCTGTGCTGTTAGTACTTTCCGTAGTCATGATTTCGTCCTTATTGAAATTATAGCTGTTGTATAGTCAGTCGTTATAAGCTTACTTTTAATATAGACATCCATCTACTATAACGCAAGCCGCAAAGCGCTGATTGATAGAAGCCACCATTAGTAAAAACGGGTATTAATAACAGTTGACCTCGTTTGTGATAAGTGAAACTATTATGCAAACTAAAGTATTACTCAGAGCACTTTATGGAATTTTGGCACGGTTTTTTACTTATCACCAGCGTCCATCTACTCGCTGCCGCCTCACCTGGTCCTGATTTTGTACTAGTCTCGCAGCAGACTTTAGCAAAAGGTCGACGTACGGGTTTGATCTGTAGCTTGGGTATTACCTTGGGTCTAGCTGTTCACATTATCTATTCGGTATTAGGACTGGCGACGGTAATCGCCCATTCGCAGCCATTATTGACCGCTATCAAATGGTTAGGCGGTAGTTATCTTATTTATTTGGGTTGGCAAGGCATTCAAGCCAAACCTAAAAAGCCATTAGACTCAGCAAATTCAGCAGACCCAACAGATTCAGTCGTTAGCGTTTCACAAGCCACGCCTACTGAGCAAGATCAGCCGCTTTCTAATAAAAACATCTCTACAAAAAGAGCTTCTAACACAGAAGTGTCTCTTAAAAAATCGTCTAGCAATACTGAATCTACAGTCGCCATTCTGCGCCGTGGCTTTTTCTGTAATGTGTTTAATCCGAAAGCGCCGGTATATTTTGTGGCGATATTTACTCTCGTATTATCACCAGATATACCCCTTTGGCAGCTGGCAATCTATGGCGTATGGATGATGGTCTTGCAGATGGCCTGGTTTAGCACGGTAGTGATGTTACTATCTATCCCTGCGATTCATCGCCGCTTTCAGCGCTTTGAGCATTGGATAGACCGCGTATTGGGCACAGCGATGATAGTATTGGGATTAAACCTAATTTTACGTAGCCGATAAGACATTAGTTAACCACAAAATCTGCTAAACTGACTGATTATATCCACACATCGTAAGCCCGATACTATGACAAGTAAGCCCATGACCAGCAGACCCATCAACAGTAATCATAAAAATAGATCCCCAGCTTCAATTCAAAAACTAGGCAAGCTGCATCCGCGCAATCCACACCAAGGTCGTTATGACTTTGCTGTATTGACTCGCGCATTGCCTGAGCTTGCCGACCATACCATTACCAATCCGAATGGCGAACCGACCATTAACTTCTCTGACCATCAGGCTGTACGTGTGCTCAATCAGGCACTGTTGGCTCATTATTATGGTGTTAAGTTTTGGGACATTCCGGCAGGCTATCTGTGTCCGCCAATTCCAGGACGTGCAGACTATATTCATTATATTGCTGATCTACTTGCGCAAACGACCCATATTAATGAAGACAATACCCCGCCTACAGGTAAGCAAATTCATGCTCTCGATATTGGTACTGGTGCCAGTGCCATATACCCTATTGTTGGTAGCCAAAGTTATGGCTGGCGCTTTACTGCCACTGATATTGACCCAGTATCTGTTAATACAGCAGCGCTTATTTGTGAGGCCAACCCCAAACTAAAAGGCGCGGTTAAAGTAAAACTACAGCCTGAGCCTAAGAGCATTTTTGCTAATATTATCGGTCGCCAGGATTACTTTGATGTAGTTATTTGCAACCCGCCATTTCACGCCTCTCTTGAAGAAGCTATGGAATCTAATAGCCGTAAGCAAAACAATCTACAAAAGCACCGTGCTAAAAATGACAAGGTGAATCAAAGCTCGTCTAAATCTGGCGACGCCGTGCAAAATTTAAATTTTGGTGGTCAGCATAAGGAATTGTGGAGTGAAGGTGGCGAAATCACCTTTTTGACTAAGTTCGCTAAAGAGAGTCAAAACTTCGCAGAGCATGTCGGTTGGTTTACCACTTTGGTATCAAAATCTGAAAACATTAAACCGTTACAGCTATTATTAAAACAACTTGATGTCGCACAAATGCGCATCATTGAGATGAGTCAGGGACAAAAAAATACCCGTATATTGGCATGGCGTTTTGATACTGACGAAGAATAGTAAATGTAGTTATTAATAATAAAAGTTTCACGTGAAACAAAAACACCGCTTTGGTTACCAAAGCGGTGTTTTTAATTATGGTGATAAAACTTGTGCTTAGTTGACTAAAGAACACCTCTTCCCTTCATTTAGAGTTCGCTGTCTTTAATACTTCCATTCGATGGTTGGAAATTGCCAATCGTAGCGAATAGCCAGCATGCGTAAGGTAAAAATCGTACCCATAGCTGAGATGTCAGCAACCCAATCGGTCACGCCCAAATTCTGCAGTGCAAAGTAGAGAACACCGCCCGTTAAAGCGGCGGAGATATAAATCTCTTGCTGAAGCACTAGCGGAATCTCGTTACAGATCATATCGCGAATGATGCCGCCAACCACAATAGTAATCACACCTAACAGTAATGCCACTGGCATATTTTCGCCCATGTTATCGGCAACCTTGACCCCGATTAAAGTAAATGCTGACAGACCGATAGTATCGGAAAGTTTGAGGAACTTATCGACTCGTCTTGAATTAGGGTGAAAAAATATTTGCATCAACAATGAAGATATTGTGATAACCGTAAGGTAGCTCATATCCTCCATCCAGAATAACGGATGACGATCTAAAATCACATCGCGTACCGTGCCGCCACCAATAGCAGTGACTATAGATACCAGCAAGCAGCCAAATACATCAAAGTTTTTATGTTTGGCCAGTATTGTGCCCGAAATACTGCAAGCCACAATGCCGATCATATCAAACAAATATATCAAAGAGCGTGGATCAAAAGTAGTGATCAGCGCTACAGGGTCTAATGCGATAGCCAACATAGGCAAGTCTCACTAATGTCGTAATTATTATTAAACGATATGGGGAGTGTTAACTCTAAAAAACAGTCTCTGTCAGTGCCATGGTCGAATGTTCAACACAGCCTAGGCATGCTAACTATACATACATACATTCATTTATCTTTTCACTTATTATAATGAATTGTGTAACTGAGTTTCACGTGAAACAAAAATACCGCCTTGGATGCCAAAGCGGTATTTTTATGTTTTTGAGCAAGGACTGCCTTTTAAACCTAGATATCCCAGTTAGATATCTAAGTTAGATATCTAAGTTAGACACTGTCAGTGCATTTTCTTCAATAAAGATGCGACGCGGTTCAACATGATCACCCATTAGACAGGTAAACATATGGTCGGCGGCGATGGCATCTTCGATTGTGACGCGTAACATCCGGCGATTCTCAGGATCCATAGTGGTATCCCAAAGCTGATCGGCGTTCATCTCACCCAGCCCTTTATAGCGCTGAACAGATAAACCGCGACGCGCCTCTAGCATCATTTGTTGCCACAGGTAATCAAAATCACGTACTGGAATGTCTTTACTAGTTCCTGACGTAGCTTCACGGCGGATAAAGGCACCTTCTTCTAACAAGGTATTCCACTCACTTGATAGGCGCAATAGACGCGAATATTCACCCGAGTTGATAAAGCTGGCATCAAGCAGATAATGATGCGCTAACTGATGCACATAAACGGTTATGCGTGGCAACCACTGTGCTTTAGTCGATAGCATTTCGCTATTTTCTGCCACTTTAATTTCGTTTTCAGTACCGGTTTCAGTATTAATATCGGCATCAGTATTAAGTTCAGCTTCTACTGGTTGCGGCTTCATACCGAGCAGATCTGCAGTTACGGCATCCATTACCTTAGGTTGCGGCGCGTGGATATTAACTAATTTAATCTCGGGATTCAGCTCACTACCAAAGTGATTAAGCTGGACCTGTAGCGTGTCTTGCCATGCTTGCATCGCAGACAAATCATAAGTCATATCTGTTGTAAGCTTTGGCGTATGAGTTAAGGCATCTAACAAAACTGCTGGATAACGAATTTGCAAACGCGCTTTGATCAGCTGAGTTTGGTTATAGTCGTTCAGCAGATTCTCAAGTGCTTGACCCGTAATCGCCGGCGCCTCATCATTGATATGTAACTTAGTATTATCAATAGTTGACGATAACAAATAAGCTTTCAGTGCTTCATCGTCTTTTAGATATAGCTCTTGACGACCTTTTTTCACTTTATATAGTGGCGGCTGAGCAATATAAATATAACCACGCTCAATCAGTTCGGGCGTTTGACGGAAAAAGAAGGTTAATAGTAGGGTTCTAATATGCGACCCATCAACGTCCGCATCGGTCATAATGATGATTTTATGATAGCGTACTTTATCAGGGTTATATTCGTCAGGACCAATACCGCAGCCTAATGCAGTGATTAGGTTGCCAACTTCTGCAGAAGATAACATCTTGTCGAAGCGGGCGCGCTCAACGTTTAGAATCTTCCCTTTCAATGGTAAAATTGCTTGAGTCTTACGACTGCGACCTTGCTTGGCTGAACCGCCAGCAGAGTCCCCTTCCACGATGTAAAGCTCTGATAATGCGGGGTCTTTTTCTTGGCAATCTGCAAGCTTACCTGGCAGACCTGCGATATCTAAAGTGGTTTTGCGACGAGTCATTTCACGTGCTTTACGAGCCGCATCACGGGCACGAGCAGCATCAATAATCTTGGCCGCGATAGCTTTGCCTGCACTTGGATTTTCTTGTAGATAGTCATTAAATTTATTGTGCATTGCTGATTCAACAGCTGGTTTTACTTCACTTGATACTAGCTTGTCTTTAGTTTGACTAGAGAACTTTGGATCAGGGACTTTAACCGAAACAATCGCTGTTAGGCCTTCTCGCGCATCATCACCGGTAGCGACGACTTTTTCTTTTTTAAATAAGTTTTCGCGGTCCATATAAGTATTGAGACAACGCGTCAATGCTGAGCGAAAGCCTGATAAATGGGCGCCACCATCGCGCTGTGGAATGTTGTTAGTGAAGCACAGTACTTTTTCGTTATAAGTGTCCGTCCACTGTAATGCTACTTCGACACTGATACCCTCATCTTGGTTACTGATGAAATGGAACACATCATTGACGCCATCTTTGCCAGCATTAATGTAGCTGACAAATTCAGACAAACCACCTTTATGCTCAAACTCATGACGCTTATCAATACGCTCATCAGTCAAGATAATACGTACACCTGAGTTTAAAAACGATAACTCACGTAAACGTTTGGCCAAAATATCATATTCAAAAACCGTACCCGTGAATACGTCTGTACTGGGATAAAAACGGATTTGGGTACCTGTCTTGTCGGTAGCTTCCATTTGCTGGATGTCGCCATCTGGTACGCCATCAGTGTAGGTTTGCTGATAGTGATGCCCTTCACGCCAAATGTTCATTTCAAGCTTTTTAGACAGGGCATTGACTACAGAGACCCCCACACCATGCAAGCCGCCTGAGACTTTATAACTGTTGTCATCAAACTTACCACCAGCATGTAGTACGGTCATAATAACCTGCGCGGCTGATACACCTTCTTCTGGATGGATATCTACAGGCACGCCGCGACCATTATCACTGACACTCACCGACTCATCTTCATGGATAATGATGTCGATTCGGTCACAATGACCAGCAAGCGCCTCATCGATGGAGTTATCTACCACCTCAAAAACCATATGATGTAAACCAGTACCATCATCGGTGTCACCAATATACATCCCAGGACGCACGCGCACCGCTTCTAGCCCACGCAATACGCGAATATCTTTGGAGCTATAGTCGGACGGGTTGCTTTCAGTAACAGCGTCGGGGGCGATGGTTTGAACAGTGGTATCTGACGTCATCTGTTCATTATCAGTAGGTAATGACTCACTCATGTACATTCCTTAATCAAGCCATAATCAGCTATTTATCACGATCACACCACTACGGTGCCTCATCATGACGTTATCTCAGACTTAACGTATTAATATTAAGCGCTTTAATTGAAAACCTTTAGTTAAAAGGATTTAGTTAAAATATTTCAATAAAAACCTATAGGCGGCATATAAAATATAGAAAACCTTGAATTATTAGTCTAACCACAGGCTTCATTTTTTTCTAAACATTATAGAAGACGAGGCTATTAAATAAAACCCAAACTTATCAACTACTTAGCGCTTTATACATACCAAATACGAAATTTATAAAGTTATGAGATAACTTGCTGAAAATAGGACAAAAACAAAGCCTCATTTTAGCATTTTTTTGCCTCTAAGTCACTGTTTACTGGCAGTTTTATACCCACTGCTACAGTAGGTTATGATTGCGGGAATCTATATAAAATAGCAGCCAATATAAAAGTGAATAACAACAAATGAAGCAGATACGGAAAGAGACTAGGCTAAGCTTAGCTAAAAACAATGAAATTAATGGCTTAAGGAATTAGGATAAAAACCCTAATAGATAGACAGTTATTAATAAGAAGACAGCACGCCTTGTTTCATGTGAAACATACTTGGGTTTGACCAGTATTTATTAATAAGAGGCAAAATATCAGCGGTCAGACTGGTTATGAAAACCTGGCAAGGCAGCTGAGACAAGGTTGATAGCAAAATATCTAATGCCCTATCGTCTAGCTCTGCGGTAATATCATCAAGTAAAACCACTGGGGTAGCATTTGTGTGATTAGAGCGTTGTGAGGTGTCAGCTGTTTCTGTATTGTTGAGTAGCTCGGTATTATTAAGAAGCAAAGGCAGTTGCGACAGACGCAGCGCAGTAATCAACAGCTTTTTTTCACCGCGAGACAGTATATTTGCCGCTTGTTCTTTTATTATAGGTAGCTTTGCGGCAATACCAGATGCCGGCTCTTCATCTATCACTTTATCTATCGTTTCGTCCACTACTGTAGAATTTGCCGATAAACGGCTATTGTTAGAGCGCCAATGCACATGAAGATCAGCACGGTGGCTGCCTGTACGGGTATAACCCAGCTGTAAATCTTGCGTTAAGCGTTCTGTTAGCTGCACATCAAGAGCAATACTAGCATCATAGCCGGGGTTATAACTGAGGCTCAGTTGCTGGGCATAAGATGGCAATAGACGCTGAATACTGTCTTCAAAATAAGGCTGCCAGGCTTCGAATATCCGCGCACGATAATGATGAATCAAAGCGGCATGACTCGCTAGCCCTTGATCCCAGGCTTTTAGCTCGGCATGCTGACTATATGATAGATGTTTGGTTTGTTTAAGTAGACTATTGCGCTGTTTTAATAAACGCTGGTATGCCACCCATTGTGGATGAAAGCCCTGTTTCATGTGAAACACTAACCAATCTAATAGTTGGCGGCGACTGGCACTGCCCTGCTCTAGCATATCCATCGTCGATGGATCTATTAACAAGGTTGGCAATTGTTCCGTTAAAATACTTTGATTATAAACTGTGGTTTGATTCAGCCGTAAAACTGTAGTGGCATCAGCTTGTTTTTGAATCGCCAATGTACCACCATCAGACAGTTTGGCGTGTACAGTTGCCGCATTTTGATGATGCTGGATATAACGTTTGGGCTGATGATGACGGAAACTTTTGCCGCGTGACAATAAAAATATAGCTTCCAGCAGTGAGGTTTTACCACTGCCGTTGGCGCCAATGATGACATTACATGCTGCCGTCTGTAGATTAACCTGACTAAGATTGCGCAGATGTGAGACTTGTAGACGTTCAATCATAATAATCAAAAAAGCCTGTTAGATATTGTCTATTGTTGCCTGCCTAAATGATAAAAAAACCAACTAGATACGCATCGGCATAATCACATACTGATGTAAGTCATCATTAAGCTGATTGACCAGTACCGAGGCGTTTGATTGACTCATGTGCATCTGCAAGTCACCTTGAATAACACCAAGTACATCTTGTAGATAAGCGGCATTAAAGGACAGCTCCATCGGCTCACCTTCATACTTAGCTTGTATCATTTCAACTGCTTCGTCTTGTTCAGCATTGTTAGCGCGTACTTCTACCATACCGTCGCTGGCGAAATTAAACACCACACCGCGAGACTTCTCATTACTCAAGATAGCGACACGACGCAGTACATCAGCCATTTTCTCTTGATTAAATAGCGCTAATTTATCAGTATTGCTAGGCATAACACGACGATAGTCAGGAAATTTACCATCAATAAGACGCGCGGTAAAGGTAACCATTAAATTTTGACTGACTTGTCCTGTGCTATCAACATCGCCAAACGGTAGGCTGACTTGCAAAAACTCACGACCGAAACTTAATGTCACCACGCTATCTTGGTCACTGAGCATTTTTCCCAACTCAGTGGTCAAACGTTCAAGCTCAATGACTGCTTTACGCGGTAAGATAGCCTGCATATTTAAATCTGCGCTAACGTCAATGACGCTGCGAGCCAATGCCAGTCTATGGCCATCAGTAGCCACAGTCGTTAGTTGCTGCTGCGAGACATCAAATAGCATACCAGTAAGATAATAGCGTACATCTTGAATCGCCATCGCAAACTGAGTCTTATGTATTAAGTCAGTAAGACGACTACGATTAATAGTTAATGGCGTGATGTTTTCAGGATTACCTAAGCTTGGATAATCTTCCGCAGGTAGTGTTCCCAGAGTAAATCGGCTCTTACCACTGGTAAGTAAACAGCGCTCATTTCCTTGGGTTGCGAGATTAACCTGTGCTTGGGCAGGTAATGACTTACAAATATCTTTTAGCTTCATCGCTGGTAAAGTAGTCATACCTGGTTCAGTACAGGCACCTGCCGGTAATTTGAGAGTTGAAGTCAGCTCTACCTCTAAATCAGAAGCCGTTAAGATCAGCTCAGATTCGGACAACTGCAGCTTAATATTGCCCAAGATAACCATATTGTGGCGTTTATCGGCAGCCTTGGCGATCAAATTTATGGCTTTTAGTAACGACTCTCGATTAATCGATAATTGCATGCTGGGTTACTCTTATTTGAATGGCTGTTATGTTGCTAGTTTTTCTTTGAATGTTATTTTTTTCAAACTCTTTTATTCTACTAGCGTTGATTTTCAGTGCCTTGAGACTATGTTAGCCATGCTGACTTACACCAATACAAATATATGAATATAGAAACATAAAGTGTACAGATATCGTATTTATTGAAAAAATAGTATTCATCAGTCATTTATAAACGGTTAATAGCTATTACTGACTGACTTGTAACGCAATGCTCAATAAATAAGCACCTTTTATTTTTAACCATTATAAACCATATCTACTGGCTAAAACACAATAGTAACGACATCCTCTATTAAGCTTGTAGCATCATCGCCAGCGACTTGTAATCCTTGTCAAATGCAGGATCTGCCGCCCGTAGTTCCGCTACTTTATCACAGCCATGCATCACCGTTGTGTGATCACGACCTCCAAAGAACTGGCCAATCTCAGGAAAGCTGTCGCCTGTAAGCTCGCGCGATAATGCCATAGCAATTTGGCGTGGGCGGGCGATACTACGCGTACGCTTACGACCCATTAAATCTTTTATCGTCACATCGTAATACTCTGCGACTACTTTACGGATATTGTCCATATTAACGGCTTGTACGCGCATAGCCACGATATCTTTTAGTGCGTACTGCACCATTTCAAGTGTAATCGGCGCCCCAGTTAAATTAGCATTGGCAAATACTTGATTCAATGCGCCCTCTAAACGTCTAACATTAGAGACCACATTTTGAGCAATAAATAACGCACAATCTTTGGGTAAGGTCATCCCATACCAGGCGGCCTTTTTCTGTAATATTTGCACGCGCGTATCAATCTCAGGCGGATCAACGGCGACTGTCAAACCCCAAGAAAATCGTGAGCGAAAACGTTCATCGAATTCAGTCATTTGTGAAGGATGACGGTCAGAAGCTAAAATAAGTTGTTTGTCACCACTAGTAAAATCAGCGAATAATGTTAGAAACTCATTACTACTTTTGGTTTTTCCAGCTAGCACATGAATATCATCAACAATTAATAAATCTACTTTTTTTATTTTCTTTTTAAAGTCTTCTATTTTATTATTTCTTAATGAATAAACCAGTTGGTTAATAAATTTTTCAGAAGTAAAGTAATAAAAACTTCTATTATTTTTTAAATAGCGATGTGCAACCGAATGCATTAAATGCGTTTTTCCCAAACCAGAAGGTCCGTATATGAACAAAGGGTTATGACGATTTTTTGATTGACGCTTACTTAGCTCATAACAAGCTTTATAGGCAAGATTATTAGATTTACCTGTAACAAAAGTTTCAAAGGTAAAGTCAGGATTGAGATAACTTAGCGATTTGGTATCAGCAGAGTCAACGAGCGCAGCGTGCTGCATAGCACCGTCATTATCTGCCTGCCTGCTACTGGTTTTTGTAACCTGAAGCGCTAGGGGAGGGGATGGGTTATTCTCCTCAAATAAAGAGCCTGACGTTTGAGGTTCACTATCTGCCGGCTCGTAATTGGGTTGTTCGCTGTTGTTAGCGTGATCAACACGGACGATGACTTCTTCAATGCTACCCTGACTGTGCTTAGTAACCAATTTCTGAATATCATGTAGGTGGTTCTTTTTGATGTAAGAAACAAAGTAATCATTGGGAGCCCGAATGATAAGCGTCTGTGCTTCTTGATGTGCTGACAGGGGTCTCAACCACATAGTAAATACGTTATCTTTAACGTGATAGCGCAAATCATCTAAGCATCTATCCCAAATTGTAGCAGTATCTATCATGAAAAATATTAGCCTCATAACTTAAAGTAATTCGACTCTCTAGGCGTTCGTTATTAAACACCTAGTAACGAGTATAAACTCTGCGAGCGGCACTAAAACTAGTGGCACAAAATGGTCGTTTGTGCGGGATGCTAATTTAACATAAACAGCCTGTGGATAACATCTAATTTTTTGTGGATAAAGCTGTGGATAGTTTTGTGGATAAGTCTTGATGTTGAGTTATCCATATTCCACCCACAGGTTGTCCACAGGTTTACCCATAGCCTAGTCTTTTGATATTAAAGAGGAAAAGTGACTTAACCACAGATATTATGCCTCCCAACAACAACAATACTTATATATATTAATTAATAGTTATTATGGAATAGCGACATTTCTGTGGATAACTTTGTAAACTGTACTGAAAATTTGAGCTAGTTTTCACTTTCACAGTTGACAATAATTTATCAGTAACCCATTAATATTTGAATCAATTGCATTGCTTATTCACAACCATTAGTAAAAAATAACGAGCAAAGAGGATTAGTTGATTGACCCAAATATGATGGAATGATATAATCCTTCGTTATTACGGATTTAGTCCATTATTTTGATAGGTGAGTTATGAAACGTACATTCCAACCAAGCGTCATCAAACGCAAGCGTACTCACGGTTTCCGTGCTCGTATGGCAACTAAAAAAGGCCGTCAGGTCCTAGCACGTCGCCGCGCTAAAGGTCGTCATCGTCTTACCGTATAGTCCAATCAATCGGTAACATACGACCTTCATGGCTCATGATGCGCGTTGTGCGTCTATTATTTATAGACCATATTTAATTATCAATATTGACCACAACCTTCACATAGCTATATATTAAAAGCGCCCACATCGGCGCTTTTTTTGTCGCTACATTTCGTCATGCTTATTTCGATACTGCTATTAGCTCTCATTTTAGGTTGTACTATGCCCGACATCATCCCAGCTACACCCACTGCCTGTTTCACCAAAGAGCAGCGCCTGCTGACACCAGCTGCCTTTCGTGAGGTGTTTGATGCACCTGAGCGTAAACTACATCAAAGTCATCTGATGGCTTTTGTGAGCTCTAATATCCACGCTCAGCCGCGTATAGGTATGGCAATTACCAAACGTAAGGTACCTACTGCTGTCATCCGTAATTTAATTAAGAGAAAAATAAGAGAGCAGTTTCGTAGGCAAGCCTATAGTTTAGAAAACAAAGATATTGTTTTCATTGTTAAAAAGTCTTTAAAAGATATTGATAAAAAAGAATTAGAGAATCAAATAAATAATATATTTAAAAAAATAGAAAAAAAGTAAAATGAATAATTTAATAAAAAATATAAATATTTTTTTCTATAAATTATTTTCTAGCCTTATATTCATTTATCAAAAAATAATTAGTCCTATAACACCTGCTCGTTGTCGGTACTACCCAACATGCTCAAACTACGGTAAACAGGCGTTAGCATGGCATGGTGTTTGGGCAGGTAGCTGGTTACTATTAAAACGTATTGGTCGCTGTCAGCCTTGGGGTGGACATGGCATTGATTTTGTACCGCTACCTTTAGCGTCTTATATTTATCATTATTTACCTGTCACTGTCACTGGTTCTAATGCGAATACAGCTACTGTTGCAACAGATAGAGATAATCACGTTTATCGTGATAACGTTAGCTATGGCGCTCGTTTAAATCACCTTCTGAAACCGTAATAATTTCAACACTTTATAAGTGCTTTGAGTCACCTACCAGCTTATCTATACTGTTGGTATCATTTAAGGTGGTTTTTTAGTAAAATGATGAGCATTTTATGCCAATGACAACTGGCGTCGTGGCTCTACACAAAAGCTGCGGCTAAATCTTGGTCATGGCACACGCCCAAATTTTTCACTCTAGGATAGGTTTATGCAAAAGATATTTCGGGTGATGATCATCATTGCGATGTTGATCACCGCTTATCTGCTGATTTTGGCATGGCGAGATGATAATGCTGATGCGCCTGCTGTAGATGCAGAGCCAATAACTGCAACCTCAGTAGGTGCTGATATTCCATCTACCACTGGTGCAGCAGGTGACATCCCGGTACAGACGTTACCTACTGATGTTAGTGTGGCGGCAACTGTGCCGACTGCATCGACTAAAGATGCGGGTCTCATCACGGTAACGACTAACCGCTATGATATCAAAATCAGTCCAGAAGGTGGCGATATCGTCTATGCTGCCCTCAAGCAGTATGATGCGACGCTCGATGGTGAAAAGCCTTTTGTATTGCTAGAGAATGATAGCAATCGTGTTTATGTGGCTCAGTCTGGTCTTATTGGTAAAGATGGTATTGATACTGCGGCAGGTCGTGCTACTTACAGTCATACAACCAACAGTTATGTCATGAAAGAGGGACAACAAACGTTATTAGTACCGCTCACGTACAAAAAAGATGGCGTTACGATTACCAAGACTTTTACTTTTACCCATGATGAATACCCTATTGATGTTAGCTACCAGATCCAGAACGCGTCTACGCAGCCATGGCAAGGACAGTTATTTGCGCAACTAAAGCGTGATGATAGTAAAGATCCTGGTATGTCTGATAAAGGCGCGCTGAGCATGGCGACCTATTTAGGTGGCGCTTGGGGTACACCTGATGACCCTTACAACAAGTTGAAGTTTGATGACTTTAGTGATGGTGAATTGACTACGACCAGTGATAAAGGTTGGGTTGGTATCGTGCAGCATTATTTTGTATCAGCATGGACGCCTAACAACTTCACCGGTCAATTCTTCAGTCGTGAAACTGGCGATGAATACTTTATAGGTTTTAATAGCCAGCCTATTAATGTCGCAATGAATAAGCAAGCAACGTTAAGTGCAACGCTATACGCAGGGCCAAAAGTACAGTCTGAGCTTAAAGATGTTGCTGTTGGTCTGAATCAGACGGTCGATTATGGTCTGTTATGGCCAATCTCAAAAATATTATTTGCGATACTTGATGGTATTCATAACATCCTTGGTAACTGGGGTTGGTCAATCATTGGTTTGACGGTTTTAGTTAAGTTTGCCTTGATGTGGTTCTCTAACAAGAGCTATTACTCAATGGCGAAGATGCGTGCTATTGCACCGCGTCTAGCAGCGCTTAAAGAAGAGCACGGCAGCGACCGGATGAAAATGTCGCAAGAGATGATGGGGATTTATAAGGAAGAAAAGGTCAATCCAATGGCCGGTTGTCTGCCTATATTAATGCAGATGCCTATCTTTTTAGCCCTGTATTGGGTGCTGGTCGAGAGTGTTGAGCTACGTCATGCCCCTTGGATCTTATGGATTCAGGATTTATCAGCGATGGATCCGTGGTTTATTTTACCACTACTGATGGGTGCTTCTATGTTTGTACAGCAGCAGCTTAACCCACAGCCAACTGATCCCATGCAAGCGAAAGTAATGAAGTTTTTACCGATTATCTTTACCGCTTTCATGCTGTTCTTCCCTGCAGGTCTGGTATTATACTGGACAGTTAACAACTTATTTAGTATGACGCATCAATATATCGTCAATAAAAAAGTTCAAGAAGAGCAAAAACTGCGTACTGTTAAAGTGCTTGATTAATGAGTTGGTCCATAACTAGTTAGGTTAATAACTAAAAAACCATCGCTCTAGCGGTGGTTTTTTTATGCAATATTTCATCGTTCTGTGCTGAGCAAAACTAAATAAAAAACACCAAACACCGTTATATAAAGTTTGCTTTGTCAGTCTAGGCCGAGCCGTCTATAATGGGGTTTTTAGCTATTGAGAGTAAGTGTGGATACTGACGCAACCTTGTCACCGCCAACTGATCTACCAGATCCGTCTACTGTATCTGGATTGGCCACGATTGCCGCCATTGCTACCCCTCTTGGACGAGGCGGAGTAGGAGTTATCCGTTTGTCAGGAGCTAAGGCGTATGCTATCGCTTGTCAACTGACCGGTAAGTCTGCTTTTACCCCAAGATTAGCAAGCTTTTGCCGTTTTTACCAAGCGGATGGTACGACTATTGATGAAGGGCTAGTGCTGTATTTTAAAGCACCCCATTCCTTCACGGGTGAAGACGTGATTGAGCTGCAAGGTCATGGCGGTATGATATTACAGAGCCAGCTGTTAGCGCGGACCTTTGAATTGGGTGCGAAGCAAGCTGGTGCTGGTGAATTTTCTTATCGTGCTTTTGATAATGACAAACTAGATTTGGTACAGGCAGAAGCTATTGCTGATGCCATCGATGCGACCAGTGCTGCTGCTGCCAGTAGTGCGATTCGATCATTGAGTGGCGAGTTTTCACAAAAAATTAACCAGCTACTAGAACAACTTATTCACTTGCGTTTACATGTCGAAGCAGCCATTGATTTTCCTGATGAAGAAGACGTTGATTTCTTATCTGATGGGGTGATTCAGAATAAGCTTGAGCAAACCCAAGCACAGATCCAGCAAGTATTGGAAACTGCTAAGCAAGGTCAGTTATTACGTGATGGTATTCACGTGGTATTAGCAGGTAGGCCAAATGCGGGTAAATCTAGCTTGCTTAATCGTCTGGCAGGTCAAGAGCGCGCTATCGTCACCGAAGTGGCGGGTACTACTCGTGATACCTTACAAGAAACGGTCGTACTGAATGGTTTAACGCTACATTTGACTGATACTGCAGGCTTGCGTGATACCGAAGATACGGTAGAACGCATCGGCATTGCACGTGCACGCACTGCTATCAAACAGGCAGATATATTATTAATGGTTTATGACGTTACGCGTGATATCGAGGATAATGGCACACCGCTACAATTAGCAGAGCAGTTGTTCGGCGAGTTACCAGATGCTGAGCGCCTATTCATTATTGCCAATAAAAGCGATTTATTAAGTGATTCTTTAAGCACTAAGGTAAACGATAACGTCACTGCTATTTCTCAAGCCCAAATCAATAATCAAGGTTATGAACAGGTGCACGTTTCATGTGAAACAGGTGCCGGTATCGAAGAGTTAGTTGAAGTCTTATGTGCCAAAGTAGGGTTTCATCCCCCCGAAAACAGCCTAATTGCCCGTACTCGCCACTTAGATGCCTTAAGACGAACGGCCAATCACCTAATAGAAGCCCACGAACAGTTGACGGTGTTCAGCGCCGGTGAGTTGGTCGCCGAAAGCTTACGTCAAGCGCAGATTAGCTTAGGCGAAATCACTGGAGAGTTTAGTGCTGATGATTTATTAGGCAAAATTTTTGGCAGTTTTTGTATTGGCAAATGATGCACTAAGTCTATTAATGCGTCGTTTAAAATAAAGTCTCTAAGGAATGACTCCGCCTGTTATAGTTAGGTCATTCTAAAACGAATAAAGCGAGGCTGAAAATTTTTTGCAGCCTCTAGTGTGGCATAGCCGCCCAGTAAGCAAGAAAACTTTCACTAGCTGCAGGTCATAGTTCAATATTAACGGCGTAGCTAGTTTATTTTGTATTAACTATATCAACCTAGCTTTCGGTACGAACACAAGGAAAATGGTATGCATTGTCCTTATTGTAATGCGTCAGAGACTAAAGTTATTGACTCACGTTTGGCTGCTGAAGGTGCGCAAGTCCGTCGGCGTCGGCTTTGCAGTAGCTGCCAAGAGCGTTTTACCACTTTTGAGATGGTAGAAGTGGTTATGCCACGGATTATTAAATCAAGTGGCAAAATAGAGCCCTATGACAATGAAAAACTACGTCGCTCTATCCTGCTACCGCTACAAAAACGACCGATTACTATCGATGAACAAGAAGCCATGATCAGTCGTATTGAGAAGCGAGTACGGCAAATGGGTGAGCGTGAGATTAGCAGTAAAGTGTTAGGAGAGATCATTATGAGCGAGCTAAAAACGCTTGACGACGTTGCTTATGTGCGCTTCGCTAGTGTCTACCGCGACTTTCAAGATATTGATGCTTTTCATCAGGAAATTGCTAATATTCGCCCTATAGAGAAAAATGACAATTAACTATGTATAGCAACCATCAGCTCCTTTTTTATTAAGTGTAATCTCTTTATGCCAACATTAAACCACGCGCAAGATGCTCAGGACCGCTATTTTATGATGCTCGCTATAGAGCAGGCGAATTTTGGCCTATACACTACTAGGCCTAATCCTGCCGTAGGCTGCGTAATCGTAAAAGCAGAACAAGTGGTTGGACAAGGGTTTCATCCACAAGCGGGGCAACCGCATGCCGAAGTGTTCGCGCTTAAACAGGCAAGAACGCAAGCAGTAGGTGCGACGGCTTATGTGACTCTGGAACCCTGCAGCCATACTGGACGCACACCACCTTGCGCCCGAGCCCTTATTGATGCCGGTATTAAGCGGGTAGTGATTGCTGGTCTTGATCCCAATCCACAAGTTGCCGGTCGTGGAGTAGCCCTGTTAAAACAGGCTGGCATTGAGGTTATAGTTGGGACATTAAATGCTCAGGCAGAAGCGTTAAATAAAGGGTTTTTAAAGGCCATGCGTACGCAAATGCCTTATGTGCGACTCAAGATTGCGACCAGTCTTGATGGTCGTACCGCGATGGCGACAGGCGAGTCAAAATGGATTACTTCAGCAGCCGCACGAGAAGATGTGCAGAAACTGCGTGCGCAAAGTGGCGCTATCATTACCGGAAGCTCGACTGTCATCGCGGATGATCCACAGTTAAATGTACGCTCTACCCAGTTAGGGGTAGCTCCTGAGCAAGTGCCTGTACCACTAATTGTGGTACTTGATCGACGCAAGCGTTTAATACACGATGCGCAATCTTCTTATCGGTTATGCCGCCAACCAAAGACTTTATACTGGCGTGAAGACAATCTGCACCAGCTACTACAAACGTTAGTCAGTGAGCACCAGTGCTATGAGGTATTAGTAGAGGCGGGTGCTAGTGTCGCAGGAAGTTTTTTGAGTCAGCAGCTAGTAGATGAGTTGATTGTTTATCAAGCGCCTTGCTTATTAGGCGCGCAAGCTCGAGCAATGGTTGAATTCAACCCCCTATCTTTAGCGCAGCAACTGCGTTTTGATTATCACAGCCATGAGCCAGTCGGTACTGATATTAAACTTACCTTACTGCCCCTCTAAATAGCTAATATATCTAAATCAGCTGTGCATAAGTGCTTGGTTATCCACAATATTATCAAGTTGTGCTATAAATGTGGATAACTCCACTACTTTAAGTTAAGTTTCACATGAAACTGTGTATAACTTTATATAGTTATGTTTCACATGAAACTTTTAAATAACTAATAAACCGCTAATTCATAAAATAACCTTCTATTAATCAATGGTTTATCTAATAACCTGTACAGCCGTCACTCTATATATTAACAAGTGGATAGCTTGTGGATAACTATATGATAATAATGGTTTTAAATTAAAACAGTACACACAGTAAGTACTTATCCACAGTCCATTCCTGCTAGCTGCTTCGTTAAGTGTTAAATATACTTAGTTTTAAATTGAAAGCATTAGCCGACAGAGCCAAGTGAATCAAACATAGCCGCTGATTTAGTAATAACTGTCCTTAATGACGGGTATTAATGATTATAAGCAATAATATTTAGCTATAGTCTGTTCAACATAAAAGACAGTCGTTCATAGCAATAACCTTGTATCCTTTTTTAAATTGGATCGACTATATGGCTGCTCAATCAGTGGTATAGTTAAAATACCTTAAAAACGCGACGGTACTGCTGGTATAAGCCTTTTGCAGCCTCTATCTGCGTAGGCACAGCAAGCAAGAAAAACTCATGCCAGCAGTAGGTTATGTATCGATATTACTTTTCATTGACTATAGTAGATTGTTAGAATAACCAATATTGATAATTGGTAGATCTTGTTATTAATGTACGAGTGTAGTGCTATGCTAATGAGTAGTTATCATAAATTATCAGCTATTAAAAATGAGTTGTTATAGTCGGTTCAAAATAAAAGACAGTCGTTTATAGCAATGTGCTGCTGGTATACGTTTTTTTCGCTTGCTGTTCGCAGGCGTGACAGAGCCTACAAAAAATCCGTACCAGCAGGACTGTGTCCCTTTTAAATTGAATTAACTATATCAACAACCAATAAAAAGAGGTTTATATGTTTACAGGAATTATTGAAAGTGTGGGTAAAATTAAAGCTATGGATCCCGTTGGTGGTGATATTCGCTTAATGATTGAATCTGACGACTTGGACTTTAGTGATGTGTCATTAGGTGATTCTATTGCTTCTAATGGTATCTGTCTCACGGTAGTAGATTTGGGTAGTAACTATTATGCTGTTGATGTTTCACGTGAAACTATTGCTTGCACTGCGCTAAAAGATTTAAAACCAGGTCATGTGGTGAATTTAGAAAAAGCCATGCTGCCAACCACACGTTTTGGTGGTCATATCGTTGCCGGTCACGTTGATGGCGTTGGTACTGTCAGTAAGCTTGAAAAAGATGCGCGTTCTATTTATATAGAAATCGAATTACCGCAAGAGTTGGCACATTATACCGCCACCAAAGGATCTATTACGCTCGACGGCATTAGTCTGACAACCAATTTAGTACGTGACAATATTGTCTGTTTAAATATCATCCCACACACTGCTCAGATAACTAATATTTCTAAGCATTGGTTGTTAGGCGACAAGGTTAATATTGAGGTAGATATTGTGGCACGCTACCTAGAACGCCTGTTAAACAAGTCGCAAACGGGAACAATGAATGCGGATACTGTAACGAGTCCGCAAAACCCTATTACTGATGCTTTTTTAGCGGATAACGGCTTTATGAAGTAACAAACAGTATGGTCAGTATAGCCAGTTTAAAATAAAGCAGATACATTTGTGTCAGTGGACTACTGGTATAAACTTTTCTTGCTTACTGTTCGAATGCGTGACAGAGGCTGCGAAAAATTCATAACAGCAGCACTGTATGGTTTTTAAATTGGAGTCACTATATGACGTATCCTATCAACAACAGTAGCTTGCTGTCGTAAGGCTTATTTATCAAACTTTAATTAGGTCTTGCAAGATAGCTTGTAGCTTCAATTTATCTATTGGTTTAGATAGAAATTCGTCCATTCCTACGGCAATACAAGCATCGCGATCCTCTGTAGTATTGTTGGCAGTGAGCGCCACGATAGGAATATCATCACCTTGCGCGCGAATAGCTTGGGTGGCCTGCAAACCGTCCATAACCGGCATACGGCAGTCCATTAAGATCAGTGCAATATCTTGGCGCTGAACCTGTAGCTGATCTAAAGCTTGTTGACCGTCTTCTGCTACCACCGTACGATAGCCAAACTTACTTAATAATTTACAAATGATTTTTTGGTTGGTCAAACTATCTTCTACTACTAAAATTAACGGTAATAAAAGATCATCTACAGGGTTATTTAACCTTATAGATAGTTCACTGTTATTATTCTTAAAATTTTGTTTGTGTGCTATTGGCCGCATTACTGGTTGGGTTAACCGCATTAGCTCAGATAGTAACAAGGCGCTATCTAAAGGCTTGCTTAAAAACCCATTAAATTTATCCAAGAGGGTAGAAGATATACGACGCTCAGGCTTCATGCTGAGTAATATCTTAGGCAGCGATGTGACAGCGAGTAGGCTGTCTAATGCTTTTTGGCTATCAATGTCAATCGCTGTTTTATTACTGTCTTCTGATAGGTTAGATAACTCCATAACACTGGTTTCATAATCTAATAGCAATATAGGTGACAGCGTTTTTTTATTTTGCGCTAGCTGTTCGGTGAGCTGCTGTAGGGTCGCCTTGTCTACTGAGGTATAAATACTAACAGGCATTGATAAATATTGACACAGCCGTTGCAGACTCGTAGCGTAAAGCTTATGGCTGACGATAGCGAACAAGTGAATGTGAGTCAAATTAGTATTAAAATGATACACCGGCTGATAATTTGGACGACGACAAGGCAGGTATAGCGTAAAAATATTAACTTCATTATAGGTATTATTAATGTAGGTACTATTAATATAGGTACTATTAATATAAATACTGTCAAGATAGGTACTGTCAAGCTCAATAAAGCCTCCTAATAAATGAGCAAAACTATTAGAAGTAGCCAGACCCGATCCTATATCATCAAAAGGTTGGCTAGCTTGGATTCTAGCTTGACTAAAGTAAGTAGACAGCAGCTGCTGTCTAGCAGGGATTATACCTATTCCGGTATCTTGTACGCTAAACCGAATCCAGTGAGGCACGCTACTGTCCACAATGTCAGGGGTAGTGACCGTTAGTCTTTGCTCTAATTTTTGGGTTTGAGACCAATGTTCAGTAGTAATAGGTTCGATGATCAGCGCGACATAACCCGAGGTGGTAAATTTGATGGCGTTATCTAATAAGTTGAGTAGAATTTGGCGCAAACGGTCGCCATCGGTATCGATATAGCGTGGACTGTAAGGATCAAAAGTATACAGTAGCTCAAGCCCTTGCCGACGAGTGCTATCTGTCATTAAATCGCTAATATCTTGTCCAAGCTTAAAGATATCTACAGGCTCATTAGTAATAGGTTTTTTCCCTGTTTCTGTATTCACCATATCCAATATATCATTAAGCATTGCGAGCATAGAGTGGCTTGACTGCGTTAACATGGACAGTACTTCACGCTGCTTAGCCGATAAAGTATTAGGGTTTATTTGTTCAAGTATCACAATAATGGCATCTAGCGGTGCACGCAGTTTATGACCAATAACGGATTTAAGCTGATTAGACTCAGTAAGCTTTTGTTGTAGCTGCTGATTTTGTTGTTGTAATTGATCAGTATGGCTGACGAGCTCATTAACACTATTAAGAAGCACGGTAAAACCATGGACCTGTCCGTGTTCACCGAACCATGGGGTAATATGTAGTTGGTAAGCTTGCTTGTTCTCTATACCGTAGACCAATAAAGTACGGGTAACGCGCTGGGTTATTAGTTTTTGTAGTAATAGTTGAGTCGATTCATCTTTACCGTTGACAAAGTCAGTCAGTTGATAATTGGCATCACTCTGGAATGAGGTGGAAAATATTTGCTCAAAACGTTGATTAAAAAAACTAATCTGACCGTGACGCATAATCATCAGCATCGGCAGTGGTGCTTGATCGACTAAGCGCTCTAAGCGATGGCTGAGATTTTTAATACGACGATGATTGTTATGTAGCTGATAATTGACACGGCTCAGGGCGTGACCTAAACGAGAGAACTCAGAGGTAGCTGTGGTCTCAATAAATGGCGGTGGGGCATAAGCGTCTTTCGCAGTGGTCGTTAACGCTTCGGTATATTGTAGTAGCTGTACCCAATTGGTATGGCGTTTGAGCATATAAATTAGCGCTAGTATAAATAGCATAATAGCAGCCATTAACGGCAACCAAAGTTGATACGATAGCCAGTCTATTTTAGCTGGTTGGTGACGCAGTACAATGTACACCTGATGGCCACTTTTAAGTTTAATCGTGCTTGTTAACGTATTATTAGTGAGAGTATAGGCATCATTGATATTTGCGAATGGTGATGCCAGGGTGGGCAAGGTGATATTAGCAAATTTATACCTATAAGGCCGTTTATAGCGATATACGTAAGTCTGTCCAGAAGGTAGGGTAAAAATCAGCTGATAACTGATATCTTGAAAAAATGACTTAGTGAGTATTGTTTCAATTTCAATATTCGTTGGTACGGAATGCTCAATCAATTCATGTTTTAGCGCATTAAAAACAACTTTGCTGTGCTGCTGACTTTGGCTTTCAAGTGCCAAAAGCAACATGACATAATATAAGATCAGCATAATCAGCAGCGTGAAGGTATAAAATAAAAGCAGGCGTTTTAAAGACTGAAACTGTTCCATAGAAGCATGATCCTATACCGGCACGACAAAACAAAGTGAACCAACGATAAGCCTATTACGGTGGTAGGTACTATTTAATATACTTGCGTTGATCAATTAGCCGTAGTTTTCAATTGGTATCCAGCCTTATGTTTGAGATTCACTATAGTAGCGGAGCCGTAGTATGGCGCGATTTGTTATATGGACATATCGTAATAATACAGATAGTGTGATTAAAAGTATTCTGATAAGCATATTTTCATAAAAGGTATTATGATGATATATCATTTTCACGATAACGAAATTACCGTAGCAGTCATTGTAACAAATCGTGTGTCGAAGACCTTATAGTAAAGGCCTCATTGGTAATATCCGTTTTATTATAAATATAGGCAGCGCTATTATGACGTTAAACGGCGCTATCTGTAAGTCGGCTCAAGCGCTATCACAATCATGGCGAAACGCAGAAAACTCGCCTATAATAGGCCCATCAATTATATGTAATACGCTGCTATGACTACATTTGTTTCTTCTTCCGATATATCTATTGCTACCACAACTCAACACCAGCCAGCTATTGGCCGATTGCGAGTAGTATTTGCAGGTACACCTGAGTTTGCCGCTATAAGCCTTGAAGCTTTAATTAGCCAGCAAGAGGCACTCAATATAGACATTGTGGCAGTGTACAGCCAGCCGGATCGCAAGGCAGGTCGTGGACAAAAGCTGGCTGCCTCTGCCGTCAAACAAGTCGCATTATCGCATGATATTCCAGTTGAGCAACCTGCTACCTTTAAAAAATCAAGCACTGAAGGTCTTGCCGCTAGAGAAACCTTGCGAACCTATCAGCCTGCTGTCATGGTAGTCGCTGCCTATGGGCTTATTTTGCCTATTGGGGTTTTGACTATTCCGACCTATGGCTGTTTAAATATTCATGGCTCATTATTACCGCGCTGGCGCGGCGCAGCACCTATTCATCGAGCACTACTAGCAGGTGACGCCGAGACTGGCATTACTATTATGCAAATGGATAAAGGTTTAGATACTGGCGATATGCTGCATAAAGTTAGCTGCGTTATTGAGCCAAACGATAGCGCTGCTAGCCTACATGATAAGCTGGCAGAATTGGGTGCAAAGGCTATCAGTACGGTGCTCCGGGACTTACCCAATTATCAGGCGCAGGCTATCTCGCAAAATGATAATGAGGCTAACTATGCCGAAAAACTTATCAAAACAGAAGGCGCTATCGATTGGACGCAATCTGCTACTATCATCGAACGAAAGATTCGTGGCTTAACGCCGTGGCCAGGTGCTTATACTTTTTTAAACGATCAGCGCGTCAAAATTTTAGCCAACTTGCCCGTTAATGATACTCAGCAAACCAAACAGCCTGCTGGTACGGTTATCAGTGTTGGCCGTAAAGCAATTTTGGTGGCGTGCGGCAAAGACCAACAGCAAGCAGATGACATAGAGCAGGCAGGCGAAGGTCAACAACCCAATAGTACAGCACAGCAAACCAGTACTTTAGCGATAACCACATTGCAGTTTGCTGGTAGCAAGCCCATCAACGCCGAGCAAATTTGTCAGGGCAATCAACTGAATGATGGCGACCGATTCACCACTGAATCAAACTAATACTTCAAATTAATCAGCTAACGCAGATGCCCTAATAGGCATAGGAAATTAAGTAATATGAGACAACCCGCAACCGCATCTAATAGCCCTAGAAACAATAAGAACAAGCCATCAAGCAACCTTAAAATGACTGGTAGCGTGCGCGTGCGTGTCATACGTACTTTACTTGCGATTCAAAATGGTCAGTCACTATCCAGCGTACTTGACCCCTTATTAAACAGTCTGCACGAGGGAGATAAAGGCTTTGCTCATGCGCTGTTATTGACAACATTGCGTCAGTGGTACGCTCTTGAACGTTTGCTTGATAGCTTGGCGGATAATAATATCGATGAGATCGAAGTCCGCACGACCATTCAAGTGGGGTTAACCCAGCTGTTATATTTGCAAGTTGCTGATCATGCGGCGATTCATGAAACAGTTGAGGCGGTGAAAGAGATTGACTTTGCCCATGCCTCTGGTCTGGTTAATGCGATTTTGCGAAAAGTCGTTAAAAATACCAATAAATTCCGTAAAAAATGTGATAAAAATCATAGTCTGCCTAATTGGCTTGCCTATCAGCTCAAGCAAGATTGGAGTGAAGAGTATCCAGCATTAACTCAGGGATTACGCCAGCCTGCACCGATGTTTTTACGAGTCAATACTAATATTAATACTGTTGATGCCTATCAAGCAGCTTTAGAGCACGCCGATATCGATGCTGAACTCGTTGAGTTGGTTAGCGATTTAAAACTACCAACTTCAGCGACGTCAGCTGATATCGCAAATACTAGCATCACCACTCAAGCATTGCGTCTAGGACAAACTATGGCCGTTAGTGGTTTGCCGTCATTTGCTGAAGGAGCGGTCAGTATTCAAGACATGAATGCTCAGCTCGCCGCGTCACTGATCAATCAAGCACTTATTAATAAAGTAAGCTTAGATGGTAATACTACTGACATTCAGGTTTTAGATGCCTGTGCGGCACCTGGTGGTAAGCTCGCCCATTGGTTAGAGTTGCTAAATGCAGACAAGCAATCGCCACTGTTTCATGTGAAACATGATGGCAATAACAATAATGAAAGCGATGATAAAGATGCTTCGGTGGGCAGTCATGCAATCAAGCTAACGGCTATCGATAATGAAGCGCCACGTATTGGGCGTATTCATGAGAATTTAGAGCGCCTACAATTAGAGTATTCTGAGCAGGTTGAACTTAATATCGCTTGTGCTGATGCGACCAGATGGCAAGGAATAAGCAACAAAGCAGATAAAAACGAACCCGTATTTGACGCTATTCTACTCGATTCACCCTGTACTGCCACTGGAGTGATTCGTCGTCATCCTGACATTAGCTTATTGCGCGCTGAAGAAGATGTTGAGCAAACGGCGGCATTACAAGCAGAAATATTAGATAATCTATGGCCACAAGTAAAAGCTGGCGGCTATTTGTTATATATTACTTGTTCGATATTGAAGCAAGAAAACGTAGAACAGATGCAAGCCTTTTTAAACCATCATACAGATGCAGCGGCTATTGAATTTACTGAAGCCTGCAGCTGGGGTATCGCTCAAGACATTGGTCGCCAATGTTTGCCTATTGATAGGGAAGGCGGTGATGGTTTTTATTATGCATTGCTACATAAGACAGCTTAATAACTTAATAAATAGGTACACATTTATATAGGTATATATTTACATAATCAGTTTAATTTAAAAAACACAGTGTGACTGGGAGAAAACTATGTAGCTGCTAGAGTGGCATAGCTACATAGCAATTGAGAGGTTTTCTCCCACTCGTATGTGACTATAAACGGCCTTATTTCTAAAATATTAAAAAATCATTACAGGTAGGAAAATGCTATGAAGTATATCAGTACCCGTGGTCAGACAGCACCGATAGATTTTAGTGATGTGCTGTTAATGGGGCTCGCGCCTGATGGTGGCTTAATGCTACCTGAGCATTATCCGCTGATTGACAACGCCACGCTTGATGAATGGCGTACGCTCAGTTATCCCAAGCTTGCTCTAGCAGTGATGCAGCGCTTTGCCACTGATATTCCTTATGCTGACCTGCAAGACATCGTTGAGCGTACTTATACCGCTGAAGTATTTGGTAGCGCAGAGATTGTTCCGGTTCGTAAGCTTGAAGACAACTTATATATTTTAGGCTTGTCGAATGGGCCTACCTTAGCCTTTAAAGATGTAGCGATGCAATTTTTAGGTAATACTTTCGAATATGTACTCAAACAAAAAGATGCCCGAATTACTATTATTGGCGCGACCAGTGGTGATACTGGCAGTGCCGCTGAATACGCCCTCCGTGGTAAAGACAATATCGAAGTCTTTATGTTATCGCCATATGGCAAGATGAGTGAGTTCCAGCGTGCGCAGATGTACAGCCTGACTGATGATAATATTCATAATATCGCTATCGATGGTATGTTTGATGATTGCCAAGATATCGTTAAAGCCTTACAACAAGATGCTGAATTTAAAGCGGCCTATAATTTAGGAACGGTTAATTCTATCAATTGGGGACGGATACTGGCGCAGATTGTTTATTATTTTAAAGCTTATTTTGCCGTGACTAGCAGTAACGATCAGCAGGTTAGCTTTAGTATTCCATCAGGCAACTTTGGTAATATTTGTGCTGGTCATATTGCCCGTGAAATGGGCTTGCCGATTGGGCGCTTAATAGTTGCTACTAACGAAAATGACGTGCTCAACGACTTCTTTAATAAAGGGGCTTATCAGCCGCGTCCGACGGATAAAACCTATATCACTTCTAGTCCATCAATGGATATCTCTAAAGCCTCTAACTTTGAGCGCTTTGTTTACATGCTGCTAGATAGAGACAGCGCGCGTGTTCATGAGTTATTTGAAGGGGTAAAATCAGGACAAGGTTTTGATTTATCAGATTTGCTGGAAGCAGTAAATTCACGTTACGGCTTTGCAGCCGGTAAATCTAATCATAGCGACCGTCTGAAAACTATAAAAGCGCTATATGAACAACATGGCGAACTGGTCGATCCACATACTGCAGATGGCATCAAAGTCGCTAAAGAATTACAGCAAGAGGGCGAGATTATAGTTTGTGCTGAGACGGCATTGCCCGTTAAATTTTCTGAGACTATTATCGAAGCTATTGGCCAGATAGATATTGCACGTCCTGCCCATACCGAAGGCTTAGAGGATTTACCGCAGCATGTGGTGATTCTAGATAATGATGCGCAATTGGTCGCTGAACGAATACGTCAGCGTGTCACACCAAACCCAGCATAAATTTAGAAAGTGCCATTAACAACAAGGGCTTTGTTTCACATGAAACAAAGCCCTTGTTGTTAATGGCAGAAAATTAAGTCAATTTAATATTAGAGAATAAGCTTAACAACCTTAACAAGCTTAAGCTTTTGCAAAACAGCGTTTGGTATTGTGCTATGGTTCATATCATTGTAAACTCAAAAAGCACTACTTTTAAGTATTGGTTTGAACACTGCTATAGAAACAAGATCTATAAAAACAAGCTCAGATAAATGCGTGCTTTGTGTTAATAGCTAATGATGGTTGATAATTAATCAGTGGTAACCACAACAGCCTCAACGCTATATTTTACCCATTATGGATATGATAATGAAAATAAGCCTAAACGGTATGGCAAAAGCGCTGCTGATCACCATATTTAGTAGTGTAATATTGATCCCTACTGCCTATGCTAACAATCCACTGCCAACTATCAAAGCAGATGCGCCCAATCGCTATACGGTCAAAAAAGGCGATACTTTATGGGATATCTCTGGTCGTTATTTAGACAGTCCATGGCGTTGGAAAGAAATTTGGGCGACTAATAAACAAATCAAGAATCCTAATCTTATTTATCCTAACGATATTCTTATCTTATGCGTAATTCAGGGCAAGACCTTAATTGGTGTTGACACTGGTGAAGGCTGTGCAGGGGTAGAAAAACAACTGACTGGTAATATGGTCGCTAGCAGCGTAACGATTACCTCGACTGCCAATAGTATTCCAGCGATTCCAATGACGGCAATCCAACATTGGCTTGATAAAACCATCATTGTTAATCCCAAAGATTTTAATACCACACCCTATGTGCTAGCGTCTAAAACACGCAACCTTATTACAGCTAGTGGTGATAAAATTTATGCCAAGGGTGTACCGCTTATCGTTGGTCAGCGCTATGGGGTCTACCGCGAAGGCGAGATGTACGTCGATCCTAGGACTCAAAAAATCATCGGCTTAGAAGTGACACAAGTGGCGACTGGCTTGGCCACTAACGTGGCAAGTAACGGCGTAACCAGCTTGCAGCTCACTGACAGCTATGACAAAGAAGTACGTGAAGGTGATCGCGTTTTTGTTGAGTTAGACAATGCTATTCCACCGGTGTTTTATCCGACGCCTGCTACCGTCAATCGTGGTGGTATGATCGTACGCGTGATGGACTCCATTAGCTCAGCGGCGCGTGGCAGTGTGGTCGCTATTAACTTGGGTAGCATTCATGGTGCCAAACCAGGTGATGTATTGACGGTTTACCAGAAAGGACCGCTAGTGCGCGATACCATCGATAATGACACCCCAGTACGTTTGCCAAGCGAACCGACTGGTATGGTGATGGTATTTAATACCTTTGATGATATCAGTTATGCGTATGTGCTGAGCTCTGAGTTACCCCTTAATGTCGGTGATCAGTTGCTACCGCCACCTTACTTATAGGCGTTTATAATCTACTAATACGAATTATTCAATACGAGCTAGCCAATACGAGCAGACAATTATGCCGGTAACTTCATCTCTCTTCTCCGACAATCAGCGCGCCGTATTGGCATTATGGTATGAGGTCAATGCGTCGTTATCCGCTTATCATAAGCTTATCAGTACCTTTGGTAGCGCGCAGCAAGCATGGACCACTAAGACTGAGGGCTGGCGGCAACTGGGTATCCATCATACTCATATTAAGCGCCACGAGCAGCAAGATCAGACCATAGCCAGTATTGAAGTTATTGAGCAAGCGCTAAAGGCTGGGAATTATCAGTTACTTTTTGCTGATCAGCCTGACTATCCGGCACAGTTGCTGCAAATATACTATCCACCGCCACTTTTATTTTATCGTGGTAATAGCGCGTTGCTCCATCAAGCGCAAATCGCTATCGTTGGTAGCCGAAAACCCAGTAACCATGCGCAAAAGATTACCTTTGATATAGCACAATATCTGGCGCAAGCGGGGTATGTTATCACTAGCGGTTTGGCAATTGGCGTGGACAAGCGGGCGCATTTAGGCGCTTTGGCACAAACTGATTCTGACTACCAGGGTCGCACGATTGGTGTGATGGGTACTGGTATCAATGTTTGTTACCCCAATCATCATGATAAATTGTTTGATCAAATTATCGATCAGGGTGGCTGTCTTGTCAGTGAGTTATTGCCACATACCCAGCCACATAAGCATACTTTTCCACGGCGTAATCGCTTGGTTGCTGGACTCAGTTTGGCAACCATTGTCACTGAGGCCACCATTAAAAGTGGCTCGCTGATTACTGCGCGGCTCACCTCTGATCAGGGCAAACAAGTTTTTGCCGTTCCAAGTCATATCGATAACAGTAATGCTGAAGGCTGCCATCATCTGATCCGTGAAGGCGCAACGTTGATATATCATCCTCATCAAGTGCTGGACGACGTCAGTACGCAACTACCGAATCACAGTCTAACGAATCACAGCCTACCGAATCATAATTTACCGAATCATAATTTACCGAATCACAGTCAGCCTAGCAACTATGCGCATAGCTCTTCTGAAAACAACCTATCTAAAGATAATGTTTATTCGCTAGCCCTAGCCAATACCGAGCAACTTGCAAATGCTAGGCAAAAAACATCGCCTCTTAACGTTACTATACCTAAGCATCTAGATGCTGTTTTTAGTCAACTTGACTGGCATGGACAAGATCTAGATGCCTTATTGATGTCCACAGGATTATCACCACCACAATTGATCGGGCAGCTGATGGAGCTTGAGTTATTAGGGGTTATCAGTGAACAAGGTGGGCGTTATTTACGGGTATAGTTGTTTGTTTTAATAGCGACAATTGCTTACTTAGTATTGATTGCTTATGGTTATTATTCATTCTTAATATTGTGCAGACCTTAGTTTTTTTGAGGACAATTTTAAAGACTACTTTTTGAGGCTTCAAGCGTAGATTATGAAATCATCCAAGTCTTATTCCACGCCGTTAATGACTAAATCTACCACCCAAGCCGCTCAATGGCTGAGTGCAGGGCAGCTGCTCGTTTATCCGACCGAAAGTGTTTGGGGTATTGGCTGTGACGCTTTTAATCAGCGGGCAGTACAGCAATTACTCACTATCAAGCAGCGTCCAGTAGACAAAGGAATGATTGTGGTGACTGATAGCGTTGACCGTATCGCGCCTTTATTAGAGGCCTTAAGCACTGAACAGCGTCAAACCGTTCTTGATAGCTGGGATACCGCGCCTAATACGGTATCACAGCAAGCGCATACCTGGTTATTACCTTTGCCTCAGTCATTATCTCAATCATTACCTCAATCATTATCTCAATCATTATCTCAATCGTCGTCTCGACCATTATTTAATGCACTTGCGGTACCTATTCCAGCTTGGATTAGCGGGGCTCATAATAGCGTGGCGGTACGTGTTATTAGTCACCCTTTGATTCAACAGCTGTGTGCCCAAGTAGTTTCAGCAGCCAATCCTTACGGTTTTATCGTCTCGACCAGCTGTAATCTTTCAAGTCAGCCACCAGCGTTATCGTTAGCCCAAGCCCAAGCTTATTTTATGAGTAGTGATTTTTCTACTCACGTCGGTTATTTAGAAGGGGAGACCTTAGGCTACCAGCTACCTAGCCAAATCGGAGATGCACTGACTGGGCGGATTATTCGTTAAGGCAAATTACTCTGTTTTCTTGGGATAGATAAGACAGTGACTATTAAGTTAAATGAGTTAAATTATAGTAAAACCTATGATAGTGATTTTATATTTCAAGTTTTCCTTGATACTTTATGATTTAGTTTTTAATAGCAATAGAATAATAGTGAAAGCCAATCATTCAGTTATAGTTAAAATACCTTAAAAACGCGACGGTACTACTGGTATAAGCTTTTTGTAGCCTCTGTCTGCGTAGGCACAGCAAGCAAGAAAAACTTATGCCAGCAGTATGTTATGTATCGATATTACTTTTCATTGACTATAGCTTAGATTGACCCAGAATGTGGTCGTATGCGGCTCGTGCCTAGTTAAAGGGTCTGCTTACCTTACCAAAAGCATGTAAAACCAGTTTTGACAACCCATCTAAAAAAGGCCACGATATTTATTAAGGGCTATATTAGTTTGGATGTCTATAAATAACCATAAGGAAGCGAATATGAATATTTTAATCAGTGGTGGATCAGGGTTTTTAGGCAGCGCGTTTAGTGATGAGCTCATGAAACGTCATAATGATACTGACAGAGATTTAGGCATCACCTGGTTAACACGTGATAGCAGTCAGGCACACCCCAGTATGATTAATATGATGACTTATGATGAGCTGGCGCAGACGGACAAAAGCTTTGATGTCATCTTAAATCTCGCTGGTGCTGGTATTGCTGACTCACGTTGGAGTGATAGCCGCAAAGAGCAACTGCTCGCCAGTCGTATCAAGCCTACCGAGTCGTTAATAGCATTTATAGCGCGTACCAGCCTCAAGCCTAAATTATTGGTTAGTGGTTCAGCGATTGGCTGGTATGGTACGCAAGGTGACAAGCCACTAACTGAGAGCAGTGCCTCTGAGACCGACTTTTCGCATCGCTTATGTGATGAATGGGAGCAATTGGCCCTAACAGCAACTGAGTACGGCGTACCAGTCGCTATCGTACGAACGGGTGTGGTTATTCACCCTAAAGGCGGTATGCTTGGTAAGCTGCTATTGCCATTTAAGCTAGGACTTGGTGGACAATTGAGTGATGGTAAGCAAATCATGAGCTGGGTTAGCCGTGACGATTGGGTAGGGGCGACCATTTTTATTATTGAACAACATCTGACAGAAAAAACTGACACTCAGCAGAGCGATAGCATAACCACTGCTGAGAATACTATAAGCTCAGAAAATTCTACGTCAGCAGTGGTATATAACTTGACGGCGCCCAATCCAGTGACCAATCATACCTTCACCAAAGACGTTGGCGCGTGGTTGCATCGCCCCACCTTCTTTACCTTACCAAGTCCTTTGCTAAAGCTTATGTTTGGTGAGATGTCGACCTTACTGATTGATGGACAGAAGGTATTGCCACAAGCACTGGATAATGCTGGTTATGAATTTAAGCAACCGACGCTCAAACAAGCATTAGAACAACAGGAATAGTAGGAATTAAAATGAGCAATGTTTCATGTGAAACATTGCGGGTTTTCTTCCTTTAATACTGATGAAATAAACAGCCTAATAACATCTAAGCGCAACCCCAAGAGCACCAGTAATGCGAGCAGTTGATGACTATAATTTTAGTGCAAAAATGCTGAATTTTTAAACAGAAACATCAGAGTAGTAGAGGTTTGAGGCAACCTATCATAAGATAAGGCTATCTTTATATAATCAGAATTTATTATGTGGCTCTTTATTGTCTTGACCCAGTTACTGGCTGTAACAACCAGCGTTATTCTATGGTGGTTGATCCAACCAAAACGTCCCGTCAGTAAAATTATTATCGTCTTGAGCATTTTTATCGTCAATAACCTCGCTCTCATTTATGGACTGAGTGAGTTTTGGCGTGAGCGCTTCTACGTCTATTTAGTGGTCAGTATATTGCAAGGTTTTATGGTGTATGCCGCCTTGATAACCGCTGCTGTCGCCCTATTCTATAGTCAGATTATCAAACGACCCTCTCGCCCCAAGCTTATACGCGCTATTGCCGCCCTGAGTTATATGGGTATCGTTGGTTTAGCGGTATTTAATGCGTACTCTCCAGTGGTTCATCGTCTAACTGTGACTACGGATAAGCCTTTAGATAAACCCATGACTATGGCGTTAGTCTCTGATACACATTTGGGTAGGTGGTTTGGCAATCGACAGTTGGACCAGCTGGTTAGTCTCATCGATGCACAAAATCCTGATGTGGTGGTGCTGGCAGGCGATATTATGAATGACAGTACTGCTGCTTATGATAAGACTAATATGCACGCGTACTTATCAAAGCTACAGGCGCCACTGGGGGTCTATGCGGTATTGGGCAATCATGATTATTCAGGTAATCAAGTCGCAATTGCTACAGCGATTACGCGCGCTGGAATCAAGGTGATTGATAATAAGAGTGTGTATTTAGATGATGCCGTATGGTTGGTTGGCCGTTCCGATGCTACCGATCCCAAGCCCCGCAAACTAGCGGCAGATCTGCTAACACCGATTGATACCGATAAGCCGGTGATATTTTTGGAACATGCCCTTTGGTCGATCAATGAGATAAGTGCCTTACCAATAGACTTGCATCTGTCGGGGCATACTCATGGTGGACAAATGTTTCCGTTAACGGAACTGATTCAGATGTTTACGCCATTAGTTTATGGTGCCAAGTCGATTGATGATACGCAATTTTTAGTAACCTCAGGTTATGGGTTTGGTGCTGTACCCTTTAGACTGGGTACTCGCGCTGAAATTTGGCTAATTACGTTACAGTCAACTATATCGCCCCCTTTAAAAAGTTAACGTTATGATAATGAATATATAGTCAATGAAAAGTAATATCGATACATAACCTACTGCTGGCATAAGTTTTTCTTGCTTGCTGTGCCTACGCAGACAGAGGCTGCAAAAAGCGTATACCAGCAGTACCATAGCGTTTTTAAGGTATTTTAACTATAGAGTGGTTGTCATAATAAATATGGAATAATTATAGATAGGACAGAGTATGCGCTACGTATTTTTCACAGTCATTATTGTCTTACTACAGCTGTTTAGTCTGGGTGCGGCGCTAAGCTTACAATGGTGGCTGCAGCCTTGGATGTCATCAACACTGCAAACCATAGTATGGATTACAGTATTTGTCATCACCAATGGCTTATTGCTACTGAGCGTCAGTAAGCTACTTGCTAATAGCTATCGTTGGGTAAGTGGCTGGCTGCTAGTATTGCACTTTATGATGCTCGCTGCTCTAGCAACCTGGTTGTTGTATGGCAGCTATTTATTGATAATGTTTCTGAGTGATATTCCTAACTACTCTGAGACCCTTGCTTTTGGACTACGAGTATTGGCTTTAATAGTATTTGTGGGTCTGTTCGTTTACGCCTTATATAGCGCTTATGTCCCAGTAGTGCGCCATCGAACTATCAATATCAATAAACTCATGCAAGGGCAACTACGTATCGCCGTGGCAAGCGACTTACATCTAGGGCGCCTATTCGGTAGTGGTGCTATTGATAGATTGCGGCATCTTGTTACCCGTCATCAGGCTGATATGCTCTTGATGCCAGGTGATATTATGGATGACAATACCCAGGCGTTCATGGCTTATAATATGATGGAAAATTTAGTCAATTTGGGTGCTGGTCTGCCATATGGTATTTATGCCACGCTAGGCAATCACGACTTATATGGTCATGAACAAAGCATTAGCAGCACCCTACGCGACGCGGGTGTGCAGTTATTAAATGATGACGTGCTGCGAATAGAGCATCAAGGCCAAGCGATTTGGTTAGTGGGTCGCTTTGACAACCACAAACACCAGCGGGTGGCGACCACTGAGCTATTAGCACAGGTTAATATCACTGAGCCAGTAATAATGTTAGACCATAGACCTAGCGATATTACTGAGCATAGTAAACTACCGATTGATTTACAGGTCTCAGGACATACTCATAACGGGCAAGTATTCCCTGCTAACTTTATTGTCAAAGCTATCAATCGTTTGGGCTATGGCTACGAAGCCATTGGTCAAGGACACTTTGTGGTGTCATCTGGTTACGGCTTTTGGGGCATACCGTTTCGCCTAGGATCAAGATCTGAGATTTGGTTATTAACTGTTCAGACCGCGCCGTCGGTTGCCGTACAAAGCTGATGCACAAAGTTAGCAAACTCATCAATAATATAATCAGTCTCGCACCCGATACCTTGATGAACGCTCATTAAATGAATAAAGCCATGCGGCGCGCCAAGCACAGTATGAGTTTGCACGTTAATGCCCTTATCTTGTAGCTGCTGGGCATAAACCAATGCTTCATCTCGCAAGATATCCAGTTCAGCCGCAACGATATAGCTTGGACACATTTGTGTGTGGCCACCATGAATCACTGACACCAGAGGATGCGATTGGGGTAAGTTACTGTGCTTAATGTAAGCGGTATTAAATACTTCAGCATCTTCGTGATCGAGTAGCAATCCTTGGCCGTAAAGCGCCCAGCTTGAATATTCGGCGTCATAGTCAGTAACAGGATAGAGTGGCAGCTGTGCTAGTGGTGTTGGTAAATTCTGAACCAAGGCTCTAAAAGCCTCATCGACCGTCTGATCTTCATCAATATTTTGCCACAGGGCATCAATAGGCTTGATGACTTGCTGTGCGACTAATGCGGCCAAGCAACCACCTGCGCTATCACCTGATAACACAATACGCGATGGTGACGCACCAAGCGTTTGGCAGTGCTCAGTGAGCCATGCATAAGCTGCGATACAGTCTTTGAGGGCTGTTGGGGCGGTGTGTTCAGGTGCTAATCGATAATCAACACTGACTACCGCCCAGCCGGTTTGGGTACAGACGGTATGGCAAAACTCATGATGGGTATCAAGATCTCCGATACAAAATCCACCACCATGAAAAAACAGCATAACGACTTCATCAAGGTTCTGTTTATGCTTTTGGATAGTGTCAGATCCAGCTTGATAACAGCGAACAGTCATATCACCGCCATCGGCATCAGCAATAGTTTCGTCTTGCCAGCTCACACTACTAATATTTTTACCATTACTTTTTTGCTGCCAGACGTTAGGCGCTTGCAATGAGACTGCGTCAGCACCAAATTTCCTTCTTAACTTAGACAAGTTGTCGAGCGTTAATGGCCGCTTGAGCTTGTTGCTAATAGCCAGTATCAGGCGCAAATGGGCATCAGCATGAGGATATTGCTCAGCAGCTGATGCTTTTAGATGGTAGTTAAGACGTTCAAGCGCGGGTGTCGGTAGCTTACCCAATCCTTTCAATATATAGTGCATGGCATGCTGTTGATAGGTACGTGCAGGTATCTTAGTTTTGGCAGTCTCAACTGTTTTTGTCACTAAGGTATTGAGTGATGATATCGGTAGAATAGGCATAACGTTCCTTGTTTAATCAATATTTAATCAGTTTTAGTACTATTTGATGATACCAGTAGCACGTTGCCATAAACGACTCTTTTTTATTGTGAACTGATTGTATTATTGTCGATGCTAGGGGAGTGCTTACTTAGTTGTTAATTGCGTCAGTTGCTATTTATATTTTAAATAGAATAACTATTTCAGCTAAAGTAAAAAATTCATCACCCTTAGGCTTGAAATTCATCCTCATCACCTTTATCAAGCAGCTATTGAGTCCTCTTTAGAAGACGTAAGTATAATAATCATCATAAAACATAAGGAGTTATCATGAGCGAGCAAGCCCCAAACCAAGAATTTGACACCCAAGAGCCAAAAACGGTACAAAGTAACATTGATCGCGAAGAAAGTGTGTTAGCAGAAACTTTAGAAGAGTTTGACCCTGAAAACAACTCAGCTGAGAGCGTGACTATCGACAATGACATTGATCTTCAGGCTTTTGCAGCTCGTATCGCTGAGCTAGAAGGCGAAGTGAAGCAAGCTAAAGAAGGCACGGCGCGTGCCAATGCCGAAGCTTATAATGCGCAAAAACGTATGGAACAAGAAGCGGATAAAAGTAAAAAATTCGCGTTACAGAAGTTTGCCAGAGAGCTGTTAGAAGTAGTCGATAACCTAGAGCGTGCGGTTGAGAATGCGGATGCTAATGATCCCGTCGCCGAAGGGGTGACACTCACTCACAAAGCACTGCTCAGTGTACTCAATAAAAATGGCGTTGATGTGGTTGATCCACAAGGCGAGAAGTTCAACGCTGATTTTCATGAAGCGGTGGGTATTGATCCAGACGCTGAAGCCGACACCGTCGGTACGGTTTTGCAAAAAGGCTACAGCTTAAATGGCCGCCTACTACGTCCGGCTATGGTACGTGTCGGTCAATAAGCGTCACATTCAGAGCAACAAAACTAACAAACCCTATTAAAAGTAAGGGTATTGACAAAACTTCACATAAAAGAAAATATTTGTAGGGTCATTGACTTGAAAAAACGACCGTGCAAACCGATATAAAGCAGCAAGTGACCCGTTACGGTCTGATATGCCAAGCCAAGTGCAGGCAGTACGCTCTAACAAGCATAGGTAATAAGCTTAGTTAAAGGGGCGTAGATACCTTAGTACGGCTGGCAATACATATAAACATTGAACCATCAAAACAAATTGGAGTAATTAATTATGGGTAAAGTAATAGGTATTGATTTAGGTACAACTAACTCATGTGTGGCAGTGATGGAAGGCGATAAAGTCAAAATCATTGAAAATGCTGAAGGCACACGTACTACCCCCTCAATTGTCGCTTATAAAGACGATGAGATCTTGGTCGGTCAGTCAGCCAAGCGCCAAGCAGTAACCAACCCGAACAAAACCTTATTTGCGATTAAGCGTCTGATTGGTCGTCGTTTTGATGACAAAGTCGTGCAAAAAGATATCGGCATGGTTCCTTATAAAATTGTCAAAGCTGACAATGGTGATGCTTGGGTCGAGATTAATGATAAAAAATTAGCGCCACCACAGGTGTCTGCTGAAATCTTGAAAAAAATGAAAAAGACCGCTGAAGACTATCTGGGCGAAGCCGTTACCGAAGCCGTCGTTACCGTTCCTGCTTACTTTAATGACTCACAGCGTCAAGCGACTAAAGATGCGGGTAAAATTGCCGGTCTTGATGTAAAACGTATTATCAACGAACCAACTGCCGCCGCTCTTGCTTACGGCATGGACAAAAAAGAAGGCGATCGCACTATCGCTGTCTATGACTTAGGTGGTGGTACTTTTGACGTATCAATCATCGAAATCGCTGACGTTGATGGCGAGCAGCAGTTTGAAGTACTGGCAACTAACGGTGATACCTTCCTTGGCGGCGAAGACTTTGATTCAGCATTGATTGATTATTTAGTAAGCGAATTCAAAAAAGATCAAGACGTGAACCTAAAAGGTGACTCGTTAGCGATGCAGCGTCTCAAAGAAGCCGCAGAAAAAGCGAAAATTGAGTTATCAAGTGCCCAAAGCACTGAAGTTAACCTGCCATATATTACCGCTGACAGCAATGGTCCTAAGCATTTAGTAGTAACAATCAGCCGTTCAAAATTAGAGAGCCTAACCGAAGCATTGGTTGAGCGTACCATGGGCCCTTGTAAGATTGCTATTGATGACGCTGGGCTAAAAACCAGTGAAATTGATGATGTTATTTTAGTGGGTGGCCAGACTCGTATGCCACTAGTACAGCAAAAAGTACAAGAATTCTTCGGTCAAGAGCCACGCAAAGACGTGAACCCTGACGAAGCAGTCGCTGCTGGTGCCGCGATTCAAGGTGCGGTATTGTCTGGTGAAAAAACGGATGTTCTATTGCTTGATGTGACGCCATTGACCCTTGGTATCGAAACCATGGGTGGGGTGCTAACGCCAATCATTGAGAAGAACACCATGATTCCGACTAAGAAATCACAGGTATTCTCAACGGCTGAAGACAACCAGCCAGCGGTGACTATTCAGGTGTTCCAAGGTGAGCGCAAGATTGCTCAGCAGAATAAACAGCTTGGCCGTTTTGACTTGACTGATATTCCACCAGCACCACGTGGCCTGCCACAAATCGAAGTGACTTTTGATATCAACGCTGATGGCATCATGAATATTTCAGCGACCGATAAAGGTACTGGTAAAGCACAAAGCATCCAGATTAAAGCGGATTCTGGCTTGTCGGACGAAGAAGTCGAACAAATGGTACAAGACGCTGAAGCTAATGCGGCTGAAGATGAAAAATTCGCCAACCTAGCTCAAGTTCGTAACGAAGCGGATGGTCGTATCCATGCGATACAAAAAGCGTTAAAAGATGCGGAAGACAAAGTATCTGAAGACGAGAAATCAGCAGTAGAGACGGCTATCTCTGAGCTTGAAATGGCTGCCAAAGAAGACGATCATGATGATATCAAAGCCAAGCTCGAAGCATTGGACAATGCCTTCTTGCCGGTCAGCCAAAAGATTTATGGTGATGCCAGCGCGGGTGCTGAAGGTATGGATCCAAGCCAGTTCCAAGACGGCGCAGATGCAACAGCTGATGACAATCAAGCTGATGATGACGTGGTTGATGCTGAGTTCACTGAAGTGGACGAAGAAGAGAAGAAGAAGTAGTCTTTTAAAAAAGCTTGTTTTCTAAAAGTCAGTATTTAACAGTTATACATTAAGAATAAAAAAACGCACTTCTCGAGGTGCGTTTTTTTATGGCTGTTTTAAAAAGTGAAATGGTAAGTTATATGGTTACGTATGGCAGGTGACATTTTTCTCGTTTGCTGTGTGACCGCGTCATTTTTCGAGCCTGCAAAAATTTCTCCCAGCCATACTGACTCTTTCTTAAAGTGGGGCAGCTATGCCTTAATCGCATTAATTATTAGCACTTCATAGGTCAAATTGACGCAAGGCTGACCACTCTCATCTTGTCCCGAAAACTGCTGCCAATAGTCCACTTCAAACTGTTGTAGTCGTGCCCTTGTCCATCTGAACGGCTTGGTATTTTCTGAGGTATTGTTTGCTGAAATACTGCTTGGTGAATGAACTTGCATTGGTGTCAGTGTCTGTACTTGAGTTCGATTGGTCGAAACGCCGGTGAGCTTCATGTGTTTAAGCACATCGTAAGGGCGGGAAAATTGTAAATCAAAGCGTTGGATGGATAATTGGCTATTTTCAAAACCAGCGTTGTCCAATGCCAGTTGCCATGCCTCGTTAGAGGGATATGTTAATCCCTGACCTGTTAGCGCTTTTATTTGCAAAAAGTTATTCGGGGTAAACGTATTAAATAGCAACTGTCCACCAGACTGTAGGCGACTAAATGATTGCTGTATAACCCTCAAAGGGTCATCGAACCACTGCACGGCATTAGCACTAATAATTAAGCTGTGCATATCATTCAACGTACCACCTAAATTCATAGTTTCAGCATCGCCAATCGCTATCTTGGCTGTTGGTAATAGTAACTGTAGGGTCGCTGTTTGCTGAGCAGATAGCTCGTTAATGGTCCATTGCGTGCTCTTTAGGTGGGCCGCTAGTAGGCGGGTCATCTGTCCTGTACCTGCGCCAATCTCTAGCACGCTTTCTTGATTATGGTGGGCAATATTGGCTAATAAAAGCTGACAAACCTTCTGCTGAACATCGGCATGCCGCTCATAATCGTTAGCACGAGCAAAATGATGAGCGATAGTTTGCTTTCTGACACTAAGACCGCACTGTGCGCTTTTATATGACATAGAGTGTGTTTTATCCAAATAAATTTGTTGGGTCAATAACATAAGTCATGTAAATGCTAAGGCGTTTAAACACTGAGGCTTTCAATTGTAGAACACCCAATCGTAGAATACCCAATCGTAGAACACCCAATCGTAGAATACCTAATCACAGAATAGCTAATTATAAATGCTTTATCAGCCGCTGGCAGTCCTCGTCAGTCAGCGCCGCGTTCATCACCAATCGGATGCGCGCAGTATTTGCAGGAACAGTAGGCGGTCTAATGGGCAAGGCATAAAACCCAGCATCTTGTAGCTGTTGAGCCTTGGCTATAGTGCTGGCGTTATCCCCTAATATATAGGGCACGATAGGTGAGTCATAACTCATTTGTGGAATGAATGAGGCGTCGTCGTGTTGCTGATTGACCGCTTGTCTGACATGCTGACTGAGCTGTAATGATAACCTTGCCAAGTGCTGGCGCTGATTATTTAACTGCGGCATTTTTGCCAAAATAAAGCGCGTCCAAGCATGGTTGATGGGTGGTAGCGCGGTACTAAATATAAGCGGACGCATATGGTTAATCAGCCATTGTCTAACCACGTCATCACAAAGAATATAAGCCCCCACTGAGGTAAAAGCTTTACCAAAAGTACCCACTAAATAATCGATATCTATTAGGGTCTGCGTTTCTTCTGCCAACCCTAAGCCTTGATTGCCTAGGACTCCAGTGGCATGTGCCTCATCTACATACAGTTCAATGCGGCTATCTACAGCTTTTAATTGTATTAATTTGTGTAAGTCGGCGCGGTCGCCATCCATACTAAAGATGCTTTCTGTTACGATAATGATCCGTTCAACGGTAGCGTCAGCTCGTTCAATCATAAGTGCTAACTGTTGATAATCATTATGTCGATAACGCCGATAGGCACACAACTTGCTTTGGCTGAGGCGTATTCCATCGATGATACTGGCATGTACCAATTTGTCAGCTAAGATGAGCGTTTTGACGGGCAAAGCGGTCAGTGCTGGCAGGATACCAATATTGGCATGATAGCCACTGTTGATTACCAGAGCAGATTTTGAAGGGGTTTTTGAAAGAGACTTATCCTGTAACGGGTCTGCTGCTGCCTGATACCACTGCTGTAACTCAGCTTCAAGTGCTTGTAATTGCTCATCGTTACCCGTCAGTAGCCGCGAAGAAGTGGCACTCATTTTAGGCATTGGTCGCAGTGATGGCTGTTGTATCTGTGTCAGAAATTCTACCTGCAACTCACTATCGCCACCTAAGCCTAGATAATCATTACTGGCAACATTAAGCAGCTTCTTGCCCTTATCAATAATATAGGGGCCTTGATGCTCAAGATTAGGTAATTGGCGGTATTGCTGAGAGACCTTGAGAGAATCAAGCGCTTCTTGTAAACGAGTCGTGATTGGATTGGCCATTTTTTGTTGCCCTTCGATATTTTCTCTATTTTCACACATTATGACTATTAAAATATCGTTGAATAGACAGAGATTTATTACATAAATCTAGCGGTTGTAACAAAAGATTTCATATCTAGGCCTTTGTAACTTGAGTGCTGACAAACACTTGCAAAAATTAACTGTCATACCATCAAACACTGACAGAGTATAAGAAATACTTTGTTACTATGTATACATCGTTAGCAAACAAGGCGATATGGCTATAACAGCCTGTATAAATAAATAACTTGTTTGTCAAAATTGATTTTAAGGAGATGACGATGAAAACTCTACAAAAAACTTTACTCGCCCTAGCAGCTGGTTCTTTATTGAGTGTTAGCGCACAAGCGGCCGTCTCTTATGGTAATGGCTATACGGGTCAACCGTACGTCGGTGTAAAAGTAGGTCAGTTTGACTTAGACCGTTCTGGTACCGATGATCCAACAGCTTACGGTGTGTATGGTGGTTATAATTTTGACCCTAATTTCGGTGTTGAAGCTGAATATCTAGGTTCAAACGACGCTGATTATGGAATAAACGGTGAAGTTGACGCCAAGACTTATGGCTTATACGGTACTTATCGTTACGCATTCCCAAATACTGGGCTATATGCTAAAGGTAAACTAGGTGTTGCTAAGACTGAGGTAGAAGGTTCTGGAGTTGGAGTACTAAACTTCTCAGACAGTGATACCAGTCTGGCTGGTGGTGTTGGTCTAGGTTATGCAGTAAACCCTGACTTTAGTGTCGAAGCTGAGTATGACATGTTAGGCAGCGACGCAGATCTTATGACTGTTGGTGCACATCTAAAATTCTAAGTTTATTAGCATAGATTATCTTAAAGGTAATCATATTATTTAATAAATAAGATTTTAGAAACCAAAAAACGATCACTTTAGGTGGTCGTTTTTTTTTGCGTGTATTTTTGAGTATGAACACTTTACAAAATTATTTAATACGCAGTAGGTCAAACTAAACTGGCGATACACGAGTAATATTGACCTAAAAGTCAATATTCGCTGTGAAATTATGCTACATTAAAGCTTGGGTTTGTGAAGAAAAAGGAGACGACAATGATTGATACTATGTGGATTATTGAGCCATGGCATTGGCTGATACTAGGATTCTTATTATTAATTGTTGAGATGTTTATTCTGACCTTTGCTACCCTTTGGTTTGGCGTGGCTGCTGTGATTGTCGCAGCATTGTCATGGCTATTGCCTATTCCTATACTGTGGCAAGTACTTATTTGGCTAGTTTTATCCGTCATATTTATGTTTGCCTGGTTCAAATATATCAAACCATTATCAGTGGACCGTACCAAGGCAGGATTGGGTGGCAGTATCATTATCGGTGAGACCGGAATGATCGTGGTCAAACCGCATTTAGATAAGCTCGGACGGGTGCGTTTTAGTGTACCGATTGTAGGAGCGGATGAATGGTTCTGCCGCACGCATGACGAAGAGGTTGAAGTAGGCGACCGAGTGGTAGTAACGGATATTATCGGTAATGAGCTTATCGTTGCGCCGACTCAACGAACGACACCTATTAAACAGATTGCAGCGCCGGTTACTGCTAATGGTCCAGTTATTAATAAACTTAAAATTAATGATATTGATCATCATGAAATTAAGCACAATAAGCTGAGTTTGAATAAAGGAGGTCTTGATAGAGCTCGCCTTGAGAAAAAGTTTACCGACAATTAAGCCAATATACTCTCGTTCAGCATAACCAAGACTTACAGCACTTCAGAATGATAGATATACAACAAACACAACATTGCCGCAGCATACATAGACAGCAATGATTGAGGAGAACATCATGAACAGCATCCTAAGTATCATGAACAGCGTTAATATCGTTATACTGATACTAGTAGCCCTAATTGCCTTGACAGTCTTTAAAGGGGTACGTATTGTCCCACAAGGCTATAAATGGATCGTGCAGCGATTAGGGAAGTACAACGAAACGCTTGAACCAGGCTTAAACTTGATCATTCCTTTCGTTGATAACGTTGCCTATAAAGTAACTACCAAAGATATCGTACTTGATATTCCTTCTCAGGAAGTGATTACTCGTGATAACGTAGTAATAATCGCTAATGCGGTCGCTTACATTAATATTGTGCGCCCTGATAAAGCGGTTTATGGTATCGAAGACTATGAATATGGTATTCGTAATCTAGTGCAGACCTCTTTGCGTTCAATCATTGGTGAGATGGATTTGGATAATGCCCTGTCTAGCCGCGATGAAATTAAAGCCAAGCTAAAACACGCCATCTCGGAAGATATTTCTGACTGGGGTATTACGTTAAAAACGGTAGAAATTCAAGACATTAACCCTTCTCCGACCATGCAAATGGCGATGGAAGAGCAAGCAGCCGCTGAACGTCAGCGCCGTGCAACGGTTACTCGTGCCGATGGTCAAAAGCAAGCTGCTATCTTAGAAGCTGATGGTCGCTTAGAAGCATCAAGACGTGATGCTGAAGCTCAAGTCGTACTCGCTAAAGGTTCTGAAGAGTCTATTCGACTCATTACTGGTGCGGTGGGAGAGGAAGATATGCCGATTATTTACTTGCTTGGTGAGCAATATATCAAAGCGATTAAAGATTTGGCTGAGTCTGATAACTCGAAAATGGTGGTCATCCCTGCTGATATCTTAAGTACGGTTAAAGGTATGGTAGGTGATAAGTTAAAAGCATAGAAAATGTTAATTTAACTACATCCTAGCTCGTTAATCTCTAAAATAGTCAGTTAGCATCTCATGCGCTGACTATTTTTTTGTCTATAAGTTAACAACAAACTGGTATTTATATTACTTTTTAATGACGATGACTTTTCTATTACTCATAGCATCAAGTTAAATAACTTTAGAAAAACGGTTGCTATGATTTTTCTCAATATATTCATCAAATACCATGGCTACATTACGAGCTAGCAAACGACCCTTGGGTAAAATCCGAATGCCCGCTATATCCATATCGATAAGCTTGTCTTTTTGCATCTCACCGAGCTGTTGAATTTCATCAATAAAGTAAGTAACAGCATCGATACCAAAATTTTGATTGACGTCTTTAAAGTCGATATAGTCATGACACAATAAATTCATGATTACATACTCACGTAAGCGATCCTTGATCGAGGTTTTGATAACCTTGACCGCCGGCATGATAGTAGGATTGTTGTGCGCTGCGTTAATATTATCTTGATACACCTGTAAATCAGTAGGGTTCTGTAGAATATAACTGCTATTAGCATTAATGATTTGGCTGATTGCTGACACCCCAAAACCTAATAAATCACAGTCGCCCATGATGGTATAACCCTGAAAATTACGATGGAGATGACCTTCACGCTGTGCTACCGCCAGCTCATCATCAGGCTTAGCAAAGTGATCAATACCAATATATTGATAACCAGATTCGGTCAAGGTGTTGATGGTATTACCGAGCATACTGAGCTTGGCTGCTGGGTCCGGTAGGTCTGCATCTTTTATCTGACGCTGAGCTTTAAAGCGCTCAGGCAAATGCGCGTAGTTAAACACTGATAAACGATCTGGTGACATTTCAATAATACGTCGTACGGTCTTATCCAAGGTTGCCGGAGTCTGATGTGGCAAACCATAAATCAAGTCGATATTGATAGAATGAAACCCTAAATCGCGGGCTTCATTTAAAATAGTGGCAATCATTTCTGCTGAATGTACCCGATTCACGGCGACTTGTACCGCTTCTTCTAAATCCTGCACACCTAAGCTAATCCGATTAAAGCCTAAGTCACGTAGAGTTTGTAAGGTTGAGTCACCAAGCTCGCGCGGGTCAATCTCAATAGAGTAATCACCTTCATCTTCTGGCAAAAATTCAAATTGAGTTTGTAAGAATTGCCAAAGCTGTACCAACTCTTCATCACGCAAAAATGTCGGTGTACCGCCACCTAAATGTAGCTGCTTAACCAGCGGTTTTTCATTGTTCTTTAATGTGGGCAATAAGCTACGCTTGTGCTTAATTTCAGCGATAAGATACTGCAGGTAGTCCCCTGAGTCACTATTTTTTTTGGTGATAATTTTATTACAGGCACAGTAATAGCAAAGATGACGGCAAAATGGAATATGAAAATATAGAGACAACGGTGTATGAGTCTCGTGGTTTTGTAGAATTTTTGCTTCTAGTCCGTCTGCTATTGGCGAGAGCTCTAAAGCAGTCGGGTAGGAGGTATAGCGTGGCCCTGAACGATTGTATTTATTAATAATTACTTCATCGAACGTTGGCAGTTGTTTGCTAGCCTGAGCACCGCGAAGGCTGGCATAAGGGCTAGTCTGCTGCACAACGGGGCGCACAGTAGTGGCCTGCTCGTGAGGCTGCGTGTTTGCATTGCTAGGTGGCTGCTGGGTGTTTTGATACTCTGAGTCTTCTGACATGCGACTTTCCTCGTTTTGATCCTATTTATTACTGTTTTTCATGTTGTTAGTGCATCATTATTCAAAAATTGTTCGTAGTCTGGCTAAACGGTACTAATGATAGATTTTATTAGCGATAGCTAAGTAAATTAAAGCCATGCATTTACTATAACTTTTATTGTGATAGTGATGGTTAAATAAATAATGATTATTATAACAAATCCTTTTTATTAGTAGGGCTTTAGGAGGGTTTTTTACATGTGATGTCGTTCGTTTTTCTGTTTAATAGACTCGCCAATAGTAAGACATGAGATTTGCGTGCAGATAGCTGATGCTCTATCATTAATAATTCCCTATATCAGGAAGTTCTCATGTCGTTTGCTCAGGTGTCCACTCGTTCGGTCGTTGGTTTGCACGCGCCGTCAGTTATTATTGAGGTCCACCTATCATCAGGTTTGCCGGCCCTGACTATCGTGGGTTTGCCAGCAGCGTCAGTTCGTGAGAGCAAAGATCGAGTACGCTCCGCTATTCTAAATTCCGGCTTTCAGTTTCCTAATCGACGCCTCACCATCAATTTAGCACCTGCGGACTTGCCAAAAGATGGCGCGCGGTTAGATCTACCTATTGCGATTGGTATTTTGGCCGCCAGTGATCAGCTTGATCCAGAAGCGCTGTCAGCGTTTGAGTTTATCGGGGAGTTAGCACTGAATGGTGAGTTGAGACAAGTGACGGGTAGCTTAGCCATAGCGCGGGCGATGAAAGCGGAGTCGCTGACATTAGGAGAGTTACAAGCGCAGCGGCAATTGGTTGTGCCAACAGATAATGGTGCTGAGGCCAGTCGGGTTGAAGGAGTGACTGTTTTAGCAGCAAAAAGTCTAAAAGCAGTCTGCGATCATCTAAAGTCATTAGCAGACCCCAAGGCGACGGATGCACGTTTGGCTGTTGTACCCCTCAGCCGCATCCAAGCCAATGCCGTCTACCAGGTAGATTTAGTAGATGTTAAGGGTCAGCATCATGCGCGGCGAGCGTTAGAAATTGCGGCGGCAGGTGGGCATTCGTTATTATTCACTGGACCGCCCGGTTCTGGTAAGACGCTAATGGCATCACGGCTACCGACTATCTTGCCGGATTTGAGCCCAGAAGATGCGTTAGAAGTTGCTAGCACCTATTCGGTCGCGGACAGTGATTACGATTATGGTACGCGTCCTTTTCGACAAGTCCATCACACGATATCGGCCGTCGCACTAGTTGGCGGTGGCTCAAAGCCAAAACCTGGAGAGATTACTCTAGCTAATAAAGGTGTATTGTTCTTAGACGAGTTACCTGAGTTCGACCGCAGTGTGTTGGAGGTACTGCGTCAGCCGTTAGAAGCCAAGCAAATCACTATTAGCCGTGCCAATTCGCAAATAACTTTTCCTGCAAACTTTCAGTTGATTGCAGCGATGAATCCTTGTCCCTGTGGCTATTATGGCGATACGTCAGAGCGTTGTCGCTGTCGTCCTGAACAGATTAAGCGCTATCAAGATAAGCTATCAGGACCGCTACTTGATCGGATCGATTTACACATTACTGTGCCTGCATTACCGATTGCTGATTTGCAAAATAGTAGCGCTGGTGAAACTTCCGAGCAAGTACGTGCTCGCGTTTCAGTTGCTCATAAGCGTCAACTTGCGCGGCAACAAAAAGTCAATAATGAGTTAAGTCCTAGTGATCTTGATAAACACGTAACACTAGGCGAGGGCGAGCAACAATTATTACAGATGGCACAGCAGCGCCTTAATCTATCGGCCCGTGGCTATCACCGGGTATTGCGAGTCGCCCGTACGATTGCTGATCTGGCAGATAGTTTAGATATTACTAGCGCTCATGTGTCAGAAGCGCTTAGCTATCGGAGTAAATAGTATTGATTTTCTTTGCAGACAGTGTCGTCTAGAATAATCCAGTAATATTGCCAGCGTCGTCCACATCAATGCGTTCGGCTGAAGGACGTTTGGGTAGACCTGGCATTTTCATGATAGGCCCGCAGATAACCACAATAAATCCTGCACCGGATGAGATGTTAATGTCACGCACATGGATATCAAAGCCGGTAGGCCGTCCGAGTAGCTTGGCATCATCGCTTAGTGAATATTGAGTCTTGGCGATACAGATAGGCATTTTATCTAGATTGAGCGTTTCTAATTGGCGGATTTTAGATTGCGCAAGTCTACTGATATCAATATCCTTGGCGCCATAAATACGTTGCGCAACCGTACGAATTTTATGCTCAATGCTATTGTCACTGTCATAAGCCAAACGGAATTGGCTGGGTTGGTTCTCTTTATCTTTGAGTAGCTTAAGCAGTGCATTCGCTAACGCTTCCCCGCCAGCACCGCCTTTTTCCCACACTTGAGTTAAAGCAACTTCCACACCTTTTTCCCGGCACGCTTGTCGTACCATTTCTATTTCGGCATCGGTATCGCTGACAAACTGGTTAATGGCGACTACTACTGATAAGCCGTATACCTCTTGCATATTCTCGATGTGTTTGAATAAGTTGGGTAGACCTTGTGCAAGCGCTGGCAAGTTTTCAGCGGTCAGCTCATTTTTAGCAACGCCACCATTATACTTTAGTGCTCGAATGGTGGCCACGATAACGGCAGCATCTGGCGTGAGACCTGATAGTCTGCATTTAATATCACAAAACTTCTGCGCACCAAGGTCAGCGCCAAAGCCAGCTTCAGTGAGAGTGTAATCTGCCAAATGCATGGCAACGCGGGTAGCAATTACCGAATTACAGCCATGAGCGATATTCGCAAAAGGACCGCCATGAACAATGGCTGGCGTGCCCTCAATGGTTTGCACCAAGTTGGGCTTGAGCGCCTCTTTTAGTAAGGCGGTCATAGCACCATGGGCATTGAGGTCTCTGGCATAAACGGGCTGTTTGTCTTTGTTGTACGCAACTAAAATATTACCCAAGCGCTGCTTTAAATCGGCCAAATCCGTCGCTAAGCAAAAAATAGCCATAACTTCAGAGGCAACAGTGATATCAAAGCCATCTTCACGCATGACGCCATCGGTGGTTTTGCCCAGACCACTAATAATATTGCGCAGCTGGCGGTCGTTCATATCCACTGCCCGCCGCCAAAATACCTGTTTGGGGTCAATATCTAGCTCATTGCCTTGATAAATGTGATTATCTAGCATTGCGGCCAGTAAGTTATTTGCCGCACTAATAGCATGAAAATCACCGGTAAAATGTAGATTAATATCTTCCATTGGTAACACTTGCGCATAACCACCACCAGCCGCACCACCTTTCATACCAAACACTGGGCCTAATGAAGGCTCACGTAAGGCAACCATCGTTAGCTCAGCAGAGTTTTGCTGTTGATGCACGCGGTTTAAAGCATCAGCTAGACCAATCGTTACTGTAGTTTTACCTTCACCGGCAGGCGTCGGATTAATGGCAGTAACTAATATTAATTTGCTGCGTTTGGCTTTAGCAGGTTTGGCAAATACATCATTGGGGTTTATCTTCGCCTTGTAGTGGCCGTAAGGTTCTATATTATTGGTGGATAGGCCGATTTTTTCGGCAATGCTATTGATTGATTGTAAAGTTGCGCTCTGGGCGATGGCAATATCGCTAGGTACGGTCATGTTAAAGGTCTCTTTAGTAGTTATATCACTTTAATACTATTTTATATTGGGCCCAAAAAAACAACCTCAGCAAACTCGCTATGTTAATCTTTGGGAGCGGTATGATATGGGCATGTCGTCGAGACTTTTGGCGTTCATATTTTTAATTAGAGCACCAAAAGCTAGACACCAAAAACTAGACACTAAAAACTAGGACGCGACAAGTTTATTTGTTTATAAGATAAGCAAGCAAATCTGCGAAATTATCAAATGCCTGATTTGGCTCACTGTCACGGATATCTTTGCCGTAATTATAACCATAAGACAATCCGATAGTATCGATGCCTGCATTCTTGCCAGCTGAGATATCATTGATAGAATCACCAATCATAAATGCTTGGTTTGGGTCAAATTTAAGGGTCTCGCAGACATGCAGTAGCGGGGCAGGATCAGGTTTTTTAACCGGTAAGCTATCACCACCTAACACTATATCAAATAGTGGCGTCCAGCCTAAGCCCTCCAAAATCTTAGGGACAAAGCGAATGGGCTTATTAGTGACTAATGCTAAGGTAAAGCCCGCCTCTTTTAATTGTCTCAAACCTTGGTCAACATTAGGATAAGCAGTGGTTTTGCTAGAGTCATGGGCACCATATGCCGCAAAGAATAAGCGTTCAGCGGCTTCCACTTCTGCTACAGATAAGCTTATATCAACTTCAATACTACCTGATAGAGCGCGTTCAACCAGTGATCGTGCACCATTACCTACCCATTCTTTTATGGTATCAATCGGATAAGTCGGTTTGCCCAATTGTGTGAGCATAATATTAGTGGCATCAGCCAAGTCAGGGACGCTATCAATTAAGGTGCCATCAAAATCAAAAATCAAAAGTTTTTTAGTCATTATTTAATCTCATTGTAGCTTGTAGTATGAAAGGGTGGCGTAACGTGTTGTTCTAAGCGTATTGGTTCTTACCTTAGCACAGCGGGCTATTGAGTCTAAAATTATTATAGTTTATTTTGTGACTTGCCGTCGTTATTCAACCTCTTGATAGCGTTGTCGATGCTCAGCTTTCATAGCAAGATAATCTTTGTTTTTTCGGCAACAATCCCATTTTTGTTCAAAGATACGTGCGGACTCAGTCTTAATGGGATCTTCTGGTTGGCATGGCAGCTCTTCACGGCCATGTGCGCCACTTTGGCCCTTCTTTATCGTCAGGTATAACGCCTTTATACTTCTTGCCACCTCTATGATTGGCATAACGCCGCGCCCGTGTGTAACCTATTTGGATGAACTTACGTGCCATATCCGCACCGACAAAGTCATCAGCGGCTAGATACAAACAACAGCCCAATAGTGTTATACAAGCGTATCGTAGGTTTTTAAGCAATAATCTATAAGCATAAAAAAACCCCCAAACGTGAACGTTTAGGGGTCTTTTATTTAATATTTCCTAGAATCTAGTAACGAATGGTGGCTCGAGGCAGGTTCGAACTGCCGACACACGGATTTTCAATCCGTTGCTCTACCGACTGAGCTATCGAGCCGTCTTCGTTGAGGCGTCATTAAACTAAATATAGGCGTTACTGTCAAGCTGTTTTTGCTTTATTTGCTATAAAAGATAAGAAACAGCCTGCTAATTCAAAATATTTTACCTTATTCTACAAAATAATCGCTTTTAGTTTTTGATACTTAGCAGATCGTATTCACTCATGATGTGGTGGATATCGCTATCAACGGGCACGAACTGGCGGACACCTTTTTTGACTTCGGCATCATAGACCAACTTGATAAACTTTGCATCAATCGCACGATTACGGTTTTCTGGATGCACTGTTAAATATTGCAGGCGTTTGGCATCAGTCTGCCCATCATCAAAGCAGCCTACCGCAGCGATAGGTTTGTCATTGAACATGCCAACATATAGACACTGCCCACGTTTAAACCCTTGTTCTACAATCCCCAAAACTTCTGCGCCATTGGGATGTTTATCATCAGTATCATACAGGGCCTGCAAGCGTTCGGCTAATTCATGTTCGCGAGCTGGCTTTTGAATAAGGGGGGCATCTAAGCTATTGATAGCAATGGCTTCTAAAGGCATCGTTAGTTCCTATTGTCTAGTAAGGAGTGTCTAGTAGGGCGTATCATCAACTTGCTAGAGCGTAACATCAAATGGTAAGCGTGCGGCAATGATTGATAAAACTTAATCCACTATTTTAGCAGAATTGCGCGAATTTACGCGTGGTTTACTGCTTGGTCGTGGCAGTAAATCTTAGGGTTTGCTATGATGAGGTTAGATAACGCTCGGTCTGTCTTAATTCTAGTGTTTCTAGATAAATTAGGATAGATTTTAGCCAACTCATACCTATTAAAACTTTAGTGTTCTCATGTTGAGGACACGTTGGGTTAATTTTTTAGCCCCATCTCTATTGAATGTTTTTATACTTAACAGAGGATAGCCATGACAGCCAATTCTACTTCACAAGCTCAAGATCAAGATCAAAGCACCGCTTCATCATCAGGCCACAACCTACATGGTCGTGCCGCACGTATCGCAACCGTTGAGCGTATTACTGCTGAGACCCAAGTAACCTGTACAGTCAATCTTGATGGTACGGGTCAAGGTACTGTAGACACCGGTGTGCCATTCTTAGACCATATGATCGATCAAATTAAGCGTCACGGTCTTTTCGATTTGGAGATTAAGTGCACTGGCGATACTTTCCTTGACGATCACCATAGTGTTGAAGATACGGGTATTACTCTTGGCCAAGCCTTTGCTAAAGCGCTAGGCGACAAAAAAGGTATTCGTCGTTACGGACACTTTTATGCGCCATTAGACGAAGCCTTAAGCCGTGCGGTCGTTGATCTCTCGGGCCGTCCAGGACTACATATGGATGTTCCATTTACTCGCTCGCATGTGGGTAGATTTGATGTCGACCTGTTTAGTGAATTTTTCTATGGATTTGTCAATCATTCGTGGATGACTGTGCATCTAGATAACCTAAAAGGTAAAAATAGCCATCACCAAATCGAGAGTACCTTTAAAGCTTTTGCCCGTTCGCTACGTATGGCTTGCGAGTATGATGAGCGCGCGCTAAATACCTTGCCATCGACCAAAGAGGCGTTCTAAATGGGCAGAGCGACAAAGATTGCGTTATTAGATTATGGTATGGGTAATTTACACTCAGCCAGTAAAGCACTGTCAGCCGTCGGCGCTGATGTTTCTATCACCAATGACCCCAAAATCGTCGCTGCTGCCGATAAGATTTTCTTTCCGGGTGTTGGTGCGATGCGTGCTTGTATTGCTGGCATGCACGAGGCAGGTATTGATGATGTAATACGCCATGCAGTGTTTAATAAGCCAGTCATGGCCATCTGTGTGGGTATGCAGGCGTTATTTACTGAGTCTGCCGAAAATGATGGTACGCCTTGTCTGGATATTTTAGACGGGCAAGTAAAAGCCTTTGATCCAGCATGGACCGATGAAAAAGATGCGCTGATTAAAGTGCCGCATATGGGCTGGAATACTATAAACAGTATGGATTTTGAGCACCCACTATGGCATGGCATTGCTGACAATTCGCACTTTTACTTTGTGCACAGCTATTATTGCGAACCAGCAGACAGTACGCAAGTCGCTGCTGTTTGTGATTATGGTCAGCCGTTTTGTGCCAGTATCTTGCAAGATAACCTATTTGCCACTCAGTTTCATCCAGAAAAAAGCCATAGTGCAGGCTTGCAGCTATTAAAGAACTTTGTAGAGTGGGATATTTAGACAAACGTGGATTAACTACTTACTTCAGCAATAGGGTAGGCAAACACTCTTTTATTCTTAGTTATTTTCTACTCTCTGACACGCGGAAAATACAGTGGATTTTTATATCTTGAAGATCGGCATTATGAATGCCACAGGACTAGAAAAAGATGCCCTACATATGTATGTGGGCATCAGCGTTTATCTATTGAGTTTAATCCTGCTGCGTCCAATTTTTAGAAAATATAGTATTAGATCGTTTATCGCTTTAATCATGGTGACCTGTATTGCCATACTAGGCGAGTATTTAGACAATCGCCATACTATTACAGAGTTAGGTATCTCTGGCATACGAAGTGTAGAGCTAAAGGCCAGCATCCATGATCTTATCAATACTTGTCTGCTCTCTTACGTGCTCTATGCGCTCACAATGTGGACAAAGGTTTTTCAATCAGTTACCAAACCAACCAGATTGTTAAAATAACGACCTTAGACTGGGTTAGTCTTAGTCTATTTTGAAACGAGCTTAAGTAGGATAGCCCCGAATTGGTGCTAGCCTACTTCTTATCATACAACTCACGTATCACTTCACCAATGACTTATCATATAACTCGCGTACCACGTCCCCAATCACCTTAATACCATCAATCAGGGTCTGCTCATCAGCAGCAATACTCATGCGAATACATTCATGCGCATGTTTATAGTTATCGACATCGATACCGGGGAAGAAGTATTGGCTCGGCACAATCAACGTGCCTTTTTCCTTAAGAATCTCGTATAGCTCAAGGGTAGTAACAGGCAAGTCTTTAAACCACAACCACAAGAATATCGCCCCTTCTGGCTTATGAATGGATAAGGGATAATCACCTAAGGCTTCTTTTAATAAACGTACCGCGGTATTGGCTTGCTGCTGATAAAATGGCTTAATAGCCTCATCAGATAATTGCTTAATACGATCATCTTTCACTAGAGGTGTAGCAAGCGCGGCACCAAAGCGGGTAGGGGCCAGATTGACTACGGCATTCATTGAGCTTACTGCAGAGATGACTTCAGGAGCAGCCACGATGATACCAGTACGCACGCCTGGCAAACCGATTTTAGACAAGCTAAAGCATAAAATGGTATTGGTATCCCAGTTCAGGTGCGCGTCAGAATAAATAATATTAGGAAACGGCATACCATAGGCGTTATCAATAATCAGCGGCACCTCATAGCGTTTGGCAATATCAGCTAAACGGCTCATTTCTTCATCGGTTAGCACGTTGCCGGTTGGGTTGGTTGGGCGTGAGCAGCAAATCGCGCCGATACGACCTTCAACCAGGGCGGGCAGGTTTTCAAGTGCCTCAAAGTCCACTCGATATTTAAAGAACCCTGCCTCACCGTCATGAGTAACCTCATCAATATGCGGTAATACCGCCGCAAAATGCTGACCATCGACATGCACATCACTGTAGCCAATATATTCAGGTGCTAATGGCAGCAGAATTGATTTATCTATCGATTGGTTCTGCTCATCTGTAAACGCGCCACCAAACAGATTGAATAAGTAAAAAAAGGCATTTTGTGAGCCATTGGTCAGAGCAATATTATCAGCGCTTAAGTTCCAATCATAATGACGATTGAAGAAGCCAACTAACGCATCGATAAAGGCAGCATCACCTTGCGGGTTGGAGTAGTTACTCATACTAGTGATGGCAGTGCTTGCTGTTCCGTCAGCGGCCTCTTTATCAGAACCCTTCTTATCAAAGATACCGTCACTACCAAGCGCTTGATAGGTCTGCAAAAATAACTCATTGACTGCCTCGATACGAGCAGGGTTACCACCACCCAGCATATTGACTGGTTGATCGCTTTTTAAGGCATCGCCCAAATCATCCATTAACTGAGAAATACCGGTTGGCTGGGTAAATTTTTGACCAAATTTTGAGAAATTCATAAGGTTACTCTAGGGTTATAAAGTGATATAAAATAAATCATTTAGAGGTTAGTATAACAAATAGCAAACTTTAAGTAAGTCTATACCAACCCTAAAATAAAGATATGATCGTTAGACTTTTGGAGCCTAACAATCTTAGTGTTGGGTCGCTCAATATAGGTCTTGATCGTTATCTATAAATTGGCTGCAAGTTAGCTTTAAGTTTTTAGCAATACTATAAAACCCTTAAATCATTGCCCGTACTCGCGCCATAATTCCGCGGCCAATAACCAAGCGCACATAGATAATCGAAATGCTAAATAATAATGCTAATAATACTAGGCTGCCAATACCTATACTGGCCCACGGCATACTAAACTGTAAATCAAACCAGTAAGTAATAACTGCCCAAGCACCAAGACTAGCGATAGTCACCGCAAATGCCGCAGCACTAATACCTAATAATCCAAGCTCTAAAATATTGAGCATATACAAGTCGCGCTTTTGCATCCCTAACAGACGGAACGAGGCGCTTTCTTGCATGCGATCTTGTGAGGTAGATAGTAATGAGCTGATTAATACCATAACCCCAGTCAACAGCGCAAGTAGGGTAAAGATATACACCAAACGGCTCATCTGCATGACTAGACTTTGTATTTGTTGAGCAATCGCCGTACCATCAATAGTGGTAATCGCAGGAAAGCGCCGCACAATTTTGCTTTGTAGCTCTGGGATTTCATCGGCTATAACGTGAGCTGTAGCAAACTGAATCTGCGGGGCCGAAGACAATACAGATGACTCAAATAAGAAGTAAAAATAGGGACTTGGCCCGCGCTCATAGCGCGAACGAATACTGGTAATCTGGCCAATAATCTCGATGCCTTGAATATTAAAGCGTATCTGATCGCCCATCTCAACGTTAAGCATACCTGCTGCCGTATCTAAGATAGAGAGCGGATGCACTTGCTGTGCAGGTTGTTGACTTGATTGTTGTTCTATCTGTTGATCTGTCTGTAGGGTCGGATTAGTAATAGGTGCATAAAGGGCACCATCTTGTACTGCAGAAGTAACAAATTCAGTATCCATGACCGTATCTGCATAGCTTAAGTTAAATACCCGCGTTGGGTCATCAAAACCATCGGCAGGCTCAATGTCCTGTGCTAGGACCTCGTTAGCGGTCACAACGCGTGCCCGAATGACAGGATAATAACTGACCGGTGCCTCAATCATGGAGTCAATGTCATCATGTTGATCGCTTTGGATATCTAATAGAAAAATATTGGGCGCGTCTTCAGGATAGGCATTCACAAACTGTGCATTGATACTATGATTTAGCGTAGTGATTAGGGTCAGTACGGCTACCGAAAGCGATAAGGTAACGAAGAATAATGCAGATTGATTGCCCTTGCGGGCAAGGTTATGGATGGCAATACGCGGCATCCAGCCTATTTTTGAGAGCATGGCAATGCGCGAAAGTAACCACAACCAACCGCGTGCCAATGCCCAAAATATGGCAATGAATACTATTAAGCCGATAAGCAACTGCGCGCTCAATTTCCATGACTGTACTTCGTAAGCAAAAAATCCATACAGTCCAGCCAGCAGTAGTCCATACCACAATATCGGTAGGCGCTTGTACCAGGTTAGGCGCTGTGATTGTTGACTGGCCCCTTGGTTGAGTAAAGTAGCAGGCTTGGTATGATTGAGCGCACTAAGGCCGCGCTGTGTAATTAATGCCGTTAGTACTAACGCAATCACAACGGTTTTAACCGCACTGATAGGTTTAATGATCAAGCCAATATCTGCTGGTAAGATAGCTACAAGATAGGGTTGACCAATCTTCAGTAGCGCAAAGCTAAGCAATACTGCCGCGATGCAAGCGATTATAGCCGTTCCCATCAGCAGTTGATAATAGCTACGTTTGAGTGATCCAATAGGCTCACCCACGGCCAAACGAATGGCATTATTAGACTGCTGCTTGGTGACAAAGGCGGTAATAACACCATACATCGCCACGGCTGATAACAGCAATACTGCAATGACCAGCAGCTTTAAAAACATCAATACATTGTCGGAGATGCGCGAGACCGAGGTATCTGCTGACTCGGCATCGGACAGCTCAATATCGGGATAGTTCGCAATTATTGTGGTCAATTGCTCGCGTTGGGTCGCCATCAACTCAGGGTCACCTGCCAGCTCAATACGATAGCTCACTCGGCTACGTTGCCCTAATAGATTGGTTGCCGCAAGCGCGTCTTGTTGCATGAGCACTCGACCACCAAAACCAAACGCGGTCAACGGACGATCGGGCTCTTTAATCAGCTCATCTGCAATGGTAAATTGAGCCTCACCAATCGTAATACGGTCCCCAACGCGGACGTTTAAGCTGGTCAGCACCTCAGGAGCAACTATCACGCTGTCAGACGTCAATTGTTGCGCTAATGGTTGTCCAGACGCCAGCTCTACCTCGCCATATAAGGGGTAAGCAGCTGATATTGCCTTCACCCGGGCCAGCACAGTCTGCTCATCGGTGACCACCATCACATTGAACTGATAGTCATACACCGACTGCGAATCTACCACTGTCTCTACTTGGGTCACAACCTCTGCTGGCCAGTCCTGATTACTGGTCAATACCAAATCGCCACCAACTAGTGCCCGTTGATTGTCGTTGATATAGGTATTCACTGACTGTTGAATAGAGTCGAGAGTTAGGTAAGTGGCTAGCGATAACGTTAGAGTCAGTAGGAACAACACTGGATATACCCAGCGTCGCCACCAGCTACGACTTAGCGCTTTGGTACCTAGGTTGCGGCCAAAAATTTGACTCATTATGCCTTGAGACTGCTCGGTTGATAGCTTTGAAGGTTGCTTATCCATTAACTCATTATCCATTAGGCTAAAATCTGCCCATCATGCATAGTTATAACGCGATCGGCCATCTTGGCCAAGGTCGCATCATGGGTTACTACTACTAATGCGGAGCCAACTTGCTCCCTTAGGTCTAACAATAGCTGCATAACTTGTGCCGCGTTTTGTTCATCCAAATTGCCGGTCGGCTCATCAGCAAATACAATCTTTGGACGTGATACTAGCGCCCGCGCTACGGCGGTACGTTGTTGCTCACCACCTGATAGTTGACTGGGCAAGCTATTACGCCTATCACCCAGTCCAACTGCTTCAATCAGTTCAGTCACTCTTAATTTATCAGGACGACGAGCAATATCGAGCGGGAAAGCGATATTTTCAGCGACTGTTAAGGTTGGTAGCAGGTGAAACGACTGAAACACAAAGCCCATATCACGCTGACGGATAACCGCTAGCGCATCCTCATCTAAGGTATTCAATGCTTGATCGGCTAAGGTCACTGATCCGCTATCGGGATAATCTAAAGCCGCTAACAATCCCAGCAAGGTAGATTTTCCTGAGCCTGACTTACCCATAATCACTACGAACTCGCCAGCATTCACATGAATGTTTACGTCTTTAATGATGGACAGTGTTTGTTCACCAACATGGACGGTTTTGTTTAATTGTACGGCGGTAAGTAATGCATCATTGCTAGATGCTGACGTTAAGGCTGCTTCTGATGAAGCGGGTGAGTCTAGTAAGGTCATTGCGTAGTCTCAGTTGGCGTGGCTATTTTTGTATTTGCTGACGTATTTGCTGACGTATTTGCTGGCCCTGATAAATCTTGTTGATTCGCTTTTATCTGCTCAAGCTCAGGTTTTAATATCGGTAAGATATTATTATTAACAATGATGGTATAGCCCTCGCTAGTAGGGTGGATAGCGTCAGCTTGATTAAGCTTTGGATCTGCGGCTACCCCTTCTAATATAAACGGGATAAGTGTGACGTTCATATCTTCGGCTATCTTTGGATACATGGCGGCAAAGGCTTGCACATAATCAGAGCCTAGGTTGTCATAAATCTGCATACCACCTAGGATCACCTGGCTGCCGTTATCTTGTAAGCGCTTAACTGCTGTGCGAATATTGGCGTCAACGGTGGCCACATCGATACCGCGAATGGCATCATTGGCACCAACTGTTAAAATAGTAATGTCAGGTTTAGTCTGTAATACCCAGTCCAAGCGATTGACTAAACCAGTACTGGTTTCACCGCTCAAACCGGAGTTGATAACCTTGGCATTCTTATAGCCCAGTTCTTGTAGGCGTGCTTGCAACTGAGCCGGATAATTTTCATCACTTGCTACCCCAAGACCTTCAGTAAGTGAGTCGCCTAGCGCCAATATCGTCAGTGATTCACTATTTTGTTGCTGGCCGACCTGCGTCGAGGTCTCAGTCGTGGTTTGATTGGTCGCAACTTGAGTATTAGTCGCTTGAGTGTCAGTTGATTCAGGCTCTTTTTGGCAACCACTTAGCACCATCGTTACCAGTAGCAGCACAGCTGCTACACAATGATAAGAGCCTTGTGTTGCCGAGCGTAGAATTGAACTAAAAGAGAAGCTTGTCATGATTATCTTGTCCTATATACCAGCAGTCCAGTGTAGCAAATAATAAGGCGCGTTAAACATTCAACAAAGGCTATTTGTGAATATTTAACGCGCCTTATTTAACAAACTTTGGGGTAACCTATAATGTGTAATCAAAGTGCAATCTTAGCGAATATTGATGCCCAATAGTACAGGTAAACAGTTAGTCTATTGCAACCAATATAAGCCTATCTGTCACAAGTCTACATGCCTTATATTTGTTTACCGTCAACCATCACTGGACGACTGACCATCCAGGCAATGACAACGTTACCAATCATTAAAATTAACATGATTAATAAAGGTAAGTCCCAAGTGCCAGTCGCTTGGTGTAGCCAGCCAGTACCGAGTGGACCAAAAAATGCAATGATATAACCGACTGCTTGCGCCATACCCGATAGCTCACTGGCCTGATTGGCAGTGTAAGTTCGCAGAGAAAACAGCATCATACTCAAGGTGAAAATCGCCGAACAACCAACCCCCATGATTCCTGACCATAACCAAGCTAAGTCAGTAGACAGATAACTGAGGCCTAGTAAACCAATAACGTTCAATACTGCTGCAAATACTGCCAAGGCCTGAATCGGGCGTCCGCGGTTGATTAGCCAAGTTAAACTCAAAATGGATACTGGCGCCATAAACTGGAATACCGAGCCCATCTGTCCTGCTGTCACTGCTGACAAGCCTTTGCTCACCAAAATAGAGGGCAAAAAACTAGCCACTGTATAAAACAGCAAGGACTGGACACCCATAAAGATCGCAATATGCCAAGCAAATGGCGTTCGCCACATAGAAATATTAGACGATCCAGATGACGCAACAGCAACGGCTTGATTGGTAGATGAGCCCAAACGCAAACGTAAAAATATCCAAATAACAATCGCAAAGAGACCTAAAAATGACCAACCGCCCAGTGCCCATTGCCAGCCGATACTCTCCGACAATGGTAGTACCACTCCGGCAACGATGCCTGCGGTCACGGTCATGGTCAGGCTGAATAAACCCGTCACGAGTGGGATATGGTCGGGCGTACGCTGTTTAATCACTGGCGCTGCCAAAGTATTGGCAAACCCGATGGCTAAGGTAAGAATCAGTGTGCCACTCAAAAATCCAATCCAGGTCGGAATGATGGTACGAATAATCATACCAATGGTCAAAAAGACAATCATTGCAATGAGGGTGTTTTCCAGACCAAAACGCTTGCCAATCGCTGGCGCAATAAGTGCACCAACTGCAAAGGTTAGCATTGGCACCGCGCCCAGCCAACCGATCTGGGTCTCAGATATATTGAGTGCTGCTTGCACCACGGGTGCAATAGAGCCAAGCGCGACAATGGGCGCACGCATGTTGGTGCCTAGTAAAATCATGGCACATAATACGAGCCAAAAAGTAAATCTAGAAGAAGGAAGGTTAAACGGTTGCGCCGAATCCGAGCTGGGCTTGGACGGTAAATCAGAAGGGGTGGACATAGCAGCACGACTATCAGAATGAGAAAAAATACATATCATTAGAGAGCGCTGGTGAACCACCACTCATAAAATAACACCCAAAAAATTTCACCAAGACGGTGATTTTGATACATTAAATTAGAATTAGAAAAAAACGCATATCACTGGTAGGAAGCAGATAATAAAATATTGAACAAGGCAGTTGAATAAAGCTGTTTATCAAGGTTAACTAATAAAGATAAGGCATCAAAATATATAGTAAGCATGAGTATCGCAGAAAGCGACTGAGATTATCTAGTCTAAATAGAGTTTGAATAAGATTTAACACTATTATGAGGTCAGTAGTAGACAACGACTACTAGCGTATGGTAACCATTGGCCGTCGTGGCGAGCTAAGCAACATTATGAAAAGATAGCATAGCGTGTTACTTAGCGCTGGTTACTTGTGTCTAGCAGGTCGATAAACGTTGAATAATAAAACAAGTTATAGTGCAGAACTGCCCAACTGAGCTGCTTTAACAGAATCTATCTGCTGATTATCACTTATAGAGTCACATTTATTGGGATCATCACCACAATACGAGCATTTTTCATTGCCCATTAATTTGGCAACACCACCGCAAGAACCTCTAAGTGGTTGTTTCTTGAACATATAACCAACACCCATAAAGATAAAAAACAGTACAAATACGGTAAAGGTGATGGCTAGCATGGGAAGTAATTGGCTAAGCATGGGGCAACCTCGTGTTTAAAAAATGAACCAGTCATTTATAACAATGACTGCTACCAGTATAGCAAAAATTTGCCCTGCCTGTTTGTGATCAAAAGTTTATTGTTAACGCTTAGGGCTTTTTGTCAGCGCGTAGTTGTTGCATAGCTGGGGTTTGGATTATTTGCCAATCATCAATAGTGTCAGCTGCCGACCCGGCTTGGACCCCATCGGCCAGTATTACAAATAATGCCGCAATATCTTGTTCTTTGGCGGTCGCTAAGGCTTTAGCATAAGGCATGGCTGTCAATGCAGTGGCCCAAGCATCAGCGAGTGCGACTGAGTCGGCAGCAACCGTTACCGAGGGCACACCACCAACGATAGGCTCACCAGTAGTGGGATCAATCGTATGACTATAATGCTTGCCTGCGAACACGATAGAGTTGCGATAGTTGCCAGAGGTCGCCAAGTGCATTTTATTGCCGTTATTCATAGGTTGACGAATAGCAGCAATCGTTTGGCGCGCGCTAACAGTACTACCTTCAATAGGGGCATCAATAGCGATTTGCCATGGCTGTTGCTGACTGCTAACTCCTGATGTTGCAACTTCTCCACCAATCTCAACCATATAGTTGCGAATTTGATAGCGGTCTTTGAGGACATCAGCAATCACATCGACGCCATAGCCTTTAGCGACTGCCGAAAAATCAAGACCGATACCGTCTTTGGTTTTATGGATGGTCTGATCTTTTTGCACCACACCTTCAAAATCTACTAGGGCAAGCGCTTGCGCTATTTCACTAGCGCTGGGTGGGCTCTGCAAACGCTCAACGGTCATAGTGCTGCCAAAACCCCAGGTATCAACAAGTGGCATTACTGTGGGGTCAAAGGTACCGCCGGATTGCTCGTAGACTTGACGTGAGACCTTAAGCACACGGCTGAAGTCAGCATCAATGATTATCGGCATCTCTTTTCTCAACTGATTGAATTTTGAGATGGTCGAGTCATCTTGATAGGTAGACATACTGTCATTAATTTGTTGCAGGCGTTCATCAATGGCAGTTTGAATGTCTGCTTCATTTGTATTTTCAGGTAATTGATAACTGATATGATAGCTAGTACCCATGGTTTCGCCACTCAGATAGTTGTAGTCAGGCGTTTGCTGACAAGCGCTGAGGCTTAAAAGACTGGCAACACCAAGCGCGCCAAAGATAGTTTTATTACTAACGGCGCTATTGAGTATAGGAGAGGGGGAGAACTGCGTTAAATTTGGCATAAGTATCACAAATAAGAGTAAGGAATGAGTGGGATTGCAAATGCATTCCACCTATCTTACACCCCTTAACTCTAATAAATACAATAAGCGAAAGGCAAATTTTGTGTTTCTATTATTTTGCTTAATTATTTAACTCAGTTGTTCAAGGTAGTTATTTAAGTTGGCTATTTAACTTGAGACTCACGGATCAGTTTATAAAGCTTGGGTGGCGATAATCGATTGACTCTCATTGCCAGTTTTTCTTTTTGACCCGCGATAACAATATATTCCTCGCCTTTAATTAATGCTTTGCTGGCTTGCTTAGCAAATTCTTTGGCGGTTAAGCCCTTATTGGTAGCGTCATCCATAGTACCTTGCGCTGTACCATCGCCAGTTAAGGCATTGATAGAGACATTGGTTTGGATGAACCCTGGGAAAATATTCGCCACTTCTATCCCTTGATGGTGCAATTCAGCTCGCAGACTGTTTGCCCACATGTGGATAGCGGCCTTGGCTGCGCCATATGCTCCGCGGTATTGCGACCCAAGTAGACCGGCCACACTTGATATCATCACCACCTTACCGCGCCCTTGATCGATCATGTCTGGCAACACCAATCGGGTAAGACGGGTTTGCGCAAAGTAATCTATTTCCATTAATTGACGTTCAACTTCTTCGGTAGTTTCCATAATTAATGAGCGTTGACTGACGCCAGCATTATTAATCAGCCAATCAATATGTGTTGCTTGTTCTTTTGCAGAGTAATAGGCTTGTTTTGTTTGATCGACGTCACTGATATCAAAAGGCACTACGATATGTTTTTTTGACTGTTTGCAGCGTTTTTTGACCGCTTCTAGTTTTTCACTGTTACGACCGCTGAGAATAATTCTTGCACCTCGTCCGGCAAGTTCCACCGCTAGGGCTTCACCAATACCGCTTGAGGCACCCGTTATCCAAATGGTCAAGTTTTTATATTTTACTTTCATAAGAGTCCTTCCTTAAGGTAATAGATCATTCATAGTATAAGAGAGGGCAATCAACTTACTATTTAGATTTGTAATATCAAAATTCAAAGCTATAGTCAATGAAAAGTAATATCGATATATAACCTACTGCTGGCATACGTTTTTCTTGCTTGCTGTGCCTACGCAGACAGAGGCTACAAAAAGCTTATACCAGCAGTACCGTCGCGTTTTTAAGGTATTTTAACTATAGATTTAAATCAGAGACACAAAAAAAGAGCCTCAATTGAGACTCTTGATTGGATAACTATTCATAAGTGTATGGTGTCATAAGCGTATGGTGTCATAAGCATATGGTGTTTGTCTAACCACCAAAGTCATCTAGCGCGATATTCTCGTCTTCCACACCCATGCTGTGCAACATGTCGATTACTGCCGCATTCATCATTGGCGGCCCACACATGTAATATTCACAGTCTTCTGGATTTGGATGATCTTTTAGATACTCTTCCAACAAGACATTATGGATAAAGCCAGTATAGCCATCCCAGTTGTCTTCTGGTAGTGGATCAGACAAGGCCACATGCCATTTGAAGTTAGAGAATTTTTCTTGCAGCTGGTCATAATCTTCCACGTAGAACATCTCGCGAATAGAACGTGCACCGTACCAAAAAGTAATTTTACGATCCGTGTTTAAGCGTTTAAGTTGATCGAAAATGTGCGAGCGCATGGGGGCCATACCGGCACCACCACCCACAAAGATCATCTCAGCTTCAGTCTCTTTAGCGAAGAACTCACCATAAGGACCAGATACCGTCACTTTATCACCAGGTTTCAAGCTAAACGTCCACGAAGACATTTTACCTGGTGGAATACCATCAGGGCCACGTGGTGGCGGACTAGCAATACGAATATTAAACTTAATTAAGCCGCGTTCGTCTGGATAATTGGCCATTGAATAGGCACGAATGACCGGCTCATCAACTTTTGAGACGTAATTAAAGATGCCGAATTTTTCCCAATCCTCTTTATACTCTTCATCAATATCAAAGTCTTTGTAATGTACCTCATGCGGTGGCGCTTCTAACTGTACGTAGCCACCCGCGCGAAATTTCACTTCTTCGCCTTCTGGAATCTTAAGTATCAATTCTTTAATAAAGGTTGCTACGTTATCGTTAGAGACAACCTCACATTCCCATTTTTGTACATCAAAGAATTCAGGATCAATCTCAATCTGCATGTCTTGCTTAACAGCGACCTGACAAGCGAGGCGCATATGATTGCGAATCTCACCTTGAGTAAAGTAGCCTTCTTCTGTGGGTAAAATAGACCCACCACCTTCTATGACACGGCAGCGACATTGCGCACACGTACCACCACCACCACAGGCTGAAGATAAAAATATACCTTCACCAGCAAGAGTTTGGAGTAGTTTACCGCCTGCTGGCGTCACTACGTCATTGTCGGGGTTCTCATTGATATGAATGGTAACATCGCCTGAACTGACCAGTCTTGAGCGCGCCGCCAAAATAATGGCAACCAAGCCCATGATGATCAAGGTAAACATAGCAACGCCACCAATCGCCGTAGCATAATCCATGATATGTATCCTTAATCTATGGGGTAGGGATGAGGGGATAGGCAACAATGCTTGTCCCCGAACCGCTACCTAATAAATGAATTAAATAGGTCAAATACCTAAGTATGGTTTTAAGCACAATGTCTTAAATTGTCATGCCACCGAAAGACATAAAGCCCAGGGACATGAGACCAACTGTAATAAAGGTAATACCAAGACCTCGCAGCGGCGCTGGAATGTCTGAGTACTTGAGTTTCTCACGAATACCCGCTAATACGGTAATGGCAAGTGCCCAACCAAAACCAGCACCAACACCATACACCACGGATTCACTAAAGTTATAGTCACGCTCAACCATAAATAGCACACCACCTAAAATGGCACAGTTGACCGTAATCAGTGGCAAGAATACCCCAAGCGCGTTGTACAGACTTGGGACAAACTTGTCGAGGAACATCTCTAGAATCTGCACCACAGCAGCAATGAGACCGATATAACTGAGCAAGCCTAAAAAGCTCAAATTGATATCAGGGAAACCTGCCCATGCCAATGCGCCATCTTTGAGGATGAACTGGAACAATAGGTTGTTCAGCGGTACGGTGAGCGCCATAACAAAAATGACCGCCACGCCAAGGCCAATAGCGGTGGAAACTTTTTTCGATACCGCCAAAAAAGTACACATGCCTAAGAAATAGGCCAGCGCCATATTTTCGATAAAGACTGAGGTTATAAATAAACTAACATAATGTCCCATTAGTGACCGCCTCCTTGTGCCATGCCTTTAGATTGCGGCTTCATTACGAACTCCGCATCTTCGACCTGTTCAGGTTTCCAAATACGCACAATGACGATAAATAAGGAAATAATAAAGAACGCTGACGGTGGCAATAATAATAAGCCATTGGGTACATACCAGCCGCCATCAGTAGTTGTTTGTAATAATGTAAAGCCAAACCAGCTGCCTGAGCCTAATATTTCACGAATAGTGGCCACAAATAATAATACGGCAGAGTAGCCTAAACCGTTACCAATACCATCTAAAAAGCTGGGAACTGGTGGATTGCTCATCGCAAAGGCTTCTGCACGACCCATCACGATACAGTTAGTGATAATTAAGCCTACGAATACCGACAGTCCCTTACTGACATCATAAGCGACGGCTTTTAATACCTGATCGACTAAGATAACCAAGGAGGCAATAATAGTCATCTGTACGATAATACGGATGCTTGACGGAATTTGTTTACGGATAATCGAGATAAAGAAGCTTGAAAATGCGGTTACCAAGGTCAACGCCACACTCATAACCATCGCATTAGCGACGGTAGTAGTCACGGCCAGTGCCGAACAAATGCCTAATATTTGCAAGCCAATCGGGTTATTATCAAAAACAGGGGAAACTAAAATACTTTTTGTATCAGCCACGTTAAGCCTCCTTGCCGTGTACTACTGGTGCTATTGATGCCAGCTCGGTTACGGGGTGCGTCTGTTGTTGAGCTAGGTGTGGAGTTGGATTTTGACCTAGCTTTTTGTAAGAGACTGGCTTTGCTCGTGCGTTAGTATTGTCAATGGTCTGACCGGTTTCTTCACGCACTTGATCTAAATAAGGCTTGTAACCTTGCTCACCTAACCAAAACTGAATCATGTTACTGACACCGCGGCTGGTCAGAGTTGCACCACTAATCCCATCGACCCAGTTTTCTTTTGAACCTGAAGTAGATACACCCGTGGCAACCTCGCCACTCTCATCATAAGAATGGATACCCGTCCACATCGCACGCCATTTAGGCTCTTCTATACGAGCCCCTAAGCCTGGGGTTTCTTTATGCTCATAAAAACTAATACCTTTGATGGTATTCATATCGCCTTCAAGAGTCAAGAAACCATAGATAGTACCCCACAGGCCGTAGCCTTGGATTGGCAGCACCACCATTTCAGGTTTACCGGCATCGTCATTTTTTACATAGACTTTAGCGTATTTAGGCTTGCGACCGATACTGGCAGGATCGTTACTGCCTAAGTCGTCGCTCAGAGCCTGATTCTTAGTTGCTTGACTGATGTCATAAGTATTACGATCGGCAATACCAACAGCCTTTAAGGCCTCATCATCTAAGTAATTGCCTTTGTTTAAGTTAACAATTTTGATATCGAAGTCTTTAAAACGCTCAGCGACATCTTCATTGGTATCAGAAGCCGAGTCAAACATACCAGCAGCGACCAAGATATTCTTATTGCGATCCAATCGAGCATTCTCGACTTGCGACGGTTTTAGACCGACGGCTGCTGCTGAAACCAATACTGAACACACCAAGCATAGCGTTAACGCCACGCTGATAGTTTTCTTGTTATTACTTTTGGGCTTCGACATAACGAACCCTCCGTGCAGTTTGGCGTTTGATATTTGCTTGGGTCACAAAGTAGTCAAACAGTGGGGCAAATAAGTTGGCAAAAAGAATAGCGAGCATGATGCCTTCTGGAAATGCTGGGTTGATTACCCGAATCAATACGGTCATAAAGCCAATCAAAATACCATAGGCCCAGCGGCCTTTATTGGTATGTGCGGCTGACACAGGGTCGGTTGCCATAAATACAGCACCGAAGGCAAAACCACCAATGACTAAGTGCCAGTAGAAGGGCATATTCATCATTGAATTGGTTTCAGAGCCAATCATATTAAAGACAGAGGACGTGATAATAAGACCAATCACGCAGCCTGATATGATTCGCCATGAGGCAATACGCATTGACAGTAGAACGACAGCGCCAAGTAGAATGGCCAGCGTTGATACTTCACCAATACTTCCTTGGATATTGCCTAAAAAAGCATCGCCCCAAGTGATGGCGTTACCATACACATTTATGAATTTTTCTGGAGTGACCCCAATCGCTGCTAGGCCAAGAGGTGTGGCCCCTGAAAAGCCGTCGACTGCGGTCCATACTGAATCGCCTGACATATAAGCTGGATAGGCGAAATATAAGAATGCACGACCCGATAGCGCAGGGTTGAGGAAGTTCTTGCCTGTACCGCCGAATACTTCTTTAGCAACGACTACCCCGAAGATAATACCTAAGGCGACTTGCCATAATGGAATATCTGGTGGCATGATCAGCGCATAGAGTACTGAAGTGACAAAGAAACCTTCGTTTACCTCATGGCCACGAACCACAGCAAATATAATCTCACAAGTGATACCGACCACAAAGGTGACGATATAAATCGGTAAAAATTGCATCGCGCCATAGACAAAGCAGGCCCAGATATTTTCTGGGTTATAGCCTACCATGCTAGTAATAACAGTACGCCAGCTATCAGGTTGTAGCCCAAGTTGTTCCACTGCTGTCAGTGCTTGATGGCCAACGTTGTACATGCCCCAGAACATCGCTGGGAAGGTGCACATCCATACGGTAATCATAATACGCTTAAGGTCAATACCATCGCGTACGTGTGACGAAGTAAAAGTGGTTGAGCTTGGTTGACGCAAAAAAGTATCGAACATCTCAAAGATGGCATAATACTTTTCGTGCTTGCCACCCTTAGCGAAGGACGGCTCCATACGATCGAACATATTGTGGAAAAATTTCATCGTGGTTAGCCCTCCAGTTCAATGCGCGTTAAGTTATCACGCAAAATATCACTGTATTCATACTTACCAGGAGAAACGAAAGTGCATAGTGCTAAATCTTCTTCATCCAATTCAAGGACCCCTAAATCAACTGCAGTGATCATATCTTCGATGATCAGTGCGCGTAGTAATTGCGTAGGCAGATAGTCTTGCGGCATAATATTTTCATAAACCCCAATCGGCACCATCGCGCGCGGCGAGCCATTAGTTGTGGTGGTAAAAGCATATTTTTTCTTACGAAAGAAATGTGAGATATAAATTGGTAATTGAGAAAAACGGTTTTTGCCTGCGCGTAAGAAATGGAATGCAGGACGCTCATGACCTTCAGTTAATACGCTGATTTGGTCATGAAAGCGGCCAAGATATGAGATATTGGGAAACAGTTTACGACCAGAGAGCACAGAGCCTGAGATAATACGGTTGTCGCCATTGACCAGCTGACCCTTGGTCAAAGCGGTAACATCAGCACCGCGTTCGGTGGCGATAAGGTGCGGGTCTTTGACTGCAGGTCCCGCTAAGCTTAGCAGACGACGAGTATATAAACGACCGGTGGTAAATAGCTTGCCGATAGCAATCACGTCTTGATAACCAATTGTCCAGACGCTTACACCGCGAGCAATAGGATGCAAAAAGTGAATATGCGTGCCAGCAAGACCGGCTGGATGCTTACCAGAAAAGCTATGATACTCAGTAGCATTATTAGCAGCCGTTTTTGGCGCTGGCGTCAGCTGAGCATCGCCATGATGGCAGACAAAGGTTTTTGGGCTGAGGGTCGATAACACAGACAGTCCATCATTGAACGCTTGAAACTGTTCAGTAATCAGCAGCATAGGGTCAAATGCTAATGGATTCGTATCTATAGCAGTGACAAAAATGGCGTGCGGACGGGCGCCGATATCAGGGGAGCGGCTAAAAGGACGCGTGCGAAACGCCGTCCACTCGCCAGAGGCAAGTAGTTGGGTTTCAACGATTTTAGAATCTAAGTCAGCAAGCTGCCGGGAGTCATAGCTCTGAAATTCTATTTCTTCACCGTTGGGGTCAACCTGAATCACAAGACTTTCAAACACCCGACGTTCGCCGCGGTTGAGAGCGACGACCTTGCCAGCAGCAGGAGCCGTATAAATAACTCCGGCTCGTTTTTTATCTTCAAAAACGGGCTGACCCTTTGCTACGATGTCACCTTCTTTGACGTTCATAGTAGGCTTCATGCCTACATAATCGTAAGCAACCAGTGCCACACGTGCAGGTCTGTGCTCAGATATCTCGCGTGAGGGTTCACCAGTGATGGGCAAATCCAAACCTTTCTTGATGGTAATCATAAGCGAAAACTTAGTCCATAGTCTGAAACGATACCAGACGTCCTGTTTGGCACATCGGCAGTATAGATATTGGCATTATAAGAACCTTTAACCAGCCATTCCTTATAACAGGGAACTGGTAAAGACCTTTAAAAATAACGCTTATCATAACTGCAAGTAAGAGTATTAACGCTGACCTTAGACTCCTTAACAACACGTTAATGTCTTATTCGAATGACCAAAGTGGCGACTGGCTACCAAGGTGTATATTAAATCTATCAAACTTAAGAGAACCCTTGAAGCTAGTCGCTAAAAGTGATTGCTATTAAGTAATAGACAGTTTTATATACGTTTGTTAAAATTTTAAAACTTGTAAGACCAAGGTTTATCATTCAATGACAAACTGGTCAAAAGATAACCTAGTGAAGTGACTGACGCAAACCTTGCTAACCAATCTGTTAATTATCTAGGGGTGGACGACTTGGTGATACCTTATGAAAAGGTATCTAACCTGCATTTAATAACCTATGATAGCGTTTTAAACGTTGCATATTGAAATCGTTAATTGGGCCATTTACTAAAGTGACTGTCAATATCGCCAATATTACGTAACATCATGACTGACTGTGCCTCATTTTATTGCGTTATTCTGGCTGCGCACAAAGTAGTACGCGTCACTAAAGTATCTATTGCTCGATGTAAAACATTTATATTATGAGTAGATACCAAGGAGTAGATGCCAGGCTTTTTTTAAACAGAAACAAATGTAAATTTGCCTAGGATTATACGCTAAATTAACCTAAAATTGCCAGTTAGTAATTGAATATTGCTTAATATTAGCGCTGATTGTCGATGTCAAAACTTACAGTCATGAGTATCTTATTTTACAATCGTCAGTATTTTATTCTAGGTAATATTTAAATCTATTATTTATCTACTTTTATTCTCTAAATCATTTTTTGAGTGGTGTTTTTCAATTATTGTTTTATTTTTGATGTTATTTTTGATGTTATTTTTGATGTCACGTTTTATAAGGAGCGCTATATGTGTGCTGTGCCTGTAATTATTCCTGCTATTGATCTAAAAGATGGTAAATGTGTCCGCTTAAAACAAGGTCGTATGGAAGACGACACGGTGTTTTCTGATGACCCAGTAGCCATAGCGGCGCGTTGGGTAAAAGAAGGGGCAAGGCGCTTACACTTGGTCGATTTAAATGGCGCTTTTGATGGCGTACCAGTACATAAGCGCGTGGTTCATGATATTGCTAAAGCCTTTCCTAAATTACCCATTCAGCTTGGCGGTGGCGTTCGTAACTTGCATACTATTGAGCAGTATATCACTGCTGGTCTGACTTATATTATCATCGGCACCAAGGCGGTCGAGGATCCTGAGTTTGTTGCTGAAGCTTGCCGCGAATTCGCTGGGCATATTATTGTTGGCATTGATGCCAAAGATGGCATGGTTGCTACTCACGGCTGGGCGAATGTTACCGATACTAAAGCGACAGAGTTAGCCAAGCGCTTTGCCGATGTGGGTGTATCTTCAATTGTCTATACTGACATCGCTCGTGATGGCATGATGCAAGGTGTTAATGTTGAGCAAACGGTCAATTTGGCACGTGAAGGTGGTTTACCGGTTATTGCTTCTGGTGGTGTAACTGATATGCAAGATATTAAATTACTTAAGCCTTATGGCGACTGTATCGAAGGTATCATCACTGGTCGTGCTATCTATGAAGGCACACTAGACTTGGGCGAGGCGCAGACCTACTTGGACAGTAAAAAGCCTTAAACAATCTATCGGTAACATTCTCTACGTTTATAGTATGAATAGATCACCATAAAGGACACTTATGGCCGCTTATCTTGATTGCTACTCTATACGCAGAAGTCTGCTAGTATGGGGTCAGCTGTTGCTATTAAGCATCACGTGCATTTTACCTGTCTATGCTGCTGATGACAACGAGGCAGTCGAAACTAGGGTCTCAGATATTAGCAGTCTTGAAGCAATGGCTGAGTCCATCACGCCGCCTAACACTGCTAACAGTTCTGCTGAAAATACCACTGCTGACTATTCTAATAGCAACTCTGCTACTAACAGTGTTTCAGACAGCAGTGCGTTACCAGCAACCCCTGCGCCAATTGCGCCGCCACCTAGTATCGGTGGTGAGAGCACCAATAATGCCCGAATTGAAACCACACCTAAACTGCTAAAAGACAATGATATTCGTCAACGTATCAGTGGTATTTTTTCTGAAATTGAAGGTCTGCAAGCTGTTAATGTTAGCGTCACTCAAGGTGTTGTTACTTTAACGGGTGAAACCCCTAACGAAAAAAAAGCCCAGCAGGCTATTAATTTAACTAACCGTCTAACTGATGTGGTGACGGTAGAAGATAAAATCAACCGCACTCTAGACGTGCAAGACAACGTCACGACCGTATATCAAGGCCTCAAAAATCAAAGTAAAACCTTGATTAAAGCGTTGCCATTGCTAGTGGTGGGCATTGTGATTTTTGGTATCATCACTTGGTTTGGTACCTGGCTATCCAATTGGCAAAAGATGTGGCAACGCCTGACGCCTAATCCATTCGTTGCTGAGCTGTTATCGCAAACCGTCAAGGTTATTTTTATTATCTTTGGTTTGATATTAGCCTTAAGCCTAGTGGGGGCAGAGACCATACTAGGAACGCTGCTCGGTGGTGCAGGGGTGATTGGTATAGCCGTCGGTTTTGCGGTAAAAGACACGATTGAAAACTACATTGCGTCATTGATGTTGAGTATTCGTCAGCCATTTCGTGCTCGTGACCAAATAGTCATTAATGGTAAAGAAGGAATCGTGGTGCGCCTTACTTCGCGGGCGACCATCTTGATGACTCTAGATGGTAATCAGCTACGTATTCCTAACGCTGAAGTTTTTAAAAGTACCATCCTAAACTATACTAAAAACCCTGAACGCCGTTTTACCTTTGAGCTGGGCGTTGATGCTAACGATGATCCGCTTGCCGCCATTAAGGTTGGGATTGATGCTATATGTACCTTAGACTTTGTATTGGTTAAGCCTAAAGCCATTGCCATTATTACCGAGGTTGGTGATTCTAATATTCTTCTTGAGTTTCAAGTATGGGTCAACCAATCAGCAACCGACTTTTTAAAAGCCCGTAGTATTGCTATCCGCGAAACTAAGCATGCTCTAGAGAATGAAGGTTTTAGCTTACCTGAACCCATTTATCGGCTACGTTTTAATCATAAATTAGAAGAAGCACTTGAGCACATGCAAAATGCTAACAATAGGGGTAAGGCTGACCCTGAAATTACCGTCACGTCTGCACAGACAGATGATATACCTGGTAATGAGAACACAGTTGATGATAGAGATAAAAAACAGGCTAAAGCACGTGCTAAATATATCTTGCAAGGACATGATGCTGATGATGTGCTCAGCGCTCGTCCTGATAAGAAACTGATGGAAAAAGTAGAACAAGAAATTGCTGAAAGTTCTGATGAGACTGATTTATTAGATAAAAATAGCCCACAAGAATAGCCGTCTTATGGAATGAAAATAGTTTTTTTATATAAGTAGGCACGAAAAATGTAGCATAGAGCTTGGTATCCAAGCGTAATCTTGGAAGTGATAGTCTCAAATATTAGAGAGAATCAACTATTATGGAGAGTTACCTATAGTCAATGAAAAGTAATATCGATACATAACCTACTGCTGGTATAAGTTTTTCTTGCTTGCTGTGCCTACGCAGACAGAGGCTGCAAAAAGCTTATACCAGCAGTACCCTAGCGTTTTTAAGGTATTTTAACTATATTACAGAGAGTTACCTATTAGAGAATACCCCTTGTTAAAGAGAAGGCAAACAGGTAACTTTGAGAGTCTATGAACGATGAAGTCTCGCGTTGTTTACAATATGATTGTGCAGACTATTATAAAGTTAAAGGCATAAAAAAGGCTAACGATAACGTTAGCCTTTTTTATAAGTATCTATTATGCAAATGGTATTAGTCTTTTTTGCTATTACCGTTGCTATTACTACGACGCCGTTTTTTCTTAGCTGGGCTCGCTTCGGTTTGGTTCATCTGGCTCGCTTGTAGCTTAGCTTTCAAATCAAAGTCGATCTGTAGCAAGTCCATATTGACTCCAGCAACTTTTACTCGTACCGCATCACCAAGCCCAAACAATGTGCCTTTGTCTTTACCAATAAGCTGTTGCTGCTTTTCGTCATAAACAAAGAAATCATCACCAACGTTAGAAATATGCACTAGACCATCAATATATAAGTCTTTTAGGGTCACGAACAGCCCAAAGTTAGTCACAGAAGTAACCACACCATCGAACTCTTCGCCGACGTGATCTTTCATGTAATGACACTTGAGCCAAGACTCTACAAAACGAGAGGCTTTTTCAGCGCGGCGCTCTGTGTCTGACGTTTGCGTTCCAGCGCCTTCAAGAGAGAACTCCATCTCTGGCTGTTTGCTGTTAGTGACCTTGGCTTTGAGTGCACGGTGTAACATCAAGTCAGGATAACGGCGAATCGGCGAGGTAAAGTGACTGTACTCGTCATAGGCTAGGCCAAAGTGACCGATGTTGTCAGGCGCGTAATTAGCCTGCATCATTGAGCGTAGCAGCATACTATGCACGCTAATCGCATCAGGACGGTCTTTAGTTGCTTCAATAATACGCTGATAATCTGCTTGCGTTGGGTTTTCTTCTGGGAAGCTTAAGCCAAAGTTTTTTGCATATTCATGAATACGCATCGACTTTTCGCCATCAGGTTTATCATGGTTACGATACAACACGGGCAGTTCATTTTTTAGCGCAAAATTGGCCGCACAGGTATTGGCGAGTAGCATACACTCTTCGATAAGTTTATGCGCATCGCCACGAGTACGCGGTAAGATGGCCGCAATACCACCTTTTTCGTTGAATTGGATATAAGTCTCAACGGTCTCAAACTCCATCGCATGACGCTCTTCACGCTTTTTGAGGAGTAGGTCATATAGTTGATGCAAAGTATCGACAGACTTCTTAACCGCTTTATTTTCTGTTAACGACTTAGGAATACTGTCATCTTCTGGATCAGCAAAATAAGTATTCACTTGATCATAGGTCAGACGCGCTTGTGAATGCATAACCCCTGGATAGAATTCATAACCGGTGACCTTGCCTGCACGCGATACTTTGATATCTGCCACCATACATAGACGGTCAACCTCTGGGTTCAGTGAACACAGACCGTTCGACAGCACTTCAGGTAACATTGGAATCACGCGATGCGGGAAGTATACTGACGTACCACGTTCATAAGCATCTAGATCAAGTGGCGAGTTCGGTGTGACATAATAGCTAACATCTGCAATAGCAACCAATACGCGATAGTTGCCACCACTGCGCTTTTCGGCGAATACCGCATCATCAAAGTCACGTGCATCCGCACCATCGATAGTAACTAGCGGTAACTCACGTAAATCGGTACGACCTTTTAAGTCTTTTTTGCTAGGCTCGCGATAGTCACTGGCTTGTTTAAGTGCGGCTGCGCTAAACTCAGAAGGAATATCGTAGTTGAGTAAAGTAGTCTCAATGATAAGCTCACGATCGTTTTCATCAGAGAGCACTTCAGTGATTTTACCAGTGGCAAATTCGTGTTGATTTGGCCAGTCAATCACATCTACTTTAACAGGAGAGCCTTGCTTAGCACCAAGGGCTTGTACATTGTCCTCAGTAACCGTAATCGGCTGATGATTGTTCGGACTACTAAGCTCGACACAATAACCGTCTTCGTCTTTAGCAAGCGTGCCAATAAAATGGTTCTGATGGCGCTCAGTGACATCGACAATACGCCCTTCAGTACGTCCACGGTTGTCGGTAGACGTGCCAATAGCATCGACTTTATCGCCATTAAATACCCAGCGCATTTGTTTCTCATGCAAGAATAAATCAGGCATATCACTTAACAATACAAAGCCAAAACCTTTAGGGTGAGCGGACACGGTACCGTTAACGATATCGTGCTGGGTCACTGTGCGATAGCGATAAGGACGCCCATCGCGGTTGATCTGACCGTCACGGACCATGGCTTTAAGGCGATTGCCTAAAGCATCAAATTGATCAGGGTCATCGATGTTAAAAGCTTTTGCTAGCTGCTGATGCGTGAGTTCACCTTGCTCGGTAATCGTGCTCAATATCAGCGCACGACTAGGGATAGGATTGTCATATTTTTGGGCTTCAGCCGAGGCGTTTGGATCATTCCAACTCATAAAGTACCGTATCTGTTTTTTAAAATTATTAATGGGGACTATCTTAACACGAACAACGTGGCTTGACACCAATGCCGCAGCAATATCTTGCATCAATGGACTTATAGGTATCCGCTAGCATCTGGCACTATTGTTCAATCAGTCACTGCTGTTAAGGTACTCTAAATATCAACATTACTAGAATCAGAGTTATCTGTTATCTTCTTACTGTCCAATTCTTTTGACACTTCAAGCACGGTAGTCTGATTCGATTTGTCTAAATATTTTTGCGCTTTATCTACTTCTGTGGTTAAGGTATTAACCGTTTGTTTCATGTTCTCTAGTGCTTCAACTTTATAATTACTAATCATATCCATAGTGTCATAGACATTATTAAAGGCGTTTTGTAATTTATCAAGCTCGATAGTACTACTGGTTGCTTGCTCATGAATCTCACCTGACTGGCGCTTAAGCATGGCAGAGGTAGACTCAATCAAACTACTGGTGGTTTTATTTAACGCTGTAATTTGGTCAAGCACTAGCTTTTGGTTGGTCATTGCTTGAGCAACGATTACCGCAGTACGTAATGCTGAGACCGTAGTAGTAGTGGCACGATCTACTCCCTTGATCAGCTCTAAGTTATTTTTGCGAATGGTATCAAGTGCTAAATAACCCTGTACATTCACTGCCAACTGAGTCAAGAAATCAGTGTTTTTTTGGCGTACATAGAACAGCATTTCTTCTTTAATAATACGCGCTTTTTCCGGATCAGTGGCTTCAATCGCATAGATTTTTTGCTCTAATTGCTCATCTATTTTCTTGCCAACATAAACGTATTGACGAATAGACTGCATCAAGTCCCACATGTTTATTTTTTCTTGCTCAATCATTGCATTGTCTTTGAGCAGCTCATCTTTACCATTATATAGACTGGTTACTACTGCATTGATATGTGATTGTGCTGATTCGTATTGGCGGAAATAATCTTGTACTTTATTGCCAAAAGGAATTAAACCAAACAGTTTGCGTGAGCTAGTCAGCTCTTTTTTACTGGGGTCCAAATCTTCGACAATGCCACGCAGCTCTGTTAACGACTTAGCAATGGGTGAGTTATCGAATAAGCTGTCATTCAGGCTTTTTGCAGGTAGCTCTAGCATCCGGTTAGAAACTTGTGCAGATTCACGAATTTCTTTATTACCTAAGTTATGAATAGATTCGACGTTCTGTTTAAATTCAGGGCTGTGTACAGAGTTACTAATCACATGATCGACGAAAGCATCGACTTTGGCATCAAGCTCTGGAATTTGGCTTTCATCCAACGTGACCATCTGATCCGCCTCACTCTTTTGTACTTCTTTAACTGCTGAAGGGGGTGTTAATGAAATGCCTGGGACATTAGCGTTATTTGGTGGGGTCAACTCTTGCATAAAGTTTCCTATAATTAACGATGGTCAGGGAAAATATGTTTTTAGGTAGCGGCCTTAACCTTATCCAGTGATAACCTTATATGGTGACCTTAACTATAGTTATATATAGCTTAGGTACACTACAGCTGTTTTATTTTAATTATTATAGTTAATACATCGTAACCAAGCGTTAAGATTACCGCGTTCTTAAGTGCGAATGAAGATTGGTTTTGTAAAGTAGTGCCAGACCAAAGCTATTTAGTGGTAAAAAGTGATCAAAAATCCTAAGTACATGCCAAATAGCAAAAAACCATCAATATCCCGCAGCATATTGATGGCTAAAAAATATAAACACGTTATTCCGGCATCTAAAGCTGAGCATCTTCCTATTTTTTCTTCGTAGGCCCTAACAGCATACCCATTTGTCGACCTTCCATTTTTGGGTATTGTTCGACGTTTGAGATATCAGCAGTATCTTCGATAATACGATCGAGTTGTTTACGACCGATATCTTGGTGTGCCATCTCGCGACCACGGAAACGGATGCTGATTTTAACCTTGTCTTGGTCTTCTAAGAAACTAACGATCTTCTTCAGTTTAACCTGATAATCGGCTTCTTCAGTACTAGGACGTAGTTTCATCTCTTTGAGCTGAGTCTGCTTTTGGTTCTTTTTAGCTTCTTTAGCCTTTTGCTTTTGATCATAGAGAAAATGTTTATAATCCATGATTTTACATACTGGTGGCTTGGCATCAGGGACTAGCTCAACTAAATCTAGATTGTCCTCACGTGCTGTTTTCATCGCGGTATCGATATCGACCACACCCATTTGCTCGCCGTCTTCTTTAACTAGACGGACTTCTTTAACGTTAATATCTTCGTTGATGTTCAAACGGTTTGACTGTTTAATAGGTATTACTCCTGATCTGTTTTTGGATTCTGTCGGCCTTTTTCGGCGACAGCTGTCTGCACTAATGTAATAAATTCAGCGGCACTCATCACGCCTAGGTTTTCACCTTCGCGGGTTCGGACGTTGACGGTGCCTGATTCAACTTCTTTATCCCCTAATACTAGCATATAGGGAATACGTTCTAGTGTTTTCTCTCGTATCTTAAATCCAATTTTTTCGTTACGCAAGTCACTAATGGCGCGTAGACCTGCATTTTTCAACTCTTTAACCACATTTTCGCAGCTTTCAGCTTGTTTATCAGTGATATTCATCACCACTACTTGTTGCGGTGCCAACCAAACTGGCATCCAACCCGCGTAATGTTCGATAAGCATACCAATAAAGCGCTCAAATGAACCTAAGATGGCGCGGTGCAACATAATCGGTACTTCACGCTCGCCATGTTCGTTAACAAACTCGGCATCAAGGCGCTCAGGCATATTAGGATCGACCTGAATAGTACCGCATTGCCAGACACGACCTAAACAGTCTTTAAGACTAAATTCAATTTTAGGACCATAAAACGCGCCTTCGCCAGGTAAATATTCCCAGTCCAGACCTGAATTATCAAGGGCCTCAGCCAACGCTTTTTCGGCAAAGTCCCACGCTTCTTCACTACCAACGCGCTTCTCTGGACGAGTAGACAGTTTCATAATGATGTCTTTAAAACCAAAATCATCATAGACATCCAGCGTCAGCTGAATAAAGTCCGCCACTTCCTGCTGAATTTGCGCTTGAGTACAAAAGATATGGGCATCATCTTGAGTAAAACCACGTACCCGCATCAAGCCATGCAATGAGCCTGACGGTTCGTTACGGTGACATGAGCCAAATTCAGCCATGCGGAGTGGTAGATCCCGATAAGATTTCAAACCTTGGTTAAATACCTGTACGTGACAAGGGCAGTTCATCGGTTTCACCGCATAATCACGGCTTTCACTAGAAGTGGTGAACATATTGGTCGCATAGTTACCCCAGTGACCAGAACGCTCCCACAAGCTACGATCAACAATTTGCGGCGTTTTAATTTCTTCATAGCCGTTATCATTTTGTACTTTACGCATATACTGCTCAAGTACTTGATAAATGGTCCAGCCGTTTGGATGCCAGAACACCATTCCTGGCGCCTGCTCTTGCATATGGAATAGGTTTAACGCTTTGCCGATTTTACGGTGATCACGCTTTTCGGCTTCTTCAATACGTTGGATATAAGCCTTTAGCTGTTTTTTATCTGCCCAAGCTGTGCCGTAAATACGTTGCAGCTGCTCATTTTTAGCATCGCCACGCCAATAAGCACCGCTCATTTTAGTTAATTTAAAGACTTTCAAAAAACGAGTGTTAGGAACGTGCGGGCCACGGCACATATCAACGTATTCTTGATGATGATATAAGCCAAAAGCATCTTCGCCTGGCATATCATTAATAAGTTTGAGCTTATAATCTTCGCCGCGTGATTTGAATATCTCAATCACTTCATCGCGTGGGGTCATTTTCTTAATAACATCATAGTCCTGCTTAATCAGTTCCATCATGCGTTTTTCAATTTTTTCCATGTGCTCAGGTGTAAACGGTGTTTCACTAAAGATATCATAGTAAAAACCATCATCAATCACTGGCCCGATGACCATTTTTACATCAGGACACAGCTGCTTGACTGCATGACCGAGTAAATGCGCGCAGGAGTGACGAATAATATCGACCCCATCATCATCTTTTGCAGTAACGATTTCGACCTTAGCATCGGCAATGATAGGATCATAAGCATCAACTAGCTGACCGTCTACACGCCCAGCAACCGTCGCCTTAGCAAGACCTGTCCCAATACTTTGCGCCACTTCCATAACAGAGGTGTTGCCTTCAAAGTTTTTCACGCTACCATCGGGTAAAGTAATTGCTACCATAATCTGTTCACCTGTTTTGAGTCTGTTGGCAGTGATGATTGCAACCATCAATCATATGACCGTAAGACCACATAAGTTATAACCACTCATTGCGGCATGTTGTGACTTAATAGCATGCATTAAGGTTGCTTAACTAATATCGTTAATCACTTGTCTCAACTATGAACCATTATCATAGTATCAGACACGACAGTTTGCCCTTTAAATACAGTTAAATGACAGCGTCGGTAAGTCATGCTATAAAAGCAGACATTATAGCAAATACTGTCTACAAACACTAGATAGTAAGGGGAGACCTTATCCAAAGTGGAGAACTGGGACAGGAGAAGGCGAGAGTTAATGTTGATAAGACATTAATTATATAATAAGTGAGTTAAATAACGCTTGAGTTAACCGTGCCATTATATTCCGCTACCTAATAGAGGCCTGTAGAGGCCTGTAGAGGCCTGTGTGGTGAGTAGTAGTCGTATAGGCGAAAAAATAATACTATGTCTTTTATATTAGCCAGATTTTGTATATTATGTATAGATAGATAGATAGATAGATAGATAGATAGATAGATAGATAGATAGATAGTTGGACGAATTAATGAAAAACTATGGTGTGGAGTATAATCATAAGCAAGCTGTTAGATTGACTAAAGCTAGCAAATAATTTAATATTATCATCTCTATATACAAGTGTGTGTAAGCTTTATAAGTAACCTTATGCAGGGTCATTATATAAGGTCATTAGCAACTAAATACAAATAGTTTAAAATAACTTCTTGACACCGTATTAAAAGCGTCTATAATACGCCCCTCAGCAAAGGAAGCTAGCAAGTTTAAGGGTAATTCATTACTTAATGACTACCAAGCTAACCTACTGAAACGAATTAAAACAAAGGCTTGACAGGTTATTTCAACATGATATACTAGTCAGATCGCTAAACGAGATAAGCTAAATAGCTTACCTTAATTAGAGAAAACATTATTTACTGGACGACAGTGAATAACACTATTTAAAAGCATAACTAAAGAACAACTTGTGTGGATTTTTGCTGATTCAGAATGCTAAAAAATAAAGTTGACTGTCTTCTCTTTTCGGGAAGTCTATTAACTATAAAAATTATCATTTAAGACAGCAAGAAAACTCAAAGTTAATTCATTTAAATGAAAACATACGAAGAGCGTAATTGCCAGATTAGATGAGCCAAGTTTAGTAACCTCTTTAAAGGGTTACATAGCAAGATTAAACTGAAGAGTTTGATCATGGCTCAGATTGAACGCTGGCGGCAGGCTTAACACATGCAAGTCGAGCGGAAACGATGGTAGCTTGCTACCAGGCGTCGAGCGGCGGACGGGTGAGTAATACTTAGGAATCTACCTAGTAGTGGGGGATAGCTCGGGGAAACTCGAATTAATACCGCATACGACCTACGGGAGAAAGGGGGCAGTTTACTGCTCTCGCTATTAGATGAGCCTAAGTCGGATTAGCTAGATGGTGGGGTAAAGGCCTACCATGGCGACGATCTGTAGCTGGTCTGAGAGGATGATCAGCCACACCGGGACTGAGACACGGCCCGGACTCCTACGGGAGGCAGCAGTGGGGAATATTGGACAATGGGCGAAAGCCTGATCCAGCCATGCCGCGTGTGTGAAGAAGGCCTTTTGGTTGTAAAGCACTTTAAGCAGTGAAGAAGACTCCATGGTTAATACCCATGGACGATGACATTAGCTGCAGAATAAGCACCGGCTAACTCTGTGCCAGCAGCCGCGGTAATACAGAGGGTGCAAGCGTTAATCGGAATTACTGGGCGTAAAGCGAGCGTAGGTGGCTTGATAAGTCAGATGTGAAATCCCCGGGCTTAACCTGGGAACTGCATCTGAAACTGTTAGGCTAGAGTAGGTGAGAGGAAGGTAGAATTCCAGGTGTAGCGGTGAAATGCGTAGAGATCTGGAGGAATACCGATGGCGAAGGCAGCCTTCTGGCATCATACTGACACTGAGGCTCGAAAGCGTGGGTAGCAAACAGGATTAGATACCCTGGTAGTCCACGCCGTAAACGATGTCTACTAGTCGTTGGGTCCCTTGAGGACTTAGTGACGCAGCTAACGCAATAAGTAGACCGCCTGGGGAGTACGGCCGCAAGGTTAAAACTCAAATGAATTGACGGGGGCCCGCACAAGCGGTGGAGCATGTGGTTTAATTCGATGCAACGCGAAGAACCTTACCTGGTCTTGACATATCTAGAATCCTGCAGAGATGCGGGAGTGCCTTCGGGAATTAGAATACAGGTGCTGCATGGCTGTCGTCAGCTCGTGTCGTGAGATGTTGGGTTAAGTCCCGCAACGAGCGCAACCCTTGTCCTTAGTTACCAGCGGGTTAAGCCGGGAACTCTAAGGATACTGCCAGTGACAAACTGGAGGAAGGCGGGGACGACGTCAAGTCATCATGGCCCTTACGACCAGGGCTACACACGTGCTACAATGGTAGGTACAGAGGGCAGCTACACAGCGATGTGATGCGAATCTCAAAAAGCCTATCGTAGTCCAGATTGGAGTCTGCAACTCGACTCCATGAAGTAGGAATCGCTAGTAATCGCGGATCAGAATGCCGCGGTGAATACGTTCCCGGGCCTTGTACACACCGCCCGTCACACCATGGGAGTTGATTGCACCAGAAGTGGATAGCCTAACCTTAGGGATGGCGTTCACCACGGTGTGGTTGGCGACTGGGGTGAAGTCGTAACAAGGTAGCCGTAGGGGAACCTGCGGCTGGATCACCTCCTTATAGACGCATTCGGTCAGCAAGAATTCACAACAAGTTGTTCTTTAGTTTAAGCTTACGTTTATTGCATAAACGTATATGGGTCTGTAGCTCAGCTGGTTAGAGCACCGTGTTGATAACGCGGGGGTCAGTGGTTCAAGTCCACTTAGACCCACCATTTTATATGGGGCCATAGCTCAGCTGGTAGAGCGCCTGCCTTGCACGCAGGAGGTCAACGGTTCGACTCCGTTTGGCTCCACCATCATAAACACAGAGTAAGCTTAGAGTGCGAATAACATAGAAACAAGTGATTTAGATATAGCGAAATATATCTTAAGATTACTTCTTTCTGTTTTATACAGAACCTGTAATTCGACGAGAATACAGGAACTATTTAAAAACATAGATATGAGTCTGGGTTAGAACAACATGTTCACGTGTTGTTTCTAACCTGATAATCGATTCTCTTAACGACATCAGTTGTTATCCCAGAGGATTGATTATCAAATAATAAAGAGAACTGAATCAAGCGTATAAAATTAGGTGATATCGTTATCATAATTAGACTCATATAACACTTAGATAGTTGAAAGACTACTTGGGGTTGTATGGTCAAGTAATGAAGCGCACATGGTGGATGCCTTGGCAGTCAGAGGCGATGAAAGACGTGACAGCCTGCGATAAGCTTCGGGGAGGCGGCAATATCCTGTGATCCGGAGATTTCTGAATGGGGAAACCCACTTACCATAAGGTAGGTATCTCGTACTTGTACGAGAAGCGAACGAGGGGAAGTGAAACATCTCAGTACCCTTAGGAAAAGACATCAAATGAGATTCCCCAAGTAGCGGCGAGCGAACGGGGAGAAGCCGATTAATTCTAATGTAGAAGAACAGCGTGGGAAAGCTGACCGTAGTAGGTGATAGTCCTGTATTCGAAACATTAGAGTTAACATATTAAGTAGGGCGGGACACGAGAAATCCTGTTTGAAGATGGGGGGACCATCCTCCAAGGCTAAATACTCCTGACTGACCGATAGTGAACCAGTACCGTGAGGGAAAGGCGAAAAGAACCCCTGTGAGGGGAGTGAAATAGAACCTGAAACCGTGTGCGTACAAGCAGTGGGAGCCTCAATTTATTGGGGTGACCGCGTACCTTTTGTATAATGGGTCAGCGACTTATGTTCTGTAGCGAGGTTAACCATTTAGGGGAGCCGTAGGGAAACCGAGTCTTAATAGGGCGAATAGTTGCAGGGCATAGACCCGAAACCGAGTGATCTATCCATGAGCAGGTTGAAAGTGCCGTAACAGGCACCGGAGGACCGAACCCACTATCGTTGAAAAGCTAGGGGATGACTTGTGGATAGGGGTGAAAGGCTAATCAAACTCGGTGATAGCTGGTTCTCCCCGAAAGCTATTTAGGTAGCGCCTCGGACGAACACCATTGGGGGTAGAGCACTGTTTCGGCTAGGGGGTCATACCGACTTACCAAACCGATGCAAACTCCGAATACCGATGAGTGATATCCGGGAGACACACAGTGGGTGCTAACGTCCATTGTGGAGAGGGAAACAACCCAGACCGCCAGCTAAGGCCCCAAATTCCTAGTTAAGTGGGAAACGAGGTGGGAAGGCATAGACAGCTAGGAGGTTGGCTTAGAAGCAGCCATCCTTTAAAGAAAGCGTAATAGCTCACTAGTCGAGTCGGCCCGCGCGGAAGATGTAACGGGGCTCAAACTAGGAGCCGAAGCTGCGGATTTGAATTTGTTTTCAAGTGGTAGGGGAGCGTTGTGTAAGCCTGTGAAGGTGTGTCGTAAGGCATGCTGGAGGTATCACAAGAGCGAATGCTGACGTGAGTAACGATAATGCGAGTGAAAAGCTCGCACGCCGGAAGATCAAGGGTTCCAGTCCAACGTTAATCGGGGCTGGGTGAGTCGACCCCTAAGGCGAGGCCGAAAGGCGTAGTCGATGGGAAATCAGTTAATATTCTGATACTTGTTTATAATGCGATGGAGGGACGGAGAAGGTTATGCCAGCCTGGCGACGGTTGTCCAGGTGAAAGGATGTAGGTAGACAGTTTAGGCAAATCCGGACTGTTAATACCGAGATCTGATAGCAAGCTGTACTTGTACAGCGAAGTGGCAAATACCATGCTTCCAGGAAAAGCTTCTAAGCAATAGTTATAAACGAATCGTACCCTAAACCGACACAGGTGATCAGGTAGAGAATACCAAGGCGCTTGAGAGAACTCTGCTGAAGGAACTAGGCAAAATGGTACCGTAACTTCGGGAGAAGGTACGCTGCTGATGGTGAAGGACTTGCTCCGTAAGCTATTAGCAGTCGCAGATACCAGGCTGCTGCAACTGTTTATTAAAAACACAGCACTCTGCAAACACGAAAGTGGACGTATAGGGTGTGATGCCTGCCCGGTGCTGGAAGGTTAATTGATGGGGTTAGCGTAAGCGAAGCTCTTGATCGAAGCCCCAGTAAACGGCGGCCGTAACTATAACGGTCCTAAGGTAGCGAAATTCCTTGTCAGGTAAGTTCTGACCTGCACGAATGGCATAATGACGGCAGCGCTGTCTCCAGCAGAGACTCAGTGAAATCGAAATCGCAGTGAAGATGCTGTGTACCCGCGGCTAGACGGAAAGACCCCGTGAACCTTTACTACAGCTTTACATTGAACTTTGACCTGACTTGTGCAGGATAGGTGGGAGGCTTTGAAGCCGAGACGCTAGTCTTGGTGGAGCCAATCTTGAAATACCACCCTGGTCATGTCGGGGTTCTAACTCAGGTATAACAATACCGAGGACAATGTATGGTGGGTAGTTTGACTGGGGCGGTCTCCTCCTAAAGAGTAACGGAGGAGTACGAAGGTGCGCTCAGAACGGTCGGAAATCGTTCATAGAGTATAAAGGCAAAAGCGCGCTTAACTGCGAGACCCACAAGTCGAGCAGGTACGAAAGTAGGTCTTAGTGATCCGGTGGTTCTGTATGGAAGGGCCATCGCTCAACGGATAAAAGGTACTCTGGGGATAACAGGCTGATACCGCCCAAGAGTTCATATCGACGGCGGTGTTTGGCACCTCGATGTCGGCTCATCTCATCCTAGGGCTGAAGCAGGTCCTAAGGGTATGGCTGTTCGCCATTTAAAGAGGTACGCGAGCTGGGTTTAGAACGTCGTGAGACAGTTCGGTCCCTATCTACCGTGGGCGTTGGAAATTTGAGAGGATCTGCTCCTAGTACGAGAGGACCAGAGTGGACGAACCTCTGGTGTTCGGGTTGTCACGCCAGTGGCATTGCCCGGTAGCTACGTTCGGATGGGATAACCGCTGAAAGCATCTAAGCGGGAAGCCCACCTCAAGATAAGATTTCCCTAAAGAGCCGTTGAAGACTACGACGTTGATAGGCAGGGTGTGGAAGCACAGCGATGTGTGTAGCTAACCTGTACTAATTGCTCGTTTGGCTTGACCATACAACACCCAAGTGGTTTGTATGAGAGCTCTAATTAATCTATCTTGTATAGCTAAAATGCTATAGAATATAAATACATTTCGATATCACCTTAAACCTTGATTCAGTTAGGTTTATGTTGACAGGCTTTAAGCTAATACTTAAGTCAATAACAACAACAGACTCATATCTAACCCCCTTTGCTGACGACAATAGCATGATGGAACCACCTGATCCCTTACCGAACTCAGAAGTGAAACATCATCGCGCCAATGGTAGTGTGGATTCGTCCATGTGAGAGTAGGTCATCGTCAGCTCTCTATTCTAGTAAAGCCCCCAACGTTAATTCGTTGGGGGCTTTTCTTTGTCTGGGAATACCAACAACCCACTACTCTTTACTTATGAGCCTGCAGTCCGTCTAGCAGGACAGTGACCGCAGCGCGAGATTGTGTCGGTAGATAGGTGTCTTCGCTTGAACTATCAGTCCCTAGGTCAATATCTAGTATCGATGGGATAGAGAAGACTTTAGTTGGGGTCTAGCTCAGGGAGAGAAAAGTTTAATCCTGTAGTGGCCAACTATATTTAGATAATTTATAAGAGGTGTTTGCTGAAATAATGGTACTTCTTTCTACTGGAGTTTAAATAATCTTTGAAGGTATGTGATCTGATGCTTTGATAATAGCCCCAGACGTAATCATTGATAGCCTGCTTAGCTTCAAATATATCCTCATAGCCACCCTTCGGCATCCATTCCATTTCAAGTCTTCTAAAGAATCTTTCATTTAGTGGGTGCATTATCTCATAAGAGCGAGGATCTTGAGTGATCTCAGGTGCAAAGTGGAAGGCTGTGCCCGTAGTTATCGTCATGACGGCTCATACTGTGTGACACGTTGCTGCATCCATCAATATTATCAGCGAAGACGGTGTCGCTGTAATGCGTGCCCTGATTTGAATGAAACAACACGTCACTTGGGCTCAATCTTGTATGATATGTCACGTAAAGTGCTGTACCGACCAGGCTGCTCTCGGACGAGCCTGATACGGTAAAGCTAACAATACATCTAGCACATAAATCTAAAACGATGGCTATAAGCAACACCAGTCGCCTCTATTGCGGATATACGTCAGATCTCCTGTTCAGACTTGATTAGGCGCTGATTGCATAAATTTATGGTCTATTACATTGGCATGAGTTTTATGCGTTTTATTACGGTTTTTATAATTATGAGTCTTCGTCTGATAGCTCTCAAGTTCCATGTCCTCCACAAGCCTACCTGCTTTATAGCGGGTAATTTTGATGCCGTATTAATTCAGCAGTAGAGCTGAAACAGTTCGGGCATCTATTGAGCCGTTTGGTACGCTGAATGTCTGTCTGACTAAAATCTTAATCTACAAAGCTTCGACATCAATCGGCTCGTCCTTAGCACTACAATAATAGTCATTTCTGACCATGCCAGACAGGCGATACAGATGGTTTCTGCTTAACCGTTTATCATGCTCTGCAAGCTCAATAGTCAGGGATAGTCGTTTAGATTGTCTAACACCAGCAGGAGGAAATCTTTTTTTAAGATATAGTGCTTCATGGTCAGGCGCTAGATTTCTTTCGGCTTGTCAGTTAGGGTGCGATCTTGAGTAGGTGCGACTTGTTGACGTTCCTTAAGAATTATCTAATATTGAATGGTCAACCCCTGCGATTCAGCAACATCTACTACTTTACATCTGTGTTCTGTTATTATGTTAATGGCTCCGAGTTTGACTTCTCGGCCAAACTGTCAGTGTCTGTTGACCTGCTTCTGGGTTAGTATAATTTTTTATGCGTTATAATAAGGTGTCATCAGCAATGCGATACGCTTAGACAAACGATCTATCTGAAAATAAAGCCTTAACACTATGTACCAATAAGTTAAATTAACGGGTAAAAGCATATGGCCTATACTTAACAAAGATGCTGATGGCTTAATGCTTACTGAATACAGTAGTTAATAATAGAATAACTTTCCAAAACCGCTTGACCTGCACATAAAACTGCGTATAATGCCACCCAGTCGGAAGGGAAGAGCGGCTTTATGAAGTGGTTTACCACTTTAGAAAAAGTTAGTTAAATAACTTCTTGACACCGTATTAAAAGCGTCTATAATGCGCCCCTCAGCAAGGGAAGCTAGCAAGTTTAAGAGTAATTCATTACTTGACGACTACCGAGCTAACCTACTGAAACGAATTAGAACAAAGGCTTGACAGGTTATTTCAACATGATATACTAGTCAGCTCGCTAAACGAGATAAGCTAAATAGCTTACCTTAATTAGCGAAAACATTATTTACTGGACGACAGTGAATAACACTATTTAAAAGCATAACTAAAGAACAACTTGTGTGGATTTTTGCTGATTCAGAATGCTAAAAAATAAAGTTGACTGTCTTCTCTTTTCGGGAAGTCTATTAACTATAAAAATTATCATTTAAGACAGCAAGAAAACTCAAAGTTAATTCATTTAAATGAAAACATACGAAGAGCGTAATTGCCAGATTAGATGAGCCAAGTTTAGTAACCTCTTTAAAGGGTTACATAGCAAGATTAAACTGAAGAGTTTGATCATGGCTCAGATTGAACGCTGGCGGCAGGCTTAACACATGCAAGTCGAGCGGAAACGATGGTAGCTTGCTACCAGGCGTCGAGCGGCGGACGGGTGAGTAATACTTAGGAATCTACCTAGTAGTGGGGGATAGCTCGGGGAAACTCGAATTAATACCGCATACGACCTACGGGAGAAAGGGGGCAGTTTACTGCTCTCGCTATTAGATGAGCCTAAGTCGGATTAGCTAGATGGTGGGGTAAAGGCCTACCATGGCGACGATCTGTAGCTGGTCTGAGAGGATGATCAGCCACACCGGGACTGAGACACGGCCCGGACTCCTACGGGAGGCAGCAGTGGGGAATATTGGACAATGGGCGAAAGCCTGATCCAGCCATGCCGCGTGTGTGAAGAAGGCCTTTTGGTTGTAAAGCACTTTAAGCAGTGAAGAAGACTCCATGGTTAATACCCATGGACGATGACATTAGCTGCAGAATAAGCACCGGCTAACTCTGTGCCAGCAGCCGCGGTAATACAGAGGGTGCAAGCGTTAATCGGAATTACTGGGCGTAAAGCGAGCGTAGGTGGCTTGATAAGTCAGATGTGAAATCCCCGGGCTTAACCTGGGAACTGCATCTGAAACTGTTAGGCTAGAGTAGGTGAGAGGAAGGTAGAATTCCAGGTGTAGCGGTGAAATGCGTAGAGATCTGGAGGAATACCGATGGCGAAGGCAGCCTTCTGGCATCATACTGACACTGAGGCTCGAAAGCGTGGGTAGCAAACAGGATTAGATACCCTGGTAGTCCACGCCGTAAACGATGTCTACTAGTCGTTGGGTCCCTTGAGGACTTAGTGACGCAGCTAACGCAATAAGTAGACCGCCTGGGGAGTACGGCCGCAAGGTTAAAACTCAAATGAATTGACGGGGGCCCGCACAAGCGGTGGAGCATGTGGTTTAATTCGATGCAACGCGAAGAACCTTACCTGGTCTTGACATATCTAGAATCCTGCAGAGATGCGGGAGTGCCTTCGGGAATTAGAATACAGGTGCTGCATGGCTGTCGTCAGCTCGTGTCGTGAGATGTTGGGTTAAGTCCCGCAACGAGCGCAACCCTTGTCCTTAGTTACCAGCGGGTTAAGCCGGGAACTCTAAGGATACTGCCAGTGACAAACTGGAGGAAGGCGGGGACGACGTCAAGTCATCATGGCCCTTACGACCAGGGCTACACACGTGCTACAATGGTAGGTACAGAGGGCAGCTACACAGCGATGTGATGCGAATCTCAAAAAGCCTATCGTAGTCCAGATTGGAGTCTGCAACTCGACTCCATGAAGTAGGAATCGCTAGTAATCGCGGATCAGAATGCCGCGGTGAATACGTTCCCGGGCCTTGTACACACCGCCCGTCACACCATGGGAGTTGATTGCACCAGAAGTGGATAGCCTAACCTTAGGGATGGCGTTCACCACGGTGTGGTTGGCGACTGGGGTGAAGTCGTAACAAGGTAGCCGTAGGGGAACCTGCGGCTGGATCACCTCCTTATAGACGCATTCGGTCAGCAAGAATTCACAACAAGTTGTTCTTTAGTTTAAGCTTACGTTTATTGCATAAACGTATATGGGTCTGTAGCTCAGCTGGTTAGAGCACCGTGTTGATAACGCGGGGGTCAGTGGTTCAAGTCCACTTAGACCCACCATTTTATATGGGGCCATAGCTCAGCTGGTAGAGCGCCTGCCTTGCACGCAGGAGGTCAACGGTTCGACTCCGTTTGGCTCCACCATCATAAACACAGAGTAAGCTTAGAGTGCGAATAACATAGAAACAAGTGATTTAGATATAGCGAAATATATCTTAAGATTACTTCTTTCTGTTTTATACAGAACCTGTAATTCGACGAGAATACAGGAACTATTTAAAAACATAGATATGAGTCTGGGTTAGAACAACATGTTCACGTGTTGTTTCTAACCTGATAATCGATTCTCTTAACGACATCAGTTGTTATCCCAGAGGATTGATTATCAAATAATAAAGAGAACTGAATCAAGCGTATAAAATTAGGTGATATCGTTATCATAATTAGACTCATATAACACTTAGATAGTTGAAAGACTACTTGGGGTTGTATGGTCAAGTAATGAAGCGCACATGGTGGATGCCTTGGCAGTCAGAGGCGATGAAAGACGTGACAGCCTGCGATAAGCTTCGGGGAGGCGGCAATATCCTGTGATCCGGAGATTTCTGAATGGGGAAACCCACTTACCATAAGGTAGGTATCTCGTACTTGTACGAGAAGCGAACGAGGGGAAGTGAAACATCTCAGTACCCTTAGGAAAAGACATCAAATGAGATTCCCCAAGTAGCGGCGAGCGAACGGGGAGAAGCCGATTAATTCTAATGTAGAAGAACAGCGTGGGAAAGCTGACCGTAGTAGGTGATAGTCCTGTATTCGAAACATTAGAGTTAACATATTAAGTAGGGCGGGACACGAGAAATCCTGTTTGAAGATGGGGGGACCATCCTCCAAGGCTAAATACTCCTGACTGACCGATAGTGAACCAGTACCGTGAGGGAAAGGCGAAAAGAACCCCTGTGAGGGGAGTGAAATAGAACCTGAAACCGTGTGCGTACAAGCAGTGGGAGCCTCAATTTATTGGGGTGACCGCGTACCTTTTGTATAATGGGTCAGCGACTTATGTTCTGTAGCGAGGTTAACCATTTAGGGGAGCCGTAGGGAAACCGAGTCTTAATAGGGCGAATAGTTGCAGGGCATAGACCCGAAACCGAGTGATCTATCCATGAGCAGGTTGAAAGTGCCGTAACAGGCACCGGAGGACCGAACCCACTATCGTTGAAAAGCTAGGGGATGACTTGTGGATAGGGGTGAAAGGCTAATCAAACTCGGTGATAGCTGGTTCTCCCCGAAAGCTATTTAGGTAGCGCCTCGGACGAACACCATTGGGGGTAGAGCACTGTTTCGGCTAGGGGGTCATACCGACTTACCAAACCGATGCAAACTCCGAATACCGATGAGTGATATCCGGGAGACACACAGTGGGTGCTAACGTCCATTGTGGAGAGGGAAACAACCCAGACCGCCAGCTAAGGCCCCAAATTCCTAGTTAAGTGGGAAACGAGGTGGGAAGGCATAGACAGCTAGGAGGTTGGCTTAGAAGCAGCCATCCTTTAAAGAAAGCGTAATAGCTCACTAGTCGAGTCGGCCCGCGCGGAAGATGTAACGGGGCTCAAACTAGGAGCCGAAGCTGCGGATTTGAATTTGTTTTCAAGTGGTAGGGGAGCGTTGTGTAAGCCTGTGAAGGTGTGTCGTAAGGCATGCTGGAGGTATCACAAGAGCGAATGCTGACGTGAGTAACGATAATGCGAGTGAAAAGCTCGCACGCCGGAAGATCAAGGGTTCCAGTCCAACGTTAATCGGGGCTGGGTGAGTCGACCCCTAAGGCGAGGCCGAAAGGCGTAGTCGATGGGAAATCAGTTAATATTCTGATACTTGTTTATAATGCGATGGAGGGACGGAGAAGGTTATGCCAGCCTGGCGACGGTTGTCCAGGTGAAAGGATGTAGGTAGACAGTTTAGGCAAATCCGGACTGTTAATACCGAGATCTGATAGCAAGCTGTACTTGTACAGCGAAGTGGCAAATACCATGCTTCCAGGAAAAGCTTCTAAGCAATAGTTATAAACGAATCGTACCCTAAACCGACACAGGTGATCAGGTAGAGAATACCAAGGCGCTTGAGAGAACTCTGCTGAAGGAACTAGGCAAAATGGTACCGTAACTTCGGGAGAAGGTACGCTGCTGATGGTGAAGGACTTGCTCCGTAAGCTATTAGCAGTCGCAGATACCAGGCTGCTGCAACTGTTTATTAAAAACACAGCACTCTGCAAACACGAAAGTGGACGTATAGGGTGTGATGCCTGCCCGGTGCTGGAAGGTTAATTGATGGGGTTAGCGTAAGCGAAGCTCTTGATCGAAGCCCCAGTAAACGGCGGCCGTAACTATAACGGTCCTAAGGTAGCGAAATTCCTTGTCAGGTAAGTTCTGACCTGCACGAATGGCATAATGACGGCAGCGCTGTCTCCAGCAGAGACTCAGTGAAATCGAAATCGCAGTGAAGATGCTGTGTACCCGCGGCTAGACGGAAAGACCCCGTGAACCTTTACTACAGCTTTACATTGAACTTTGACCTGACTTGTGCAGGATAGGTGGGAGGCTTTGAAGCCGAGACGCTAGTCTTGGTGGAGCCAATCTTGAAATACCACCCTGGTCATGTCGGGGTTCTAACTCAGGTATAACAATACCGAGGACAATGTATGGTGGGTAGTTTGACTGGGGCGGTCTCCTCCTAAAGAGTAACGGAGGAGTACGAAGGTGCGCTCAGAACGGTCGGAAATCGTTCATAGAGTATAAAGGCAAAAGCGCGCTTAACTGCGAGACCCACAAGTCGAGCAGGTACGAAAGTAGGTCTTAGTGATCCGGTGGTTCTGTATGGAAGGGCCATCGCTCAACGGATAAAAGGTACTCTGGGGATAACAGGCTGATACCGCCCAAGAGTTCATATCGACGGCGGTGTTTGGCACCTCGATGTCGGCTCATCTCATCCTAGGGCTGAAGCAGGTCCTAAGGGTATGGCTGTTCGCCATTTAAAGAGGTACGCGAGCTGGGTTTAGAACGTCGTGAGACAGTTCGGTCCCTATCTACCGTGGGCGTTGGAAATTTGAGAGGATCTGCTCCTAGTACGAGAGGACCAGAGTGGACGAACCTCTGGTGTTCGGGTTGTCACGCCAGTGGCATTGCCCGGTAGCTACGTTCGGATGGGATAACCGCTGAAAGCATCTAAGCGGGAAGCCCACCTCAAGATAAGATTTCCCTAAAGAGCCGTTGAAGACTACGACGTTGATAGGCAGGGTGTGGAAGCACAGCGATGTGTGTAGCTAACCTGTACTAATTGCTCGTTTGGCTTGACCATACAACACCCAAGTGGTTTGTATGAGAGCTCTAATTAATCTATCTTGTATAGCTAAAATGCTATAGAATATAAATACATTTCGATATCACCTTAAACCTTGATTCAGTTAGGTTTATGTTGACAGGCTTTAAGCTAATACTTAAGTCAATAACAACAACAGACTCATATCTAACCCCCTTTGCTGACGACAATAGCATGATGGAACCACCTGATCCCTTACCGAACTCAGAAGTGAAACATCATCGCGCCAATGGTAGTGTGGATTCGTCCATGTGAGAGTAGGTCATCGTCAGCTCTCTATTCTAGTAAAGCCCCCAACGTTAATTCGTTGGGGGCTTTTCTTTGTCTGGGAATACCAACAACCCACTACTCTTTACTTATGAGCCTGCAGTCCGTCTAGCAGGACAGTGACCGCAGCGCGAGATTGTGTCGGTAGATAGGTGTCTTCGCTTGAACTATCAGTCCCTAGGTCAATATCTAGTATCGATGGGATAGAGAAGACTTTAGTTGGGGTCTAGCTCAGGGAGAGAAAAACATACCGATACTACCCGATCAAAACAATTCTCCTAATTCAGGAGTCTCATCAAAATCGAAAGAAATTTGTCGTTTTTGTTTTAATAGTATTATACGTTGTCTACGAGCAGAGATTAGTCTTAGCACATCACGTCGCTGTCCAGTAGTCATGTCATGCCATAACTGACGTTCAGGACGACTGCGTAGACAGCCAAAACAATAGCCTTTTTTATTACTTCGGCAAACACCAATGCATGGATTGATGATCTCGAACAGTTCAAACTGCTGGTTCATGGCTACTCCATAGCTATTATCGTCATTCCTTGGCTTGCGTAAAATTATCGTGACAATACTATTATGTCGCAAGTAATGCATAATAGTGTGCCATTTTATTGTTATTATTTTTGATGACCCAGTGCTATGCTTAGCTTTTGTAGTCTATATAAAACAATCACACAAAAATTAATAAGCGAGATCACACGTGAACATTGTTTACATTCATGGCTTAGACAGTGATGCTAATTCCACTAAGGGTACGTTATTAGAGCGCTATTGCCAACAGTATTTTCCTGAGATCATAGTATTTCGTCCTGACTTCAATCAACCGCCTGCAGAAGTATTTAAGCAACTTAATAGATTAATCACAAAATTAAAAAGTGAATCAGACCACAGTAATAAAGAGTCAATGTCTAACACTTTAACAAAAACAGTTTTGGTAGGCAGTTCATTAGGAGGATACTTCGCCACTTTAGTAAGTAATAATACTGGTTGCCCAGTATTATTATTAAATCCTAGTACTCAGCCGCACATCACTTTACAACGCTTTTCTAATCAACCTCCTTTACAGGACACTAACAAAAATATAAGTTCTATTAATCAAGTTCTACATACAACTGTAGGAGGTTGGACAATTACTGGTGGAGATCTACAGTGGTTTGCTGACCATCTATTATCAGTAAAATATCCTCAAAAGATGGTGGTTTGGATTAAAGAGGGTGATGAGCTGTTAAATCCTCAACTGTCTGCAGAGTTTTATCGACAGCAGGGTGCAGAAGTTACTTTGCAAGCTGGTGGTGATCACAGATTTACTGATTTTGCTGAGCAATTGCCTATAGTAATAAAGATATTGCAGCAGTTAGGATAAATTACAGTTTACTAGCTAAGAATATTGTTTAGCCAAAATAGACGACATCATATGACGTGAGCTAGCGACTATCAACACTAATGATGCCATTTTTCGCTATAATGGTTCGATAGAATAAATTGTTCGTGAATATTCAAGGAAGCATTTGTGAGTCAATATAATGCGCAATCGTTAGAAGTTTTAGAAGGACTTGAGCCCGTTCGCCGTCGCCCTGGCATGTATACCGATACTACACGGCCCAATCATTTGGCTCAAGAGGTGATCGATAATGCAGTTGATGAGGCACTGGCTGGTTATGCCAAAATAATTAAAGTCCAGTTACACGAGGACGGCTCGCTATCGGTAGAAGACGATGGCCGTGGTATGCCAACTGATATTCATCCTGAGTTTGGTCAGTCAGGTATTGAGCTGATTATGACTCGTTTGCATGCGGGTGGTAAATTTTCGACTCTAAATTATCAAGTATCAGGTGGCCTGCACGGTGTTGGTATTTCGGTCGTGAATGCCCTATCAACGCGAGTTGAAGTAACCGTATGGCGTGAGGCGACCCAATTTGATATGGCGCTTGAACATGGAGCACCTGTCACTTTATTGACTGAGTCAGTGAGTTCTAATAAGCGTAAACGTGGCACTAGAGTACGTTTCTGGGCAGATAGCAGCTTTTTCGACAGCCCTAAATTTAATATCAAGCAGCTCAAACATAACCTAAAAGCTAAAGCAGTATTAGCTGCGGGCCTCACTATTGAATTTGTTGATGATATAAATAATGAGAAAATAGTTTGGCAGTTTACTGATGGCGTTGTTGAGTATTTAAGTGAACAGCTCGATGGACTTGAGACATTGCCACAAGCACCGTTCTATTATAATTATGAAGCTAAAAGTGGTGAACGTGCAGGTATTACTTTGGCGCTGTCTTGGTTGCCTGAAGGTGGCATCCCTATTCAAGAAAGCTACGTCAACCTCATTCCTACCGCGCAAGGTGGCACCCATGTTAATGGTTTGCGAACAGGTATTCTAGAGGCGCTACGTGAGTTCTGTGATATTCATAATTTATTGCCACGTAGTGTAAAGTTGACCGCAGAAGATGTTTGGGATGGGGTTAATTATATCCTATCACTTAAATTCTCTGAGCCGCAGTTCTCCGGACAAACTAAAGAACGCTTATCGAGTCGTGAAGCTGCTGGAGCGGTACAGGTTTTAGCAAAAGATGCCTTCACTTTATGGCTCAATCAACATGCTGATTTGGGGTCTCAAATTGCAGAGCTAGCGATTAATAAAGCGGGTCGTCGGCTTAAATCTGCTAAAAAAGTAGCCCGGAAAAAAATTACTCAAGGTCCTGCATTACCGGGGAAGCTTGCCGATTGTCGTGGTGATTTGCGTGATGGTGCTGAGTTGTTTTTAGTAGAAGGGGATTCTGCAGGGGGCAGTGCCAAACAAGCTCGTGACCGACATTATCAAGCGATATTACCGCTACGCGGTAAAATTCTGAACACGTGGGAAGTGTCCTCTGATACAGTATTATCGAGCCAAGAGATTCATGATATTGCCATTGCGATTGGTGTCGATCCGGCTTCAGATGATTTATCTGAGCTGCGTTACGATAAAGTATGTATCCTGGCTGATGCCGACTCTGACGGTTTGCACATCGCCACGTTAATTTGCGCTTTATTTGTAAAGCATTTTCCAGCCTTGGTTGATGCAGGTCACTTATTTGTGGCGATGCCGCCGTTATATCGGGTAGACGTGGGTAAAGAGGTACATTACGCTTTAGATGAGCCTGAACTTGAACATATCTTAGCAGGCGTTCCAGGTAACAAAAAAGCTCAAATTACTCGTTTTAAAGGGTTGGGTGAGATGAGTGCCGAGCAGTTGCGCGAAACCACGATGAATCGTGATACCCGCCGCTTAGTACAGTTAGATATGGATGATATATTACTGACTAATAGTGTTATGGATATGCTATTGGCAAAAAAACGATCATCTGATCGCAAGTCATGGCTCGAAAACAAGGGTAATTTGGCTGATATATCATTATAAGGTAGCGGGCTGAGAAGTGACTTGCAAGACTGTAGTGTTTTTAAGGGATTTTAACTATAGTCATCTGCGACTCAGTGAAAGCCTGTAATAGTAAACTTAGTTGTACTAGGTTAATGCTATTATGTAGATATCTTCTATTATGTGGTGCCGTCATGACATCCAAGTCTACTGATCGTTCTAAGTCTATTGTTTCTAACGCTAAACGCTCTAAAATATTGCCTAAGCTCGGCAAAAAAGATTTGGGCAACCTAGTCCCCAAACGCGGCGGCAGAGTTGCCCCATTAATAGCTTCCTGGCTGTTAAAGTCTGCGGGCTGGAGCACCGTTGGCGATATTCCAAACATCTCACAAGCGGTGGTATTAGCACTGCCGCACACCTCAAATATTGATGGGGTTTACGCTCTTCCTGGTCTATTTTCGCTTGATGTAAAAATTAACATTATGGGCAAACATACGCTTTTTAAAGTGCCAGTATTGGCACAGTTACTACGTTGGTTGGGGATTATTCCTATTGACCGCAGTAATAAAGGCTCGGTATTACAGACTAGTATAGATAAGTTCAAGTCAGGTGAGCCGCTATTTTTAGGCCTATCCCCAGAGGGGACGCGTAAATACACAGAGTCGTGGAAAACAGGCTTCTATTATTTAGCACTAGGTGCTAACGTACCAATTTTGCCGGTTGCTCTAGATTATAAAACCAAAGAAGTGCGTTTCTTATCCCCAGTTTATCCTACTGGGGATATCGAAGCTGACCTACCAAAAATTTACGACCAGTACCGCGGGGTCATGCCTAGACATCCTGAGCGCTTATCGCAGCCGCTACAGGATGTTAATCAGTCTGATGAACATTAGGAACCAAATTTATTTCTAGTAGCAGTAATAAGAGCATAGTTAGTTATATCTCGTTCTAGAACTGCGGCTGACCGTTGGAAGCACTAACGCCACCATCTACCGGTAGGTTAACACCAGTAATCATTGAGGCATCATCGCTTGCTAAAAAAGTGATAGCAGCAGCAATTTCTTCAGGACTAGCAAGGCGTCCAAGCGGGCAGCGTTCTAAAAATTTATCAGTTTTTGCATCGTTATCTTGAATGGCGGTGGTCATGTTAGTCTTAGTAACGGAAGGATTAACCGCGTTGACACGCACACCATCAGGTCCATGGTCTAACGCTAAAGTACGGGTTAAATTGCTTACCCCAGCTTTTGCAGCATTGTAGGCGGCCATATTCCAGTCGCCACCGACCCCTGAAAGCGATGAGACATTGACAATATTACCTTTAGTTGCAATCAGATGCGGCATAGCTGCCTGACAAACGTAGAATGTGCCATTTAGGTTGACATCTATCGAAGTCCTCCAATCCTCAGCAGACAGTTCGGTAATTTTGCCTTGAATCGCTTTACCCGCATTATTGACCAACACATCAATATGATCAAACTTTTCTATTACTCGTTCTATCATCTCTTGCACTTGGCTTTGTACGCTAATATCGCAGGTGACCGTTAAATAATTATCAGAATGAATCCAAGTGCGATCTTGTGGAAACTCTTTGGCAGTCTCTTCTAATGTTTTAGATGTGCGTCCTACTAAAATGACATTAGCACCTTCATGAGCGAATCGAATGGCGGTAGCACGACCAATACCTGAGCCAGCACCAGTGACAACAACTGTTTTTTCTTTAAAGCGTTTCATGATTTTCAATCCTTGTTATCAAAAGAGGACCAATATATAAATAAAGCAGTCCTCTGAATAAAGCAGTATTATAATTTTGACTCAATCAGTAAGTTTTAAAATAATTAATAATTTCTACCATAGTTACTAGATGCTAAAAAATAATGGTAAATATAGTTTTTAGCCATCATAGCAAGTCATTAGGATGAAAGCGACTGCGTATAGGTACTGTTATATGGACAGACTTTACTTTGCCGAAATGTGCTTATACTGATAATAACATTATAATTTGGATAAGCTTAAGCATGTAATATTTCACATATCATTTGATAACAAAAGACTAATACTGTGTCTAAATTGGCCATCAAAATATCTGAAAAAGGCGTCTTGCTACCTACAAACAGGCGCTTTAGATATTACCTTGTTTACATTGGCGACAGTCGAGGCTAATCATAACGCTGAATACTGTGCTCGGCAATACAGTTATGAACTATAATTAGGCGCGTTACAGCTGTTAGAATTCATACTGTATTTGCTTTCTTCTATCAGTCCAGCCAACATTTGGACCATACGTATAGCTGCTATTAAATCTGTGCTATTTAATATTTGCCATAACAAAAGACAGCCTAGGCTGTCTTTTTTATATTTAGAACAAAGTGATAATCATCATTTATTTGAAGTCATCATTACTACCAGTATCAGTGTTGTCGACAAAGCCAGTACCAGAAGATAAGTCGGTAGTGCTATTCGTATTATTATCGTCGGTATCGATATAATTGATATCGAGTGTATCTGACCCTGCATTCGTAGAGGTGCTTGTACTAGGCGTGCCACTTGTTGTAGCGTTAGGCGTTGCTTCATGAACAGCATCGGCAACCTTATCAGTAGAATCAGCAGTGGTTTTGGTATGGCGTGTGGTATGAGCTTTCACATCAGTATGCTCTTCGTCCATTTTATCCTGCATCTTACGTAGGAAGCGTGACGCTGCTTCTTGTCCACCAAGACCAAAAGATAGAGCGAAAGCAACCGCAACTGCGCCTAGTGTTAGACCAAATGCTAGGTTAACAATAGAATCAGCGATACCCATCGCTTTAAGACCCATGGCCAGCACTAAGCCCATGATCAATACACGGACGATATTAGCTAAGAACTGCGAGCCTTTTTCAGAGCGCTCAACGACACCAGCGATGATATTTGCCAGCCAAAAACCAATAAATAGTATTATCGCACCAAGTATGATGTTGGCACCAAAGGCGATAAACATGGTAATGATGGCTGAGATAGGTTCAAAGCCTAGCAAGTCAGCTGCTGCAATCGATGCAAACAACATGGCAAAGAAGATAATCGCATAACCGACTAAATCAGAGATTTTCTTATCACCCATGGTCTCTTGAAGACCGACTTTAGCAGGTAATTGATTAATCTGAGTATTTTCAAGCAGCCCTTTGATGATGTTTGCTACCATACGTACGACGTAGTAAGTGACCGCTAAGATCGCTACTGCCATAAATATATTTGGCAAGGCTTCCATGATTTTGTTAAGCATATTAGTGGCAGGACGCGCGATAACATCGATTTTTAATGCATTTAGAGCAGCAATAATTGTTGGGATGATTACCACTAAGAATGCTAAAGAACCCGCAATGTTAGGTAAACTGTTCTGTTCACTCAAACCGGCTTTAGAGGCCAGCTCTTGCAAATTAAAGGTAGAGACCAGATTGGTTACGATGCCGCGGACGACTTTAGCGATGATATAACCCACCACAAAGACCACACCAGCAATAAGAATGTTGGGTATAAAGCTAAAGATTTTATCGACCATATTAGTTAGTGGGGCAAATAAGCCATCAAGCTCCAGTTGACCAAGTACCATAGTCAAAACCACCAGTAATATAAACCAATAAACCATATCAGCAATTGTGTTGCTCATAGGATTAACGCCAGCTTGAGCGCTTAAACGCTCATCCATAGTAGTTTTAGACAGGGCAGTATTGATTGCAGTGCGAGCAACCGTAGCGACCACCCAACCAATAACACCGACTGCAATAGCGCCAATAAGATTAGGGATAAATGCTAATACCTGGTTAACCATGTTTGCGAACGGCGCAGATATGGCGTTTAAGTTCAGTTGGCTAAGTGCACCAGAGATAGCAATTATAAAGATAAACCAAAACACTATCTTCGAGATAATACCTTCTAAATCATAGGTCTTACCCGTTGACGAATTCATGCGTTGGTTAAGGTTAATTCTAGCCAGAACATTACGTACTAGAGCCGCAATACCAAGAGCGACTAGCCAACCAATAATAAAAATCAAAATAGCGCCGATGATGGAGCCAATAGGGCCACCAAGATAACCATTGAACGATGTAAACATTGGATTCATCCTGTCCTCCTTTAATTATCATATGTCAGATTTAAAGGTAGCAGTCTACTTAAGACTATATACCCATTTCCCTGATCTAGTGATAGTTATAAATAATATTAAATAGCTGTGTATAGTATTTTTAGTTAGAATGTTTCATTAGTACCATGACTAAGTAAGAAGACGTAGCAAGATATCAAAGAAAAATTAATAATTTACTATGCCGTTGTCATTTATACTGTCTTCTACGATACAAGTGATAAGAAAATTATAGTAAGCCTTTGGTTAAAAACTATGCGCGATTACTCATGATCTTAATTGAATTAGCTTAGCTGATATAATGCGGTGATTAAAGATAGGAAGCTTAACTTATCGCTATAGTTGTGTGATAAGTTGTTATTTTCATAGTATATATTAACAAAGTTTGTACATTAGTCTGATAATTTCATCGTAAATGTAGCCTACAAAAACAAGATTTGCTATCATGGCAAACAGGCGACATATCGCCACTATTTTTAACACTCGAGAGTATTCTATGAAAAAAATTACCACCTTGACCGTTAGTGCGTTAGCTGGTGCTATGTTATTAGTAACAGGTTGTAGTACTAATAATGGCAGCAAAGAAGCGGCTACTCAAAGTGTCTCAGTTACTGAGCAAAGTCCAGCGACTGAAAAAGTTGGTTATAGCTTAGGCTTTATGATGGCAGAGGGAAACAAAGAAGCGGTTGCAGATTTAAATCTCGATACCTTTGAAAAAGGCTTTCGCGACGGTTACGAAGGTAACGATTCCGCCTTGACCCAAGAACAAATGCAAGAAGTGTTGATGGCCTATCAAAAAGAGCAAGAAGAAAAGATGGTTAAAGACACGCAAGCGCAGGGTGAAGCAAACAAAACCAAGGGCGCGGCATTCTTAGCAGAAAATGGCAAGAAAGAAGGCGTGAAAACCACTGCTTCCGGTTTGCAATATAAAGTACTAACCGCTGGAACGGGCAAAATGCCCAAAGCGACAGACGTGGTTGAAGTCAATTACGAAGGCAAATTACTTGATGGTACAGTGTTTGATAGCTCTTATGAGCGCGGTGAGCCGATTGAATTCCCATTAAACCAAGTGATTACTGGTTGGACGGAAGGGCTACAGCTGATGAAAGAAGGCGGTAAATATGAGCTTTATATACCAGCAGATATGGCTTATGGCGAAGCAGGTAACTCAGGTATCGAGCCAAACAGTACCCTAGTCTTTACGGTTGAATTGTTAAAAGTAAAAGCGAAATAAAACGCTGTTATAAATACAGTAGTCTTAAAAACTATTAAAAAAAGCCCTCATGCATAAAGTATGAGGGCTTTTTTATATTTACTACTAAAGGCTTAAAATAAAGAATACGAGGTATTAAATAATACGAGGTACTAAATAATACCTATAGGGTTTTTTGAAAGACTTTAGAGTTGCGGCCGTTGTGGTATTTTTGCTGACGTCCTTCAGGAAGGACACTAGCGTCGACCTCAGCAAAGCCTTGCTCAACAAACCAATGCGCGGTACGGGTTGTCAACACGAATAATTGATGCAAGCCATGACTGCGTGCTTGCTGCTCCAAAAATGCTAGCAGATCAGCGCCACGGCTACCGCTACGATATTCTGGATGCACTGCCACACAAGCCACTTCTGCAGAACTTGCGTCTAATGGATATAGCGCCGCACAGCCTAAAATCATACCATCACGCTCAATAACACTATAATTATCAATTTCTTGCTCCAAGCGTTCTTGAGAGCGACTGACCAAAATACCTTGCTCTTCGAGCGGCGATAACAATTCAATAAGTCCGACTACATCATCAACATTAGCACGGCGAATCTCTTCATAAGGATCATGACTGATAAGCGTTCCAGAACCATCTCGAGTGAACAGCTCTTCTAATAGCGCACCGTCTTTAGCATAAGAGATGATGTGAGTACGATGGACACCTTGACGACAGGCGCTGCTGGCACAGTGCAGGAAGTAATTGATCTCACAATTTAAGTCACGTCCACGTAAGAAACGGTCGACTTCATTGGGAATCATTTCGCGGAGCAAACGATCATCGTCATTGATACCCGCCTCTTCACCTAACAGAATGAGTTTATCCGCGCCGAGTGCAATTGCAGCACTAAGCGCCACGTCTTCGGCTAGTAAGTTAAAGACCTCACCAGTTGCTGAGTAGCCCATTGAACCTAAGATAACAATATGATTGTGCAATAAGTTATTTTTGATAGCATCAACATCGATAGACCGAACGTCACCAGTCATCTGATAATCGACACCATCACGGATACCGTAGGGGCGTGCGGTGACAAAGTTGCCCGAGACCGCATCAATACGTGAACCGTACATTGGTGAGTTGGCCAAACCCATTGATAGTTGAGCTTCGAGCTGTAAACGTATGGCACCAACCGCTTGTAAAATAGAGGGCATGGCTTCACGCGGGGTGACGCGAATATCTTGGTGAAGTGGCGAAGTAATACCCGCTTCTTTTAGGTTCTTCTCAATTTGTGGACGTGCACCGTGTATTAACACCAGCTTAATACCCAAGCTGTGCAATAGGGCAAAGTCATGGATAAGCGTACTAAAATTAGGATGCTTAACCGCCTCGCCACCAAACATAATCACGAAAGTCTTACCGCGATGGGTGTTGATATAAGGGGCAGAGTTACGGAACCAATGAACGTATTCAGGGTTAATTTGGGGCATGGCGCTAGTAGTCATAATGGGAACAGTAGTAGTCGGAATAAGAAAGGGGGCGAGACAAAAATGCCTGTCGCTAAAGATTTACCATAGCAAAAAACACCGTTATGAGCTATCTTTTTATTTTAGTTAAATTAATGCAAATTTATAGTAATTTGACTATATACACAACCGCAACACGGGGTTAGTGTGCGAATAAACACTTTTTGCTATGCTAAGCGCTACTGCCTAAAAGTTGATTAATAAAGATAATAGATATTATGTTATATAACGGTATATAGAGATGGTTTGTCCATACTATTTATCTACATGAGTTATTTATATGAGAGTCCGTCTATAGTCTAGCTGCTAATCTAGCACTTATCTAAACAGATATTGTTCTAATACAGTGATGTTCTGCCAAATTTGTTTTACCGATACATTAACTAGGAATAATGAAAATCATGAAAAAAAGTAACCAGTTTGCTAATCCGTTCACCGCATGGAGCGGACATCGCTTGTTTCACGTTGTTGCTGGCACGTTGGTTGGTGTAATGGCAGTCACACAAGCCTCAGCCATGTTACCGACTCCAGAGCCTGCGCTCGATAGCTCATCTAACATGCAGTCGAGTATCAATAACAGTCGCTCAAGTGTGCAAGCGGTCAATAGTAAAATTACTGCTTCGCTTATTAGTGTGGATACAAGTGGTCAAGAGCGGCTAGTACCGGTCGATGCCAATACGCGTTTACAGACTGGTAATGTTCTAGAATATCAAGGCTATTTTACGAACACGAACGTTGATCGGGTTCGTAAAATGACGGTCACTATGAGTATTCCTGACCAAGTTGAATTACTTGGTGATGTCGCTCCTGAATTCCCGTACGGTAGTGCTGACGGCAATACTTTTGCCCGTATGCCATTACGTGGCAAGATTAATAATCAACTTCAAGATATTCCTTTAAAATATTATCAAGCGGTCCGCTGGGATATTGAAGGGGTTGGTCTCAATGATACCGTTATGGTTAAATATCGTGCTCGAGTTAAATAGAACTGCTCTCGCTACTTTTTAGCATATACAAAAACACCGCAATTTCTAATTGCGGTGTTTTTTTAATAGTAAGTGCCCAGTTGTAAAAATTCATTATAGGAAGCTGGCATCACCAGATATTTCCTAAAGCCCGTTAACAATTACAGTAAGGTGAGAATCACGACAAGTGAATAAAAAGCTGTGTGTTAAACCCTGTCTTTCTCACACTGCATTTATGGTGCTTAAAAATAATGACCATAGCTTACTAGAGAATAGCGTATTTGCTGTTAGACTCTTCTTTAATAAGTTGTTTGATAGCATTTATTTGAGGAGCAGTTGCTTGTGTCCCAGCATTAATTAAGGCGCGACGCTGGCTGGTGTCTAATGAGCTGATATGACTGACGTTCGGAGTAATAAGAATATCAGCTCGCTGACGTTCATTACGCGCTGACGAGCTGCTGCTGTTAGTAAGGTTGTTGCCGATATTAGTCATGAAGTTATACTCAAGTAGGCCCCAAAAGTTACTCAATGAGCCGATAGTAGGCAGTTTACTACTAGTCGCGGACGACGGGTTAATGGTAGTAACGTCAACAGCGATCACAATGTCAGCACCCAAGGCACGGGCACTATCAACAGGCACTAAACTGACTACGCCACCGTCAACGTATTTTTTACCCCCTTTTTCAGGAATGCGCGGGGCAATGAATATATTCGGGACACTACAAGATGCCTGGACCGCCAGACCCGCATTGCCTTTGGTAAAGACTGCTTTTTTTAAAGTATTTTTTTCAGCAGCAATAGCTGCAAAGGCGATAGGAAAAGCTTCTATCGGTCGTCCACCGACATGAGTGTTAATGAAGTTTTTAAGTTTAATGCCTTCAATAAAACCTTGGTTGGACAAGGTGAAGTCTGTCAGTGCACTGTCGGGTGTAGTCAGCGCTAATTGTTCTAACTGCGCTGGTGTATAACCACTGGCATACAAGCTACCGACTAAGCTACCGACACTCGTGCCAACCACCAGTGTTGGGGTAATACCATTTTCTTCTAAAGCTTTAATGACGCCAACATGTGCAAAGCCCTTGGCACCGCCACCTCCTAAGACTAGAGCGACAATGGGAGCATTAGGCACTGGTGCTATGGGCGTAGTTTTTGGCGTAATACTATTACAGGCGCTCACGGCTACACTTAACGTGGCCAAAAAACTGACACGACTGATGGCTGTCAATGAAAACTTTAGTTGTGATATCAAGGTAGGGTTAGCCTGATGCTTATTAGAATTAGCGAACATAAACAGACCTTATAAGAAAAAAATATAAATCTACCAACGTAACCAAGCCCATATAAATATGCTACATCGCTAACGTATTTTGTTAAATAAATTATTAGTTAATAATCAGTATTCTGGCATAAAAACTCTCTAAAATTGTCTGATATGCAGCGCATACAGTACTGGTAAATCGCTTGGCATAATAAAGACTTTTCTCAGTTATAATGAGTATAGAAGCTTGTTGATAGCTTATTGGTTATTATGATTTTATAGAATAACTCATACCAGAATTTTTTTATTTGAAAATGAATTTAATGAAGTGCGTCTCGTTAGCCAAAACTTACAAGATGTTCAATCTAAAGCTATGTTGTTAGGATGTATCAATGCCAACACCGGTTATTAGTCAGTCATCAGCCCGCCCTATCAATAACGAGCCTGTCTCAGCGCTTGATATGCCTGTGACGGCGCTGGCAGGTGTGGGGCCAAAAGTCGCAGAACAGCTTATGCAATTGGGTATTGCGCGGGTTTTTGATTTGCTGTTACATTTGCCGCGTGCTTATGAAGATCGTAGCCGTTTGGTGTCGATAGGAGAGCTAGCCCATGGTCAGGCAGCGCTAATTACTGGGCGCGTTATGCATGTCGATAATAAGCGCAGCGGTATGACAGTCATAGTAGAGGATGATACTGGCAGCGTATCGTTGCGGTTTTTTAAGGTGTATCCTGGCTTGGCGCAAACCATGAGCTTGGGGACACAGCTACAACTGTTTGGTGAGGTCAAAGTTGGCCGCTATGGTAAGCAGATGCATCATCCTGAATATCAAATGCTCACCGATAGCGCAGCGGTTACTAATACAGGCTTACAACCGATTTACCCCTCTGTAAAAGGCTTGCACCAAAACAAGCTACGTACCTTGATAAAAATGGCGCTACAGACTGTGCGTAGTCAGGGCTTACCGATGACCCTGTTTACGATGGATGATTTTGCCACCGTTGCTGACCTGCCACTAGCGCCTTTTGAGGCGCCAAAACTGTCAGTCGTGGAGGCTGTAGAGTCTGATGATATTTTTTCAATGCTCGCGCGTAGTGTGCCGGACAATGTGCCAAGTAGTTTATCGAGCAACAGTGATAACCCTTTAAACAAAAAAAGCGAACTAAACAGTACCCAAGTTAATCTACCCGATAGTCCGTTTTCAAACAACTCATCTTCTAACCATCAGCTTTATGACGATAAAGCGAAGGTCAATACAGCGGTTGCCAACTATTCTATCGCAGCTCATAACGTTTATAACTTGACGATATTTGAGGCACTAGTATTATTACATACGCCGCCCACTTATACCGATGCGGGTCAACAATATAAAATGTTAACCCAACTGAGTGCGCGCAGCCACGCTGCTTGTCAGCGCTTGATTATTGAAGAGCTCACTGCCCATCAACTCAGCCTATTATATCGTCGGCAGCAGCTACATCAGCATAAAGCACCAAAATGCGCTGTCCATAGTCCGCTTGCTGATCAGTTATTTGCTAACCTGCCGTTTAACTTAACCAAAGCTCAGATAAGAGTCATGAAAGATATCACTGCTGATATGGCAACCTCGATCCCCATGCTTAGATTGGTGCAAGGGGATGTGGGCGCCGGCAAAACTTTGGTCGCAGCGGGCGCTGCTGGCTATGCGCTCGATAGCGGCTGGCAGGTCGCGATCATGGCACCCACAGAAATTCTAGCGGAACAACATTTATTAAACTTTAAGCAATGGTTTGAGCCGTTAGGCGTTGGCGTGGGCTGGCTGGCTGGTAAGCAAACTGCTAAACAGCGCCGTGAAGCACTAGAAGCTGTTTCTGAAAATACCGTACAATTGGTGGTCGGCACCCATGCACTATTTCAAGAGCAGGTGCAGTTTGCCAAATTGGGACTAGTCGTTATTGATGAGCAGCACCGTTTTGGGGTCGAGCAGCGTATGGCGTTGACCAATAAAGGGGTGGCTGGCAGTACACCGCATCAGCTGGTTATGACTGCAACTCCGATTCCGCGCACGCTGGCGATGAGTGTTTATGGTGATATGGACAACTCGATCATTGATGAGCTGCCACCGGGGCGTACACCGATTACCACGGTAACTATTGACCGTAATCGCCGCGACGAGGTGATTGAGCGGATTGCAATTAATTGCGAGGCGGGCAGACAAGCTTATTGGGTCTGCTCATTAGTGGAAGAGTCTAGTGTGCTTGATGCCCAAGCAGCTGAAGCCACTTATGAAGATTTAAATGAGCGTTTAAATATTCGCATTGGGCTAGTACATGGCAAAATGAAAGGTATCGATAAGCAGCAAGTGATGCAAGATTTTAAGGCAGGATTGTTGGATTTGCTGATTGCCACGACCGTCATTGAGGTTGGTGTTGACGTGCCCAATGCCTCGCTAATGGTGATTGAAAACGCAGAACGTTTGGGTCTCTCGCAGCTACATCAATTGCGTGGACGAGTAGGGCGTGGTTCAACTAAGAGCTACTGCGTACTACTGTATCAAACTCCATTATCTGAAACGGGCACTGAACGTTTAAATGTCCTGCGTGAGAGTACCGATGGTTTTGTCATTGCCCAAAAGGACTTAGAGCTGCGTGGCCCTGGCGAATTATTGGGTAAACGTCAAACGGGTAATGCTGGCTATTATTTGGCAGACCTTATTCGTGATGAGCAGTTATTTGCTATTGCTCAAGGTCTGGCGAAACATTTAATTCAAGATCCTACGCGAAAGGCAGATGTAAGTCAGCTTATCCATCGTTGGATGCCTGAAGCCAGCCGCTATACCAATGCATGACAGACAGCCTCGTTATATTTAATGCTAATAGATAATTATTTTACGCTATTTATTACAGCTGAATATTTATCTGATTTTCTATCTAATCTTTACTGTAGTAGGGCTTGGCGATTGCTTTTATCTTAATGTCACTCAGTAAATATCATTCATCTTAACACCACGCAACTCAATGCCACGCAACTCAATACCTCTTTGAAACCCGGTTATTCAAAATCTTTTTCTCACCATTTATATCCATCATACCCCGCCAAACAGATGCTGCTGCTTGCACAGCTAGCCGTTATTTCTATTGCTTGAGCTGGTTTAAGTTTGAACTCCTCTATCTTATAAACACTGTCAGTGTCCCTTTTATTACTCCTACGTTAGGTTGGTACTTTTGCAAGTAATAATACAGTAAATATAAAATAGACTTTAGTCGTCTAATTATTATTTTAAATGGTTATTAAATCAAATGGTTATACTTAGATATTTAGGAAATGAATCAAGTCACTTACTTCATGAATTGATTGAATTTTTGATAGATTATAATATATGGTAATTCACTTAGATATTAAGTCTCTTTCATTCAGAGCTAATGTTTCCGGCGATAGTAAATGGAGTTGCTATTATATCTTCAATAGATATTTATAATAAATTCAAACTCTATTGTCATATATATTGAATAAATTTTTAAGATTTTGCCTCTAAACTTGTGTCTTCTAAATTCAAAATTAGAATAATAAGAGGATGCACTCTTAATATCTACTTACTAGTTCATCGATTAATGTTGATTTAATAATTCTAATGTGACACTTTGTATACGTAAGCACTTATTTTGTAACTCAAGGTTTACAGAAATCTTGCTTCTATCTCCTCTTTTGCCAAAAATAGACGTCGTTAGAAGCTTACAGTATTTATTAATGTGACAGATTCTAACAGGAAGTTAGAAGGTTGCGCTGTTTAATAGGCTAGCTCTCGTGTCATCTGTTTAATGATGCCTGTTCTATTCATGCTGTTATCTATTTACTTAATAGAATTTTCATACAAGGATGTCCCATGAAAAAGATTTTGACCCTCGTTTGTACTATTACTGTTCCGTTGTTATTCAGCCAAACCGCTTTTGCCGGATTTGATTATTTTAAGACTGACGGTAGCTTTAAGCGTTTTTCGATCTCTGCTGGGGTATTGCATGCCGCTCCGCAAGGTGATCCTAATCCCCTGCGAAACACTTCAGCAATCGAGGATATTACAGTTTCTACTAGCGATAATCTACCGGTCGAAGCTTTACAAGGTGCTTTTAGTCCTATTGCTGATTTCGTTAATACCTTAGCAGGAGGTGAAGTGACATTTGGCGGCGCAGAAAGCTTCACTAGCCCAAACACTGGACTTCAAGCGGATAATGCGACCACTCTAGGCTTATTAATTAACTATCATATTACTGATAATTGGTCGATTGAGACTAAAGCTGGTTTTCCACCAAAAGTGAATATCTTAGGGGTAGGACAAGCTTTTACGCCCATAACTGGTACAGTTAATGCTGGCGTTGGAGGACAAAATTTGCCCGAACGCCAATTCATAAGAAATGAGCCCATTACTGATTTAGAGCAGGGCGATGGGGTAGCTGCCCGAGCTCGTGCCTGGTTACCAGCGGCAGAAGTGCATTACCAATTCGGTAAAACTGGGGTAAATAAGTTCCGTCCTTATGTCGGTGCTGGGGTAATCTACGCCTACTTTAACGGTGTCGAGCTAAATCCTGGTATCCGTGAAGACTTAGAAGACAACGGGCATCGAGTCCAAAATTTTAACAATGGCAACTTAGCGGCTGCTTTAGCGGGTCAGGATTCTGATAGCGACATTATGATCGATGTTGCCGCAGGCGAAGACATAGCACCCATTTTTACGATTGGTGCTACTTACGATTTTAATGAGAGTTTTTTTGCGGTAGGTTCTGTGTCTTACGCTAAGTTAAGTAGTAACTCTACTATCATTGCTACCAACGATGCAGGCGAGGAATTGTTCCGATCGAAGTCTGTGGTTGATATTGATCCGTTCATTAGTTACTTTGGTTTAGGGTATCGCTACTAGTTTCTTTATTGGAATGAGTTTTCCTGTTCTTTTGATACTTTTTTAAGGCCTAGATAAAAAAAACGCACATCCTCAAGGATGTGCGTTTTTTTTGTCAATTATTTGGTATTTATCTTTACAATGGGCTTTGCCTGGCATCTGTATGCTGATTTGAAAATCAAAGGCACTTTCGATTTTAGGACTAAAATTCAACAATTAATGTCAGCTTAATATTTTAGCTTAATATTTTAGCTTAATATTAATACTAGGTATTTTACATGGGCTACAGCGTACGGCTTGGATGGGGTAAGGATGTCCAAGGTAAAATAACACTGAGCAATAGAACCACGTTTTTGATAGTTTTCATATAAAAGAGTAGATACTACCAGTTATTTTTATAAGTGATTTGCAGTAATAATTTGGCTTATGATACCGTTATCACACCCTATAGTTAATGACAAAAAGCATGAAGTTTAAAGACAAGATAAGGGCTGAATATATGCTATCCTCAACTGCTTTATATTTTATTATGATAATAAACAGTGCGTTAGAGAGTGGTCAATAGGCACAAACTTTTATGATAAAAACTACCTATTATGATTGTCTTGTTATTGTCAATAACAACCTTGATGCACAGTGACTGCTAACTGCCTGTTATTTGAACGACCTATAATTTCGCTATTCAATGTTATTTATCGATATTGTGGTTGCTAAATGAGTGTCAATATACCGTTATTACTGTCACCGACTTTCTAAAATCGTTATCTTAAGCCTTTCACTTTTTAGTATTGTGCCTATCTATAGAGACTGACCATGAGCGACTTCCGAGATCCTAATGCTAAGCAAGAGTCCAATGCTAAATTGCCGCCTGAAGCTGAGCTACCACCCTATCGTCAACCCGATACATCGACTAATAAATCATCGTCGAAGCTTCCTATGTGGCTATTGCCAGTCTTAGTGGCCGTGTTAGTTGTTGGTGTGCTGCTCGGTAAATATTGGGGTGGTAATAATGATTCTAAATATGAGCAAGCGGCCGCTTCAAGTGTACAGAGTAGCGGTAGTAGTACTGCTGTTGATACAGAACAGGCGGTATTGTCAGTGGAAACGGTGATGCCAAGTCAAGGTAATATCGGTAATACGTTGAGTGCCGACGGTACAATTAGTGCTAAAGATATCGCTAATGTTGGCGCTAAAGTTAATGGCGTGACGATTGAGCGTATATTGGTCGAAGAAGGCCAGCGTGTCAAAGCGGGTCAAGTACTGGCGATATTCGACACTGACGCTATGCAGCAGCAAGTCTTGCAAGCGCAAGCGGATGTGGCAGAAGCGGAAGCGACTCTTGCCAATGCCAGCGCTGATGCTGCCCGTGTGCTACCTTTACTAGATATTGATGCGATCAGTAAACAAGAAGCTGACCGCTATCGCACTTCAGAATTACGTGCTGCCGCTTCATTACAGGCATCCAAAGCGCGACTTAATACTCAGCGCTTAATGGTGGAAAATGCCAAATTGGTCGCTCCAGTTAGTGGCATCATTAGCGAAAAATTAGCTGAGGTTGGGATGGTTGCGGGTAGTGATCCTTTATTTACCATTGTTAAGGGCGGTATCTTAGAATGGCAAGCAGACATTGATCCCAAACTTATCGGTGAAGTACAAGTGGGTACACCTGTTAAGGTCAGCCTACCAAGAAATCAATCAGTCATGGGAGTGGTGCGACGAATCGCGCCAACCGCGGATAACAATCGCCAAATCACTATCCATGCCAGTCTAGCAGCCAATTCAGGTGCGCGTGCAGGCATGTATCAAGCAGGCGAATTCCTATTAGGCAGTGCCAGTACCCAAACCGTACCTAATAGCGCCATTGTTAGTAATGACGGTTATGATTATGTGATGCTTGTGACTGATATTAGTACTCAAAATGGTAAGGCTATCGGTCGTATTCAACGGCAGCGAGTGACCCTTGGCGACCGTTATGGTAACGGCGTGGCAGTCACAGAACCCATACCTGCGGACAGCCGACTGGTTAAACAAGGCGGTAGCTTTTTGAATGATGGTGATTTGGTACGGGTCGTTGATATAGTGCAATCAGCAAACACAACGTCAAATTCAGCAGCACAATCAAAAGCAAATGGCGCTGGTGCACAATCGCAGGGACAGCCATGAATATAAATGTATCAGCCTATTCAATTAGAAATCCGTTAGTTGCCATTTTATTATTTGTCTTATTAACACTCGGTGGCGTGTTTGGTTTTCGGCAAATGAAAGTTCAGCAATTCCCTGATATTGACTTGCCAGCGGTGGTGGTCACGGTAACGTTACCGGGTGCTGCCCCCGCTCAGCTTGAAAATGACGTGGCAAAAAAGATTGAAAACCGGCTGACCAGTATTAATGGCATCAAGCATATTCGCAGTACGCTACAAACGGGTGCGGCTACTATTGTCACTGAGTTTGTCTTAGACAAAGATATTCAAGAAGCAGTCGATGATGTGCGCTCTGCAGTGGGAGAAGTGCGTGGTGATCTACCGGCTGCTGCTAATGACCCTATTATTACCAAAGTCTCAACCTCAGGCTTCCCAGTCGTTACTTATTCTGTGAGCGCTGACAATATGAGTGTTGAAGACTTATCCTGGTTTGTCGACGACACCATCACCAAGCGTTTATCAGATATCCAAGGGGTAGGATCGGTCAGTCGAATTGGTGGTCTTGAGCGTCAGATTACTATTGCTGCTGACCCTATTACGCTAAGCGGTTTACAGTTTTCTATCGCTCAGTTATCACAGCAGGTTGCTAGTATTCAGCAAGACAGCTCCGGCGGTGAAGCTGAAGTGGGTAATACCACTCAGACCATTCGCGTATTAGGGGCCGTTGAGCGTGCCCGTGAGCTGAATGATTTACAAATTGCGGTTCCTACTGGCGGCACGCAAGCGCTTGGGCGTATGGCACAAGTAACGGATGGCGCCGCTGATCCAAATTCTATCGCCAAACTGAATGAGCAAACGGTAGTCGCCTTTAATATTACACGCTCGCGCGGTGCTAGTGAAGTTGAAGTCACCAAGCGGGTTGATGCTGCGCTTGAAGAGTTAAGCGTAGATATGAGTAATATTTCCGTTGAAAAAGTCTATGACCGAGCAACACCAGTAGCCGAAGATTATGAAGCATCGATAAAGATGCTGATTGAAGGTGGTATCTTAGCCGTGATTGTCGTGTTCTTATTCCTACGTAATATTCGCGCGACCATTGTCACCGCCGTTGCGTTGCCCCTATCGATTATCCCTACCTTTTTAGGCATGTATTTATTTGATTTTAGTCTCAATATTATTTCGCTACTGGCATTATCGCTGGTTGTGGGTGTGCTGGTTGATGACGCCATTGTTGAAGTCGAAAATATCATGCGCCATCTGCGGATGGGCAAAACGCCTTATCAAGCGGCGATGGAAGCCGCTGATGAAATTGGGCTAGCCGTTATCGCGACTACCTTTACCTTGATTGCGGTATTTTTGCCCACTGCCTTTATGGGTGGTATCGTTGGTCAGTTCTTTCGACAATTTGGTTGGACGGCGGCGCTGGCAATTTTTGCCTCTTTGCTAGTCGCTCGTCTCATTACCCCCATGATGGCGGCCTATATTCTGCGCCCTGAAAAGCACTATGTTGAAAAACAAGGTGCGCTGATGACCTGGTATCTGAAGGTAGTGTCGTGGACGCTGCATCATCGTTGGTTGACGATGGGCGCTACCTTGATATTGTTTGTGGCGTCATTGTCACTAGTCAAACTGCTACCAACCGCATTTATTCCAGATAATGATATTGACCAAACCCGGGTAGCGATTGAGCTGACCCCTGATGTTGAGTTGGCGGACACAGAACGAGTCACGGCGTTGGCAAGCGAGCGTATTTTAGCCTTACCTGATGTGATAAATATTTTTAGTGCCGTTGGTCAAGCGCAAACGTCCACGGGCCCTAATGCCAGCTCCGGAGGTGGTACAGCAAAAAATACTGCTAGTCTCGACATTGTGTTGGCGCCGAGAGCGGAGCGCAGTTCTAAGCAAGACATTGAACGAAAAATCAGTGCCATACTAGCAGGGGTACCGAGCGCCCGCTTTACCGTTGGGCTATCAAGCGGTGGCGAAACCGGCTATAACTTCTCCTTGACCAGTACCAGCCCAGACACACTTGAACAAACTGCCCAACAAATTATGGCGGACATTCGCGCGTTACCAATGGCCGGCGATGTGACTAGTGATCGTAGCTTACCGCGCCAAGAGCTGACCGTAACTCCTGATAGACTGGCGATGGCGGATAAAGGGGTGACCACTCAAGATATTGCCACCACTTTAAGAATTGCAACGGTCGGCGACTATGAGCAACGCCTATCTAAGCTTAATCTTGACACTCGGCAAATTCCAATTGTGGTACGACTGCCTGATGTGGCCAAACAAAGTGTGAATCAGTTAGAAGGCCTATATGTTCCTAGTGCGCGACCGGCAGGACAAGGGGTTCGAGTAGGTGAGGTGGCGACTCTAGAGTTCGGTACTGGACCTGCGCGAATAAGCAGACTAGATCGTGAGCGCTCTATTAGCATTACCGTGCAGCCTGCGAACGGCGAGCTTGGCGAGCTGGTACAGGCGGTCGAAAACTCTCCTACTATGCAGAACCTTCCCGCTTCGATTACGGTGATAAATCAAGGTCAAGCAGAGAATATGTCTGAGCTATTCAGTGGCTTTGTCATCGCCATGTCAGTAGGTGTGATCTGTATTTTAGGGGTGTTGATTCTACTTTTTGGACGACTATTACAGCCTTTTACGATTCTTATGGCTTTACCGTTGTCGATAGGTGGGGCGTTTGCTGGCTTGGTGATCACTAATAGTAGCTTGTCTATGCCCTCGATGATTGGTTTTATTATGCTGATGGGTATCGCTACCAAAAATTCTATCTTGCTGGTGGATTATGCGCTGATCGCTCAACGTCGTGGAATGGAAAGATTTGAAGCCATTGTTGATTCGTGCCGTAAGCGTGCTCGTCCTATTATTATGACCACTATTGCAATGGGCGCTGGCATGTTACCGCTAGTATTTGGCTGGGGTGACGTTGATCCTACGTTCAGGCGGCCGATGGCAGCAGCGGTGTTGGGCGGTTTGGTGACGTCAACCTTGTTAAGTTTAGTCGTGATACCAGTGGTTTATACCTTGATGGATGATGTCTCGTCATGGTTTGCTAAATGGCTTATTCCGCATGGTAAGGACCATGATGAAGATCGTCCAGTGGCTGATGAGTTACAAAACTTAGATTAACAAATGAAGTGCACAGAGTGAGATCTGTCACTCCGTTCTTAAAGCTCATTTTTTAATACAGACTCAGGTAGGTTTTGTACCGCCAAGCTTGCCGCCTCGATAGCACCAGCAGTATAACCAGAAAACGATTCAGACCATTCGCTAGCTGTGCCAGTCAGGCAATCTTTCCATACGCCCGATAGCGCTTTGGCAATGGGTGCTGACCCATGCTGACCTTCACCATTAGCATCAGCAGCTGTTGCTGTAAATGAATCTCGTGACCAATCTTTGAAATACTCCATTTTAGGTAATTCTGCTTCTGGTCCGAATAAACGGACTAATTGCGCACGACAATGTGCTTTTAACAGGTCTTCAGAAACATTTTGGCGAACCTGAGAGGGAACGCCTAAGAAACCAAACAGTGCACCACTGCTATTTGTTATGGAAGCATCATGGATTTCAGTAAGTGGCCCTTGTGAACTTCGAGCTGCTCCCGATAGCCCTTGTTGTCGCCAAAAAGGTGTGTCGTAAATTGCAAAGTACTTAGCATGTGGCGCCATCCAGGTCGGCGTCTCGCGCCACTGTTTGCTTAAGGCTGCTGGCAAAGCAGGCATAAACTCTATACTTTCTTCTGCCAAACGCGGCGGTAACGCGAGCAACACGTGCTTAACTTGCCGAGTCGTCACTTGCCCAGATGAGTCTTCGCTTGCTAACTCAATATAGTCACCAGTGTTATTCAGCCGACGTACTATCTGGCTGGTGAGAACGCGGGTGGCATCTAGGCGACAATACAGGGCATCAATTAATGCTGCCATGCCACCTGTGAGACGCATTGAGGGTGGTGAGCTTTTGTATCCTTGTGTGCGAATAGGAGGTGCATTTGGCGAGCGCTCAACCATCATGTCTCCTTGTTCAAACTGGGCAAAACTTTCCAATTTTAAATCATTGATCAGGCGGCCTAATTGCTGTTGATAATCAGGCCAAAACCAAGAAGGGCCCAAATCGAAACTGTTTGTCACTGCCACTGTTGTGAGGTCAGAAGCAGAATTTGCCGAACGCATATTTTCAACAACATGATGCTCTTGAGATCTGGCCGCGACAATACGACCGCCTAACGTATCGCGCGCTTCCAAAAGTATATAATCAATACCTTTTTGCTCTAACAATAACGCTGCATATAAACCACTTAAACCGCCACCCACAATTGCAACCGATATATTTTTCATATTAATTTTCCACGATAGTTAAAATACCTTAAAAACGCGACGGTACTGTTGGTATAAGCTTTTTGCAGCCTCTTCTGTCTGCGTAGGCACAGCAAGTAAGAAAAACGTATGCCAGCAGTAGGTTATGTATCGATATTACTTTTCATTGACTATAATTAACGGATAGAATATTTTTTAGTACGACTATGCAAATAAACTTAAAGACTAGTAAAATCGATGCTCTCTATTTGAGAAAGATGTCCGGTCTTAAGGTAAACCGTGACGCCTTCTGCGCCTGCGTTTATCTTTGGAAGCTCACCCGTGGGTAGGCGTATCCAGCCACCGCGCTTATAGATTTGACCGGCGTCTATCAACTCACCGGCTATTACTAGCAGTTCTGCACCACCTACTATGTCAGTAGTGAATAGTGCTTCGCCTGCATTTAGCCGCTGCAAGCTAACCTGTTCGTTATCGTTTGAAAATAAATGACAGACTTGGCGCTCTCCATGTGGTTGCCAATTCTTTGTATCTTGGGTATCGATAGCCACTTGGCGGTCTTCATCTGCCAACATCTGCCAGAGTTTGACGAAGATAATAGCCCCTTCGCGACTATAAGGCTTATGGCCTGACTTTGGCGGACTACGTAGATACCAACCTGCTGGATAATCCTGATCGTCGGCAGAAAAGGTGCCAGACAATACTAAAATCTCTTCGCCACCTGGATGTAAGTGGTGTGGAAAATAAGAATCAGGGGCATAGCGTACAATACTAGTGGCACGAGCCTTTTCTTTGCCCACGCGATCAAGCATTACCCGTTCAACACCATTTTGTGGCGAGTTAACCCATTGGTAATCTTCAGGTGCCAATGCTGCGCTAAGTGAAAAATCTGCATTAAGTAACATAGAGTGTCTTCCAACAATGATGATAGAGTATCTGGCTGACTTTATGTGATCTAACCCATATCAGTTGGTCTGATATCAGCTGCCAGTTCTCTTAGTAGCGTTCAATTATCAACTGATTTACTTCTTTTGACAAACGAGATAATATTCATTACTTTAAAAGAAAATGTTTATCGCTATGAAAAAACCCGTTCATTTAAATGCTTTACGTGCTTTAGAGGCCAGTGCTCGTCATCAAAGCTTTTCAGCCGCCGCGCAAGAACTGAATGTGACGCCAGCTGCCGTTGGCCAACTTGTACGTACGCTGGAGGACTGGGTAGGAACGCCCTTGTTTTACAGAAAAACCAGCGGGAAAGTCCGCTTGCTTGCTACTAAAACAGTTGAATTGGCATTACCTGATATACGAGTCGGCCTGGACAGATTGATGCTTGGGTTAGAACAGTTGCAACAGGAGTCAAATAATGGGGTACTCACCGTAACTGTCAGTCCGGCCTTCGCTGCCAAATGGTTGCTGCCACGTATTGATAGGTTCCAAAGTATCTGGTCGGACATTGACGTGCGCCTCGATATTAGCACTAAGTCAGTAGATTTTGCGGTGCAAGACGTTGATATAGGAGTACGCTACGGCTCTGGTAATTGGCCGGGGTTGGTGGCGGAAAAGTTAATGGAAGAAGAGGTTTACCCCGTTTGTTCTTCGCAGCTGTTACAGAATCAGCCGCGGCTAGATTTAACCCGTGAAACGCTTATTCATGACCATTCAATGGATGATTATAGCGGTCTACCATCGTGGGGAACCTGGCTAAAAAAAGCAGGTTTAACAGAGACAAATCTAAGAGAGATCGATACTTCGCGCGGTATGCAAATAAATAATTCTGCCGCAGTACTGCAAGCAGTAATCAATGGGCATGGCGTTGCGCTGGCTCGTAGTGTTATGGCGCGTGATGATCTGGCTGCCGGACGTTTGGTTCGGCTATTCCCTGAGATCAAGTTCGTTTCTACGCTTGCCTATTATGTCGTCTATCGACCTGAATGTGCCAGCATGTCAAAACTAAAGGCATTTCGTGATTGGTTGTTTGAACAGGCTGCAGCAGATGAGAGTTTTTTTAATTAACCATAGACCTAGGTCTTATACCTCTATGCCTTATACATCTATGCCTTATACCTCCCTATGTCTGGCTCTTTACGAGCCGTAAGCATTATATTCAACCCACTTTATAATGACTAACACTATAATATTTGCGGTTTATTTCAATGTTCAGACGCTTACAGTGTTCAGAAAAAACTTTATTCATTAAATTAGGTCTACGATTCCTTCAGCATATTTCACAATAGTTATTAATTTTTAGGTTTATCCCAATAGGGTTCTTCGCCAAAGCGTTCAGCAATAAAATCAATCAACAATCGGCAGCGCTGAGATAAAAACCTATTTTTTGGGTAGACGGCATACGCATTCAATGTGGGTAACTGATAGTGCTGAAGCAGTGGTACCAGCTCACCGCGTGCCACTGTTTGGTAAGTGATAAAAGTAGGCAAAAACGCAATGCCGTGACCCTTTACTGCCATATCAAGCAAAAAGTCACCATTGTTGGCTTTGATCTTTGAGTTCATCGATATGTTGTGCTTTTGTCCCTGTTCATCTGTTAACGCCAAGTTGTTGTGACTACCAAGACCGTATTGTAAAAACATATGTTGCGCGAGCTCCCCTAAATTTTGGGGGGTACCCATTTTACTTAGATAGGCAGGACTGGCGCAGAGCGCATAACTAATTTTGGTTAGGCGTTTGGCTTGATAACTGGAATCTTGCAATTTACCGATACGAATTGCCAACTCATACCCTCCTGCAACCAAATCAACCTGCCGGTCAGAGAAGTCCAGTTCAAAGGTTAAATTAGCATGTTCGTTAGCATAGTCATGAATTACCTCACTGAGATGCATCAAACCGAACGATAGCGGTGCGGTCATTTTTAGCGTGCCTTCAATATGAGATTTTACCCCACTGGTTTGTTCATTTAGAGCATCAACTTCACCTAGAATATTGTTAGCCCGTTGATAATAATGTTCACCAGCTTCTGTTAAGTTGGACCTACGTGTGGTTCGATTCAGCAGCTGGCCGCCCAATCGAGTTTCTAAATCTTTTAAGCGACGGCTTACTGCTGACTTTGCTATATCAAGCTGCTCTGCTGCTTTAGTGATACTACCGGCGTCGACAATGCGCACGAACATCGCCATATCTTCTAGCTGTCCCATTATTGTTCTCCAAATAAGAACTTATATTTGTAATTATTGCTGTTTATCTAGGTCTCGTCAATAATTAAGATGTCACTATGACTAAGATCTAAACTCACAAAGTAACCAAAAATACCTATGAGCAAACCATAACGTTTTAGTACTCCTACCGGCCGGTTCTTTTTAATGACTTTCTTTACACTATCCCGCTCAAATAAAATTGCTGATTGGGTGAGTACTCAAAAAATAAGAAAAATGTGAGGTGCCTGAGGGAATGTTACCATTAGTCATTATTCTCGAAGTGCTCAGAGGAACAGTTATCGTCGTTGGTTTCAAAGCTCAATAGCGCCAGGCAGGAGTATTAATATGAATGTTAGCACGAGTATGAACACCGAAAAAAATAGTAGCGAATCATTATACAGCCGCACTGTGGCACAACAGTTTTCTGGCATCGAAACCGCTGATGGTGATGGTGTGAAACTAACCCGCATCATTGGCTCACCGTATCTCAATATGCTAGATCCTTTTTTACTGCTTGACTGTTTTGAAAGTGATAACGCCGATGATTATATGGGTGGTTTCCCGACTCACCCACACCGAGGCTTTGAGACCGTCACTTATTTACTCAATGGTCGTATGCGTCATAAGGATAATACAGGCCATGAGGGCGTGATTGAACCGGGCGGTGTGCAATGGATGACCGCAGCCAAAGGTATTCTTCATTCTGAGATGCCAGAACAAGAAGATGGCCTATTGAAGGGTTTTCAGCTTTGGGTCAACCTACCGGCTTCAGCAAAAATGAGCGAACCGGCTTATCAAGAATACCCACCAGAGTCGACACCGCTTGAGCGCCGTGATAATGGTACTGAGGTTCGAGTCATCGCAGGGCAAACCAATCAGGGCACTACAGGGCCAGTGGTGAATAATTATACCAATCCAACGTATTTAGATGTTAGCCTGCCGGCCAATACTACTTTTGAGCAGACACTACCAGCGCAACACAATGCCTTTATTTATGTCATAGAAGGTAATGTAAGTATTCTGCATACCGAGGATGACGCAGCTGAAAGACAGACCAATACACTAACCGCAAAAAACCTTGGGGTATTGACTAAGGGCGACCAAATTCTGCTGCATAGTGGCGATAATGGCGCGCGCTTACTACTGATTGCCGGACAACCTCTACATGAACCCGTCGCCCGTGGTGGCCCCTTTGTAATGAATACTAGAGCTGAGGTCTTACAGGCCTTTGAAGATTTTAATGATGGCAGTTTTTAGACTAAAACAGTAATCAAAACTAAAATAAATAGGAGATAAATATGGGCTTATTAGTTGAAGGCCAATGGCAAAATAAATGGTACGACACAAAATCTAGTGGTGGCCGTTTTGAGCGTAAAGACTCCAGTTTCAGAAATTGGATAACCACAGATGGTAGCGCTGGTCCATCGGGCATTAGCGGCTTCAAAGCCGAGCCTAATCGTTACCATTTATATGTCTCTTTGGCGTGTCCTTGGGCACACCGCACCATTATTTATCGCAAATTAAAAGGCTTGGAAGACATGATTACCATGTCTGTGGTCAATGCTTTTATGGGCGATGAAGGCTGGACATTCAATCCTGGCGCTGGTGTTATAGCGGATCCAATTTTCAACGCTACTCACTTGTATAATATTTATACCGCAGCCCAAGCGGATTATACTGGCCGAGTCACTGTACCTATTTTATGGGACAAAACCACCAATACCATTGTCAGTAACGAGTCGTCTGAGATCATTCGCATGTTTAATACGGCATTTGATGAGGTTGGTGCATTAGCAGGTGACTTTTCGCCGTCAGAGCGGTTAGAAGAAATCGATGCGTTAAACGAATTTATTTATCCTGTGGTTAATAACGGGGTGTATCGCGCAGGTTTTGCCACCACACAAGACGCTTATGATGACGCGGTAAGTGAGGTGTTTAATGGGCTAGATACCTTAGAGATACGCTTAAAAAACAGTCGTTATTTAACAGGGAGCACCATAACCGAAGCCGACTGGCGACTATTTACCACGCTAGTGCGCTTTGATTCTGTTTATGTCGGTCATTTTAAATGCAATCTGCATCGTATTGTCGACTACCCCAATCTTTGGGGTTATTTACGAGACTTGTATCAGGTGCCAGGTATTGCAGAGACGGTGAATATGGAGCAGATTAAAACGCATTACTATGCCAGCCACGAAACTATCAATCCAACACGCATCATACCCATGGGTCCTAAAATTGATTTTAATTCGCCGCATAAACGCGACCTAGTATCGGCAAGGGATGAATAAAAAGAATTGTAATTGGGATTAAGATGGCCATAACTGGCTATAAAAAATGACTGTTACAAAGAATGACTGTCACAAAAATTAGAATAAAAATGCCTGCTATTGCAGGCATTTTTGTCTGTAGTGGATGTTGAATCATCGGAGAATGGGTACTTCCACTGTACCTTTAGTACTGACCCCGACACTGATAAGTCGCGCGACAAGCTAGTGAGATATTGCAGGTTGTAACCATAGACCATTAAACCGAGTTGCTCACCGTCAGCTAGCTTTTCAGTAACACCTACCATCGATACCTTATGTTTGCCTAAGCCACGTAACGGCTGCATTTGTTCGTCGAGCTCGCCAATACCAGCCAAAGTAAGTGGACTAATCAGCTCAGGGAGCGGTATAAAGGTTGGTGCCAGTGGGCTAGTTAGTGCTGGAGCTGAGTTCGGTACAGGAATCCTGCTAGTTGGGATTTCAACATTCAAGCCTTTAGTGGTAATCCCATGGTATCAGATTGATTTTCGAGCACTCGACCCAACGACTTTTTTTGATCTAAATCCATTTGTCATAACGTCTGTTATGGGAACACGTTCGGTGCGCTATACAAGTTTCGAAATATCGGCTAATAGAGGTTGAAAACTGGAGGCGTTCGACCATCTATTGTCTGCGATGCTCAAAGCTTTGCCCGCTGAACTTATCTTCGCCGCATAAAAAAGTACGACGTACACAACGGGACATACTATGACAAATTTTTGAGAAATAGATTTGAACAGCTTCAGCTGGCTTCGAAGAAGTGAATAACAGGGATGTTATTCATAAAGTAAGGCCTATCAACCAGGGAAACTCGTGTTGCACAAGATTGCGTTATAATGCGTTCCTAATCATTCGAAACAGTGTCTGAATAAAATAGAGAAACGAATTAATATTGAGTTAATTAGCTGGGTGTCCGGCTATTTTTTGTCCAGCTATTTCCATGATAAATGTATAGTATTTATATTTTAATAAGGTTGGTGGCAATAAACATGTAATATTGTTATTCAGTCTTTATAAAGCAGGATTTCAGGATGAAAAGCAGTATTACCGCCATTGGAACCGCAGTCCCGCAGCATAAATTCACGCAAAGCGAAGCCGCAGTGCTCATTGCAGAACGGTTGCAATTGATTCCCGCAAAAAAAAGACTACTTAGATTTATTTATAATGCGACGGGTATTGAATCGCGGCATAGTGTGCTCAGCGATATGGGGCATCTCTCAAATTCCAGAAGTGACATATCATTACCTGATTTAACCACAGCAGGCCGGATGGTACTTTATAAAGAGCATGCGCTGCCGTTAGCCGTTTCTGCTATCAAGCAATGTATGGAGCAGTCCGATGCCACATTTGCCGATATCACACATGTTATTACAGTCAGTTGTACAGGCATGTATGCGCCCGGCTTAGATATTGAAATTGTGCAGCAATTAAAGTTGCGCACCGATGCCAAACGCACGGCAATCAATTTTATGGGATGTTACGGTGCCTTTAACGCGTTGAAGGTGGCAGATGATGCCTGTCGCGCGAATAAAGACGCTGTTGTTTTAGTTGTGAGTGTTGAACTTTGCAGTCTGCATTTTCAAAATGATGATGATTTGGATCATCTAGTTTCAAATGCGATTTTTGCAGACGGTGCAGCAGCGGCACTGATTCAGCCTATGGCTGAGAACCGGAAGAGCCTATCGATCGAGGCCTTTAATTGTGATTTATTACCACAGACCAGCGAAGATATGGCATGGCATATAAGAGATTCAGGGTTTGATATTGTTTTAAAATCCTATGTTCCAGAAGTGATTGAGTCAGGGATTGCGGAGTTTATGGAGAAACTATTGAGACAGGAAGCGATCACCGATGTCAATCACTATGCAATTCATCCAGGCGGTATGAAAATACTGCAAGCCTGTGAAACAGCGTTGAACATTACAAAAGACGAAAACAAGCATGCTTATCATGTGATGCGTAAGTATGGAAATATGTCATCAGCCACCATCTTGTTTGTTTTGAAAGAATTGATGGCTAATTTGACAGTTAAGAATCATCAAGAAACTATTTTTAGTTGCGCTTTTGGACCTGGATTAACCTTAGAATCAATGTTACTTAAGATAAACCAGCCGAATTAAACATAATCAAGCTTTTTGAGTACAAGGTTTACTAGCTTAGGCGATTGTTTCAGTAGAGGAAGAGCCGATTGACCCACCTTTGGTTGCAGTAATGCGGCGTTAAGTACGTTCCCTAATAGTACTTTTGTTTTAATCGATTTCGAATAGTTGATACGATAGAGCTTAGGTTGTTGTTTTAAGTAAAACTGTACCGCTTGAATAGCACTATCAACACTATGCGCAAATCCAGAGCCAATCGCAGGGTAAAGCGACGCTATTGCATCCCCTATCCAGTAGCTGTTAGGCCAGTTAGGCGGATTTTTTTGAGTAAATGCAGGCGCGCGACCTAACATAATGTCGATAGCACTAAGATCAAGTGGGGTGAATAGCTTTTTAAGCACAGGATGAGATTGTGTCAGATGCTGAAAGTATTCATTCGGCGAAGTTGCAGCATCAACCGCTTCTCGTTTTGCCAAACAGGAACAGTTACTTATTGTCTCGCTGATTGGAACAATTCCTAAATAAGCTTTATCCAGACTGAACATCTTAAGACTATGATCATTTTCGGTATGGGAAAAATGCAATTTGAAACCAAAATAAGGCAGAGCGATTTTTTTATTGTCTGTGTTGTTGCCAAGTTTACCCGTTGCAAAAAAAGCACTTTTAGCCTCAATGATTTCACCCGTGGATAATTTGAAGTAAAATGGCGTTCTCTCAGTGGCAGGTGTTGTGTACTCTAGATAGGTGTTTTCACGTATGCGTCCACCCAGTCTGCGTGCTCGTGCAGCTAATTTTAGCTCAACGTCACTTCTTGATATGCCAGCAGAGGGCTTAGTGAAGTGAATATCTAATTGTTTGCTTCCAGCATAAAATGTGGCATGAGGAATGGGGATAAAAGGATCAATATCCCAAAACTGTAGTTGCTGCGTCGCAATCGGTGCTAAGAATTCGCCACACATTTTAGGTGTGCCGATGGTTGAGCCTTCGATTAAAAGCGCTGCTATACCTTGATCCAGCAATGCATTTAGGCACGATAGTCCCGCAACGCCACCACCGATAATGACTACTTCTTCCAAATGATAATCCTCCAACGAAATGGGAAACACCATTTAACTTGGTAGTGTTTCATTCCTGCTTGTTCTAACAGGGTAATTAATTCTTGACGGATAAAGCCGCGTTTGATGGAGATAAGACCATCATAGGTGATGAGCCTATTGCGAAATAAGATTGGGCTGAAAAGGTAGTAAAACCAATAGGCAATGGGGTTGCGGTGCAAATCATTGATGATGACTTTGTCTTTTGTGGTGCGTAATGCTTGTTTGAAAAAAGCAATAATTTCTTCGTTGCTCATATGGTGGCAAACCATTGTTGCCAAAATGATATCAACACTATTTTCATCAAATGTTAATTCAGGTTCAGCCATTTTCTCAAATTTCACATTTGAGGTATCCGATGTAAATACGGACTTCTCATGATTAGCCATATCAATTGCTTCAGATGAGATATCAATGCCATGGAATGTCATCTTTGGAAAATGACGACTGAGATTAAGAATAAATAAGCCTGCGCCACAACCAACGTCCATCACATGCGCTTTTTTCCCACTTTTCTTTAAAACATTCACTGTCCCGTGAAAGGTTCCAAGAATTTGGTTGATACGAAATAGCATTTTTTGACAATGAGTAAATTCTTCCGCGGTGTAGTTGCCCGGACCTAAATCGAGAATTTCTTTTTCATTTGAGCGATGTGATAGCATAGTTTTTTTCCAGGAATTCATTTAATGCCGCAAATAACAACACATTCACTATAAATACAGTACAGAGAGACTAGGGTCTGTTGAACATTCATAATTTCAACCAGATATAAGCGCAAGCTAGCGCCACCGTATTCTCATAACTTTGCTTAAGTTTATCGTATCTGGTGGATACTGCTCTGAACCGTTTTAAGTGTGCAAATGCATTTTCCACTAAGTGTCTGGTTTTGTATAAGTGCCAGTCCATATGGTTATTAGTGGACTTAGTGTTTCGTTTTCGAGGGATGTTATTGAAGCTCCCTGCTTGCTTAATGTATTCTCGTAGCGTTTCAGAATCATAGCCTTTATCGGCGCATAGAATGTCTGTATCGCTTAAATCTATCTTATCAATTAAATCTATCTTATCAATTAAGTCTGGTGCTACCTTAACGTCATGAGTCGTGCCATCTGATAGAATAAAGGTAATGGGATTACCATGAGCATCCACCGCTAAGTGAATCTTAGTAGCACGACCTGCCACACTTTTACTAATGGCTTGGGCGACTTCATTACCACCACTACTGTGCTGATGCGCTTTGTAGACCGTATTAGGCTTACCAAAGTAAGCGGGCAAATCACGCCAAGGACAGCCAACACGCATACGATACAGCACACCTTCAACCGTATTCCTAAGATTTCCTTTGTCATAGATATTAAGTTCTAGTAATATAGGTCTTAGTCTTGTCCAATGTTCATCTTTGAGCATTGTGCGAGGCATAGCAAACGAAGTCTTTTTTGTGTGAGAACTTAAAGATTACTCGTTTGCTATTTTTTTTGCCACTAATTTATTACTGTTATTTCACCAATGTTCAACAGACCCTGGTAATTATACTATACGTAAACTACTAAAGAATAAACGGCTCAATTCCATATTCGTAAGGATAGAGTTAAATTCTAGGCAGTCTTTAACGGTATACCCCAACGGAACCTGTTATTCCATCCTTTAAACCTATTAACAGACCACTAAAAATAGACTGCTACAACGAAACCATTTATATTAGACTATTGAGACAGCTATGTTTATCAGTCTACTAATTGTAGATTCCAAAAAAAATCCTTTGCTATCTTAAATTAATGAGATAGCAAAGGAAGTGGTACAACACAGTTGTACGAAAATTAATGAGTCATTATAAAAACGAGTTACTCACTGATAAATATATATTTTCTACTTGTTAATTATTCAACCGTCACTGATTTGGCCAAGTTACGTGGCTGATCGACGTCAGTACCGCGCATAACCGCCACATGATATGACAATAGCTGAACCGGCACGCTGTAAACGATGGGCGCTAGGGTCTCGCAGACATCAGGCACATAAACCACATGCATACGTTCCTCAGCGAGCATCTTGCTAGATTCACTAGCAAAAATGAATAGTTCACCATGACGCGCATGTACCTCTTGCATATTGGCTTTGAGCTTGTCAAACATGCTGTCTTTAGGTGCCAGAACCACGATAGGCATGTCCTTATCAACCAACGCTAATGGCCCGTGCTTAAGCTCGCCAGCAGCGTAACCTTCGGCATGGATATAAGAGATTTCTTTAAGTTTTAACGCCCCTTCTAAGGCAATCGGGAACTGTAAACCACGTCCCAAAAATAGGCAGCTTTTCTTATCTTCAAAATGCTCGCTCATATCTTTAATACGGGCATCAAGGTTTAAGCTAGCATGAAGCTGACCGGGTAGCTTCTGTAGTTCATCCAGCAGGGTTGTCAAACGCTCGGCAGTCATGCGCTGCTGAACGATACCCACCTTTAATATTAATAGCATGAGAGCTGCAAGCTGAGTGGTAAAGGCTTTGGTTGACGCCACACCAATCTCAGGACCCGCGAGTGTTGGTAAGAAGATATCGGTTTCGCGCACTAAAGAGGAGGTCGGTACATTACATAATGCCAAGCTGACTAGGCCTGCTGGCATATGTTTTTGGGTGTCACGTAGTGCCGATAAGGTATCTGCCGTTTCACCAGATTGAGAGATACAAATCACTAGTGAGTTATCGACTACCACAGGATTACGATAGCGGAACTCACTGGCCACTTCAACTGAACAAGGCATGCGTGTGAGACTCTCAAACCAGTATTTAGCGACCATACCGGCGTGATAACTGGTACCACAAGCAATTATTTGTACATTACGAATGCCTGCCAACTGGGTTTCATGACGCTCTAAAAAGTCTTTACGCAGAGTAGAGGTGTCACTACTATCAATGGCCATCTCTAGCGTTCGCGCGACTGCGTCGGGCTGCTCGTAGATTTCTTTGAGCATATAGTGCTTAAACTCGCCTTTGTCGGCGTTGTGTTGTTTGGCATCGATTTCATGAATTTGGCGGCTGACTTCAACGCCCTCAGCATAGACCGTGATGCTATTGCGAGTAAGCTTGGCAACATCGCCTTCTTCGAGGTACATAAAACGGTTAGTGACTGGCAGCAGTGCCAACTGATCTGAGGCAATAAAGTTCTCACCAATACCCACACCAATCACTAATGGTGAACCTAGACGTACCGTAATTAATTCTTCTGGGCTATCGACATGGATAATGCCTAGCGCAAACGCCCCATGTAGCAGTGGAATGACCGCCCGAACGGCTTCTAATAGGTCAGGAGTCTGTTGATAAAGGTCGTTAATCAGATGCGCCACTACTTCAGTGTCGGTTTCCGAGGTGAATTTGTAGCCCTTTGTCATTAATTCTTGCTTGAGCTCGGCGTAGTTTTCGACGATACCGTTGTGTACCACGGCAATTTTGCCGGAAACGTGCGGATGAGCATTACGTTGGGCTGGCTCGCCATGAGTGGCCCAGCGCGTATGGGCAATGCCAATATGACCGTCAAAAAATTCTGGGTTTACGGCGACTGCATCAACCAATTCTTTTACCTTGCCTACTTGGCGTTCGCGATGTAACTCACCATCACGAATAACGGTCAGACCAGCGGAATCGTAGCCTCGGTATTCTAAGCGCTTTAAGCCTTCAAGTAAGATATTGGCGATATTACGCTCAGCAACTGCACCTACAATTCCGCACATGGCTATTCCTTAAATTAAATATATAGTTAAAATACCTTAAAAACGCTACGGTACTGCTGGTATAAGCTTTTTGCAGCCTCTGTCTGCATAGGCACAGCAAGCAAGAAAAACGTATACCAGCAGTAGGTTATGTATCGATATTACTTTTCATTGACTATAGTTATAAAAATGGTCATCAAGTAATGTTTTTATGAACAGAGGGAGTAGGGTAATGGCTACCCAATATACTACTAAGCAGCACCACAAGTTAATTGCCGCACTGCTTAAGGTTATTTAAACAATTTTAACTTTGTTTTATTATTTAGATTTTTTGGTCGGACGTTTGAAGTTTTCCTTTTGCACTTGTCGAGCGCGCCCAAGAGCTAAAGCATCAGCATCAACATCCTTAGTAATCACTGACCCTGCACCTACTGTCGCAGTTTTGCCAATCGTAACTGGAGCAACTAGGCTGCTATTCGAGCCAATAAAGGCCTGATCTTCAATGATAGTTTGCGATTTATTGACCCCGTCATAATTACAAGTAATCACGCCAGCACCGACATTGACACCAGTACCAATGGTGGCATCACCGATATAACTCAAGTGATTGACCTTGCTACCATTACCGATAGTGGATTTTTTAATCTCAACAAAATTACCAACGCGACTGCTATCCTTTAAAACGGTACCAGGACGCAGATGCGCAAAAGGACCAATATCAACGCCTGCACCGATTTGGGCTTGATCGATAACACAATAAGGTTTGATGTGACAGGCGTTACCGATTTGCGTGTTTTTGATAACACAGCCTGCTTCGATATAGACGTTATCACCCAAGGTACAGTCACCTTCGAATACCACGCCGACGTCTACAAACACATCTTGCCCAGCTGTTAAACTGCCACGAATATCAACCCGAGTAGGATCAGCAAACTGTACGCCCGCTACTTGTAAGTCATGCACAAGCTTACCTTGCCATGACCGTTCTAAGCTCGCCAGCTGCTGGCGGTTATTGACGCCTTCAATCTCAAAGGTATGCTCAGGCTCAATAGCGGCAATACTAATACCATCAGCCACCGCCATCTTGACGATATCGGTCAGATAGTATTCTTGCTGAGCATTATCATTAGACAGTTCTGGCAAATATTGATGTAGCAACGCATTATCAACGCAGTAAATGCCACTATTAATCTCTTGGATTTGTTGTTCGGCAGCACTAGCGTCTTTTTGCTCGACAATCGCTTCGATATTACCAGCTTGATCGCGTTTAATGCGCCCAAGACCAAAGGGGCTGTCTACTGTCAGCGTTAACATCGACATGCCATCAATATTGGCGGCTTGTAATTTTGTTAAAGTATATGAGCTGACCAGCGGTACATCACCGTATAAAATTAAACTTTGACCTTCTTTTGGTAATTGGGTTAGCGCCACTTTTACCGCATGACCGGTGCCTAGCTGTTCAGTCTGAGCGACCCAGGTAATTGATACATGCGCATATTGATCTGTCATCGCTGTCTGAACTTGCTCACCGCCAAATCCATGTACCACAATGGTTTCATCTACTGTGAGCTGCTGGCAGGTGTCTAAGACATGACCAAGTAATGACTTACCCGCTAGGGTCTGCAGCACTTTTGGCTTAGCCGATTGCATACGCGTGCCTTTGCCGGCCGCCAGAATAATTACAGAAAGAGAAGATGTCATGGCATTCCTAAAAGAGCACTTTATAGATGTAACAAAATATAATTTTGGATTATAACGTAAATATTGGTTTAAAAAAATGTTAAGTCGTGCAGGGTTTGTAACCTATAGTTAAAGTACCTTAAAAACGCGACGGTACTGCTGGTATAAGCTTTTTGCAGCCTCTGTCTGCGTAGGCACAGCAAGCAAGAAAAACGTATGCCAGCAGTAGGTTATGTATCGATATTACTGTTCATTGACTATATCTTCTAAGCTTAACTATTTAATAAGATGCCTTGAGCTAGGAAACTAACCTAAAAAGCCAACCTAACATTAAGGCGTTCACAGCAGCATAGCCAACATAACCACTATCCATACTACAGCTGCCATCATACCGGCGATAATATCGTCAAGCATGATACCTAGACCGCCAGCGACCTTCTTATCCGCCCAGCTAATCGGTGGGGGCTTAATAATATCAAAGAAGCGGAACAGTACAAAAGCAATAACGATCGCAATAATAGATAAGCTTTGTGACACATCGTGCCAAAAGTTGGCTACCGACACGCCCATGTAAGAAAATGGCAATAGGGTAATCCATATACCCGCCCATTCATCCCAAACGATATGCGGATTATCATGACCGCCCATCAGTTCAGAGGTGCGACCACATATCCAAATGCCAATCACACAAGATAAGAGAGTAATGATTAAAAACGGCACAAAGCCCAAGCTCATCAGCGGTATAGCGATTATAAGCCCACCAACCGTACCCCAAGTGCCTGGCGCACGGCGTGGTAGGCCGCTACCCAGCCCAAGACCTAGCCAATAGACAATACGATCAAGGCCACTGGCATGAGCTGGTAGCGGTGGACAGTCGTTGGCTTGACTAATATCGGGCTTAGATAGATTGTCAGTCATGGGTTAACCTGCAAAATGTTGGTAACCAGTCAGAGTCGGCCACGTGGTAAAGGGCGAGGGTTGGGTTGGTGTTACTGCTTGACCTTGATAAAACAACACTGGATGCGGCGATACTATATTTTTTGTAGAGTCTGTAACTTCAGAGCCAGCAACTTTAAAACCAGTAGCTTTAGAATCTTTAACTTCAGAGTCAGTAGCGGTAAAATCAGTAGTTGTAATATCAACCTGATTCGCTACCGCAATAACCTCACCGATACAGCTTATGGAGGTGTTGTTAAGAGGTGGGGCGACATCGGCAGGCAGAGTAAATGCCAATTCATAATCATCACCACCGGTTAGCTGGCACAGTAAGCGTTCAGTTAGGCCAATGGTTGATAATGGCGTGCTGGTTGGCAGTTGCTCGATATTGAGACGCATACTGACCTTACTCTGCTGACAGATATGACTTAGATCTTGGTACAGACCATCAGAGATATCAATCATCGCTGTCGCGCCAATTTGCGCCAAAGCGATACCGAGCTGAATACGTGGTGTCGGCATATGTAGTCGATGCGCAAGCTCAATACCAACACCATTATCAGGATGCTGTAAAGCATAAGCGGCATCACCAAGTGACCCTGAAACGTAGACCTTGTCACCAACCTTGGCCCCTGAGCGATAGACCGCTGGCGTGTCAGCGGGCAGTAATCCTTGCGCACTGATGCTCAGTATTAGGCTGTCATTACGGGTAGTATCACCACCAATCAGGGTGACACCGAATAACTGACAGGCATGAAATAAGCCTTTGGCGAACTCGGTCAACCATGCTTGGTTCGCAAGGCGCTCAGGTAATGCTAATGCCAGTAAGATACTGTGCGGCGTCGCGCCCATAGCAGCAAGGTCTGAGACGTTGACCGCTACTGCTTTATAACCAATAGCAAATGCTAACTGCTGCACCTGTGGCCAATCAGCGTTAAAATGCCGACCTTGAACTAAAGTATCAACACAGCTAACCAAGCGTGACCCAGCCGGTAACGACATTACTGCCGCATCATCACCGATACCCTTTTCAATATCAGTAGGTAGTGGCTGATCGGCTTGTAACTGGAGGAATATTTGCTCAATCAGCTCAAACTCGTTCATAGTTAGTCGTTACTTTTTTCATCAGTGCTGTTCATATCAGTACTGTTCAAATCGCTGCTATCTAACTCTGTATCGGTCAATTTATTAGCATTTTCTTTAGTGTCGTCTGATTTAACGCTGTCTGAATCTATGCTATCTGCATCGCTATCAGCTGACTCAGTGATAACTGTTTCAGAGTTATCAGCTTCAACGTGCACTGAATCGGGATGGCTTGATTCAACACTGGATTCAACACTATCTGTCACGTCATTTTCTGAAATTTTACTTTCTAAAACGTCACTCTTTGCAATGCTGCTTTCTGAATCGGCCAAAGTATTAGCGTTATCGATAATAGGGTCAGTGCTGACTACCGTATCATTGACTACCGCATCATCTGTATTTTCAGCAATGAGTGGTTCAGTGCTGACTGCTTTGACACGGTCTTTAATCGCTGCTTTAGCGTTAGTCATGCCGGCATTGGCTTTATTAGGACGGTTACGTTTAACGTTAGCATTATTGGCGCTGATACGTGGTTTCGTTGAAGCGGTCGGCGTGGCTTCAGTTCCAGCTACATTTTCAGTAGTGTCCACTTGAGATCCATCACTTCCTACCTTTGTCTGCTTAATAGAGGCTTTTTGTGAGGTACGTAGATTGGCTTTGATATCGGCCTGTACTTCCGCAGCGCGCAGTTCTACCGCCATTCTATCCAATACTGCATTAATCAGCTTATGGGCATCAGTTGCTCCAAAATGATTATTGAGCTTCATCGCCTCATCAAGGACCACTTTATAAGGAATTTCTAAGCGGTTTTGCAGCTCATAAGCACCAATAAGTAAAATAGCATGCTCAACGGTATCTAGCTTATCGATTTCACGGTCTAGATGCTGGGTGATAAGTGCATTTAGCGATTCAATCTGCTCTGGAATGTCATGCATCATTTCATGATAATAACCCAGGTGTACTGTATGCATAGCATTGGTTGCGCGTGTACGTGCTGCGATATCATTCGGTGCATTGGCCTTCCAACCGAGCTTGCCGTTGTTATCAAAGCGGTGGTCAGTGATCAGCCATTCATATAAGCCTTGCATAGCAAAACGCCGCGCCTTACGGATAGCGGTGTGACTGGTCTTATAAGAAGACTCACTCATATCGAAGTTTTGGTCACCCGCACTACTGCTTGCTACACTAATAGCTTCAGCCTGTTCAGAATCGGTTTGTGCAGTTTTCGCAGCGCTAATGGCGCGCTTGAGTTGGTCAGTCATAGGGGGTCAATACCTAAGTTTTGAAATAAAAATTTTTAAAATAAAAAGTTTTAAAATAAAAAATGTGTCGAAAGGGTATAGATAATCAGCCGGCAGTTTACAACCGCTAAATAGTACAGCTCATACGCTCACTTTATTCCTAGATACAGCACTTCCATATATAGTCTTAAAGTCAGCACATGATGAGACCTCTAATAAAACCTTTATTATTAAAAGTCTCAATCCAACAGCCTCGATTTGATTTAGCTTTTTAAAAAAACTAAGCGTCATCACTACTATCATCAATATCTAATTGTGATAAGACCGCAATCATTTCAAGTACAACCATTGCTGCTTCAGAGCCTTTATTACCCGCTTTGGTGCCCGCGCGTTCAATCGCTTGTTCAATGCTGTCAGTCGTCAAGACACCATTAGCAACGGGAATATTATAGTCGGTAGCGACACTGCTTAAGCCTTTTGCTGACTCGTTGGCGACAAAATCAAAATGCGGGGTGCTACCACGAATAATGGCACCTAAAGCAATGATCGCATCGAAACGATCAGATTCAGCAGCACGCTGGGCAACTAGTGGCAATTCAAAAGCACCAGGTACGCGAATGACGGTAATATTACTGCCTAAAACACCGTGACGTAGTAGCGCATCAATGGCGCCATCAACCAATGACTCTACAACAAAACCATTAAAACGGGTGACGACGATACCAATACGGGCGTCGGTATTTTGGTGTAAATTGCCGTCAATATGAGTGACGGCATCGCGTTGCTGTTGTAAATTTGACATGGGAGTATCCTTGATTCTAGATAGAAGTATTTGTTAAGTTAAGTGATTCATTTTATTGATTATCGAAGGGCTAGATAAATGAAAATAAGTGGTTAACGCTATAATAGCATTTTTTTACAAGCGCATCTGTATCCCTTGGCTTGCCATGTAGTGCTTCGCTTCAGAAATAGTATGTTCACCGAAGTGAAAAATACTGGCTGCAAGCACTGCATCAACGCCACCTTTGAGAACACCGTCAGCTAAATGTTGCAGGTTGCCCACGCCACCTGAGGCAATCACGGGTATATTTACTTGCTCAGTAATTTGCTTCATAAGCTCTAAATCATAGCCCTTTTTGGTACCATCGCCATCCATCGAGGTGACCAACAGCTCACCGGCGCCCAGATCAGCCATTTTTAGCGCCCACGCAACGGCATCAATACCCGTTGGTTTGCGTCCACCATGGGTGAAAATTTCCCAACGCGGGATTATAATACCATCGACGTTAATATCGGCAACGCGCTTGGCATCGATAGCGACCACAATACATTGGTTGCCAAATTTTTGTGACGCCTCACCAACGAACTCAGGAGTAAATACTGCTGCTGAATTAATAGCCACTTTATCCGCGCCTGCATTCAACAGATTGCGAATATCGGCGATTTTACGCACGCCGCCGCCAACTGTTAGCGGGACAAACACGGTCTCTGCCATACGTTCAACGGTATGATAAGTCGTGTCTCGCTCATCATTAGTTGCCGTAATATCTAAAAAGGTAATTTCATCGGCACCTTGTTCATTGTAGCGTTTTGCCACTTCGACAGGATCACCGGCATCCTTAATATCGACAAATTGCACGCCTTTAACCACGCGGCCATTATCGACATCCAAGCAAGGAATGATACGCTTTGCTAACATAGGGGCTTTCACCTTATAATCAATTCATTCGTAGGCGCTAGTCTAGCAAAATCGCCGCTATATCAGGCATATTTTCGCCAAATTAATGCATTTTTTGCTAAAGTTTATCCATACATAGCGAGATTGTCGCCATTACCTGTTGAAATTGTCCTATTTAACTTTCTAATCTAATTGTCCTAAGTGAGATGTCATGTCTGTTTATACCCAGTTAACCGATGATCAATTTGCCGCATTCTGTCAAAGCTTTGGCGTCCAATTCGTTCGTGCGATTCCTATTACCCAAGGGATAAAAAACTCCAACTGGTTTATTCAGACAACAACCGATGCCGAGGGTGATTACTCTTATGTATTCACTCTATTTGAAGAGCGGCCACCCAGTGATATTGAAAAGATGGCGGTTATTTTAAACCAGCTAAATGGTAAATTAGCGGTTGCCGCACCCTTGCCTATTGTCGAGTCAAGCTTTGATATTAATAATGATGGTCTGAATGATAAAAGTAATGCAAGTGACAACAAACGCTATGTGATGCATTACGAAGATAAAGCAATTACTGTAGTGCCCTGTCTAGCAGGCACACATCCTGAGCAAACCACCCAAAGCATGTGTCATGAAATAGGCGCATCGTTAGCGGTATTGCACGAAACGCTACAAGAGTTACAGCCTGCCGAAGATTATGGCGTGGCGCTGTATCCTTGGGCTGAAGTGCGTGATCGCGAAATGCAGTTTATGCCGAGCGACGAGGCCAAGCTGATGAGCGATATTTGGCACTCTTATACTGATTTACCATTGGCGATATTGCCAAAAGGGCTGTGTCATTTAGATATGTTTGCGGATAATACCTTGTGGGACTTACCATTAAATAGAGGTCAAAAAGGCCACGAGCGCCTTACAGGTCTGTTAGACTTTACTGAGGTTAGCGTTGATCATTATGTGATGGATATTGCCATTGCCATCAACGATTTTTGTACCACTTGGGGTGGCGCTGAGCAAGGTGAGTCGGTAGCGTTTGATCGCCAAAAAATGCGGGCTTTTCTTCAAGGCTATGAGTCTAAAAGAACACTTGGCGCCGATGAGCAGCGTGCATTACCAGTGATGCTGGCCAAAGCAGCTGTCATCTTTTGGCTACTGCGTCTCAACGTCATTCACTACAACCGTACTGAAGGGCGCACTGGTGACAATATCATGGTCAAAAATCCTGACCTGATGAAACGACTGGCTGCTTATCATTGGGCACACGTTGAAAAGGCGCAAGGTAGTGTATTTGTGCTGCTAAATACTGAGCAAGCTAGTGAACAAATACAAGGTATTTTTAGTACCAGCAAGCAAGCACAGCAAGCGCTGGAACGCTTACAAACTGACCAAAGCAAGCAAACTGACCACAGCAAGCTGATTATTCAAGAATGTACCCTGGATCAGCTATTATAAATATTATTGCCATATTACTAAACTTATTTGTCATAAAACCATACATTCTTAACCTTCAAAGGCGACCTAATGACCAACCAAGTCGATAACTGGCACAAACTGGCACGCTACGATACCAATATGCAAGGTGAGCTGCATGCCACTCTGCTCAGAAATAATAATATAACGGTATCACTACAAGCCCTGAGTGGTATACCCGGCATGAATTCAGGGGCAGTCTTGTGGGTACAAGATACTGATCTGGCACAGGCTCAGCGTATCTTGGGTAGCATCGAGACAGATGGTGCCGCACTGCTAGATGAGATGTTTGATGAATCGCAAGACAACATGACAACCAATCCAATGGATGACAATAACGGTGGTAATGCATAAATGTGTCAACTATTAGGAATGAACTGTAATACCCCGACCGATATCGGTTTTAGCTTTTCAGGATTTCGCCGTCGTGGTGGTATGACCGATAGCCATGAAGATGGTTTTGGCATTGCGTTTTTTGAGCGTAGTGCCTGTGATACAGATAATGTTGCAGCCGGACTGCGGCTATTTCATGATAACCATCCCAGTCACCTGTCACCAGTTGCAGACCTGGTTAATAATTATCCGATCAAAGCTATGAATGTCATTGCTCATATTCGAAAGGCCACCCAAGGTCAAAACTGCTTGGCCAACACTCATCCTTTTGTCCGTGAAGTATGGGGCGAACAATGGGTATTTGCCCATAATGGCCAGATGAACAGTGAATTTATTAAACGCTGCCAGCGCTTGCAAGATAATGGTAATGCTTCACATTGCCAACCGGTGGGCTCAACCGACTCTGAAATGGCATTCTGTTATTTAGTCAATCGACTCAAAAGTAGTTTTAAATCCCGTCCTGATGACCAAACGCTTTTTAGCTTTTTGACTACCCAATGTCGTTATTTATCGGCGAACGGTTTGTTTAATTGCTTGATATCGAATGGTAATTGGCAATTGGCCTATGCCGGTAGTTTGCTGTTTTATCTGACCCGTCAAGCTCCGTTTGGTGAAGCAAAATTAGCCGATGATGATCTGGCGATTAATTTTGGTGATTTGACCACCGATAAAGATAAAGTGACCATATTAGTAACCGTGCCACTGACTGAAAATGAAAAGTGGCAACAGCTGGCCGTCAATGAATGCCTAATATTTCAAGATGGCGATATAGTATATAAAGACAGCCCAAGCCAGCGTAAGTTCTTGACTATTGAGGAAGGGGTCGCGATTGCAAGGTCGGTTGGGGCGAGTATTTAGGGATATTTAATTAGCCAAACAAACCCCACAACAGCGCTTAAACTTCTCACCAGACCCACAAATACACGGCTGCTTTTGGCCCACTGACATCGAGACAGTTGGGTCAAGGAAGTACCAGCGTTCTTTATCTCCAGAAGCAGACTTATCTGTCACTTTTACCCGGTCTGTCACTTTTACAAAGCTAGATAACTCATGATGCGCCTGTAATCCATCTTCAGTATTATAATAAGCCTTAAACTCAACTTGAGCATGACGCTTACCAATTTTTGGCGTGTGCTGTACGACCTCTAGCCCTGCCCAATCCGTTTCCTTTGCCCAAGACTCAATGGCATTAATATCAAGCAAAGCCTGCTGAGCAGGCACAGTGGTCTTGACAATATAATCCGCCTTTACTAATACGAACGCGCTATAACGAGTGCGCATCAGCCGTTCAGCGCTCTCAGCTTGAGCGCCAGCGCTGTTATCAGTACCGTCTTCATCAAGGCTATCATGATAAGGCTGACAGCAGTCTTTATAGGCTAATGCGTTGCTAGAAATGGCTAACGACGGATTGATTTGGCAAGGGCAATTCTTTATAGAAAGCGGCATAGCATGCTCTAATAATTGAGGAATACGTTCTTAATAAATTTTAAGATAACAAGTTTTTTATAAAGGTAGGTAGCATACCGACTTTGAGCTTTGCCCAAGGGGCAGGATCGCGCAGCTGTTCCCAAAACGGTGCAAAAGGTGGGGCTGCGAATACTAGTAATGCCAGTAGTGCATATAATATTAGATACCACCAGCGGTCTTTGTGTTGATAAAACTTCATCGCCGTACCGGACGAGCGCTTCATGGTCATCCCTGATAGATTCACGCTGTACATCTCATCCAGTAGCAAATGTACCATTGCGCCACCGAATAAGAATAGACCGTAAAACCAGCTGGCCATTAGTGGATTGTGCACTGCATAATAGCTCAAATATGTCAGTCCAAGCCCCAATATCGCCATGTAAGGCACCGAATGAATGACGCCACGATGCACAGTCATGCTAGTAAATACTTGAAAGACCACATAACGCATAAAACCGTAACCCGCCAGCCAGAGTGCTATTAAGGCCAGTAAGCTTAGCTCACTGCGCCAATGCATCACCAGCCCAAAGGCAAAGATAAAGGACGCAATATTAAAGCCCAATTTAATTGGGGTCGAGTTATCAGAGTCTAGATCAGGCAGCAGCCCGCCTATCGTGCCGAGCGCCACGCATATTAAAAACCCTGAGTCATTCAACAGACCGGCTTTATAAACGGTTAAACCTAGTATACCGCTTACTGCAAATGCGCCATTTAAGTGGGTATTAAAATTCGCCATAAAACTTTACCATAAAATTTCGCCATCGATAGGCGTTCGTCTAGCTGTAAAAAAGCGCCTTATGATACCATGAGCCATCACGCCAAACTCATATAGTCAGTCCACTATATTTGTGACTTATTATCTAGCGAGCTCGATGCAACTGGCTTAATAAACGACATATAGCCTGCACACGAGTTCCTTATACCACCGTTATATTGAATTGCTTATAGCTACTGAACAGTAAAAGCCATAGGTAAGATAGAGAGTTCATCATGACTGTTACTGCTGTACCATCCTTGTCATCAACTACTGTTAAATCAAATGTTATGAATGCCTCTTTAGATGTAAAATTAGAGGCAAGCCTTGCTACTATTGATTGGCAAGCACCGTGGTTAAGTCATCTTAGCCAACTGAGTTATCTCAGCCAAACGGTAGCAAGCTTAAGTAAGCAAATGAGCGGCTCTAATACAGTAGATGAGAATTCAGAAGGTGTTTTTGATCATGTGTCTAACCCTCTGCCGAATCATATCTCCAATCACATCTCCAATCATATCTCCAATCAGATCTCCAACTACAGCACCACCGTGATAGCCAACTTATTAAATACCGCGTTGGCTCAGCAAGCTGACAATTTTAAACAGCCGCCACCACAAACTAAGCCCACTCAAAACAACCAAGCGCAGGCACTACAGTTTGTGTCACAAGATGCGCTGCCAGAAGGCGAAGGTTACGAAAGCTTTATTGCAACCACTGGCCATATTCCCACTCGCGATAATTTGCATGATTTATTTAACGGCAGTATTTGGCTGACCTTTCCTAAAACTAAGGCGCTACTCAACTACTATCATATGTGTGAGATCGCCAAGCAAATGAATGGAAAAGGTAGTGGTCGTGGACGAGTGCGCGATACCATTACCGTATTTGATGAAAATGGTGCGATACTGGTAACCGCTGATCCAAGTATTGGTGAGGCGCTGATTAACTTTGACTGGCAAGGTAGTCTAGTAAAACCGCGAGACAGTTGGGATAACCTCCAACTACCAAGTAGCCATGCTCAGGCCGCTGTTTATATCTTTGGTCACGCGTTACTTGAGCAATTAATACAACCGCGTAAATCCCTGTGTGCACACAGCATAGTAATCAATGTCTCGCCAGATTTTTTTACCTTATCAAGCTTTGAACGACTAGCGTATATAGATGACCAGCTGGCTCATCACATGCAGCAAATGTTATCAAAAACTGAGGTGACGCCACGCAACCTTGCACCCTTACCTGTTTTAGGGGTGCCATACTTTTGGCCTGACAATGCGGATGTTCATTTTTACGATGATCATCAGGTCTTTCGTAGTGGCCGTCGCAAAAAGCATCATTAATATAGTCCATTAAATCACTGTTTCGTTTACCATTTTGCCACCATTCATCAACCAGTTAGGGTTAACAAGTATAGACTTATTTGTTATGGTAAAAGTAGGCTATTACCAATTGCTAAGGTTCCATTTATAAACTTTATTAATAAACCTATTAATCAGCCATTTCAAATAAATTGACCTATCCACATGTAATAAAAGCCATATGTAATAAAAGCCACCTGTTATAACAATAAATTCATAACAATCTATAACATAGATAAGGAAGCTACCATGAGCGATATTTTTAGCGTAAAAAACATCCTCTCAGTCGATGGCAAGGATCATGCCTATTACAGTCTGCCTGAGCTAACAAAAACTTATAAAAACATTGATACCTTGCCATTTTGTATGAAGATCGTGCTTGAGAACTTACTACGAAAAGAAGATGGCGGCCAATCAGTCGGTAAAAACCATATTGAAGCAGTCGCTAACTGGGACGCTGGTGCTGAGCCCGCTCAAGAGATTGCTTTTATGCCCGCTCGTGTGGTGCTGCAAGATTTTACGGGTGTGCCCTCAGTCGTAGATTTGGCGGCCATGCGTGATGCAGTAGTCAAGCTCGGCGGTAAAGCGGAGCAAATTAACCCGTTTATCCCAAGTGAATTGGTCGTCGATCACTCGGTGCAAGTCGATGTCTATGGTCGCGAAGATGCCCTCGATTTAAACAAGAAAATTGAATTTGAACGTAATAACGAACGTTATGAATTTCTGCATTGGGGGAAACAAGCGTTTGAAAACTTTGTCGTGGTACCGCCCGCTACTGGTATCGTGCATCAAGTCAACTTAGAATATTTAGCGCGAGTGGTTATGACCGCTGAAGTGGATGGTGAACTCACTGCTTATCCGGATACGGTTTTTGGTACCGACAGTCACACAACGATGATTAATGGTATTGGCGTACTCGGTTGGGGCGTGGGTGGTATTGAAGCCGAAGCCGCGATGTTAGGACAACCTTCGTCGATGCTGATTCCCCAAGTCGTTGGTTTTGAGATGACCGGTAAGCTGACTGAAGGTGTTACCGCAACTGACTTGGTACTACGCGTGGTTGAGATGCTACGGGCTCACGGGGTGGTTGGCAAGTTCGTGGAATTCTACGGCGAAGGTCTGCACAACATGCCGCTTGCTGATCGAGCAACCATTGCCAACATGTCGCCAGAATACGGCGCGACCTGCGGTATTTTCCCTATTGACCAAATATCAATTGATTATTTACGTCTATCAGGACGTGATGAAGCACAAATTGAACTGGTGGAAAAATACGCTAGAGCACAAGGTTTATGGCATGATGAGTACACGCCAAACGCGACTTATTCGAGCAACTTACATCTTGACTTAGCCACCGTTGAACCATCGCTTGCCGGTCCAAAATTGCCGCATCAGCGCATTTCTCTATCAGGTATGTATGATAGCTTTGGCAAGACCTTGCATACGATGACTAAAGATCGTAAAGCAGAAATCAAGGGTAAAGACCGCTTTGCTCAAGAGGGTGGTGAGCAAAAGCAAGCGGATAAACTAGCGGCCAAACCTAATTCGGCACAGGATGCGCAGTTTGATGTCAGTGACGTCAGACATGATGCTAACACTGTTTTCTCTAACGTTAAGATAGAGGACAACGAGCATAAATTACGTGACGGTGCGGTAGTCATTGCAGCGATTACCTCCTGTACCAATACATCAAACCCTGCAGTAATGATTGGGGCAGGATTGGTCGCCAGAAACGCAGCGGCAAAAGGGCTGACGGCTAAACCGTGGGTAAAAACCTCCTTTGCGCCTGGTTCAAAAGTAGTCACCGATTATCTTGAAAAAACGGAGCTGATGAGTGAGCTAGAAAAAATTGGCTTCTATCTGGTCGGCTATGGTTGTACTACCTGTATTGGTAACTCAGGGCCTTTACTTGAGAGTATCGAAAAAGGTATTGAAGACAATGATTTGGTCGCCGCCGCTGTACTATCAGGTAATCGTAACTTCGAAGGTCGTATCCACTCGCACGTAAAAGCCAACTATTTGGCCTCGCCGCCACTAGTAGTTGCTTATGCGCTGGCAGGCACGGTAGATATTGATATGACTACTCATCCGCTTGGACAAGACCAAGAGGGCAATGATGTATTCTTAAAAGACATCTGGCCGACGTCACAAGAGATTGAAGAGCTGATTGCTAATAATATTAGCGCTGAAATGTTCCATAAAAACTACGGCGAAGTGTTCGACGGTAGCGATGAATGGAATTCTATCTCGTCTTCAGACAGCCAGCTATATCCATGGAGTGAGGAGTCAACTTATATCAAGAATCCACCGTTCTTTGATGATATGACCATGGAACCACAGGGTATTCCTGACATTGAGAATGCACGCATATTGGGTTTGTTCGGTGATTCTATTACTACCGATCATATCTCACCAGCGGGCAACATTGATGCCGATTCACCCGCTGGTAAGTATTTGAAAGGTCGTGGAGTGATGGAAGCCGACTTCAACAGCTATGGCTCGCGCCGTGGTAATGATGCGGTCATGACCCGTGGTACCTTTGCCAATATCCGTATCAAAAACTTGATGATGGATGGTAAAGAGGGCGGTTATACTTATTATCTCAAAGGCGATAAAGCGACCCTACAAGATGGCGAGCAGATGCCTATCTATTATGCCGCCATGAAGTATAAAGAAGAAGGCCGTACGCTGGTCGTTCTCGGTGGCGAAGAATATGGTTCTGGCTCTAGCCGTGATTGGGCTGCCAAAGGTACGATTTTGCTAGGGGTAAAAGCGGTACTGACCGGCTCGTTTGAGCGTATTCATCGCTCTAACCTCGTCGGTATGGGTGTCTTGCCATTGACCTTTAAAGATGGCGAGAGTGCGCAATCTCACAACCTTGATGGCTCAGAAGTACTAAGTATCACCGGGCTTAACAATGGTGAGAGTGAGACTGCTACCGTTAGTGCAACGCGCGTTGATGGCTCAACTGAGACCTTTGATGTCCACGTCGTGCTACAGACGCCAAAAGAGCGCGAATATGTTCGTCATGGTGGTGTATTGCACTATGTACTGCGTCAACTGGCCAGTGAGAACAAAGACTCTGCTTAAGTAATCCGTTATTTGAGCCCAATAAAAAACCCAACGCTGTGTTGGGTTTTTTATTGGGTGAGGAAGGATAACGCAAATAGTAGGTTACGCTCCATCATGATTCTCTTCGAGCGTTTTTAAAAACAACTGACTCTAGGTTTAATAGCTTAACAAAACCCAATGCACAATGAGTGCAAACCCCTCAAAGCCTGACTAAAAACACATAAAAACCCCACCTAAACTGCAGTTAAAGCGTTATCATCACGATATTTTAATGACTTAGCTAAAACAGTCCAAACATCAAAATCGAGTTAACAAATGACCAGACGCGATCTTATTATATTTATCACGCTGTCCTTCATGTGGTCGCTATCTTTTATATTTTATCGAGTAGGTGTCCCTGAGTTTGGCTCGTTAGCATTTGCTAGCCTGCGGGTGGTATTTGCAGGGCTAACCATGCTGGTTTTTGTGGTGTTATATCCGAAAAGTCGAGAAGGTATTCGTGAAAACTACAAAGTTTTGGCAGTGGTCGGCTTATTCTCCGCGGCCATTCCCTTTGTGTTATTTTCTTTTTCAGCGCAGTCAGTAAACGCGGGAGTATTGGCTGTTCTTAATGCCTCGGTGCCCATGATGAGTGGGTTTATCGCCAGTAAGTTTTTCAACGATAAACTCGCTAAGAGGCAAACGATAGGATTGGTTATCGGTGTGGTTGGCGTCGGTATTTTAATGAGTGAGCGCTTGTTTGATGAGCAAGGACAGGTTTTAGACTTAGGGTCAGGGTTGCTGCCAATGGGCTACGCCTTATTAGCCTGTGTGGGTTATGCAACAGGGGCCAACGTCACCAGAAACTATTTAGAAGACCTCTCGCCGCTTGCGATCACGGCAGGCTCGCTAATCATTGCCAGCTTGGTCATGCTACCCATTGCCGTCTATGAATTTCCGTATGGCAAGAGTATTAGTCTTAAGGCTTGGCTGTCTGTGATTTGCATTGGGATATTTTCAACGGCAATCGCCCTAATTTTTATGAACCGCCTTATCAAAAGTATTGGTCCCATGCGTGCGACCAGCATTACTTTAGTTATTCCTATTTTTGCGATATTCTTTGGTTATGTGTTACTTGGTGAAGCATTGGATATCGGTGCTATTATTGGCTCAGTCGTGATATTGTTCGGTACCTACTTGTCTTTAAATTTATCCTTAAAGAAGTTGGCCCACTCATAAAGCCCTTTTCATAAAACAGCGTGCTGAGCAAAAATCTGACGATGTTGATCCTGTTGTTAAGTCGTCATAGCCTTCTATAGTTAAAATATCTTAAAAACGCTACGGTACTGCTGGTAAAAGCTTTTTGCAGCCTCTGTCTGCGTAGGCACAGCAAGCAAGAAAAACTTATGCCAGCAGTACGTTATATATCGATATTACTTTTCATTGACTATAGAATGCCTTTGCTTTGCAATAAAATACGGACATAAAAAAAGCCCAATCACAATATATTGTGACTGGACTTTTTGATGGTACGCTTACTAGTCTGATCTTATGTAACTTCACAAAAGTGCTAATAAGTGGCGCCGAATAGTGGCGTCCCCAGGGGGGTTCGAACCCCCGTTACCGCCGTGAAAGGGCGGTGTCCTAGGCCTCTAGACGATGGGGACGCATAGAGTTGTCATAGATGCTAAGGTTAATAGCGCTATAACGGTAATCAACAACATCAGATTGCTTAAAAAATAAGCGGTGCCTAGGTGATGCTGTACTATTAGCAAGTCATTCACCATAAAGCCTGATAGTGCTGCACTTTATCGTAAATAGCGTGGTGGAGCTAAACGGAGTCGAACCGTTGACCCCTTGCATGCCATGCAAGTGCTCTACCAACTGAGCTATAGCCCCTCGCTAAGAGTGTGCGTATTTTAGGTAAGTGATGAGGAATTGTCAACTGCTATTTCAATAAAGTAGTAATAAATCTGTCAAAAAATGAGTTTGTAGTCAATTAATAAGGAATATTAACTATTTTTTTGAAGAAATTGACTAATATCGTTCATTGTTCTGGCGCCCCTCTCTAACCATTCAGGTCTCCATTCTGTCAGCCTCTCCCCTTTATTATGAATATAAATACCTCTTGATGGCTGGTCGATCCACTCAAGCTGCCTGACCAATGCGATTGGCCTTTCTGCATTTTGAGTGTTATCGGCGAATTCTAGTGCTTCTTGATAGGTCGCAAAGCAATGACAATTATCGCTTTCACCATCGTTATGGTCTATATTCTTAGCCTTATGTTCAGGATAACACCAAACACGATACTCCAGTACTTCATCAAAAAAATAACCGCCTCCTGCATAAACCATCGCAGGGTATTCTCCTACTTTATCGGGGTCTATAGCTATTGGATATGGCATAAATTACCTTTTGAAGTTTGAGTAGATTAAGTTAGTAATAGTGCGACTGGCCTTTCTTGTTAATTCGTGATGATTAATTCTGAATGTTTTATAGGAAACCCTTTTTACAAGAGTTTCCTTTATGATTTGAAAATTAAAGTAGTTTTTTCAAGAACAAAATTTTTAACGGTTATCATCATCACCAGCCAAAAAATCTGGTAATTCAGCCGCTTGCTTCTCTAGTTTTTTAAGCTTCTTTTTGCCCAAACCACCAAGCACGTCAACGGCATTGCGTAAACGCGTGAGCGTCATATCAGCGCCAATAATCGCCATAGAGTTCATGACTGGTGTTGATGAAGAGCTACCAGCAATGGCAATAAAGAATGGGGCGATAAAGTCGCGCATCTTGATATCAAGCGCAGCAGCCATACCTTTTATAGTGGCGTAGATATCTTCCTCGTTCCAAGTCGGTAACGCCTCAAGCTGCCAAATAGTAAGCTGCAGCATATCCATGATCTGTTCAGGAGTGAGCGACTTATGAGTAAAGCTTGCAGCGTTGATATCGGGTAGGTTTTGGAAATAAAAGGCCCCCCAATTGACTGCATCAGAGAGCAGTTCAATACGCGGCTGAATAGCGGCGGCCATAGCAGTGAGTTTATCGCTATTATTCGCCCAATCGAGAATCTTGTTTTTAAGTTCTGCTGGGGTTAGCGCTCGTAACCATTCAGCATTGAGCCAATTTAATTTTTCGATATCAAAGATAGGACCACCAAGCGACACCCGCTGAATATCAAAGCTGGCGATCATGTCTTCTAAAGTGAACTGTTCCGCTTCATCAGGCATGGAGTAACCCATACGCCCTAGATAGTTAAGTAGAGCCTCAGGCAATACGCCTGCATCACGATAGTAAGTGATGGAGGTTGGGTTTTTACGTTTAGATAATTTAGATTTATCAGGGTTACGTAGTAATGGCATGTGGCAAAGTACTGGCATTTCCCAACCGAAATACTCATACAGTAATTGGTGTTTAGGGGCGGAATTCAGCCATTCTTCACCGCGCAATACATGGCTGATATCCATCAAGTGGTCATCGACGACATTGGCCAGATGATAAGTTGGCAAGCCATCGGTTTTTAATAGCACTTGCATATCGACTTGCGACCATGGAATCTCAACCGTTCCACGTAGCATGTCCTCAACGCGGCAAACGCCTTCAGTGGGCACACGCATACGAATTACAAAAGGTTTGCCATCCGCGACCATTTTATCTGACTCTACCCGTGCTAAGTTAGCATAGCGGCCATCATAACGTGGGCTTTCACCATTGGCCATTTGCTCAGCGCGCATGATGTCAAGCTCCTCAGAGGTGCAGAAACAGCGAAACGCATGATCGCTATCTAATAGCTGCTGCGCGTGTTTTTTATAGATGTCAGCGCGTTCACTTTGACGATAGGGTGCATGTGGACCGCCGATGTCAGGACCTTCGGCCCAATCAAGCCCTACCCAGTGTAACGCGTCTAAAATCATCTGTTCAGACTGTTCGGTTGAGCGTACCTGATCGGTATCTTCAATGCGCAAGATAAATTCGCCGCCATGTGCTTTAGCAAAAGCTAGATTAAATAAAGCGATATAAGCGGTGCCCACATGAGGGAAGCCAGTAGGCGAGGGTGCGATTCGGGTACGGACAGGACGGGTGCTGTTCATGTTATTATCAGCAGAAACTGTAGTTTGGGTCATAATAGTCTCAAGTAATGGTTGTTAATTAAAAAGGGATAAGCAAAAAATATGAGGAAAAGAGGCCGTTATAGGGTCATATAGCGTAAAATATAGCGTTATTATAACAGGGATAGGCAATATTTTTGCTGAAAAGGCTAGATGGCGCTTGACTACAGATGTATCCTTGCGATAATAATGCTAGCTGAGTCCTAACTTGTTTATTTTTATCTGATTTTTTACTATTAATGGCCTCATTGGTCGTCATTTATTGAGTTGTTTGTGTCCCTATCGAAATCTAAGCCAAAGTCTAAACCTAATTCTAAAGCCCGTTCTTTATCTGCTACCGATTCTTCCGCTACGTCGGCAGCACTGTCGGCTATAGATGATCGGTCCGTTGCAACTGCACCAGATCCGGCAGTCTCTGATAAAACTGTTTCTGATAAAGTAGAGCTTGATCAACCAAGCTTTGCCCATGAAGCGGTGTTATTGCATGAAGCAGTCGCGGCAGTGCTGGGTGTCAAATCGTTGCCCATGCAGGAGAATGACTCAGATAGTGAAAATAGCTTGCAGGCTACTGGTGTCTACGTCGATGCTACCTTTGGGCGCGGCGGTCATAGTCGATTACTATTATCGCAACTGGCTGATGATGCGCAGCTGATTGTTATCGATAAAGACCCAACTGCCATCGCAGTCGCCCGTGAACTGGCGGCTGAAGACAGTCGCGTACAGGTCATTCATGACAGCTTTGCCAGTCTAACTGCTGGCTTAGCCGCGATGGGTATCGACCAGGTTGATGGCTTGATGGCAGATTTGGGGGTATCCTCGCCGCAAATCGATGACGGCAGTCGCGGTTTTAGCTTTATGCGTGATGGTGCGATAGACATGCGCATGGACACCACTCGCGGTCAGTCTGTTGCTGAATGGCTTGAGCAGGTCGATGACGAAACCTTAGCCAATGTATTATACGAGTTTGGTGAAGAGCGCCATAGTCGCCGAATTGCGCGCGCGATTAAAGAGATGAGCCGTTATACCTCTACATTAGAGCTGGCAGAAGTCATTAAAGTTGCGCATCCTAAATGGCAGAGAGGCAAGCATCCGGCCACTCAAAGCTTTCAAGCGATGCGTATTTTTATTAATAATGAGCTTGGTGATGTGGATAGCTTTTTACAACAAAGTATTCCTATTGTTAAAGCGGGTGGGCAGCTGGCGGTGATTAGCTTTCATTCGCTTGAGGATCGGCGCATCAAGCAATTTTTGCAACGCCATAGTAAAGGGCAGTATCCTGAAGATGAGCAATCACCGATGCCGCCCAATCGCCCGCGTTACTTTAGTAAACCCAAACGCATTGGACCTAGTAAAGCGGAAGTAGCCGGAAACCCGCGCTCGCGTAGTGCATGGTTGCGGACTGCAACTCGTACGGACACAGCATATCAGCCAGAATCTCACTGAAAACAGCGGCTAGTTGAAAAAATCACCTAGTTGAAAATGATAGATAGCTGAAAACGTCTGCTCCACCGTGAACAGTCAGTACGGTGCAAATATCAACAGTTATTAGCAGGCATTTTGCATACTGAATTGATGCTAATGTAGTAATAACTACGCAACTGTTAAAAAGCTGTAAATATTGTCTGCTAGGCTCAGCAGTTGCATTTTTGGTGCTTGCACTAATAGCAAGCCTTTGCGGCTGTCATGCACTATAGCTAAGCTGTTTTAAAGTAGGTACAGGATAGCTGGAAGAAATTTTCGAAGGCTCGAAAAGTGATGCAGTCACACAGCAAGCTAGAAAAATTTTTGCCAGTTATCCAAAACCATATGTGTATCCGTTTTATCTAGTTCTGACTATAGTGAGTGTTTTTTATTGATGGTACTGATAGTAAATAGGTCGTTTATAACTCGTTATCCTAAATCCTCTTTTATATTTAAGTTCATTTTTTGAGATCGTCATGGCAATATCTGACCAACCTACCAACCGTCGCAACACTGCATCTACTAATAATACTGATGTTGGAGAGCTATTCGCACAGCGCTTTGGCGTAGTGAGTATTTATGTGGTGGTACTACTGCTATTAGCGGCCGCTATTGTATGGAGTGGTATTAGAACTGCCGAAAGCGTTCAGCAATATCACCAGGATTATAAAACCTTGCAAGATATGAAAAAACAAGAACGCAAGCTGCAAGTCGAGCATCAGCGCTTATTGATTGAGCAGCAAACTTTCAGTGCTACCCCGCAGATTGCCAGTCGTGCCGTTGCTGAGCTGAGCATGTATTCGCCGACCCTTAAAGACAAGCTGATTATTCAGCCCAGCGCGCCTGTGACTCCTGTAGCAGTGGGCAAAACAACTGCTAATCCAAATCTCAATCAGAGCCAAAACGCTAATACGGTTTCTGATACAGATCCTGCCGGTCTCGCAGCAACGGAGGTAGGACAATGAGTGATAAAGATTCAAACTCTACCAATGCTAAAGGCTCAGAAAAAAGTACCAGTAAGAAACCGGCCAGCGGCAAGGTGATCAAGCCTTTACGCCGCGCTAGTGCTGCCAAATCTGCTCCGACCAATAGCAAGTCTTCTACTGCTAATAACTCAAAAGCGACTTCCTCAAACGACAAACCAAAAAATCGTTCCACTAAGCTGTTTGGTCGCCTAAAAAACAATGAAACCCAAGGGGCCTATACCAGTATTAAAAATCGCAAAAGCAAAAGAACCTTTTTGAGTAAAGCATCTGGTGCCTCATCGCGTGGCGGCTTTGAAAATGATAAGAACCGCTTTCGTACTGTATGGGTAGTTGCTTTAATTATACTGGGGCTACTGGTATCACGCGCCTATTACTTACAAGTAGCCAATGCTCAGTTTTATCAAGATAAGGGTAACGAGCTGATCACTAGCGTGCGCACGCAAAAATCCTACCGCGGTATGATTACCGATCGCAATAAGTTGCCATTGGCGGTCAGTGCGCCGTTAGCTACCGTGTCTTTTAGTCCGCATGATTATGCGCGCGAATATTACGAGCTTAAACGGGTCAAGCTTACCAATCCTGACAGTCCGCAGCTACAAGCGCGTATGCAAAAGCGTCTTGATAATATGGATTTAACCACGCTTGCGGCAGCTGCCAATATAGCGGTAACTGAATTACAGAAAGCCACTGCTATCGATGACAGCATCGACGTTACCGACGAAGCGGCGGTAAAAGCGGCATTGCCATCAGGTGCAGGCTCGCATTATTTACCACTATTGAATAAGGTGACCCCTGAGATCGCTCAAAGTGTCAGCTCGCTAGACTTCCCAGGTGTGAATGAGAAAAATTTCTTTCAGCGCTACTATCCACAGCCGCAGCCTAACTCGCAACTTTTAGGCTTCATGGGGCAAAGTGCTAATGATCCTGAAGGTGGCTACGAGGGGCGTGCTGGTATTGAGCGCCAATATGAAACGATGCTGGCAGGTGACGACGGCAAAGTCTTAGTCCTAAAAGATGCGAAGCAAAATAGCCTAAAAGAGATCAAACAGATTGAGCCAGAAGTAGCAGGTCAAAATGTGGCGCTGACTATTGATTCGCGCTTACAGTATTTACTGTATAAAGAGTTAGAAAAAGTGGGTCGCTTGCAACAAGCACGTTGGTCAACGGGTATGGTGGTTGATGTACAGACTGGTGAAGTATTGGCACTGTCTACTTGGCCATCTTTTAACTCTAACAATCTCAATGAAATGACAGGTGAAAACCAGCGTAATCGTGCGTTACTTGATGTTTTTGAGCCTGGGTCAGTGATGAAGCCCTTTACCGTTGCCGCCGCCCTAGATTCAGGTAAATATACCTCAAATTCTTTGATTGATACCAACCCTGGCTCTATTCGAGTCAGAGGCTATACCATTCGTGACCATGATAATTTGGGGACGATTAATCTGGCGACCCTGTTACAGAAATCAAGTAACGTCGCCTCTACTAAGATTGCTTTATCCTTACCGCCTGCTGCGATTACCAATATGCAAAAGCAATTTGGCTTTGGCTCAAAGACACCACTACAGTTCCCTGGTGAGGGCAGTGGCCTAGTCGTCACGCCTAAAGAGAAAGAGACTGCTCGTCGGGCTACCGTCAGCTATGGTTATGGTTTACAAGTGACGCTAGCACAGGTAGCACAGGCCTATGCGGCACTAGCGTCAGGTGGCGTCATGCATCCTTTAAGCTTGATCAAAAATAACAAAGTGCCACCAAGTAAACGAATTATGGCGCGAGAACAAGCGATGTCGATTGTAAAAATGATGGAAGGGGTGACTGAAGACGGTGGTACGGCTAAAGCGGCAGCTATTGATGGCTACCGAGTAGCTGGTAAAACAGGGACGTCACGCCGAATTGATCCTGATGGGGGCTATCATACCGATCAGTATCGTAACGTCTTTGCCGGAATGGTACCAGCCTCTAATCCAAAGCTGGTTGGTGTGATCTTAATTGAAGATCCACGTGGGCAGATTTATGCGGGGCTTACCGCAGCGCCAGTATTCCATAATGTTATGAAAGAGGCACTACGCTTGTACAATGTACCTTTAGATAAGCCACTACAGACGGAGTAGTTTAGAATAGCAGCAGCGCTGTTGATACCTTAAAACCACTGAAATTTTTCTGGTGGCTGATATCTTCATAATATCATTTTCATTTATTCTTTTTAATTGTTTAGGATTTGCTCATGCCCTTATCATCGCCACGTGCTGTTACTTTACAGCAGCTTATTGAGGACTATGCCAGCAGCGCTAAGCTACAGCAGCGATTGGCAGCGATGATATATGAAGTAGGCGATGCAGTAGACAATACCAGTTCAGTCGCCAAAATTCCCTTTCAAAAATTTCACCTAGACAGCCGCCAAGTGGCTGTCAATGATGTGTTTATTTTATTAAAAAGTCAGACCCCAAACTGTCAAAAAAGCCGTGATTACCTGTCACAGGCTGCTCAGAATGCTGCGTTTATCTTATCAGAGGTCGATCCAGTCGCTTTGTTTACGCCGGCTAATGCGCCACCAAATGCCAATATTCAGCTCGAAAATACACAGCCTGCAATCAACAAGCAGTCTTCAGCGCAGCAGCAACCCGCAGCGCTGCCTTGTCCGGTATTATATGTGCCCAATATCCGGGACTTTTTAGGAGACCTGATCCAAGCCTATATGCAATATCAACAACCCACTACTTTGCCAACTGTGATAGCAGTTACTGGTACTAACGGCAAAACGACTATCAGTCAGCTGGTCGCGCAATTGGCCCAATTAGCGGGAATGAGTAGCGCAGTCATGGGAACAGCAGGTAATGGTAAGCTAGGCGCGTTAATACAAGCCAGTCATACCACTGGCGATGCTTTGGCTGTTCAGCAGTTTTTATACCAAATGGGTGAACAGGGTGCAGATTTATTAGCGCTTGAAGCCAGCTCGCATGGACTGGATCAGCAACGCTTGCAAGGGATGCCCGTAACCGTCGCTATTTACACCAATCTAAGCCGGGATCACCTAGATTATCATGCTGATATGGCCGAATATGTCGCCGCCAAAGCCAAGCTGTTTGATCGAGCGCATTTCCCAAGCTTAACCCACGCTGTTATCAACAGTGACGATGAGTATGCTCGGACAATGCTGGATACCGCGCATGCCAGCAACTTAATCGTATGGACTTATAGTTTACAGGCGTCACAAACAGCGACCTTCGTGGCCTCCAGTATCATACCGAGTCTACAAGGTGTTGAGATTGCCTTGCATAGCGATTTTGGTACTATTAATATTGTGAGCCCACTCCTTGGTCGCTTCAATGTCGCAAATCTGCTGGCAGCGATCGCAACTGCGGTGGCGCTTGGCATAAGTCTTGAACGTATTGCCGCAGTAGTGCCACAGCTACAGGGTGCCGTTGGGCGTATGCAACGAGTACCCTCAGCAGAAGGCTGCTTTATTGTAGATTATGCTCATACGCCCGATGCCTTGGTTCAAGTGCTTGATAGTCTCAAAACCCACTGCCGTGGTAAATTGTGGGCAGTCTTTGGTTGTGGCGGTGATCGCGACGCGGGTAAACGTCCATTAATGGCACAGGCCGGATTATCAGGCGCGGATCAAGTCATATTAACCGCCGATAACCCGCGCACAGAAGATCCCAATATGATCTTGCAAGATATGCAACTAGGTATGAGCACAGAGCAATACCAGCGCACTCATATTGAGCCTTCGCGTCAGCAGGCCATTGAATATGCGGTCGCTCACGCTAGCCCTGATGATATTGTGGTTATCGCTGGCAAAGGGCATGAAACTTATCAAGAGATTCAAGGTGTCCGTCATGATTTTGATGACAGTGTTATCTTTCTACAGGCGCTACAACAAGCCGGACGCCGCTAACGAATTTACTTTTCTAAACGCCTATATATAGTCAATGAAAAGTAATATCGATACATAACCTACTGCTGGCATAAATTTTTCTGGCTTGCTGTGCCTACGCAGACAGAGGCTACAAAAAGCTTATACCAGCAGTACCGTCGCGTTTTTTAAGGTGTTTTAACTATAGTTGACTGAAAAACTAGCATTTATATCAATACAAAACTATAAAATAAAGTAGCCACCATATAAGGTAGCCATCATACAAGGTAATTACTATGACAGCTGACAACGATAACATCATTCAGTCGCAGGGGCTGTACGTTTGGCAAGCTGATAATTTGCTGGCGGCAACCATCAGACTTGATGGCCATTGGCAGCTACCTGAGCATGAGCAACAGACAGAAGGTCCGGATGCAACTACCGCGCAGGCAGATGCGTATAGTGGCGTTAGCAGCATTCGCATTGCCACCGATACTCGTACGATTAAAACTGGCGACATATTTTTAGCACTGAGCGGTGATAACTTCGATGGACACCATTATATTGATGCCGCTGTGGCGCAAGGGGCAGTTGCTGCTATCGTATCGCGTCCAACTGCAGCCAATATTCCGCAGTTGATCGTTAGTGACACCCGCTTGGCGTTAGGGCAGCTGGCTGCTTATCGCCGCCAGCAGCATCAAGACTTGACTGTGATTGCTATCACTGGTTCTAGTGGCAAAACCACTTGTAAAGAGATGCTCGGCAGTATCTTTGGTCGTCTAGCACCCACTCTCATCACTCGTGGCAACCTAAACAATGATTTAGGCGTGCCGATGATGCTCCTTGAGCTGTCCGATCATCATCGTTATGCCATATTAGAGTTGGGTGCCAACCATATCGGTGAGATTGCCTATACCACCGACATTGTCCGTCCTGATGTCGCCTGTATTTTAAACATCGGTACGGCGCATTTAGGCGAATTCGGTAGCCGCGAGGGTATTTGTCAGACTAAGGCGGAAATTTACCACACTTTAAATGATGGCCAATTTGCGATTGTTCCTGATGACGACGACTTTACCAATCAGTTGCGCCGGATTGCTGAGACCCATACATCACATGTAATTGGTTTTGGTAATACCGATGTCAGTGCTAGCCATCTTGATGTTGAGCCTGAGCGCAGTGAATTTAAGCTACATATTGGCTCTCAAGTCCATAATATTAATTTACCGCTGGCGGGTGAGCACAATGTAAATAATGCTCTTGCCGCTGCTGCTTGTGCTTACGCACTAGATATCAATATTGAAGATATTGTCATCGGTCTTGAAAATGCACGTCCGGCAAAAGGCCGTTTAAACAGCCAGATGTTAGGGTTGCATCGTCTGATTGATGACGCTTATAATGCCAATCCGCATGCAGTGAGAGCAGCCACGAAAGTATTGGCGGCGCAAACGGGCGTGCAAGTGATGGTATTAGGCGACATCGCTGAGTTGGGCGATGCCGCTGTGAGCGAACATCAAAGTTTAGGTCGCACTATTGCTGCCAGCGGTATCGATGTACTGCTTTGTGTTGGCGAGTATGCTACCTATAGCGTTACTGGCGCGCAAGAGATTGGCGGCATTACTGCCCAGGCTTTTGATGATAAAGCCAGTTTGTTACAGTATTTACAGCCGTATTTACAGGCGCAGCAAGCACAGCCTTGTACCGTGTTGTTCAAAGGCTCTCGTTCCATGGAAATGGAAACACTTATTGATGCGTTAGTAAAGGAGTAGGCGGTGTTAGTTTGGTTGTTTGAATGGTTGGGTCAGTACTATACCCCATTTTCTGCGGTTTCTTCGTTGACGCTGCGGGCGTTATTGGCGGTCGTTACCGCGCTTGGTTTCTGTATGTTTTTAGGTGGACGGGTCATTAGGCATCTGCGTGCACTCAAGTACGGTCAAGCGATTCGTAATGATGGGCCACAATCGCATTTAGTCAAAACTGGCACGCCTACCATGGGTGGGGTGTTAATTTTAAGTGCTATCGGCGTGTCGACCTTACTGTGGGCGCGACTGAATAACCCCTACGTTTGGATCTTGCTTATTGTGATGATTATCTTTGGTGCGGTAGGCTGGGCAGATGATTGGCTAAAAATTAAGTACAAAGACCCCAAAGGATTGAGTGCTCGAAAAAAATATTTCTGGCTGTCAATGGGCGCGTTATTCGTGGGAATTTCCCTTTATTATATTGCCACGTTGCAGCCTAACATAGTGACCACACGCGAGATGCAGGATTTATTGTTACCCATCTTTAAAGACTGGGCCATCCCATTCTCAGCGGTACCCTATGGTATTGGTTTTATTATCTTTACTTATTTTGTGATTAATGGCGCCTCAAATTCGGTTAACTTGACTGATGGCTTAGATGGTCTCGCTATTTTACCTGTGGTCTTGGTTGCAGCAGGTTTGGGTGCGATGGCCTATGTATCAGGTGATGTTAGATTCTCTGAGTATTTGCATGTGCCTTATATCGCTTATAATTCTGAAGTGATTATTGTTTGTGGCGCTATGATTGGTGCGGGTCTTGGTTTCTTGTGGTTCAATGCTCATCCTGCACAAGTATTTATGGGTGATGTTGGAGCGCTAGCGCTGGGTGCGATGCTCGGTACCATTGCGGTAATGACCCGGCAAGAGATTGCTTTTGCGATTATGGGCGGGCTGTTTGTCGCAGAAGCGGTATCGGTCATGCTACAAGTCGGCTCGTATAAGCTGCGCAAAAAACGCGTCTTTCGTATGGCACCGCTACATCATCACTTTGAAGAGATTGGTTGGAAAGAAACCCAAGTGGTCGTACGGTTTTGGATTATTGCCATCATACTAGTGATAATGGGACTGATGACGTTAAAGCTGCGTTAAGACCAAACTATATTCAACGTATAGTCAATGCAAAATAAAAGTGATACGTAGATAAATACGTGCAGCTGGTAAAAATTTTCTAGCGTGCTGTGCGCTTCGCCAGACAGAGGCTGCAAAAATTTCTACCAGCCACACTGACTCTGTTTTAAAGTGAACCGACTATATTTATGTTTATTATTAGAAAAGCCATCTGGGTCATTACTGAGGTGGCTTTTTTAGTGCCTCTTTTATCGTTTGTTTTATTACTTGCTGAGCGTAAATTTTGCTAAAATGTTATCCATATTTGTATGACTTTGAGATGCTTGTGTCCTTATTTATTTGTCCTATTTGTCAGTCGCCACTACAGCCAGCAGCGGATACTTGGCGCTGTGATGGCAGCTTGCACCCCAAACAAACCTGCCATCCGTTTGATGTGGCGCGGCAAGGCTACGTTAATCTGCTGCCTGTACAACAAAAGAAATCTAAAAACCCCGGCGACAGTCAAGACTCTATCGAAGCGCGGCAGCGTTTTTTGGCGGCGGGATATTATCAACCATTACAAAATCTGGTTTGTCAGCAAATGGCACAACTATTGGCGCAAGGTAAAACAGCAACTAATAATGACGAACATGGTAAAAACGATACACCCGAAACATGCTGGCTAGATATTGGTTGCGGAGAAGGGTATTACACCCAAGCAATGGCGCAAATTGGCTCAGAAGTAAGCGTGGGTATTGATGAATTAATAGCGGCTGATATTAGTAAGTCGGCGCTGATCGAGCTGGCTAGAGCCAGTAAGGTGACAAATCGTCTGTGGTATCAAAGAGAAAATGAACAAGCAATAGGACTGTCTAAAACGGCTGCCATTTACCCATTAGTGACCAGTGCGGCGCATTTACCCTTACGCGCGCATAGCATGACCGGCATTAGTAGTATTTTTAGCCCAATTTTGCCCGAAGCATTTGCTGAGGTCTTACAAGAGGGTGGCTATTTAGTGATTGCTAAGCCGGACATGGGTCATTTAGCGACCTTGCGTGAGGTACTATTTGATAGCGTGCGTGAACATGATTCTGAGAAATTTTTACCCACATTAGCACCGTATTTTATACTTGTAGATACCCATCACATTAGCTCCAAGTTGAGCTTATCAGCAGAGGCATTAGCTGATTTATTAACCATGACGCCCTATGCTTATCGCGCTCGTGCGGAAAATCGACAAGCACTATTGGCAAGTGCTGAGGCTCAGCCATTTGAGACCGAGGCACGATTTGTGGTGTATGTTTTGCAAAAAACAGCTGATAAATAAATCAGGCTAGTCTTTTTAATTGCCTATATATAAACGCTATAGTATTGGCTCCATGGTGGTAATAATATGGTTCCAAATTCTATAGGGTAGCACCCAACTTTCTATAGTCAATGAAAAGTAATATCGATACATAACCTACTGCTGGCATACGTTTTTCTTGCTTGCTGTGCCTACGCAGACACAGGCTGCAAAAAGCTTATACCAGCAGTACCCTAGCGTTTTAAGGTATTTTAACTATACCTGCTCGCGCTGTACTTCATTGGAGTCAGTAATATATTGATATTGCCGCTCTATGATGTCAGTAGTCAGCATTTTATCGCTTATTACTACATTATTTTCATAGTTCAAATCAAATCAAGCCAAAGCTACGCAAGTCTAAGTTAGTCGAGCCAATTAGGCTGAGCTCACCATCAACAGTCAAGGTTTTGGCATGTAGCAAACCTGGTTTATACTCATAAATCTTGACCCCCGCTTTAAGCAATTGCCAGTAATAGCTTCGACTGGTCACTGTCACTACGAATGAGTCATTATGTTTGGGAACTATCATTGTGACTGCCACACCACGATAAGCAGTCGCGCATAAAATATTAATCAGTGAATAGTCCGGTATAAAGTATGGTGTTGAAATAATCAACGTATGCTGAGCTTGACTGATGAGCGCCCCTAGAAACTGCGGAGTTGCGCCGCGTCGCTGGGTGGGTCCATATGCGAAGACTTGCGCTGCAAACCCACCTGGCTGTGGCTTCGTATTATAATAAAAGCTTTCTGGAGAGGTGTCGGGGTTTTCAGTTAACCAATCACTAGCAAACAGCATTTGATTTTGTGCCACTACTGGTCCTTCAACCCGCAGCATAATATCTACCCAAGGCGCATATTTAGGCTTTACTCGAAACTCAGGATCCGCGCAGTTACGACTATCGCAATAGCCAAGCCAGCCGTGCTGATGAGGTTAGGTCGTGACGCGCCAGTACTCGCAAGGATATCAGCAGCAGTAAGACAAAATGCACGGTTAGGAAAATATTTACTGCCATAGGGAGGTCCTACTATTATTAGTGCTTTTACTTAAAAGTATCTTTATACCGTTATCGATAGCATTAACTGATTATAACGTATTCTGAACCTTGGGTGCCTACCTAGGAATGGTGATATTAACTTGCACAATGTCAATCGTCAGTCTTATAAAATAAGAGCACTCTAGGTGTTTTTCTATAAAACCTCGTCATGAAGCGCTTCATAACTGGTTACGATTCTCCAAAATCAATCTTAGTAGATGGTTAAAAAAAGGAGTATAAGTGACAGTGTCATTGACGTAGGCAGGGCGACTCTAAACGTTCTATCCTAAAAAGTCATATTATCTCACAAGTCTAGTTGGAACTAACTATCCCTTTAATGGACTCAGGCTATGCACCCAGCCCTACCGTATCGGTTGTTGAATAAGTTTACTATTGTCGCCAGCATTATTGGGGTAGCAGTCGCTTTAGTCGACAGTGGTTTTACACTATCAACGTGGCTACAGCACCTCTTTCATATTTTCTATTTAGCGATTATTTTACTGGGGTTTATCGCCACGATAGGGCGCTATATTCGCCGAAAATTGCCGTTGATCGTGAACAAGGTAGCAATTTTTGATTTGCTGACCGGTATAGCGATTGTCATGCTACTGGTGGTTCATTTCACGGCTTTATGGCAATCAGGGCTATCGACGCCGGTAGATGGCTTTATTGCGATTAAGGTTGCTGTATTTGTCACCTTTGTCCGTGAAATATCTGATAATAATTTTAGTCTTAATCGTGCATTTTTAAATCCAGCCCAGTTTTTTATCTTAAGTTTTTTATCAGTAGTATTGGTCGGGGCCTTGCTACTGATGATGCCCAACGCTACCAACGAGCCTATCTCATTTGTTGATGCGCTATTTACTGCTACCAGTGCCGTCTGCGTGACCGGATTAATTGTGGTAGATACCGCCACTCGTTTTACCACCTTTGGGCAAATGATTATCATAGGTCTTATTCAAATTGGTGGCCTTGGTATCCTGACCTTTGTGACTTATTTTAGCTACTTTTTTAAAGGTGGTATCAGCTATGAGACTCAGCTAAGTATCAGTGAGATGAACTACTCACCGCGTATGGGTGATATGGTCACCACTCTAAAATCTATTTTATACGTGACTTTTGGCGTTGAGGCGCTGGCTGCTATTTTGATTTATATCAGCATTTATGATCTACCAGGATTGAATCTCTCTGAGCGGTTATTCTTTTCGGTTTTTCATGCCGTATCTGCATTTTGTAATGCGGGATTTTCTACCTTTAGCGCAGGTTTATACGATGAGGCGTTACGCTTTAACTATCCTTTACAGCTGATTATTGGTGCCACCTTCTTATTTGGTGGCATGGGCTTTGTGATTGTGGTTAATCTGCTGCGCTATCTGCGGCACTGTACCCAAAGAGCGCTTTACCATAATGATCCGCGCTATACCTATCAGCCGTGGCTACTTAGTATTAACAGTCGCATCACTTTAATCACCTCTGGCGCGTTATTATCAATAGGGCTAATTGGGGTGATGCTATTTGAATACCACGGCATACTTGCTGAGCATAGTAGTTGGTATGGCAAGTTAATAGCGGGGTTGTTTACGGCGGCTACGCCGCGAACTGCAGGCTTTAATATTGCCGATATGGATGCGCTGGCGTTCCCGACTGTGATGCTAACGATTTTTTTGATGTGGATTGGTGCGTCTCCCAATTCAACGGGTGGCGGTATCAAGACCAGCACCTTTGCTATTGCGGTGTTAAATACTTTTAGCCTCGCGCGTGGTCAGACCAAGGTGGAAGTATTCAAACGCGAAATAGCTGATATTTCTATTCGTCGGGCATTTTCGATCATGTGGCTGTCGCTATTGGTGATTGGTACGGGCGTGACTCTGATCAGTTATGATCAGCCTGAGCTTGATTTGATTAAAGTGATTTTTGAATGTTTTTCTGCCTATAGCACAGTGGGGTTGAGTTTGAACCTAACGGCTGATCTATCAACTTTTAGTAAGCTGGTGGTCACAGCCATCATGTTCGTTGGGCGGGTGGGTATGCTAACCATCTTTATCGCACTACTTAAAAATATGCGCCAACGTAACTATCGTTACCCGACTGAAGAGATTACTATTAACTAGGGTGTATTGAGTTATTATTCGATCGTCAAAGCAAGATTATAAGGGCTTAGTATTAAAACAAGACGCTTAAGAGAAGATAAGGAAGGTTATGAAATATATCATCGTAGGTTTAGGAAGTTTTGGCTCATCACTCGGTATAGCGCTCACTAGCCAAGGCCATGAGGTGGTCGCTATTGATAGCAGTATGCGAAAAGTTGAGAGCTATAAAGAAGTCATCTCGCATACCATCTGTATGGACGCAACCGATGAGTATACGGTCAATGGCCTACCGATTATTGATACGGATATAGTGATAGTAGCGATTGGGGAAGACCAAGGCGCTAACGTCATGGCGACCGCCTTATTTAAAACTCTAAAAGCAAAGCGTTTAATCAGCCGTAGTATCAACCCGCTGCACGAAAAAGTGTTGCAAGCGATTGGGGTCGATGATATTTTTCATCCTGAACAAGAATCGGCAAAGCGCTGGGCAAAACGGCTGTCACTACGCTATTTTGTCGATTCCTTTTCCTTGACTGATAGCTTTAGTATTGTGGAGATTAGTATTCCAGACGCTTTGGTCGGTAAAACAGTAGCTGCCTTACAGCTGGAAGATAAGTTCAATATCAAACTACTGAGCACTATGCGTTATGAGCATTACAAAGACAGCTTTGGACGCGCTCAAAGTAGACCTAGTATTCAAGGCTTAGCTGAACCTGAACAAGTCCTGCAAGATAGTGATGTGCTGGTAGTCTACGGCGCTAATAAACACATTAATCAGTTCTTACGTAGTGTCGGGGTTAAAGTACAGTAGCGGGCCGAAAAGTTAACCGTCAGCTATTTGAAATAGTAGATACATGAAATGATGAAGGGGAAAGTTATGAACAAGTACCGCATATCCGTCCTATGTATTGCCGGGTTGGTGTTATTCTCAGGCTGTGATCAGTCAATACAAGACCCAAACACCATGTTCTCAGAGAAACATAAAGATCCGATTACAGAGCTTGAGATAAAATCAGCGGTCGATCGTAGCCAATTTCTCTATAAGCAAACTTTTTATGTGCCGATTTACTCAGACATCTATACCGACAGAGACAACCGTCAAGTTCTGTTATCAGCCACCTTGAGTGTCCGTAACACCACTTTAAAAAAATCTTTATACATTAACAAAATAGACTATTACGATACCGATGGTGCTTTTGTCAAAGCGTACTTAAAAAGCCCGATTGAGCTACCAGCCATGGCCACACTTAATTATATTGTCGAAAAAGAAGAAGACAAAGGTGGGTCTGGCGCAAATTTCATCATCGAAGTGGAAGGCGTAGATGACACGGTAAAACCCATTATCGAAGCAGTTATGGTTGGTAATTTTAGTAATAAAGCCTTCGCATTTAGCACAGAGGGGACGCCAGTTGTGCACTAATGCAAATAAATGCCGTAATCTATCGGTTTATCAATTTGCTATCAAGTAGCAAGCCTTAACCCAGTTCATTGTGCCAAGATGCGCTATGACGATAGGTACTCTGGCAACAATGGGCTCAAAAGGTGGCCGTGGTACCAGTTGAGGTAGGGTTTTAAATAAATTATGATCTTACTCTTTGAAAGTAGGTATCCTCATCATGCTTTTGCCGTCCATTCTGAACCTACAGTTAATTCAATTGAGAAACAGCACAGTGCTATTGGGATGAGTTTTTTACCGCCTCCCTCACACTTGCGAACAGCACGCCAGAAAAATTTACACCAGTGGCACCTTGCTGCCAGTGACTGTCTTCTATATTGAATCGACTATAGAGTTATCTTCTTGCTTTCTATCCAGCTATCAAGTCCCTGTATCCAATAGACATTCAATCAAATAAAAACACTTCAAGATCCGCATAAAAATAGCGGTATCACTAGATTACTAGTGATACCGCTAAATGATGGGATAAGTCGGAATGGTGCTAAAAATCACTCAAGATTCAAGAGTAATGCTGGTTATTTATCTTATCAAACCAAGCGTCGCTAAATTCATCTCTCATAGCATTAAAACGAACGTATATGCCTTCATTATTTATAGTGGCATACCAATGGTCATTATTAGAGCCTGTCATTAGTTCAAAATATCTTCCATTCACGAACTTACCTACAATGTAGGTTTCGCCTTCTAGGTAACAGTTATTACCAATTCTACACAGAAGTTTATCACCAGTATTTATCATATTTTTGTCTTCGATTTTTTTAGCCAATAGGTAGATAATTTCATGTCGTCATTAGAAACTTTTTAAGTATAGTTTCCTCAGACACAGTAGAAATAGACTAGTTATTTCTTAGCCCTCATCTTGAGTGCACTTATTGCAAAGTTCTTAAAATACAGTAATGTTTAATACAGTAATGTTTATATCGATTTTTAAGTTTTAGATAAAGTATTTAGCAAACAATTATCTGTTTTATTATATTTATAATTTAGAATATAACATCTTATTAGACAACATCACAGTAAATTTTAGTGTCAATTATTACTAAAGTGATACAGGAAATTTTTTAGCCAAGCTTAACATTAGAAGCATGACAAAAAACGTTATACTAGCTATGGAATTCTCCATCCAGATCAACGCGTGAGGTTTTTAAAACTTATAGTCGCGGGCTTAACACTATTAGTTGTGGGCTTAACACTATGATTAAAGTTATCTCATTACCACAAATTATCGTGATCTAGAAGATAACAGCAACGACCAACGCCCTAGATTGATAATAAATAATTGATAATAAAAAATATTAAAACAACCAAAATGGCAGCGTTCAGTGATATAGAATAAACCAGTTGCTTATAGAAATAAATCGAGAAGGAGTTGAACGGTCGAAGATTTGTGCTTAGCGGTACTTGGAAGAAAAATACTGTAATTAAATAGAGTAAAAAAATTATGTTTTACCTAAGCGCTACGGCAGTGTAGTTGATTCAATGTACAAGACAGTCACTTGTAGCAAGGTGTTACTGGTATAAATTTTTCTGGCGTGCTGTTCGCAAGCATGACGGCGCCGGCAAAAAATTTATCCCAATAGCATTGTGCTGTTTTTGAGATGGATTAATTATAGTGAAACGCACTTTTATTTAGGTTGTCGTTATGTGTTAAAGATATGTCTTGATCCCGAGCAAGCGGCTGATACGAAAATCAACGTTGTGAAGCTGACTTGCGATAAGCTGAACCTTGTCTTTGTGGTGTGACCCCAGTGAGCAGGCATCTGATGAACGCATCTTCAAAGTTAAATGACTAAAGATTTATAATCTCAGCAACGAACAGCTAATTGAGAGGTTGCTCGCTTAAAAGTAGCTTGATAACCAACTTCCGCTTGGTCAAAGCCGAAAAACAACGCATCGGTTATATTGCATGTTAGGAACTCTTCCTCACGGAAAGACATGTAAGTCAGGCTAGATCTGACAGTAGAGCTATATTTGAATGAGTAAAGGCAACTGAAAGAGCATAAGGACCTATAAAACCAAACACTTTATAAACATAAGTCGATATAATGATAAGTAAGCTGTACTTAAAAAATTATACAAGACAAAAAAGGTTTAGATATGAGTAATGAATTAACAGGTAGTAATCTAACTCGTGCCATGTTGGACCGTGGCGATCAGCAAGTGTGGTGCGCTACAAGCAATGATAGCGATGAGGATGCTATGGCTACTATCAATAGTACGGATTATAGTTCCCTAATGCATATTATTTCTTTTGACAATCGCGGCTTCTTTTGTAAGGAAGGACACTTATGGCAACATGCGGTACCTGTTAAAAAAATCGCACTGACTCAAGATGAACTAGGGCTGTGAGGGATACTTTTTCATTGGCTGACCTTTAAAATCTTTATGCTGTCTTTACCGTTTAAACTAAAAAAAGTGCTGTTCATCTTATAGTTAATGAAAACTATAGTAAAAATATTATAAATTTAAGTATATCTGATGTAACATTCTTATTACGCCACCATAAACGATAGCATTTCAGGTATAGCTAAGGGTCACTTCTACAGAAAATATTACGGTAGAAGATCTTTTTAGTTCAAAAACTGTAGTGGGCGGCTAAGAGGTGTCAAGATGGATAAAAAGTTAACAGGTAGTGACTTAACTCGCGCAATGCTGAAGCGCGGTGATCAACAGATATGGTGTGCTGTAGAGGACAGTAATGATAAAGAAGCCATGGCAGATCAAATGAATAACGACTTTACGGCTCGTATTGTGTCTTTTAATGACAATAGCTTTTTTTGTACTGGTGGGGTCGCATGGTCGTTTGCTGTGCCGATTAAGATAAGCGCAATGACCCAGGATGATGTAAAATTTTAGACAGTCCATGTAGGAAAATTACAATAAGTACGGTATCACTGCCTAATGCATGAATACTGCGAACCTTTAGGTTGCATACTGTTATCTATGGTACGCAAGAATCTAAAAATTCCTTTAACTTAAATGAGGGTACAGAAATTTGGTACAAAGCTATCTATGATAGCCACACTTAAAAGCCTTGATCAACATCCTTGCTGATTTAATATTGGCCACAGCCATCTTGATGGCTGTTATCGCACGCTTTACCAAATCCTTCTTTAGCTCATGTCTTACTTCGGTGTGTTCCACATCCATTCTTATAATTTAGTCCAAAATCAAATTGGGACTTAATATGCGCTTCATAAGCATATTTATGCCGTTTCTAAGCGTTACGAATCAATAGAAAATGGCAAAGTAGCTCCCCATCCTCATACTTTCTACTTCAATATCTGCACATTGCTAATGTGAATGCTCAAATTAAGGCTTTTTATTACCAATAAAAGCCTTAATTTTACACATGTGGCTATAGAAATCATTTATTTAATGTATTGTAGGTAGTGTAAAGCCACACTAACAAATAATAGCCTAAAATACTGACTGATTAGACTGCCACTATAGCTATCTGAAGTGTTAATATTTTCGTCTTATCGTTAGCGCTAAGTATCTTCTTCAACATCAAGGTTGTTCTTATTACATCACCGTATCTAAATGAACGGTTGCCTTCTAATGCCAAACCAATCACATCGACGCCAGCGTAAAAGTTGGTTTGACCCAATTTGTGATAGAGCTGTTGGCTTTGAAATTATTAGAACTACAGCCTTTTTAAAAAATATAACCATGCTTGAATATCTTCAAGGGAGAAATTAAATGTTAGTCAAAGAAGCACTATTAGATGAAGTCAAACAATGGCGCAAACAAATTCATAGCCAGCCTGAGCTGGGTTTTAAAGAATTCAAAACTGCGTCATTTATTGCCGATAAACTACAGTCTTTTGGCATTGAAGTGCATCAAGGGTTGGGAGGTACTGGGGTTGTAGGTACACTTAAGAATGGCTCAGGTCCTACGATCGGACTACGTGCTGATATGGATGCACTACCTATAAAAGAGCAAAACGATGTTGATCATAAGTCCACTCATGACAATTGTATGCACGCCTGTGGTCATGATGGTCATACCTCAGTTCTACTAGGTACAGCCAAACATCTAAGCCAACATAAGAATTTTAGTGGAACGATTCACTTTATATTTCAACCTGCTGAAGAAGTCCTAGGCGGTGCAAAAGCCATGATTGATGATGGCTTGTTTGACAAGTTTCCTATGGACGCGGTTTATGGACTGCATAACTGGCCAGGACTGCCTGTGGGAGAGATTGCGGTTAATAATGGCCCCATGATGGCGTCCTTTGATACTTTTGAGATCACTCTAACGGGTAAAGGCACGCATGCCGCTATGCCACATCTAGGGGCTGATCCGATTGCAGCAGGTGCGGCACTAATTACTAATATTCAATCTATTATTTCTCGTCGCGTATCGCCACTGCAGTCTGGTGTGATCAGCGTGACCCAGATGAACAGCGGTGATACCACCAATGTCATTCCTGATTATGCCATTTTAAAAGGGACCGTGCGTAGCTTTGATATGGACGTACGCCAATCCATGCAGGACCTGCTCACAGAGATGGTGACAGCCTTGCCACCTCTATATGGGGTTACAGGCGAAATTGATTATCACATTCGTTATCCAGTCACCACCAATGACAGTCAGGCTTATCTTGAAATCAAAGCGGCTGCAACCAAGGTGCTGGGCGCTGATAAAGTAAAAACTGATGTAGAACCTTCAATGGCTTCTGAAGACTTTTCATTCATGAGTCAGGTGGTTAAAGGCGCTTATTTTTGGTTGGGTGTCGACGGTAGCAATCCTTCTAAACCACTGCATAACGCATTGTATGATTTTAATGATGATGCTATTGAGACTGGTATCAAGGTATGGGTTTCTCTAACTGAATCTGAACTACCAAAAAAATCTTAAAAAGTTCTAAACTACCAAAAATGCCTTAATAAATTGAATGATTAAGACGTGTAGGAATAATGAAATACAAAGGGAATTGCTATGAATAATAATAGCGTGCTGTCACCGAACATGACCAAGCACCTACTTGATTGGAAGCTACATTTACTGGTGATTGGGGCATCGCTACTGGCAGAATGGATAGGCATCATTAAGATTCCTATCGGCATTGGTATCTTAGTATTACTGCCTTTACTATATGCCTTTATTTTTGCAATATTATTGAATCCTAATGTTGTTCCTTCGATGAAAGCCGTCATAACCAAGAAACGAGCAAAATTTGCCAGTTATGCCATTCTTTTAAGCATCATGCCTTTTATTGCCAAGTTTGGCGTGGGTGTTGGTCCCAATATCGAAGAAATCATAGCTGCAGGTCCAGCACTACTGCTACAAGAATTAGGTAACGTAGCTACTGTACTGATTGCTCTGCCTGTTGCCGTACTGGTCTTTGGCATGGGGCGAGAAGCCATTGGTGCGACTCACTCAATTGCTCGCGAACCCAACGTGGCTCTAATCGCTGACAAATACGGGCTTCAAAGTCCCGAAGGTATCGGGGTGATGGGTGTTTATGTCATGGGCACCTTGTTTGGGGCGATTTATTTTTCATTAATGGCAGGTGTTATTGCCTCTATGGAACTTATTGATGTTCGTGCGCTGGCGATGGCTTGTGGCATCGGTAGTGGCAGTATGATGGGGGCGTGTTCGGCTGCACTTGCAGAGACTGTGCCTGCTCAAAAAGAAACCATTACGGCTTTTGCAGCCACGTCTAACCTGTTAACTTACGCCACAGGATTATTCGTTAGTTTATTTGTGGCGCTACCTTTAACAGAATTTTTATACAAGCTTGTCAGCAAGTTTAAAAAGAATACTGGGGCAGACGCTACCACCAAAACAGATTTCGGTGCCGTTATGGAAGAACCGGCTAGTCTATCGACCGTACAGTCCTTTATTCTACTAGCGGTTATATGTGTCGTACTGCTATTGAGTAACTGGGTCGGACAAGGTGTCAACCCAATTACCGCCTTACCTGCTATGCTGATTCTGTTTGCCTGCTGTATTGTTGGGATATTATTAAAACGATTGATCCCAGTCAACGTCCCGGCTATTGCTTGGATATCCATTGTGGCTATTTTAATATCATTGCCACAGTTCCCATTCAATGCTTACGTTTTGGCAGAGACAGAGAAACTGGGTGTGTTGCAATTACTGACACCAGTGCTTGCCTATGCAGGGTTTGCCATCTCGCAAATGGAAGTGGATTTATTCAAAAAATCAGGATTTAAAATTGCGATCGTTGCCATACTTACCTTTACGGGCACTTTCTTAGGGTCGGCCATGATTGCACAAGCCATGCTATAAAAGCGCTTGGTTAACAGTCATAGCGAATCAAATTTAGATCTGGTATTTACTATAAAGGTAACGAGCCTAGAGGCAGGTTAAAAGCCTCTAAGGCTATAAAAACTAATCATACTGTGTTGATCCGGATGAGAAGGGGTACATTTTTTGCTAGGTTTGAGAATGCGGATTTTACTATCACTTGACAGGTTATTCTTTTCCTATATCTGCAAGCTATACGCTTAAAGCTTTAAGACGATTATGTTGGTCTATGGCATATAAGTTTAGATCGCATGTTGGTCTATTCACGGTATATATGAATAATAGACCAACACAATACGTGGGATGCATAGGGTTAAACAGGAATGATTCGGACAGCAGTAGATAATAAGTATAGACGGAAAGTCTTACCTATAAAGGTTTTAAGGGAAGTTTTGGAGAGGTTCGGACAAGTTTGGAGAGGTTCGGACAGGATAGAAATACAGAGGTTTTATCTAGCAGAATAATAATTGGCGGTGAAGGAGGGATTCGAACCCTCGATACGCTATTAACGCATACACACTTTCCAGGCGTGCGGTTTCAGCCACTCACCCACTTCACCGTTTTTGACGTTCAATAGCCAGCTTTGGTACCATATTACTCGAAGATGAGACGTAACAACTGGTAGCCTAACTATTTCAGACGGCCTAGTATAGCGGATACGATTTAAAATGTCACTGGTAAAAACTCTTTGTCTCATGCAGAAGGTTTGACAGGGTAATAGCTTATCTTTCTTTATCTGTAAACGCCTGCTAGGATAGCAAATATTAAAGCAAAGACTGTCAGGTATCGAGGGTAAAAAAACAATGATAAGCGTCGATAGGCCCAAAAGTGGTAGTGATATAACGAATATACTCTATGCTATATCTAGCGTTGTATCAAGTCGTCTCAGCGTTATGGTATCGACGTTGGTCAGCATGATGATAGTCTTTATAATCGCTATAGCACCGGCACATGCTGATGACCTGACTCAGTGTAGCGAGTCTTTTTATGGCGGTACTTATCCTGAATTTACGAATACTAAGCTTAGTGAAAAGACCCAGATGCTATGTATGGATGGCTTTGCTGTTATGTATTCTGGGGTCTCACGCACACCGCTGTGGGTCGCAGAGTATCTAACACGTAAGCGCTTACAACAGGCCAAACAAATCGATCGCGAAGATAGCTTTCACGAAGAAAGCCGGCTACCCCAGTCATTCCGTGCTGAGCTCTCTGACTATTCGGGCTCTGGCTATGATCGTGGACATTTAGCGCCTAATGGAGATATGGCTAATCGCAGTCAGCAATATGATAGCTTTAGCCTTGCCAATATCGCGCCGCAGTCACCCCGTAATAACCGCTATATTTGGCGTAATATTGAATCAGCTACTCGTTATTTGACCCAGCAATATGGCGAAGTCTATACGGTTACTGGGGTAGCCTTTACTAATAAAAAAACCAAACGACTTGCCGGACGAGTATTGGTGCCGAGTCACTTTTTTAAAGCGGTCTATATTCCAGCCATTAATCAAGCAGGCGTTTATTATGCGCCTAATGACGAGTCAGAGCGCATAGAAGTCATCAGTGTAGATGAGTTAGTAGTGCAAACGGGTATTGATGTGCTGCCAGCACTTGACCGTCAACGCAAAGAACAGGCACTGGTATTGCCATTAAAAGCAGGCAAGGAGTTAGAGACATCAGAAGAGCCCAGTGAAGAGCCGACTTGGATGCTATTTGTATGGGCAATTATTAATTGGCTAATGATGCAGCTACAGGCCTAAATAGTATGAAGTGAGTATACGTTAGCAATAGTTAGTTAAAAAACAACCTATTATTAAAAAATAACACACTGCATCGTTAATAATCAGGAGACGGCAATGATTGAACCTTTTGCTAATGACCATCAAAGTATGCAAATTGGTGAGCTAGTTATCGAGAACCAAAAAGATAAAATCATTATCTATGGTGATATTGATCTACACTTTGATGTGTCGGGACATAAGCAAGCTCAACAGCTACATGAATTAACCGGTAAAATTTTACAGGCTTTTGAAAATTCTGCTGGTTATATTAATAATGAGCCTGAGTCAAAAGCAAAAAATGACCAATCAGATGAAAATATAGACAATCCTTTTATGTAACTATTTGATATAGTTCTAGTTTTATAGCAATAAGAAACTATAAAAAAACTACTAGGCAAAGTTCTAATTTTGCTTATAATAGGTTGAGACATCGCTTATGTTGCTAAAGTACTCGTTTTCCAACTGTATACCGTATCATTTATAGCAAAGAAAACTTTTAGCAAAGGATAAGCGTAATAACATAACGTTTTGAGTAATCATCGTACGAAGGGAGTCGATTTATGAAATTATTTACAAAAACTACGTTAGCAATCGCTGGTATCAGTATGGCTACAATGGCATTTGCTGCAGATCCATTAGCAAATACTACTTGGCAAACTTTTGACGAAGGCAAGCCAAAAGGTTTGGTGAAAATCACTGAAGCGAACGGTGTCTTGACTGGCAAGCTGGTTGCCGCTATGACAGAAAAAGGCAAACAATATGTTGGTATGACTATTATTTCTGGTCTTAAGTCCGACGGCAATGGCAAATATAGTGGTGGCACGATTACAGATCCTGCAAAAGACAAAACCTATCGCATGACTGCAAATTTAAGTGGTAATACACTGGATCTAAAAGGTTATATCGGTCCATTCTCACGTAGCCAAACGTGGAAAAAGAAATAAGCTAATATTTTGAATATTAAGAGCCTATTCCTTAAGAGTCTATTGTTTATGGAGAGGTTTTAATAGCAAATGATTAAAAAAATCCCGCATTACCTAAAGGTTCTGCGGGATTTTTTATATCGTCGATTTATTAAATGGCTCAAATCAGCTATTTTGTAAACTCAGGGTAAGCTTCCATACCACATTCTGCTATATCTCCACCTTCGTATTCATCTTCTTCAGAAATACGCAGACCAATGACTACTTTAATAATTGACCACACTATTAAACTGGCAATAAATACCCAAGCAAAAATTGTGGCAGCACCAGCAATCTGACCGATAAAGGTAGATGCCGGATTGGTAATCGGGACAATTAGTAGACCAAATAGACCCACCACGCCATGAACCGAAATCGCACCAACTGGATCATCAATTTTCATCCTATCTAAGGCGAGGATTGATAACACTACAATCGCACCTGCTATCATACCGAAAATAGTGGCTTGTAGAGCGGAGGGGGTTGAGGGTTCTGCAGTAATCGCAACTAGACCTGCTAATGCACCATTTAAGAGCATCGTTAAGTCAGCTTTTCCGAAAATGAGACGCGCGAGTAACAAGGCCCCAATAGCACCGCCTGCTGCTGCAGCATTGGTATTCAAAAACACTATGGCAACGGCGTTGGCACTGGCAATGTCACCCAGTTTAAGAACGGACCCGCCATTAAAGCCGAACCAACCCATCCATAAGATTAGGGTACCAAGCGCTGCCAGCGGCAGATTAGCACCAGGAATCGCCCGTATCTCACCGTTAGGACCATACTTACCTTGACGTGCCCCTAGCAGCAATACACCTGCTAGTGCAGCAGCGGCACCTGCCATATGTACGATACCAGAGCCAGCAAAATCAGAGAAGCCCATGTCACCTAAGTTAAATAACCCAAAAACATCGTTGCCACCCCAGGTCCAACTGCCCTCTAGTGGATAGATGACACCAGTCATAACCACTGTAAAGAGTAAAAAAGACCACAGCTTCATACGTTCAGCTACGGCACCTGAGACGATTGACATACAGGTTGCCACAAAGACTACTTGAAAGAAAAAGTCGGACGCTGCAGAGTAGACGGAGTCGCCACCGAAACCATTTTCAGCCGAGGCTGCTAAGGCGTCATCTACTAGTGTCTCACCGCCTGCAATCCCGCTCAAAAATAGATCGCCACCATACATAATGGCATAGCCGCATATCATGTACATGATACTGGCGGTTGCAAACAGGGCGATGTTTTTAGTCAAGATTTCGACCGTATTTTTTGATCGAACCAATCCGGCCTCTAACATAGTGAAGCCGGCTGCCATCCACATGACCAGCGCCCCACATATCAAAAAATAAAACGTATCGAGTGCGTATTGAAGCTCAAAGATTTGGTTTTGCATCTTAATTCCCCCTTGAATTGATAATGCAGATCTTGTTATAACTGAGTTATAGGCGTGCGGTACGAGCTTGTAGCTTTAAACCTATACTTATAAAACTATGCTTATAAGCTTGTCTTTAACTTTAGATAGCGTCAGGACCCGTTTCACCCGTACGAATACGAATGACTTGTTCCAAGGTAGTAACAAATATTTTGCCATCACCAATTTTACCGGTGCTGGCGATACGGGTAATAGCCTCGATTGCAGGCTCAACCATCTCATCAATAACGGCCACTTCAACTTTCACTTTAGGTAAAAAGTCCACCACGTATTCTGCACCGCGATAAAGCTCGGTATGGCCTTTTTGGCGACCGAAGCCTTTTACCTCAGTGACGGTGACACCTTTAACACCGATATCAGAAAGTGCTTCTCGTACATCATCGAGCTTGAACGGTTTTAAAATCGCAGTGATTAACTTCATAAAAATTTCCTTATATGAGTGATGCCGAAGGTTGATATGTGCATTTTGGAGTATCGTACCGCTACCATGCTTACAGTAAGTCATTCAAGAACTGTGCCAAACCTACTCAAGGGGGTAGGTAAGTTTGGGCTTATTGGCTCGTAAACAACTGCCATAATGACAGAGTACAATGCTTATATTGTCATGATAAATGTTGCGGTTGGCAATATAAGCTGAGTGAATCAACCTTTGACGTTAGACTTAAGAGGACTTTATTATAACCAACTTTTAAGCTGCCAGGGCAGGCTATGCTATGATGATTTAATAAAATATTATTGGGGGGCAAGGGTAGGAACAAGCGAGCAGAGATTGACGCTTTGAGTGTCGTTTAAATCCTAAATTTAAACTTTGGGGAATAGCAGGTACGGGGTCTTAGTACTGCAAAGTAGCTTTTCGGTATCGCTACCTTGGAGCAGCTCACGAAGACGTGATTGCCCAAAAGCCCCCGTCATTAATAGACCAATATCATGCTTGCTTTGATAATAGTTTAAGGCTGCACTGACATCGCGGCAATCTAGCAACGCTTTTTTAGTGTTAATACCGGCTTGCTTAAGACGGGCATAAGCTTCACGTAGCGCATCACAGTTTTCAGAATTGTCTTTACCGACCATGACAATATGTACAGTTAGCGCGCGTACCATAGGCGTTTTACAAAGCCAATTAAGTAATTTATGCGCAGTCGCACGGTTATCGAAGGCAAATAAAGCCGTTGTTGGGGGCAAAAATGGTGCATGAGTCACCAAAATAGGGCAGTGACTTAAGCGTATGAGCTGGCTCAGAGTGGATTTACAGGTAACATGATGGCCAATAATAATAAGTTGCGCCTGATCATCAACATAATCAATGCTTTCGTTAAGGTTTTCGTGTCGGTGTAGCGTATACATCTTACGCTTAGGTTGATGCTGTTCGCAATAAACTGCGGCTTGATGCAGCAGGAGTTTGCCTTGAGCTTTTAGCTCAGAGTCACTTAAATGTTCTTTGCTGGTAAATTGATCAAGCAAGGTGCTCTCATCACCGATATTCAGGCAGCCTGAATAATTGACAGCTGCCTTTTTCTGGACGCTTGGCACCGCATGGAGCATACCAATAGGGGCTTGCAGACGTGCCGACGCCCACATACTGGCATCCAACACTGCTTGGACGTGATTAGGACAGTCTAAACAAGCAATGATACTATCTGGCTTTAAATTACTCATAAGGCAGTTACATCATATTGATAATGAAAGTATAGTCAGGCTCAATAACGAAATTGGTAACAGGCACGATTGCGTTAACCTAATAACGCAAACGAGTCATTAGATTTAATCCAACAGGTCAATATCGCGCTGATCATAGATAGAGAAACGGTCAATTAGTGTACGACTCTCACTACTGAGTCCTAACACTTTGACATCAATCCCTTCACGTTGCAAGCATATGACTAGCTTGTCTAAAGTATCAACGGCACTGATATCCCAGAAGTGGGCTTGACTGAGATCAATATGCACGGTGTTCAGCGGCTGTCATAACACATACGGTCAATCCAACGCGCTCTGTCATAGGATTAAGCTCGGGTATCTGAGCGGCAAATAGGACGTAAATGTGTGCTCAAACAAGAAGGGCGAAAATAAAGGGTGAAAATATAATTAAGCCGATGCTTACCCTACTATAATAATGCCCATCTTCGCTGAAGATGCGTGACAATAGCGTGATACAGGTCACAACATGCTAAACTAAAACGCTAAGTCAGCCTAACCAAGCATAGAAGGAATAGATATGACCATTCTCGCCGCAACAGAAACCTTACTTCATAAAGGCAGTGGTCTACAAGTAGTGGTCGGCTTAGGACAATCCGGATTATCAGTGGCAAAGTATCTTGCCGATCAAGGTTACCAGGTGGCAGTCACAGACAATCAGTCAGCACCTGCATTGGCTCAGGAGTTACCGGCAGCAGTTACTATTCGGCAATTTGGCGCGATTGATGCCGATCTATTACAACGAGCAGCACGCATTATCATAAGCCCTGGTATCTCCCTTAACATCGAGGCAGTGTCTGCTGCTAGACAGGCGAAGATCCCGGTAGTTAGTGATATTCAGCTGTTTTGTGACGCCTGTGAGGTACCAATAGTAGCAATCACTGGCTCGAATGCCAAAAGTACGGTGACCACCTTGGTTGGACAAATGGCTGCTGATGCCGGCGTTGATGTTGGCGTTGGCGGCAATATTGGCGTGCCAGCATTGAGCTTACTTACTAATGCCAACATGCAGTTAGCGGTGCTTGAGCTGTCTAGCTTTCAGTTGGAGACAGTGACTCATTTAGGCGCGCAGGTCGCCACTGTACTCAATATGTCGCCTGATCATTTAGATCGTCATGGCGATATGCTCGGCTACCATCAAGCTAAGCATCGCATCTTTCAAGGCGCAAAGTCAGTGGTTATTAGTCGTGAAGACGCATTGACTCGACCTCTAGTAGCAGATAACTTACCACGGTTGAGTACGGGTATCCATGCCCCTGATAAAGGTCACTATGGTCTAATTACTGATCCTAACGGACAAATTCACCTGGCACGAGGTACTGACCGACTATTATCGGCGGACAAACTGATTATTAAAGGTCGCCATAACCTGCTCAATGCACAGGCTGCTCTAGCACTAGGTGAGCTTGCTGGTTTACCGCTTGATAGTATGCTGATCACGCTACAGCGATTCACCGGACTTGAACATCGTTGCCAATATGTCGCAACTGCCGCTGATATTGACTATTTTAATGATTCCAAAGGCACTAATATCGGCTCAACGATGGCTGCTATCGAAGGGCTAGGTGCAGTATATGCCCCCAAAGATGGCAAGCTGTTATTAATCTTAGGCGGACAAGGCAAAGGCCAAAAATTTGGCGAATTAACCCCTTTTATCAACCAGTATGTCAGTCAAGTACTGTGTATTGGTGAGGACAGCCAGCAGATTGAGCAGCATCTACGCGCTGCCGCATTAAGTGATGAGGTGATGTTACATCAATGCCAGACACTGGAGGGTGCTTTTGCGACCATTCAACAAGTGACCGCAAGTAGTCTGTCACAAGTACAAGCGGTGTTATTGTCACCGGCCTGTGCCAGCTTTGATCAGTTTAGTGGTTATGCGGCTCGCGGTGAATATTTTAGTCAGTTAGTCGCACAGTTAGAGGCGTTTACGGCCAGCTAGCTAGGGCGTGTCATCAATTGATAATCAGGCAGCAGTATTTAATAAAAGGTAATTTGTGCCTAATACATTATGTTCGCTTGATAAAGTATTGTTTTGCTTATAGATTACTGCTACTGTCAATGATAATCGATCAAGCAACAGACCAACCAAATCAATAGCCGGCTGACCTCGCCTTGTGACATAACAATGAGTAACAAGACGTGCTGCACTGACATTATTTGTTGCAACGCCTAATAGTTTATTAGGCTGCGCAGTTTAATGTTGTATCATGTTGCCTGACATCGCCTATCTAGTCGTATTTGTCTTGTATTCGCTATTGGTTACTGTCTATTTTGTTTTATCTCTTTTATACTTTTTAAACGGTGGCGTTTAATAGACGCCGTGTTTTTTGTTTGTTAGTGTACTTAAAAATTATGGCGCTCTCTTTCTTCTCTCGTTCATCTCGTCAATCGCAGTCAGCTACTGGCTCAGATGGTATCCTGTCCATGCCATCAGCACGTGCCATCTTATTAGCAAGTGTTGGCTGTATGCTGGTACTCAGTTTATTAATGGTGGCCTCTGCCTCTATTCCCTTTGCGCTCAGTCGCGGAATGACAGAGCTATACTTTTTTGAGCATCAGCTGATGTATATGGGTATTGGCATCTGTGTGGCGGCAGTGCCCTATTATTTCCTACCGCTACGAACCCTGTATAAAACTGAAATGCAATTTTTGCTGCTGGCCATTACCGGCGGATTGCTGTTTCTAACTTTACTTGGTACCCCTATTAATGGCTCTAAACGCTGGTTAGAGCTAGGCTTTCTTAACTTCCAAGTAGCGGAGCTGGCGAAATTAGTGATGATTGTGTTCGTTGCTGACTTTGTGGTGCGGCGCTCTTTTGAGGTACGTAATGGCTGGGATGGTTTTTTACGGATCTTTTTAGTCGTTGGTATGATAACGATGTTGCTGTTATTACAGCCAGATTTTGGCTCGCTAGTGGTTATTGTAGGGACTGTGTTTGCTATATTTTATATCGCTGGTGCCCCTTATAAGCAATTTCTAGCATTGGGCGTATTAGTCGTGGGCTTAGCGGTGCTAGCAGTGACCTTGGTACAGTATCGCCTGACACGCGCCTTATCATTTATAGATCCTTTTGATGATGTTCAGGACACCGATTATCAGCTGGCACGCAGCTTAATTGCTTTTGGTCGCGGAGAGTTTACAGGGGTTGGTTATGGTGAGAGTGTGCAAAAGCTATCGCACTTACCAGAGGCTCATACGGATTTTCTATTAGCGATTACGGGTGAAGAACTGGGCTTTGTAGGCGTCACTATGGTGCTGCTGCTTGAAGCGTTGATCATTGGTAGCGCTATGCGTATCAGCTACAATGCGCTTAAGCGTCGGCAGATGCGCATGAGCTATACCGCATTTGGGATCGGAATCGTCTTTATTGCGCAGACTATTATTAATGCGGCGATGAATATGGGCGCCATTCCAACCAAAGGTCTGACCATGCCATTCTTTAGTTATGGCGGCTCATCGATGCTAATCAGCTTAGTTATGGTCGCGCTGTTGTTGAAAATTTATAAAGAAAGCCCTGAGATAGAAAAAAGCCAGGGTCGCTATTACTAAGACCTTGCTAAGGTGTTATTAAGGCGTTTTTTATTCTTTATGTTCCTGAAACTCACTGAACATATCCAGATGACTTATGCCTTGCAAAGGCGCGTTATCCCATTGGGCGATCGCTTGCTCCAGCATGCGCGCTGGCGTGTCATTATCGACAGATGGCTGTTGTAGCAGCTGTAAAGCGTTGGCAATTAGCGTGCTAGGCTTGCGAGTATCGATAGGCTGAGCGAGATTTTGCTTGGAGAGCTTTTGGCCGTCAGTATGACATATCAGCGGTAGATGATACCAACGGTCAATAGCGGTCAGGTTAGCGGCCTGCATGATGCTAATCTGAGCCGTGGTCAGCGGTAAGATATCTAAGCCGCGCATGATATGGGTAATCTGTTGCAGACCATCATCAATACTGGCCGCCAAAATATAATTAATCATGCCATCTTGACGCCGCACCACCATATCCCCCAAAGTTTGCTGGGGATTACTCCATTGCATGCCTTGAATCCCATCCATAAAACCAATCATATGATCGGGCAGCTGTATACGTAGCTTATGCTGCTGCTGATCAAGATTGGCATTTATACAACAGCGTGGATACCGTTGATTACGGCTTAGGGCGTCAGTGACGCTTTTGGGGACTGTGTTGTTTGGTGGCGCATTTTTTTGCTCTAAAGATTGTTGCTTCCTAGCTTGTTGTTGCCAATATTGCGTTAGACTTTTACGGGAACATAGGCAGCCGTAGAGTCGCGGATGCAGTACAGTGGACAAGTAGTCGTTGTAGATATCAACACGCTCAGACTGGTAAATGACATCACCGTCCCAGTGCAGGCCCAATACTTCTAAATCTATCAGTATCTGCTCGCTAAACTGGTTATCACAGCGCGCGGTATCAGTGTCTTCGATACGTAGTAACCATTTGCCACCTAATGACTTAATATGGCAATAACTTGCTAGCGCAGTGGTCAATGAGCCAAGGTGTAGCTCACCAGTCGGCGAGGGTGCAAAACGGCCAATAGGCTGTGCTGGCGGCGCCCGAGTTGGAGTAAGACTATGATCATTAATGAGTGTCAAAATAGGCAGCTGTTGAAAGTAGGAGAATATAGATAGGATAAAGAAGGCGACTATAAAAAGATATTTATTAAATGCAACGAGCGACCAGTAATATGGTCGCTCGTTGTTATACGTACTTTAGTTAACTTTAATTTAAAGGCCTTTTTAAGCACCTTGGTTTTGGCGTTCTTTAATTTCAGATAAAGTCTTACAGTCGATGCACTGAGTCGCGGTTGGGCGTGCTTCTAGGCGACGTAAACCGATTTCTACTCCGCAAGTTTCACAGAATCCATAGTCGTCATTTTCAATTTCACCCATGGACTTATCGATTTTGCGGATAAGCTTACGTTCACGGTCACGCGTACGCAGGGTTAATGCAAACTCTTCTTCTTGAGTGGCACGGTCGTTGATGTCAGGCATGGCGCTTGATTCATCTTGGATATAAGTCTTTGTGCGGTCAGCTTCGCCGATCAGTTGATGCTTCCAATCCAACAAAATAGCCTTGAAATGCTCTAACTGAGCATCAGACATATACTCTTCGTCTTTGGCAGGCACATAAGGGGTGAACTTAACATCACTCGGATTCGTGGTCAGGGTGCTCATATGGGTATCCTAATTTTTCAAATTAATTCAACAAAACGACGTTTTAAAAGACAAGACGTTGTAAATTTGCTAAACGTTATAACTTGTCCTTTTACAGAACGTTTCACCACTTGGTAACGCAAGTAACACAGCTAATCTCATAGTAAGCTCATAATGATACGTTTATACCGGTATGCTTATATCGCTACTAAAGTTATTGTTTATAAAATCTTTATCTACAAAATTGTTATGTATATTGTCATGCATATTTTTATTCAAATGCTACTGCTCAAACAATGCTACAAATTACTGGTTGCGCAAGCTTAGTAGGTGGTTGGTTTAGCTATCCTAGCTACTATAATTTTTCTTAACATCCGGCCTTAGACGATACTATTTTTTAGCACATTTTACTAGTGCCGCTGCCTTTTTACTGATTATTAACTGCTAATGTACTTTGGCATCTATTTATATTATATGACACTATTTATCTAGCAGTCAGTCCCTGTCAGCTATAGGTAATGCCAGTGCTAGGCAGGCCAACACGTTCATTAGCTCAATAAATATTTTGGCCTAATAAAACTGGCCGTCAAGTATCCAGTCTTTTGACCCAGCTTGCAACCTGCCCATTGTTGGCCAATTGCAACCAGCGATAACCGGGGTTTGCATCATGATCGTAGGTAAAGTCATCTTTGTAGGGCTCGAACTGGTAGCAGGTAGAGGGCGTGCTATAAACAGTAACGCCTTGGCGATAGCGGACTTGTTCTTGATGAGTATGGCCGCTAATGATAACGCGCAGATGATCAAAGGGCACCATACGTTGCCAAAAGCTCTCTGTATTCTCTGCAATATGGGCGTCTATCCAGTCAGATCTCATCGGTAGTACGTGATGATGGATAGCGATTAGGGCTGGCTTATCGTCAGCTGTCAGTTGCTCACACAACCAATCAATATCGGTATCAGTGACTTCCCCTGCGACTTTACCTGGGATAGCAGAGTCTAATAATAACAACTGCCAGTAGTCAGTATCAATGACATGACGACTGAGCAAACGCTCATCAGCCGCTTGAGCAATGGTTTCTCGCTGAAAAAAAGGCACCTCTGTCACTATTTCATCAGTCACGTCATGGTTGCCAGCGATACAGGCAAAAGGGATATTAGTCGCCTTTAGTATCTTAAAAATATGATCATAAATAGCAGGTTCAACCTGACTAACCAAGTCGCCAGTGACCAAAATCAAGTCACAGCGAATATCTTCGTTCAAAGCCTGTCGAAGGCTGGCTTCAAAATTTTCCTGACAAATAGAGTCAGTGAGGTCATCGTTTTGAGCAATAGTGCTGCTCGTTATGGGATAGTGGGCTGATAAATGTAGGTCAGTGATCTGCAAGACGTTTACGTGCTCATCTGGCGTGTAAATCCTACGGGCAGGGTAGCTTAGCATGGTCAGTCCTTTATCAGACTAAAACGAATGAGGCTGTCAGAAAACGAATAAGTAAGTCTTGGTTTTTTACTTTTCAGCGTTGATGTTATCTAGGGTATTCCAGCAACTTTATAACCCATCTGATATTACAATTAAATAATTGCCACCACTATTTGGTGTGGCAGTTGGTTAATTAAATAGGGTACTGATAATATTTAGGAAAATTTATAGCACAAAACCTAATAAATCTCTAGCTATATCTGTGAAATAAAGTTGAATAAAACTTTCACAAGGGCTCATTCGATGACAATATAGTCCCTTTAACGATGTGCCGTCATAGTCTCTTTAACGGCGTGCCGTCCAAAATTTTGAAGGCATTAATTTTGAGGTCGTTAATTTAGAGACAATCAGCGCGGCGAAAAATAGAATGGCCAAGACCAGTACAATGGTCAGTCCGGTCTGTATATCAAGCCAGATACTGCCCCAAACGCCTAAAGTGACGCCCAGTTGAGCAACGATCAGTGCGATAATCACCATCTGCTTAGGTGACGCTGAATATAGGCGCGCCGTGAGTGCTGGTAGTACTAGCAAGCCACTGATTAATAAGCTACCAACTGCTTGCAAGGCAATCGCACAGAATCCAGCCAATACTCCCATAAAAAACAGCCGCTGCCGCGTGGGGTTAATGCCTTGAATACGGGCTAACGCTTCATGAGTCGCCAGTTTAATTTGTGCTGGCCAAATATAAGCTAATAATCCGAGTCCAATCAGTACACTCGTAGCAAGTAACGGCAGATCTGCCCAGTCAAGCTCCAGTAAATTACCAAATAAAAACCCCAATACATTGGCTTGTTGATCAGTAAGCTGGGTCAAGGCCAATAGTCCCAAACACAGTAGTGAGACCGCGACCACTGCCAGTACTGCATCGACTGGTAGTCGCTCATCATCGATCAACACCAGTCCTACGACCACCATGACGCTAACCATAGCGATACCAATACCCATCGGCAACTGCCACCACACCGCTAGCGCAACGCCGAGAAGGGTTCCATGCGCTAAGGCATCTGCAAAAAAGGCCATGCGTCGCCACAATACCAGACATCCAAGGGGCGCTGATAGCAGGGCTAAAATACTGCCGGCAATCCAAGCAGGGGCAATGATAGCTAACCAAGCGGTCATAATAAGTGTCCGTTAGACTTTATTTATAAAATTTAATAAAGAACTTAATAGTGAATAAGTAAGGTAACACAACCAGTTTAGTAGCTGGCAAGCTGGTATGGATGCAGCTACAACAGCCCACTTGGCGCTTGGTGTTCACAAGCGTGCGGCTGATGTACATAAGGTTGCTCATAATGATGACCAAACAATTTTTGAAACTCAGCACTGATAGCCAGATCGCTGGGTTGGCCTTCACAGCAGATATGTTTATTGAGACAAATCACTCGTCGGCTGCCTTTCATTACCCAATGCAAATCGTGTGACACTACTAGCATCGCACAACGTAGAAAATCGGGCAGCTCATCAATGAACTGATATAGCCACACTTCCGTATCAGGATCCAGTCCCTGCATGGGCTCATCTAAAATCAGTAAATTAGGCTTGTCTAACAAGGCGCGTGCTAATAGTACCCGCTGAGTCTCCCCACCAGATAAGTGCAACATCTGCCGTGATAGTAGATGCGTTAATGACAAATTATCAAAAATGAATTGCCGCTGGCTATCAGTCAAGCGTCGCTTATCTGCTTGCGCCAATAAGTCCTGGACTCGCAGTGGCAAGATCGGCGGTACGGCAAAACGTTGCGGTACATAACCAAGCTGCAACGGTTGATGCGCAATAATTTGCCCTTCAGAGGGCATGATTAGCCCCAAAACAAGCTTCACCAACGTTGACTTGCCAGCACCATTAGGCCCAATAAGACTAACGGTTTCATTGACCGCAATATCAATATTAATATGCGATACCAAGCGCTGTTGCCCGATATGATAACTGACATCAGTTAAAGTAAGAAGCGGAACATCACGCTTAGAGAACGAATCAAGCTGTTGAGTAGAGGGTGGTTGTGTAGATGAAGATACAGGATGATTCATGAGTCGGCAGCTAATAGTTTGAAAATTGATGAATGAATAAAAAAGATATTTTGCATGACGTTCTTTGCATGGCTTTAGTGGCAGGCCTGGCAAATGCCGCTAAGCTCAATGACACTACGGGCAACGGTAAAGCCAACATCTTGCTCAGCGAAGCTCATCATTTCTTGTACTGGTAAGCTGCTACATTCTTGCACTCGCTGGCATTGGTCACAGATTAAGAAGGCTGCCGTATGTTGTGCCCGTGGATGACAACAGGGGACATAAGCATTAATCGAAGTCAGTTGATGAATCAAGCCCTCACTTAACAAAAACTCTAAGCTGCGATAAACCGTCGGTGGTGCGACATTTTTTGATGTGGTATTTTTTGTTTCATGGACATTATTATCGGTGTCTAATAGCCGTACACGCTGCAGTTGAGTAATGAGATCATAAGCGCCAACTGGTTTATTGGCCTGCAATACCAGTTCATAGATCTGCTGACGTAAAGGCGTAAAGCGTACGCCACGCGTCCGGCACTGCTCTTTTGCTGCTGCGAGTCGCTCAACTACATCGCGCGGCGTAAAGTCTTGCACATCATGCAGATGGTTGTCGTGTACGTGATTGTCACATACATCGCCATTGGTAGATGACTCACAGCCAGATGAAGTAATAGACACTATTCAAGCTCCAAAAAATAAGTTAGCACTTTTAATTGTTATAGTATAACATAATGGAAATTAGAAAAACATAACTCTCATTATTCCTATCTATTTAACAGGACTACTTACGCATGACTTTTCATCGTCAAAATAACGATAATACTATAAATAATTTTCTTGACCTTAAGTCCTTTCTTACCAATTCATTTTTCAATAAATTTTTATGCTCAATTATACTGTCTAAACGTTTGCTGATCATAGCAATAATAATGCTAGGCTCTTTAACCTTAAATGCTCAAGCAGCAACGGTCAGTGTCAGTAACTATCCACTGTTTTTATTGAGCCAAGCAGTGACTGAAGGTTCACCGGCAGCGAAACAATTATTACAAGCGGGGGAGGTGGGGCACCATGGTAGCATTAGCCCTGGTGATATCAAAGCCATTCAAGACAGCCATTTTGTGGTGTGGTTTGGTGCTTCTTTAGAGAATAATTTGGCATCAAGCCTAGAGTCAGCACCTAATGCTATTGCATTATTTGACTTCAATGCTTTTAATCGTCATCCGTTACGTGATGTCAAAGGTGTCCCTATTGCCGGCACGCTAGACCCGCACATGTGGCTCGATCCTGAGAACGCTAAAGCCATTACTCGTGCCCTCGCCGTTATCCATAGTCATGCTAACCCGCAATATAAAAAACTCTATCACGCTAATGCACAGAAATTTGCTCAGCGAATGGACAGTGCGGTGGCCAATGAGATACAGAAAGTTCAGCAGGAAAAAGGTCAAAAAGCGTATCCTTATTGGGCCTATCATGATGCTTATCAATATATAGAAGCCTCTCTACAACTACAGTTTATCGGTAGTCTGAGTGCCGATGACCATATAGCACCTAAGGCCAGTCAACTGCGCTGGCTTAACGAGCAAAGACCTGCTAAGCAAATGTGTTTGGTATCCCCAAGCAGCCCTGCTAAAGGATTACTTGCCAAGCTACAACCGGTGAATACTACAGTACAAGCCGAAGACATGAGTATGAGTAAAGACTTTGTGGCTGGCTGGAGTATTATGGCGCAGCAGATTCGTCGTTGTATTTCTTAAGAGTCGCTGTAGATCTCAAAAATAATATAAAGAGCCTATAAAGTATTGCGCTTGCTGGCTTTTAAGGTGACTGGCAATGGCCCCTAAAGTGATTATAAAAAATTATGTGGGTCGTGACTTTATTGATAAATGAGTCGTTGGTATACTCCCAACTGTAGGGTTGATAAGTGTCATACTGCACTTGCTTGACGGAAGTGTGGGTTCTAAAGTTATCGGCGTTTTATTTTTGGACAACAGTCGACACTAGTAGAATGCCCCATTTACGGATAAACTTGTCGCAACTATGCTACCTTATCAAAACGCGGTGGTTGCTGTATCAATGCTAGAGGATAGCCAATGACCAAACCTGCCAAACGCACGCAAAAAGATAAAATTGGTATCTATCTCAAGCGCCAAGCATGGATACTGTTCATCCTAATTATTATTGCTTCGATGTTAGATATTTTTTGGCTACACAGTGCGTTGGTTGTCGCAAAAAGCAGTGCAATCGGTGCACTACTAAGCTTTGCGACCCAAGCAGTATTTGCCGGCTTCATCTTTTGGCATAGTGGGTATCGTGCGCGCCGACATATTGTCAGCCAGTTGTATCGAGGACAAATGGTCAAGTGGCTACTAACCGTGTTGGGTTTCGCATTGATCTTTATTACCATACAGCCTTTGTCCGCGCCTGCGTTATTTGTTGGTTTTATAGTCATGCAGTTTAGTCATACTGTGATGTTATCGTACGTACGCTGACGGCAATAGACGTTACACAGTTAAATTATAAGGCCGTTGATAGTGCTAATCAGACTGCCTTATCTGCCCGCTCCTTGTTCCCATCCCCTTGACAGTTAAACCAAAAAGTAATAAATAATATGTCTTATAAAACCGTATTAATCACTGCGAAAACAGCAGTATAAGCCATTAAAATGAGTATTAAGCAGAGGAAGTTGATGACCGTTTGGAGAGTAAAGGTCACTTGTAAATAAAATCTTACAATTTAATTGTAGACGCAAACCTATATTAATAAACGCTATTAGCGACACCTCGTCCATATAGCGCTTAAAAAACACATAATTGACTTTACATGAATACAACGTTGCATTAATATAGGCCGCTAATTAACCTGCTTATCTACGCTGTATTGAGCGTGTGTCGTCACAAAACGATATGAGCAAACACAAATATGAATGCTTTACGCACAAGTACCAAGGGCTAGTAATGAATAATCACAAGCCCTTTTTTGATAGCTAAATTTTATAAAAAGCTAATAAAATCAGATACTTGCATTAGGTTTATGGGTTGGATGTTGTTGATTATAGGATAGTTTAGTACGATAAATTTGCACAGAACATCAGCGCTAAAAATTTATTGTGCCAAAGCTATTCATCAGATGACAACCGTATTTTTTGGTAGTTGATTAAATCGTTGATTAATAAGAAGCTTACATTATGGCAGCCGAGCAACAAACATCATCAGAATATATCTCTCACCACTTAACGAACTGGACGTATGGCTATTTGCCGGGCGAAGGTTGGAAAGTCGCATATACTGCTGAAGAAGCAGGACAAATGGGCTTTAAAGCTATTCATCTCGACTCTATGCTGTGGTCAATTGGTCTAGGCATTCTATTTTGTGTCGTCTTTTGGATGGTTGCTAGAAAGGTGACCTCGGGTGTACCGGGTAAACTACAGGCCGCCGTAGAGATTATCATTGAGTTTGTCGACAACAACGTCCGTGATTCGTATAGCGGTACCTCAAAGTTGGTGGCGCCATTAGCGTTAACTATCTTTGTGTGGATTTTCTTGATGAACTTAATGGATTTGATTCCTGTTGACTTTATCCCAAGTATTGCTGGACAAATTGGTGCAGCGATGGGCTATGATCCTCATCATGTATTCTTTAAAATCGTCCCAACCACTGATCCTAACGTCACGTTGGGCATGTCATTCTCTGTCTTTGCGTTGATTATCTTTTATAGCATTAAAGAAAAGGGCCTGGGTGGTTTCGTTGGCGAGTTGACGTTACATCCGTTTAACGCCAAAAACCCTATCGTACAAACTATTTTAATCCCTATTAACTTTATCTTAGAATTTGTTACCTTGATTGCTAAACCTATCTCATTAGGTCTGCGACTATTCGGTAACATGTATGCTGGGGAACTGATTTTCGTATTGATAGCCCTAATGCCGTTTTGGATTCAATGGGCGTTATCGGTACCGTGGGCTATTTTCCACATTTTGATTATTACACTTCAAGCGTTCGTATTTATGATGTTGACGATAGTTTATATGTCGCTAGCATCATCAACTGAACATTAATTAGACATTCAATAGGTAAATGAGGATACATCCATGGATCCAGTAGTATTAGCGCAAGCAACCTTAGATGGTTACACAGTTATCGCCGTGGCTTTGCTTATCGGTTTAGGCGCACTTGGTACCGGTATTGGTTTTGCTATCTTAGGTGGCAAATTCTTAGAAGGCGTTGCCCGTCAGCCAGAACTTGGTTCACAGTTGCAAACTCGTATGTTCATCGTGGCCGGCCTACTTGATGCCGTACCGATGATTGGTGTTGGTATTGCTATGTTATTGTTATTTGCAAACCCTCTAGGCGCTTAGTCTGAAATCTCAGTTGTAACTGCTTGACTGTCGAGCACGGTCAACGAAACTGACTTTTCATTAACAAAGAGGTGATCACGTGAATATCAATTCTACCCTCATCGGTCAAGCCATTGCTTTTGCAATATTTGTGGTTTTTTGCATGAAGTTCGTGTGGCCACCACTTATCGGCGCTATTAATGAGCGTCAGCGTAAAATCGCTGATGGTCTAAATGCGGCGGAAAAAGCAAAAGCAGATTTGGCCTCCGCGGAGCAAGATGTACAGCAGGAGCTTAATGTCGCTAAGACTAAAGCTGCTGCGTTGATTGAGCAGGCGAATAAAAGTGCCAATCAGCTGGTTGAAGATGCCAAATCACAAGCCCAAGTGGAAGGTGAACGTATCCGTCAACAAGCACAGGCGTCTATCGATCAAGAGATCAATCAAGCACGTGAGTTATTACGTGCCCAAGTCGCAGAACTTGCGGTACTTGGTGCTGAGAAGATTTTGCAAGAGCAAGTCGATATGCAAAAACATGCCAGCATGTTAGACCAACTGGCGGCGAAGCTGTAATAGTGAGGATATAATGGCTGACTTATCAACCTTAGCACGACCCTACGCTAAAGCTGCGTTTGACTATGCCAATGAACATGGGGTGGTAAAGGAGTGGGAAGATTTCTTGTTTATTGCCAGTACGATTGTCAGTGACAAGTCGTTCCACACATTGCTAGACAATCCAGCCGTTTCTGCTGAGCACAAGTCAGCCGTTTTGGTCGATCTGTATGATACACAAGTAACTGACGCTACTGACTCTGCCTTTAAGGTGTTACTGAATAATACCCAAGGGCATCGTCAAGACAGCACTACCAGCTATCCTAAAGTATCAACAGCGCTTAGCAACTTCGTTCATCAGCTGTCAGAGCAAGAGCGCCTGGCGCTGCTTCCTGAAGTTTATGAGCATTATCGTCGTCATAAGGCGTTAAGCTTAAAGCAGCTCAATGCTTATGTGACTTCTGCCTATCCATTGACCGACGCGCAGCGTGAGCTGTTCGAAACCCGTCTTGCCGCCTCGCTAAATGCCAGTGTGGTAATTCACGAAACGGTTGATCCTAGTCTTTTGGCAGGCGCTACTATCAAAATCGGTGACAAAATCATCGACGATTCTATGCGCGGCAAATTACAACAGTTAAAAACACAGCTAACGGCCTAATGTTATTTATCTTCTCATCAACGTTTACCAGTTAAGTCAGGTCGGCGTGACAATATTTTGCTAGTTTGAGTGATAAGTAGAGCGTTTAAGTCAGTGGGCGGGTTATCATAAATTAAAGGAAACCAGGCAATGCAACAATTGAATCCAGCGGAAATCAGTAATCTGATTAAGCAGCGAATTCAAGACCTTGATGCGGGTGCAACTGCAAAGAATGAAGGCACGATTGTCAAAGTATCTGACGGTATCGTGCAGATTCATGGTCTTGAAGATGCCATGTATGGCGAAATGATTGAGTTTGAAGGCGAAATCTACGGAATGGCGCTTAACTTAGAGCGTGATTCTGTCGGTGCGGTCGTACTAGGCGATTATTTAAAACTACAAGAAGGCCAAAAAGCCTATTGTACTGGTCGTATTCTTGAAGTACCCGTAGGTCCTGAGCTGCTAGGCCGTGTTGTTGATGCCTTAGGTAATCCTATTGATGGCAAAGGTCCTATCAATGCTAAAATGACTGACAAAGTCGAAAAAATCGCCCCAGGGGTTATTGAACGTCAGTCAGTAGATCAGCCAGTAATGACCGGTTATAAAGCCGTTGACACCATGATTCCGATTGGCCGTGGCCAGCGTGAGCTGATCATTGGTGACCGTCAGACGGGTAAAACAGCCATGGCTATCGATGCGATCATCGCGCAGAAAACCTCTGGCATTAAATGCGTATATGTGGCCATTGGTCAAAAGCGCTCTACCATTGCTAACGTGGTGCGTAAGCTTGAACAAACCGGCGCACTTGAATACACCACTGTAGTGGTTGCTTCAGCTTCAGAGCCCGCAGCACTTCAGTATATTGCCCCGTACTCAGGTTGTACGATGGGCGAATACTTCCGTGACCGCGGCGAAGATGCCTTGATTGTATTTGATGACTTATCAAAACAAGCGGTTGCTTATCGCCAAATTTCATTACTACTACGTCGCCCGCCAGGTCGTGAAGCCTATCCTGGTGATGTCTTCTATCTTCATTCACGTCTGCTTGAGCGTGCCTCACGCGTCAACGCTGAATATGTAGAAAAATTCACCAATGGTGAAGTGGTTGGTAAAACCGGTTCTTTAACCGCGCTACCGATCATCGAAACCCAAGCGGGTGACGTATCAGCATTCGTACCAACCAACGTGATTTCAATCACTGATGGTCAGATTTTCTTAGAATCAAGCCTATTTAACTCAGGTATCCGTCCAGCTGTGAACGCGGGTATTTCGGTATCGCGGGTTGGTGGTGCGGCGCAGACTAAGATTATTAAAAAGCTATCTGGTGGTATTCGTACCGCGCTAGCGCAGTATCGTGAATTGGCCGCGTTCGCGCAGTTTGCCTCGGATCTTGATGATGCCACTCGCGCCCAGCTTGATCATGGTGAGCGCGTGACTGAACTGATGAAGCAAAAACAGTATCAGCCGATGTCTATCTCTGAGCAAGCGGCAGTGATTTACGCGTCAAACGAAGGTTTCTTATCGGACGTTCCTATTAATAAAATCGGTTCTTTTGAAGAAAGCTACTTACGTTATATGCATGACGAGCAAAGCGATTTGATGAAAGAGATTGATGACACTGCAAATTATAATGATGATATTGCAGGTCGTTTAAAGTCAGCGATTGAGACTTTTAAACAAAACCACAGTTATTAATTTAACGGGTTAAGCCGGTTTGGTTGGTTACTGCTAAAGTGGCGCGCTGTCTTTAAGAAGAATAACAGTTGTGCTGCTTTAGCCATAATCAACGGCATGTGACCGCGTAGTGCTACAAGAAACTAGTACAGTGCTTTATATTAAATATTGTTGCATTCGCCAATGCTTTTTTAACCCTCTTATATTGGAATCATTATGGCAAGCTTAAAAGAAATACGTGCCAAAGTCACCAGTATTAAAAGCACCCAGAAAATTACCCGCGCCATGCAAATGGTGGCCGCGAGTAAAATGCGCCGTGCCCAAGAGCGCATGGTCGTGGGTCGCCCGTATGCTGATAGTATGCGCCGGGTTATTTCACATTTGGTGCATGCTTCATCAGACTATAAACACCCGTATATGGTATCGCGCCCGGTCAATAAAGTAGGTTATATTGTCATCACCTCCGACCGTGGTCTGGCGGGTGGTTTGAATATTAATTTATTCAAAGCTTTAAGCAAAAGCATCAAAGACTATCAAGACCAGTCTGTACAAGCTGAATTTGCAGTTATTGGCGCTAAAGGTGTTAGTTTCTTCAAGAGTTTTGGTGGTAAAGTCACCTCAGCCGTGACTAACTATGGTGATAAGCCGACCTTTGAGCAGCTAAATGCACCGGTTCAAGCCATGCTTGACGATTATGAGAACGGTAAAATAGACCGTATCTATGTGGTGTATAACCAGTTCGTTAATGCGATGACCCAAAAGCCAACCGTCAGTCAACTGGTACCTTTACCAGAGCAATCGTTTGCTGATGAAGACAGTGGCATGCAGACTGAACTAAGCTGGGATTACATCTATGAGCCTGATATCGAAACGTTGATCGATAGTCTGCTAGGGCGCTATATTGAGTCGATTGTCTATCAAGCGGTAATGGAAAACATTGCCTCTGAGCAGTCGTCGCGTATGGTCGCTATGAAAGCGGCAACAGATAATGCTGGTGACCTAATTAACGATTTACAGTTGGTTTACAACAAGCTGCGTCAAGCGGCGATTACTCGAGAAATCTCAGAAATCGTTGGCGGCGCTGCTGCTGTTTCATAATTGACACCACCTATATATAGAAGTTCAAGGAGAACGCAATGAGTAGCGGTCGTATTGTACAGATTATTGGCGCGGTTCTTGACGTTGAGTTCAGCCGTGACGAAGTACCTCAAATTTATGATGCTTTGCAAGTAGATGGTACCGAAACCACCCTAGAAGTACAGCAACAAATAGGGGATGGTATCGTGCGTACTATCGCCATGGGCTCAACGGAAGGCCTAAAACGTAACCTAACCGTTACCAATACTGGTGCCCCTATTTCTGTGCCGGTAGGTATTGGTACGCTGGGTCGTATTATGGATGTTTTGGGTCGTCCTATCGATGAAGAAGGTCCTGTAATCGCCGATACTAAATGGTCGATTCACCGTGAAGCGCCAAGCTATGCCGACCAATCTAACAGCACTGAGCTATTAGAGACTGGTATTAAAGTCATTGATCTACTTTGCCCGTTCGCCAAAGGTGGTAAAGTGGGTCTGTTTGGTGGTGCTGGGGTTGGCAAAACCGTCAACATTATGGAATTGATCAATAACATCGCTCTTAAACACGAAGGCTTGTCAGTATTTGCGGGTGTTGGTGAACGTACGCGTGAAGGCAATGACTTCTATCACGAAATGCAAGAAGCGGGCGTTGTAAATACCGAAGACTTCACCAAGTCTAAAGTGGCGATGATTTATGGTCAGATGAATGAGCCACCGGGTAACCGTTTACGTGTTGCGCTGTCTGGTCTCACCATGGCTGAGTATTTCCGTGATACCAAAGATCCTGAAACTGGCAAAGGTCGTGACGTTCTGTTCTTTGTTGATAACATCTATCGTTATACGCTTGCCGGTACTGAAGTATCCGCCTTGCTAGGCCGTATGCCATCAGCGGTTGGTTATCAGCCAACACTTGCTGAAGAGATGGGTATGCTACAAGAGCGTATTACTTCAACGCAATCAGGTTCAATCACGTCAATACAAGCCGTATATGTACCAGCGGATGACTTGACTGATCCATCACCTGCCACTACCTTTGCTCACTTGGATGCGACGGTCGTACTAAACCGTGATATCGCCTCACAAGGTATCTATCCGGCGGTTGATCCACTGGATTCAACCTCACGTCAGCTAGATCCACAGGTCATCAGCGAAGAGCATTATAATGTGGCTCGTGGCGTGCAAGAAGTATTGCAGAGCTATAAAGAACTAAAAGACATCATTGCCATTTTGGGTATGGATGAGCTATCAGAAGAAGACAAACTAACCGTTTATCGTGCGCGTAAAATCCAGCGCTTCTTATCACAGCCTTTCCATGTGGCCGAAGTCTTTACGGGTGCCCCTGGTAAATACGTGGCACTACGCGACACTATTGCTGGCTTCAAAGCAATTATCGCTGGTGAATATGATGATCTACCAGAACAAGCATTCTATATGGCCGGCGGAATCGACGAAGTGGTCGCTAAAGCTGAAAAAATGAAATCTGCTTCAAAGTAAGTGTTCTATAACTTCAAGTTGTCTGGCAAATAGGCTATAAACAGTTTGTTTGCTAACAGCAGCGCCCAGTAGTTTTTATAGCAGTTTTTATAGTAAGGAGATAGGGATGGCAACGTTACAATGTCGCGTCGTAAGCGCTCGTGAAGAGTTGTACTCAGGCGAGATCAGCATGTTGATCGCTACTGGTAGCGAGGGCGAAATTGGGGTGCTACCCGGCCACACTCCGCTCATTACTTTGCTAAAACCTGGCCCAATGCGGGTGCAAAAACCAGATGGCGAAGAAGTCGTTATCTATGTCTCAGGCGGCGTGCTTGAAGTACAACCAAAAATGGTCACCGTACTAGCAGATACCGGCATGCGCGCGCATAATCTTGACGAAAGTAAAATTGTCGAGGCCCGCAGAAAAGCAGAGCAAATGCTGGTCAACCAGTCTGATACCTTACAAACTAACGCCGCTTTAGTGTCACTGATTGAGTCAGCTGCACAGTTACATACTATTCGTAAGTACCAAAACCGTGCTTAAGAATATTCATCTCAGAGTTTCTTTGAGCGATATACAGTAGCTATAATAAAAACAGTCCATTATGGGCTGTTTTTTTATTGCTGTTTTTTACTTGCTGTTCGTAAGTGTGACAGAGGCTGCAAAAAATATATACCAGCAGTGCCTTGTCCTTTTTAAATTGGATCGACTATATGGTGATACTTGGTTATATTGAGGATAACAATAGCGCTTTAATAAAGTGTTTGAGTGCTTATTTAAGGAATTTGTAATTAATAACTAAACCTGGCTATCATATATTGTTCGTTAGGTGAAAAACACACAGTTTTTGGACGCAAACGAAAGCTTTATTAGAGATTGTTTATAGATTTTGTTAACGATGATAGGCTATAGTATGGGATGCTACACGTTTGATAGTATAATGCGCTACCGATTTTGCACCATCACGACGGACATAAATTGTTCCCTTTTATAGTGCTACTACCTTCCCTGCTATTAATTTTTCTACATTAGAGGATATAAAAATGACAATGAACGAAGACGACAACACGCCACGAATCCTGATTGTTGAGGATGATGAGCGTCTGGCTATGTTGACTCAAGACTATTTAGTCAAAAATGGCTTGGAAGTAGCGATTGAAACTGACGGTAATCGTGCTATCCGCCGTATCGTTAATGAGCAGCCAGATTTGGTCGTGCTTGATGTCATGCTTCCTGGTAGTGATGGTCTGACGGTGTGCCGCGAAGTACGCCCTCATTATCAAAACCCTATTTTGATGCTTACTGCTCGTACTGAAGATATGGATCAGGTACTTGGTTTAGAGATGGGTGCTGACGATTACGTCGCTAAGCCTGCTCAGCCACGCGTACTACTCGCGCGTATTCGTGCCTTACTACGTCGTTCGGAAAATGCCCCATCAGAAGATGTACCACAGCGCTTAGAATTTGGTGACTTAGTTATCGATAATGGCGGTCGTTCAGTAATGCTTGGTGAAGAGTTAGTCGACTTTACTAGTGCGGAATATGACTTATTGTGGTTGCTCGCCTCTAACGCGGGTCGTATCTTGTCACGCGAAGATATCTTCGAGCGTCTACGTGGTATTGAGTACGATGGTCAAGATCGTTCTATTGACGTGCGTATTTCACGTATTCGTCCTAAGATTGGTGATGATCCAGAAAACCCAAAACGTATCAAAACCGTCCGTAGTAAAGGTTATTTGTTCGTAAAAGAAGGTAATTAGTTTTACCCCACGACCCTTAACTGACTGTTCTTCTTCAATAGACTAAAAAAACCAGTATCATGCTGGTTTTTTTGTGGACAGTGTTTAAGTTTCTAACGCTATATACCAGGTTATGTGGTTTAATTAAGCGATAATTATGGGCGCTAATGATATAAATAATCTATACTTATATCAGGCAGTAGGGACAAGCGCTCTCCATTGCTCAGCCTTCTTTACATAACTTATTGGCCCTAATGAGTAACCCTTAATAGGTGAACTTTAATAGGCAATCCTTGATAGGTAATTCTTAATAGATAATTTTTTAAACTTGAGCTATGGTTTCTCATACTAAAAGGCGAGCAATGCTTTTTCTGGTATTGGTTATCTTAATGATGCTAAGTGTTATGTAAAAGCGTAATAATAAATAGACATTGTTCTTAATTAATAATGACCGACACTGTCTACAGTACAGATGGCTTCGGCAAATTACTACTCAATAGATTTGGTCACGGCACGTATGTCATTAGTCTCTTCTTTAAAACACAGTATTTTTGTTCGTATTTATGCTGGACTATTAATAGTCTGCCTGTGTGTCGCATTGTTTGCGCAGTTATTGATGGACACTATCAATAAGGAGCGTGTGCAGTCGTATCGCGAAAACATGGCAACCGGTGCTTTTTATTTGGTCAGTGAAGGGGTCACTAACCAAGACAGTGAGACCCAGCGTGACTATTGGTTGTCTGATGCCAGTAGCCTATTCGGCTCGACTTTTCGTATTGTGCCCATCAATGAGGTGGACTTTAACGCCAGTGAGCTACGCCGGTTTGACAAGGGTGGCACGGTCGTGCGTTATTTCAACCAACCCACCTATGCCGATGTCTATCATCGTCTGCCAGATGGCAACAGTGTCTTAACGGCTAGGATTTCACAAGTTTCAGAGCAACAAGTGCGTGCTATGGCAGTGTTCTTGTTGGACGACTTGTCTTATTACCCCACGCTATCGGCTAAGCGTGAGCGCCTAGCTGAGTTAGAAAAGACGTTTTCTTTTCCTTTGAGCTTTAAAGGGGTCAATACACTCAATTTAGATAACGATCAAATGGCGCGCTTGCGTCGTGATGAGGTGGTTATCTTATTGCAGGATACCAACACCAGCCAGGGTAATTCATCGATCAAAATCGTTGTGCCATCCGAGATTAATGACATGGCAATCTTGATGGGACCTGTGCCATTATTCAACTGGTTTCCCCTTAATTTGATTATTAGCATGGTACTGATCAGTATGTTTTTGATCAGTCTAGGTGTTTATGCGCTGATTTTTCCGCTGGAGCGTAAGTTACAGTTGATTCAGGTGGGGGTTAATGAAGTTAGTAAAGGCAATCTTGATAGTGAGGTACAGGTGATCGGGCAAGATGAAATTGCTCGTCTGTCAGCAACCTTTAATGCCATGACTGCACACATTAAGCGCCTCATTGAGTCGCAACGTGAACTAACCCGCGCAGTTTCGCATGAGCTACGTACGCCAGTGGCACGTATTCGCTTTGCGGTAGATATGTTGGCAGATACGGAGGATGAGGACTCAAGATTCACTCAGCGTGACTTTATCGATGAGGATATTGAGTCGCTTAATGGGCTCATTGATGAGATGTTAACCTATGCGAAGCTTGAAGAGGGCTCGCCGAAATTAGACTTAGAGCCAGTAAATCTTAAAGAGCTGGTTGAGCAGATTGAGCGCGAAACCAATGCACTAGGTAAGTCTATAACAATCGTTGCTAACCCACCCACTGTCAAAGTAACGGCAGTAGCAGACAGGCGCTATTTGCATCGCGTTATCCAAAACCTTGCCGGTAATGCGTTACGCTATGCAGAGACCACTATTATTATTAGCGCTGGGGTCAAAAAGGGCAATGCCTTTGTTAGTGTCGAGGATGACGGACAGGGTATTGCCGAGTCTGATCGTGAAAAGGTCTTTATCCCATTTTCACGTCTAGATGATAGCCGAACGCGTGCATCGGGTGGTTATGGCTTGGGGCTGTCTATCGTGTCACGTATTGCGTTCTGGTTTAATGGTAGTATGAATGTTGATGAAAGTCCGGAGCTTGGCGGTGCGCGTTTTGTAATGACTTGGCCTATCAAGCCGTTAACTCAAACCATCGTTGCCGATGAGTTAACGCAGGAAAAAAGTGACCGCGACTTTGATGCTTAATTTAAGCTGATACAGGTATAGCTAGTTCAAAATAAAATAGATACATTTGTATCAGCGTGCTACTGGTATAAATTTTTCTTGCTTGCTGTTCGCACGCGTGACAGAGGCTGCTAAAAATTCATAACAGCAGCACTTTATCGTTTTTAAATTGGATTGAATATAACATCAGGCATGACAATTATTAATAACTATTTTAAATGACTAGCACTGATCATTGTTCGACTTGCCCCAGTTACTTGAGCGAAGACTTACTGATCATAGCCGATATAAATAGTATCTGAATACTGGGCAATGGGTTAAGCAGCAATGACTTAAAGCATTAACTTTTACGATAAGCTAAAAGTACAGGGAGCAAGGAATGCCGTATTTATTTGGTGGCTTGGTGCTATTGAACGCCTTAACACTGGGCTATTATCTGTTTATCGAGCAACCCACCACCACTCAGAGCTTACAGACTGCACAGGCTGAAATAACACGCCCATTATCTTTTATCAATAGTGCTGAGCATATTCCGGCCCCTATCGGCAGTAAAGACTGATACTGACTAATCTCTAATCTCTAGTCCCTAAACTCATATTCCAGTTGCTATTATTTGAGAATAAATCACTCATAGCTTTATTCTAAAAGCTGCTTTTAATAGCTAGTGCTTAATAGCCTATGTTCAAGAATCTTCATCATCTATTGTATTCTTAGCAATAGATAAGTCTTTGGCCTCAGCGCTTAACGTCTCAGTCTCAGAAACTTTAGAAATTAAAGGAATCCGCACACAAACTTGTAATCCACCATCCGGATGATTGATCGCTTCAACGGTGCCGTGATGCAAGCGTGCAATACGGCTTACGATCGCCAGACCCAGTCCACTACCCTGGGTAGTACGTGCGGTCTCACCACGCTCAAACGGCTGCATGATACGCTCTAGTTGGTCTTCTGCGACCCCATCACCACAGTCACGCACGCATATCATCAATTGTTCTTGCGCTTCTTTATTAACCTCATTTTCAGTGACCACATCGCTATCTTCTGGCTCAGCTGTCTCTATGAAGGTCGGTATTACAGTCGCCGATAAGTAAATTGGTGGCTTGCCATAACGATTGGCATTATTGACTAGGTTAATAACCAAACGTTTGATTGATAACGGTCGTACTGGTACTGCTTCATTATGCTCTGACTGATAAATAAACTTCATTGGCGCAAACTGCACCATAATTTCATTAAATATCACATCTAAGTCGGTTAGGCGTACTGGCTCATCGGAGCCATCTTTCATAAATGAAATAAACTGCTCTAAAATGGCGTCCATGTCCTCAATGTCATAGATTAAACCCTCACGAAAAAAATCATCTGGTAGCATCTCAGCCGTTAAGCGCATCCGGGTAAGTGGGGTGCGCAAATCATGAGAAATACCTGCGAGCATAATCGTCCGCTCTTTTTGGGCTTGATTGAGAGTGGTGAACAAATGATTAAAGGCCATATTCACTTGGCGGATTTCAGTAGGGCCTTCGCGCGTAGGCAGGGTAGTAGCATGGCCAAGACGGATATAATTAGTGGCAGCACGCTGTAGATAGCGCAGCGGGCGGTTTAATTGCCGTGCTAACAATATAATAGTTAGCAGCGTTAATATCGGGAGCCCGATCAAAAATAATATTAATAGGGTCGGGCTATATTGCGAATAATAAACCACTGGTTCGCGAATCCAAAAACTGCTATCACGGCTGTCTTGTACCCACAGCTGCGGGGTAGGTTTGAACTTGAAATAAACCTCGACCGGACGTCCTAACTGCGCGCCGATTTCGTGTTGCAAGACATCGGTAAAAATTCCTACAAAAGCCTTGTCTGCAACCAGCGGAAAGTCACCTGGGTTTTCGACCACGACCACATGTGAATGCTGATAAACCCATTGCCGTATTTCTGGATTATCTCGCCAATCTTTTTTGACACTGTTGATTAACTCAAGCTCACTGGTCAGGTAGCGTGCATGCGTTTTTAACTCCGGTAAATACAGACTACGCCAAAAAAACCAAATCGATAAACTAACACTGATGATCACAATAAAAGCGACCGTTAAAGTGGTGAGCCAGCTACTAGAGTAGGAACGTGAAAGCCAGGCTTTACGTGGTGTGGGCAGGCTTGGAGTCGTCATGAGTAGGGGCTGTTTTTACAAAGTTCTCACAAAGTATAATTGAATAGCTACTTATTCGCTATGGTGACCCTGTGGTTTCATAGGTTATAAGTGTTATTTTATATACTTTTACGAAAATAGGGTCATGAAGGGAGCGTATTGCAAAGAGTATCTCGACCATAATTCGAACCGATAAGGGGTAATCGCTATGGACCTCATTTGGTAGACGAAGGCATTTAAGCTATTGTTATAATTTAATTAAATAAACACAGTTTATGTTTTCAATAAAATAATACTATGATATAATTATGCCCTTTTTGGTATACCTGCGAAAGAGAGAATTCACATGGTTGTTATTCGTTTAGCACGGGGCGGTGCCAAGAAACGCCCATTTTATCAAGTTGTTGTTGCTGATCAACGCCGCGCGCGTGACGGTCGCTACATTGAAAACATCGGCTTTTTTAATCCGCTAGCTAAAGAGTCAGAAGAAGCGGTACGTGTAAATATGGACGCGTACAATGCGTGGCTCGAAAAAGGTGCACAACCTTCAGACCGCGTTGCTTCATTAGTAAAAGCTTATAACAAAGCTGCGGCCAGCACTGAAGCTACTGCTTAATTGCCAGTTGCCAAGTGCAGTCGTTGAGCATTGATAGCGTGATGGTTGCGTTGCATGCTTGGCTTTAGAACACATAGCGTAGCTGGTTGAGCCAGTGTACGCCATTAACTGTTTATCGCTGTTTTAATTGATTGTTTACGTTCTGACAGTCGCTATTTATCCACTGCTATTTATATCATGTTAGGTTAGCCGTTATGTCATCTGTACCAGACGCCAGCACCCTTATGAAAATCGGTCAGCTCAAAAAGCCTTACGGCATAAAAGGTTGGCTTTGGGTGTTCAGCGATACCGATGAACACGCGGAAATATTTGACATCAAGCAGTGGTGGATGAAAACGGCTACTGGTATGAAGCCGCTAACTGTTAAAGCGTGGCGTGAGCAAGGTACAGGACTTGTGGCTCAGTTTGAGCAAGTTCCTGACCGTAATGTCGCTGAAACCATGAACGGTGCCACTATCTGGGTCGCGCAAGATGTCTTACCAGAAACAGCCGAAGATGAATATTATTGGTCGGATTTGGTTGGTCTTCGAGTCATGAATGAACAGGAGCAGTATCTTGGTGATATTACTGAGATGTTTGAGACTGGTGCCCATGATTTGATGCGTGTTGCCACAACTGCTGATAGTTTAGATGCTGAAGAACGCTTGATACCCTGGCACAAGCAAACCGTGATGCAGGTCGATATGGCCAGTAAAACGGTGCTTGTAGCTTGGCCAAGCGACTACTAGTCTAACTTTAGTCGTTATTTAGACGCGTTTATGTGGGATTTAAATGTATTTTGCCGTGATTAGTATTTTTCCTGAGATGTTTGCAGCGATTCGTGAGTTTGGTATCACGGGACGTGCGGTCACTCAGACGCAAATCACGATCGAATGTATTAACCCGCGTGATTACACCACTGACAACTATCGCCGTATTGATGAACGTCCGTATGGTGGCGGTCCTGGCATGGTGATGATGGCTGAGCCATTATCACAAGCCATCGAGGATGCCCGCCTACGCGCCAGTCAGCATGGTTGCCGTATTGATAGTGAGTACTGCCCGGTGATTTATATGTCGCCACAAGGGCAGACACTCAGCGAAAGTAACGTGGTCAACATGACTGAGTATGACGGCATGATTATATTATGTGGTCGTTACGAAGGTATTGATGAACGCCTATTATCGCAGCATGTCGATATGGAAGTGTCGGTTGGAGATTATGTGTTGACTGGTGGCGAGCTACCAGCGATGGTGCTAATGGATAGTGTGATACGTCGTCTACCTAATATAATGGGTGATGACCAATCAGCAGAACAAGACTCGTTTGTCGATGGCTTGCTCGATTGCCCACACTATACTAAGCCACATAATTTTGCTGGTATGGCAGTGCCTGAAGTACTAGTGTCAGGCCACCATGCCAACATTGCCAAATGGCGCTTTAGTCAGCAAGTTGAACGCACGCAAACGCGGCGTCCAGATTTATGGCAGGCTTTTAGGCCAACGACGCAGCAAGCTAAATGGTTAAAAGCATTGGCAAAAATAGATAAAAAGTAGTTTTGGCAAGATAAAAAACTGCTTTGATAAACAGTTAATAAATAGAATTTTGAGCAAGATTAAACAGGTCATACGATAATGGCCGTTTGCCAACCCAATTTATGTTGTGTCTATTTAATACATACTATTAATAATAGGCATGATTACTTATTACAAACAGGTGATATGCGTAAAGCCTCTATTGTCTAATGTGAGGAGATAACTCTCATGAGCAACAAGCACCCTTTGGTTCAGATCATTGAAAACGCTCAATTGCTTGAGCGCCCAAGCTTTGCCCCCGGCGATACCGTCGTGGTTCAAGTAAAAGTACGTGAAGGTGAGCGTGAGCGTCTACAGGCTTTTGAAGGCGTCGTTATTGCTAAGCGTAACCGCGGTTTAAACTCAGCGTTTACCGTCCGTAAAACTTCAAGTGGGGTCGGTGTTGAGCGTGCATTCCAATTGCATTCACCAATTATCGATAGCATTGTAGTGAAACGTCGCGGCGCTGTTCGCCGTGCGAAACTGTACTACTTACGTGAGCGTTCTGGTAAATCAGCACGTATCCGCGAAAAGCTTGGCGTCCGCCCATCAAAATCAGCAGCTCAGAAAAAAACTGATGCTGGTGTACCTGATGCGGTTAAGACTGCACCTGGCGTTTAAGCTTGCCGTTTGCCTTAGCGCCTATTAAGACGCTAAGGTGACTAGGTAGAAGTAGATACAAGCCCTTATTCATAGGTTTATCATATAAATAAGTGGGCGTACCAAAAAAGACAAAACCCCAATCTGCGCGTATGCCAGATTGGGGTTTTTGTATGTATAAGGTCTGAGTTTGTATAAGGTCTGAGTTTGTATGAGGTCTGAGTTTTTATGATTCTAGACTGTCTATACGGCTGCTTTGGTCTTTAGACTTACTGTGTTTACGTAGACGGATGTAAATGGTTTTTTTGACGGTCGCAACGACTTTTTGCTGATCGTTAACGATGTCTGTCGTGTATTCACGAAAAACCGCCTCACCCTCTTTTGCTAGATCCTGAATAGTTGCAATTTCTGTACTGGGAATTTTCATCCGGGTCCAGACTTTACTGTTGCCAGGTGCAATAAACTCGATATGTGAGCTCTTGTCCCAAACCACATAGCTGCCACCCAACTGGTGCATAAGCATCAGCATATAAAATGGATCGACCATTGAGTATAAACTACCGCCGAACTGTGTCCCCACGATGTTTTTGTTCAGTGCGTTAAGTCCCATACTAACGACGCATAGGCCTTGATCCAAATCGATATGCTCTACCTTGATTCCAGCGCCGACATAAGGTGCATAAGTGTTAATACGTAGTTTGAGCAGGTGCGGAGTCAGTAGCGGCATAATGCCTTTTTTGGTCTTACGTTTTAGGGTCTCAAAGTTTTTGGGTAGTAAACTCATAAATCTGTCCTTTTGCCTATTGGCAATTCTGTCAGTCGTGCCTGCTTGGCTGTTGTTGGGTCTTAGTGAGCAGAAAAGCGAAAATGAATAGCAGGCAGCGCCGTCAGTGATAGGTAGGGCAATCAGCACAGAATAACGTTTTTAACCGTGATCGTTATTATTAACCGTTGCTACTAAGTAGGGTCTGAACAAAAAGTATCTATGATAATTAAAAATAATAGACCTCGCCAGTCTTAAAGCGTAACTAAAATAATGATGTATTATTGATAACTAATATTGATAACTAATATTGATAACGATCCAGTATTGATCACCAATACAAAACAGGAGGCCTTGCTGTCATGTCACGTATTTGTCAAAAAGATAACTACAATATCGATAACAGAGTAGATGAGCAAGGACTATGTGAGCTTTGTGGGCGTAATGTGCTGCTATTGACTCGCCATCACCTTATTCCTCGGTCTCGGCACAATAAGCGCCGCACTCAACGCAACTTTAGTCGTGACGCTATGAAAGCGGATATCGCTATGCTATGTCGGCCATGCCACAGTCAAGTCCACTGTATTTTTGCTAATCATGAGCTCGCGAGCTATTACCATACGATTGAGCGTTTAAAAGAACATAGCGAGGTACAAACGTTTATCAACTGGGTTAAGAAACGACCTGCAGGGCTCAAAATATCAGTCAGACATTGAGAACTCTATAATACTTTATTCCACAACACTCGCATTCTAAGTTTTGATGGCATACAATGACCGCAATTTTGTGCCCGCTGGCTTATCTCACGTACAATTTTGGTTGGATAAGTCATCACGTACAGGGTAAATACCAGCCCCAGTCAATACATGGAGATGTGATGAGTAATACCCAGATTCCCCCATCAGGGTCTAGCCCGCAGCTACCGAATCCATCCGATGACCACCACGAGTTGCAAGAAGGCAGCTATGCCGAGTTGCATAAGCCAAACTCTAGTTTCAAAAACCGTGACGCTTATCTTAATCATGAACTACAAATCATGCAGCCTAAGCGCTGGCGTGCCAATTTGCCGTTCCGTGATTATCGTTTTGAGTATGAAGATACTATTCCAGCAATGGCGGCAACGATTGGCAAAGTAGTGATGGTGGGCGCCATCGCTGCGACCTTCGCAGGGCCGCTAGGGCTGGGCGAAGCATTTGTGCTAGAAAACGTACGCTATGAGCTATTAATCGTCTCTGTTTTTATTATTTTATTCTCAGGGTTCTTCTTACCAACCGCTAACCTTGCTGGTACCCACGGCCCGCTGATTCCTTTGATACCTATTGTGGTTGCTGCCGGTGGGCATCCAATGGCCTTTGGTTTGCTTATTGGTGCTTTTGGTCTCTTGCTAGCGGTTAGTAAGGGGGGGAGTTTGCTGGCAAACTTGACCAGTAAAGGCGTGTGCGGTGGTTTGTTACTGTACTTGGGCTTTATCGGTACCACCTCGCAAGTCAAAAATTTATTCGCCTGGGCAGAAGGTATTGGCATGTCGCATATTGCCTTCATTGTGATTTTGCTCACCATCGTGCTGTATGCTGTTTTAGAGAATTTTAATAAGCGTTGGCTTGCGGTACCACTTAGCTGTTTATTAGGCGGCGGGGTTGCCTTCGCATTAGGCGCACCATTTGAGTTTCAGACCGGACCTGGTTTGCCGCATATGAGCCCAGCATATTGGTGGGGCGAAAATACCGGTTGGATGCTTGGTCTGCCTACCGTCGAGAGCTTTGTCGTAGTGCTCCCATTTGCAGTGTTGGCAGTAGCGATGTGGTCACCTGATTTTTTGGGTCACCAAGTGTTTCAAAAAATCAGCTACCCTAAGCGTACCGAAAAAGTATTGATGGATATTGATGACACTATGGTCAGTGCATCCGTTCGACAGGTTGCAGGCTCGGTGCTTGGCGGTGCAAACTTTGCCTCATCGTGGGGCACCTACATTGTCCCTGCAGCGATTGCCAAGCGTCCTATTCCAGCTGGTGCGGTATTAACCGCATTATTCTGTGTAGTAGCAGGACTTTGGGGCTATCCGATGGATTTGGCGATTTGGGAACCGGTGATGTGCGTGGCCTTGATTGTAGGGGTTTTTATTCCGTTACTAGAAGCGGGCATGGAAATGACGCGTGAAGGTAAAACCACCCAGTCTGCTGCGATTGTGGTCTTTGCTTCAGCTCTGGTCAACCCAGCCTTTGGTTGGTCAATTACCTTACTACTCGACAACTTAGGCTTGATTGGTTCAAAAAAGCGTAGTGCTAGCTTGAGTAAAATGAGCCGCTGGATCATTCCCACGGTCATGTTTGTGGTACTTACTGGGGTGATGGCTGTGGTTGGTATGTTACCGGGCATTCCAGCCTTGCTACCGAATTTCCGTCCTTAAGTTCGTCTTTTAAGTTCGTTGCTCAAGTGTCATTGTTTAAGCTTTTATTTGAACGCTAAAAAGTCAGCTTTACGCTGGCTTTTTTTGTGATCTAATATTAACAGCAACTGACTTACAACGGCACGGGAGTACGCTTGCAAAATTGCTGTTATCCCCCATAATTGACTGTACTACAGCATTTATTACCGCTATTACAGTACTTTTTTAAGAGCACTAGATTTATGGTTACTGTCTCAGCATCGAGTACCGTCGATGACAAGCAAGCCCGTCTTAAACATTTAATTAAGCGCCTGCCAAATTTGCCAGGGGTGTATAAAATGTTGGGTAAAAATGGCGATATTCTATATGTTGGTAAGGCCAAGTCGCTTAAAAGCCGGGTAAATAGCTATTTCGCTAAGACTATTGATCACCCGAAGACTCGAGCATTGGTCGCGCGTATTCATAACATCGAAACCATTATTACTCGTGGTGAGACCGAAGCGTTACTGCTTGAGCAAAATTTAATCAAGGAATATCGTCCCCCTTATAACGTGCTACTGCGTGACGATAAGTCCTATCTATATGTGTTTATATCAGCAGACAAGTCCTATCCACGCTTGGCTTATGGACGCGGCAAAGGCAATCATCAAAAAGGTCGTTTTTTTGGGCCTTTCCCTTCAGCGCATGCGGCCAAAGAAACTTTAGTATTGATGCAAAAAATGTTTCAGATGCGCCAGTGCACCAATACCTTTTTTCGTCAGCGTAAACGCCCTTGTTTAGAGTATCAAATCAAACGCTGCCGCGCGCCCTGCGTGGGTCTGGTGACGCCGGAAGATTATGCTGAAGATGTGACTAATACTATTCGCTTTTTAAAGGGCGATTCTAGTGATATCCATAATGCATTGATCGAAAAGATGGAAGCTTCTGCTGAAGAACTGGATTTTGAAAAGGCCGTATTTTATCGCGATCAGCTGTCTATGCTGCGCGAGGTACAAGCGCGGCAAGCGGTTTATACGGTAGAAGGTGAGGCTGATGTGATAGCGATTACCAGTCAAGCAGGAATAACGGCTGTTAATGTATTGACGGTGCGAGGCGGTCGTGTGCTGGGCGGCAAGAACTATTTTCCTGATGTCGATAGCAGTGAATCGCTAGCAGATAACTTGTCAGCCTTTATTATGTCGTTTTATTTTCAAGTGACTGATGACTTGCCTGCCGAGATTATCTTGAGCCATGAACTACCGGATCAAAGCGCGGTTAGTGAAGCCTTAGCGACTCATTTTGGCAGTAAAGTCACGATAAAAACCAGCGTACGCGAACACCGTGCAGAATGGTTAGACCTGGCAACTCTTAACGCTAATAATGCGTTAAAAACCAAGCTTGGCGATTATCTAGAGCTGCATGCGCGTTTTGGTGCGCTAAAAGACGTATTAGCGTCAGTGACAGATCGAGTGATTGATCGTATTGAGTGCTTTGATATCTCGCATACTATGGGCGAAGCGACCATTGGCAGCTGCGTGGTCTTTGACCAAGGTGGTTCGCGTCGGCGGGATTATCGCCAATATGCTATTCATGATATTACAGGCGGTGACGATTATGCCGCGATGAAACAAGTGCTCACCCGCCGCTATAAAAAGCAGCCATTACCTGACTTATTATTGATAGATGGTGGCAAGGGTCAACTGAGTATGGCAAAAGAAGTGTTGGTTGAGCTGGGAATACTGGGTGATACCTTGCTGATTGGGGTTGCCAAAGGTGAAGGTCGTAAGGCCGGCTTAGAAGTACTGCATTTCTTAGACCACGATCCACTGGATTTGCCGATGGACAGTAAAGCACTACATTTGCTAATGCATATTCGCGATGAGGCGCATCGGTTTGCGATTACTGCCCATCGTAAAAAACGCGATAAGCGCCGTTCATCATCCGTGTTAGAAGTGATTCCAGGACTGGGTGAAAAGCGCCGCCGCGATATACTCAATCATTTTGGCGGTATGCAGCAGTTATTAGGGGCCTCGCAGCAAGAGTTGGGCGGAGTGCCAGGTATTGGACCTGTGTTGGCTAAAACTGTTTATAAAGTCTTGCATGAGTAAAGTACGGCACCCTATATAGGGTGCTGCTACACGTATAAAGCTTAATTAACCGTGCAGATACAACAGTTCAATATACCCAATAAATACCCAATAAATACCCAATAAAATTGCCGCTAGGGTTTAACGCTTAGTGGCTTTTTCTTTGATAAGTCACAAATTTAAAGTCTAAATTGCTCTTTTCATCGTGCATTTGCTCAGATTCCTGTGCAACATCAAATTCACTTGGCAGCTCTGGGTAAAAAGCATCACCGTCATCAATCATAGTGTTCACATGAGTCAGCTCAATGCGGTCAGTATATATTAAGGCCTCGCCAAATACTTGCTCACCACCAATCACCCAAATGGTATCAAGCTGTAAGTCATGCGCTAAGCTTGCGGCTTGGGTAAGCGCATCCTCTAAATTATGTACCACATAAACGTTAGCGCGTCCTACCAGACCCTTTTGCTCGGCATAGTCCATTTGCGTGGTAATAATAAAGCTAATACGTTTGGGTAATGGTCTACTGCCCATCGACTCAAAAGTTTTGCGGCCCATGATGACAATGCCTTGTAAAAGGCTGGCATTAGTAGCATTGTCAGGCTGGTCAACGGGTATATCACGTGTGGTCATTTTTTTAAAGTGCTGCAAATCTGCTGAGATATGCCAAGGCAGATCGTTACCTTTGCCGATACAGCGATTATTACTGATAGCCGCAATTTGGGCGACTTGGATATTAGCATAGCTCATAGACGATCCTTTAGATTAATACGAACAACTGATATGAGAAAAATGGCTTATCTGCACAGTGAATAAGGTATAGAACTGACTAATTATACGGCAACCTTGGCTTTAATAGCGGGATGCGACTCATAGCCATCAACGCTGATGTCATCATACTTAAAAGCAAAAATATCATTGATATCTGGGTTTAGGGTCAAAGTCGGCAATGCAAAAAGCGTGCGCGTCAGCTGTAATTCGGCTTGTTCACGGTGGTTTTGGTAAATATGACAATCGCCGCCGGTCCAAATAAACTCGCCAACTTCTAATCCGCAAACTTGCGCTACCATTTGAGTCAATAGGGCATAGCTGGCAATATTAAATGGCACGCCTAAGAACAAATCAGCTGAGCGCTGATATAGCTGGCAAGAGAGCTTATTGTCTGCGACAAAGAACTGAAACATGGTATGGCAAGGGGGTAACGCCACCTGTTCAGCTTCGCAAGGATTCCAGCCCGAAACAATCAAGCGTCGCGAATTAGGATTGGTTTTTATTTGCTCGATAACCTTAGTGATTTGGTCAACACCATCATCATTATAGCTACCATCTGCACTTTTACTTGCGCCATAATTGCGCCACTGATGACCATAAACCGGACCCAAATCACCCGCAGGGCGATTGAAATGCGCGGTCTGCTCAGCAGTGGCCCACTCATTCCAAATCCGCACATTATGCTGCTGTAAATAATCAACATGAGTGCTACCTGTTAAGAACCAAAGCAGCTCATAGACGATGGACTTAAAATGGACTTTTTTAGTGGTCAATAAGGGAAAACCTGTGGCCAAATCAAAGCGTAACTGTGCCCCAAAGTGGCTAAGGGTACCGGTTCCAGTACGATCACCTTTTTCTGTACCATTTTCAAGGACGTCGCGAAGCAGATCAAGATAAGCTTGCTCGTTTTTATTATTAATCATAACAGTGCTCTTTTGTATTATTAAAGTGCAGTATCAAAAATGGTATTCAAGGAAAGAGTGCTTAATAAGCAGATTGCTTACCCCAATCATAAATACCGCGCTTATAAGCATAGACCAGGAGAATAAAGCCAAGGATTATCATCGGTGCCGACAATATTTGCCCTTTGGTCATCCAACCTAACAACACAAAGCCTTGGTCGGCATCCGGCTGGCGGAAAAACTCAATGATGAAGCGGCTTACTCCATATCCCAATAGGAACACAGCCGTCGCTGCCATACGTGGGCGTGGTTTAGAGGAATACCACCATAAAAATAGAAACAATAATAACCCTTCAGCAAAGGCTTCATACAGCTGTGAAGGGTGACGAGGCAGTAGATACTGACCATTTACCTCAATCATCAGCTCTTGCATGGCAGGATTGGTTTGTAGCTGTTGCATATCAAAGGAAGCCGCTTGCGGGAAGTAGGTCAACCAATTATAACCACCATCAGAAACTCGGCCCCACAGCTCAGCATTGATATAGTTACCTAAGCGCCCGAAAAATAGACCTGTCGGCACGCAAGGAACGACAAAGTCGAATACTTGAAACGGGGTTTTTTTATACTTACGCGCAAAGAACCACATACCTAACATGACACCGATAAAGCCGCCATGGAACGACATACCCCCTTCCCATACTCTTAGAAGATAGGCGGGGTTTTGCAGCAACTCACCAAACTGGTAAAACAGTACATAACCGATACGGCCGCCTAATATCACCCCTAACGCGCCGTAGAACACTAGGTCGGAGACCATATCAGTTGTCCAGTTATCACGCTTAGTACTGCGATACCATGCCAGCCCATAAGCGGCTGCAAACGCCAGCAAATACATCAGCCCATACCAATGGACTTCGATTGGCCCAACCGCTAATGCTACAGGATCATACTGGGGATGAATCATCATAAGGGAATCATAATATTGACAATAAGATGCCGTTCATAATAGCAAAAATCACTCCTCAGGCATACTATCATTGCGACTTTGAACAAGTTATGATCCACTGCTGATCAAAGCGTCAAAGCGCTGCAATAACGAGGTGAGGAAACTGATAAGTGTAGCCCATCAGTATTTGCTCACGACTGATAGAGATTAGATTAGACAGAATAAAGCTATGTTATAGTCCATACTGAAATAATTAACAATGTTTGGAATAGCCGTTGTCGAATCAATCAACGTTGAAGTAACTGTTATTGAATTATTTGTCAATTAAGTAATAACTTAGGAAATGCTATGTGTGTTGTCGCCATTGCTTGGCAATTATCTGATGAATTACCACTGATATTACTGTCTAATCGCGACGAGTTTTTGCAGCGTCCAACTGAGCTGCTACATCAATGGCCAGACCAGCCTATCTATGCTGGCCGTGACTGTCAAAGTGGCGGTACTTGGTTAGGTATTCATCAGCAGCAGGATTTGTCTCAAGAGCAAATATCGCAAAAGCTAGCGTCATCAGTTGTTGATAATAAAAATGATATTCAACAAGGCGATCAACAAGGCGATCAACAAGGCAATCAACAAGGCAATCAACAAGGCAATCAAAATCAATGTTATAAACAGAATGGTCGCTGGGCGGCGGTGCTAAATTTTCGTGATGGGGTGCAGGCAAGTTCTGATGAGCGCTCTCGCGGCGAGCTCGTCACTGGTTTTTTGACCGGTACCATGAGTCCGATGGCATTTGCACGGCAAATTAGCCTACAGGACTATGCTGGCTTTAATTTAATTATAGGCGATACCCAGCAGGCCGTAATCGTCAATAACCGCGGTCATGCACCGATGGCATTGCATGCAGGCTTGCATGTGTTTTCTAACGGCCAGCCTGAAAGTGATTGGTTTAAGACCGAACGGCTACGCGGAAGGCTACGCCAAGAAGTGTTGCCACTGATTGCTGAAGACAGTATGTTCGAGTATTGGCAAGACGCTGCCTTTAGCGCACTGTCTGATAACATGCCAGCGCCAATAGACCAGCTGCCAGATACTGGGTCCGGTATCGATATCGAGCAAGCCTTATCTGCCATCTGTATTGAGCCGGCAGCTTTAACAGATCTTAAGAGTGTAATGCCAAACTACGGCACGCGCACTCAAAGCATACTAACCCTCAAGGCAGTAAGTCTTGATAAAAACGAGGATGATAACAGCGTCACTGAATCAAAATTCATGACAACGCTTATCAGTCGCGAGTTCAACTGTGATAGTAGCTAACGTTTAGTAAACTTAATTGAAACCTGATAGAAGTCGCTTTTTTAAAGTAATAAACCCAGCACAAATAAAAATGTCCACCCTAGTATCTAATAGTTGTTAGATGCTAAAACAGACATTTTTTTAAACTATTTTTGGTCTTAAAAAAAACTACTTATTATTGAAAATAAATTTATAGCGATAAGTGATGGTCCTGTTCAGGAATAATAAGCTCTTGCTTAAGGGGCAGTTCACGCACCAATTCTTGCAAGGCGCGGCGATATACCCCACGTTTAAAATGAATCACTTGTCCTAGTGGATACCAGTAGCTGACCCATTGCCAATGGTCGAATTCAGGCTTCCCCTCATCAAAGCGAATATGTTGGGTATTTAGCTCATCTAGGCGCAGCAAAAACCATTTTTGTTTTTGCCCAATACACAGTGGATATTGTCCATGACGCACATAGCGCTTTGGCAGACGGTAACGCAGCCAATCTTGCGTTACCGCCAGCAAGTCCACATGACGCGGATGTAAGCCGACCTCTTCCCAGAGCTCGCGATACATTGCATCCGTTGGTGTCTCCCCGCGGTCAATACCACCTTGAGGGAACTGCCAAGCATTGTGACCAATACGTTTTGCCCACAGAACCTGCCCTTGTGTATTTGCCAAGATAATACCGACATTGGCACGAAAGCCGTCTGCATCTATCATGACTAAACCTTTCAAATTGTTTAAAAAACCGCTTATTTCAACATAATAGAGGTACAACAGTCATAGTTATTATAAGGTGACTGATATTATTACCATATCAAAATAAGATTCATTGCCATTATTAAACCAAGAAACGGCCAAAATGTGTAACAATATTTTGCTATAAAATGTTTCAGAAATTTAAATATTTAAAATCAAAGGGTTACCATGCTATTTCTCAAACGTTTTTACAGCTTTGGTTCAATACTATATTAGTCCACTATACATAGTTTTTGATCTGGTTCATTGGTCAGATAAAAGGTGTTATGGAAGATGACAGTTGTTCTATAAAATCCTGTTTTGGCTTATGCTACACTAGCGTGTATCGCAATTATTAAACAACGAAAAACCATCCAATTGGCTCAATCAGTGACTTAAAAAAGGATCGTTAACAATGGCAGAATCAAAAGCAAGCGTCACGTGGCAAGAAGACAAAGCTTTTATGGGGGTGTCTCCATCAGGACATGATGTGCAAATTGATGCTGATAAAGGAAAGGGCTCAAGCCCAATGGAGCTGATCTTGTTGGGGCTGGGTGGTTGTGCCAGTTATGATGTGGTGGCGATTTTACAAAAGTCGCGCCAAGAGTTAGTTGCTGTGCGTTGTGAGATGACGGCTCAGCGTGCAGAAACCGTACCCGCGGTATATACCGACATCCATATGCATTTTGTGGTGACTGGCCAAGACGTCAAAGACAAGCAAGTAGAAAAAGCCATCGAGCTGTCAGCAAAAAAATATTGTTCAGCCAGTCGGATGTTGGTACAAGGTGGGGTGAATATTACCCATGATTTTGAAATCATTGCAGGGTAGGGGAACACATACTAATGAGTATATTATTTGGATTTATCCCTGACACAGCAGCGGCAGCGATCTGGGCCATGGTGGTAGCCAGTTTACTACCGTTAGCATTTGCCATATTGTCTAAAATCCTTGGTGGCTTTAATCTAGCAGACAATGAGCATCCGCGTAATTTCTTGCAGCACACCACTGGTAGGGCTGCTCGCGCTAATGCCGCACAACAGAACAGCTATGAGACGCTACCTATATTTTTAGTTTCGGTATTGGTTGCCATGCTGTTCTTTGTGCCGCAAGTCATTATTAATAATCTAGCCTGGTTATACGTCATTATCCGTATAGGGTTTGGTGCTGCTTATATCACCAACTTAGCGACTTTTCGCTCTATACTGTGGGGACTATCGATCGCGTGTTGTCTAATGCTATTTTACTTAGCCATCAGAGTTAGCGCTTAGCCTTATGGTTTCTACAATGAAAGTCGCTATTTATTAGGGCGTATTGAATGTTCAACACGCCCTAATAATATACAGTAATAATATGCTTATCATTACTGCGCGCTCATTTTTAGCGCAGTAATGATAGCAGTTTTATTTTTCTCACGTTTAATATCGTCCCACAAGGTTTGCGCCTCGCTATAACCTTTAGTCAGCATACCCAACCACTGTTTATAACGACCTACCAATATCACCTCGCTCTTGGCTTGACCTTCTAAGAACTTAATTTGATGGGGTATCAAGGCCTGCCATGATAACTCTCTAGCATTGCCTGCAGTAGTGTTTACTGAGTTATCTGCTGAGCTATTTATTAAGTTATCCATTAAGTTATCTACACGCGCTACTAAATCCGGACGAGTAACCGCCCCACGACCTAGCATCAAATGCGCTGTACCAGATTGTTGCATACAAGCGTGTGCTTGCTCAGTGGTCCAAATTTCACCGTTAGCGATTACGGGTATCTTGAGCGAGTTAAACGTTTGAATTTTTTCCCAATAGGCGGGTGGCTTATAACCCTGCGTTTTAGTGCGGGCATGAATGGTTAGCCAATCTGCACCACTATCGGCGATAGCGCTGCGAATATCATCCATCCTAGAAGTATCGGTATAACCCAATCGAATCTTTGCTGAGACCGGAATATGAGCGGGGACGGCTTGGCGTACGGCTCTGATAATATCATAGAGTACGGCAGGCTCATCTAACAGTACTGATCCGCCCCGATGACTGTTCACAGTTTTGGCAGGACAACCAAAATTGATATCAATAGCAGGCGCACCGAGCTCACAAGCATAAGCGGCATTTTCTGCCATTAATTGTGCTTCGCTGCCTAATAGTTGGACATGAATAGGGGTGCCGATAGCAGTTTTGGCATCATTATGTAGTTCAGGTACGTATTTATAAAAAACATGTGCCGGTAATACATGCTGGGTCACCCGAATAAACTCACTAACTGACCAATCATAAGGACGCCCCAAATCATAGGCAATTTGGGTTAGGATTTGCCGCATTAAAGGATCGGACAAGCCTTCCATAGGTGCCAATAAACGGACTGGCTGCGAAAACAGTTGCTGTATCTTATATTGCACGGGTAATAAATCAGGGTGTTGAGTATTGTTCATTAGAGTCTGTTCATCTATGCTTATTCGGTGGCGTTTATGTATAAAGTTAATGATGTTCAAATTAGGCTAACTAATAATTATATAATTATAAAATTTAATAGTTAAAAGCTACTTAAATATTAACGGCCATAAATTACTTTTTTACCGGCTTGTAGCCCTGAGATTAGGCTTTGAATATTATGAATATCTAAATTGCTTTGGGCACGTGTGCAAGCCACATACAGTAAGCGTAATTCTTCAGGGCTGATCTTAATCCCATTGGTCGTCACATCATAATAAAAGTCATCATCGAGTTGCACGCGCCCCCATTCAAGGCCTTTGGCTTTATGGGCGGTTGAGATGACGTAATCTGCATTTTCAATACTGGACAAGCTATTAACAGCTTGAGTGAGCACATTGGTACCATGGTCATCAACCAGCTTCACCAAGGTCTTGAGATCGCTGCCTTCAGAGGTTTCAGAATATTCTTGCACATCCGACCAGTTATAAAAATAAGCCAGCTCAGGCACGCCATAAGCAGATTTACCATTTTTCAAGTTTTCTGCTGCCTGACAGAACTTAAGCATGCGATCTGTATCCGCTTGTAGCGCCACACGGTGACCCAGTTTAAGTCCGGTCAATAATTGTGACATAGCGGCAGCATTGGTACGGCAAAGAATGGCATCTTTTTTACTATGTACTCTACCTTTTTCAGTAGAGGAATGCTTATTGGGATTGCCTATTAGGGGTACATCTTCTTGCAGGGCCTTTAATAAAGTATTGGCAACCTCAGCAATCGGTTCACCAAAGCGAAAGGACTGGGTCAATAAGGTTTGCGGTAGGGGTAGTTTTTTCATAGCATTGACCGCACCGCGCCACTCATAAATCTGCTGGTGGGCGTCACCAACATAAATAACTTGCCTCGGCTGCTGGGTCAAAATCCCCATCATTAATGGATCAGCATCTTGGGCTTCATCAAATAAAATAAAATCAGCTGGAATACTAGGTTTGGATAATGCCCAAAGCTTTAGATAAATGTCATGACCGATACCGGCCGGATGGCGCGCATCGATAGACTGCAACCAGCGTTGCTCAACTGAAGGATAAAGCATCTCGCGTAGCTGCTCAGCGTCAGACTCATCAAGCCAGCTTGGAAATAGCAAATGCCTTGGGGCTGGATAACTGGCATGAGTACTACAAAAGTTACTCACGGCATCACTGACGAAGCGTGCCAGTCTCGCTGGTGTCAGGGTAATGTATTTCTTTATCCCATCCATTTGTCGGCGGACTTGTACCGGTTGTAAACCTAAATCATCACCGAGTCGCTTAGGTGAAAAGCGTGGTAGCGACAGTTTGGCGGTTATATCGCGAGGAACATGTCTATAAGCGAGTGAATGAAAGGTGCGGCAATCCACATGCGATGGGAATTTCTGCCGGGCATCATTAGCAATGGCTTTGTTAAATGCTAAATATAAGCCGCGACCACGCAGTCGCTCGCCAATAAGTTTTAGCGTAGTCGTCTTACCTGCACCCGCATAGGCCACCACTTTAAATGACTTTTGGTCCATCGCCATATTGAGCGCATTGAGCTGCTCATCGGTGGGGTTGGTCATATAAGCGGGCATAGATGCGGACATAATAATGTTACCTAAAATACTAAAACATGGCTATAAAGTAATGGGGGTAAAAAAAGCCACTGAATAGACAATGGCTGACTGTTGAATAATGATTGTGACAGTAAGTAAGGGTAATAAACAGTAAATTAATAGGGACGTTGATAAGTGAGTGAGCAATAATAACCAACGAATTTTTATATTTATTATCGAATAGTTTTGTTTTATAACCAGTTATTTATGGTTTCAGACCTCGTGGTCTGGTGATAACTCAGTATCGCTATCTTCTTTAATCAATACTTTTGCTAAAAATAATCCCAGTTCAAACAATAACCACATTGGAATTGCCAACATTAACATCGACACGCCATCGGGCGGTGTGACCACGGCAGCAACCGCAAAACAACCGACAATAATATAACGACGCTTATCTTCTAGGGTCTGAATGGAGACGATGCCGACTAATATCAACAGCAAGGTCACCACCGGAATCTCAAAAGTTATCCCAAAGACCATAAATAATTTTAAGGCAAAACTCAAATAACTATCAATATCAGTCATCGGTAATACGTTCTGCGGTGCGAACATGATAAAAAACTTTAATACCCCTTTGAGTACCACAAAGTAGGCAAAAGCGACCCCAGCATAAAATAAAAATATCGAAGACATTAAGACAGGAATGGCAATTTTCTTTTCTTTTTTATATAAGCCAGGAGCGACAAATGACCAAATTTGATACAAAATATAAGGCATCGCAAAGAACGCTGCAACAAATACGGTCAGGCGTATCGGTGCCATAAAGTTGGAGGTAATGTCAGTCGCAATCATAGTCGAATTAGCGGGCAGCTGCGCGACCAAGGGGTCTGATAAAAAGTTATATAAGTCGCGTGAAAAACCTACTAACACTAAAAATATTAGTAAAACTGCCACACATATTTTAATCAAATGCACTCGCAGCTCAATCAAGTGCTCGGTAATTGGCATGTCAGCAAGCGTACTTAATAGGTCGTCAGACTTAGCACCGCTGGCAGTATCTGTTTGGGTGTTTGTACTGGCCTTGGATGTATCGATTTTAGGTGTATTGGCTTCTGCGTCTGCTAATTTTTCTTGTCGACTTTTTTGTCGTTTAAATAGACCCATTAATCCACCTCCTGTTTGTGCAAAGAGGGAGGCTTATTTGGTTGATGAGTTAAGGTATCTGCTGCAATCGTATTTGCTGAAATGTCACCTGAGCGATCATCACCTGAGCGATCATCACCTGAGCGATCATCACCTGAGCGATCATCACCTGAGCGATCAACCAGCACTTTTTTATTTAAACCCGTATGCAGTAGGATATCAGCTTGATAGTTAGGGAGGTAGGGAGGTGAGGGTAGACGACGGGCTTTGTCATAGGCACCAAGACGAAACCACATATTCTCCCATGGTTTGGTAATAATGGGCTGAATGGTTGGATTGGGGTTTTTCGCCACATTTTCATTACTGACATCATTGTCATGGCTGGTATCGCTGCCATCGAGTCCATCAGCTCCAGATGAGGGTGTCGCTGGCGCTTGACTGTCTCGCCCTTGAGGATAATCTCGATCTTGCTCATAGGAATAATCAAACTCTGCTGGTATAGGCTGCTTTTTCTCAGCTTGATTCTGATGAGTAGTGGTTTTAGGCGTGGCTTTTAGCTCTTTATTTTGCGAAGACTCAAACTCTTGCATACTGCCACGCATTTCTGCTATTTCACGCTTCATATCCGCTTCAGTCTGGCGAATTTTGGCAAGTTCATTTTGCATTTGTTGCCGGGTTTCAGCCAAATCAAGCTCAGCTTCTATCTCGGACTGGAGGGTGGATACTGTTCGACGAATTTTGGCATACCATTTTCCAGCCGTACGCGCTGCCTGAGGCAGTTTTTCTGGGCCTAGGACTATTAAAGCAATGACGCCAAACAAGAGTAACTCAGAAAATCCAATATCAAACATAATGGTGAAACATCGCTATTTAAACGCAGTAGTTAAGAGAGTGTACATCTTATACCTGGTGCTTATCATCGGCAGGGGCGGGACTGATATCAATGTCATCAATTTTAGCGCTATCAATATTATTATTATCAATACTAGCGCTATCAATACTAGTGTCAGACGAGGTGTTTGGCGCGCGCGAGCTGGCATCATGGTCAAGAACATGATGTTTCTTCGCCTGCTCTGTATTCTCGTCCTTGACCGCCTCTTTAAAACCTTTTACTGCACCACCTAAATCTTTACCAGCATTTTTAAGTTTGGCAGTGCCAAATACGACAACCACCACAACCAATAAAATCAGCCAATGCGTAATGGAAAAACTACCCATAACGGTATCCTTATATTTTGGTGAAACCACTCTAAGTATTAGTATTTTAAGTTTATCAGCCCAATGATAACTATCAAATATTAAAGTTTGATGTCAACGGTTATCGGGCTAATCATTTTATAGGTAACAAAGCTTATTATAACGTGCGCGGTCGTCAAAAAGGTGAAAACAACACTAATCGCACACGGCTAGTAGTTAATCTACCATTACCGAGCAGCTTTTTCATCAATACCTGATAAGCCAAAGCGCCGTCCCAACTCAGTCAATACGGTATCTGACTCAATGTCGAACCATGCCAGTCCCACTAAAGTATGAAACCAGACATCCGCTACTTCATAGATCAGCTCATTACGCGCCGCATCATATTGCGCTTTGCCTGTTTGCTCATTACTACTGGCCAAGTCTTTGGCCGCAATGATACTTTCGGTGGCTTCCTCACCTACTTTCTCCAATATTTTATTGAGACCGCGAGCGTATAAGCTGGCCACATAAGAGCTATCGGCATCAGCGTGCTTACGCTCAGCTAACACCTGATCAAGCTGCTGCAAAATAGATTCCGCGCGATTTTTAGCAGTGCTAGCAGTTTCGATTGCGACACTGGCCTGACTAGTAGGACTAGTATCAGCAATTTGAGGGCTCGTATTAGCGGATTTATCTACGCTATGTTTATCCGAGTAATGGTCCTTTGCACTATAAATATCAGCAGGATCCTTGATGACCTTATCGACGGTCTGCCAAGTTGGCTCTGATCCTGTCACATCTAGGCGCTGATAAAAACAAGACTCGCGTCCAGTATGGCAAGCGATACCGCCAACTTGGGTAACACGAAGGACGATCACATCTGCATCACAGTCCAGGCGAAGGTCATGCACGTGCTGAGTATGACCTGAGCTTTCGCCTTTATGCCATAGTTTAGCGCGTGAACGTGAAAAATAAACGGCAGTCTGGGTCTGCGCTGTCAACTGTAGTGCTTCGGCATTCATCCAGGCCATCATCAAAATACGTCCCGACTGCTGATCTTGTGCAATTGCAGGAATCAGTCCGTCAGCGTTGAAATTTATCGCAGTCAACCAAGCAGGTAAAGTCATAATCTATCTGTCATCTTGTGAGTAGTGAATGAATAGTGAGAGTGATAATAAGTAAGTCACAATTAAACTTGTGGCATAAAGTCTGTGTTACTAAAAGATTGGGAGCTAATTTTTAATGGCAAGGTTTAAGGTAGCATCAGACCTTAAACGGCTATAGCTCTAACGGAGCTCTAATGCGGTTTTGATGGTGGTATTAAGCGCCGTCACTTTATTCGAGCGAAAGTCGAAATTGATAAAGTGCAGTCGCGCTCTTGCCACCAAAGAGCCATCATGCATACGAGTAACTTTAATCATGATATCGCCATCGTTATCAGACAATCGCTCAACGCCCACCTCAAATAATAGCTCCTCACGCACGCGTACACGGCCATTAAAGCTGAGCTGCAAGTTATTAACGAGTAAACCTTGATAGTCAGCATCAATCTCTTTAATACTCCTAGAGTGCAAAAAACGTTGCCGTGCTTCAGTCAATAATGCAGTGAGAGATTCAAGTGTCAAATGTTGACCCGCATCGATTTCAGTGTTGCGCACGCGCATAACCGTTTCAAAGACAAACACTTCATTATCGAAAGCTAGCTCTTGGTCTGACACTATGATCTCCTACATTTTATACATAATGACTTATATTTTATAAAGACTTATATTTCATAATGACTTATATATAATGATTTGCGCCTAGCGTACAAGCGCCCGGGATGCGGGATGACAGTATCGTAATTGTCTATGACCACACAATAGCTAGCCCGCTATTTTATACCCCTACTATTTTCACATATGGTGCAGCAAGCTATGGTTTGTAAGTTTATATGCAAACTCTGTTACTACTTAAACATAGCTTAAGCTGACATACAATCTATTTAGGTGTGAGCGGTTGGATTAATTATCACCTCTAAAAGATGGCTTTAATTATACCTTATCTGCAATTTCATAAAAAAATAAATTCAATATAAGTGCTTAAATATAAGTGCTTAATGGTCAAGTGAAAGGGTTGTGTATCAAGGGCGGAACCAATAATTGGTATTGGGCTATACAATTTTACTGCTTAACAGTAGCTCATGTTAGTAAATGCTTATAGAGCATGCTAAAACTTTGCTTGGCAAAATAGTCTCACATCTGCTAAAATAGCGCCTCCCACCTCGAGGCAAATAGAGGGTTAGTTGCTATTTAAATAAAGCATACTAACATCTGTTATTTGACGACCAGGTTCTAACAAAGATAAAGAGGCAATCACTCATGAAAGTGAAGATGAAAACCAAACGCGGTGCCGCCAAACGCTTCAAAAAAACAGCGAACGGCTTCAAGCGCAAGCAAGCATTCAAAAGCCATATTTTGACCAAGAAATCAGCTAAGCGTATTCGCCAGTTGCGCGGTCTTAAGATGGTGGACAAGTCTGACGAATCAGCAGTTCGTCGTATGTGCCCATACATCTAATTGACTATTGTCATCTACATTTTATTTGACTTTGCAATCTGACAACTTTGTTTGTCGCTTAATACTGATTAAAAATATCTTGGAGTAAGTTATGGCCCGTGTAAAACGTGGTGTACAGGCAAATCGCCGTCACAAAAAAATCTTAAAGCGTGCAAAAGGCTACTACGGTGCCCGTTCACGTGTTTACCGTGTAGCGGTACAAGCAGTAACTAAAGCTGGTCAATATGCATATCGTGACCGTCGCAATAAAAAACGTACTTTCCGTCGTCTTTGGATTGCTCGTATTAATGCTGGTGCACGTTTAAACGGCCTAAGCTATAGCCGCTTTATTAACGGCATGAAAAAAGCCAACATCACTGTTGACCGTCGCGTACTTGCTGACATCGCCATGCATGATGCAGTTACTTTTAGCGCCTTGGTCGAAAAAGCAAAAGCGGAATTGGCATAAATATTTACCCTATTTGAGTGCTTAATTCATAATATTGTAGGTTATCCTACAAGTTAAGAGTCATTAGTATTTAAATAAGTCGGGTCAATATTAATTGATAATACTATGTTAATAAAAGCTACCGCTGGTCGGTGGCTTTTTTTATATCACTTATTCAAATCACTGATTTGCATTAATGATTTGCATTAATGATTTGCATTGGTACTTAATTTTCTTTATGGTCGTCTAAATATTCAAGCCATTGTTTTCAATAGTTTTTGTTTGAAAAATGATTGGATAAATGGTTTGTAATATTTGGTCACATCCTTACAACTAATAGTTTGTTTAAATCAGGAATGATGCGTCTTATGACTACCCCTGCTGTTAACGCCGATTTATCGGTGCTACCGACCTTATCCTCTGAGCTAAATGAGCTTAATGAAGAACAACTGACCCATTTTGCGAGCTCAGCTGAAAACTTGATCGCACAAGCTGCTGAAATCAGGGCGCTGCAAGAGTTACGCGTGCAACTTACGGGTAAAAAAAGCCTGTTAACCGGCTGGTCAAAACAGCTAGGCAAGCTTGATAGCGGCGATAAAAAAACTTATGGCGGCTGGTTACATCAAGTGCGTAGCCGTATTCAGCAGTCGCTTACCGAACAGCAGCAGTCGTTAGAGATTGCAGCTCTGAACGCCAAGTTGGAAGCCGAGCGTATTGACATCACCTTGCCGGCGCGCGGTAGTCAAAAAGGCCATTTGCATCCGGTGACCATGATTACCCAGCGTATGCAGCAGTTTTTTATCCAAGCTGGCTTTAATGTGGCGACTGGCCCTGAGGTTGAAAGTGACTATTACAACTTTGAAGCGCTAAACATTCCGTCGCATCATCCAGCTCGTGCCATGCATGATACTTTTTATTTTGATGCGCACTATCTATTACGTACTCACACCAGTCCAGTACAGATTCGCACCATGGAACAAACTGCGCCGCCCATTCGTATTATCTGCCCAGGCCGTGTGTATCGTAATGATTCAGACCAAACTCATTCACCGATGTTCCATCAGCTAGAAGGCTTGATGGTTACTGAGTCGAGTACCTTTGCTGAGTTAAAAGGCTTAATTAGCGAATTTTTACAGGCGTTTTTTGCCAAAGAGCTGACGGTACGTTTCCGTCCGTCATTCTTTCCGTTCACTGAACCATCGGCTGAAGTCGATATTTTAGATGATAATGGTAAATGGCTTGAGGTAATGGGCTGCGGTATGGTGCATCCACAAGTACTGATCAACTGTGGTATTGATGCGGATAAGTACACCGGCTTTGCTTTTGGGATGGGTATTGAGCGTTTTGCAATGCTATATTACGGCATTGATGATTTGCGTTTATTCTTCCAAAATGACGTGCGCTTCTTAAAACAGTTTGGCTAAACCAGTTAAGTGTTCTAAGCACACGAAGACCAGTACTGACACACAAATAGCGCCGCTGTAACGGCAGTTTTATTACATTTATTTTGATATTTTGATCCGAGATATTTATGAAAATTAGCGAACAATGGCTACGTCAATGGGTAAACCCTGCTAACACTAGTGAGCAGCTGGCCGAACAGCTAACTATGGCGGGGCTTGAGATTGATGATCGCTATGCCGTTGCACGTCCATTTAGTGGTGTGGTGGTCGGTGAGGTAATCAGTGTCGAACCGCATCCTGACGCCGATAAACTGCGCGTGACCCAGGTCAATATTGGTAGCGATCAGCCGTTACAGATTGTTTGCGGCGCGCCCAATGTTCGCGTTGGTATGAAAGCGCCGGTTGCCACTGTTGGGGCAGTATTGCCCAGCAATGATAAAGCGGGCTTCCATATTAAAGCCAGCGAGCTACGCGGTATTGCTTCAAATGGCATGTTATGCGGCGCTTCTGAGATTGATTTGACTGATGCACTAGATGGTTTGCTCGAGCTGCCTGATGATGCACCGATTGGTACTGATATTCGCGATTATCTAGGGCTGGACAATCAAATATTTGATATCTCTATTACCCCCAATCGCGGTGACTGTTTTAGTGTGCGTGGTATTGCTCGCGAAATATCGGTCACTAATGATTTACCTATGCAGCTGCCCATTATTTCTACTGCTGAACCAACACCTACTAATCATGCTGTCGGCGCGCCTACGGTAACAGTAAGTGCTACAGAAGCGTGCCCGCGCTATTTATTGCAGTCTATTAATAATATTGATCGCAGTATTGACAGTCCAAAATGGCTGCAAGATGCGCTGATTCAGTCAGGGCTACGCTCGCACAACTTCTTAGTTGATGTGACGAATTACATACTGATGGAACTTGGACAGCCGCTACATGCCTTCGATGCCGATACTATTGTTGGTGATATTATTGTTCGTTTAGCGCAGCCACAAGAAAGCGTGACTCTTCTTAATGAACAAACTATTAGCCTAACTGGCGATGAACTAGTAATCGCTGATGATAAAGGCGTACTGGCGCTGGCTGGTATCATGGGTGGTCAGCGTAGTAGTGTCACGAATAGCACCATTAATATTGTGTTGGAGAGTGCATTTTTTAGTCCATTGGCTATCGCCGGGCGTGCGCGTCGCTTTGGTCTACATACTGATGCTTCACAACGTTTTGAGCGTGGAGTTGACTTTGAATTACCAGCGTTGGCGCTGGCACGTGCTTGTCATTTGATTACCAGTATTACCGGCGGTCAAGCAGGGCAAGTAGCCACTGTTGAGCATCGCAATCACCTACCTGCACGCACACCGATTATCTTGCCGATAGCCAAGGTTGCTGCTGTTATTGGTATTGATATTGAACCAGTAATAATGATACGCATTTTAACCCAGTTAGGATTTATCGTAGAACAACAAACGGATTCATTGATCTGCACGCCACCATCGTACCGCTTTGACATGAGTATCAAAGAAGATTTGATCGAAGAAATTGCTCGTATTTATGGCTATGATAATATTCCTAGCACCTTGCCGCACTTGCAAGTTAGCATGGATTATGACGATACCGCAGATTTGACTCATGAGATGAAACTAGCGCTGGTCGATACCGGTTATATGGAAGCCATCAGTTTTAGCTTTAGTGATGCTAAGTTAGAAGCATTGATCGATGATGAAGCATTAGGTGAAGTATTAGCACTTGCCAACCCGATCTCTAGTGATTTAGCAGTGATGCGCCGTACTTTATTATCTAGTTTATTACCTTGCGTACAATACAATCTTAACCGTCAGCAATCACGGGTACGATTTTTTGAGACTGGTCTTAGCTTCGTGGGTCACAGTGTTAGCGAGTTGGTGCAAACACCTAGTATGGCTTTGGTAGCGGTCGGTGATATTTGGGATGAGCAAGCCTATCAAAATCGCGCGATAGATTTTTATGATCTTAAGCACGATGTTGAACAGCTGCTACCCACACAGCTTGATAGCGCACGCATTCGCTATGAGCGTAGTGAGCTAGACTTTTTGCATCCTGGTCAAAGTGCTAAGTTTTATATCGATAATCATTACATCGGTTGGTTGGGTCAACTGCATCCCAACACGGCCAAACAGCTCGATCTACCAGCAACTTGGGTCGCGCAATTGGCGTTAGCCCCGTTACTGACCCTAGCTCGTGAGCAACACCCGATAGCAACACCAAGTAAATTTCCACAAGTGCGCCGTGATATAGCTATTTTGATAGATAGTGATATTAGCTTACAGATCTTACAGGCAACCATACGTGAGACTGCAGGTAAGCTGTTGACGAATTTATGGTTGTTCGACATCTATCAAGGCGAGAATGTGCCAACTGGTCAGCGTTCATTAGCATTTGCGCTAATATGGCAAGACAGCACACAGACCTTATCTGATGAGGTAGTAAAAGCTGCAACTGACACCGTTATTCAAGCACTGACTACACAGCATGGCGCGCAGCTTCGTGACAGTTAATATTAAGTCATACTTCAAGCTTTTGTTGCTATAGTTAAAATACCTTAAAAATGCGACGGTACTGCGGGTATAAGCTTTTTGCAGCCTCTGTCTGCGTAGGCACAGCAAGCAAGAAAAACGTATGCCAGCAGTAGGTTATGTATTGATATTACTTCTTATTGACTATATAAGACCTTACTTTAAATGAAATAATAAAGACCATGATGGCCAAAAACCAGTTAACTGCTTATTAATAAAGGATTTTGTGGAAGACTTTATTAATAAGACTGCAAAAAACCTTTATAATAGCCATGATCAGTAATTGTATCGCCGAATAATAAAACCCGCCATCACGACATAGCATAGGAGTCGTACTGTGAGCACCCTAACCAAATCTGACATGATTGAGCATTTGATGAGTCAGCTCAACTTAACTCGCCAAGAAGGGCGCTGTTTGGTGGAGAATTTTTTTGATGAATTGACAGAAAACTTAATCGATGGCAAAGAGGTAAAGCTTTCAGGTTTTGGTAATTTTGAGCTTAAAGATAAAAATACCCGCCCAGGCCGTAACCCAAAAACAGGTGAACCGGTTGCGGTCTCTGCACGTCGGGTAGTCACCTTTAAAACTGGTCAAAAATTTCGTCAAAAAGTTGACGAGCATTTATTTGATGTGTAGTTAGTAATTGCAACTATCAATAAGCCGAAACCTACTTGTTGATAAAAATTCCATGAGTGGATTTAGGTTTTAGCTTTTGACTAATACAAAACTGACGTAGAACCAATAGTTCAGTACATATTGGCTCTTAGATCTATAATAACTATCTTTTAAGAGAGGCTTAGCGTATTAACGCTAGGCCTTTTTATGTTTCAGAGTGTAGGGTCTCAAGCAACCAGTACGTCTCTAAGACAGTGCTGAGCTAAAACAGTGCTGAGCTAAAATCATGCGTTCGATTTAAAAATAAATAATAGTGATGCATTTTGATTAAACAGTGACGCTGAACTTTAGGTGTCGATTTGATGCTAAGCTTGGCAGTCCACAGCCAAAAACACGACGGCTATTACTTTTACAATGAACTGTTCAAATCATAAAATATCTAAGACTAATTAAGATACACTATAGTCAGACTTAGCCGTTCACATTGAAAAACAACCCTTTAATGACAATTATTATAGCTATTCATTAGGCTGTATAGTTTGACAAAAATATAGCCAATCAAACGGAGTATCTTATGGAACTAGAACTAGCTGAGCGTTTAGAAAACAGCGATTTGAATAGCCGGGATGGTGAGCATATCATCTTGCGTTTGACTTATATTAGTCGTTATAACGATCTTAACGCCAATGTCGAAGTAGCACGTATTCTTGCACAAGCGCAACGCAACAATGAACGCAATGGCATTACGGGTGCTTTGGTACTAAATGAAAACTATTTTCTTCAAAGTATCGAGGGTGCAAGACCAGTTATTAATGGGTTGTTACGAAAGTTAGTCAAGGATGACCGGCATTTTTCATTACAGGTTATTGAATGTTGCGAAGTTGAGCAGCGGCGTTGGAGTAAGTGGTCAATGAAATATCTAACACCTAGCGACCAAAATAACGAATATGTACTTAAATTCTCAGCGGGTACTAGCTTTAACCCTTACCTGATGAGCAGTTCTCAGGTCATGATGTTCATTGACACGCTATCGAAACTCCAAGAAAAAGAAGAAAAGCGTGCCTTTAAGAAAAGGTTTTAGTGCTTAGTCCGTAAATCAGACTCAGTAGCACCGATAAGTTTTAACTGTATTATATAAGAGGCCCCATATGGCACAAATAACTTCAGATGCACACACTTTAGTGAATATGACCTATGTTAGCCGCGCAAACTTAGATTTATCACCGAAAGCACTTGGTGAAATCTTGCAGCAGGCACAGAAGAACAATACTGCGAACGGTATTACCGGTATGTTAGTTTTCAATAATAATTATTTTTTGCAAACCATTGAAGGGCCAAGAGCGCAGATTAACCGCTTATTATATGCCTTAATTTTAGATCAGCGACATCATGATTTACAGTTACTTGAAACCCGTGAATTAAAGCATAGAGAGTGGTCCAAATGGTCGATGAACCAGGCTTCTCTTAATGAACAGAATGCGGCAGTTTATCTCAAATACTCTACCACTGCTGATTTTAATCCGTACTTGATGAGCGCTGAATCCGCACGCGGCTTAATGACTGAGCTTAGTGTTCAACGAAGCTAGTGAGGTGAGCAATAAAGCAGGCATCAAAAAAGAGAGCATAGGCTCTCTTTTTTATTTATAGTATTAGACATCCATTATAATCTTAGCGACCATAATAGTAATAAAAATTACTGAGCTGGTTCTTCAACAACAACGTCATCAGCTGCGTCAGCGGCTTCAGTATCGCCAGCCATAGTGCCGTCAACAGGTACTTCAGCATCCATTTCAGTAGTCGCAGTAGCGGCTTGAGCATCAGCAATTTCAGCTTCAGCAGTAGCAACAGCAGCATCAGCTTCAACAGTAGGCTCGCCGTCAACAGCAGCTTCGTCTAGCTCTTGTGAAGCATCTTGCACTTCTTCTTGCGCGTCAGATAAATCTTCAGCAGCGTTTTCTTTGTTGCTGTCACAGGCAGTTAAGCCCATAGTTGCAGTCATAATACCAGCTAGTGCAAGTAATTTAAGTTTCATACTATATTCTCCGGAAATTGAAATGAGCCGTAGCAGCAACGAGGGGTTGAAACTTCGATATATCTCGAATTTCCGACTCCCTTTAGTCACAGCTACTCAGCTTTCACGCATTCTATATCTTTTTTTTTCAAAAGAAAAGAGTTACTACACTTTGGTAACAATAAAGTAGTAAACGTCGTTTCTCGAGTTTGCTTTGATATAAGTTTTAATACAATATTTTAAATCAATTTAAGTATACTTAACAAAACTGCTGCTTTTTCAGCTAGATTTATCATATTTTATATCATTTAACATGATTTGAAATCACTCGTCTCAAAAATCTTAAGTGATCTAGAATATAAATAAAGTCTAAATAAGTTCTAAATCAAGTTATTAAGATAAATAACTATTGAAATACTTAACAGCAGGTAACGTATAGCTAAGGAAGAACGCTATGAAGTGGCAAGGCAGGCGAGGTAGCTCTAACGTCCGCACAAGTAGTGGTGGTGGCAAGGTGATTGGTGGTGGTATTGGCGGTATTATTATTGCTGGTATTCTATGGTTAGTGTTTGGCGTAAATCCAATGACCGCGCTACAGACTGGTCAAGTTGTAGCGGGCGGTGGTACCAATACATCGACTGAACCTGCCAATGATGATAGCCGTGATACTCAGTTTGTTGAAGTAGTGCTTGCTGATACCGAGGCGGTTTGGCATCAAGTATTTAATGAAGGCGGTGGCACTTATCAAGAGCCCTCATTAATCTTGTTCAATGGGCAAGTCAGCTCTGCCTGTGGTAGCGCTACAGCAGCTACTGGTCCATTTTATTGCCCTGGCGATCAGACTGTGTATTTGGATACCTCGTTTTTTTCAGAGATGCGCCAAAACCTGGGTATAACTGGAGACCAACAAGGCTCAGGCGATGAAGAAAATCAGGGGAAAGCTGGCGACTTTGCTCAAGCTTATGTTATCTCACACGAGGTTGGTCATCATGTCCAGACTTTGTTAGGTATTACTCAGCAGGTTAATGAAGCCGGTCGTCAAGTCACGCGAGCGCAGGCTAATAATTTATCGGTATTGCAAGAATTACAAGCCGATTGCTTTGCAGGGGTTTGGGCCAATCGGAATCAGCAGCGTGTACAGTTCTTAGAAGCGGGTGATATTGATGAAGCGTTAAGTGCTGCCGGTCAAATTGGTGATGATCGTCTAGCTCGCGCTAGTGGTCGCGCTGTAACGCCAGATAGCTTCACTCATGGTACCAGTCAGCAGCGCATTAATTGGTTCACGCGCGGCCTTGAGAGTGGTAATGTACAATCATGCGATACCTTTAGTTAGTGGGGCCATATAGTAGTAGTGGGGCCATATAGTAGCGGGGTCCCCTCACTGTGGGAAAATACGGTTAAAATAAATGCCAACTAAAAAAAGCCTGCAATCAAGATTGCAGGCTTTTTTTCTAGTTCTATCTATATAATAACTACAATTATAATAACTAAAATTATAGTAACGACAATCGTTCAACTAAAAAAACTCAACGAATGCTAATTACTTAAATTGTTAGATGGTCATTTAATTCTGGTCAATAATGTAACCACCTGCGCCACCTAGTGCAGCACCAGCTAATGCACCACGAGCGATATCCTTGCTATCGCCTTTACTTCTGATAAGTGCACCGGCAGCAGCGCCAGCAGCAGCACCTTTAGCCGTATTACTAGCATTGCCAAATGGACCAGAGTTACAGCCACCCATGATAAGAGCTGAGCTTGTAATAGCAGTCATTGCAAGAGTTTTAGCGAACTTCATATTGTCACCTATTAGGTTGTCAAAATTAAATAAAATATTTCTATGGCTACAGGTTCTGACAAGGTCTAACCTTAGAACAAGTTCTAACAAGCCAGTTTTAAGGCAGACGAGATCAAAATTTTTGGTAATCACTTCGACTTCATTTATAAATTAATTTCTCGCATCACAATAGATTAATAGTTATAAATTAATTAAGTGGCTGGAAAGTCATATTAATCAATAAAGTAGAATCGTACTGTGTCTAATAGTAAACTATTCACTTGTTATTGGTCGTAGTAGAAACGCTAATCTTTGCAAAGACTCTGTAAGAGATGTTACTTCAACATATCATTGGTTTTGGTTTTGCTTAATGTTATTGTATTTGCATTATCAATACGCTAATTTTTTTGTAGAAATTACTAAAATTCAAACTAAAAAAGACCGCATTAAAGCGGTCTTTTTTCACTAAATAATAGAAACTAAGTTAATTTTAGTTTTGTGACTTACGCTTCATTTGCTCAAAAAATTCATCGTTGGTTTTAGCTTCTCTGAGTCGGTCGAGTAAGAACTCAGTCGCTTGTACACCATCCATCGGTTGGAGCAGTTTACGTAAAATCCAAACTTTACGCAGTTTATCTTCATCAAGTAAACGTTCTTCTCGGCGTGTACCCGATCTTTTAATATTGATCGCTGGGAAGACACGTTTTTCAGCTAAATCACGATCTAGAGTGATTTCTTGGTTACCGGTACCTTTGAATTCTTCAAAGATAACGCTATCCATTTTACTACCAGTATCAATAAGGGCACTGGCAATAATGGTTAAGCTGCCACCTTCCTCTACATTACGGGCAGCACCAAAAAAGCGTTTTGGGCGTTCAAGTGCATTAGAATCTAGACCACCAGTTAATACTTTACCTGATGATGGAATAACCGTGTTGTAAGCGCGAGCAAGACGAGTAATAGAATCTAGTAAGATCACTACATCTTGTTTGTGTTCTACTAGGCGTTTGGCTTTTTCGATAACCATTTCAGCCACTTGTACGTGACGCTGCGGTGGCTCATCAAAAGTTGAAGCGACTACTTCACCACGTACTGTGCGTACCATTTCGGTCACTTCTTCTGGACGCTCATCGATCAGTAAGACGATCAGATAACACTCAGGATTATTACGAGTAATGGATTGCGCGATAGTTTGTAGCAGCATTGTTTTACCGGCTTTTGGCGGTGCCACAATAATAGAGCGCTGCCCTTTACCAATGGGTGCAATCAAGTCAATGATTCGACCCGTCAAGTCCTCAGTGGTACCGTTGCCAAGCTCAAGCTTAAGATGCTCAGTGGGGAATAGTGGGGTTAAATTCTCAAAAATAAGCTTATGACGTGAGCGATCTGGGGTATCAAAGTTGATCTCGCCAACTTTTAATAGCGCAAAATAACGCTCAGAGTCTTTTGGTGGGCGAATAGTGCCAGCAATACTGTCACCAGTCTTTAAGCTAAAGCGTCGAATTTGACTTGGGCTGACATAAATATCGTCAGGACCAGCTAAATATGAGCCTTCAGATGAGCGCAAAAAGCCAAAACCGTCCGGAAGCACTTCAAGTACGCCGTCACCATAGATGGCTTCGCCGTTACGGGCATGCGTTTTTAGGATAGCAAAAACAATGTCCTGTTTACGGCTACGCGCCATATTATCAAGACCCATGTCTTTGGCAATGGCCAATAGCTCAGCGATTGTTTTCTTCTTTAATTCAGTTAGATTCATAGATAGGTCATTAGCAATTTATCGGGTGAGAATTGCCAGTAGCTGGACAACCCACGACATTGATTAATATAACGGAAGTGTAGCAATAGGGTATGTACACGGAGTTGAGTTTTGAGATAGTATTGATTTTTACGTATTAATTTATCACCGGCTGCACACATTGTGGCAGGATGACAAAAAGTGAATATAGAGAAGGTGACATAAGAGTCAAAGAAAAGAACTCAAGATCAATAACTTTATTCAGTAATTATGCTTAATGACAACAATTGTATTTTTTGTTGATAAACACTGGGAGAATAGCGACAAGGTACTTATGAAAACAGTTATGTTTCCCTTGTCAGCAGACTATACGGTTATCATGATGACATTGTCAATAATTTTCGTTAAAAAAGTCGCAAAACCTAACTTTTTGGTTAAAAATACAGCAAAGAAGCCACTATCTTAAATAGATAATGGCTTCTTTAATCATGCTAAAAAGCATTCAGTCAATTCAATACTTTAGATCTATAATATTACAAATGTTTATCAAGTACTTTTGCCAATTCAGCTTTTGGCTGTAAGCCCATCACTGAATCAACTTTTTCGCCATCTTTGAAGACAAACAATGTTGGGATATTACGAATACCAAAACGACTGGCAGCTTGTGGGTTATTATCGACATCGACTTTAACAATTTTGACCTTGCCTTGATAGTCAACGGCTAAATCTTCTAAGATAGGGGCTATCGATTTACAGGGTCCACACCATGTGGCCCAAAAATCTACTAGCACCGGCACATCAGAATGTAGCACATCTTGGTCAAAGTTAGCATCGGTGGTATTAATAATAAGATCTGACATATTTTTTCTCTCTTGTTCTACCATGTCTATCGCCATCGAATGGCACGCATGTTAGTTAATAATATTTAAACAACTATTACTCTGACAGCGAGTAATGAATGGCTAAAGAATAGTTAAGAACGGGTTAAAATGTGCCATTATATTAACATGTTTGCCAAGTCTTAACAGTGGTAAGCAGGTTAAATTATTCAACAATTACTATTAGCACAATAAATCGAAACATAACGAAACAGGTGGTGTTTGGTCTGTTACCTACTGTAGTTGCTGTCATCTTAACGCGAAACTAGATTTAGTATTTGCTATCACCCTTACATTTCAACCCACTAAAATAAGTAGCTATTTTTATGCCCTTTACTGATGAAGAGACAACGGCCCTCAACCTACAAGAAAGTATCTATCCACTTGAGTTTTTTCAGACATTTGCGAAACAGGTTACCGTTTATGAGGATGATGATATTTGGGTAGTCGACAAGCCTGCAGGGCTACTTAGTGTCAAGGGCAAAACTTTAAATGTGAGTTTACTGTCACGACTTGAACGTGCAAACCCAGCGGTAAAACTGATTCATCGTCTAGATATGGATACCTCAGGGCTGTTGATCTTCGCTAAAAACGCGGCAGCACAGACCAATATCAGTAAGCAGTTCATCGAGCGCTTACCACAAAAGAAATACCAAGCAAGAGTGTTTGGAGAGTGGGAAAGTGTTGGTGCGACTGGCAAAATATCAGCACCAGTACGTTACGAGCCAGCCACTAAGCCGCGCCATATCGTCGATCCTGACTGGCAAAAGCACGCCCTGACACTATATGAGATACTCGCACATGAACAGTGCAATGGGCAAATGGTCACACGGGTAGCGCTTAAGCCCGTGACAGGTCGTAGTCATCAGCTGCGAGTACATATGGTGCACTGTGGTCATGTGATTATCGGAGACCCGATCTATGCAGAAGATACGGCACTAAATATTGCCCCACGGCTTAATCTACACGCCCAGCAGCTGCGGCTTAAACATCCAACGCTTGGTGCCTGGATGGATTGGGAAAGCCCAGTACCTTTCTAGAGCAGTTAAGTCTAGAGCAGTTAAGTCTAGAGCAGTTAAGTTAGAAAGGCGAGGATAAAAATAAACAATAGTGAGGCAGAATAGGCTGACGATACAGTCGTTCTTTTGGCAGAATGTACCACCAAAACCGTTTATAGTTGTATGAGTTAAGGACAATTGAGCAATAAACAAGGACAAGATTATGGTCGATAACACCCTATCTCAGCCGCGCAGTGATAGCTATAAGCGTGCACATAAAAGTAAAGATGCCATTAATATAGATCCTAATAAAATTTCTAACAAAACTGCCAATAAGAAAGCGGCGAGCAAAGGGCTTAAAGGTTTATTGACACGCTCAAAATCACAATCCAAGACTACGGCAGATTATGAGGTACTTATCATTGGTGCCGGTATTGCCGGTATTGGTATGGCTTGCCATTTACAACAGCAATCAGGCAGAGGGCTGTTTAGACGTAGCAGCCCCAAAAAGCGTAAATCTATAAAACAAAATACAATCCAGCGATTTTTAGTATTAGAGAAACGCGCTGATTTAGGAGGCACGTGGGATTTATTTAATTATCCTGGTGTCCGCTCTGACTCTGATGCCTTGACGTTTGGCTACGGCTTCCGACCGTGGTTAAGTCATAAAATGCTAGCAAAAGGTGTCGACATTAAAAGCTATATTGCCGATACTGCCCGCGAATTTAAGGTCACAGAACACATTCGCTATCAGCATGAGATGCAGCAACTGTCGTGGTCAAGTGCCACTCAGCAATGGACGGCGATGATCAAAAATCATAATAATGGCGAGGTGTTGACCTTAACGGCAAACTTCGTTGTCGGCGCGACCGGTTACTATGATTATGACACAGGCTACAAACCACATTTTGAAGGCGAAGAACAGTTCAAAGGCAATATCGTGCATCCGCAGCACTGGAAAAATGTGGCTTATGATGATAAAAAAGTTGTCGTCATTGGTAGTGGCGCGACAGCCATGACTTTATTACCCGCACTGGTCGATGAAAGTAGCGAGCAATGCGCCCGCCACGTTACCATGTTGCAACGCTCACCGACTTACGTCGCAAGTGTGCCAGGCGATGATTATGCGCTTGATTGGTTGTCCGGTAAGTTTTCGCCGTTATCAAAGCGTCAAGCTTATAGCTTGCTACGCACGCGCAATGTGATGTTCCAACAAGGCGTCTATCAGTTAGCGACTCATGCGCCAAAAGTAATGAAGGCATTTTTAAATCATGGCGTGAAAAAGAACCTCAAGGGTAGCGGTGTTGATGTCGGGCACTTTGCGCCCAGTTATAACCCGTGGGATGAACGCCTATGTGCGGTGCCGGATAGTGACTTATTTTTGGCATTGCAAGGTAAGCGGGCAGAAGTCGTCACTGACAAAATCAGTCATTTTACCGAAACGGGCATTGCACTGGTATCTGGCAAGCATATTGAGGCGGATATTATTGTTACGGCCACTGGCCTCAAATTACAGATGCTAGGCGGTGCTGCCTTGTATATTGATGGACAGCAGGTAGATGTAGGCGCCCGAATGACTTATAAGGCGGTACTGCTTGAGGGCGTGCCTAATATTGCGCTAATGTTTGGCTATACCAACGCTTCTTGGACGCTGAAAATTGATTTGGCCTGTCAATATGTAGTACGTCTACTCGATTATATGGATAAGCACAATTATAAAACAGTCTGTTCGCAGGCTCAAACTGAACAAGAACAGGTACAGGTAAGGCCAGACACAGTACTAGGCGCATTATCAGCAGGTTATGTTAGCCGTGCAAAAGACGAGTTACCCAAACAAGGCGATCGCTATCCATGGTATGTAACCCATAACTATGTAAGCGATCGCATTATGCTGAAATACCGTAAAATCAAAGATGATTGGTTACATTTCTCTCGTTAATTGACTTTAATGAAGTCTGTCACTTGTTTACTTAAGATTTGCCATAAAGTGTCTTGTGCGCTTCTACTGCCCCACGCATTATGCGGGCTAAATATTACACGCGGATGATCTCCTAGGCTTAACAGGGGGTCATCGTTAGCGATGGGCTCTTGCTCAAACACATCGCTGCCATAACCTAGAATCTGCTCACTAATAATAGCATCAGCAAGTGCTTTGCTATCCACAATGCCACCGCGCGCCACATTAATAAGCAGGGGTTTTTTGGCCATTTTGGCCAGCGACTCTTTATTAATAAGGTGCTTGGTATGTTCGTTTAACGGACAATGCAGGCTAATCACATCAGCACGAGCCAACACCTCATCAAAGGCCGTATAATCGTTATTACGCGGCGCGCGCCCTTGATGTTCTGCCCACAATACGGTCATGCCAAATGCTTGTGCAATTTCAGTGACTCGTTTACCAATAGTACCCACCCCAATAATACCTAAAGTCTTATCTTCTAAATCTACCAGTGGGATATCAAGCAAGCAAAAGTTGCCATTAGCCTGCCAAGTGCCATCGACGACTTTGTTATGATAATACAGACCGGCGCGCATGGCGTTGAGCATCAGCATAAAGGTATGCTCAGGCACACTTTTGACGGCATAACCAGCAACGTTATATAAGGTTACATTATGAGCCGCACAAGCGTCTTGGTCGACATTGTTCATACCGGTAGCAGTCAGTTGAATGAGCTTGAGCTTGGGTAGCTTTGCAATCACTTCAGCACTAATCTGAACCTTGTTGGTAATGACAATCTCAGCATTTTGGCAACGTTCAATGATAAGGTTAGAATCCTTGGGCGTGTCGTCATAAAGAATATAGTCGCTAACCCCAGTCGGTGCTGACAAGTCTACGCCATCAGAAAAAGTCCCTTTATCTAAAAATACCGCTTGCATATATCTTCCTTATTTATAAGTTATTTTGAATATTCAATCTAGTCGTTATCAGCTTAATGTAGCACGTTGCCTGAGTTAGTCAAAAGCTGTTACGCAAAAAGCACTTATTAAGCGGGCTAAGACTTTGCAATCGAATCTGTAACAAGATACTCAAATTAAGGGAGAACTTGCGTTAGCGTAAAGACAGTCGGCATAATATTTCTGCCGCTAACGTACCGACCAGTAATTAGGCACTTGAAAAGTCAACTTAACGCACGCATCTAGCCGCTAACGCTATATAATGGTTCAGCTTGCTTGTTAGTCCCGTTATCTGCTGAATAAGATAATCTGCTGACATTGCTGCCCTATTTGCTATCTACTTTCTTATCATCTGAGTACAAAAGACATCGCCCTATGACTATCTCTACCGCTTCATTGCACAGTTCTGAATTCGCCGTTGGTCAACGCTATTTATCTGATACTGAGTCCGAGCTGGGCTTAGGTGTAGTTGTCGATCTAGACGACCGTTGTGTGCATATTTTATTCCCGCAAAGCGAAGAGACCCGCGTCTACGCAAAAAGCTCTGCGCCGTTATCTCGCGTAGTGTTTAAGGTTGGCGATAGCATTAGTGACCAACAAGGTCATAGCTATACGGTCACCGCAGTCGATGAGGTCATGGGGGTGCTCAAGTACAGTGTCGAAGATAATGAAAAAGGTGTTGTTCCTAAAGGAGCTACTAGTAAAGGGATAATGGAAACCCGCCTTGCGGCCAATATCACTTTGGCAAAACCACTTGAGCGCTTATTAGCAGGACGTATTGAGCGTGGGGATTGGTATGAGCTACGCCAAGATATTTTGCGTATGCAAGCAGCGATTGCAGGTCATCCACTAAAGGGTCTAATGGGCGCTCGCGTCGACATTATCGAGCATCAGCTTTATATCGCTCATGAAGTCGGTAAACGTATTGCGCCGCGTGTATTACTTGCCGATGAGGTTGGACTGGGTAAGACCATTGAAGCAGGACTGATTATCCATCAACAGCTGCTGTCAGGTAGGGCTGAACGAGTGCTTATTTTAGTTCCTGATAGCTTGCAATACCAGTGGATGATCGAGCTGCGCCGTCGTTTTAATCTAAACTTTGCGCTATTTGACCTAGTACGTACCGCGGCCATTAAAGAACACGACCCTGAGCAAAATGTTTTTGCAACCGAGCAATGTATTATTGCTGGTATGGATCTATTGCTCGATCATCCTGATTTATATGATCAAGCGATGGAAGCAGGTTTTGATCTGCTAGTGGTCGACGAGGCGCATCATCTACATTGGGATGAGGCGCAAGGCGGTAACGATAAATATGATCTGATTGCTGACTTTGCTGATGAGACCCCAGGCGTTATGCTATTGACAGCGACTCCTGAACAGTTGGGTGTGCAAAGTCATTTTGCACGTTTGCGTCTGCTCGATTCGGACCGTTTTGATGATCTAGACGAGTTTATTGAGGGTCAAGAAGCTTTTGCAGAGACCGCAACGGTCGCCAGTATTTTGATAGAAGATAAGCCGCTGAATCCCACACAAATCTCTGCTTTGACCAGTCTATTAAATGTGAGCCAAGAAGAATTGGCCGCTATTAATGAGGATGATAAGCTGCGGACTTATGCACTTAACGAGCTGTTAGATCGTCATGGTACAGGGCGCATCCTATTCCGTAATACCCGCGAGAGTGTCAAAGGGTTTCATGGTCGCAGTAGTCAGGCGCATCCTCTACCGCTACCGGATGTATGGATAGACAGCTACCAGACCACAGGTAAACTGCGTGAACAGTTATGGGGCGAAGAAAATCAACCTGATGGCGGCTGGCTAGAAGATGATCCACGTGTACCGTGGCTGATTGATATTTTAAAAGGCGAGCTCAAACATCAAAAAGTGTTGCTGATTGCACGTAGTGGTGCAACAGTTGAAAGTTTGGAAGCGGTATTGCGCCTACATGCGGGAATCAAGACCGCTATCTTTACTGAACAGATGACCTTGCTTGAGCGTGACCAAGCGGCGGCGTTCTTTGCTGATAGCGAAGGCGCGCAGATATTGTTGTGCTCTGAGATTGGTTCAGAGGGTCGCAACTTCCAGTTTGCCAGCCAGCTTATATTATGGGATTTGCCCGCCAATCCTGATACCTTAGAGCAGCGTATTGGTCGCCTTGACCGCATTGGGCAAACACAAGAGATCACCTTGCACGTGCCTTATGTTGAAGGGACGGCGCAAGAGCGGCTTTATGATTGGTATCACAATGCGTTGAATATATTCAATCAGATTTCACCGACTGCGCAAAGTGTACAAGAGCAATATATTCAAATGCTTAAGCCCATGCTTGAAGGTGCGGATACTGCCGAAAACCGTATTATCTTGCAAGAAGTTATTGCGGATGCGTTGGACACCCGTTTGGGACTTGAGGCTCAATTACAAGCTGGTCGTGACCGTCTATTAGAATATAACTCTTGCCGTCCGGGTGTTGCTGGTCGGATCGCTGAAGCCATGCATGACTTTGATAGTCATACTTTATTGCCGCAGTTTATTGAGCGTTTCTTTGCGTCAGCTAATATTGATCATAATATCCAGCGCGATGGTTCATGGGCAATTGCGCCGATAGACAGCACTGAGATTAGTGACTATATCGACGGTCTGCCGCTCGGTAATGAAGACGGTATGACCTTGACCTTTGATCGTGAGCAGGCGCTGCAGCGTGAAGATATCGAATTCATCACTCATGAACATCCATTGATGCGCGCTATTTATGAGCTTGCTAGTACCAGTACCTTTGGTAATACCACGGTGGCGATGCTCAAAAGTTCTGCCATGCCGCAGGGGATGATTATGCTAGAAGTCAACTTTCGAGTTGAAGCCATCGCGCCAAAATTACTGAACCTGCCGGCGACTTTATCATCGCAAAATATTCGTATTTTTATTAGTGAGCAAGGTAGTGATTTATCAGCACGTATCAGTGCCGAGATGATTATGCCGCATCTTGACCGCTTGGATAAAAACCGGGCGCGGCAAGTGATTAAAGTGCGCGGCGATATTATTGAGCAACGCTATTATGAAGCTGAAGCCATTGCTCGTAAGCAGTTGACTGACATTGGTGAGCAAGCAAGCACTCGCTTTAGCCAGCAGTGGTCACGTGAAATAAAACGCCTTAAACATTTGCAAACTATCAACCCTAACGTGCGCTCTGAAGAGATTGAGCGTTTGGAGCAGTTACAAGCCCAAGGCGAGCAAGCCTTGGCAAACCTGTCATTGGTACCTGATTCTATTCGTGTACTAGTAGCAGTGAAGCCATAGACCTGCAGGCTTCTAACTTACAGTACTGTATCGGTTACTGGATTGATACTTTAAGCAGTGAGTTTTAAGCAGCGGTCTTTAAGTAAGAGATCTTTTTGATAACAACGAGGTACTCACTATAGTCAATGCAAAGTAATATCGATACATAACCTACTGCTGGCATACGTTTTTCTTGCTTGCTGTGCTTACGCAGACAGAGGCTGCAAAAAGCTTATACCAGCAGTACCGTCGCGTTTTTAAGGTATTTTAACTATAGATAGTATCTCGTTTTTTGACTATTAGCTTTTTGATGTTTCACTGATTTTTAGACAGCCTAACCTGAACAGTCAGCTTAATACTAGAATGCTTGCAACCAATAACTGGTCAAAAACATAAATACTGGTTAAAATGTTTGTTTTTTCCTCTTATGATAGTCATTTTGCTTACCCGTCTTCAGTGCTAGTAATAACGCTATTACCCCTGTATTGTTCATCTTGAATATTACTGCCAGTGATTTCATATCGTTCTAAATTCAAATCCCAAGCTACCCTAAACTATGTCTTATTGACATTGTCAGGTCGCGAGAGTTATTGATAAAGATAAGGAAACGTATCGTCATGTCTGATCATTCGCAACTGATTGATGAGCTACTCGCCACAGTGGCGCTTATTGAAGTTAGCCCTGATGTCTTTGAAGGCAAAAGCCATGACTATGTCGGCGCGCGTATCTTTGGCGGACAAGTGCTAGCCCAAGCGATAATAGCGGCTGCCCATACTCTCACCGAAGACAAGCCTTGTCACTCGCTGCACGGGTATTTTTTACGGGGTGGGGATATTACTCAGCCGGTCATCTATCAAGTTCGCCGATTACGTGACGGGCGTAGCCTATCTGCGCGTGAAGTGACTGCTATTCAATATAAGCAAATACGCGGTAAGCCACCAGTCGAGCAAGTGATCTTTTCGATGATTGCTTCCTTCTCACCGATGGAGGAAGGCTTGGAATATCAAGAGAATATGCCTGTCTACCCACCGCCAGAAGACCTGCTGGCTGAGCAAGATCTAAAGGAAGATTACGTCGGCAAAGTACCAGATGCTCTAAAATCGCGTTTTATGCGCCGCCGTCATGTGGAAATCAAACCCGTTAAACCGCGCGACCCCATTCATCCGGAGCCGATGAAACCTAAGCAAGCTAACTGGTTACGTATTCGCGAACTGGGCACACAGCCTATTGCCATTCAGCAAGCGCTATTGGCATTTTCTTCTGACTTTTATTTGGTGGGTACGGGGCTTATGTCACACGGTGTCAGCTTTATGACCAGTGGCCTACAAGCAGCTAGCATTGATCATTCGATGCATTTCCATCGCACTTTTGATCTCAATAATTGGCTATTATATGACATGTGGAGTGATACGACTTCCAATGCTAAAGGGTTAAATCATGGCCAGTTTTGGCAAAATGGCAAGCTGGTTGCGACCGTACAGCAAGAAGGGCTGATGCGTTTGCGGGTGCCGAAGTCTTAGTTTGCTATGGAATTTTGCTCACTTGTTTTACTGTTTGTTTTACTAGTATTTAAAGCTAAAGCGCCATCATAATTAATTATGATGGCGCTTTTTTATTTTGGTTTATATCTTTATGCTAAGGTCTTATTGTAGTATCTTCACCATCGCGCGTGGCAATCCTAGGGTCGCTTGAGCTTCATTACTGTTTAGCCAATTTACATTAATTTCAGCTGCTTGCAATGCTGTAGTCAATTCTTGAGACTGCTCTGTGTTTAAGGTTAATTGTTGCGGGGTCAAATACCAATGAAAATGCGTCAGCGAATGCTTGATTGGTGCAGGCGCATTGTCAAATAAAGTCGCACTCACTGACTCTGCTACTAGCTGATTCTTATTTAACCATTCATTAATAATTTGCTCAGCAGTAGTGAATTCTGTCTCGTACGCTTTTTCATTACTACGAACATCAAGCTGTGGTTCAGTCATTATTTTATTATCTGGTTTATTTGCAACTGCTTTACCATCGATTTTCTCTATAAACTCTAATGGTAAACTCCACAAGCCACCCCAAATACCGTTATCAGGACGTTGAAGCCACAATATTTCATCAGCTGAATTTTGAATTAATAATGCATTACTAAATTTGCTAGGTTTAGGTTTTTTCTTAGCTTTGACTGGATATTCTTCTTCACGGCCTTGCTCATGCGCCAGACAGTCCTCTTGTAGCGGACACAAAAGACAAGCAGGTTTGCTCCGTGTACATAGGGTTGCGCCCATGTCCATCATGGCCTGCGCAAATAGTCCTGAATGTTGCTCAGGGGTTAAGCGCTCCGCCAATGCCCACAACTCTTTGGTAGTCGCAGACTTGGTAATATCACCATCATTTGCAGCCCAGCGCGTCAGCACTCGTTTCACGTTACCATCACAGATCACCCCATAATGATGTAAGCCCATGGCCATAATTGCCCCAGCCGTTGAGGGGCCGACACCTGAGATGGCTTCCCAACCTGCTAGCGTTTGCGGAAAGTCACCGGTCTCATCAATGATTGCTACCAGCTGCTTGGCGCCTTTATGCAAATTACGCGCACGCGCATAATAGCCCAATCCTGCCCAATGTTCGGCTATTTCATCCCACTCCGCCGCTGCTAAATCCTGCACAGTCGGAAACGAGTTCATAAAGCGTGCAAAATAGGGCAGTACCGTCGCTACTTGCGTTTGTTGCAGCATGACTTCTGATAACCAAACGATATAAGGATTGGGCGTGTCGGTCTGGTGCTGTTGCCAGGGTAAATCATGGCGACCATTGGTTTCGAACCAATCCAGCAAGCGCGGGGCAAAGGAATTAAGCGAAGTAGAAGTGTGACTGATGGTTTTATCTGACAGTGGGGAATTTGGATTGGCGGTAAGCTGAGTCATAGGCGGTCATATCATTATTAATTATCAAAAAGTTGCTGGCAAGTAGGCGAGCGAAGTGGTGAGTAACTTCAATTACTCACTACTATAGTTAAAATACCTTAAAAACGCTACAGTACTGCTGCTATAAGATTTTTGCAGCCTCTGTCTGCGTAGGCACAGCAAGCAAGAAAAACTTATGCTAGCAGTAGGTTATGTATCGATATTACTTTTCATTGACTATATATAAGGGTTAAGTAAGGGTTGAGAGGTTAAAAACAAAGAAGCTAGTGATGTTAAGAATAAGATTACTTTACACTTTTAGATAGCGCTGAACATTTCAAGCAATATCAAACCTACTTACGATTTTTACGCGTACGCAAGCGCCGTTGACGCTTTTCCTCTTCTTTGGCTATTTTTTTCGCCTCAAGAGCGAGACGTTGTTCTGCTACTACGCCTTCCTCAACCTCACGCATCTCAGGGGTTTCCATGCTGATACGACCTAGGGTGCCACTGCGTAATTCGTTGATCAGAATCTCAGACATCCGATAAGTATCGATTTTATTACCTGCACGCACGCAACCACGATTGCGGCCAGCGACTTCAAAAAACTCCCAATCAGTTTCTGGCAGGTCTCCAATTTTATAGCGGGTTTTTAATAGCTCAGGATAGGCATGTATTAGAAATTCTGCGGTATAGCTGGCAACATCGGCGAAGTCAAACGCAGTATCACGGATACCGCCGGTAGCGGCTAAACGATAGCCTGAGTTGGCGTTTTCAACTTTTGGCCACAGCATGCCAGGGGTGTCATACAGCATGATGCCGCCCTCTAACTTGATAAGCTGCTGCGACTTAGTCACGGCCGGCTCGTTACCTGTCTTTGCCACCGTTCGGCCTGCTAAAGTATTAATTAAAGTTGATTTACCAACGTTAGGAATACCCAAAATCATGGCTTTAATCTGTCGTCCCGACTCTGCTTTATTAGGCATTAATTTTTTGCACAGTTCGACAATACGGTGTACATCAGCTGTTTTATTATCATCAAAAGCCAGGGCCTTGACACCATCTTCTTGTTCAAAATAATCCATCCATGCTTGGGTCATCTCAGGGTCGGCTAAATCGGCTTTATTTAAAATTTTAATGACTGGTTTATCACCGCGCAGGGTGGCCACCATTGGGTTCTCGCTACTATAAGGAATGCGCGCATCCAGCACCTCAATAATCACATCCATTTGCGGCATGATTTCTTTTACTTCATTGCGGGCTTTATTCATATGCCCAGGGAACCACTGAATATTCGCTCTAGTATCCATTTGCTTTCATAACCTTTTAATTCAATCCCTTATTAAAGGGGGTAATTCATGGAGTGCCAAAAGTAATAAGATGTTTTTTACTTCTACTGTGACAGTTATTTTACTACAGAACGAAAGTGATAACGGGCTAATTTATATCGGTCTAAGGAGATGCTATTCTTCAGCGGTTTCGGGCTGGTCTAAATGCGCAGGCGGTAGCGGTGCTAAATAACCGATCAATAAAATCAAGCTGCCTGCGCCAAGGAATGAGATTACCCGCCAAATTGCCTCGGTCTGTGACAAGTCAACCAATACCAGTTTAAGCACTACAATACCCAATAAGCCAATGCCCATAAACCATAGCGCACGATGCTTGTAGCGACTAGCAATAATAGTGGCAACCAATGCCAGTAGAGTCCATAAAATCGTCAGACCAGTCTGAACTCGTTCGCTACTCCATGAGCCACCATACCAAAGGGGCGTATCGATAAAGGCATGCAGCGTTCTGACTAGCATGCTGGAAATTATCCAAAAGCTGATCAGTCCCAAAGCAATGAGTAAAGCATCGCTCCTAAATATTTTAATAACTTTGGACTTAGTATCTGTAGCGGTTTGCCCTTGACTAGAATGCTGCTGGTTCAAGTAATAAGCGCTCAGACCATATAACAACACCAACCATAGAGTGATATCGTATACGTTGATAAGTGGAAAATAGGGCAGACCCCAAATCACACCGTCATAAGACCAGTTGGTGAGAACTACCCAAAACAAGGTTACCGGTATAAAAACTTTAGCACAGCCCAGTAGTGTACTTTGCCAATTAAACCAATGCAGAAGATGCTGTTTGGTTGCATTTGCTTTTTGAGTGCTACGATAACGATAATTGAACCATAACCCCATGAGCATCAGAGTGATTGGAACCAGAACGGTTAGAACTCCCTGCGAATTTGGTAAACCATAATGTACCGCTGCGGCTACGACTAAGATGCCAGTCCCGAACCAACTAGCGCTATCGTATTGCGAGAGAGTAAAAGTATCATGCCAGGTTTTCAACCACAGTTGGCCAACGACTAGCCAGCCTATTAATAAGCTAATGAATAGCATCCAAGCAGGAGCGTTCCACAGGTCATCGAATTCAAACTTTTGGGGCAGCTGCAACACTAGCATTCCATAAAACATTAATAGTAGCCCGTGACTAAATTGTATTATTTCCGCCCAACAGCGATAACGATTGATTAGCCAATAAATGGCAAGGCTAGATATGGTCGCCATTGCTATTAGCGTCGTCATTGCTAACTGCCAACTGGCAAGCCATTGATCAAAGTCGATAACCAATACGTAAAGCGTCCAACCAATAGCAGTAAGGGTTAAAAAACGTATGAGTGTAGGGCTATGCCAGATCAACTTGAATACAGCGCTTTGACTGTTTATAGTAGCCAGCCATTGGTTTGCAGCTTGTTTGCTTATTCCCAATGATTGAGCATATTGAGATATGGCTGCAGTCGTTAAGCTTGAAGCTGAGGCTTGCTTGGATATTTGACTCAAGGTGCGCTTAGTATTAACAGGCGAATTGCTGGCGCGTAGGATAAAGACCGATGCTAGGGCACTGATAGCAGAAATAGTTAAGGTCAAAGTAGGGTGATAATTAAGGGTTAGCACCAGTTTGAAAGCCAGCAGCGCCACACTGACTAACTGCAATAATAAACCAAATGATACTGACCACGCCCGCAATGAACGCCTGCCAAACCATACTAGCGCCAGCCCTTGTACCGACCAGCCAAAAGCGATCCACTCAGCATTGAAGGCCAGCGGAATAACCAAGGCTAAGAATCCAAAACCTAGCGCTAGCATGCCCTCAGTAATTAAGGCATAACGCTCACTGCGCTTAATAAACACCCAACCAAGTCCTAGGTAAGTAGTGGCTAAAATCAGGCTAGTCATCGTTAGAGCATTTGGAATGTCGTTTAGTAGGGTGGAAAATAAACCAAATGCTAATAGTGGGACTGAGAACAACAGGCCAATATCAATAGGAAATAGATACGCACTAGGCGCAGTCGCTATCTTACTCGCGCTGCTAGTATCAGTACCAGCACTAACTTCATTTTCATTGTTGGCGTTATAAGCAATAATTTGCTGCGCATAGCGAATGACCACGAATAAATACAGCAACAAATGTAGCGCTACTAGCAATACTAATGACCAGCGCTGATTCTGAATAACGGTAGTTAAATTCTCAGTGGCGCCCCAATAGTAGGCCAAACCAAAAGTTACGACTACGCCTAATAAATTGAGAACTTTCCAAGGGCGATAATGCGCAATGGTCGCAATGGCAACATTCAATAGTAGGTAATAGCTAAATAGCATTACCAAACTGTCGGTGTCAGTACTGGTGAGTATGGGCGCAAAAAATCCGCCTGATAATGCCAATAAGGCTAAGGGAAAAGTATTTTGGCGTACTGCTAAAATGACAGTGACCACAGACAATATAGCCATCGTTATAAAACTGGGTAGGCTGGCGATGACGTTATAGACATTATAGGCAAAAAAGGTACCTAAATAGGTAATGGCTAAACCGGTACCTTGTAAGGTTGTACCGTAAGCAAAGCGTTTTGATGCCAGCTTGAACCCCAGACCTGCTAGCGCTAATCCTATCATAGCAATCGCTGCCAGTTTAATACTGATAGAAACTTCGATGTACTCGCTTAACAAGCGTAGCAATAACACCACGCCAACCAGTAGCACTAAGACCCCAACCCGAACAACTAGATTGCCACCCAAGAACCAGTTTTTAATAGAATTAAAAAGCGAGGTAACCATAGGCAACGAATGCTCATCCGGTTCTATAGATGCGCTAGGTGCGTCATCTGGTTTTTGCTGGCTGACATGGTCTGCGTGCTCAGAAGCAGCAAGGTTGGGTAAAGGCGGAGGAGAGGTTAACGGTGATAATGAATTTGATGCGAGTTCGGATTCGAGATTTGATAGGGGCAAACGTGTTGCTAATTCTGATAGGATGTCAGAGGGTGGCTTTGTTGATACGGAAAAAGATGCAGCGTCAGATGGCAAATCAGAATCAGTAGTAGCGTGAGCATGAGAGCCGTCAACTGGCTTAATGCCATCTCCATGCTGCTGAATTTTATATTGTTGAGCTTTATACTGTTGCAGGTCAGATTGCAGCTGGGCCATATCTTGGCGCAGCTGTGCAAGATGTTGATTTACTCTGACATATAAGACTGTAACTACGACCAATAAAGCGATAAAAGCCAACCAACCCAGTTGGTTCACGAAAAAAAATAGCATCACCAGCATCCAACTTATCCTACAATTGCATGATGATGACGCTATTTAATCATAAAAACAAGACCATATAGAGGAGCTGATATTGTCCTTTAGAGCGAGCGACATACCTTTCGTTATGCCAAGCTCTTTATGGTTATTTTCTTATGATAAGTTGTTTTTCATAAATTCCAGCATATTGTCCCAGCTTTGCATCGCTGCAGTTTCATTGTAGCCGAGGTCAACATTGTTTTTGGCGCCACGCTCATCCGCAGTTGGATTGGTAAAGCCGTGTTTGGCATCATCATAGACATCGATGGTGTAATCAACTTCAGCAGCGTCCAGCTCTTTTTTGAGACTTTCAATCGCTTCCATAGACACCATAGAATCATCACGACCGTGAGCGACGAGGACTTTGGCTTTGAATTTATTATCCGCTGGCTGTTTTGGTTCAGGGTTACCGTGGAAAGTCGCCACTGCTTTTAATGGCATGCCTTCACGCGCCATATCTAGGACAATTTTACCACCAAAGCAATAACCAATCGCCGCTAGCTTATCGCTATCAACAGCCAATTGATCACTGAAGTCATTGAGAATCAAACGACAGCGAGCCATTAGCATGTCTTGGTCTTCTAATACTTGTTCCATCCACATATTTGCCATAGCGGCATCTGAGGTGAGTTTGCCTTCGCCGTATATATCCATTGCCACTGCGGCATAGCCTGCTTCTGCTAGGCGCTCGGTAATGTTTTTTGAATGCTCAGCCAAGCCCCACCATTCAGGTGCGACTAAGACGCCAGCGACTGGTTTATTATCTGCCACATTTTCTGGTAGTGCGACATAGCTTATTAGCTGAATGCCATTTTCGGTAGTGCTTATTAGCTCAAAAGTCTTAATTGACATGCTATGGTCCTTTTTTATGTTGAGAGGGTTAGAAATGTTAAGAAGTTATCTACGTTTATATATAAAGCCATCTGCATTTATAAGTATACAGATTGTTTACTGGTTCTACCTTAACGCCCATAACGGTCAAAAACAGCTATAATACTGTAACGCTATTTATAAAAATGCTACTGCAATGCTATGAGGTTAAATTTGTTACATCCATTAAATACCAGCTCTGACTGCCAACCAGACTCCAATCCAGAGGTACAGTTAGAAATACAGTCAGAAACAACCGTGAGTATGCATACTAATAATACGACAACTGAGTCATTGCGTCCGCAGTTTTGGTCACGCTTTACACTGGGTGAGCTACACCATAGTGAGTGGGAAGCCTTATGTGATGGCTGCGGCAGTTGTTGCTTAATTAAATATATTGATGAAGATGAGAACGGCGATGTCGATGAAAATCTAGTTGAATATACTGATGTGGCCTGCCAATTGATGAATTGTGAAACCGGCTACTGTCAACACTATGACACGCGCCAGCAGTATGTGCCTGATTGCATTCAACTGACCGCTGATAAAATGCCGAATATGATGTGGCTACCTGAACACTGCGCTTATAAGCGAGTATATAAAGGTCAATCGCTACCAGATTGGCATCTGTTATTGACTGAAGATGCAGTGCTGACCCAGCAACAAATGCGCGCTGCCAATATTGGGATAGCGGGACGTTGTGTCACTGAGACTGGTATGGCGGATGAAGACATCGAAACGCGAGTGGTGAACTGGGTAACACCTTAACAGCTTGTTTAATAATTACTAGAGTCAGTTATTAGAGTCAGTTATTAGAACCAGCTGTTAGAATGAAATATTAGACATTCTTCTATTAGAAATGCTAGTCATCATGAGCCCTCATCAACAGCCTTGGCAGCAGATTTGGCTTCTGCCTCAGCAGCGGCTTGAGAGTCAGCGAGTAGGGGAATAGGAATGCCTTGACGGATTTGGTTCGAGAACGCCCTACCATGACCGTCACTGGTATCGCTATTGCTATCAAACTGATTATTAAAACCTTGCACCTTGGGGTTAAGGTGGGTGCGCTCATACCACATATCCATTGACCACAGCTGACCGCTTGGCGCCTCGTTTTTTAGCTGAGGATCAGCATCTAGCATGCCGATGTCATACAGGTAATTTGGCAGCCAGCCGGAGACCCAAATTCGGTAGTCCCAAGGTAGTCGCTCACCGCTCACCACCCGTGCCATATAAAAGATAAGATTGGTACAGTTATTGGTCAAGGTGTTATACCACGCCGGCTTTGCGTTCAGCTCATCGGCAACGGTTAAATAAGATTCAAATAACGACTTTACTTCTTGCTGCTGTAAATGGCTAACGGGGAATAAATAGACTTGCTCACCGCGTGCGCTAGTTCGCGTATAAATAATATCGCGCTCTTCTGCAGCAATTAAGCTGAGCTCAAAGCGTTTAAAAAATCCACCTAGCGCCGAAAATGATTCGCCTTTTTCTTTACGAATCTCTAGCGATAACGATAGCGGTCGGTCATCCTCAAAGCGAAAGCTGACTAAGGTATGAGCAATCAATGGCCCCATCCAGTAAGAGTTGACAACATCGACGCCAGACAGTTTTGATAAGTCGATAGTACGGGTTTCCCAGCGCTCGGTAGCTTGGTCAGCAGTGTGCCAATCAAAGTTACGCACGTTAGATAAGGTAATCAAATTAGGGTTATTGGTATCGCGTTGGTAAGAAAGCCTTTGACTGACATCGGCCTGCCAGTCACGATTCTGCTGCGGTGAGATGGAGACAAACCAGCCCGCACCGATTAGCCAAACAGCGACATAAAACCCAGTTAACCACCTAGTAGTAGTGTTTCTAATCGCTATATTTTTAATGTCAGTATTTTTAACAGCAGTACTTTTATCAAAAGCGATACTTTCAGTAGTATTATTTTTAGAAAGGGCTTTAGAAAGATTATTTTCAATAGTCTTATTATAGGAAAGCTTCTTATATGAAAGATTCGCATTAAAAAGTTGTTTATTAAATATTTTTTTAGTGAGCGTATCAGGTAAATAACGCATCGTTAATAGAGCAGCTAACAAACCTACAATGACTGCGGTGGTAAACCATGCCAGAGGACTGTGTGCACCAAACTGATACCAAATTGCCATTAATAGCCAGACGGCAGACAGTATTAAAGCGATTACGATAAAAAAATGTACAAGGTAATGTCGCCATGTATGGTGCTGGCAAGTGCCGTCTTTACTACAGTTTGTTAGATTTTGATTGTTGGTACGCAAAGATAATAAGCGTGAAAAAAAAGAGCGAGGCGACATAAGCGTGAATTAAATGAATGAATGCCCTGACCATAGCAAAATTTATAACACACTGACAATACAATTTGGATAAATTTGTCGTTGAATGTCTGTTGAGCTTACGATAAAGTGAAGCTAATTTAATGCAAATCTTACATCTATAAGTCTAATGCAAAGCGAAGTACTAGGTTCAGGACAGCGTTAATTTTTAGCACTTTTTATGTACCTAAGCGACTTTTATTTAGTAACATCATCCCCATCTAACATTTTAATATTTACTAACGAGGTTAACTCACAACACCATGTCTGACGACACTCCCAGCCCGAGTAGTTGGTCGATGCGCGGCTTAAAACGCTGGCTATCGACCGCCCCCGAAACTCGCGATGAACTGATTCGTTTGGTGCAGCACTCGCGCCAATTCTTAGAACCCGACACTGTAGATATGCTCGAAGGTGTGCTGGATCTACCCGCGACTCAAGTACGCGAAATTATGACCCCGCGTCCACAAGTCATTAGCTTGCACGAAAGTACCAGCCTCGCGGAGGTCATGGATATTATTCTTGAGACCACCCATTCTCGTTATCCGGTCATTGACAGCCAGGATGATGCTGCGGTTATTGGTATTTTATTGGCGAAAGATCTAATTCCTATCTTAGTGCACATGGTGCGTGATCAAGAAGATAAAATCGACAGCAAACGCTTAAAAGACCTAGTACGCCAGCCGCTATATATTAGTGAGTCGGCGCGCTCTGATACCTTGTTACGTTCATTGCAGCGTACCCAGGTACATATGGCCATTGTGGTTGATGATTTTGGTGGCTTCGCTGGCGTGGTAACGATGGAGGATCTACTAGAAGAAATCGTCGGTGATATCGTTGATGAACATGATGATTTTGATGAAGACAGTGATATTAATAATATTGTTGTCCATCCAGAAAAGCCCAATACTTGGCGCGTTCAGGCTTCTACTGTGATCGAAGATTGTAATGACGAGTTGGGCAGCCATTTTGACGATACCGATGTTGATACCATGGGTGGTCTGGTCATGCAAGCGCTTGGTTACGTAGGCGATTTGGAAGGTGAGAGCGTAAAAATAGATGACTGGCAAATCACGGTTACGGATGTTGAGGGTCGCTTCATTCATAATTTAGAGCTGACCAAAACTGATCCCGATCAGCATTTATTGATAGGCAACCACTAAACGAGCCAGTTGCTCAGTCTTGATAAATCAAATTACTACAGTAAACACCATAAAAACACGATTGTGATCGTGTTTTTTGCTGTCAGGGATTTATAAAAATATACATAACAGTCAGCTTATCAAGGCACGCAAATTTACCCATTTATTAGCGCAGACTGTTATCATAGGCGAGTTTAAATTTGAGGGGTCAAATCTTATGTTGGTTGGCTTTCTTCAAATCAAACCGTAAGCTAAGACTTTAATTTTAAAAGCTGGTATTGAACGTTGATAATTTTGGATAATTGATATGCGTCTGTCTACGGTTGACCTACAAAAGCGTCTGAACCCCACCAAGTCTAAGCGCTTACCTCTGAGTCTGACTATTTTGCTTGCTTGGGTGGCGGGGGGTATATTCTTATTTGCCCTTGCGCCCTACGGTTTCTGGCCTGTAGCCCTGCTATCACCGGCTATTTTATATGCGCTGCTATTGCCAGAGATGAGTGGCAAGCGCGCCTTTATTATCGGTGAAGCTTATGGCATGGGATTATGGTGTGTTGGGGCCTTTTGGTTATATACCTCCATCCATGATTATGGCAATACGCCGGCTTGGCTAGCATTGATTATGATCGCGCTGATGGGTTTGGCTATGGGATTATTTCATGGTTTTCTAGCGCTTACTTTTAACCGCATGGTAGGCAAGCAACCTTTTTCCTTTACCGCCCTTTGGGTATTACAAGAATGGCTAAAGACTTGGCTATTGACAGGTTTTCCGTGGCTGTTCGTTGGCTACGCCTTCACTGAAGAGTATTGGCTGTCTTCGTTAGCACCAGTTGGGGGTGTGTTTGCGGTTTCCTTCGTTGCCGTATTATTGGCAGCAAGTGTGGTGGAGCTGCTACGTCGTCGCGGCGGCTATCTTATCGCCTCCGCTGCGGTATTGATAATCAGTACCTCGTTATGGCTAATTAACCCACAATGGACCCAGCCCAAAGGCACCCCAGACTTATCAGTATCCTTAATCCAAGGTAATATTCCGCAAGATTTAAAATGGTTAACGGATTATCAAGTTGAAACTCTGAATATTTACGCGACCTTGACCAGTACTGAGTGGGGGCGTGATATTGTCCTGTGGCCAGAATCCTCTATTCCGATGTTTCAGACTGAGGCTGTGGGCTTTATTAGTGAGATGGTCAAAATGGCCAATGAGACTAATACCTCGTGGATAACGGGTATTCCTTACAAAGATGAAGCCGCATACAACGCCAGTACTGATGATTATCCGCCATTTTATAATAGTGTCATTGCGCTAGGCGCTGAAGCCGATGGCTTGTATAAAAAGCAACGCTTGGTACCGTTTGGTGAATATATTCCATTTGAAGGTCTATTGGATATTTTGCCTAATCTAGCGGGTAGCCAAGATATTATGAGCTATAGTCGTGGTAGCGAGCAGCAGTCACCACTGCGTGTGCGTGGTCATAATATCGGTGTGGCGGTTTGTTACGAGGTGGCGTATCCGGACACCACTCGTAAAAACGCCATTGGTGCTGACTTTTTATTAACTATCTCAAACGATGCTTGGTTTGGTACCTCAGCAGGACCGCTACAACATTTACAAATGGTACAAATGCGTTCTCTTGAAAATGGTCGCTGGTTTATGCGTGCGACTAATACTGGTGTGACTGCGATCATTGATCATAAAGGGCGTATCGTAAAGCGCGCCCCGCAGTTTGAACGCACTGTCCTACGTGGTGATATCCAAGCACGAGTTGGCAACACCCCGTTTATGCTGTTTGGTCATTACCCCATCTTAATCATCATCGCTCTGCTCTTGCTACTAAGCTATCTTGGCAAGCGTGAACATACTTGTACGCGTTCGGGTAAATAAATAACAATCATGGTAAATATCCAATGAATATATTTTTTACTAATAATTCCTTTAAATCGTTAAGGGTTTGAACAAAACGCTATAAATTGCGATATAATAAACCGATATTTTAAATATTTTTTGTGCAAGGTGGATAAGGTATGTCAGAAGATATTGTTAAAAATAACCCCAAGAAAGAGTTCCTGTTTGCCTTAGGCGGCGTGGGCTTATTTTTGGGTATCGTATTGCTCATTGGTATCTCAGCCTTTTTGCGTCCAGCTGGTGAGCATATTACCGCTGAGCCCACAGAAGAGTCAGTCGCTGCTGACGAAGCAGCAGCAATTGCTGCAGAAGATGCTGCTGCACCGGCTGCCACTACAGAGGCCACAACTGCAGCGGTAGCAACACCCGCTGATGCGACAGTTACCCCTGCTCCAGATACTGGCGATGCGATCGTTGCTGCTGAAGCGGGTACGGCAACCGCTGAAGGAACAGCGAACCAAGCTGCTGTTGCAGATGCTGATGCGACTGCTGAACAAGCTGATGGCGACTTAGATGCGGGCAATGCTGATAAAACAACAACCATACAGTAAGTCTATACATAGCCAACTAAGTTTGTTTGGCCTACTTGGACATCCATAATTATTTGGGTATCCATAAGTAGAGTAGATATCCAATAGCTGCTCTATAACATGGCTGAGGTTTTTATACTTGCCGTCTTATAGAACTATGATACCGCCATTATCATTGCCAAAAACTCGCCCCCAGCTACTGAGGGCGAGTTTTTTTGTGGGTAGTCGTTCAATTATTAACCATTTTTTTCTTTACATGTAAACAGTCTGGTGGAACAATAACCCGCGCACATGACCACCCAACAAAATAATTAAGGGCTTGGTCATTATTAATAGTGGTATTTAAAGGAATAAATTTATGAGCACGGAACCACAATCAGAATTTAGTGCTGCTGAATTGGCAGCGCTAGAAGATGGCTTTATGGGACATCCCCAACCGCTACGTCCATTATTTTTCACAGAAATGTGGGAGCGTTTTTCGTATTATAGTATTCGTCCGCTACTGGTTTTATTTATGGTGGCGAGCGTTGGTAGCGGTGGTTTTGGCTTCGATGAAGTAACAGCTTCTGCTATCTATGGTATTTTTGCTGGCTCCCTTTATTTGGCAGCGGTACCGGGCGGCTGGTTGGCTGATAACTGGCTGGGTCAGGAGCGAGCGCTATGGTGGGGCAGCATTATAATTGCCCTTGGTCACTTGTGTATTGCGCTATCTGCTATGTTTGGTATGACGCTATTTTTCGTCGGTCTGATATGTATTGTTTTGGGTTCAGGCTTATTCAAAACCTGTATCTCAGTGATGGTAGGTGCCTTGTACCCCAAGAGTGATGCTCGCCGTGATGGCGGCTTTACTTTGTTTTATATGGGTATCAATATTGGCGCGTTATTAGCCGCGCTTATTGTCGGGGTGTTTAAAGAAAAAGGCATGTGGCACGTGGGCTTTGGGGTCGGTGGTCTGGGCATGTTAGTTTCGTTGCTGATATACCGTTTTACGGCTCAAAAAAGTCTAACGCGCTATGCGCGAGCCAAAGGTATCACTGCGGATTGGGAGCATGCTAATGAGGGTTATAAAAACGTAGGTCGCTGGGTTGCAGGATTTTTGGCTTTACTGGTTGCCATCATTGTCTTGGTATCTACTGGTATCATGCCATTCGCGCCTGAAATGGTCGCAGAGTATATGACTTATCTGATTGCAGCTGTGGTCATACTGTACTTTGCGGTTATGTTCATCTCTCCACGATTGGATAAAACAGATAAGCTGCGCTTGTTGATTTGCTTTATCCTGATTATTGGCTCGACACTATTTTGGTCAAGCTTTGAGCAGCAGCCGACTTCTTTTAACTTGTTCGCTGATAACTATACTGATCTTAATGTTTTAGGCTTTGAGGTACCTAGTATATGGTTTCAGTCATTGAACCCACTATTTATCTTAATGTTAGCACCTATCGCTAGTATTCTATGGGTCAAGCTTGGCAATCGAAATCTTGAGCCGAGTAGTATGACTAAGTTTGCGCTTGGTATGCTGTTGGCCGCTGCCGGTTTTGCCCTGATGATATTTGCCTCTAAAAGCATCTTGACCAATGAAGGTGGGTTGGCGTCACCTTTATGGTTAGTGGGTAGCCTATTCCTCTTGACCCTTGGTGAGTTGGCACTCAGTCCTGTTGGCTTGTCGGCAATGACTAAGCTTGCGCCAAAAGGTATGCAAGGCCAGATGATGGGGCTTTTCTTTGCCTCTATAGCGCTGGGTAACTTGGTTGCTGCCTTCTTTGGTGGCCATGTGTCAGCTGATAAAATTGAAGGGTTACCGGGTTTGTTTACGACCATGACCATCTTCTTGGTGGTCACTGCTATTATGCTGTTAGCATTAGCCAAGCCGGTTAATAATATGCTTAAAAAGAGCGAGCGTGCTGATCAGCTTAGCTAATTGATAAGATGTATTAAGATATATTCGTGAATGACAACCGCATAATTTACGTGTGATAGGACGTGTTACCCTCATCGGTAGCACGTTTTTGTTATCTAATTGCTCATATATTTTTACTAGGCTATTGAAAGCTTAGTATCTGCCCAAACATCTAATGACAGGCTTTCGTAATAACATCACGTTTATCTGGCCATCTTTATATATCGTATCGCATTTATCCTCGATGTTTTTGTTTTTAGCAAACTGAATTATAGTTAAAACACCTTAAAAACGCGATGGTACTGCTGGTATAAGATTTTTGCAGCCTCTGTCTGCGTAGGCACAGCAAGCCAGAAAAACTTATGCGTAGTAGGTTATGTATCGATATTACTTTTCATTGACTATATTTGCTTAGATTTAGATAGTGTTTGTCGTTATTAAAGACTAACTATAAGTTTAACTGCTCAAATAAAAAGACTGTCTATAGTCAACTTATGATGGAAATTTTCTGAATAATAAATAAGGAATAACTTAATGAATAAGCAAAATATTCATGATCGTATCGATAACTTGCGCCAAGCATTAGTTGAGCAAGATTTGACCGCCATTATTGTGCCCTCAGCCGATCCTCATCTATCTGAGTATTTACCAGAATACTGGCAAGCGCGACAGTGGCTGACCGGATTTACCGGTTCAGTCGGCACCTTAGTGGTGACTGCTGATTTTGCTGGGTTATGGACCGATAGTCGCTACTGGGTGCACGCTGCTGATCAGCTAGAAGGTACGGGTATCAGCTTGGAGAAACTTGCTCCTGGTCAGCCCAATCATATCGCCTGGCTAGCTGGACATCTACAAGAGGGTGATAGTGTGGCAGTTGATGGTAATGTCCTGTCTATCGCCGAGCAAGATAAGCTGCTAAATGCTTTTGACGCCAATGACATTACCCTCATTACGGATCGTGATGTGCTTGATGACGTTTGGGCAGACCGTCCAGCGCTACCAACAGCAAAATTGTACGTGCATAATGCTCAGTTTGTTGCGCAATCAGCGGCTTCAAAGCTTGCCGCGGTACGAGAAGGCATGAAGGAAGCAGGTGCGACTCACCATTTGCTATCAAGCTTAGATGATATCGCCTGGCTGACCAATTTACGCGGTGCTGATATCGATTACAATCCGATATTCTTATCGCATTTGCTTATCAGTAGCGACAATGCAACCTTGTTTATCGATAACAATAAAATCAGTAGTGAAATCGAGCAAGGCTTAAAAGATAGTGGTTTTACTCTGGCTGACTATAATGCCGTACAGGATGCACTAGGCGCGCTTACGCCTGAGGACTTATTGCTATTAGACCCAAGTAAAGTTGCTATCGGTACCTTGTCAAAAATAGCAGATGACGTGGGCTTTATTGAGCAAATGGCGCCCAGCTCGTTACTTAAATCAGTTAAATCAGATGCTGATATTGATCATGTCCGTGAAGCGATGCGCCAAGATGGAGCTGCCTTATGTGAGTTCTTTGCCGACTTTGAGCAGCGTTTAGCCGATGGCGAACGTTTAAGTGAGCTTGATGTTGACAGTATGTTAATAGCAGTACGTAGTCAGCAACCGCATTATGTCTCACCGAGCTTTCCAACGATTGCTGGCTTCAATGATAATGGCGCATTGCCGCATTATCGTGCGACGCCGGAAAAGTTCAGCTATCTTGATGTTGCCGAGGGCGAAGGCGGTTTGTTATTGATTGACTCCGGCGCCCAATATCAAAACGGTACCACCGATATCACGCGCGTGGTTGGTATTGGCCAAGTGAGCGACGCGCACAAACGTGACTTTTCGACTGTGCTTAAAGCGCATGTTGCCCTTGCACGCGCCAACTTCCCTGATGGGATTGCCTCACCATTGATCGATGCCATTTGCCGTGCCCCATTATGGCAAGCACAGATGGATTATGGTCATGGTACCGGTCATGGCGTTGGTTTCTTTTTAAACGTTCACGAAGGCCCACAAGTTATTGCCTATAGTGCCAGCACGCCTAAAGAGCGCGCGATGAAAGCCGGTATGATTTCAAGTAATGAGCCGGGCTTATATCGTGAAGGTAAGTACGGTATTCGTATTGAAAATTTGATGGTCAATAAGCGTGTTGCTCAGCCTACAGAAACTGATTTCGGTGATTTTCTGAACTTTGAAACCGTAACTTACTGTCCAATCGATACTCGTTTAATCGAAAAGTCATTATTAAGCGATGTAGAAGTAGATTGGTTAAATAATTATCATAAGCAAGTCTATGCTGAGCTAAATAGCCGCGTTAAAGGGGCTGCTCTTGAGTGGCTAACCGAGCGCACAAAGGCAATATAAAACAGCTATTAGAACATTGTTAAAATACTAAAAGTAAGGTAAAAAAGCGCCCAGTAAATGATTTGCTGGGCGCTTTTTTGTTTAGAAATTTAACTAAGTGCTATATAGTCGATGAAAAGTAATATCGATACATAACATACTGCTGGCATAAGTTTTTCTGGCGTGCTGTTCGCCAGCATGACATAAGCTACAAAACGTTTGTTACAGTAGCATCTTATTAGCACTGTACCGTTTCTAAATTGGATTGACTATAGCGACTAATGGCTGTTGTTATTAGCAGGCTTACTTTTTAATGGCATTATTTCTTATTATTTCTTATTATTTTTTATTATTTATATCAACAGCTGAATCTTGTGCGGTCAATTGCTGGGTAACCTCAGCACGTAGCCAAGACTTTAAATTCTCAGACATTTGCGCCATCTGTTCGCTTAAGTAATCATCAACGTGTATTTCTAACTCATGGATCAAGCTTTCATGAGCGGCACTTAGTTTAAGGTCTTTTAGAGATAGGTCAATTACTGAACTCTGGTTCAGCTTGTCTGTAAGCGCTTTGATATGACTATCATTGGTCGCGTTATCTTCAGTACGGGCTTTATCATCAGCTAATTTATTGTCATTTTCAGTCAGCGTAGCGTTGCTAATTGAGTCGTCAGCCTCATTTTGATGATCTTGATGATCTTGATGATCTTGAAGGTTATCGGTGCTGTTACTATTAATATTTGCTCGATTCGTAGCTATTTTATTTTTTTTAGTTTGCACTTCTTCTGTTTCTTGCAAAATCTGGGCTTCTTTGTGTTCTTTTTCAACTTTCTCTTGCTGCTCTTTTAGACGCTCTTGCTCAGCAGTAGCTCGGTATTGCGCTTGTTTGTCAGCGATTTTCTTGGCAGCAGCTTGTTCAGTATCATGAGTTTTGTATAAGGCCTCAAGATGAGCATCTAAATCAGGAGCGTTAAAAACGAACGCTTCAAATGGAGTATCTGTCTGTAGTAAGGAAGTGATATCGGTGAGCTCTTGAATAATCGCTGCACGTATCGGCTCTGGCGCACGCGTCCAACGCTGATAAAATTGATGGGAAAATGAATAGCTTGACATGGTTTCTTCCATATATATTCCAAAAATTACCCCTTATCATACGCAAGTACGATAAGGGGCTGCAAGGGGACAAACGTAGCAAATATGACGTTATCGTTACATTGATAGTATCATGAGACGCTGGGTTTCAATACCTTTAGGATCGCTCTTATGCCAAGTATCACGACCAGCGCGCAAAGATTAAGGAACCGTTAGTACCACCAAAACCAAAACTATTAGAGACGGCATACTGCAAATTATCAACTTTACGTGATTGGTGGGGTACGTAGTCAAGATTGCAGTTGTCTTCAATATTATCTAGATTAATGGTCGGTGGTACGTGCTGATGCTGCAAAGCAAGTACGGTAAAGATCGCTTCAATACCGCCGGCTGCACCTAGCAGATGACCGGTCATTGACTTGGTTGAGCTGACCAAAATACTGTCTTTGATAGGAGCAAATACGGTCTCAATCGCTATTGATTCAGCGACATCTCCCGCAGGCGTGCTGGTGCCGTGCGCGTTAACATAACCGACAGCAGATGGCTCGATACCAGCATCATTAAGCGCATTTCGCATCGCCCGCGCTGCACCACTACCATCTTCAGGGGGCGAGGTAATATGACTGGCGTCATCACTCATGCCAAATCCGACCAGCTCAGCTAATATCGTCGCGCCACGCTTTTTGGCATGAGCCAAGCTCTCTAACACCATGACACCCGAGCCATCACCCAGTACAAAACCATCACGATCTTTATCGAAAGGACGCGAGGCTTTAGTTGGTTCGTCATTACGAGTAGAGAGCGCGTGCATCGCCGCAAAGCCTGACATACCAAGAGGGCTTGAGCCTTTTTCGCTACCACCAGCAATCATCACATCGGCATCGCCATAAGCAATTAAGCGTGCGGCTAATCCAATAGCATGGGTGGCAGTTGTGCATGCAGTTGAAGTGGCAAGATTTGGGCCCTTTAGGGTGTGTTTGATTGCCACGATACCGGCCGCCATATTAGCGATAGAGCCGGGGATAATAAAAGGCGAGACTTTTTTAGGGCCTTTATCATTTAGCATGGCACAGCTGTCTTCAATGGTTTGAATACCGCCAATACCCGACCCTATAATGACGCCAAAACGCTCTTGATCCACGCCATTTACAGGGGTGTCAGCAGCGCTAATCTCATCGATATAGCCAGCATCTTTTAAGGCCATGGTCGTTGCCGCCACCGCATAATGTATAAAATCGTCGTAGCGACGTGCGTCTTTAACGCTCACATATTGCTTGGCGTCGAAGCCCTTAACCACGCCTGCTATTTGAGCCCGATATTCAGTAGCATCGAAATGTGTTATCTGCGCGATACCGCTTTCACCATTGAGTAGGCTGGTCCAGGTGCTTTCGACATCCAGCCCCAGTGGCGTAACGGCGCCCATACCCGTGACCACTATTCGAGTCTCATCAGAGCGCTCATAATGGGGTGGCTTATGACGACGCGGATTTTGTTTCGGCTTTGTGGCCGTATTATTGGCTTGCGACGTAGGTAAACTGCTATGTTGGCTCATGCGCTATGTCCTATACTTGCGGTCCTAAAAGGATGATATTTTACTTTTGTTATATAGCTACTGTTTAACAGGGTCATATTATTTATAGCGTTATATGCGTATTTTAGCAACCATTATAAAGCACATTAGTTTACGACTGTAAACTTAAAGTAACCAATGAGGTCGATAAGGCAAGATAAAGACTAGCATTAGCTGATGGCAATAGCATTAGTTTACTCAATATTTATAACATTCTATTCATTAGGCCAAACAGAATTAAGCGAAGCAAACCTGGCCCAGTACCACGCCTTTATTAGCACCCGTCACCGCCGGCAAGTTGCCCACTTCTCCCATTAGCGTCTGTCGTGCCAGCCATGCAAAAGCCACTGCTTCCACCCATGTTGGATCGAGTCCCAAGCTTGCAGTGGTCTCGACACTACAATGTGGCAGGTGTGCTTGAATTCGTGTCATCAAATAATCATTAAGCGCGCCGCCGCCACAGATATAAACTTCGCCTTTTACTGCTTCATTTTTTATAAACTGTCTCATTTGATTACTGGCTGTTATCGCGGTTAGCTCAGTGAGAGTTGCCTGCACATCGGCTGAAGAGTAACGTGTATTAGCAGCTGCTTGATCAAATGTCTGTAGCTCGGCTTGTAGCCATCCTAAATTAAAGTCTTCGCGCCCGGTAGTTTTAGGACAAGCCTTGGCAAAGAAAGGATGCATTAACAACTGGTTCAGCAACGTTTCAATCACTTGCCCAGACTGTGCCCATGCGCCGCCTGCATCATAATTTTTACCGGTATGTAATGCCGCCCATGCATCCAACAATAAGTTAGCGGGACCGGTATCATAACCGATGATTTGCGCTGTTGCTTGTTGCTCATTTTGACTACTAGAGTGCCCATCCGTAGAGTGTGCTAGAGAGCTTGCTGGCAAGACTGTGATATTTGCAATGCCACCTAGATTAAGTAGCACACGAGTGGTGCTAGAGGAAGCAAATAGCGCTTGATGAAAGGCTGGAACTAATGGTGCGCCTTGGCCACCGACCGCCATATCACGACGGCGAAAGTCACTGACTACACTGATTCCCGTACGTTCAGTAATAATATTAGCATCAATTAATTGTAGCGTAAAACCCATCTGTGGGCGATGGCGAACCGTTTGCCCATGACAGCCAACTGCTAAGACTGATTCCGCATCAATATCAACTTGTTGCAATAAAGTATTGACCACTTCGCTGGCAAACTCCCCATACATACGACTTGCCCAGCCGAACCAATCTAGCTCACCACAGTTATTATCAGGTTCATCGTCTTGAGGAATTAAATCTTTCACCCCGTTTGGCCGACATAAAGCCAGTAGCACCTCACGTAAACGCGTTGGAAAATCTTGACTGTAAGTGGCCAATAATTGCATGGGAGCGGAAGTATTCGTATTATTATTACTGTCAGCTTTGACATTAGAACTGAACTGACATAACACTGCATCCATGCCATCTAAGCTAGTGCCTGACATCATACCAATATATAAGCCATCATCGAAGCTTTCAAATACCGTTTGCTCAAGAGTATCGGTAAGCGTGGCATAATCTGTGTCCTCACTATTATTTGTGGCCACATCCTGATGTAAGAAATTTGCATTATCAGCAGTAGGTGCAGGGTTGGTCATGGCAATTTACCTTAAAAAACGCTAGTATATCTGCCAAATTCTAACATTTTTTTATGCATCTTCAAGGTTCTAACGCTTTTAGAGGTGCTAATCGTTAAATAGAGACTATAAACAGAGAAAACTATGACCAATCCATCACATACCCTAGAAGAACAGCTGGCCCTTATCCAACGTGGTACCCAAGAGATTTTATCGCAAGAGGACTTAATTGCTAAGCTTAAGCTCAACCGTCCGCTACGTATCAAGGCCGGCTTTGACCCGACCGCGCCTGACCTACATTTAGGTCATACGGTATTGATTAATAAGCTCAAACACTTTCAAGATTTAGGCCATGAGATTTATTTCCTAATCGGCGACTATACGGCCAAAATTGGCGATCCTTCTGGCAAAAATAATACCCGTCCGCCATTGACCGTTGAGCAAATTAAAGCCAATGCTGAAACTTATGCTGAGCAAGTCTTTAAGATTTTGGATAAAGAAAAAACTCGTGTGGTCTTTAACTCTGATTGGTTTAACGACATGTCAGCGGCAGATATGATTCAGCTTGCCAGCCAGCAAACGGTTTCACGAATGCTTGAGCGTGACGACTTCTCCAAACGCTATGCGGCCCAAACGCCCATCTCTATCCATGAATTCCTTTATCCATTAGTACAAGGTTATGATTCTATCGCGCTTAAAGCGGATGTCGAGCTTGGCGGTACTGATCAGACTTTTAATCTATTGATGGGTCGTACTTTGCAGGGCCGTTATGGTCAAGAACCACAAGTTTGTATTACTGTACCGATTCTAGAAGGCTTGGACGGCGTTAATAAAATGTCCAAATCTTTGGGCAACTATGTCGCGATTTACGATGCACCAGGTACGATGTACCAAAAAATCCTATCTATGCCAGATACGTTAATCCGCCGCTACTTTGAGTTTTTAAGCTTTAAGCCCATGGAAGAAGTCGAAGGCTTAATGAGCGAAATGGAAAAAGGTCGCAATCCACAAGAAATCAAGCGGGTCTTAGCCGAAGAATTGATTGAGCGTTTTCATGATGCCGATGCCGCAGTCAATGCCCATAAGTCAGCCGGTAACGTCTTAGCCGATGGTGAATTGCCCGTAGATTTACCAGAAGTGACGTTGGACTTAGAAGGTCAAGACGCGCTGTTTATCACGCAGATACTAAACCAAGCTGGACTTACCAAAAATAGCTCAGCCGCTAAAGATATGATAAAACGTGGCGCGGTAAAAGTAGATGGCGAAGTGGTCGATGGTGGCTTTAGCTTAGCCTCTGGGCAAACAGTGGTAATCCAAGCTGGCAAGAAGGCGTATGCGAAAGTGACTGTGAGTTGATAAGTTTATCAAAATTAGTAAAATAAAAAAACACTCAAGACTGAATGATAGCCTTGCGATACTGGCTCGGTGACTGCCCATAATGGCGCTTAAAGGCACCGTGGAATGAGGTATCCGATGCATAACCAACCAGTTCGCTAATTCGATTAATTGAGTATTGTTCCTCGCGCAAATATCTGGCAGCCAGCCTTAAACGATAGTGACTTAAATAAACGTGTGGCGTAATGCCAATAACTTTTTTGAAACGGTCGTTAAGTCCTGTGCGTGACAGCCCTGCTTCTTTAGCTAATTGGGTCATCGTCCAAGGCTCGTTAGGATAACTGTGCATTAAGTACAGAGTTTTTGCGAGATAAGTATCTTTTAAGGCAGCGAGCAAATTGGGTTGGTTCTCTTCATAAACCTTTGGCTTAGTAGCAGAAGAAGAAGCTAAATCAGCTCGATGTTCCTGATGTGTTTTAGTCTTCTTACTGATTGCGCCACTATTTAACTGCTCGATATATTCGCGGATACATTCAATCATCAGCATACTAGCAAGACGATTCAGCATATTAATTTTGCCTGGCCGATTTAAACTAGATTCTAACTGAAAAAAACTGACCCCAATAGTGATGACTTTATGATAGGCCGAGCGCTGCTGCGTCGATGGCGGCAGGCTTGCAGGTAGGGCAGATAGTAAGGGTGTTGCCATATCCTTATCAAATTGACAGCGCACAATTATAAAACTAGTCTCAGTTGTTTTCTCAGTATGTGCATCGTCAACGTGGTGTTTATCTGAAGGGCTTTCCTCAATATTAGTAGGTAACTGCTTTACTCCTTTAATATCCAAACCTGTCTGTCCGGTCTCGTGCGCTGGCATCAAAGTTCGGCTAACTGATGGTGCAAGTGATGCACTCGACTGACAGCGATAGGGAAGCGCTTGAGTCAGCATTATCATATTATTATCACTGACAATCTGTGTCTGCTCGGCATAGTTCAATATAATCTGACCTTGAGTCACTATAATAAAGGTTAGATAATCATGCGCCAAATGCTCAAGACACCAAGTACCCTTTGCGGTGACACTAATGTATTGCACATTGTGTAAGTGCATTTCTTCGAACAATAGACTCAAAACATCCATATTATGCGTCTCTTAATTTTATTTACTAATCCTTTTCGTTATCTATGCAGTATTAGATTTCTTATTATAAAAGGATAGGTCCTAATAAACGCCATCGTCAGACTAACAAGATACCTAAAATAATTATGGAAGTCTGCTATAGAGGTAAGTTTCGGGCACAAAGTGAGGTTTTATTGCCAATAAGTTCGTTTTTAACTCAACTACCTTGTCATAATTAATGGACAGCAATGTCTCTTATGGACGAGGAGTAATATAATGACTAAGCAATTAGACGCACGGGCGCTTGAAACTATTAAAGCAGTGACTGATTCCGTGCTATGGCAAGATCCAAAACGCCAATTTTGGCTATTTAGTCCAGCTTTACCCTTGCTTGGCTGTTTGTTTGCACTCAGTCTGCGCGACCAAGACGGTATTGATGTTAAGAATACAGTAACCGCTTGGGCAGGAATATTGTTTATCCATGGGGTTATCCCTGTCGCTGATTTAGTTATCGGTGACGATAACAGTAATCCACCTGAGGGTGCGTTTGAAGCGTTAGAACAAGACCAATATTATCAGCGCATCGCTCATGCATTTATTCCATTGCAATATGCTGCCTTAGGTTTGTTCAGTTATCAATATATAAAACGCGATTTGCCCTGGTATAACCATTTAGGGGTTGCTGTTACGGCTGGGGTAATGAATGGTGTCGCCATTAATACTGCGCATGAACTTGGGCACAAGTCTGACCGTCTCAATCGCGTTTTATCCCGTATCAGTTTAGCACCAACGGCTTATGGACATTTTGCCATTGAGCATAACTTTGGTCATCACCGCTGGGTTGCTACCCCAAGAGATCCGGCCAGTAGCCATTATAACGAATCGTTTTGGCAGTTTTTACCACGTACCGTGTTTGGTGGCTTACGCTCAGCAATTGACATTGAGACTGATCGGCTGGCACGTAAAAACCAGTCTTTTTGGCATCAAGATAATGAGCTGTTGCAAGGTTGGGTAATGTCAGCCGTACTCTATGCAGTAATGTATAAAGCCTTTGGCAAAAAGATTGTTCCTTTTATTGCTATTCAGGCGATTTATGGCTTTAGTTTATTAGAGGCGGTCAATTACCTCGAACATTATGGTCTCTTGCGAGAACAACGCGATGATGGTCGTTATGAGCGTACTCAACCTGAGCATAGCTGGAATAGTAACCACGTGGTGACTAACTTATTCTTGTACCAGTTGCAGCGTCATTCTGATCATCATGCTCATCCCACCCGTGTCTATCAACTGCTACGCCACTTTAAGGAGGCACCGCAATTGCCTTCGGGCTACGCCAGTATGATTATGCCAGCGTATATTCCGCCACTTTGGTTTGCTATAATGAACAAGCGAGTTCGTGAGCATTACGACGGAGACATGAGCAAAGTACATCAGCACCATAAATTACCTAGCCCACGTATGCAATGGGCGACCGATCAGGCAACTAAAGGCTTGGAATGGCTAGCGCGCTTGCGTAAATAAGATTAGTACTGGCAGATAAACAGAACGCTATTAACCATTTTTATATTAATAAGTTATAGCAATGATTCAACTGAAGTTTGTCAGTTATAATTAGCAGGGTTTTAAATGACCTACAAATACATTGAATATAAGCAATCTTATGGCGCAATCAACTCAAAATACTATCCCCCAAGGCATCTACCGCCACTACAAAGGCAGTCTGTACCAAGTTTTGCACACCGCACATCATTCCGAAATCGAAGAAACGTTAGTCGTCTATCGTTGTCTGTACGGTGACTATGGCGTTTGGGTGCGTCCATTAGCGATGTTTACTGAAATGGTCACACGTGACGGTAAGCAAGTACCACGGTTTGAGTTGATTAAAGCTTTAGTGGACTAATTCTAAAAATTGTCGTATGAGATATCTACCAAAAAAAGCGACCAGTTAAGGTCGCTTTTCTACACGTTTAAAAAGACAGTTAATCGTTTAAAAAATCAATCAATACTTGGTTAAACTCTTTTGCATGAGTCACATTATTACCGTGCGGGCCACCTTCAATGATATGTAGCTGACTGTCTGCAATTATATCGTGCGAGCGCTGGCCACTGACTTCAAATGGAACGATCTGATCCGCATCGCCATGAATTACTAACGTAGGCACATCGAATGCTTTTAGGTCATCACGGAAATCAGTATAAGCAAATGACTTGACGCAATCGTAAGTGGCTTTAGGGGAGGCAAACGCAGCAATCTCACGGTGATACAGGCGCAGAGGTTTACTCACTAATAACTTGCCATCTTTTGGGGTAAAAAAGGTCTTAGTGAAGTCATTTAAAAATGCGATGCGGTCACCGCTCACGCCATCTAGGAACTGCTGAACATCTTGCTCTTCCAAACCACCATCCGGATTGTCATCGGCCTTAAACAAATAAGGCGGAACTGCAGAAGCCAGTACCGCTTTACTGACACGGTCTGATCCATACTGACCAAGATAGCGAGCAACTTCACCGCCACCCATCGAGAATCCAACAATCGCTGCATCTTTTAGATTAAGTTCTTCCATGAGTGCCTTTAAGTCTTGCGCCAAAGTATCATAGTCATAACCCTCCCACGGCTTAGAGGATTGACCGAAACCGCGTCTGTCATAAGTGATCACTTGAAAACCAGCTTCGACAAGGGGAGCGATTTGTGGTTCCCATGAACGTCCGCTGAGCGGCCAGCCATGGATTAAGACTACAGGCCTGCCAGTACCTTGGACTTCGTAATACAAGTCGACAGGTTGATTAGCTTGAGTTGCAACCGTAACGTAGGGCATGGTTTCGTCCTTTTAGAATGAGTAAATCAATATAAATATAGTAATATTAGTCGTGAAATTTAGTGACGTTAATTACAAGATAATGTTGATTGGTGCTACTGAGTATAAAGGGCAGCGAAACTAGTTACTATGAGGTGTTGTATAGTCATAGTGTCAATCACACTCTTCTTTATGTTGAAACGTAACGAAATAACTAATCTTGCAAGAATCTCTTCAATACTTTATAAAATTTTACCGGCTCATCGAGCGGCACCGCGTGTCCAGATTTTGGCAATACCACCTCGGTCGCGTTGGGCAGCATCTGAGTGACTTTGCGTTGCCATTCTGGGTTATATAGCTGGGAGCGACCGCCGATTAAGTTCATTACGGGAATGGTCAGTGTCTCCGCCACGTCCCGAAAGTCATAGGGGAGCGCCAAGTACGCTTGCAGGCAGTGCATCTTATGCTTCCAGGTGTCATGATTATAAAACACCAGTTGGTGATCCGTTTGGTGAGTCATTAGATGAATAAAGGCTTGGGAGCGCGGCCGACTCGCGGACAATAGGGAAAACATGCGCTCGGTATCTGTGGTGCGTCGCTTTAAGGAATGAGGGAGGTGGGTAAAGCTGTCAAAATGCTCATAAGCCAACCCTGCATCAAGCACTTCCTGAAATATATCAAACACTTCGGACTGACGCGCGCCAAAGAGCCCACCTTGCCAATTTGATTGGTTATGAACCGTAGGGGTTTGATCAATATTGAGGTAGCGGCTGACTCGATCGGATCCGTAGCGACCAAAATAAGCCCACATCACTTGCGCCCCCATAGAAATTGCAGCTACAGGGATAGAGATAAGGTTGCGCCAACTACAGATTTGCTCAATGACCGCATTGATATCTTCGGAATATTGGCCAAGGAAATCAAACTGGGTGAGTGGAATAGACTGGGCGAGGCCGAATCCGCGAAAGTGCGGCAGATAAAATTGATACTTAGTGGTCAGTGGCAGTATAAAGGGTAGGAACTCACGCGCATCCATACCGTAAGCGTGTAGTACTAACACAGGCTGACCGCTACCAATCACAGAGACCGGTAGCAGCGCTCCATTCGAAGCAGCAATATTAATGGTCCGTAGTTGGTATTGAGATAGAATGCTAATAATCATATTTTAATATACCGTTACTGCCACAATTTGGCATAATTCGTGTCACTGAGTGCGGCGATATCTAATGTTGCCAACATCTCACGTAGTTCTGACCACCGCTTGCTGTCAGGCTTGATGGGCGTTATCAAGCGTTTTAGCGTGTCATTAATAATGTCGTCCATTAGTGCAGAGGGCGCCTCACCCGTGTAACCATAATAAATAGCGCGCGCCTGCTCTGGATCATTAATACACAGTTGCCCCATGTCGGTACTTACCTTGACGAACTGCTGTAGCGCGGTTGATTTCTCTTGCCATATGCTATGCGTAGTCATTAGCTCCAGTGCGGAAAAGTTCGGATACGGTGATAAATGCTGGTCGATAAAAGTATAGTCAAGACCCGCATGATTGGCTTCGATGCCTTCAAAGTTATAAAAACACAACCACGCCCCATCAAATTCTTTATGTTCTTTGCCCTGCCCATCGCCTTGTTGCAGGTTATGTAAATGCTGAAAGTCAGTCTCTACAAAGCTGACATTGTCGCAGTCTAAAACAAAGCCATTTTTCTCGGCATAGCGGTTCAAAATCTCAAAGCCGATCTTATTGGTAATGGGGTTGGCTGCTGGCGTGGTAATGCGTATTGGCTGATTTTGATGCAGCTTGTCCATACTACTTTGCTTCATTAAAACCCCACCGTCGGTCACAAAAAAACAGCCCAGTGCCTTTAAATCATCAAAATAATGCTCGAATAAATGAATAGGCTCATTGACATGCAAATCAATATTGCCTGCTTGCAATTCCGCAAAGCCATCATAGTGTTCAGTTGGCTCAATCATATTGATATCAAGACCCGCCTTCTTATAGGCGTCGGTGTAGATTCCGGCTATAAAAGGCAGATGATCAGGATTTAAGAACCACTCTAACGTTAAGGTAAGTGCCGTGTTCGCCATAAAATATCCTTATACAAATAATGAGAGCTTGCTATAGTAAACCCTACTGTAATAAAAGCAGCCAGGCTGACCACAGTATAAAAACTACCCTAGTAATCTGATAGTAAATAAAGCTTATTGTTAGCAATGATAAATATACTATAGAGTAAAAAGGACGTATAAAATATCAAATAAATAGTAGCACATAGCAAAGGATAGCCGCGATGATTATGTATTCGATTATCAACATAAAAAAGGATGATGCGTCATGAGTAAACCAACGCTACCAGAACTTGATAGTAGCTTCTATCCGCAAGTTTGGGAGCAGCAGGTATTTAAGGATCCACAGGCGTTATTAATAGCAATTTTAGAAGGTAGGATTACACCAGATCCAAAAGCGTTTACTAAGCAGATTTTGGCAAATGATGCTTATCAACAGTGGATTAACTTTACGGTGTTCGGGCGCTATATTCAGCGCAGTTTTGCCGCCTTTTATCAGCAAAGTGAAGACAGCTTTAATATGGACATACCGGCATTGTTTCGCCATGAGCTGATGCGTCATGCGCAGTATTTACCGCTTGATCAAATATTATTCGTAGCTGGCGATATACCTAAGAAGGTACGCCGTGAAAAACTGTTAACGACTACGCTTAATCCTGCTACCGCAGTGAATGGAGCGTGGACAAGCAAACAGCATGCTAATAAAGCAATACTAGCAAACACTCAAGAGACAGTTGTTAATCAGATACGGGTAGCAGGCAAGCAGGTGTTAGGGTTTGCCATACGCCATAACAAACGTACCAGCGAGCGTACCCGTAACGAAGTATTAATTTTGGATTTTCAGGATTTACGCTTAGTGAACGAGCAAAGCGTGGAGCAAAGTAATACAGCGATATCAAAGGGTACTGTTATAAATGATACTATTATAAACGGTACCGCTATACAGCACGCTGCTATAAAGAGTACCGCTACATTGCTTCGTTGTTATGAATTACGTTAATGGCCTGCTCTTACAATTTAGCTATCCTGCTTAGCAATCGTCAGTCCGTTATAGGTCTGTGCCACCGGCATGACTTCTAAACGGTTGATGTTAATGTGAGCAGGAGATTCAATCAACCACAACAAAATATCACCGATATCTTCGCCAGTCATACTTTTAAAGCCATCATAAACCTTGGCGGCCTTATCATCATCACCATGATAGCGTACGTTTGAGAACTCTGTTCCTCCAACATTACCGGGCTCAAGATTAGTGACACGCACTTGGGTGCCGATTAGATCAGCTCGCAAGTTTAAGCTGAACTGCTTTACAAAAGCTTTAGTGGCGCCGTACACATTACCGCCATAGTATGGCCAGCTACCCGCAATAGAGCCCAAATTAATGATATAACCACTGTCGCGCGCGACCATTGCTGGCAAGACCGCATGTGTTAATGACATTAGGCCCTTGATGTTGGTATCAACCATTTGCATCCAATCAGTAAGGTCGGAGTTTTGAGCAGACTCTGTACCTAGTGCCAGTCCGGCATTATTGATTAAAACATCGATTTGGCTGAAGGCATCAGGTAGATCGGCGATTATCTGCGGAATAGAAGCCGTGTCACTGACATCCATGGCCACTGGCAAAAATGATTCGCCTAAGCTGTGTGCCAGTTCATTAAGTTTATCGAGGCGTCTGGCACAACCGATTACCCGGTGGCCTTTTGCAATTAAACGCTCCGCCAACGCTTTACCAAAACCCGCACTTGCCCCTGTAATTAATACGTTCATTATTCATCCCTGTTGTTAATAATTAGTTACTAATGGCAGTCATCAATGACCAGTCGTTGTCTATAGAAGTGGTTTATAGTTATTAATCGTACTAGTTTTGCTTGGTACCAAAAATCTTATCACCGGCATCGCCGAGGCCAGGGATGATATAGCCGTGTTCATCCAGATGACTGTCTAAGGCAGCCGTATAAATAGTCACGTCAGGATGCGCGTCATTGACCAAGCGCACGCCTTCGGGCGCAGCAACCAAAACTAAGGCTTTGATATTTTTACAGCCATTTTTTTTGAGCATCTCAATAGTAGCAATCATGGAGCCACCCGTTGCTAGCATTGGATCAATGATAATCGCAGGACGTTTGTCCATATGACTGACGAATTTTTCAAAAAATGGCACTGGTTGTAAGGTTTCTTCATCGCGTTGTAAGCCAACAACTGAGATTTTAGCCGTTGGTATTAAGTCGAGCACCCCATCTAGCATACCCAGACCGGCACGTAGAATCGGTACAATAGTCGCCGTCTTACCCACTATTTGCTCACCAGTAATATCGCCACACCAACCTTCCATTGGGAAAGTCTCTATTTCAAAATCTCGGCTGGCCTCATAGGCCATCAAGCGCGCAAGCTCTTTAGTAAGCGTACGGAATTTATAGGTACTACAGTCTTTTTCACGCATCAAGCTGAGTTTATGACGTACTAACGGATGATCAATTACGGTAATTTTTAAGTCACTCATGAGTACTCTCTTAGTTTTGGACTAACGCTAGAAAAGAATCAGCACTATGCTATCTACATACTGTATATAGTATCAATACTGAGTAGCTGTTACTGATTACTTTCAATGACAATAGACACTTGGCAAATAAATACACTGCAAAGTAGCGCCTTTACAATAAACAGGCTATAACAAATCATGCCTTGACTCTATCATTTAGGCTTTTATATTAATAAGAGCGTAAACGACATCGGATACCAGTCAATATTATTGTCATACTATTGAAAGTGACAATTTGATAATGCTATTTTAAGCAGTGTTTAAGGTTGCTATCATAACAAAAAAACTACTTTTCTGATTAATAATATTATCATCGTAAGAGCATTTGACGCCGACTATAATGATAATAAATCTGTGAACACCCTAATATCTTTTAAGCCAGAGACTCTGAAATGAACACACCAAAAATAGAAACTCATCCCTTTGCAGCTGTGTTACCACCTAACGCTTCCGTCATGATGATGGGAACGTTTCCACCGACCGCTGATAAATGGGCAATGAGTTTTCATTATCCTAACTTTTATAACGATATGTGGCGCATTTATGGACGGGTATTCTTTGATGATGCTGACTATTTTAGAGTAGGAGATGAGAAGCGCTTTGATCCTGAGCGTATCCGCACCTTCATGTTCGAACGCGGTATTGCCTCATGCCCCACAGTAGTACAAGCGATTCGTGAAACGGGTAACGCCTCAGATAAGAATTTAACAGTCGTCACATCGGTTGATTTAGACAGCATTTTGCTACAAGTGCCAAAAGTCGGAGCATTATTTACCACAGGCGGTAAGGCAACTGAGGTATTACTTAATCTACTTGACGCACCACCGCCTAAATCGCGATATCCCAAAACTAATCAAAGTATGGATTATCCGTACCAATGGCAGGACCTAGATAAAATCTCAAACTCAGAACCAGTTAATGATTTAACGTTATATCGCTTACCTTCAACCTCACGAGCCTACCCACTAGCCTTAGATAAAAAAGTCGAAGCCTATAAGGCTTTCTTTAAAAAGATAGGTAAGCTATAAAATGGACAAGGTCTATCAAAAACGCAGAGAGCAGACCAATTATAAGCGCAAAGGTTAGCGTCATTAGATAATAGAGAAAATATTCAAGACTGTACTTAGTACTAACTTATTGATAAAAATAGTGATATTTCAATTCTTATATTTAGTCATTACGAAAACCTTAAATCCCTTTCCAAAACCGCTTGACCCACACATGAAACTGCGTATAATGCCACCCAGTCGGAAGGGAAGAGCGGCTTTATGAAGTGGTTTACCACTTTAGAAAAAGTTAGTTAAATAACTTCTTGACACCGTATTAAAAGCGTCTATAATGCGCCCCTCAGCAAGGGAAGCTAGCAAGTTTAAGAGTAATTCATTACTTGACGACTACCGAGCTAACCTACTGAAACGAATTAGAACAAAGGCTTGACAGGTTATTTCAACATGATATACTAGTCAGCTCGCTAAACGAGATAAGCTAAATAGCTTACCTTAATTAGCGAAAACATTATTTACTGGACGACAGTGAATAACACTATTTAAAAGCATAACTAAAGAACAACTTGTGTGGATTTTTGCTGATTCAGAATGCTAAAAAATAAAGTTGACTGTCTTCTCTTTTCGGGAAGTCTATTAACTATAAAAATTATCATTTAAGACAGCAAGAAAACTCAAAGTTAATTCATTTAAATGAAAACATACGAAGAGCGTAATTGCCAGATTAGATGAGCCAAGTTTAGTAACCTCTTTAAAGGGTTACATAGCAAGATTAAACTGAAGAGTTTGATCATGGCTCAGATTGAACGCTGGCGGCAGGCTTAACACATGCAAGTCGAGCGGAAACGATGGTAGCTTGCTACCAGGCGTCGAGCGGCGGACGGGTGAGTAATACTTAGGAATCTACCTAGTAGTGGGGGATAGCTCGGGGAAACTCGAATTAATACCGCATACGACCTACGGGAGAAAGGGGGCAGTTTACTGCTCTCGCTATTAGATGAGCCTAAGTCGGATTAGCTAGATGGTGGGGTAAAGGCCTACCATGGCGACGATCTGTAGCTGGTCTGAGAGGATGATCAGCCACACCGGGACTGAGACACGGCCCGGACTCCTACGGGAGGCAGCAGTGGGGAATATTGGACAATGGGCGAAAGCCTGATCCAGCCATGCCGCGTGTGTGAAGAAGGCCTTTTGGTTGTAAAGCACTTTAAGCAGTGAAGAAGACTCCATGGTTAATACCCATGGACGATGACATTAGCTGCAGAATAAGCACCGGCTAACTCTGTGCCAGCAGCCGCGGTAATACAGAGGGTGCAAGCGTTAATCGGAATTACTGGGCGTAAAGCGAGCGTAGGTGGCTTGATAAGTCAGATGTGAAATCCCCGGGCTTAACCTGGGAACTGCATCTGAAACTGTTAGGCTAGAGTAGGTGAGAGGAAGGTAGAATTCCAGGTGTAGCGGTGAAATGCGTAGAGATCTGGAGGAATACCGATGGCGAAGGCAGCCTTCTGGCATCATACTGACACTGAGGCTCGAAAGCGTGGGTAGCAAACAGGATTAGATACCCTGGTAGTCCACGCCGTAAACGATGTCTACTAGTCGTTGGGTCCCTTGAGGACTTAGTGACGCAGCTAACGCAATAAGTAGACCGCCTGGGGAGTACGGCCGCAAGGTTAAAACTCAAATGAATTGACGGGGGCCCGCACAAGCGGTGGAGCATGTGGTTTAATTCGATGCAACGCGAAGAACCTTACCTGGTCTTGACATATCTAGAATCCTGCAGAGATGCGGGAGTGCCTTCGGGAATTAGAATACAGGTGCTGCATGGCTGTCGTCAGCTCGTGTCGTGAGATGTTGGGTTAAGTCCCGCAACGAGCGCAACCCTTGTCCTTAGTTACCAGCGGGTTAAGCCGGGAACTCTAAGGATACTGCCAGTGACAAACTGGAGGAAGGCGGGGACGACGTCAAGTCATCATGGCCCTTACGACCAGGGCTACACACGTGCTACAATGGTAGGTACAGAGGGCAGCTACACAGCGATGTGATGCGAATCTCAAAAAGCCTATCGTAGTCCAGATTGGAGTCTGCAACTCGACTCCATGAAGTAGGAATCGCTAGTAATCGCGGATCAGAATGCCGCGGTGAATACGTTCCCGGGCCTTGTACACACCGCCCGTCACACCATGGGAGTTGATTGCACCAGAAGTGGATAGCCTAACCTTAGGGATGGCGTTCACCACGGTGTGGTTGGCGACTGGGGTGAAGTCGTAACAAGGTAGCCGTAGGGGAACCTGCGGCTGGATCACCTCCTTATAGACGCATTCGGTCAGCAAGAATTCACAACAAGTTGTTCTTTAGTTTAAGCTTACGTTTATTGCATAAACGTATATGGGTCTGTAGCTCAGCTGGTTAGAGCACCGTGTTGATAACGCGGGGGTCAGTGGTTCAAGTCCACTTAGACCCACCATTTTATATGGGGCCATAGCTCAGCTGGTAGAGCGCCTGCCTTGCACGCAGGAGGTCAACGGTTCGACTCCGTTTGGCTCCACCATCATAAACACAGAGTAAGCTTAGAGTGCGAATAACATAGAAACAAGTGATTTAGATATAGCGAAATATATCTTAAGATTACTTCTTTCTGTTTTATACAGAACCTGTAATTCGACGAGAATACAGGAACTATTTAAAAACATAGATATGAGTCTGGGTTAGAACAACATGTTCACGTGTTGTTTCTAACCTGATAATCGATTCTCTTAACGACATCAGTTGTTATCCCAGAGGATTGATTATCAAATAATAAAGAGAACTGAATCAAGCGTATAAAATTAGGTGATATCGTTATCATAATTAGACTCATATAACACTTAGATAGTTGAAAGACTACTTGGGGTTGTATGGTCAAGTAATGAAGCGCACATGGTGGATGCCTTGGCAGTCAGAGGCGATGAAAGACGTGACAGCCTGCGATAAGCTTCGGGGAGGCGGCAATATCCTGTGATCCGGAGATTTCTGAATGGGGAAACCCACTTACCATAAGGTAGGTATCTCGTACTTGTACGAGAAGCGAACGAGGGGAAGTGAAACATCTCAGTACCCTTAGGAAAAGACATCAAATGAGATTCCCCAAGTAGCGGCGAGCGAACGGGGAGAAGCCGATTAATTCTAATGTAGAAGAACAGCGTGGGAAAGCTGACCGTAGTAGGTGATAGTCCTGTATTCGAAACATTAGAGTTAACATATTAAGTAGGGCGGGACACGAGAAATCCTGTTTGAAGATGGGGGGACCATCCTCCAAGGCTAAATACTCCTGACTGACCGATAGTGAACCAGTACCGTGAGGGAAAGGCGAAAAGAACCCCTGTGAGGGGAGTGAAATAGAACCTGAAACCGTGTGCGTACAAGCAGTGGGAGCCTCAATTTATTGGGGTGACCGCGTACCTTTTGTATAATGGGTCAGCGACTTATGTTCTGTAGCGAGGTTAACCATTTAGGGGAGCCGTAGGGAAACCGAGTCTTAATAGGGCGAATAGTTGCAGGGCATAGACCCGAAACCGAGTGATCTATCCATGAGCAGGTTGAAAGTGCCGTAACAGGCACCGGAGGACCGAACCCACTATCGTTGAAAAGCTAGGGGATGACTTGTGGATAGGGGTGAAAGGCTAATCAAACTCGGTGATAGCTGGTTCTCCCCGAAAGCTATTTAGGTAGCGCCTCGGACGAACACCATTGGGGGTAGAGCACTGTTTCGGCTAGGGGGTCATACCGACTTACCAAACCGATGCAAACTCCGAATACCGATGAGTGATATCCGGGAGACACACAGTGGGTGCTAACGTCCATTGTGGAGAGGGAAACAACCCAGACCGCCAGCTAAGGCCCCAAATTCCTAGTTAAGTGGGAAACGAGGTGGGAAGGCATAGACAGCTAGGAGGTTGGCTTAGAAGCAGCCATCCTTTAAAGAAAGCGTAATAGCTCACTAGTCGAGTCGGCCCGCGCGGAAGATGTAACGGGGCTCAAACTAGGAGCCGAAGCTGCGGATTTGAATTTGTTTTCAAGTGGTAGGGGAGCGTTGTGTAAGCCTGTGAAGGTGTGTCGTAAGGCATGCTGGAGGTATCACAAGAGCGAATGCTGACGTGAGTAACGATAATGCGAGTGAAAAGCTCGCACGCCGGAAGATCAAGGGTTCCAGTCCAACGTTAATCGGGGCTGGGTGAGTCGACCCCTAAGGCGAGGCCGAAAGGCGTAGTCGATGGGAAATCAGTTAATATTCTGATACTTGTTTATAATGCGATGGAGGGACGGAGAAGGTTATGCCAGCCTGGCGACGGTTGTCCAGGTGAAAGGATGTAGGTAGACAGTTTAGGCAAATCCGGACTGTTAATACCGAGATCTGATAGCAAGCTGTACTTGTACAGCGAAGTGGCAAATACCATGCTTCCAGGAAAAGCTTCTAAGCAATAGTTATAAACGAATCGTACCCTAAACCGACACAGGTGATCAGGTAGAGAATACCAAGGCGCTTGAGAGAACTCTGCTGAAGGAACTAGGCAAAATGGTACCGTAACTTCGGGAGAAGGTACGCTGCTGATGGTGAAGGACTTGCTCCGTAAGCTATTAGCAGTCGCAGATACCAGGCTGCTGCAACTGTTTATTAAAAACACAGCACTCTGCAAACACGAAAGTGGACGTATAGGGTGTGATGCCTGCCCGGTGCTGGAAGGTTAATTGATGGGGTTAGCGTAAGCGAAGCTCTTGATCGAAGCCCCAGTAAACGGCGGCCGTAACTATAACGGTCCTAAGGTAGCGAAATTCCTTGTCAGGTAAGTTCTGACCTGCACGAATGGCATAATGACGGCAGCGCTGTCTCCAGCAGAGACTCAGTGAAATCGAAATCGCAGTGAAGATGCTGTGTACCCGCGGCTAGACGGAAAGACCCCGTGAACCTTTACTACAGCTTTACATTGAACTTTGACCTGACTTGTGCAGGATAGGTGGGAGGCTTTGAAGCCGAGACGCTAGTCTTGGTGGAGCCAATCTTGAAATACCACCCTGGTCATGTCGGGGTTCTAACTCAGGTATAACAATACCGAGGACAATGTATGGTGGGTAGTTTGACTGGGGCGGTCTCCTCCTAAAGAGTAACGGAGGAGTACGAAGGTGCGCTCAGAACGGTCGGAAATCGTTCATAGAGTATAAAGGCAAAAGCGCGCTTAACTGCGAGACCCACAAGTCGAGCAGGTACGAAAGTAGGTCTTAGTGATCCGGTGGTTCTGTATGGAAGGGCCATCGCTCAACGGATAAAAGGTACTCTGGGGATAACAGGCTGATACCGCCCAAGAGTTCATATCGACGGCGGTGTTTGGCACCTCGATGTCGGCTCATCTCATCCTAGGGCTGAAGCAGGTCCTAAGGGTATGGCTGTTCGCCATTTAAAGAGGTACGCGAGCTGGGTTTAGAACGTCGTGAGACAGTTCGGTCCCTATCTACCGTGGGCGTTGGAAATTTGAGAGGATCTGCTCCTAGTACGAGAGGACCAGAGTGGACGAACCTCTGGTGTTCGGGTTGTCACGCCAGTGGCATTGCCCGGTAGCTACGTTCGGATGGGATAACCGCTGAAAGCATCTAAGCGGGAAGCCCACCTCAAGATAAGATTTCCCTAAAGAGCCGTTGAAGACTACGACGTTGATAGGCAGGGTGTGGAAGCACAGCGATGTGTGTAGCTAACCTGTACTAATTGCTCGTTTGGCTTGACCATACAACACCCAAGTGGTTTGTATGAGAGCTCTAATTAATCTATCTTGTATAGCTAAAATGCTATAGAATATAAATACATTTCGATATCACCTTAAACCTTGATTCAGTTAGGTTTATGTTGACAGGCTTTAAGCTAATACTTAAGTCAATAACAACAACAGACTCATATCTAACCCCCTTTGCTGACGACAATAGCATGATGGAACCACCTGATCCCTTACCGAACTCAGAAGTGAAACATCATCGCGCCAATGGTAGTGTGGATTCGTCCATGTGAGAGTAGGTCATCGTCAGCTCTCTATTCTAGTAAAGCCCCCAACGTTAATTCGTTGGGGGCTTTTCTTTGCCTAAGTTTCTAGTGGGCTACTGATGAATTCCTTCTATGTGATGGGAACAGAAGGTTTTTCCTAAACAACAAGGCCTGTGCTAAAAATATCATAGGAATAATTTAGTATTCAGGTAAGATACTTCTGATATTTATCTTAGAACGATTTGACACCTATCGTTATAGCTGCTAATTTTGACTGATACCTTTAATTCTAAGTAGCAGTCTAAATCTGAATTAATAATAGCCGTTCGTAAAAATTATAGAGAGTCGTTTGTCAATCAATGTTAAATGAGACTTAGAAATATGTCCTTTATTTAGTAGATTAATAAATAAGCTTTTATTTTTTAATAATTATCAAAAGGAATTGATAATGAAGTTTGCTCCTCTTTTTTCAATAGGTGCCATAGCAGCACTTAGTCTAATAGGCTGTTCTAACCAATCTGATGGCGACGCTTCTGCTATGTCATCTCAAGAAACCACTACGCTACGTTTTTCGCATTTTTGGCCAGCTACTTCCTCTATTAATAAAGAGGTATTCGAGCCGTGGGCGAAACAAATAGAAACTGACTCTAATGGTCGACTTAAAGTTGAGCTTTATCCTTCAGCGACCCTCAGTAAAGCAGACGTCACCTACGAAGCTGCTGCTAAAGGTACGATAGACATCGGCTCTCAAGCTCATGGCTATACCAGTGGTCGCTTTCCGTTGACTCAAATTGCAGAGCTCCCAGGGTTATCTAGCTCGTCGACTCAGACGGGCTGTATGCTGCAAACCTTGTATGAAGATGGCACTATTGCTAGTGAGTACAAAGACTCACATATCTTGTTTATGTATGCTACGGGTCCAGGTGCGCTGCACTCCACCAACAAGCTGATTAGAACCCCTGAAGATATGAAGGGTATGCGTATTCGTCGCCCGTCAGCAGTCGCTGGCGACATCATCGAAAGTATGGGCGCTTCTCCCGTAGGGTTACCTGCTAATGACATGTACACATCCTTACAGCGTGGTGTCGTTGACGGTTTAAGTTTCCCATGGGAAGCGGTGACAACCTTTAAAATTGATGAATTAACCAAATATCATACCAATATTCCATTCTATAGCTCTGCTTTGATGGTCACTATGAATCAGGGCAGCTACGACAAATTACCCGATGATTTGAAAAAAGTGATTGATAGCAATTCAGGAATGGCGTTGGCGAAAAAAGTCGGTGAAGTATTTGATAAACACGATGATATAGCCTTACAAGCTGCTATCGATAAAGGGGATCAGGTTATCGAAGTTCCAGATCCGCTCAATGATCCAGACTGGAAAGGTCCACTCGAAAAAGGCACACAAAAATATCTTAGCGATGTTAACGCTTTAGGTTTAGATGCCGATGGGGTTTATGAAAAGGCTAAAGCCGCTAGTATTGCCTGTAAGGTTTAGCCAATCAAAGGCATGACATAGCAGTTATTGTCAGGACTCGTACTTCCACCTTGTCGTGATTGATTGTTTGTGTTCCTTTGCTTCGAATAAGTGAAAGTATTCAGAATATATTGTGTGGTTCGCTCATGGAGTGGATCACCATCAGCTCTCTATACCCAAACCCTGTTAAGCGTTAGCTTAACAGGGTTTTTTATTACCTAGGGTCTTGGCCTAATCTATTACAAAGTACAGTTAAAATATCTTAAAAATGCGACGGTACTGCTGGTATAAGCTTTTTGCAGCCTCTGTCTACGTAGGTACAGCAAGCAAGAAAAATTTATGTCAGCAGTATGTTATGTATCGATATTATGTTTCATTGACTATAGATACAAAGGATGGACTACTGCTTTGACAGAAACTGGCATTCAATTTTTACCAGTATACGGACAGCATGTTTTTTACTCTTGAGGTGTATGTGTTTTTACTCATTATTTTACCCTGTCAGATTGGTGAGTCTTCGACAAACCCAAGGCGGTTCATCGTACCTATGCACTTTTCATTCCTAAGCTTCTAGAAAGCTAAAGTAGAATAAGGCATTTCTCACATAAAATGGAAGGCAAGCAGGGTATTGTAACGCTGAAAAAGTATTCCATTTCATTATCTAAAATGATTTGACACCTATCATTATAGCTGCTAATTTTACCTAGCATCTTTAATTCTAAATAGCGGTTTAAATTGGAGTTAATAATAGTTACTCGTAAGTATCATAGAGAGCTATCAATTAATCGCTAATAAATATGATTTAAGTTATATGCTATCTATCTAGTAGATTTATAAATAGGCTCTTATCTTTTTAATAATTATCAAAAGGAATTGATAATGAAATTCGCTCCTCTTTTTTCAATAGGTGCTTTAGCAGCACTCAGCCTAATGGGCTGTTCTAATTCATCGGATACTGGCAACGACGCCTCCGCATCATCCCAAGAAACCACTACGCTGCGTTTTTCGCATTTTTGGCCAGCAACTTCTTCTATCAACCAAGAGGTTTTTGAGCCGTGGGCGAAACAAATAGAAACCGACTCCAATGGCCGCCTCAAAGTTGAACTTTATCCATCAGCGACCTTGAGCAAGGCTGATGTGACCTATGAATCTGCTGTAAAAGGAACTATTGATATTGGTTCTCAAGCCCATGGTTACACTAGCGGACGTTTCCCCTTAACTCAAATTGCAGAACTTCCAGGCTTATCAAGTTCAGCCACTCAGATGGGTTGTATGCTGCAGACCCTTTATGAAGATGGTACCTTTGCTGATGAATATAAAGATTCGCACCTGCTATTTATGTATGGTGCCGGCCCTGGAACTCTACACACCACTAATAAATTGATTAGAACCCCTGAAGACATGAAAGGTATGCGTATTCGTCGCCCTTCAGCAGTGGCAGGCGATATTATTGAGAGTATGGGTGCCTCTCCTGTAGGATTACCTGCTAATGATATGTACACGTCCTTACAGCGTGGGGTCGTTGACGGCTTGAGTTTCCCATGGGAAGCAGTCACAACGTTCAAAATTGACGAAATAACCAAATATCATACTAATATTCCCTTCTATAGCTCTGCCTTGATGGTGACTATGAATCAAGACAGCTATGACAAATTACCTGATGATTTGAAAAAAGTGATTGATGATAATTCAGGTATGGCTTTGGCGAAAAAGGTCGGTGTAGTATTTGATAAACATGATGATATGGCTTTACAAGCGGCAAGGGATAAAGGGGATGAAATCATCGATATTCCAGATCCGCTCAATAACCCAGATTGGAAAGGGCCTCTGGAAAAAGGCACGCAAAAGTATCTTAGTGATGTCAAAGCTCTAGGTTTAGATGCTGATGGGGTTTATGCAAAAGCCAAAGCAGCCAGTGTTGCCTGTAAGGTTTAACCTATTGGAGTTGTCACATGGTATTTCTGGTCAAAATAAGCCGCTTTATTGCAAGGATGTGTGAGTTCATTGGTGGTATCAGCTTAATCATCATTGTTCTCGCCACCATTGCAGATGTTTTCTTTCGTTATATGTTCAAGCTCACTGGTGGTGAGCTCGGATTTACTATTAAAGGCGGCGTGGAGATTGTCTCCTATTTTATGCTTTTTGCGTTGTTGTCTGCTTTTGCCGCCTATGTCGAACGGTCACAAATTATCGTCGATGTTTTTACCCAAAAAATGCCCCAGGCTATCAAAGGCTATATGATGGGTACCTTCATGATGGGGTTTTTCTTAATAGGTATCGTGTTCACATGGGGCCTATATGAGAGTGCAGTCGATGCCGTCCATTTCGGTAAAGTGACTCAAGATCTTAGAATTTCAATGATGCCCATTTATGGCTTGAGTTCATTCTTAAGTGCCTTACTTGCTACTCGTGCCCTTATCGAATCTATCAATATTTTCAAAACGGGCGAGTTCTTTGACGCCGAGGAGACAGGCGCATGAGTCCAGAAATTATTGGTGCTATCGGTTTAGTGTGTATGATTTTACTAGTCATCGGCAGGGTGCCGGTTGCTTTGGCAATGTTAGGCGTAGGGCTAGTAGGTTTTGGGGCAGTAACTGCTCCTAGCAACGCCCTACAGATGTTAAAAGACGTTCCAGTAGATGTGTTAGCAAAATATGATTTTAGTGCCATTCCTCTATTCATATTAATGGGGGTGTTTGCTACGCATTCTGGTATGGCAAGTAAGCTCTTTGAATCCACTCGTACTATCTTTGGTGGTGTTAGAGGCAGCCTTGGGATTGCGGGTATTGGCTCATCAGGTATCTTTGCCTCTATTTCCGGATCATCGTTAGCGACTGCGTCTACGATGGCTCGAGTGGCATTGCCACAAATGGAAAAATACGGTTATCAGCCGGGTTTTGCCTGTGGGGTTTTAGCCGCTGGTGGGACCTTAGGTATTATGATTCCACCCAGTATCGCGCTGCTGGTTTATGCCATTTTGACCCAACAATCGGTTGGCGATATGTTTATTGCTGGGTTTTTGCCGGGTGTGCTAGGCATGGTTATGTATTCGATTACTGTGATGATCATGGTGCGCTGGAAGCCGCATCTCGCACCACGCGGCGAGCGAACCCCATGGAAAGCTAAGATAGTGTCTCTGACTGGTCTTATCCCTTTTAGCTTTATTTTCATTATTATTATCGCCGGTATTTTCTTTGGCTTATTTACCCCCACTGAAGGGGCAGCAGTAGGAGCCTTTGCTTCTTGGGGCTATGCTGCTGTCAAAGGCATGAGACTCGATGGGTTAAAGCGTTCCTTAATTGAGACCTTAGCGTTATCTGCGGTGGTATTCTTTATGCTATTAGGGGCAGAAGCGCTCGGCTACTTTATCTCTGTATCACAAATGTCTAATACCCTAGCAGCGTGGATTGGTGGTTTAGACGTTAGTCCAATGGTGGTGTTAATCTGCATCCTGATCATGTACTTTTTGCTTGGGTTGTTTATGGATGCCCTAGCGATGTTGGTGATCACCATTCCTGTGGTATATCCTATTATTCTAGCATTAGGTTTTGATCCCGTTTGGTTTGGTATCATTGCGGTATTAACTGTAGAGCTTGGGCTCATTACCCCGCCCATGGGCATGAATATCTTTGTGATTAAAGCGGTAGCCCCGCACATCAAGCTTGCGGATATGTTTCGCGGGGTAGCGCCCTTTATTGTCTCTGATTTGATTCGATTGATTGTTTTGGTATCCTTCCCAGCCATATCTTTAGTGTTATTAAGTTGAGAGTTGTTCATGACAGCTAAATAAACAAGCTATTATTAAAGTTATGAGCGTCAGAGGATTATCGTTAGTTCTTCTCACCATATTGTTGTAATGACAATATGGTTTTTTTATGCGAGCAGCACTATAGGTTTGATCTTATAGGTCCAAGACTTTGATAGAGCGATGACCTTATCATAACTTTTCTCCTAATTTTAAAGGCTGATAGATGTAGTAAACTCAATAGACTTTATTCCTGTATTATTGACATATAAATAGTATTTCATATCAGCATATATAAGTAGAAAAGTTATGGCAGTCGATTTTAGTAATACTTTAATAGTCGCAATTTCCGCAACGGCACTTTTTGATTTATCAGAATCCGAGAATTATCTATTGCAACTGTTGCAACAGCATCCTGCTAATAGAGCTATCAAAGAATTTCGGGACTATATGGTGGATCGTGAAGACGAACCGCTGAGTATTGGTGCCGGCTACCCTTTGATCAAGGCGCTACTTAATCTAAACAATTACTGTAATCAAGGTGTTGGATCAGAATCAGATATTGAAACGCCTTTGGTTGAAGTCGTTATCGTCTCAAAGAGTAGCCCTGATACGGGTATTCAAGTACTAAACGCCATTCGTAACCACAAGCTTAATATTTCACGCTCAGCCTTTATCTCAGGCAGTCCAATAGCGCCTTATATCAATGATTTTAATGTCGACTTGTTTTTGACCACCAACCGTGATGATGCACAACAGGTAGCAGATGCAAAAATTTGTGCTTGTGCCATATTGGACGCTACCCCTGTGAATACGTATGAGCTGGATACTGAGCAGCTGCGCATTGCCTTTGATGGTGATGCGGTATTGTTTGATGATTCTGGAGAGCTTTTGTATAAACAAAAGGGGCTGCGTGCCTTTCATGAGCGTGAAGCGCAGATGCGAGATTTGCCAATAGAAAAAGGGCCATATGCTGAGCTGTTAATTAAGCTGTCAAAACTACAAGAACGATTACCAGTGGGTATCAATCAATGTCCTATCAGTATTGCATTGGTCACTGCGCGCAATGCACCAGCTGACTTGCGGGCGATTAAGACGCTACGGGAGTGGGGGGTAGATGTCGATATGGCGTTTTTTTTGGGTGGTCTTGAAAAAACGTCAGTACTCAAAACCTTCGCGCCACATATCTTTTTCGATGATTCAATTCAGCATATTAATGCCGCGCGCAGTTTTATTCCTACGGCCTTAGTCCCCTATCATTCAGCCTCTTTATTAAATGGCAGTAGGTATTTAAGTTTTAGCAAAGACGCCTCATTACTAAATTTTATCCCAGTCCAAAAGTCACTTTTTTCAGTGAATAATTAACGGATATCTTGATTGTTACAATATTTCTAGTGTAATTAACCTGATACGTTTGGATTATTCTATTTCATAGTAAAATTGATCTTTGACATAAAGTACGTAACGTATTTGGTTTGATTGAGACATAAGAGGGTAGCGGAGTATGAACTGGCAGCAATTACTAACACTGATTATGGCGCGATTGAAGCAGGTTATTGGCTTATATATTCTGGTGCTGATACCAATGTGGGGCCTGTTTATTTTTAATAAAGCAATACTATTTGGCCTTTGGAATATTTTTGGTATCGTACCCCGCACCCTAGATTTACGCAGCATTATCGGTGTGTTCACTTCATGGACTATGCACGGTAACTTTGCCCACTTATTAGGCAATACCTTAGTATTGTTACAGATTTTGTTTTTGTTTGGTTTGTTTGAAAATAATGCTTATCGGACTATCCTCAAGCTCATTGTCGCTTCAGGGGTGATGACTTGGCTGATAGGCTCACCGTTATCAATTCATATTGGTGCGTCAGGGCTGTGTTTTGCGATGCTCGGCTATATGATAGGAGGAGCCGTGTTTGCGAGGCGTTGGGGCTATCTGATTGCTTGTATTGTAATGGGAACAGGGTATTGGCTCACTATCAAGCAAGGTTTGATTCCGCAACAGGGTATCTCATTTGCGGCGCACTTTGGCGGTCTATGCGCCGGTTTATTGTTAGGGGCGAGCTCGAAACATGCCTATACCAGCATCACTAAGTATGCACACAAGTGATCTATCGCTGTTTATAGTGATGCCTATAAGCATATCGTTTAGCGGTTGTTTGAACATACACTAATAAATAATGGATCACCTTGTGCTAAAGCACGCCATTTAGTGGTCTGTTCAACGTATTCATTAATGGTTAGCTTACTGTCTTTCGCGGGTATAATATAGTCTGCGCGCGCTGGCGCCACACAATCAATAACTTGTAGGATTTGCTGAACACTCATGCGTCTTTCAAATAAATACAAGTTAACCAAATATATATCTTGGTCGTCTACTTGAGCACTTGCATGACCACTGTCTGCGGCTATGAAGCGTACTGTTTGTGGTTTGATATAGGACCACGGGCGAAACCAGATACTCTTTTCAATGGTCTTAATGACCGTCATGCCTTCAGGAAGCTGAGCCACTTGCTGACTGTACCAGTTGTACTCTTGGTGTATTTGAAAACCAAAGATGCCAGCCGCACCAAATAATGGGATAAGCCACTTAGGTGCCTTTTTACCTGCCAGTTTGCTGAGGTGAGTTATGACGAGTGCTACCCCAGCTAGGCCGAATCCGGCGGCAATGGTAGCGATAAACTCAAAAAGCATAAGACTTTTCCTTAACGCAATCAGCGCATTTAATACCAATATCAAAAAATAAGCCAACGTGGTCAGACTTTCTAAGCCTACTCATTATAGTACTGGCCGTTGTCTTTCTCGTTTGCTTTAATTTTTAGAAACGGGTTAACCAAATAATCGCTTGTCATAAATATCTATTCATAACAACCTTGGGATAAAAAAATCACTCACAAGCAGCTGCTGCCTGTGAGTGATAGATGTGTTACCAGTGATACATGTCTAGCAGCTAAGCTTAGTGAATAACAGCTTAGTGGTCAACCGCACCGCCAGCACCACGTGGAGAACGTACGCTCTCCACCAGCTCTTGGATATGTGCCGGTGGTGGCGCAGTAGAATAAGAGACAATAAATGCGACGATAAAGTTAAGCAACGCACCAACCGCGCCGAATGACAATGGCGAGATCCCAAACAACCAATACTCTTCAGTATCAGGGAAGTTGGCAGTACCAGTGATAAAGAACCAGCCTTTGAAAACAAAGATATAAACTAGGATAGTAATCAGACCCGTTAACATACCAGCGATCGCGCCAAGATTGTTAATACGCTTAGAGAAAATACCCATCATTAGTACAGGGAACAGTGATGCCCCTGCAATACCAAAGGCTAATGCAACCACCTGGGCGGCAAACCCTGGTGGATTAATACCCAACCATGTGGCAACGACAATCGCCACACCCATAGTGATACGTGCCACTTTTAGCTCGTCTTTATCACTGATGTTTGGATTGAGGTTTCTTTTAATCAAGTCATGACTGATCGCTGATGAGATGGCGAGTAGTAGGCCAGCTGCCGTTGATAACGCTGCTGCCAAACCACCTGCGGCGATAAGTCCAATGACCCAACCTGGCAACTGTGCAATTTCGGGGTTAGCCAATACTAGGATATCAGCGTTTACGTCTAACTCATTACCTTTCCAGCCCGCATCAGTAAAGCGTCCATCGAGCTCTAAGTCATGCGCTGCTTGTGCTTTTTCAACTGCCGCAGTCGCTGCAGCAACATCGCCGCCATCAGCTTGAGCTGCAGTTAATGCAAGCTCTGCTGCACCAAGCCCGCTATCGCTATACATCTGAATACGGCCATCGTTATTCAAATCGTTGTACTTGATTAGACCGGTGTCTTCCCAAGTATTCATCCAATCCGGACGCTGATCATAGGTAAGCGCTGGTTGGTCAACACCTTGTGGGTAGACAGTATCGATTAAGTTTAGACGCGCCATAGCACCTACTGCTGGAGCAGTGAAGTATAGTAGCGATATAAATACGAGTGTCCAACCGGCTGTCCAGCGGGCATCCGCAACCTTGGGTACTGTGAAGAAGCGAATGATAACGTGCGGTAGACCGGCTGTACCAATCATAAGTGATAAGGTAAATAGTACCATGTTGAGCTTGTTAGGTACGTCAGCCGTATAAGAAGCAAAACCCAAGTCGGTAACCACTTGATTAAGCTTGGTTAATATCGGTAAACCTGATTCAGTATGGGTTGAAAATAAGCCTAAGCCTGGAATTGGGTTGCCAGTTAACTCAAGTGAGATGAAGACCGCAGGAATCGTATAAGCAATCATTAGAACCACATACTGCGCAACCTGCGTGTAGGTAATTCCTTTCATACCGCCAAGTACGGCGTAGAAAAATACGACGACAGCAGCAATAAGCAGTCCGGTCGTATTTTCAACTTCTAAGAAGCGTGAGAATGCAACACCAGCACCAGTCATCTGACCGATAACGTAAGTAGTGGATGCGACAATCAAACACACGACTGCAATCATGGCGGCGGTCTTTGAATAGAAGCGATCACCAATAAAGTCAGGCACTGTAAACTTACCGAACTTACGTAAATAAGGTGCTAATAGCATTGCTAGTAGTACATAACCACCGGTCCAACCCATCAAGTAAGTTGATGCGCCATAACCGCTAGCAGCAATTAGACCTGCCATTGAGATAAATGACGCGGCACTCATCCAATCCGCAGCCGTTGCCATACCGTTCACTACCGGATGCACACCGCCGCCAGCCACATAGAACTCGCTAGTGGTACCAGCGCGCGCCCAAATCGCAATACCGAAATACAGAGCGAAGGATAGACCCACAAAAATAATATTAATTGTAAATTGACTCATAGGGCTATTCCTCGTCTACACCATATTGTTTATCTAGTTTATTCATACGCCACGCGTAGAAGAAAATTAAAATGATAAAGACTGCGATGGACCCTTGCTGAGCGAACCAAAAGCCTAAATCAGTACCGCCTATGGCGATACCTGATAATAATGGACGTAACAAGATTGCAAACCCATATGAAACTAGTGCCCATATGATTAGACTACCTATAATGAGACGAATATTGGCGCGCCAATAACCGGATGGATCGTTGTGGTTCTCCATAGGACAACTCCTTTTGCCTGAAATAAAAACAGAGTTACTAATTAGGATCTAACAAGTCATTGTGGTTTAGCGTCCATCGCACGGTGCGATAGGGTGTCTATAATAAAATCACGAGATTTATTTCATAGACTGCTAAAGCAGAATGACCAACTAGTATTAGTAATCAAAAACTATCAACCAAGTTTTACGCCATTTCCTATAACTTCATAACTCATAAAAATAGCCATAAACTGCTTAGTACTAAACTGCGATCTAAAAATAATGGGGTTAATCGTCTGAAAGAGAGCAAGATAACTGCATAGTATTGCTCATTATTATGGCTGCGATCAAGTGTATTGTATGAACATAATAATATTCATTCAGGAAAGTCGATGGGACCTGACAATCCGCTGTTTTATTACCACTGTTTTATTATAGTTTTTATCTTTTTGATAATATCTATTAAAATTTTTAGTCTTTAATTATTCATGCCAATAAGTATTGAGGCAGATAGTTGTGAACTTATTAGGAATATATACAATAATGACCTGATTAACAATAAATAAATTTAAATTACTTTATGTAACTAAATATTTACTTAATAGAAAGTATGGCGAACTTATGTTAGCAAAATTTATTAAAGCAACTGATACTGTTGGTATTATCATATAAAGCCCATGCTTATAACAAGGGTTTTTATGATAATTATCTTGAAGCGTATACATAGCACATGGTATTTATCTCAGAAATAGAGTCCGTAGAATGATAAGCAAGTATTATGATCATAAATATATTTAATTTATTTAGTAACAAGACAGAAATTTTATAGCAAATTTATTTTTAAAGATTTAATAAAAATTGGATAACGATTAATTAATTTAACAATTGTCTATTAATAACTAATTAAAAAACCTTTTAAAAGTTCAGTAAAAATAATCGATGAGATAAAGTCTGAAACAGTTAACAGTTAACAGTTAACAGTCATATTGTCAGTTAAAATGTAGCGACGTAATAATGGCTATTTTCTTTATAAATACTTTGATTGACTTGTAAACAGTGATAAGTAGATAAAAAGCAACATAGATCTCATTTATTGCTAATTATAGTTATGGTGAGTCTAACCTCGAATTTATCTCTGGTGCCAGAAACGCTAAAGTAATGATTATGGTTTTCCGTTTCTTAGTGCTTGGTATGGTATTTATCGGGGCAGTAGCCAGCCTACCGGCTATTTGGAACTTTGCAGACTTATCAATGGGATTGATGGCATTAACTAACTTAGTGGCTATTGTGCTCTTGTCACCCGTGGCGCTTAGAATATTGCGTGATTACGAGCGGCAAATCAAGGAAGGCAAGACGGGTGAGCAAATTAAATTTAACCCCGATGATTTTGTTAAGCTTAAAGATGAAGCTAATCGAGAGGCATGGAAAGATTAAAGTAAACAGCTATAAAACAGTTTAGACAAACAAAAACCCCATTCATAGTGAATGGGGTTTTTGTTTGTTGCAGGTTAATAGTAGTGAGCAATTGTTTTATAAATGCCTAATAACTGTTTAACCATTACATATTAGGATAGTTAGGACCGCCACCACCTTCAGGTGTGACCCAGGTAATATTCTGTGACGGGTCTTTAATATCACAGGTTTTGCAATGGATACAGTTTTGCGCATTGATCACAAAACGTGCACCTTCAGCATCTTTGACTACTTCATATACCCCAACTGGACAATACAAACGTGCTGGCTCAGCATATAAGGGTAAGTTAATGGAAATAGGCACAGTAGGATCGGTTAATTTTAAATGCTTCGGTTGGTTCTCAGCATGGTTGGTATTAGAGATAAATACCGATGATGGTTTATCAAATGTCAGCTTACCATCAGGCTTCGGATATTCTGGCTGATAGGCATAGTTAGCACGTTCTAACTGATCATAATCACGTAAGTTATCATGAATAGTCAGCGGCATTTTGCCACCCAACAAGTTTTGCTCGATGAAATTAAAGGCGCCTCCCATCCATGCACCCATGCGATGCATGGCCGGAGCAAAGTTACGACCTTCATAGTTATCTTGATATAGCCATGACTCTTCATACATAGTGCTATAGGCAACCACTTCATCGTGCTGGCGCTCAGCTTGCAGTGCTTCAAAAATAGCTTCCGCTGCTAGCATGCCTGACTTCATTGAAGTATGAGTGCCTTTGATCTTAGCAGAGTTCAAGAATCCTGCATCATCCCCTACCAACACACCACCTGGGAAGGTGAACTTTGGTAACGAGTTCAAACCGCCTTTAGTAAGTGAACGCGCGCCATAAGAAACACGCTTACCTCCTTCTAAAATATTACGAATGAGCGGATGCAGTTTTAAGCGCTGCAACTCATCAAACGGCGACATGTAAGGATTAGAGTAGGACAAATCGATGACCATACCGAAGCTAACTTGATTGTTTTCATCAAAATATAACCACCAGCCACCAGAAGAGCCAGTATCGGTTAATGGCCAGCCTGAGCCGTGCATCACCACACCTTGCTCGTGTTTTTCGGGGTCAATGTCCCACAACTCTTTTAGACCAATGCCATAATGCTGAGGATCGCAATCTTTATCAAGATTAAAGCGGCTGATTAAGCGCTTGCCCAAGTGACCACGGGAGCCTTCGGCAAAGATAGTATATTTAGCTAATAATTCATAGCCAGGCTCAAAGCTAGCTTTGGCATCACCGTTGGCCGCAATACCCATATCACCAGTCAATATACCTCTTACTGAGCCGTCATCGTTGTATAAAATATCGGCAGCAGGAAAGCCTGGGAACATCATAACTTCCAACTCTTCGGCTTGCTCTGCCAACCAGCGGACCACATTGGCCAATGAGACAATATAATTGCCTTCATTATGCAAACTGGCTGGAATAACGGAGTCGATAAGCTTAGTCGTCTTAGTGGCTGACCCTAGCATATACACGCGGTCTTCAATCGCAGGTACATTTAAAGGGGCGCCTTTTTCCTTCCAGTCAGGTATCAGCTCATCTAGAGCACGTGGTTCGATAACGGCACCAGATAAGATATGCGCACCAAATTCAGAGCCTTTTTCGACTACAGCGACCATAAACTCGTCATTGCCTGCTTCTATAGCCAGCTGACGCAGACGGATAGCCGCAGACAAACCGGAAGGACCGCCACCAACGATAATAACGTCGAATTCCATTGACTCACGTTCAATTTCTGGTTCTGGAGCAACTTCCGGCTCTGGAACAGCTTCTGGCTCTAGGACGATAGTTTCAGGCGTTTTTTCAATAACTGCTTGCTCAGTAGATGGTTCGTCAACGGCTACCTTTTCAACACGCTCTGTATCAAGATCTGCTGCATTGACGTCAGTTCTTTCAATAGCAACATTTTCAGCTGGGACTTCTGTCGTCTGTTCTGCGGTCACTGAGTTTGCTGACTCTACCGTTTCTGTTGCGTCAGTGTTGACAATATCAGCATCAACGACTGGTGTTTTCTTGTCTTGCTCTTGCATACCTACTCCTAAACTTTTAGTGGCTTATCTCAGGGCATTATTAGCATAACAATTAAATAATAAAGCTTGCGACGCTACCTTACCTCAGATATATGGCTGCCTGATAAAAACTGTCTTTGCGGCATCAATTGACAACGTTACTATTGAAAATTAGCATATGTGAAAATTAATAAAGGGGATTGTAGAAACACATAACGTAAAGAGGATAACTAAAACAACACCTACGTGGCTATTTCAATAAAAGGTCGTTACTCATTATAAAAGAAAACTACTACAAACACGATACGCATTTGTGGGTATCAGTGTTAAGGTGAAATTAATATAATGGCTGTGCAATTAAGCTACGATTTTATCATACCCCAAACTAAAATTAATAGTAACACTCGATACGCCAAACTTTGACCAATAGCTAGGAGATTGTATGATGACTGATCATACTCATAATGTGGTTAACAGCACCATGAATAAGACGCAAGGCTCACAGGACTTGACGTCCAGCTTAGACAATGCCGATACCCTTAGCCAATATATAAAGTCTGCGGCAGGAGTAAAGCAGGGACGTGCAATACCGCCATTAGAGGATTGGCATCCTGAGCAAGTCGTTGATATGGATTTAGTGATAAAAGCCAATGGCGAATGGTGGCATGAAGGTGGGCATATGACTCGTGAGTCATTAGTCAACCTATTTGCTACTGTCTTATGGAAAGAAGAACAAGATGGTGTTATCGAGTATTTTTTAAAAACCCCAGTGCAAAAGTTACGAATTCAAGTAGAGGATGTGCCGCTACTGATTAATGATGTTGGTATCATTACCGAAGGAGATATGCGTTGGTTAGAGTTTACGACTACCACTGGTGATGTGGTACGTTTAGATGAAAAGCATCCGATTACTCTGGCGACTTACCAGCCTAAGGACAGTCGACTCCAAGATAATAAGCACGAAGAAACACCAGTACGCCCTTATATGCCCATTAGAAACGGACTAACCGCACTTATCGGCCGTAATACTTTTTATCACTTAACCGAGATCGGTGAATTAACGCAGCAAGAAGATGAGACTATATTGACTTTACAAAGTGGTGGACAGTCTTACTTGCTATCAATGCCGGCTAGTTAACGCTACTGACTTAAACCAGATGAATAGTAATTAGCTACCTTAATTAGCTACCTATTGGGTGGCAGTTAGTTGTTACAGTCGATTCAATTTAAAAGAGATACAGCGCTACTGTAACAAACGTTTCGTAGGCTCGAAGCCCGCTCGCGAACAGCCCACAAGAAAAATTTATACCAGTGGCACATTGTGAGTTGAGGTATTTAAGCTAAAATATACGAAATTTAATAAGAAAGGTCCAAATGACGCTATGTTTATGACAGTATGTCTATTACAAAATCGGTAAATTGACTATGAGCATAGCTGAAAACAAAGTAATCAATGATGTAACTATCCAACCAGCTGCGTTTAATACTATTTATACGGCAGCTTTTAGTGAAATTGTTATTAATAGAGACCGCAGCGCCCCGATTGGCTTGTTTGACTCTGGCGTTGGTGGGTTATCAGTTTATTTGCATGTGGCTCAACAACTTCCAGCCGAGCGTTATATCTATTATGCTGATACCTTGCATGTGCCATACGGTGACCGTGATAGCCAAGAGATTGAGGTATTGACCTTAATAGCAGTAGAATGGCTGTCTCAGCAAGGTTGTAAATTGATCGTTATTGCCTGTAACAGTGCTTCAGCCTATGCTTTGGATGCTGCCCGGCGCTGTTATCCGCAATTGCTTATTGTGGGCTTAGTACCCGCCTTAAAGCCTGCGGTATTGGCCAGTAAAAGTGGTCACGTAGCAGTATTAGCCACCAAAGCCACTCTAAATGGTACCTTGCTCAATCAAGTTATTGAGAATATTGCCCAGCCAAACCAAACGACGGTTACTAAGTACTTCGATCCACAGCTGGTACCGTGGGTAGAGGCAGGCATGCCAGAAAATTCTGAAACTGCCCAGCGCTTACGCCAGCAGTTAACAGAGTTTGCTCGCAATGGTGTGGACCAATTGGTGCTAGGCTGCACGCATTACCCGTTCTTTAAGCCGTTTTTGTTGCAAGAGATTAAGGAGCGACAGTTATCTATACAAGTTATCGACTCAGGGCAAGCAATCGCTGAGCGCGTAAAAGAGCTACTGATAAAGAACCAGTTAATGGCCCTACCTGTTAGTAATACGGATAGTGAGAGTTCAGATAGCAAGGGTACAGACCTTCGACCTTCTTTAATCTTTTATGCCAGTAAATACGATGACAGGCTTGGTATGCTGATTCAGCGTCTGCTGGGTAATAAAATACGCTTGCAACAGCATTTTTAGCACAGTCTGTGCAAACTAGGAATGACTCGATATTAGGATGACTCTATATAAAGTATGGTCAATAAAAATAAACAGCGCGCATCCTAATAAGACTATGCTAGGCTAGAACTTTCACAAGCAAGATACTTGTGTGTTATTGCACGTTACTACCTGAGCGTAGAGGTTATTGTGCCCAACCGTCGCTATCATATCCACGTCGTATGTGCTGCCAACGATCAACCGTTGGTTTTAGACAGGTTGGCGATATTTTTTCAAGCACGAGCGTTTTTAACTTACGACGTTTCTAATAAATTACCGCGAGCTGCACTATACGGCCGCCAATGTATTGACGCTTGTGATTACGCATTAATGGTAGTTGGTGACAGTTATGGCACTAGCCAAAGTCTGGGTGTCAGTCAAATGCATCTGAGCTATCTAAGTGCTAAAGCTAAGCTCAAACCTTTGTTGATACTGATTAAAACTCATAATGGTGGTACGGAAGTCAGTCAGCAATTAAAGGACTTTACCCGTATTGTCCAAAAGCATGCCAAGCATATTTATTACTATGATGAGGACACTAATATTGAGCAGCTGCTCAGTTACGCCTGTGATGATATAGCCGTAAATTATCAAGTAAGAGATGGATGGGTAAGGGCGAATAAGAAACTAGCAAAACCTGACTCACAGGCGATCATCGCACAGTATGCTGCTGCTTCATCTACGAGCAGTAGTACGACTATCAAACCAGACAGTCGTTCAGCTGAAAATGGTGTCATTGCGGGCAGTCTGAACAAGCCGATTAAATTAATAGACGCGTTCACTATCCAATATAGTGCTCAAGCTTATGAAGACGGTAATCTGACAGATATCACTAGGTCGCTGACTTTAACGTGGCAACAGGTCCTACAAGCTTTAGTAAAGATACCAGCGACTTTTTCAAGCTATAGTCTTCAAAGCTGTATCAATAATTTGATCGCTGCTAAAGCTGAGCAAGATATTAAACAAGAAATGCCCAATGTGCATGCCGTTTCACGCTATAAAATTGCTCAAAACGATTTAAACAAACTACAGCGTATAATGGTCGCTGCTAACTGGATTCAATTGACTACCTACGGCACTCGAGTATCACAAGAAATGTGGAAAACAACCTTTTATGCCAAAAGTTTATTTGCAAAGAGTCAGCAAACAATGTCTCATTAATAATGAGGTCTCAATTATAAGTAACCTGTGCCCATCACTACGTTTTGTAATACAAAGCCTACGTGCTGGCAGTTGTTAATCTACTGTAAACTGGTAATAATGAAGTCTATTAATAGGCTAGTAGCAGCTTAGTTGTTATGAAGATCTTGATAGAAAAGGCTGGTTGATATTGACCACACATAGCGATATCAAGCTCCGTTAGTGCGAAAAATGCACCATAAATATTGACTGATTGAGGAGAATATAATGAGCAACTCTAAAAATGACGAGTTAAAGAGTGATATAGATAAATTAGAAGAAACCATGCATGACGCCGATCAGTTTCATACGTTGGAAGAACAAATAGCCGATATGAAACGCCGTGGTATTGATCCCAGTAAGGCCTATAATGACTGGGATGATAAAGAAAAAGAGGATTGGGGCGATGACACTTGGAAAGAGAATGGCAAATGGAAACCAAAAACACCTGCAGATCTCGATGACAAAGCACGCGAGAACTGGGATGGCGATAACGGCAAGCCCAATCCACCGCCTATTGTTTAAGTGCCAAATTGCAATCTCAAGCTGACTTACTTTGACCGTTATAAATATCAGAATATTATTTATAAACCAAGAAAAGTAAATAAAAAACCACGTCTACATTGACGTGGTTTTTATTATTTATAGCTTAGGATTAAGCTGTTCAGTACGGGAGTATCTTAAATTCGGCCATAATACTAAAAAATTTCTATTAAGAACCTTCATCAATACGTACTAAGCTCACGGTACCATTAACATCAGTAACGCGGCGATAGCGTACGTTACCGGAGCTTGATGGCTGAACCGTTGCTGGCTGAGCTGACGATTGAGGTGAATAAATGCTAGGAGCGGTGGTTTGCCGCTGAATCAATTGGCCCATGCGATCGGCAGGTGCTGGAATTAAAGGTTGGCTATCAGATGGTTGGCCATATCGGTTGCCATACTGGTTAGTATACTGCGAGCGACTAGAAGCAGAATTACCAACGATTAAGCGATGAAACTTTTGACCCGCACGACCATCGGCTGGAAAGATCCCACGGCTGGATTGATATTGTTGAATAGCTGTGCGGGTATTATCGCCAATGATGCCATCAACGCCACCAATATCATAGCCAGCATCTAATAACGCTTGCTGAATGTCTCTAGCTTGCTGGCGGCTGATCCCTGGGTCATCAGTTGGCCATGCTGTTATAAAGTCAGTTTTGCTACTATCTTCTTTGGTAATTAAATCCGATAAATGAGCGATTGCCAATGCGTAATTTTCTGAGGCATTATAGGAATAAAAAGTGTCGAAGTTCCTACCGACCAAAAATGCAGGGCCACCTTTACCGGCAGGCAATAGCAGTCCGGCGCTACTGAGGTCATAGGGGAGTGGACTACCATTAGCAAGGGTTAGACCTTGATCACGCCAATGACTCATTGACTTCTTATCTTTACGATCGGACACTGCCCAATATCCGTTAGGGAGTGTGACCTCATAACCCCACGCCTCACCTGAACGGTAACCGCGCTTCGCCAGGAAGTTTGCGGTAGAGGCCAACGCATCGGGAACGTTATTGACTAAGTCGCGGCGGCCATCGCCATCAAAGTCTACAGCCAAGTCCAAAAAAGTCCCAGGCATAAACTGCGTTTGGCCGAACGCGCCTGCCCAAGAGCCAGTCATATCACTGGGACTGATATCACCGTTTTGGACAATTTTTAGCGCATTGGCATACTCACCGCGGAAGTAGCTTTGGCGACGATCAAAACAAGACAGCGTCGCTAATGACTCAAACAATGGTTTTTTACCTAAGGTCTGACCAAAATTTGACTCCACGCCCCATACGCCCAACACGTGCTCAGCTTTTACACCATAGCGTGATTCAATTTCTCGCAGTGTATCTGCCCATTGGCGCTTGGCACGGATACCATCTTCTACCCGTTCCTTATCAACTAACGCTGACAAATAATCCCAAACGTCCTTTTGAAATTCAGGCTGATAATTTAATGATTGAATAACGCTAGGATCAGGTGCACTTGGACGATAACGCTCAAAGGTCGAATCGGATATATCGCTAAATTGACTGCTGTTTTTAAGGGTGCTTAAGCATTGTTGTAGCTCAGCATTGGATAAGTTCGGCGCTTCTGGTCTGGCGGCTTGGGCAGTGCTGGCTAGACTTAAGCCAATAGCAGCGCTCAGTAAAGAGAGGGTAGATAAGTGAGTCAAACGCATGAAAATATCCTATAAACATAAGTGGTGGCAAGGCCGAAAATAATATCAAAAGTTCAATATGATGAGACTGGTTTAGAGTAACCAATATCAACAATAAAGAAAAGGTTTAGGAGTACTTAGTTACCATAAGCTGACGCAGGGTCAAGGTAAGGGAGAGAAAGGGTAAAGTATGGCTTAAGGAAATATTTTGCAGCGCTCACAACAACTATGGCGTCTATGTGACTGTAAGTGTTATATGGATTATAAACTTAGATCAATGAATTCGCCGCCATTCTTATATTAAAAAGCGAGCTCAAATATATCATTAACAAGTTGACTTAGTGAGTTATCAAGTTATGAGTAATATCATTATATTTTCTGTTTTCGCGCCAATAACCAAACATGCTCAGTTACCACCAAATCTGGCGCGGCGTTCAAAGTTGACGGCTCGCCCTCAAGCTCAGTAATCTGGTAATGATTGCCATAATATTGCGCAACTTGCTCGCTACTGATCGAAAATGGTGGGCCATTGCGTTCGTTTTGGTCATAATTGAGCGTTAATAGTAATTGTGGCGCATTGCTACTAACGTTGCCTATAACATTGCTGCTAAGCTGCCGCACTTGTTCGCTATATCTTGGACACATATCTGCTGGCAAGGCGATTAAGGCTGCTCTATCATAAACCGCATCAACTCGACCGATGTTATCAGGTGTTAGCGCAAAAATATCAGCAACCCATAGTTCTATTATTTGACCGGATAGCGAGCCTTGATAACATTTAATAGCTGGGCTATTAGTATGCTCGATAGCTGTGTTTTGAACAGCTATATTTTCAATGACTGTAGGCGAGATATTATGCTCAGCGAAGAATTCTTGAATGGCTGACTCAACAAGCTCAACCCCAACCACATCGTAGCCTTGGCTCGTTAGCCATACCATGTCGATTGACTTACCGCACAAGGGTACCAAGACTCGACTACTAGCCAACAAGTTTAGAGCGGTAAAGTATTTAAGCAATAATGGATGCACTTCTGGCTGATTAAAACCGATGCGCTTATTTTGCCAGCGTTCTTGCCAGAATTCAGGGTTCATTATTGCAACCTTTATTGGTGATAGTTGTTATTGACAGGCTTTGTAGATATCGATGGCTTCTACAAGTTGGCTTTGCAGATAGTTATAGTCAATGAAAAGTAGTATCGATACATAACCTACTGCTGGTATAAGTTTTTCTTGCTTGCTGTGCCTACGCAGACAGAGGCTGCAAAAAGCGTATACCAGCAGTACCCTAGCGTTTTTAAGGTGTTTTAACTATATCTATATTTCAAAAAACGGAAGTTATCAGCTTAATACTAACATTATAATAGCCAACAAAAAGCCAAGCACATTGACACTTGGCTTTTTTTTCATATTAAGTCTTTATATAAATACTACTCTGCTAGTACAGTGTCTAGCTCTTCAATTAAAGTATGAATGCGTGCTGCATTTTTACCTAAATCGCTACCACCAATACGTGATTTACTTCGAATATCGACCAAACGTTCGTTACCTTGATCATTAACACGGACGATTACGTCGTCTTCGAAACCAAACCAGGTTGACGTATGTGTCGCTTCAATAATTCCGTTGCTAGCATCCGCATTTATTAGTTCCCAGCCTAAGTTTTTAGCAGCTTGTTCAACAGCACTCACTAACTCAGCTTTTGGTTGCGAATAGTTGAGGGTTTTAAGCTCCGGATAGGCTTGACGTTGTTGCTCTGCACTTGCTTCACCAGCATACTCTACCGGATTTGGGGCATTAGCGCGCAGTGGTGCAATAGCCACAAATTCAGGCGGGTTTACTAAGTCGGTTGAAATATCATGAATGGGCGGTACACTTTTGGCGGTATTCATCATACTAAGGGGCATTGCGATAGAAAATACAGAAAATACAACCACTATCGCCGAACTGCCAAGCGTCATCGTGTCACGTTTCAATAAAAATTGTAGTAAAAGCAGCACCAGCGCTGCAATACCGGCATATACCCCAAACTTAAACCCTGCAAACGCAGTACCTAAATCGACAATACCAAATTTATAAAGAGGGCCTGGTAATACGACTAGCAATAAGGCGATTAAACTTATTAGAGTAACTAAAACTTTCATCAAACTTCTCTATTATCAGTTAACTATTCGACCCATTACGGCCGAGTATAAAACACGCCTTGATGATCATTATCCGGCAGCAATAGCTATCATATAGCAACTATCACTGAATACCCGGCATCTTTGTTTTTAAGAAAATACTATTTTAATCAGTCATATATTTACTAAACTCTTTACGAAGTTTAGCAAGTTTAGGTGGGATAGCAAAGTTACAATAGGCTTGACCGGGGTTTCTATTAAAGAAGTCCTGATGATCGTCTTCAGCCTTATAAAACTCTACAGCAGGATGTACTTCAGTGACGATATCAAGCCCCATGTCGCGCAGCTTATTAATAGTGCGATCAACAGTTGGTTTTTGATCTTCGTCTGTATAAAACACGACGCTGCGATATTGACTGCCGACATCGTTACCTTGACGGTCTTTGGTAGTCGGGTCATGAGTACCAAAGAATACATCAAGTAGCACTTCTAGCGGTAGAATAGACTGATCAAATTCGATTTTAATGACTTCCACGTGCCCGCTATTACCGCCACATACTGTTTGGTAGTTAGCAGTAGCAGCTTCGCCGCCCATGTAACCTGAGACCACCGACTGTACACCCTTGAGTGATAAAAATACTGATTCGGTACACCAGAAACAGCCACCGCCTAATATAATGTTTTGCATAAGATTGTCCTGTTATTATAAATACGAGGGGTTAAAAATTCGTTGCTTAATACGATGCATTTAGCTTATCAGCCTACAAGCTGCCTATTAGTAACAAACAGTAATGTTATAATACGGCTTTATTAAGCATATAGCCCCTAAGGTATACAAATAATTCGCTAAATAAATTTAATCAAAGTATTGCGCCATAAAAAAACGAGCCATTTCATGAGTCAATCTACTTCCTTGCCAGCCGCAGCCATTCAAAGCGATACCGTTAAACACGATACTATTAACAACGATACTATTAACAACGATACTATTAAACACGATACCTTGTTCACCACGCCACTGGATAAAGCCGCACGTTTTTCTTTTGACGAGCAAGTGGTGGCCTGTTTTCCGGATATGATTCGCCGCAGTGTGCCAGGCTACGGTCAAGTGCTCGCCATGCTGCCGATATTTGCGAGGCGGCATGGTAAGTATCGCCAACAAAATGACAGTGGTCAACGGGTCAGCCGTATTTATGATTTAGGCTGTTCTCTTGGGGCGGCAAGTATGGCGCTTGCTGGCGAGTTTGCGCCACATGACTTACAAATTAAAGCAGTGGACATTTCACCAGCCATGACCGCTGAAGCCAAAACCTTATTAAGCGAAAACTATCCCGAACATGATATTGAAGTTATCACGGCTGATATCAGAGATATTGAGCTTGAGCCTTGTGATATGGTGGTTTTGAACCTAACGTTGCAGTTTTTGCCAGCAGTGGATCGGGTGGCGGTATTAGATAAGATTTACTCAGCGTTAAGTACAGGCGGTATATTGGTACTGACCGAAAAGACCCATGCCTTTGATGAGCAATATGATGCTTGGCTGGTTGAGCGTTATTATGACTTTAAGCGTGCCAATGGTTATACCGAGATGGAGATTAGCGGTAAGCGTAATGCATTGGAAAATGTACTAATTACCGATACATTAGATGAGCATCACGCTCGTTTGGCTAACGTTGGTTTTGAGCGTCATCTCACTTGGTTTCAGTTTTTGAACTTTGTTTCTATTGTGGCTTTTAAATAACATTCATTATTTGAAAAGTAAATTTTTAATCTCTTCTTATTCTCCAAAATAACGGTAATTGCTTTGATGATTAATGACACCATTATCCACGCTGAACGCGAACTTTATTTAACCTTATTAGCACTAGCGCAGCAGCAGCCAATCGTCAATGAGTGGCTGTCGCTACTACCTGAATGGTTGAATCAAATTAAAGACAAAAACAACTATGCCCATGCACCAGCTTATCAAGCAGCAGTCGCACGTTTGCCTAATATATTAGCTAGTAAGGTAGATCTAAATAGCGCCACCCTGACTATGGAAGCGACTCTGAGCAACTCTGAGCGTAAGCAAACTATTGCTCTATTAAAGCAATTAATGCCGTGGCGTAAAGGACCTTTTCAGATCGGTAGCGGTCGAATTGATAGCGATGCCGTCGTTTATAGTGATAATTCTAGTGAGGATAACAGTAAGTCTAACAGTGAGAATGACAGCGAGAAAAGCTGGCCAATAATCATTGACACTGAATGGCGTAGTGATTGGAAATGGCAACGAGTTGCGCCCCATTTAGCGAGTTTAAAAGGGCGGCGCGTACTGGATGTGGGCGGTGGTTCTGGCTATCATGGTTGGCGCATGGCGGGGGCAGGCGCAGAGAGTGTGATAATCGTTGACCCGTCATGTTTGTTCTATCATCAGTTTATGGCGATTCGGCACTTCATCGGTGCAGCGGATGACTATCGTACTCATTATATTCCAGTAGCACTTGAGGCCTTACCGGCACACAGTCAGCTGTTTAATACCGTATTCAGCATGGGTGTGCTGTATCATCGCCAGTCACCATTTGAGCACTTACAACAGCTGAAAGGGCAGTTGGTTAAGGGTGGGGAGCTGGTACTTGAGACTTTAGTGATAGATGGTGATGTCAATACAGTATTAGTGCCCCAAGACCGCTATGCGCAAATGAATAATGTGTACTTCTTGCCGTCAGTTGCTGCATTAATTAGCTGGCTAGAAAAAGTTGGATTTTCAGAGGTTCGCTGCGTTGATCTAGCAATGACCTCCATTGATGAGCAACGCAAAACAGATTGGATGAGCTATCATTCGCTCAAAGACTTCTTAGATCCCAATGATCCGACCAAAACTATTGAAGGCCATCCAGCGCCAAAGCGGGCGACTCTAATTGCTAAAAAGTAGAGCCATGTAAACTGTTTGAAGTTTTTAATTTGAAATGTAGTTTGTATCATGCAGTTTGAAATTGAGTCGGCATCAAAAATAGTTGTTTTTAGATAAACCATGTGGTGAAAGCAATTTCTATTAGAATCTTAAATATAAATCCTATAAAGCCGGCACCAAGGGCCAAGAACATCCAAAATGTACCAGCGCGCCCAGCGTCAGATTGTTTGGAGAGATCCCAAATAATGAAGAATAAGAAGGCAATAAATATCGGTAATAAAACATACATACCCCAGCTGGTAACAGTACTAGCAGCAATCGCAAACATGGTGTAATCCTAAATAAAGTAGTGACATAAACTATCATTTGGTAGTTGTTTATCTGATGGCTATTTATCTGATGCTCATTTTACTGTTGGATGACTATGGTCGTAGCCTATAAAGCTACTTTACAGAAAACACATTAAATAAGCGTACTAGACAGCGGCCTATTATAGTTAGAATCAACACTAAGAAAAAACGGCATAGAAAAATGCCAAGCAGTATACCAAGGGCTATTATACTCTGGAACCAATGAGGGTTAAACCTGCCGCCAACTGTGAGGCAACAGGAACACTACATTCAGAGCGACTACTAAGTCACTTGACGCTTACAATAGATGTTAGCTAATAAATCTTAGCCATACACAGTTAGTATATGAATTTTAATACTATTTTTAGTACAAATAGTGCAATACAGTGCAAAGGTTGTTATATTTACAGGCTACTTATATTTTCGTATCATTTTATCTTTGTATGCCAGTAGTTTGATGCTGGTCAATCTCATAATAAAAAATGAGCAATCGCTATAAGCCGTTATTGACGACCCCAATGCGTGTTGATTCCCTTTTTCACCTCATTTTTATTGTTTATTTATCCGAGTTTATAGTCTTATGTCACAAGCCCAAATTGATACGTTAGCCTCATTATTTGATCATGCTGTTCAAGTGCTAAAAAACGAAGGCGCGCTACCGGCTGATTGGCAAAACAATAGCCAGATTACCCGTACTAAAGACGCTAGCCATGGTGATTTCGCCAGTAATATTGCCATGACCGCGGCCAAAGCGGCCAAGACCAATCCACGCGCGTTGGCAGAAAAAATCGTTCAATCACTGCCAGACAATAAAGACATACGCCAAGTAGACATCGCTGGGCCGGGCTTTATCAACGTATTCTTGAATGCTGAAGCCAAGTTTGCGGTATTAGGTGATATCTTCGACTTACAGGATCGCTTTGGCCTCAGCCGGCAGTTCGACGGACAAAAGGTTCAAGTCGAGTTTGTTTCAGCCAACCCAACTTCTAGCTTGCATGTTGGTCACGGTCGCGGAGCGGCGTTTGGTATGAGCGTGTCCAACTTGTTAGAGGCAGTGGGCTATGACGTCACTCGTGAGTACTATGTTAACGATGCTGGTCGGCAGATGGACATTCTAGCCACCAGCACTTATTTGCGTTATCTACAGGCTAACAGTGAAACAGTAATATTCCCATCCAACGCTTACGTAGGCGACTATGTTCGCGATATAGCAGAGACACTCAAGACACAGCATGGTAATAGTTACGTGCACAGCTTTGTAGAAATCGCGAAAGACGTACCAGCTGACGCGCAATTTGAGATCAATGCTGATGGCGAAAATGTACTGCTATCGGGTGATAAAGAAGCTCATATCGATGGTTTGATTGTCAATAGCAAGGCATTACTTGGTGACGGCTATGAGCTGTTTTTGAATGCCGCACTAAGTGGTATTTTGGCTGATATCAAAGATGATTTGAATGAGTTTGGCGTGCGTTATGAATGTTGGTTTCATGAAAAAACTATTGATGCTGATATTGAACCCGCCCTACAGATACTAGATGATAAAGGTTATCTGTACGAAAAAGAGGGTAATATTTGGTTTAAATCGACTGACTTTGGCGATGAAAAAGACAGAGTCGTACGCCGTGCCAATGGTCAAACCACTTATTTTGCCTCAGATATCGCCTATCATAAGAATAAATTCGACCGTGGTTTTGATAAAGTTGTTAACGTCTGGGGCGCCGACCATCATGGCTATGTGCCGCGCGTTCGAGCAGCGCTAATGGCGCTTGGTATTGATTCTGAGCGTCTTGATGTAGTGTTAGTACAGTTTGTGGCGTTATGGCGTGGCGATGAAAAGGTACCTATGTCATCGCGTAAAGGTGAGTTCGTGACCTTGCGTGAGTTACGTCATGAAGTCGGCAATGATGCGGCACGCTTCTATTATGTGGCGCGGAAGCCTGAAGTGCACATTGACTTTGATCTAGAGCTTGCCAAATCGCAAAGCAAGGACAATTTGGTTTATTACATTCAATATGCGCATGCTCGTGTTTGTCGGGTATTAGAAAAATTAGCAGCCAGTGGTCTAAGTGTGGATGACCTCATCGGTGCGCAGCAGCAACACTTGCTTATTGCGCCTGCCGAAGAGGAAGTAATCAAGCTACTTGCGGCGTATCCTGCTACCTTGCTGCGTTCAGCAACTGGCTATGAGCCGCACATAATGACCAACTACCTCAAAGAGTTGGCTGCGCTATTTCATGGCTGGTATGACAGCAATCGCATTCTACCCGTAAGCTTAACCTCAGGGGAGACCCCAAGCGACTCTGAGGTTGAGCTGATGCAAGCACGCCTGCGCTTATCAAAAGCGGTGCGACAGGTACTGGCCAATGGTCTAGGCTTATTAGGATTGTCAGCACCGTCCAGCATGTAGTCTTAAATATAGGCATAAAAATGCCCAAGCATTGAAATATAGAATTATAAACATATAAAGGCGCAAGTCGTCTCGCGCTTGTCAATATAACACCGGTTATAAAGACGGCACATAATATCAGCTCATAACAACTGTTAGATTCGGTAGGGAGAACGCGTTTCATGTTAGCCAAAAAACCTAAAGGTGCCACTGAAAAACGCAAAGCCAGTAGCGTGTCAGGATTATTATGGATGTTCGTTGGGGCCGTATTGACCCTTATGATTGGGGTATTTCTGTACCTTTCACCATTGTTTGACTTTAGCCCAGCTAGTTCTACTGGTACTGATCCTAATCGGCAGGTACAGCCGCGTGTTGATACTGATACTGACAATAGCGATTATGAGTTTTATGATATTTTGCCAAATCAAGAGATGGCGACTATTCCTGATGAAGATATTGGGGAGACGGATGATAGCCTAATAGGTGATATCAGCGATTTTGAACCTGATGTGGTGGTCACTCAGCCTGACGATAACTCCGCTAATCGTAATGATGACACGGGTAACTTTGGTATTTCTGAAAGTACGGTCATTGAACCTAGTCGTGGTAATAACGCTAACAATACCAGTGATAATAATGATATTGTTATCGTTGAGGAAGACGCTACTTATGACGGTGGGACACCACCTGCTGCCAGCAAAAATAACAATACTACCTCACGATCTAACAACACCGGGTCAGGTACAGGAACGGCTAGTGTGCAAAAAGCGACACCTGTAGCGACCTATATTTTACAAATCAACAGTTTTGGTAGTGCTGATGAAGCGGATCGTCGGCGTGCGCAAGTATTAATGGCTGGGGTTGATGCTAAGGTGGTCAAAAACACGACGGGTAATGGCTCGCCGATTTATCAGGTAATCTCGCGCTCGATGAATAATCGTCAAGCGGTTGCCAATGCGCAACAACGACTACAAAATAATGGCATTGATTCTATTATCGTTGAACAGCGCCGTTAAGTGTGATGCTAGGTCGTTAGGTTTAATATTAAGTCCTAAGTCACAGTATAAAAAAAGCGTCATATCGGCGCTTTTTTTATGCTATTTTTTTAGTAAAATTAATACATTGAACTGTTTTAATCAAAACTCTTAATTAGAACCCTTTATAGACACCTCAAACAAGAGTATCACCATGAACCCATCTAATACAGTGATAGCGCCTCCTAGTATTATTAAGTCATTTTTTCAAAAGTACTTTATTGATGCTTTTACCGGTATGGCTTTAGGATTGTTTGTGACCCTAATTGCCGGGCTTATTATCTCGCAAATAGGCGGTTGGCTACATCTGCCCGCGCTAGTTGCTGTCGGTAAGCTAGCCTCAGTATTGATGGGTGCAGGAATTGGTGTGGGCATAGCTTATTATCTCAAAGCACCGACCTTGGTTATGCTCAGCTGCTTAGTAGCAGGGATGTTGGGTGCACATTCTGAAGCACTTATGGCAGGAACGCTATTTATCCCGCAAGAGGCTGGTCCTGCAACTTTTGTCGCCTTGCCAGGTAATCCGATCGGCGCATATTTGACATCGGTATTTGCCTATCGCGCAGGGACATGGGTTGCCGGCAAGACCAAGCTTGATATTTTACTAGTGCCATTAGTAGTCTGCACGCTAGCGTTAGTCGTTTGTGCAGTGTTGAATCCGCCGGTAGTCGCTGCTGTGAATAGCATTGGTCAAGGTATCCAGGCGGCAACAACACTACAGCCATTATTAATGGGTATTATCATTGCGGTGGTGGTTGGTATTTTATTGACCTTGCCGACCTCTAGTGCGGCAATTTGTATCGCTATTGGGCTCGGTGGTTTGGCAGGCGGCGCTGCTGTGGTCGGCTGTGCTGCGCATATGATTGGCTTTGCGGTGGCAAGTTATAAAGACAATGGGGTCAGTGGCGTTATATCGCAGGGCCTAGGCACCAGTATGCTACAGATTCCTAATGTGCTTAAAAAGCCCATGATTTTATTACCGGCAGTTATTGCTAGTGCCATCGTTGGACCTATTGCGACCGTAGGCTTTGGGCTGGCATGTACGGCCACAGGCGCAGGTATGGGTACCGCAGGCCTGGTAGGAGTTTTTGGGGTTATTGAAGCGTCACAAGAGCTCATGGGTAGTACCCAGCTGTGGACAGCAATTATATTATTGATGTTTGTGCTACCCGCTGTTATTGCTTGGTTAGTGGCACACGTTATGCGTCGTATCGGCTGGTTGGTTGATGGTGATATGAAGTTGCCTTAGTTTTACAGTCACCGAATTGTAAAACTGATATAAAAAACATCGATGTAGTATAGTAAATCCAATTTAAAAACGACACAGTGCTGCTGTTATGAATTTTTCGCAGCCTCTGTCACGCGTGCGAACAGTAAGCAAGAAAAATTTATACCAGTAGTACGCTGACACAAATGTATCTATTTTATTTTGAACTGGCTACATAAGAAAAGCCCAGCTAGTAATAAATTGCTAGCTGGGTTTTTCTTATGTTGATTCTTATTTGTCATGGCACTGAGATTTTATTATGCCGAAGCAGATTTTTGAGCGTTAGGTTTTGAGCGTTTCTTGCGCTTTAGCTTACGAGCCAGCTTATTGACATCGTTGAGCACGTTGCTATAGCTTGCTGGGAATACGCGCTGCACAGCATCTATCACTTTGGCGTCATTACCAATCAAGCATCGAGTTTGGTTGGTCGCTGCGGCATGAAGAATGATCCAAGCGGCGTCACTAGCATCAAATTTTAGCAGTTTATTAAAGCTACTGATGGCTTTGCGACCGCTAGGCATACCGATATCACTTATGCTTTCATTACCGCGCGCGCTATTGGCGATATTGGTCTTGATACCACCCGGATGGATACAAGTTGCTGACACGCCGCAGCGCTGGATATCCAACTCTTGACGCAAGCTTTCTGTAAAGCCGCGCACCGCAAATTTGCTGGCATTGTAAGCGGATTGCGAAGGCTGCGCGGTCAAACCAAAGAGACTTGAGATATTCACGATATGACCATGCTCATCGAACTGACGTGATTTATTACTTTTGCTGTCAGTGCTGGCATCAGACTCGCTTTGTTTGACGCTATTTTTAATCAAGGGTAAAAATGCTTTAGTCCCATAAACCACGCCCCAAAAATTAATATCCATGACCCATTCAAGCTCGCTGATGCTGCTGCCTTCCACGGTAGAATACAGCGCCACACCCGCATTATTGAAGATAAAATTAACCTTACCGTGCGCTATCATCACGCTATCAGCCCACGCATCGACTGCCTTTTTATCTGAGACATCCAGTACAGTTATGGTCACGTTAACATCGTAGCCTACGAGCAATTCTTTTGTCTGTGCCATCTGCTCAGCATTGATATCAGACAATGCCAAATGGCAGCCCATTTTTGCTAGATGACAGGCAAGCTCGCGCCCTATACCAGAGCCTGCACCGGTAATAGCGGCCACATGGTGTCGGTAATAAGTAGTAATATCGTTATCTTGGCTGGATTTTGGAAAGAAGGGTAAACGCTTACGCAGGGTGGCACTTATAGTATTAAGCATGATAAACAATCCTTTGTATCATAGGTAATAAGTTGATAATTTTAACGGTTACTTGCAAAGCTACCTTAGCATAACTTATGAGCCGCCTTATTTATGTTTGGTAGACGCTCCTGTCATCTTATAACGCTATTTTATAAAGTATAGTCAATAAAAAGTAGTATCGATACATAATGTACTGCTGGCATAAGTCTTTCTTGCTTGCTGTGCCTACGCAGACAGAGGCTGCAAAAAGTTTATACCAGCAGTACCGTCGCGTTTTTAAGGTATTTTAACTATAGCTTTGCTACCAAGAACGAGTGGTAAATAATAAGGCAATAGACATAAAAAAGACGTCTGAGCATAATTAATGCCAGACGCCATTTCTATAACAAAAGTCAATAGACGTTAATTTATTTTGATCGCAAATTAACCCAACCAACTATTGATAATAACCTAAGTGATTTCAGGTGTTTTGCCGTCATTGATTACTTGCTCATCGACAATTACTTTTTTAGCACTTTTCATTGAAGGCAGCTCATACATAGTATCTAACAGAGCGTTTTCAACAATAGAGCGTAGTCCACGAGCACCCGTTTTACGCTCCATGGCCCTTTTGGCAATGGCATCGAGCGCCTCCTTGGTAAAGGTAATGTCAGCGCCTTCCATATCGAACAGGTATTTATATTGTTTCACTAGCGCATTTTTCGGCTCGGTCAATATCTGAACCAGGGCTTCTTCATCTAGCTCTCTTAGAGCCGCAAGTACTGGCAAACGACCGATTAGCTCAGGAATAAGACCAAACTTAATCAAATCTTCCGGCTGGACTTGCTGCAGTAAGTCTGAGCTGCGGCGGCTGTCATCTTTTGAGCTGACATCGGCATTGAAGCCAATACCGGTTTTTTCAGTACGCTGCTGGATAACTTTATCGAGTCCAGAAAACGCGCCGCCGACAATGATTAGGATGTTGCTGGTATCGACTTGAATCAGCTCTTGCTGTGGATGCTTACGGCCACCATGTGGTGGAATAGCCGCAACCGTACCCTCAATAAGCTTTAGCAAGGCTTGTTGCACGCCTTCTCCAGATACGTCACGCGTAATAGACGGGTTCTCGCCTTTTTTGCTGATTTTATCAATCTCATCAATATAGATGATGCCTTGCTCAGCTTTGCTCACATCATAATCGGATGCTTGCAATAACTTTTGCACGATATTCTCAACGTCTTCACCCACATAACCGGCTTCAGTCAAGGTAGTGGCATCAGCCATGGCAAAAGGCACATCTAGCAAGCGCGCTAAAGTCTGCGCCAATAATGTTTTACCAGAACCAGTCGGTCCGATAAGCAAGATGTTGCTCTTGGCTAATTCAACCATGGCCTCATCAGCACCAATCTTAGATTTTTTGCTGTCATTGGCTAAGGTTTGGCTAACTTTTAAACGTTTGTAATGGTTATAAACGGCAACCGATAAGGCTTTCTTAGCGCCGTCCTGTCCAATGACATACTCATCTAGCTGGGCACGTAGTTCTTTGGGTGTTGGTAATTTTTTATTGACCCAAGAGGTATCAAGCTCACCATCAGTATCATCGTCACTGTCGCCGCTATCAGCAATAAGGTCAGTACATAGCTCAATACATTCATTACAAATATTGGCATCATCAGCGGCAATAAGCTGTTTCACATCGCTTTTGGCTTTACCACAAAATGAGCACTGCGGTGTTTTGTCTTCTGCCATACAAAGGCACTCCTAAAATTTTAAACTTCTATAGTCTACCCACAATAAAACGACTATGTTGTTAGCGTCACTAGCTGGACTGTTGTGTAGTCTGCGCGAAGCTTTCTTATATTCTCATTATTATGGATTGACTAAAAATGGTCTGGTAATTACGATCAATATTGAGTCGTATCCTGCTTAATACTGCTCATAAGTTTAATACTACTTATAAAGAGTCAGGACGACGTTCTAATACTTCATCGATCAAACCATATTCTTTTGCTTCTTTAGCATCTAGCCAGAAGTCACGCTCGACGTCTTTTTCAATCTTTTCTACTGGTTGACTCGTACGCTCAGCCAAAATTTCATTTAAGCGAGCACGAGTTTTTAGAATTTCGCGAGCATTAATTTCGATATCGGTTGCCTGACCTTGAGCACCGCCTGAAGGCTGGTGAATCATCACGCGAGCGTTAGCTAATGCATAACGTTTGCCTCGTTCACCCGCAGCTAAAAGGAATGAACCCATGCTATAAGCACCGCCCATACAGATAGTAGAGACTTCAGGCTTAATAAAGTTCATAGTATCAAAAATAGCCAAACCGGCACTGACTGAACCGCCTGGCGAGTTGATATATAAATGAATATCTTTATCAGGGTTTTCGGCTTCTAAGAATAGCAGCTGCGCTACGATAAGATTGGCCATATAATCTTCGACTGGACCGGTCAAAAAGATAACGCGCTCACGTAATAGGCGTGAAAAAATATCAAACGAGCGTTCACCGCGTGCAGATTGCTCAACCACCATGGGAACTAGTGCGCCTTGGGGGCTCTGAGCGCTTTGAGCGTTATGCGCACTCATTAGCATATCAAAATGCGGATTGGCGGTAATGCGATCATAATCTGTCATAGAGATTTCCTATCAATAAGTGTATAAAATAAATAAATATTAACCAGTAGCCAATCGTTTATGGGCGTTTATTGTCGTTAAAGTTGACGTCTTTTAATAGAAACGGATAATAACAACAAGCAATAACAATACCTGGATTTTGCTAAAAAGCTGTGTTAGAAATGATGGCAGTAATGGTAACTTTTTTAATGCGCTAATAGTAACGTTTTAATGTGACAAATGATAAATGACTCCCTATTAATAAGGCGTCTGCAATCATTTATCAAGGGCTAAAGCCATAAACCACCAATAAAAATGCCCCAACAACATATGTTAGGGCATTTGTAAGACAAATTTAATAAGTGATGCTACAAAATTAGCTTAAACGCCAACTCATATCAGTACTAGATTACATCGCTTGCTGCTGTTGTTGCTGCGCAGCAAGAAGGTCTTGATAGCTGACTTCTTTGTCAGTTACCTTGCCTTGCTCGATCAGATAATCAACCACTTGGTCTTCTAGAACCACAGACTCAATGTTAGCGCGCTGCTGCTTATCATTGGTGTAGTACTCAATGACTTCTGCTGGATCTTCGTAGTTTTCTGAAGATTCTTTGATAAAGGTTTCAACGCGCGCTTGGTCAATTTCTATCCCTTTGGTGTCGATAACACGAGCAACGATGATACCAAGACGGGCTGCACGCAATGCTTGCTCTTCAAACAGCTCATTTGGCAGCATGTCTTTATCGAAGCTATCAGCGTTTGAGCCAAACTGTTGAGCAAAACGTTGCATCATCATGCTACGTTGACGTTCAATTTCTTGCTCTAGCATAGCGCTTGGTACGTCAAATGCATTTTTTTCTAGCAAGGCATCAAAAGTAGCTTGTTTAACCTGGCTACGGGCGGCGTTTTTGATTTCGCGTTCCATGTTTTTACGAACGTCGTCTTTTAGTTTTTCAACGCCGCCTTCGGTCACACCGAACAGCTCAAGGAACTCTTCATTGATTTCAGGAAGTTTTGATTTTTCAACTTTTTTGACATTAATTTTAAACTGAGCCGCTTTACCAGCAAGATCTTCCGCTTGATAGTCTTCTGGGAAAGTCACGTCGATAGTTTTTTCTTCGCCAGCTTTCATGCCTTTGATACCCGCTTCAAAGCCTGGGATCATCTGGTTGCTACCAATAACTAATTTGAAGTCTTCAGAGGAGCCGCCTTCAAATTTCTCGCCATCGATTGAGCCTTCAAAGTCAAAGATGACCTGATTGCCTTTATCGGCTTTGCCTTTTTTCTCGACGAACTCTTCACGCTGCTTTTGTAGATTTTCAATCATAGTGTCAACGTCTTCTTCGTTAACAGTAGCAGTATGACGTTCAACTTCGATGTCATTAATACCTTGCACGTCAACTTCTGGGAAGATTTCAACTGTCGCTTGATACACTAAGAAATCATCTTCAAGTTTAACATCATCGATGTTAGGCATGCCGACCGCGCGGATATCTTCCGCTTTAATCGCTTCAAACACAGTATCGCGAATGACGTCGTTAATTACTTCTTGTTGGATACCGGCACCATATTGGCTGCGGATATGCGACATAGGGACGTTACCTTTACGGAAACCATCGATTTTGGCAGTTTTCGCAACTTGGCGAATACGGCCTTCGACTTTGTTTTGAATTTTTTCGACCGGTACTTTAACCGTTAGCTGGGTTTCTTTTTCAGACAGCTTGTTGGTTGTGATCTGTAAATCTGTAGCCATGTTGATTACACCTTTAGGATTAAAATAACAGGCAATCGCGCCTCAAGATTGGGACTCGTTATGCCGATTGCCGTTGGAATGAATAGGGGATATCGATCGCCTCATGATAGTGCGATTGGGAATCGCCAATGACACTAGCAATGATATAGGCAATATAGTACGTCAAATATCAATAATAACTCGCTAATAGGCTCTGATAACAATGCTTTTTAATCAGCAGTAGAGATAAATGGCGATTTTCGATAAAATTTCAAAAGTAGAACAGTATAATCTATCTGCTAATTAAAGTAAAAGTTATCTGTTTTGTCTGGCACACGCTTTTATAGCCTGATGCTCAAAATGGGCCAATAGTACAGAAATTTAACCATTTAAAAAGTGATAGCGTCTATTATGACTAGAAATCCAGCTGCTGCAATAGCTGCCGAATAGCTTGTCCACGATGACTGACGCGATTTTTATCAGTGGCGCCTAAACTGGCGGCGGTCGCTTGCATATCAGACAACCAAAATAGTGGATCGTAGCCAAAACCACCATCGCCATGCGGTTGGTCTAAAATCTCACCTGACCATAAGCCTTGAGCAATAATAGGTAGTGGGTCATCAGCATGACGAACCATGGCTAGTACACAGACAAATAAACCATCAATGGGCGTATCGGGCTGCTGTGCGCGTATCGGCTGTAAGTCAGCGATAAGCTTGGCGTTATTTTTAGCATCGTTACCATGCTCGCCTGCGTAACGGGCAGAGTATATTCCAGGCGCATTACCAAGTACTGGTACACAGAGCCCTGAATCATCGGCAATGGCAGGTTTACCACTTATACGGCTGGCGTGACGGGCTTTGATAATAGCGTTCTCAATAAAGCTGAGACCGTCCTCGACAGCATCTTCAATATCTAGCTCACCTTGCGGTATGATAGTAACGTCTAAATTGGCTTCAGCGAACAGTCGTTTAAACTCAGCAAGCTTACCTTTGTTATTACTCGCAAGCACCCAACTCGTCTGAGTCAAAGCGTGGCTTGGCTGTAATTGTGTCTCAATATCGCTCATAAGGCCAGTCCGTAATTTTTGTATGTGGTGATGGTCTACTGGATCATTAATGTTGAATTATTATAATGTAAACACTAATGGCAGTGGCTATTTTATGCTTTAATTAAGTAAATTACTAATGTATGCCATTGGCAGGTAATTTAAATAGTCGAATTAAGGCAGCTATAACATTCAGTAACGGATATTAAGCGTAATTTTTGCTATAATAAATGGTAAGCTAAAGTGAATTATAGCTTGTAGGTTATGAATTTAAAATTAACAATCCGTGTGCAACAGTCATGTGGTCAATTTTTTTGTTTTATAATCATGTGCCATAGCGCATTGAGCAATAACGTTCATTCATTAACAATAAACTCAGCCAATTTAGCCTAATATTTCATGGTCATAAGTTCGAACAGTACCGCGGTTATGATCGCGTTATCTACAAGTTTTAAGGTAAGTGGGTCAGAAATAGGCACACAACTGAAGCATGACATTAACGGCTAAAAAGCAAGGATAAAATAACCATGTCAAAGATTACTTTACCAGAATTACCGTACGCAAAAAACGCACTTGAGCCGCATATCAGTGCTGAGACTCTAGAATATCATCACGATAAGCATCATGCCGCCTACGTAAACAAGCTAAATGATTTGTTACCAGGTTCTGGTCTAGAAGACAAAACGCTAGCAGAAATCATCGTAGCCGCATCTAAAGATGACAGCAAACAGGGTATGTTTAACCAAGCTGCTCAAGTATGGAACCATACCTTCTATTGGAATTGCTTGACGCCTGAGAATGGCGGCGGCGAACCTACTGGCGATCTAAAAGGCAAAATCGAAGAAGACTTCGGTAGCTATGATAAGTTTCGTGAAGAGTTCAAAAACGCAGCACTAACCCAATTTGGTTCAGGTTGGGCATGGCTCGTTGCTGATAAAGAAGGCGGCAAACTGTCAATCGCTAAAACAGGTAACGCTGACAACCCATTAGCACATGGTCAAGTAGCGGTATTGACTTGTGATGTGTGGGAACATGCTTATTACGTTGATTATCGCAACCGTCGTCCTGACTATGTCGATACCTTCCTAGACAAACTAGTGAACTGGGACTACGCGAATGCAAAATATAAAGGTCAAGATGCTGGTGTTGAAGCGTAAACAGTTTTTTATTGATAATAAATCAGCTAATCAACTAAACGGGACACGAGCCCAAAATAGGGTGATCAGAAATTCGCGTAGTAATGTTATGAATTTCGTCATGAAGATGTGTAGGATTTTTATGCACATCTTTACTTGTGTCTATTAATAAAAGTTCTAGATTGAACTTCGATTTGGTATTACAAGGAGAGTGAACATGAACGACTCAACTGTTGATGAGATTCAAACATCTGAAGCGCTTGATTATATATCTGTTAATGAATATTCGGGAGGCATCGTTGGGCCCAGTAAAAAAATGCTCGGACCAATCAAAAACGGTGGAACTATACAAAGTGGAACACCACCTGGATGTTGGGGTCCGATGATTACGCCAGCGTTTGAAGGTGGGCATGAAGTCACTATGCCCGTTGCAGTCGAGGGCGCAGAGGTCGGTGATGCCGTTGCGTTAAAGATCACGAAAATGCGGGTAACGTCGTTTGCAACATCTTCAGGGGTAATGGAGTTTGTTGAGGGTCGGTATCATGGGGATCCGTTTGTTGCAAAATATTGTTCCAGCTGTGGTACAGAACAGCCTGCTAGTTATGTTGAAGGTATAGGCGATGATGCAATTCGATGTAATGTCTGCGATTCAGAAGTCAGCGCTTTTCGCTTTAGCCACGGTTATGTCATAGTTTTTGATGAAAAAAATCAAGTTAGCCTGACCGTCGATAAATCTGTTGCCGACAAGCTTGCTGGTAATGCTATCGAGATGTCGAACCTTCCAGAACTTTCTGCACAGCATTCAATCCTTTCGCTTGCCCGATCGGATATGGCAGGTGTCGCAGCCCACATGCGACCTTTCTTAGGAAATATTGGTACAACGCCTTCCAGAGATTTACCAGACTCACATAACTGCGCAGATTTTGGACAGTATTTAATCGACGCTCCTCATAAATATGGGCTATCAAAACTTGAGCTCGATGAAGCTAAAACTGATGGCCATATGGACACTAACTCGGTCAGAGAGGGCTCTGTTCTTATTTGCCCTGTAAAAGTGAAAGGTGCTGGCGTCTATATGGGTGACATGCATGCCCAGCAGGGTAATGGAGAGATAGCAGGCCATGCAACAGATGTATCTGGAGAGACTGAACTAACTGTTGAGGTTATTAAGGGGCTGAATATTGATGGACCAATACTTCTTCAGAATTTAGAAGATCTTCCGCATATGGCTATTCCTATGACGAAGCAGCAAAAAGAAAGCGTTGCGGCATTGGCAAAGAAGTGGGGGCAGCCGGATGTAGAGGAGAGTGGCCCAATAACATTTATAGCCACGGCTGAGAACCTGAATGAAGCTACGGAAATCGGCCTTCGAAGAGCAGAGAAGGCAACAGGCCTTTCCTATGGAGAAATTCTAAATCGTGCCACGATAACGGGATCCATTGAAATTAGCCGATTACCTGGCGCTATTCGCGTTACTTTCCTGTGTCCTATGAAGATTCTTGATAAAATGGGAATTGGGCATTTAGTACGTGAAAAATATGATATTTAAAGAAGGCCTGATAAACGCTCGATTATTATTTTGAAGTGGAAACAGGTGGTGTGCTGAAATCGAAAGCCAGTGGCAGATTATTTATCGCTAAAACAGGTAACGCTGACAACCCATTAGCACATGGTCAAATAGCGGTATTGACTTGTGATGTGTGGGAACACGCTTATTACGTCGATTATCGTAACCGTCGTCCTGATTATGTTGATACCTTCCTAGACAAACTAGTGAACTGGGACTACGCGAATGCAAAATATAAAGGTTAAGATGCTGGTGTTGAAGCGTAAATAGCTTTTTATAAATAGCTTTTTAGCAACTAGATTGTTTTAGCTTTTTAAGTAAGAAAAAAGGACGCCGCGAGGTGTCCTTTTTTTGTTGAAAGTCATATTCATTCAGTTAATCTTTTTTTATTTTAAACAACTTATATAAGATAGTTTTTTCAAGTATTATAGACAGCAATATTTATGGTATTAGAGAATGAGAGATGGTTAATATAAATGATTTTAAAGTTCTTAATAAGATCTCATTAAACTACTTTGAAACACTCGTTCATGAGTCCTTTAACGAAGGCGAAGGTGCAAACCTCAGTAGCTTGACTGATCTACAGAAGTCTAGATTAGGTTTTAATATCTTAGTAGTAGAGCAGCTTACTGAGCTTTCTGATTATATTGATATAGCTGATTGTATTATAGATACTGAGTTCAACAAGGTTTTATATGGTCAAATTTCTGATGACTTTGGAGTCGATGCAGTAGTCTTTGAAGACGAAGATGATGAAAAGCATATTAAGCTTTTTAATTTCAAATATAGAGAAAATCTCAAAGAAGGTAAAAAAGGTGTTAATGAAACCTTATTGTCAGTTAAATTTCTTAATGCTATCCACAATAATGATTTTACAGGTATGACTGGTAAACCATTAGATTTTGCAAAGAAAATATGTGAAAAATATTCAAGTAACGAAGTTTGGAAGATTACATTATATGTTGTAAGTAATGAAAATTCTCCTAGTGAAGAAATTGACAGTCATCTTAGACAGTTTAAGACAGCCTATGATATGGATATTATTGAGATAGGACTTAGTCAAATAGCTGATTTAATATCTTTGCGACCAACTCCTGTTAGTTCAACTATACTGTTAGATCGTGATGCTGTGATGTCGTTTACAGAAGATTCATTATCGTCATCCAAATCATATATTTTTAGACTATCCTTAGCAGAATTGATAAGAATAACTTCTAAAGATTCAGGCTTACGTAACGAATATAATATTGAAGATTTATCTAGGTTGTCCGAGACTACTTTAGATACTTCTGTATTGTTCGATAATGTTCGTGGATTCGTTTTGAAATCAAAATTTAATAAAAATATTGCCAATACAGTAAAAGTAAACCCCACTAAGTTTTTCATGTACAACAATGGTTTAACTCTAATAGCTAACGATGTGATTGCAGAGTACACAAATGGGGGGAAGAAAATAAAAATTACGCTTTCTGATTTTCAAGTATTGAATGGAGGTCAAACCCTTAGAACTGCGCATGATTTTAATAGAGATGATAGTAATAATATTACAGATTATCTATGTGATTCAGAGGTTTTAGTTAGAGTATTTAAAACTCAGAAAGACTCTGAACTGAATAGTAAGATTGCTGAGTTTACAAACAGTCAGAATGCTATTTCTAATGTTGATTTGAGATCTCTTAGAAAAGAACAAATGGACTTAGAGAAATATTTACAACTCCACGATATCCTATATTCTAGGAAAACTGGAGACACGGGCATTAAGCAAAATAAATCTTACAGACTACAAATAAGCATGGAAAAGTTTGGTCAGATTTTAATGGCTCAGTATGGTATGCCAGAGAAGTCTGTAAACCAGAAAAAGAAAATATTCGATAAATATTACGACTTGCTATTTGTAAATAATGACAGCCTTATAGATGATTCAGTAAAGCAGATTGAATTGTTTCAAAAAATTAGAGAGGCTTATAAAAGGCATATTAAATACGATCCAACTGATCAAAAGATATTTTACATAGTACATATCACTTTGAAGGGTAAGTTAAGAATTCAGCCTGCCATAGAATTTCTTGAAACAACTTTGGATGAATATATATCAAGTCTCAATGATAATAATATTTCCAAAGCTCGCATTTTAATTCAAATAAAATTTAAGAATTTTCTGGAAGATAAGTTGCAGAAAAAATTAGAAGAAGATGTCCTAACTGTTTCACCTATAAATCATTAGACCTCTTGCGAAAGTACCAATCTATTGAGCTGTATTAACGAAGCTTCAACGCTTAGCGATGACTTATGCAAGAGGTCTATTAGATGGGCAATAGTAACAGTTTATGTGACGTTGTAAGATTCAAGTCATAGTGTGGATGCTAATTCATAACTGGACGGCTGCTCTGAATCGCTTTATGATTATGTTTGATGACCGTGTAGGCAGGCACTTAATCTAAATCGCAGTTACACAGAATTCGGGATGGGCTCACTTAATCTAAATAGTAGTTACACAGAATTTGGGATGGGCTCTCAATCAACCAATTCCCAACCACCATCCGCATCCATTGCCGATTCATCAATCACCCGATGAAAGCCTTGTTTAATTAAATTAAAGCGCGAAGGCTTAGGCTTGTCATCAATAGAGACGAATGGCGTTTCTATCGGGATAATTGCTTGCCATTGTGGATTATCGCTTGGACTTGATGAGTTTTTCTTAGCTGAGATATTTTTCTGGTTTTCACTAGTCGCTAATACAAAGCTAAAAAACGAAGTATCGCCTGCGACCATACGTAAGTCATCGACGACTAGCTGCTCAGTGGAGGGTGTGTTTGATTGCTTTGGAATAGTATTTGTAGCGATTAGCGTCTGTGTTCTATATCCTGTCCAATCACCAGAGAACCAATCGAGCCTTGTAGCATAAGGCTGGCTAGACTGAGGCAAATTGGTGCTAAGTGCTTTTGAGTTCTTATACTTAGTTAAGTAACGATATTCAGGTAGTCGCTTATCTAACACACTGCCTCTCAACTCAATAATTCGATGCTGCTTATCTTCAGCGAGCGTGCGCCACAATAGAGTAGTTGGTAGCACAGGCATAGTTTTAATCCGAACGATATCTTCAATGCCTGCCGCTGCTAGAGTTTGCTCAGCTTGACCTTGCGCATAATATTTCAACCCTAATGACAGTAGCAGATAACCACTACTAACCACTAGCATTCCTACGGCTAGGCGTTGGCAATTAGCAAACCAACCTTTCTTAAATATTGGCAGTTTACGACCCTTTATAAGTCCGATAATCATAGCGATAAGCAGTGGCAAAGTATAAAGCGGATCGATAATAAATACTGAAGCAATACTGATAGGGGTAATTTGCAAAGGTTCTTGCAGCGGCCAAAACAGTTGCGTGCCGTAGACCGTAAAGCTATCTAAGATCGGATGAGTCGTTAGCGCTAAGGTCATGGCTAGCGCCAAACGTTGATCCGAGTAGGGTAGCGGTATGCCGCGCCATTGATGATAGCGACTAATCAGCCAAGCACCTCCTAAGCCTAGAGCTGTTAGAACAAATAGCGAGTGACTAAAGCCACGATGATAAGTCATATTACTGACTGGATCACCGTAATTCAAAATCACGTCTAAATCGGGAATAGTGCCGAGTATCGCACCATATATGTACGCTTTGCGACCTTGGTATTTACCGAGTATCGCCCCTTGGACGCTAGCACCTAAGACGATTTGACTGAGTGAATCCATAGGGTTTTAGCTTACTTTTAATAGGATTTAAGGGTAAGTTGTCTTTTATTTAGTATTAATATTTCGCGTTTAGCACCCTACGTGACATCATTATTTGAAGTTTTGACAAATTACAAAACCTCAAAATTAAATCTACCCAAAGCCTCCCGCAACATCGCAATATTATAAAACGCATGCGCATTAACAGTATTTTGAAAGAAGATATAGAGCGTATCAAAGTGCTGACGTTGATTAGCAATCGCTTGCGCCCAATCCTGCATCTCCGCTTCGCTATAACGATAATCATGACGGTCGCTAGCACTCATGGCATCCCACCAGTTTAGATTATTGCCATGCATCCTTAAATAGCCAGTGCGTTGAGTAAATATCAGTCGTGACGGTGGTAGACCCTTAACCTTAGGGTAATCAACACTACACCAAATAAGACCCTGCTCACCAAAACTATTGACCACTTGCGGCGTGTGCCAGCTGGCATGACGGAATTCAACTGCTAATGGATAGTCTTTAAACCAGCTGACTAAATTTGCTAGATACAGCCTATTATCTCGGGTACGGTCAAAGCCATGTGGGAACTGTAATAACAATGGTGCTAAACAGTTGGCTTCGATTAGTGGAGTCAGGGCAGTAAGAAAAGCTTGCGCATGTTCAGGGCCACCTTTACGAACATGAGTGAAATCTTGATGTAGTTTGACCGCGAATTGCAACTCACTCTCGGCTTGGACGTAGGCTTTATTAATCATACCGGCAAAGGCTTTTTGGCCAATAGGCGCATAAAAAGTGCTATTAATCTCCACTGCGCCGTATTGCTTGGCGTACTCACGTAAGAAGTCAGTTTTTTTGGTACCAGTCGGGTACAGCGTGCCTAGGAGGTCAGTATCGCTATAGCCGCCAGTACCTAGATAAATACGTTGGGTATTGCTATTAGTCATTGCCGCCCTCTATATTTCAGCCCTTTTTTACAGGTATGTTTTCAAGCGCACATAGTTATTAACGTACCTACTTTATTTATTATCAATTATAAGACTATTTCTTACGTGCCCAGAGCCATTCAATAAGCTCAAGTAACGCATAACTTTCGGTGTTTTCATTAATACCCTCACCCATACTATCATTAGTGCCATCACCTAGCTCACGAGTAATTGCCGCACGTCCACCATCAAATAACGACTGCGCGTAATGTTGAGCGGCATCAACGCCCATTAGTTTGACATAGGTCGATTTATCTAGCTTTTCATCACTACCGGCAGGCTTGCCTAGGGCATCGGTACTGGTAGTCACATCTAAAATATCGTCTTGAACCTGAAAGGCGAGGCCAATATGCTGCGCACAATCTTGTAGCGCGATACGTTGCGGGGCAGTTGCTTGCGCACAAATACCGCCCATTAATACTGCAGCTTCAATCAATGCACCAGTTTTATCACGGTGTATGGATTCTAAATCAGCTTGCGATATGTTGCTGTTGGCTTCAGCGTTGATATCAAGCATTTGTCCTGCCACCATCCGCCGTGCCCGCGGTGCAAATATAGCCAATAGCTGACTGGCGATTAGTGAATCAAAAGGGGCAAAGGTAGGTATTTCTGCGGTCAATACTTCAAAGGCGAGAGTTTGCAAAACATCACCGGCCAGCAAGGCCGTCGCTTCATTAAATACAATATGAGCGGTCGGCTGACCACGGCGCAGTTCATCGTCATCCATACAGGGGAGGTCATCGTGTACCAGCGAGTAGGTATGTAGTAATTCCACTGCCAATGCCGCACGGCGGCACATATCGTATTGCACTTGGTCATGCAAAACGCTATCTAGGTTTGCTAGCTCATCGTTGTTATTAATACCGCCTGCTTCAATGGAGGAGTTATTGGTAGCATTGATACTAACGGCTCTTATACTAGCAAAAGCACTGGCTACCAGTAATGGGCGCACTCCCTTACCTTGGCCAGTCATTACATAGCGGCAAGCATCAACCAATGGGTTTGGCAATTGAGCATAGTCAAATAATGCGTCAATATCTTGTGCTAATTGCGCGCGTAACGCGCTATGAAACTGCTCAAAGTTATCAAAAGGAACAAAGCGCGGCGCAGAAGAAACAGTCATAACTAAACCAATTAAAAGGTGAATAATAAAAGTATTATTAAGGTAGCATGATAGCTGATAAGGCGGACTCACACACGCTAAGCGCTATTTATTTTGGTTACGTATTACTGATTTAACTTATGGTCTGGATATGGTTTGATGAAGTGTTGGGTCTGAACAAACGAATATCTATGCGCGTAAAGCACGCTGGCTATAAGGTAAATGCTTGATAGTGACTTACGAGTCCGGTATTAGCTTGTGACAGTTAGGGGCATAATCCCCTACACTAATTGACGTAAAAACTGCCTAACGATTTAAATACTGACTATCTAAACAAATTATTTATGCGATAAAGCGCTTTATTAGGCTAAACCTAGCGCTTGTTATATATTAAATCATGACGCTTAAAACGAGATAAATTGATACTGAATATTGATGTCAGATAAAGAAGAATTTGCAGTGAATATCAATATAACGACAGCGCTTTCGTTGAAGTTTGATTCTGATGCTTTACTAAGATTTAACCGTTTTAAGGCTATGATTTAAGGCTATAGAATGAATCAGCATGCCAAATATAGCGGTATGTTTTTAGTCTATATGAGCAAGCAATAGCATAAAAATTAAGCGTCATACTAATGTACGCTAGACAAAGCAATGAGTGCTGGATAATAAAGACCTCGTCGCTGCATAATTTTGCAGGCCATTTATGGTAATAAGTAAGCTTGCAAATTCTCAGTATTATTATTTTTACTAACAATAACTGGCTATTTATTTCAATTTTAAAATATAGCTTTTATTAGGTAGCTTGTATTAAGTAACTTTTATCACATAGCAATTTTATCACATAGCAAGGAGTCTCAAATGGTATACCAAGGAAATCGCATCACGGTGACAATGCTAGCAGACGGCATCGCCAACATGCAGTACAACGCCGAAAATGAGAGCGTGAATAAGTTTGATACCGAAACCAACAAGCAGTTTGGTGAAGCCGTTAGCGCACTTGAAAAAGCCACTGACGTCAAAGGCCTTATCGTTACTTCAAGCAAGGGTGTGTTTATCGCTGGTGCTGATATCACAGAGTTTGTGGCCTCATTTAAACAGTCAGAAGACAGTATTAAAGACTGGGTTATTGGTATTAATAACGACTTTAACCGCTTTGAAGACTTACCATTCCCTAAAGTTGCCGCTATTAATGGTGCCGCATTGGGTGGCGGTTGTGAGATGACCTTGGTTTGCGAATATCGTGTCATGAGCGAAAAAGCAATTATCGGCTTGCCAGAAACCCAACTGGGTATTTTCCCAGGCTTTGGTGGTACGGTTCGTAGTACGCGTATCATAGGTATTGATAATGCGCTTGAGCTGATCGCTACTGGTACGCCCAAAAAAGCATTAGACGCCTTAAAGTTAGGCCTAGTTGATGCCACGGTTCCTGCTGATGACTTACAAGATGCCGCGATTGATTTGGTTAAAAAGTGCATCTCAGGTGAGCTTGATTGGCAAGCCCGTCGTGACGAAAAGCTTAATCCAGTTAAATTAAACCCGCTTGAGCAAACGATGGCCTTTAGTAGTGCCAAAGCCATGATTTTTGCCAAGGCCAACCCTAAGCAATATCCTGCGCCAGCACTTGCTATTGCTGCGATTGAAAAGCACGTTAATTTACCCCGTGATAAGGCTATTGCAGTAGAAGCTGCTGGTTTTGCTAAAGCGGCCAAAACCCCCCAAGCTGAAAGCTTGGTTGGTCTATTCTTAAATGACCAATTGGTTAAAAAACTAGCCAAACAACATAGCAAACAAGCACATGACATCAATGAAGCCGCTGTACTGGGCGCTGGTATCATGGGTGGCGGTATCGCCTATCAAGCAGCCAGCAAAGGCTTGCCAATCATCATGAAAGACATCAAGTCTGAGCAATTAGATCTTGGTATGGGCGAAGCCAGCAAGCTCCTGGGTAAAATGGTTGATCGTGGCAAAATAACCCCAACCAAAATGGGTGAAACCTTAAGCCGCATCCGTCCAACCCTAAACTATGGCGATTTTGCTGAGACGGACATCGTTATCGAAGCCGTGGTTGAAAATCCAAACGTTAAGCGTGCGGTATTAAAAGAAGTAGAGGGTTTGGTTAAAGACGACTGTATCTTAGCTTCAAATACCTCAACCATCTCTATTACTTATTTAGCTGAAGCGTTAAAACGTCCAGAAAACTTCGTCGGTATGCATTTCTTCAACCCAGTAAGTCGTATGCCATTGGTTGAAATCATTCGTGGTGCAAAGTCTTCTGAACAAGCCGTTTCTACTACCGTTGCTTTAGCTACTAAAATGGGCAAAGTGCCGGTTGTGGTTAATGATTGCCCAGGTTTCCTTGTAAACCGCGTACTGTTCCCATACTTTGGCGCTTTTGACTTGCTACTTAAGCAAGGTGCAGATTTTGTCCATGTCGATAAAGTGATGGAAAAATTCGGCTGGCCAATGGGTCCGGCTTATCTAATCGACGTGGTTGGTCTAGATACGGGTGTACATGGCGCAGAAGTGATGGCAGAAGGCTATCCTGATCGTATGAAGGCGGATTATAAAGGTGCGATTGAGCATCTTTACGACAACGAACGTCTGGGTCAGAAAAATGGTGTTGGTTTTTATAAGTATGAGATGGACAAGCGCGGCAAGCCGAAAAAAGTGGCCGACGACGCTACCTATGAATTGCTCAAAGAAACCAGCGATAGCAATAAGCAAGAGTTTGATGAGCAAGCCATCATCGACCGTACTATGCTGGCTTTTTGTAATGAGACTGTACGTTGCCTAGAAGATAATATCGTTGATACCCCAGCTGAGGCTGACATGGCGATGATTATGGGCGTTGGTTTCCCACCTTTTCGTGGTGGACCTTGCCGTTATATCGACCAGATGGGTCTTGATAACTATTTGGCACTGTGTGAAAAATACGCAGATCTTGGCAAAGCCTACGCCGCCCCGCAAAAGATTCGTGATATGGCAGCAGCAGGCGAGACCTTTTACGCCACGGTGTAATAGGCAGTCATTACTAGGATAAAGTGCAGTACACTTGCTCGATAATGGTTAATGATAATTTATTATTGGTCAAATCATAATAGTTGGTTAAATGATGCGAGCATAGCGGTACTGCTACCGACAATAAAAATTGAAAGGAATGTATATGACAACTTTAAGTCCAAAAGATGTGGTCATCGTAGACGGCGTACGCTCAGCAATGGGGAAATCTAAGAACGGTATGTTCCGCCATGTCCGTGCCGATAGCCTATCTGCTGAATTGGTTCGCGCCTTAGTAGAACGTAACGATTTTGACCCTCGTGATGTTGAAGATATCATCTGGGGCTGTGTCAACCAGACCCTAGAACAAGGCTTGAATATCGGCCGTAACATTGGTTTATTGGCTGATATTCCAAAAACTGCTGGTGGTCAGACCGTTAACCGTCTGTGTGGTTCTTCTATGCAGGCGCTACATACTGCTGCCGCGCAAATTATGACCAATCAAGGTAATACTTTCATCATTGGTGGGGTTGAGCACATGGGCCACGTGGGTATGATGCATGGCGTCGACCTCAACCTTGCTGCCTCTAAGCATTATGCCAAAGCCTCTAATATGATGGGCTTGACTGCTGAAATGCTGGGCCGTATGAATAACGTTAGCCGTGAAGAACAAGATGCCTTTGGTCTTGAGTCCCATCGCCGCGCATGGGAAGCGACTACTGAAGGTCGTTTTAAAAATGAAATTGTCGGTATCGAAGGTCATGATGCCACTGGTCGCTTGCAACTGTGTACCGTTGATGAAGTAATTCGTCCTGATGCGACTATGGAGCAAATGCAAAAGTTACGTCCAGCCTTTGATCCTAAAGGGGGTACGGTAACGGCAGCGACCTCGTCAGCACTGTCTGACGGTGCGTCAGCGATGCTAGTGATGAGCGCGCAAAAAGCCAAAGACTTAGGTCTTAAGCCTCGCGCCCGTATTCGCAGTATGGCTATTGCTGGCTGTGATGCTGCTATCATGGGCTACGGTCCGGTACCTGCCACTCAAAAAGCGCTTAAACGTGCTGGCATGAGTATGGATGACATCCAGACTATTGAGCTCAACGAAGCCTTTGCTGCGCAAAGCTTAGCAGTACTCAAGTCATTGAACCTACAAGACAAGCAAGACATCGTCAATATCAACGGCGGTGCGATTGCTCTAGGTCATCCACTCGGTTGTTCAGGTGCGCGTATCACCGTCACGCTATTGAACGCTATGGAACAGATGGATACTGAAGTTGGTCTTGCTACCATGTGTATTGGTCTTGGCCAAGGTATCGCTACTATCATTGAGCGTGTTTAAGCCGTTTATGTCTCAATAATTTTAAAGTAATTATATGCTCTAATAAAAACCCTCGGTCGTCACGGCTGGGGGTTTTTGTGTTACTGGGTCATAGGATTAGCAGGTCATAGCGTTCACTGGTTATTAACTGGCTGTATATAGTCAATAAAAAGTAATATCGATACATAACATACTGCTGTCATAAGTTTTTCTTGCTTGCTGTGCCTACGCAGACAGAGGCTGCAAAAATCTTATACCAGCAGTACCGTAGCGTTTTTAAGGTATTTTAACTATAGTATCATTATCAAATTAAAGGGCCATAAGTTGCTATTAAAGACTATCTCCATTGACGGACTAGGCAAACTATGACTAAATAAGGGTATAATTAATCATTATAATCTTGTTACTAAATATAAAGCCAAATAGCCTAAATATAAAACAGTCTGTAGCCATAAGCTATCAGCGTACAAGGAGTGTACTATGTCCACCATGATTACCAACCGCACCTACCGTATCGCCCGCGAAAATACCCAAGCAATGGTAATTGATGTCCAAGAACGTCTGACACCACATATTAACGACCACGAAAATATCGTCAAAAAGATTGTCATTCTAATAAAAGGTCTGCAAGCACTAGACATTCCCATTATGCTCAATGAACAATATAAAAAAGGCTTAGGTGAGACCTTGCCTGAAATTCGTGAGATATTAACAGGTGATAATGCCAAAGGCTTTGAAAAAGTCACCTTTAGTGCTTGTGATAACGATGACTCATGGAATTATTTGGCGCAGCAGAACCGTAGTATTGTGTTGCTATTCGGCGTCGAAACGCATGTTTGTGTCTTACAAACGGCACTTGATTTACTAGATAATGGTATGCAACCGGTCATTATTGGTGATGCGGTAGGCTCGCGCTTTCCTTACGATAAGAAGCAAGCCATTCGTCGTATTCGCCGTGCTGGCGGGGTGATTACCACAGTAGAAACCATTCTTTTTGAGCTATGCCGCAGTAGCAAGGATCCTGCATTTAAAACGATTAGTAATCTGATTAAATAGTGTTTTGATTGCAGTGCTTAAATTAGAGAGCTACTTAACTAAGCAGCTACTGAATCAAACAGCTACTGACTTATGACATAAAAAAAGGGTTTGCCAGCGATGACAAACCCTTTATCTCATAATTTAAAAAATGATGGTTTATATCTCTTTACCGTCATTGGTAGGGCTATCATTTCTCTCATCAGTGTTAGCGTTGACCTTCATATGAGACTTACCTAATAACTGGCCCATTTGTACGCTAGCATTAGCGGTCATGTGGTCTTGCCAGTCCGCGTTTGCAGTCTTTGGTAATATCACAATAGCGGTTGAGCCCAAATAAAAGCGTCCGAGCTCATCACCCTGTGCCAAGCTCATATCATGATCCATTTCTTGCATATCGTCTGTGCGAGTAATTTTGCCAGTAGCGACTGTTTCGATACCAGCGACAATCATAGCGCCAACCATTACTACTGCGGCTTTACCATATTCAGTATCGAACATACATACCAAGCGCTCGTTACGGGCAAATAAGTCAGGAACGTTGGCAGCAGTGGTAGTATTGACTGAAAACAAGGTGCCAGGAACATAACGAGTCTTGGTTAAGGTGCCAGAAAATGGCATATGGACGCGGTGATAGTTGCTGGGCGCTAGATAGACAGTAGCGAAGCTACCATCCGCGAAATAACTGCCATCTTCACTATTGGCAAGCAGCTGACCCACATCGTAGTGCCGCCCTTTGGCTTGTAGCAGCTTATGATCTTGTATCTGTCCTAGCTGTGATATCACCCCATCGGCAGGGCTGACGATACCATTAATGGTGTTATCAATGGTGCGTGCATCATCCTTAAGCTCGCGAGTAAAGAAGTCGTTAAAGCTCTCATACGCCTTAAAGCTCTGGCGCTCACAGTCATCTAAATGTACATTATAGGCTTTGGCAAAGCTGCGAATAAAGACGCGCTTGACGACAGGGTGACGGCTTGCGGCCAAGCGTCCAGCAACCTTGCTCAGCTGCTGCTGCGGGACAAATTGCTGTAGAGTGGTGAATAAAGTCATAACAAGGCTACCGAAATAGGGTTTAAAATAAGAATAGATAACAGGTAAATGAATGACTATATTTTACCATGAACAGCGTATTAGCGCATACTCATAATCTGCTAAGGAGTCATTCAGTGAAAGCACTTATTCAGCGAGTAAGCCGTGCCAGCGTCGCGGTTGATGGCAATTATGTTGGCAAAATTGAGCATGGAATATTAGCTTATATTGGGCTGGGACATGACGATAGTTTGCAAAGTGCGCAGCGGTTAGTAGATAAAATCCTTACTTATCGTATTTTCGAAAACCATGTTGAAAGTGATAGCGACCCTGCTAAGCGTGGTAAATTAGACCTGAATGTGCAGCAAGTTGGTGGTGGACTGTTACTGATTTCACAATTTACTTTAATGGCCAACACCAATAATGGTCGTCGGCCGGATTTTGGTGGCGCGATGAAGCCCGATGCCGCGCAATCATTATTCGCTGAGCTGATAGCTTATGCAGAAACTCAGTATCATATAACTGCCAGCGGGCAGTTCGGGGCTAATATGCAAGTCGAGAGTATTAATGATGGGCCGCTTAATTTTTTATTAGAAGTATAGAGGCTCTAGAATATATGGCTCAATAGAGCCAAAAGTAAATTTAAGGCTAAATTGTCATCAAGTCGTCATAATAATACTGTTTAATAACAGTAGTGTGGCGAGTTTTTATAGTGACGCTACCTTAAAATAGACACAGTATGGTTGGGAGAAGCTTTCGAAGCCTCTGGAGTGATGCAGTCACACAGCAAGCTAGAAAAATTTTATTGGCTATACGAAGTCATATATGAATTTAATTTCTTTAGAAGATGAGCCACTTAACATCTCCCTTCTGACTAAGGCTGTCGTATGCAAAATGAGCAAATTTTGATTGTCGAAGATGAGCCGGCAATTCGTGAAATGATTGTCATGACCTTAGAGATGGCAGGATTTGACTGTTTGCAAGCCGTTGATATACCCGAAGCGCACCAACAAGTGGTGGACCATCGTCCCGCGCTCATTTTGCTAGATTGGATGCTGCCGGGTGATAAAAGCGGCGTTGATTTTTGCCGAATGCTCAAAAAAGATGCGCTACTGTCTGAGATTCCGGTCATTATGCTCACGGCTAAAGGTGAAGAAGACCATAAGGTGCAAGGTCTAGATGCTGGGGCGGACGACTATATTACCAAGCCATTCTCAACCCGTGAGTTGGTCTCGCGTATTAAGGCGGTGCTGCGCCGGAGCAGTTTGCTAAGTACGGATAAGCCCATTGAAGTGGCAGGATTGAGCCTTGATCCCAAAAGTCAGCGGGTCAGTGCGGAGGGCAAGGTGATCGATATTGGGCCGACTGAATATCGATTGTTGGCGTTTTTTATGAGTCATCCAGAGCGCGCTTATACCCGTACTCAGCTGCTTGACCAAGTTTGGGGCGGTAATGTATATATCGAAGACCGCACCATTGATGTGCATATTCGCCGTCTACGCAAACTATTACAGCCTTACGATTGTGCCACCTTAATTCAAACCGTACGCGGCACTGGTTATCGGTTTTCTAGCTTAGTTGAACAAGAGTGATTACGCAGGAATAAGGAGTGATTTCTATAATTTTATTATTCTGATTACTGCTTATTAATAGGGTTATTCATAAATAAGAGTATATATTAATGGCTCCTAGGATATTTTTCTGACATTTCTAAAGGTAGTGCACGTTTATGATGACGCCTGCGGATAATAAGACACAGCCAGCACCGCGTTATGCGCTGTTGTGGGCCGATATATGCTGGCTACTATTTTGGCTAAGTAGTGGGGTGGCGCTGGGTTTATATACTTCATACCTGCTAGAAAGCGTGATTGTGGCGCTGTTGTTGTACAGTTTATGGCGAATGTACAGCTTACATCGCTTTAATGCTTGGATTAACAAACCAGTGAATACGCCGTCCCCAGAAATGCTTGGCGGGCTTAGTGTAATAGCCTCTCAGCTGTATCAAAAACGCAAACAAGAAAAGTTTACCCAACAAAAATTGATGGGACTGGTTAAGAAAATCAGAAGTTCTTTATTAGCCCTACAAGATGCGGTTATTTTGCTCAACGATACTGACGGCTTAGAGTGGTGGAACCAGGCAGCAGAAGACCTACTAGTACTACAGTCTAGTGACCAAGGTAATAGCATTTTTAATTTGATTACTGTGCCGGAGTTTCGACAGTATTATCAAACAACGGCCGCGCCAAATAATGGTATTCATTTGGTATCGTGGAAAAACCCCGAGCGCTATTTAAAATGTGAAGTGACCCATTTCGGTGGTGAAAAGTTGCTGATCATTTATGACGTCACGCGTTTACAACATCTAGAGCAAATGCGCCGTGATTTTGTCGCCAATGTATCGCATGAACTGCGGACGCCATTAACGGTACTAATGGGCTATCTTGAGACCTTTTCTGATCAGGCAGATATTGCGCCACAGTGGCAACGCGGTTTTAAACTTATGACCCAACAAACTGCGCGGATGAACAGCATTGTCAACGATTTATTATTATTATCCCGATTAGAAAACGAAGAAAAGCCTGCGCTCAGCATGATAGATATGAGCCGGTTGCTCACCCAGCTATTCGATGACGCTAAGGTCTATAACAAGGAATACGAGCATCAGATTAGCTTGCAGGTAAATACTGACAGCAATCTATATGGTGCGGAGTTGTATTTAAATAGCGCCTTGTCAAACTTGGTGGTTAATGCCATCAAATATACCCCAAAAGGCGGTAACATTATTATCAGTTGGACTGCGACTGCACAGGGTTGCTCGTTTGCAGTCACTGATGACGGTATCGGTATTGCACCACAGCACATCGCCCGTTTAACCGAGCGTTTTTATCGGGTCGACAGTGGACGTAGCCGCGCTACAGGGGGTACTGGCTTAGGTTTAGCGATTGTGAAGCATGTTCTTTATCAACACCAAGCTAGCTTAAATATCGAGTCCAACGAAGGACAGGGTTCGATCTTTAGCATCTTGTTTATGCCTGCCAGTATCTGTGCCCCCGATACTGACGTGGCCACCATAACAACAAAAAATTCAGATAGCGCAGACACTAGAGTTAGTACAGATAGCACAAATAACGTAGATAGCATAAATAATATAAGTAGCAATGACCTAAAAAATTCAGAAAAAACTTAAAGTCATTATTTATCTTTGAGTAGTAGCGGATAAGGATTGACCGCGCGGCCATTAATATAAATACCGTAATGAACATGTGGTGGTGTGCCTTTAGCATTACCACTGTTACCGACATAGCCGATAATATCACCGGCGTCTACCCAGTCTTTCGGACTGATATCCGCGAAGTCTTCTAAATGTGCGTAATAATGCCCCGCACCCCCAGGACCAACAATGACCACAACACGTCCGCCAAGTCTATCGTCTCCAACCTTGCTGACTATCCCTGCTGTTGTGGCCTTGATTGGGGTACCACGCGGTGCAAAGATATCAATGCCTTCATGCGAGCGTCCTTCGCTACGAGCACCACCCCAAGTATCAGTAAGATGCTGTTCTGGTAGTGGGCTTGGTAGACTGTTCTCTTGAGGTAATTCTTGTTGCATGAGAGTGAGCCGCTGCGAGGTCACTTGCACAATAGACCATGATCGCTCTGCAATGCTTATCATAACCAGTTGTAGTATAAATAAGAATAAAATCAAGACAGCCGCTTTGGCAATGGTTTTTATAACTGTCGCTATTATCATCAGCATGGTTAGCGCCGATACATATTTATGAGTACGTTTAGGAGTCTGGCGCTTACTTAATATTGGTGGCGGCATAATAATGATCTCAAGTATTGCGTTTTAATTACTACCGCAGCATAAAAAATGCAGCCATTGCGTGGATTATGATAGAGTAAATGCTAGTAAATAAGGAACAAATGTACAATCTATGGATTACTTACTAATCAATTAAGCTTATTTTATTACTGGTTCCCAGATTTAAATTACAGCGAAGGTAAATAGAAATTGATAATAAGAATTAACCATTTTTATATTTATTATGCGTAATTAGTAGCGGATTGACAACTAACTTAGAACGCCCAGAAATGCTCTGTGTATATCCATAGATTTGGTTAACCTAAGTTTCGAGCAGGCCTGCAAGGTGTTCGCCGCGGTACTTGCTGAGCGCATTGCTTGCTATTAGAAACTCGGACCAGTTATGCCACTGCTGATGATGCTAGGCTAAGACAAAGCTCTCGAGACCATTCATCCCTATCTCACCTGTAACGAAGTCGAAAAAGCGATGGCGGCTAATGAAAGTAAGCTAATGTATTTCGGCGTATGTTGGTACAGGTGGAAAAACATATCGCTAGTGTCGCGGTTGAGACACTTCTGGCGCTAACACCGGCCACACTATTGCGCCAACGTCTGTTGAATTTTGATAAACAAGGAACTCTTATGCCAACGATTGTAGAAAAACCGCCCATTACGAAGGCTCGCAAGCATATTCCATTGGTAGAAGTTCTAGAAGCCCGTGCGGCCGATAGTTGGACCCATACCCGCAACGACCAACCACGCGGTTATATTGATGCAAACAAGCTACAAGAATTGTGGATCCATACTGGTACTGCTTGCAATCTGGCCTGTCCGTTCTGCTTGGAAGGCAGTCACCCTGGTGATGGGCGCATTCCTGGGATGAAACTGAGTGATGTTAAGCCGTTTATTCATGAAGCTCTAGACATGGATGTGGAGCAGTTTTCTTTCACTGGCGGCGAGCCTTTTGTGATTCGTGATTTTGTCAATATCCTCAATTATGCCAGCCAACATCGACCCTGCTTTGTGCTTACTAACGCCACCGAGCCGCTACTGAAGCGTCGGCATCAGGTATTACCCCTACTGAATAACCCTTATCCCATACATTTCCGCGTCAGTCTAGATTTCCCTGACCGCGCCCGCCACGATAAAGATCGAGGCGATGGTAGCTTTGAGCAAGCGCTAGAGGGTATACGCTGGCTAGTGGATCAGGGCTTCAAGGTATCCATAGCGCGTCAGACCGACGACGACGAAGTACCGGCTAAGGTCGAAGCTAGGTTTCGAGAGATATTCGAGGCGTGGGGTATTCCCCAGAATCTGGCGTTTACCGTATTTCCTGACTTAGGTATACCAGGCTCGGAAGATGGCAGTCCAGAAATTACTGAAAACTGTATGCAGAAATACCCTAGCGTTGAGAGTCGGGCACATTTTATGTGCACGTATACGCGGATGTTGGTGAAGAAGGGTGATTCAGTGAAGGTATATGCTTGTACGCTGGTGGATGATGACCCTCAATATGATTTAGGTGAGTCGCTGGCCGAGAGTATGAAGGAGCGAGTTATGCTGCGTCATCATCGGTGTTTCTCTTGTTATCGCTATGGCGCTAGCTGTTCGGCTCCTGCTTAGTTCAGCTTTTGGTGGGTTGGCCAGGGACATTCACTTTGGCATTATCGACTGGGAAATTCCAACCCTGGAGTTAACGGCCTGGACAGACAGGTAAACGTAAGCTTTTAGACATTGAGTATCGGTTGTTCTAAGGTATTGAGTTGTAAGTTTAGAAAATAATCGCAAAAAATATGATGCCTTTGAAAGTGAATTAACGGTCTATGGTAAAACAATCAACGGTATGAAGCCCATTGGCAGTAGGTTTCCCTACGTAATTCATAGGTGTTTTGGGCTTATCCGATATAAATAGTTTTTTTTAATAAAAATTAATCCGATGGTTTCCATGGTAGGCATTTGCCGCGCCATATTGCAATTATAAAAAACCAAAGGGAAATAACTGCCCATGGGCATTACTGAAGCCACGCTATTTTGGGGGTTTTTGCTGGCTTACGGCGTGATCATGTACGTCTTGTCACCAAAAAGTAAAAGTTCGGAGTCATTCTATAAAGGTACGGATGATCAAGGCAAACCAGTAGGGCAATGGTCGCTGACGGCCAGTATTTTTATTAGTTGGATCTTCGCTAAGTCAGTGACCAATGCCGCTAACTTAGGCGTTTCTTATGGGGCAGTGGGTGGTTTGGCTTATGCCAGTTATTGGCTGTCGATTCCAGTGGCTGGCTATGTAATCTACCTGATTCGCAAACAGACTGGTGCCCGCAGCTTGCAGGAGTTTCTAACGTCGCGTTTTGGCCGGATGGCATCTCTGGCGTTTGCAGCAGCTATCCTGATTCGGTTGTACAACGAAATCTGGAGCAATACCGCGGTAGTAGGTGGTTATTTTGGTCTGCCTGGGCAGTGGCAGTATTATACTGCCGCCATGATATTTACCGCGTTTACCCTGGCCTATAGTCTGAAAGGTGGGCTACGCTCTTCGATCTTTACTGATGTGATTCAAACCTTTGTGTTCGTGTTCTTTTTGGGTGCGGTGCTGTTTATGATTTTACCCGCTAACGAGCCTGGCACGCTATTGCGGGAGGGTAGTTTTCAACTGGATTCAGGAATGGATTTGCTACTGGTAGCATTGCTGCAGTTGTTTAGTTATCCTTTCCACGATCCAGTATTAACCGACCGAGCATTTGTTAATAATGAAAAAAAGATGCTTAAGAGCTTTGTGGTGGCAGGATTATTAGGTTTTGTAGCGGTGTTTATCTTTAGTTTAGTGGGCGTTCATGCTCGGCTGAACGGTATCGATGCCATGGGTAATGCGCCGGTGGCAGTGGGTCGTTCGTTAGGACTGGCGGCATTGTTTTTTATGAGCGTGATCATGATGACGTCTGCTGGTTCGACACTGGACTCCACGTTCAGTTCCCTGGCCAAATCATTGGCTGTGGATCTGCCGCGCCTTGCGCACCGAGCGACCACTCGTCTTCCTAGCATGCGAGTGGGTGCTACGGTAATGGTAGTTTTTGCGTTACTGGGCAATATACCTATGTTTGCTGGTACTGACATTTTGGCCGCAACCACCATCTCTGGCACCATGGTGATGGGATTGGCGCCAGTATTTTTGTTTTATCGTCTTACCCGCTGGTCGCCGTGGAGCTTTCATCTCAGTTTTTGGACTGGTCTGACGCTAGGTATTGCATTGGCAGTAGGTGTTATCCCAGCCAGTTGGGCGATTGGCGAAGGCAAATATGGACTGTTGTTAGGAGTAAACGCTTGGGGCTTTGTACTGTGTACGTTAGGCTTTTTTATACCATTACTGGTGGCCCGCTGGCGACGAGGACCGACAGCAGTGTTACACTCTTGATGGCAGGTTTTATACCAGTCTCGATCTCAGCATCTCAGCATCTCAGCATCTCAGCATTGAGTCGTTCAGTGTTCGGAGGCTTAAGTATCTGATGTGGTAATAAGCATCTCATGCTGTAAGCTGTTTGTAGTTTCTTGCAGTAATTAATAGTTAGCTATCAGGCGGCTTTAAAAAACTCTATTATTGCCTATAACTATTGCCTATAACCAGTAGTCAAACACTGGAATAGTAATTATTTGCTCATCAGCTTTATTACCGATATCATCATTAGTAGTGTCGGTACTTATTGTAACCAGCTTACGAGTCTGGCACTTATTTGACGCTAGGGGTGGCGGGGTAGTCACTCTGAGTACTCTTGTTTAATGGTTATCGCAGCGCAAAAATGTAGTAATTGCGTATTGTTGAATCGCCGCTGCCGCGAGCCTACGCAGCTTATGGTAAGATAAATGCTGGTAGAAAAGGTATGGATATATAATTTATAGATTTTTTGATAATGGGCGATGTCCACCTTATTGCTATGTTCGCTCCTTACATTTCAGCCATTAAATATACCAGACTGCTAATAAAATTTAATCATATTTATGGCTGTTATGCTTAATCAGTATATCGTTGACCCACATCTCAAAACGCTAAAAAATGTATAGTGTGGGTATAGAAAGTTGGATAAATGGGGCAATTAAATATTCGTTTAAGCCAACAAACCATTAAAAGTAATCTGAAAAACCACACAAAAATGATCATTTAAGTAAAAATTAAGGGCATTATATGCAAATGAAAATTAACAATGACACTTATGAAGTCATAACCAGTCAAGATATCACTAATATTGAAAAAGCAGTGGATAAATCAACCCTGGCTATGCCTTTAGTCGCGGTTTATTGTGGCTCACGTTTGGGTAATAGCGATATCTATGAGCAAGCGGCCCGTGACTTGGGTCAAGCATTAGCCGAAAATGGTATGGGTTTGGTATATGGCGGTGCCAGCATTGGTCTGATGGGCGCAGTAGCAGATGGGGTGATTAAGAATGGCGCACAGGCAGTTGGTGTGATTCCAACCTTTATGCTCAAACATGAGATCGCGCATCAGAAACTAACACGCCTACATTTAACCGATACCATGCATACCCGTAAAACGGTGATGGCAGAATATGCTGATGCGTTTATCACTTTACCAGGTGGTCTAGGAACGCTAGAAGAGATTATGGAAATCGCGACATGGCGACAGTTATATCAACACGAAAAACCGATGATCATTCTGAATATTAATGGTTTCTATGATTGTCTAATTGAGCATTTGAAATATACTGCCGACCAAGGGTTTATGAAGCAGCAAGATCTTGAACGCTTAGTTATCTGTAACACTATTGGCGAGGCTATTGAACTATTACAAGTTATCGTTAAAATTGATGATAAAGTGGATACCGATACTATGGTTGGTAATTAAGTCAGAAGTTAGGCCAGAAGTTAGGCTAGTAATCAGGAACTGAATAATATCGAGCTGTCCCTTTACTTAAGTAGTTATTCAAATGACCACGCAATAAAAAGGCGGGTGCCAAGCTAATCGTTAGCTTGGCACCCGCCTTTTTATTGTTATCTTTTTAATTTTATCTACTTGAAAGTACCCATTGCTCTGAAAGTATGCGCTACTGCCAAGTTTTTACAACCAAGCAGCATTAGGGTTAAATACTGGTTTGAAGCGCTACCATTAAGCTGGGGTCAAGTCACAGGTCCAACTGTCGATAGCGGCGCCGCAAATACTGTTGTTGACCTCAGCCATAGCAACTGGGAATCCACGCTCTTCAGCTAATACACGCGCCACGGCATCGATAGTGGCACTATCATTATGGGCTAAGTACTCCCATTCATGAGTGTAACGGCTGAGATTGGCTGGCAAATCATTGTCTATTAATCCAAGCTCGATTAACTGATCAACAATTTCATCTGCAGCAATCAGCGTCGATGATGCCTTAACGTTTTCAGCGCGCGCATAACGTATATTGGGGTATAAACTAACATCGGCAACCCGCAAGGTATCATCATTGCCAGGAATTTGCTGACCACCATATAAGGCATTACCAACAGTATGTGCACTGTTGAATGTAGGTACAAACTCTGCCACGTATTCGATGGATTGCTGACTGCGCACTTGTAGCGGTGTTTCATCCCAGCCATCTTCAATATAATGTACATATTGCTCGGGTAATTTAGGTTGAGCACTATCTTTACTAGAGGCCACCAGACCATCATCAAATAAAGTAACCGACTTACTCATACCATGGATCTGATAGTAGCCGCCCGGATAGGGGGTAAGCTGTGCCATACCTTGAGGCGTACCGCGTTGGCCGTAAATAATAATTTCTGGTATCTGTCCACCAGCCTCGCCCCAATGAGTAATATAAGAGGATTTAAACTCAACCATACGAGTCACTTCAACGCCGACCATATCGTCAATTACGCCAGTGCGAAAGCCGCAAGCATTGACTAAGTAATCGACTTCAATAGTGCCAGCGCTCGCTTCATTATTCTGTTGATAATCAATACGCCATTTAGTGACGTGATGATTAGCGTTTGAACAGTCAGTACAATCAACAGCCACCACTTGCTTCACCTGAGTATCAGTAAAGACATGGGCGTGATCATAACCTTCTAAAGCCAATTGCGCAGAAGCCGCCAAGCGGAAAATATTCCAGCCATATTCTTGCACGACAATCAGTGGAAACTTAACCTTGTTCAAATCTAAGTACTTAGCAACCGGTATCATCCACTCATCGACCGTGCTGGGCGCAGCGACTTGCTCAAACTCAGACAGCTCAATCAACCGTTCGTGACTATATAGCTGGTAATAATCTTCAGGGTCACCTAAAACTTTATTACTAGGATCTTGTGCAATAAGATCACGATAAGCGTCTGTTAAAATATCCAGACGTGGGAGTAAGTCCTCCGGTATACCGTCATCACGCGTCGGCACTGCGAATACAGTGGGGCGTACATCGATGGTATAGGGATAAAGGCGTAGAATATCGATACATTGTTCAAGTAGGGCCACGCAGTCCTCATCAGGGATTTCGCGGTATAGGTTACCCCCAGCGTGTAAATGACACATTGGTGGGCCATCAATCAGCGAGGTTTTCTTTTCAAATAAATACGTCTCAAGCCCTAATGCGGCCAGACGAATAGCAATAGTGGCACCTGCTGTACCACCACCAAGAATACCAACGCGCTTCGAGACATCACCCTGTGTTGATGGGTGCTGATTATTTACAGTCATGTCTTTGGGTATATTATTAAGCATAGTTGCCTCGTGTTTGACGGCTTGGGATTGAGCTTTTATAGAAGATTGGTTCATTATCGTGGTCATATCCTTTCTATTGTAAGCAAAGTAAGCGTTAGCGTAAGCAAAATAAGAAATAAATGTGGTTGTAAGGTTTTAGTTTAATAGTTTATGAGACAGATATTTTTATGTTTTTATATCGATAAAGCTGATATGCGTGCTCTCTTCTCTAACTTCAATAGGTAAGTTAATAATATGATGGTTTAGTAATACTAATTTTATGTTTCAAATTGTGTAGATGTTCTTATCATGCATGTGACCAGTGTACGAAACTTTATGATAGATATCTTAATAGATACGTAAGCAGATACATGAGTTTTGTCAGTAAACAGCTATAGGCTATACCAGATAAACAAATGTTAATAAAAACGATTAATTTACAGAGCTGGCTATGTAGGGACAAGACTAATCAATTACCACTTATGTGATAAAACAAGCGTTTTAGTTTATTCAATTTGTAATTTTTACACACTTTTGTAAATCTATATAACACTAGAATCATCGGTTTTAGAGCACGTGCTATATTAAAAAAGTTTCCTGTGGCCAAACAAATAGAGGTAATGGTTACCAATCGCTATCTTTGGTTTACTCGTTTATGTTTTAGTCATAATGAATAGAGGTAGACTGGTTAATTCGAATTTATCTAAGGCTTAGGAAATCTTAACAAAAAGAAGGTTTAAGAAACAATTTAAATAAACAATATTGTTAATGATTAATTTATAAGGAAATTACTATGAAACGTATTATTATGTTGTCTGCACTAACAGGCGTTTTAGCTCTTACAGGATGTTCAACATTAAAGAACGTGGTCGGCATCGATAAATCAGGCACTCATGAGGTCCAAGCGACCAGCAATAATACAGCGCCAGTAGCCAGTAAAAATGGCATGTTAGTCGATTCGGCTAATAATATGACCTTGTATACCTTTGATAAAGATTCAATGAATAAGTCAGAATGTGGTTCAGCCTGTATGGTAGTTTGGCCAGCCTTCATGGCACCAAACAATGCTAAAGCCTCTGGCCAATTCGCTGCCTTCCAACGCGAAGATGGTAAATCTCAATGGGCAATGAATGGTAAGCCTCTGTATTTCTATGCTAATGACACGAAAGTGGGTGATAAAGATGGCGATAAGAAAGGCGATGTTTGGCACATAGTGACAACCAAATAAATCCTATTATTGATGATGTTCAGTTAATAACAACAGGTTAGTACCGAATACTAAGACCAAAAAAAGCAGCCATTATGGCTGCTTTTTTATTTACTCTGTTACCAGAAGTGCTATTTAGAAGTGCTATTTAGAAGTGCTGGTTAGAAATAGTTGTCAGAAAAGCGTCTATAGCCAGGTTATTAATAACAGCTCAAAGTTATTTATTACTTATTACTTAGTACTCTTTTCTATCAGCTCGCCATCGATCTGAATAGGGACATTAGTGGTAATACCATCTGCAAAAGTTGTCATACCGTAAGCCGCACGATCAATGTTACCGGTCGCACGAAAGCCAATGACGGGTTTGTTGTTCATAGGACTGTTAGCGATTTTCTTTAGTGTTACGTTCAAGGTGAGTGGCATAGTCTTACCCAATAAGGTGAAGTCACCGGTTACTTTAGCTTGCTGCGGATTGATAAAGTTCACTTGGGTCGACTTAAAGGTCATAGTTGGATATTTGGCAACATCAAAAAAATCGTCCGTCTTTAAATGCTTGTCACGAGCAGCCCACGCGGTATTGATACTGTCAGTACCAATAACAAAATTCATTTGAGTCTTATTGGGGGTCTTAATGTCGTAATTGAGAGTGCCATCAACGTCGTCAAAGCGACCCATAGTGGTTGAAAACCCTAAATGCTCTACAGAAAATCCAACACGAGTGTGAGAGTTGTCCAGTTGCCACTGGGTAGGTAAGGCGGCGCCTGCAAAAGTGGTCATCGCAAGAGCTGATGTGATAAGTAAGGCTTTTGCTGTTTGGGTAAGTAAAGAGTTTCCCATTATATGTTGTCCTATGTAGAGTATTATTATAAGTTGCTGTATCGTAGATATTACTCATCATTTATAACTTATAAGTGCTTGAAAGTCAGTAGCTTTATTAATAAAATCTTAACAACGCTGGTCAAGTATAAGCCATTAGACCGTGAGTTATGAGCTTGAAGCACCCTATTCAATATGATTATACAACTGCGAATGAATTCTATCACTGTCTTGACCCTGACATGCTTGCATCAACTAGTAAAAACCGTTAAAATCGTCGTTTAATTTTCCCGCTGGGGAAAGGCTAAGTGAGCAGAAGTGTGGTGTTGGGTGCTGGAATAAGCCAGTGACGCAGCTGCCAGACTAGTAGAGGTCCTTAGTGCCTCAGTTACGTATGTCATAGATGGACAACTAGTCCATAATATTGAGCATACATCGGACATAGAGAGTTTATTATGCGTAAAGATATCCATCCTGATTACCATGACGTTTTGTTCCATGATACTAACGCTGACGTGTTCTTTTTGACCCGTTCAACTGTTAAAACCAAAACCACTCGTGAATACGAAGGGTCAGAATATCCATATTACCCACTTGATATTTCAAGTGCGTCGCATCCCTTCTATACCGGCGAGCAACGTAAAACGTCTACCGAAGGCCGTGTGGCTAGCTTTAACAAGCGCTTTGGTGCATTTGGCGGCCGCAGTAAGAAAGTTGACACTGACTCTGCTGAATAAGATTCACGTATTATGTGACCTTACTTTGCCGATGCATTGTTATATAATAAACATTATAAAAAAACCGCTGACGATTCAGCGGTTTTTTTTGCGACATTATTTTTGGTAATTAAATTCTTAAGAGTTAACTCTATCAATAATCTTTAGAGGTTGGATTTAGTAACTGAGTAATTAATACCGCTAATTGTTGCGCCCAATAGCCGTACATTAGGCTGCTAGGATGAAAACCGTCACTGGCAAACATCACTGCGATATCAATAGGGCTACCATTAGAATGCTCCTCTAGCATCCGTGCAAAGTCAGTAGCCATGTAGGTTACGCCATCATGATCAGCACAAACTTGTTGTAATATCTTATCCAGTCTATTCGCTTTTGCCCCCATAAAACCATTTAGCGGGGCAGGTAGTGCAGGCATCTGCGCCATTTGTGGTAATCTTGAAAAAATTAATGTACGCACACCAAATTTGCGTTTCGCAATAGCAATAATATCCTCAAGCCGCTGTTGCCATTCATGCGCTGAAACATTAGCTGTGGTGTCGTTGGTGCCAACGCTTATCACCATTACATCTAGAGGCTGACTGGGTCTGGATAGTATATACAGACGACGCAGAATATCGAAACTAGTATGTCCTGTCGTTGCTTGTACCGACCAAGTAAGCGCATTAAATTGAGCACCAAATACTTTATTGACTAACGCTTGCTGCTGTAGAGCTAGTATCAGTTTACCCGCCAATGCCTGTTGCTGGGTCTGACTGCCGACACCAGCTGCTGAGGAATCACCAACAATGATAATGTTAAGTGTTTGCCGATTATCGCTGCTATTGTCGATAGATGCGTCTAATTTTACTCGACCATAGCGTACACCTTTAGGTTCAGGTAGCCGTAAAGTATTACGTCTAACCTTGCGACCTTGGTACAGATATATAGGCGCAAAAAGTAAGTCTTTTGCGTTGGCTTTTATTTTAGTAGCGGCTACCATCCAGCGCGCTCCCTAATAGTAGTGAGACTGTCTTCCACTAATAGTTTGCCATCGACATAAACGTCACGCAGCAGGTTGTCAGTACTGGCAGACAGGTCTTCTGCTTTGATGGTTTTCAACCGTCCATCACTGTCTTTTATCAACGCCAAGCGACCTTTTTTAGAGCGTTTAGCGTGGCTGGTTACCGGATCTTTGTAGATATCTTTCCATGTGCCATTGATAGAAATAGCACTGGCTTTCATTGCCCAGCTCATAGTGTCGCGATTGACCTGTTGTAACAGGCCGCCTCCCATGCCAAAAGTGATATTGTCAGCGCTAAAACCAGCCTTCATGACTACATCAAGAATTTTGCTCAAGCTGTGTGGACCGATGCCATCACCTTGGATAATACGCACATAATCAGGAAGGACTTTATAACCTTTACTATTAAGAGTGGTACCAAATTTCAACGCTAAGCGCGCTAATGCTTCACGTACTACTTTAGTCGGCTCCCCACTGTCTGGTCTAATGACTAAGGTGCCGCCCATATTCTTAACCTCTTCTTTTAAGGTGTCACCCCATATGTTATCGATGGCGTTCCATAAGTCGTAGCTATCAGAAACCACCGAAAAAGTTTTGCCTTCACCACCAAACTGTTCAATCATATTAGCAAATGCAGCAACTTCGCCTTCAGGTCCCCATGCGGTCATAGTACTGTGCTCAGCCGCAGGAATTGAGAACGCTGGCATGTCATCGCCCATTTGATACCAACGACTGGCAGCAACCAAAGCAGTCATAGAATCCGTACCCGCAAAGTTAACCAAATGTGCCAAGCTACCAATCGCTACTGATTCATGACTCGAGGCCCCACGAGAACCAAAATCATGCAGACGAAATATCAGTGATTCTGTATTGTCGGCAGACTTATCTAACGCGCTCCGAATGATGCTTTTGCAATAACGCGACACACTAGCCACGGTGCAAGGATACCAAATCGCGCGTAGTAGCGCGGTTTCAATGTAACTGGGTAACCAATAAAACTCTGGATCGGTATTCACTATTTGGCAAACCACATTGGATACTGGTGCAATAGTGCCCTCAGGAATTGCTTCAATGCGTAGTGGAAGATAACCACCATGCTTATCGACTAAGCGTTCCCAATCTACACGGTTAAAAGTCAAACCATGCGCATGAATAATCTTTTCAGCCTCATCAATATCTTGATGGGTAATGGGCGTGCTTAGGTATTCCTTAATAAAGGCTTGTAGCCCAAAAAAAACCACATCATAATCGCCGCCGCGTGCTTCAACATAGCTAGACAGGTACTCGCTACCAGCAGGATATTGTACCCAATGTGAGGTCTTATAGCTGTCGCTATTAAGAATGAGGTTATTAAGATTACTGGTGTACATCTCAGAACTCCTCTGCAGTTGTCGGTCTATACTATTTATTGAAAGGGGCGTTTTATTGAAAGGGGCGTTGATATGAGTTATCGACATGAGTTATCGATATGGGCATCGACATAAAACGCTGGTAACAAGCTGTACTAAACTTTTTTGAGCGAAAGGCTAGTAAAAAAGCGCCTTACAATCCTACCATTTTAGTGATAATGGCGTAGTGATCTTCAAACATCATCTTGGCATCGAGCTCAGCCAGCGGCAACCAAAATGCCTTAGCAGCATCATCACCACCTTTCACTTTGGGCAGCCCTTTGATATCGTTTTTTAGCTGAAAATAAAATGCTTGGGTAATAGTACGACCACGCGCTGAACGATAGGGATCATCGAAGGTATGTTGACTATGACATGAGCCACGCAGTGCTGGTTCAGGGACTTTCAACAGAGTTTCTTCACGTAGCTCGCGGACGCAGGCATCAAATAAGGTCTCTTTTGGATTAATAAATCCACCTGGCAACGCCCATAGCCCGCGACCTGGCATAGCACGGCGCTCCACTAATAATATATGCCCTGACTGCACCACTAGGGCGTCGACGGTCATAAAGGTCGGAGGGTAAGGGGCAGACTCCCAGCGTTTTTTATATTTATCAATAAAGCCCGCTTCTTCATGTAGAAGCTGGTAGCTGTCTGTTTGTTTGAAGTCATTTAAGACCTTGCGTGTTGATTCAGGGGTGCGCTCGTGGGTTGGTATGGCACCCATCAAGTAGCTGTCACGAATAGGGGTAGCTGATAAGTTATGATAATTAGGTACTGAAACCGATGCCCAGCTAGGAAATAATGACAAATAATATGACGAGCTGTCTTTTGAATGCCCAATGAGGCCAATATCGGTTTGCAAGTCACCGGTGACAGATTTCACGCCAGCCTGAACGTATTTTAGCCAGCGCGTGTCATTGTATAGTGCATCATCGAGCGCCACGCAGTGAATACGAGCGGCATCAGCTGCTGAATATGCGCCCTTAATCATCGCTGAGCGCTCAGCTACTGTAAATGGGTTACGCAAGCTACGTGGTAGATTGGCTGACCCAATCAGCATAATGACGTGACCAGCGCGTTTTAGTGCTTCGTCAATAACTGCTTTGTGGCCACTATGGAACGGCTGAAAACGACCGATAAATACTAGATAATGGTAATGTTTAGGATCGTTTGGCCTTTCTGGAATAACTGAACTTTCTATTGTATCTACTATTAGATCTGGTTTTGGTAACACACTCATAAACGCCAACTCCCTGTGACAGGTTTATTAATTATTTATTTGTCTATAGTTTTTCAATGGCGCTAATACTGACACAGCACGTAACTTGATGACAAGTATAAAGATGTTTTGTAAGGTTCAACTGCCAATTAGTATTGAGACATAGCAAGGTATTACCTACGATTATCGTCGCTATAAAAATAATAAGGATGACAACGTAGGTTATTAAAATACTAATAGCTGCCCACATTTAGAATGATAGCTTGCCACAAAGCTGACAAATCGTTATTTGGCGTGCCGTTCAATCCATGCCACAACTGTGGGCCAAATTTCTGTCGCAGCGTTGCGACTGGCCATTATGCGGCTATGGGTGTAATCATCCAAATCACCGTTGCTGGTTGAGAATTCACGGAATACGTTAGTAGGGTTGTTAAAGTCATTTAAAAGTAGCTGACAGCCACTAGATGGGGCAATAAAATTATCGCCTTTGGCACTGATAGCATAAATAGGTGTGGTAATTTTGGGCAGATATTGTCGATAGTCAAAGCTGCTGTTACAACCAGTATCTTTATAGTTTATATTTTGACGGTCGCCGTCTTGCTTAGTAAAACTACTTTTAAAATTTTTGGTTAGATTCCAATCATACCACTGGCTCATGGTATGGTAACTTTCATTAACGCTACCTAAGTTAAGTTTTTTTGCGGGTAAGTGGCCTAGTAGCCGCGTCATTGATTTCAAAAATAAAATTTTAGCATAGCTCTTGCGGTTCAATACTGCGCCATAAGCTTGGCAGGCAAACATACTAATGCTGTTTATTTTATCCATATATTGTGAGTCTTGGGTCAAATTGTTTTGGATCAAAAACATAGTTAAACAAAGGCCACCGCCACTATGGGTGACGCAATGCAGATTATCCAGTTTTAAGTCATCAAATAAATAACCAAAAGTGGCATCGAGATCATAAATAGCCACGGTCTCGAAGTTGAATTTATGCTTTGGTATCGGGCTATTACCGTGCCCACGCCATTCCATGATATAGCAAGTATGGCCAAGCTTAGCCAGATATTTTGCCATTCCCAAGCAGACTCTTTTGTCCGAAAATGTACCGTGGGTCAACAATATATTCTGACCTTTAACCATAGGACTATTAGCCGCAGGACTGTCTTTTATACTATCAAATACTTTCCAAATAGCAATCTGTTCATCGTCTTTAGTGTCCACCAAATTTAGGCATTCTTTAATCATAATACGGACTCAATCATAAAAGTGTTGTCGTTCAAATTAGAGTATTTGCTCGATTGCTATCGATTTAATAGAGCAGACCTTCTTATTATAAAAATGAGCAGCAGACGGCATTGACGTATTGTAATCATAGGTCAAAACTAGGGGCTAGGCTCTTGCTAGGTTCACGCTATGTCTCATTTATCTCTAATAAACCTTGCACTTGATAATTAATGCAGCAGCCTTAATATAGTCACTAGCAGACCTGTTGTTCAGGATAGCGTGTTTATACAAGGGATGCTTATATTTTGAATAGGGTCATAAAAAAAACCAAACTTATCAATAAGTAGAAGTTATATTTAAATCACAGTAGCACGGTCGGAATTATCGTCTAAGTACGGTATAATGGACGACATAACTTGTTAGTTATCTCGGCTAGACTAAGACCACAAACCGCGATAATTGACAACCTGCATAATAATTTATATATTTCCCCGAATACACGACACAGTAGCCCCTATTAGGTGTGTCATTTGTGTCATAAAGCATAGGAATGATTATGAGTGAAAATAAACCAACTGATACCGCCCCTGCGGATTATGAATCAGCACTAGATACTGAGCAAACCGAGACCAAAAATAGCATTACTATTACCGAAGCGGCACAAGGCTACTTAGCTGACCTATTATCCAAGCAAGATACTGATGGTATTGGGGTGCGTATCTTTGTTGAGCACCCTGGCACGCCGCGCGCTGAATGCTGTATGGCATACAATCAGCCGGGCGAAGAAGACAGCGCTGATCTAAAATTTAGCTACGAAGATTTTTCAGCCTTTATCGATGCCGCTTCAGTACCGTATTTAGAAGATGCGGTGATTGATTATAATAAAGACCGCTTCGGTGGGCAGTTGACCTTCCGTGCCCCAAACTCTAAAGTACCCAAAGTTGGTGCAGATGCTAGTGTGGAAGAGCGGATTAACTACATTTTACAATCAGAGATTAACCCAGGTTTAGCCGCGCATGGTGGTGACGTACAACTGCTTGAGCTGATTGAAGAAGACGGCATTGGTCTCACTGCAGTCTTAAAATTCGGTGGTGGTTGCCAAGGGTGTTCAGCAGTTGATATGACGTTGCGTCAAGGTGTTGAAGTACAACTTAAGCAGCAAATACCAGAATTAACACAAGTAATTGATGAGACTGACCACACTCGTACTGAAAATGCTTATTACAAATAACCGCTAAATAAAAATAGAAGGGTTTTGAAAAAAACTGGTCACTATTACTATCTATAAGCGCTAGTTATTGAACGCATAAAAGTTTGCTATTCTTTTACCAAGAAGCTGAGTTATGATTAACTCAGCTTTTTTTATAGCTGTAGTGAAATCACTATGATCTGGTTATGGTGTCAGACTTGCTTAGGGTAACTATAGTACTTAGGGTACTGCCTGCTCCCATCTTCCTAATATCAGTGTTATATTTGACTCACTATACCGTTTAGGCGCTAGCTTTTTAGAGATAACTTTTCATTAATGCTAAGGAATATGTTATGAGTGATGGACAATCAGATACTAATACAGACAATAGCCCAAAAAATACCCACCACCTAGAAACACTGGCAATTCATGCTGGCTACACTGTTGAGCCGACCACTAAAGCGGTGGCTGTGCCGATATATCACACCAGTTCGTATGCGTTTGATGACACTCAGCATGGTGCGGATTTATTTGATCTAAAAGTCGCAGGCAATATCTATACGCGCATCATGAATCCAACCAATGCAGTGTTAGAGGAACGTGTTGCCGCGCTTGAAGGCGGAATAGGTGGGTTGGCAGTGGCATCAGGAATGGCTGCCATCACCTATGCCGTACAGACTATTTGTGAAATGGGCGACAATATTGTGACCACCTCAACGTTATATGGTGGTACTTATAATTTATTTGCTCATGCCTTACCGCGCCAAGGTATCGAAGTACGCTTCTTTGATCATACCAATCCTGAGTCTATCCGCGATTTAATCGATGATAAGACCAAGATGATTTTTGCAGAAAGTATCGGTAATCCGTTGGGTAATATTGTTGATATCCAAACGCTAAGTGATATTGCTCATGAATACGGTGTGCCCGTAGTCATTGATAATACGGTTGCCACGCCAGCACTCTGCCGTCCGTTTGAATTTGGTGCTGATATTGTCGTGCATTCATTGACTAAGTATATGAGCGGTACTGGCACTTCCATTGGCGGTGCGATTGTTGACAGTGGTACCTTCCCTTGGGGTGATTATCCTGAGCGCTTCCCGCTACTTAATACCCCTGATGCCAGCTATCATGGCGTAAACTTCGTCAAAGACGTGGGCGCTGCTGCATTCATTGCTCGTGCTCGCGTTGCGCCTCTGCGCAATACTGGTGCAGCGTTAAGTCCGCTAAATGCCTTTAGTATCATGCAAGGCATGGAGACCTTAAGCTTACGGATGGAGCGTCATGTCCAGAACGCGCAGGCCGTTGCTGAATATCTGCGCGACCATGACAAAGTAGCTTGGGTGAAATATGCCGGTTTACCAGATCATCCTGATCACGAGCTGGCCCAGCGTTATATGAAAGGCACGCCATCGGCTATTTTGACCTTTGGGGTAAAAGGCGGTCTCGAAGCAGGGGCGCGCTTTATCGATGCCTTGCAGCTGATTACTCGCTTGGTCAATATTGGTGATGCCAAATCATTAGCTTGTCATCCAGCAACCACCACCCATCGCCAGCTGAATGAACAAGAGTTAGAAAAGGCAGGTGTTAGTACAGATATGGTACGTTTGTCTATTGGTATTGAGCATATTGAAGATATCAAAGCAGATTTGGCACAAGCCTTAGCTTCTGCGTAATTCAAAGATTTATGTATAAATAGTTAAGCGCTTTGGTTAAAAGTTGATAGTAAAAAGCCCATATCGGTTTGATATGGGCTTTTTTTATATTCAATTGCTTGCTCAAAAATTTAAACGTCAAATTAAATATAGTTAAAATACCTTAAAAACGCGACGGTACTACTGGTATAAGCTTTTTGCAGCCTCTGTCTGCGTAGGCACAGCAAGCAAGAAAAACTTATGCCAGTAGTAGGTTGTGTATCGATATTACTGTTCATTGGCTATACTTAAGCAGACAGCACGCGCTTTGCAATTTCTTGATAATCTTGCGACTCTAAACGTGGGCCAAACTGCTGAATGACTTGGGCTGAGACTTCGCTGGCAAGTCGACCACATTCTGGCAAGCTATACTGTTGTGACAACGCATATAAGAAGGCACCCGCATAGTTATCACCTGCGCCATTGGTATCAATAACACTAGCAACCGTTGGTGTCGCAATGTCGTGAATAACAATATCGTCGGTATCATTTTCAGATTTTTGGGCGATAACGGCACCCTTTGCACCATCAGTCACTACGGCAATCTGGCAATGCTCAAGTAGGGCACGCGCTGCTGCTTTGGTTTGTTTTTTATCAGTGAACAACCGAGCTTCTTCACTATTACAAAATATCACGGCTACCTTGTTGCCTAGCATATTGAGCAGACCGTCTTTAGCAAACTTAACCACTGCTGGATCAGCAAAGCTCACTGCAATTTTAGCGCCGTGAATACCCGCTTGTTGACGCAGTTGGGTCATCGCTGGCTGGATACTCTCAGACATCGCCAAATAGCCTTCTAGATAGAGCCAATCTGCCTGCGTCAACGCGTCGAAGTCGACATTGTCAGCGGTAATATCGCTTGAGGTGCCAAGGTAAGTTTGCATGGTGCGTTCGCCATCATCGGTCACCGCAACCACGCATGAGCCAGTCACGCCGCCAGCATGTATAGACTGTGCTGAGGTGGCAACACCCGCTTGATGCAAGTCTTGTAAGTAAAACTGCCCCTGTTTATCATCACCCACGCGGCAGGCATAAAATGGTTTACCGCCTAAGCTGGCAAAAGTAAACATAGCATTAGCCGCTGAGCCACCACCGGCTTGTTTGGAAGGCTCAATTTCTGCCAGGGTAAAAAAAGCCAACAGCTGCTGCTGTTCTTCAAGCTCTGCCAAGGTCATATTACCCTTAACCAGTCCAGTATCTTCTAGCGCTGCGTCTGTCAACACATACTCATGGTCAACCAACGCATTACCTATCGCCATTACATCGTACATTATATGTTTCTCCTACTTGAGTATTAGAGTGTGTCATCAATGAGCACATGAATTCATTTTATGGTCTTAACAGGGTTAAATTTAAGTTAAACCGCGTCAAACTTCTGATCAATGTATTTATGGCGAAGTATTTTGTATTGAGCGTCAATTTGTCTTATTTGAAATCTCATTAATACTACACCTCAAGAATAATAAAAATAGCGACGACCTAAGCTTGTAGCTCAAGTAACCGTTGGTAGAGTGCATTTTTCTTTACGCCAGTAATACCTGCGGCCAATGCAGCCGCCTTTTTGACTGACAAATCTTCTAATAAACGCTGCAATAGCTCATCATGAACACTAAGGTCGTTGTCATCCTGTGTAGCGTTATCGCCAGCTATTACCACCACCATCTCACCGCGCTGCTGATTGTCATCAGCTTTGACAAACTCAATTAGAGCGCTAAGCGTGCTTTTATGCACAGTCTCAAAAGTTTTGGTTAGCTCGCGACAAAAAGTGACGCCGCGCTCTGGCCCGAATACTGCGGCCATATCTTCTAGACTTTTTATAATACGATGCGGCGCTTCATAAAATATTAGGGTTTCAGGGCGCGATTTTAAATCAGTCAATTGTTTTTGGCGTCCATGAGTCTTAGCTGGCAAAAAACCAATAAAGCTAAAACGGTCTGAGGGTAGACCTGCTACCGACAACGCCGCAATCGCCGCTGAGGCACCAACAATAGGAGAGACGGCTACCCCAGCAGCATGAGCGGCTTGTACCAGCTGATAGCCAGGATCACTGACCAATGGCGTACCCGCATCACTAATTAATGCGACCGAATGACCTTGTTGAATCATCTCAATAATTTTGGGTGTTTGAACCGCGCTGTTATGTTCATGGTACGCCCATAGCTTGTTATGACCTTTGGTTTTATGGTCGGTAGTGCTGTCATCTTTATCATTAGGCTTATTTTTATCAGAATTGTTTTTATCAGAACTGGTTTTATCAGAACTGTTTTTTTCGGAATTGTGGCCAGTATTAGATCCATCGTTATCGCTGCTATCGCCTTTAGTATGAATGCCGAAATGCGCCAATAGCCTACCTGAGGTACGTGTGTCTTCACAAGCAATGATCGCCACCTGCTTTAAGGTATCGATGGCGCGCGGAGTCATATCGCTTAGATTACCAATGGGGGTTGCAACGATATACAGACAAGCTGGCATCGTAGTAGGGATAGCCATGAAAACCTCGAAGATGTGAAAAATAGATAATGCTGAGCCACTACCAACCAAACGCCACTCATACAAGTGGTCACTAATAGGTAGTAAAGGCGCAAAAGTAGCTAGTTTAGCATGATATGCTATGATAACTTTGAAATGTTAATCTAGGGTAGGCAGTGCTATGGCTAATGGTAATGCTAATAACAATGCTGACAAAAACGCCAATAAAAGTACCAATAAAAGTACTAGTAAAAGTACTCATAAAGGCAACTCTCACCGCCCGTTGGCGTTGACGTCACCGAAGCAGCGCCAAGGTAGTTATTTTGAGCGCCAGGCATGTGAGTTTCTACAAGCGCAAGGATTGTTATTAGTTGCACAAAATTGGCAGCAGCCCAAAGTGGGTGAGCTAGATCTGGTAATGGTAGAATCAGGACCGGCCTGGTCGACTTTAGTGTTTATTGAAGTGCGTCAGCGGCTGCGTTCAGGTTACGGCGATGCGGCGCTCAGCGTTACCAAAGCCAAACAACGTAAGATCATTAAAACAGCCAAATACTTTTTAAGTCAGCATCCTAAATATGCCCATTATGACTGCCGGTTTGATGTGATTGCCTATAACGTCACACGGCTTGCTAAGAATATGGATAGTGATAAAGGTCATACCACAACAATTGATAGTCATAGAGATTATTCACTTGATATTTCAGCGGATTCTAAGCAAGCAAACGGTTTAGTAGAACAACCGCTAGTAGAAGATCAACTAATAAAGGACAGCCCAATAAATAGCCAGCCGGAATGGCTGATAGGGGCATTTATGGCCAAGGCCTGGTAGTAGATAGCGATGAACCGTCCATTCAAGTAGTCAATAAAGCAGAGTAACAAGCTGCCGTTACCAAATACCTAACCGCTGATGACAAAAATTAAGTAAAGTAGCTGAAATAAAATGACTACTATTTGACTGTTATATGACTACTATAAAGTAATTTAAATAATCGAAACAACCCTGCTTTAAACCATGCTCTATGAGGTAAATAATGACAAGGATGCATTTGTTCAACGCTACTTTCAAATGGCCGCTCCGCACCACCATAGGTATTATGCTAATGACTAGTATCGTACTCACCGGTTGTACAACCAATTATCTGACTAACAGTACCACTGGTACATATGGTGTGCCGATGACTGAACGTACCATTCCGCAGCGTCTGCTGGATCGCAGTATTGAACATACCGTCAAGATTAATATTTATAGTTTACAAGAGAATTTACAGCAAAATAGCCGTATGAGTATAGATAGCTTTAATAGTGAGGTACTACTTAGTGGTGAGGTACCTACTGAGGCGTTCAAAGTGCAAATTGAAAAGGTGGTTAGGTCTATGCCAGATGTACGGCAGGTCTATAATGAACTGGAGGTTAGTGTGGCTCGAGGCTACAGCTCTACCATTCAAGATGGCTACATCACCTCAAAGCTACTGGCGAAAGTAATCGCTAATAACAACGTAAAGGCCGCGCAAATTAGAGCGGTGACTAATAATGGTGTGGTTTACATCATGGGAAGGATGACGCCCACTCAGCAAAGTCATGTGATCGATATCGCCACCGGTACGGTGGGTATCACTGAGTTGGTCCTGCTAACCACTGTCGTTAATGATAGTGGTGCGCCGATTAGTGATGAGGATATTATGTTTGAGCAGAGTTTAGCCAGTGCCGCGGCTTCACCCGCATTTGCAACGCCAATCGTTAGAAATACTAACTCGGCAAGCGCAGCGGGAAATAGCGCACCAGCCGCTGCTGGAACAGAAGATGACGAGCTTGAAGGATCCTCCAGTCCTTATATTGATTTATATCAAAATCAGTAAAATAGCCAATACAGACATGAATATAAATATGGTGGCTACGGATATCGCTAATAATAAGCACTAAGTAGCCTATATAAGCTGCTGCTTGCTGGTCGGTACTGCATTTTTATTAGGTGTTGCGTTTTATCTCATATTCTATCTTTCTATTTAAATGACGCTGACAATTAATCTAAGCAGTCGTAACCGTAAAAATACGGTAAATGCCCAAACAGCCAGTAAAATAACAGTGATCCGTTAAAATGACAGTAATAGAGAAGCTCATATGAAAATAAATAGTGCGGTAATGAAAATAAATAGTGCAGTAATGGAAATGAATAGTGCGGTCGGTATATTATTGACTGTGGACTGAAAAACAATAAGGGTACTGGACATGAAGGACTCAAATAAGCCGCTGCAAGATACTGAAATTAACGGTACTGAAATTAATAATCTAACCGCACGTGAACCTGCTCCTGCAAAGTCAAAAGTATCTAAATCGCGCAGGCTTAAGCTGGCAAGCACTGGTGTGAGCGCCATAGTAGCCATGGGCGGTATCGCTCTGGCGGCACAGCAAGCTCAAGCAATATCGGTACTAGGTGTGTTAAATGGCATCTCTCCAAGTGGCGGCGTTGGGGTAAGTAAAAATATAGCATATGGTAGCGAACCGCTACAAGATTTAGACATCTATTATCCTAAGCCGTTAACACAGGCAATGAAAGCACAGAATACCATTAGCAATAGCTATCCTATGGTAGTGTTCGTTCACGGTGGCTCATGGGAGAGCGGGACCAAAGAAGAGTATGCCTTTGTTGGACAAAGTTTTGCACAAGCGGGCTATGTTACAGCGGTGATTAATTACCGTAAAGCGCCTGAGTACGTTTATCCTGCTTATGTCAAAGATACCGCCCAAGCTATTGCTTGGAGTTATAATAATGCGGCCAGATTTTATGCCGATCCGCAGCGTTTAGCCGTAGTCGGGCACTCAGCTGGGGCGTTTAATATGATGGCAGCGGTATCTAATGAGGATTTTTTAGCCCCTTATGGTATTAGCCCTAAAGATATTAGCGCGGTAGTCGGTATCGCGGGCCCTTATAGCTATGATTTCCGCAAGTTTAGTAGCGCTACCGCCTTTCCAGCAGAGGCAACGCCCGATGAGGTCATGCCTGATAGACATATTAAAGGCTCGCAGCCTCCGTACTTATTGCTCACGGCTGAAAATGATGAAATTGTCTATGAATCCAATACCATAAAAATGACTAAAGCGTTAAAAGCGTACGGTGCGGACGTTGAAAATGGTGAAATTGAAGGTGCAAGTCACGCCACTAGCATCGGCGCGATGGCCTCGCCACTGCGCTGGGTTAATGATGTGCGCGCGCAAGTATTAACTTATTTAGATAAAGAGCTCAATTAACACCCTACCAGTATTACCAGTCACTATCAGCGACTTCAACGGGCCAAAGCTCGAACGTATATTAGTAGAGAGTACTGTAAGACAGTCAAACTCTTGTTATAATGACCCACTATTGAATTCAAAATCTATTTTAAAGACAAAACAGGATATCCTATGAGCATGAACGCTGACGATTTAATCGCATTTTTACAGCAGCATTTCCCAGAAGCTTTTATTCAAGCTGCCAACCAAGGCAATAAGTTTGATGTGCGAGTGGTTGATGTCAGCTTTGAAGGTAAACGTTCGGTTCAGCGTCAACAGGCTATTTATGCACTAGTAAACGATAAAATTGCTAGTGGCGATATTCATGCGCTTAACATTCAGGCACTAACACCAGCTGAATGGGAAATTCAATCACAAGGCTAGCTCATTGCTTGAGTGTCATAGTTATTCATTTCCACACTCCTTATTTACATTAACAGTTAGGCAGTTACTTTTATGGATCAATTTTTAATCACCGGAAGCAGTCGTATTGCTGGGGAAGTCACTATCTCGGGCGCCAAGAATGCCGCTTTGCCTTTATTGGCAGCCATGATATTGGCGGAGACACCAACGACATTGCATAATGTCCCATCATTACTAGATGTGCGAACGTTGATCGAGTTGATCGGTGGCATGGGTATCACTATCCAGAAACAAGACGATACCGTCACTTGCGACACTAAAAATATCGATAATTTCTACGCGCCGTACGACTTGGTTAAGACTATGCGCGCCTCAATTTTGGTGCTAGGCCCGCTACTCGCACGTTTTGGTGAAGCAGAAGTGTCGCTACCTGGTGGCTGCGCTATTGGCTCCCGTCCAGTTGATCAGCATCTGAAGGCTTTTGAAGCCATGGGTGCCAACATTAGTGTCGAAAACGGCTACGTGAAAGCGCAGACCCCTAAAGGCGGTAGACTACTTGGCTGTCATTTTACCTTTGATATGATCACGGTTGGTGGTACTGAAAACGTCATTATGGCCGCCGCTCTAGCAAAAGGTACAACGGTTTTGGGCAATTGTGCCCTTGAGCCAGAAGTGGTCGACTTAGCCAATATGCTAGTGGCTATGGGGGCCAAAATTAATGGTATTGGTACCGCAGTTATGACTATTGAAGGCGTCGAGCGTCTGCACGGGTGCGAATATTCAGTAGTGCCTGATCGTATTGAAACTGGCTCATATTTGGCCGGTGCACTAATGACTTGTGGTGATGTATTAACCAAAAACACTACCGCGAGCTTATTGCATCCTGTGTTAGAAAAATTTGAATCGATGGGTGCTATCATTACTACAGGTGACGATTGGATTCGCGCACAGATGACAGGACGACCAAAGCCGGTCGATATTCGTACCCAGCCGCATCCTGGTTTTCCGACAGATATGCAAGCGCAGCTGATGGCCATTTGTTGCCTCGCTGATGGCACGAGTACTATTACTGAAAATATATTTGAAAACCGTTATATGCACGTGCCAGAACTAAATCGCTTGGGCGCTTCTATCCAAGTAGATGGCAATACTGCTATCGTTAAAGGTGTTGAGCGCTTTACCGCTGCTCCTGTGATGGCGACCGATTTGCGCGCTTCCATGTCCCTAGTAATGGCCGCTGCCGCCGCTGAAGGTGAGAGCTTAATAGATCGCATTTATCATATCGATCGGGGCTATGAGGATGTGGAAAACAAGCTGCGCGCATTGGGTGTCAATATCGAGCGGATTAACACCAATAGGTAGCAGCTAACAACTCGCAACTAGACGAGTTTTACGTGAGCTAACGTTTTTCATAATGACAGATTAACAATCCCTATCTTATAGTAGACAGACTATAGAGGGTCCCCAACCGTACACGGACATGATGCCCCTATGACTGAAAAAACTGAGACTGAGCAAATCGAACACCTACCAACCAGTGTTTTAGTGAATGAAGTGAATGATGAGTTTACTGGATTGACGCTGGCCTTATCTAAAGGGCGTATTTTAGAAGAAACCATGCCACTATTAAAGGCAGCAGGCGTTGATTTACTCGAAGATCCTGAAGCGTCACGCAAACTTATCTTTCCGACTTCAAACCCTAATGTCCGTGTACTGATTTTACGGGCCAGTGATGTCCCCACTTATGTGGAACATGGTGCTGCCGACTTTGGAGTCGCTGGTAAAGACGTATTGCTTGAGCATGGTGCCAATCATGTCTATGAGTTATTAGATTTGCAAATCGCTCAATGTAAGTTAATGACTGCTGGCGTTAAAGGGGCGCCGCTACCCAATCGCCGTCTGCGCATCGCGACTAAATACGTTAATGTCGCGCGTGCTTACTTTGCCAGTCAAGGTCAGCAAGTCGATGTCATTAAGCTCTACGGCTCAATGGAACTTGCGCCACTGGTAGGTTTAGGGGATTTAATCGTCGATGTGGTCGATACCGGTAATACGCTACGTGCTAACGGTCTTGAGGCACGTGACCATATTTGCGATGTGTCCTCACGCCTCATTGTCAATCAAGTCAGTTATAAGCGCAAATTTGCGCTGCTTGAGCCAATTCTTGATAGTTTTAAAGACAGCATCGCTACCGCTTCGTAACCCTAAAGCAACTGTTATGACTGATTACGACCGCAAAAAACGCAATCATTGGTAATACAAAGCATGGTCATACGTATTTTCAAACCAGTTTAGCGCTGTAAGATAGATATTGCGTGCTAAACTGGTTTTGTGGTCTCTGCTTGCTAAAAAATAAAATATCAGCAACCTCTTAATATCATAGCAATGAATAAACAGACATGATGTGCTTTATGACTACCAATCAGCGACAGCCCCTTTATTTTTAGAACCGCATTTTAGCTCAAACATAGGATTACGTTATGCGCCAGTTAAGTACCCAAGATGTCGATTTTGAGCAGCAGTTAACAGCGCTGCTTGCTTTTGAAACGGTTAACGATGCCAACTTGTTAAAAACGGTTGATGACATCATCGCTCAGGTACGTGCTGACGGTGATGGCGTGGTATTAGCGTTAACTCAGCAATTTGATCAGCATCCAGCAACGGCTATGAGCGAGTTAGAGCTATCAAAAGAGGCGCTCGCTGAAGCTTTTTCGTCTCTTGATGATGAGGTAAGAGCGGCATTAACGACTGCTGCATCACGGGTACAAACCTTTCACGAACGTCAAGTTCAAGAAACCTGGTATTATAATGATGAACTGGGTAATCGCTTAGGTCAGAAAGTCACCGCACTTGATCGGGTGGGTATTTATGTACCGGGCGGCTTGGCTTCTTATCCCTCTTCAGTGCTGATGAATGCTATTCCTGCTAAAGTTGCTGGGGTTGCTGAAATTATCATGGTCGTGCCAGCACCAAAAGGCGTACTCAATCCACTGGTACTGGCAGCAGCACATTTGGCGCAAGTTGATCGAGTCTTTACGATTGGTGGCGCCCAAGCGGTAGCCGCATTGGCGTATGGTACCGAAACGATACCAGCAGTGGATAAAATTACTGGCCCAGGTAATAAGTATGTTGCTGCGGCCAAACGGGCAGTGTTTGGGCAAGTGGGCATTGACATGATTGCAGGTCCCTCTGAAGTGCTGGTGTATGCTGAAGGTGAGGCAGATGACCGTGCCGATTGGCTGGCGATGGATTTATTATCCCAAGCCGAGCATGATCGTATCGCCCAAGCAATTTTTGTAACTACTAGTGCAGAGCAGCTGGCAGCAGTAGCAGCAGAGATTGAAAAAGCGTTAACAGAGCTGCCAAAAGCAGACATTGCCTGTGATTCATTACAAAATCGAGGGGCGCTTATCTTGGTTAAAGACCGAGAGGAGGGCATGGCAGTCATTAATCGGATAGCACCTGAACATTTAGAGCTGTCTGTTGATGACCCTGATGCGCTGCTTGACGACATTCGTCATGCTGGCGCTATCTTTATGGGTCGTCATACGCCAGAGGCGATTGGTGATTACTGTGCAGGACCGAATCATGTGTTGCCGACCTCAGGTACTGCAAGATTTTCCTCGCCGCTTGGTGTTTATGACTTTCAAAAGAAGTCATCGATTATTTATTGCAGTGAAAGTGGTAGTAAGCCACTTGCTGAGACCGCAGATATTTTAGCGCAGCATGAAGACCTAGAAGCGCATGCGCGTTCAGCTCGCTATCGTTATCAGTAATGTATTTCAGCTAATTTCAAATTTATTTTATGATCATCTATGCGGCTAATAGTAGGATAACTTATGAGCGAACAAAAGATTGATAGTAGACTTTGGTCAACCAAAGCACGTAACTTGTCACCTTATGTACCTGGCGAACAGTCTGAGCATGATAATTTATGCAAACTAAATACTAACGAAAACCCATTTCCTCCTTCACCAAAAGTAGGTGAGGCCGTCACCGCTGTTTTGGCGCATCAAGCTGACGAGTTACGCCTGTATCCTGCGCCTGAATCTGACGATTTGCGTGCTGCATTAGCACAATTACATGGTTTAGATATCAACCAAGTATTTGTGGGTAATGGCTCGGATGAGGTTTTAGCCCTAGTATTTGCCAGTTTCTTCCTCAAAGAGCGTCCAGTGTTAGCGCCGGATATTAGCTACAGTTTTTACCCTGTCTATGCCCAAACTTTTGGGGTTGAGCTATTGCAGATTGCACTTGAGGCTGATTTTAGTATCGACCCTGATGCCTATCGTCAGCCTTGTAGCGGTATTATCATCGCCAATCCAAATGCACCAACGGGGCTATTATTATCGCTAAGCGATATTCGTAAGCTTGCTAGTGAGCATTCTAATTCGGTGATTGTCATTGATGAGGCTTATATTGATTTTGCGTACACGGATGAGGGCGGTTCAGACACTGCGGTATCAGCGGTTAGTTTGATTAACGAGTTTGATAACATCTTAGTCACACAAACCTTTTCAAAATCTCGTTCGCTTGCTGGACTGCGAGTGGGAATGGCTTTTGGTAATGTATCATTAATCGAAGCGCTGACCCGTATGAAAAATAGCTTTAATAGCTATCCATTAGATAAGTTGGCACAAGCAGGCGCCACGGCTAGTGTGTTAGATACAGCGTACTTTGAGCAAACTCTTCAGCAGGTTATAGCGTTACGCGACTCATTGACCGCTCAGCTGACCGCACTGGACTATAAGGTATTGCCATCGCATGCCAATTTCATATTTGCGCGTCCTAAGGATGGTAATGCCAGTGAAATAGCCCGTGTGTTACGTGAGCAGGGTATTATGGTGCGCCACTTTGATAGACCACGTACTCAGGAGTATTTGCGTATTACTGTTGGTACCGCCGCACAACATGAGCGTCTCATTAGTGCGCTAAAAGCACTGCAAACCCAGGACGATGCTGTTACTAATTAGCAGCTGAAAAATGTCTATCGAATACATAAAACTATCCTAGTCAATGCTGGTCAGCTAGGTCAGCCGGCACGCTACAATAGTAATCATACGTATCTGGTAGACAGTAGTTTGTTGACTTAAGATAGCGATAGGTTCAGGGTTGCGTCCATCTGCCCTGAACTGCTAGGTGGATTATATTTATAGGTCGTCTTATTTAGCTGTCTTTTCTTAACTATACTTTTTTGACCCAATTATCTTGAGTCAGTACGTTAAGTAAGTTACCTACTTTATCGAGACATTCTTGGTATTCAGCCTCACTATCAGAGGCAATAGTGATACCGCCACCTGCCCATAAATTGACTTGTCCTGTTGGGCTCGATGAAGTATCGGCCTGCAGCGTACGAATCAGGACATTCCATTGGCCGCTACCATCAAAATTCATATAACCCATCGTGCCACAATAGGCGCCCCGCGGTGCGGCTTCTAATTCAGAGATAATCTCAACCGCGCGCTTCTTGGGTGTACCCGTAATCGAGCCGGCTGGTAAACTACCGAACAATACTGCTAGCGGATGAGTGTCTTCTTTTAACTCAGCGGTAATAGTGCTAACCATATGATGGACATTACTAAAGCTCTCAATGGTGAATAGCTGTGGTACTTTTACGCTACCCGTCTTGGCGTATTTACCCAAATCATTACGTAGTAAGTCAACAATCATGACATTCTCAGCACGATCTTTATCACTATCAGTCAGTTGCTGTTTGAGTACTAAGTCCTGTTCGGCATTGATACCACGCGGTATAGTACCCTTGATCGGCTTGGTACGAATATGATGCCTACCGGTCTTAACGTCTTTGATAAAGGTGAAGAACAGCTCGGGTGAACAGCTCAATAACTCAAAGTCTAATGACGGTTGATCTGAGCGGTTGTGAATTCTTGCATGATCAGCTGCCAAATTACTATTTTCTGCTGGGCTGTGTTTCGATAGGCTGTTCTCTAAACGATTAACTCCTAAATAACCCGCAAATGGGGCTTGGGTGTTGTGGTGGAGGGCAGGTAAGTAATCAATGAGGGAGGTCACTGTTGCGTGATTACTGCTACGCGAGTTAACAAACTGGCCACCCCATGCCTGCGTCAGGTTAATCTGATAACAGTCGCCTTGCTGTAAATAGTTTTGGGTTTGCTCAAAGGCCTGCTGATAGTCGAGCTTACTCCACTGCGCGCTCAATACTAGTGGTCTAAGTGTTGATCTGATTTTGAGTGCGGCTTGATTAGCATTGTCACTGTCACTGTCACTGTCACTAGTAGACAGTGTGTTATCCAGAGTATCTAAATATGATATAAGCGCTGTTATAAACTTATTTTCTGCTGTATTTCTAAGGTCAGTATGGCCAGTTTCAACCTTTAAAATCCAACGGGTGGTGCTATTAGTAGGGTCGTTAATCGGTGTCAGGTAAAGGTCATAATGACCCATAGTGGCACAAGGTTGTGATGTTTGTTGGACCTGAGATGCAGGACTGAGCTCATGAGCCGCAATATCATAACCAATAAAGCCAATCAGACCGTGATGATAGCTGGGATTTTCATCCTGGTCGTTTATCAAATTTGCATCGCTGTTACCAATCTCATGAGCTTGGCTATAATTGATTAACTCATTTTGCCAGTCTAGGTAACTCATATAGGCTGTCGTTATAGCATTACCATCATCACGACAATTTTTAATAACTTTATAGTTAGGTATTTGATCGTTAGATCTTTGGGTAGTCATAGAAGATAAGTCAGAGGTATGGTGATTGTTGCCATGAAAATAAACAGCCCAGCTTACTTTAGGTAGTAAGCCAACCACTGACTGCCCATCATTATTTAGCCATACTAGCTGCCACTGCGCGCTAGGATCTTGAGTTGCCAAATGCTGCTGCAACAACGGTAATAGTTCTGCGGCTGACAAACCACCAAAGCCCCACTGAAGTGGGCGCTTTAGCGGGGCTTGGTCAACAGGCTGGTTGCTTTTAACGTTAGCAGGATTGATGCTGTCGTGGCGGGCTATTGGGTTCGCCATACGTTAGGCGTCGAATTTTTTGATGATTAAGGTGGCATTAGTACCACCAAAGCCGAAGCTATTGCTCATAAGAGTCTTAAGCTTAGCCGGTCGCATTTCAGTGACGATATCAAAGCCTTCGGCAGCTGAATCAAGATTTTCAATATTGATACTCGGGGCGATAAATTCTTCTTGTAGCATAAGTAAACAGTAAATCAACTCTTGAGCACCGACCGCCCCTAAGCTATGACCGGTCATTGATTTGGTTGAGCTAATAGGCGGGACCGTATTTTTAGCATCGTTGTCGGAAGCGAATACTTCAACAATAGCTTTCAGTTCGGTGATATCGCCTAATGGCGTACTGGTACCGTGGCTATTAATATAATCCACACTCTGTAAGCCAGCCTGATCTAAAGCTTGCTGCATACAACGTACCGCACCCTCGCCACTGGGGGCAACCATCTCAGCACCATCAGAGCTAGCGCCATACCCGACAATTTCGGCTAAAATATTGGCGCCGCGCGCTTGGGCATGTTCCAAGCTTTCAACCACCACCATCGCCCCACCACCGGCAATCACAAAACCGTCGCGATCTTTATCATAAGCACGTGAGGATTGTTTTGGCGTGTCATTATATTGCGTGCTCATTGCGCCCATAGCATCAAACATACAAGACTGGGTCCAGTCCTCCGCTTCACTGCCACCGGCTAACACCACGTCTGCTTTGCCCAGCTGAATCAGTTCAGCGGCGTGGCCGATACAGTGAGTTGAAGTCGCGCAAGCTGAGGAAATAGAATAGGAGACCCCTTGAATTTTGAGACCGGTCGCTAGAGCCGCAGACACTGAACTGCTCATAGTCTTTGGCACTGCCATAGCACCGACTCCGCGCAGACCTTTTTCGCGCATAGCATCTACTGCGATGACCACCCCCTCTGTTGATGCGCCACCCGATCCTGCTATAACTCCCACACGTGGGTTATTATTAATGGTTTCAAGTGCTAACCCTGCTTGCTCAATAGCGGCCAATGCGCTCACATAAGCATAAAGGCTGGCATCACTAAAAAAACGCTTCAATTTGCGATCTATACCAGAAGTGTCAAGTAACCCTTTATCAATACTACCGCTGACTTGCGATTTAAAGCCGTGCTCAGCGTAAGATTCATTAAATCTAATGCCAGACTGCCCTTGTTTTAAAGCAGTGGTGACAGTGGCTAAATCATTTCCGATACAAGAGACAATCCCTGCTCCAGTAATAACAACTCGGCGCATACCGTATTCCTTATAATAGCGATTCTTTAATGATGGCTTTGATGCCTCTTTACATTTAATGCTTATCTACATTTAATGCCTTTCTATGTTTAATGCCTTTCTATGCTTAATGTCTTTCTATATTTAATGCTTATGTATCGACGTTTGCTGTTAGGCGTTTCTCAAAGCTTAATTTCTTTACTTCAAGTATTTTTTGATTCTTTTAGTTTTATAATAATACCGAAAATTGTCTAAGCACTAGGTCAATCATACCTTAATTCACGGTATGATAACGTATCGACGATTCAAAAACGTTGCTCAATTGCAAAATAATAGTAAAAATACCATGAACTCTAAAAGGCAAGCTGACAGGCCTTGCTGAAGTAATTTTGATAAGGGCAACATTAGCGATCATAACATTCAAAAACATAAGAGACAGATCACAAGCAGATGGTATAGAGGTGGCAATTATTCAGTCTAAAGTTACGAACAAGTCATAACTTTAGATACAAATGTCGTGGTAGTAATAACATTGTTCTCACTGACATAAATATCAAAAATTAGCTACACTAATAGAATAGATATCAGTACAAAAGCGAATTAATGTTGAGCTTATTAATGGTTTGTGCTAAACCTAGCAAACCATTAATAAGTAGCAGACCCCAACAAAAGGTTAAAAATTATTCGAACCTACGCTTTTTAGGCATATTATTTTAATCACACCAATCATCATATTAAGGATACAACGATGGCAAAGCAGAGCACTCTTTCTCAAGGTATTAAGACTATCGGTTATTTTACACGGAGTAATCTTGAGCGTATGGGTTCACTAATTGATAGTGTTAACACCAAAACAGGTAAGTCAAGTCACTATAAAGCGGTAGATTTAGGCAACGACGATTATCAACAAGATCTATTCCGTGAGCAAACCTTAAAAACCACTCAACAGCTCCTTGGTACTCGCTTTGCTACCTATGGCAAATATGCTAAAAAAGTAGTCCCTGATAAGCTATTCCAATCTACGCTGGATAGTGCTTTTGCTCAGCTGGCGAAACTGGCCTCAAGTTGGAGTCAGCTCGACTTACCAAGTGAGCATCGTTTCGCTAATGTCGCGACATTGGATGACGGACAACGTTATGCATTGGCAACTGCTATTGCCAATCAAAACCGTGCGCTTGCAACCCTGGGTGGATTGACGGGTTTAGCCGGTTTGCCAGGGTTGTTAGCGGATACCTTATGGCTATTATTAGTGTCATTACGTACGGTTTATCAATTGGCTGCTGTCTATGATAAACCACTGACTGGTAAACAAGGTATAAAAGCAGCTTACGAATTACTCGCTAACGCTGACTTGAGTAAGATGCAAGAAAAACAAGCGCTGTTGGCAGGTATTGGGGTAGGTAAGGGCCTACTTGATAATGCCCAAAGCCGTGGTCTGCATAGTGAGCTCAAAAATTTAGGCCTTAAAAATCAGAATGTGAATTTCTATGCAGAACAAGTCGATAAAATTGCTGGGCAGGTAGGTATCGATCTGGATCAAATTGACTTGTCATGGGTCCGCCGCTTCTTACCAGTAACCGCTGTCGCTGTAGGCATGCGTTACAATAGCCGCTTGATCGATCAAGTCATTGGCGTGGCACAAGCGACTTTTGCACCAGAACCCAAGCTTGCCAATCGCGCGATCACTGATGACAGCAGTAGCGAAGCTGAGGTTAGTAAAAATACAGACAGTCAGAAAAAAGACACAGGGAAGCGTGTAGAAGAAGCATCAGATAGCAACAAATCTGCCGATGAGAAGCAAACAGAAACCAGCGAGCAAAAATCAGAGGTAAAAAAATAGTTATTGGTCATTGAGAAATAAAAACAGGTGGTAGTGTCTTAAGACTTTTTTGCATGACAAAGATAATGTCAAATAATGTTAAATAGAGTCTTGAAAGTTAAGACAATACCACCACTTAGTGCCTAACAATTGACAATTTTATAAGCTTGTCTTGTCAAATGTTTATTTTCACGGGTACGGCTTAGCTGTATTGCTAGCCAATAGTAGCGTATACTTAATGCATATCTGCTGAACGTTGTAAAGTAAAACTACCTATAAGTGGTTGAAATTACAACAACATATCTTTATAATACATTGTCCTAAAAATGGGTACCCCAAAAATCCGCGTATAGCGTGAGATGGCTGGTGGATTGGCCCATTTTTTTGTTTTATACCAAACGGGAGAAGCATGCCTTATGGCAACAACTAACCAATTGATTCGTAAGGGTCGCAAAACAATCAAGGAAAAGTCAAAAGTTCCTGCGTTGCAAGCGTGCCCACAACGTCGCGGTGTATGTACTCGTGTATATACTACCACGCCTAAAAAACCTAACTCGGCCATGCGTAAAGTATGTCGTGTACGTTTGACTTCAGGCTATGAAGTATCAAGCTACATCGGCGGCGAAGGTCATAACTTACAAGAGCACAGTGTGGTTCTTATCCGTGGTGGTCGTGTAAAAGATCTACCGGGTGTACGTTATCATACCGTTCGCGGTGCACTAGATTGCGCTGGCGTAAAAGACCGTAAGCAAGGTCGCTCTAAATATGGTGCGAAGAAACCTAAAGTTTAATATTAGCGATAATATTAACGTAGTGTGTATTCGTACGACCCATTAACTGTGCATGGGATTAGTGTTATCGGTTTGAGCATTTTATTTAACTAAACTGCTGCCTCAACACTCCCTCATGCAGTAAGGCTGACTGATAACTCTTCACTGCGCTCACAATATATTGCTGCCAGTATGAGATTATGAATGTCAGACTCTCCTGAAGACAAGGAAATTTATTATGCCAAGACGTCGCGTCGTAGCTACCCGTGAGATCCTACCGGATCCTAAGTTTGGTAGCCAAACCATCGCTAAATTCATCAACCACGTGATGAGCCATGGTAAAAAATCTACTGCTGAGCGTATCGTTTACGGTGCTCTTGAGACTGTAGCTCAAAAACGTAACATTGAAGATCCTGTATCTTTTTTCGAAGACGTTCTCGAAAATGTTCGCCCAATGGTAGAAGTAAAAGCTCGCCGCGTTGGTGGTGCTACCTATCAAGTACCAATGGAAGTACGCCCCTCCCGTCGTACTGCATTGGCTATGCGTTGGATAGCCGAAGCAGCTGCTAAGCGTTCTGAAAAATCAATGGCTCTACGTCTTGCAGGCGAATTGGGCGATGCATCAGAAGGCAAGGGTAATGCTATGAAAAAGCGTGACGAAGTTCACCGCATGGCAGATGCTAACAAAGCATTCTCACATTACCGCTTCTAAGTTCGCTTAAAGCTGTAAGTGCTGGTAAATCAGACGCAACCATTTGCGCTACTGATTTATCAGCGTATATGGTTATTCTATAACCTTATCGCTTATTTATTCTATTGATTGCCGCTATCACTTGTTCAGTTGTTACATAACTTATGCTACACAATTTAAGTTCTTGAACGGCTGCGATGGCGGATATCTGTTATGACAATTTTGTCCTAGATTCAATGCTTTTATATTCTTATCACTGACGCTGTCAAACCGTATTAGGTTTATCAAGTGGCCAGTAAAATAGCCAAGCTAGATTTTTTTGCTAAGAGTATAAAGTAGAGACATACAATACATTAATACATACATGACTTCCCCTAGGAAAACACTATGGCTCGTATAACTCCCCTAAAGCGCTATCGTAATATTGGTATCTCAGCGCACATTGATGCTGGTAAGACAACTACTACCGAGCGCGTTTTGTTCTATACCGGTGTCAGTCACAAAATTGGCGAAGTACATGATGGCGCAGCTACCATGGACTGGATGGAGCAAGAACAAGAGCGCGGTATTACTATTACGTCAGCGGCGACTACCTGCTTTTGGTCAGGTATGGCCAAGCAATTCCCTGAACATCGTATCAATATCATTGACACCCCAGGTCACGTTGACTTCACGATTGAAGTTGAACGTTCTATGCGGGTACTTGATGGCGCGTGCATGGTTTACTGTGCAGTAGGCGGCGTACAACCACAGTCTGAGACCGTATGGCGTCAGGCAAACAAATATAAAGTACCGCGTCTTGCATTCGTAAATAAAATGGATCGGGTTGGTGCTGATTTTTACCGCGTTATTGAGCAAGTTAAGACTCGTTTAGGTGGTAACCCAGTAGCCGTTGTTATTCCAATTGGTAAAGAAGAAGACTTTGAAGGCGTGGTTGACCTAGTGTCTATGAAAGCCATCTATTGGGACGAAGCGTCTCAAGGTATGGAATATGAAGAGCGCGAAATCCCAGCTGAACTACAAGAAAAAGCGGAAGAATTTCGTGAAATCTTAGTCGAAACTGCTGCTGAAGCGTCTGAAGAGTTAATGAATTTATACTTAGACAATGGCGAATTGTCTCAAGATCAAATTCATGCTGCCATTCGTCAACGTACGATTGATAACGAAATTATTCCATTACTTTGTGGTACTGCCTTTAAGAACAAAGGCGTACAAAAAATGTTGGATGCGGTTATTCGTTATTTACCAGCACCAATAGATGTACCGGCTATTAAAGGTATTCTTAACGATAAAGACGAAAGCGAAGGCTTCCGCGAAGCGTCAGATGACACTCCTTTCTCAGCACTTGCTTTCAAAATCATGAATGATAAGTTCGTCGGTAACTTAACCTTTGTTCGTGTTTATTCAGGTGTCTTAAAGCAGGGCAGCAGCGTTTATAACCCAGTTAAAATGAAGCGTGAGCGCGTTGGTCGTATCGTTCAGATGATGGCGAACACGCAAGAAGAGCTTGCTGAAATTCGTACTGGTGATATCGCCGCTTTAGTGGGCATGAAAGATGTGACTACTGGTGATACTCTTTGCGACGAGAGCAACGTGATTACTCTTGAGCGTATGGAGTTCCCAGATCCAGTGATCAGTTTAGCGGTCGAACCTAAGACCAAAGCTGACCAAGAAAGAATGTCGATTGCTCTAGGTCGTTTGGCGAAAGAAGACCCTTCATTCCGTGTACATACTGATGAAGAATCTGGCCAGACTATCATCAGTGGTATGGGTGAGCTGCATTTAGAAATTCTTGTCGATCGTATGAAGCGTGAGTTTGGCGTTGAAGCTAACATTGGTGCGCCGCAGGTTGCTTATCGCGAAACGATTCGTGAGACGATTGAACAAGAAGGCAAATTCGTCCGTCAAACCGGTGGCCGTGGTAAATTCGGTCATGTGTGGTTACGTCTTGAGCCACTTGATCCAGCTGGCGACGTTTTATATGAGTTTGCTGAAGAAGTGGTTGGTGGTACGGTGCCAAAAGAATTCCATGGTGCGGTTGATAAGGGTATCAGAGAACGCATGAAAAATGGCGTACTTGCTGGTTACCCAATCGTTGGCGTAAAAGCGACCTTGTATGACGGTTCTTACCATGACGTTGACTCGGATGAGTTGTCATTTAAGATGGCCGGTTCTATTGCTTTCAGAAAAGGCTTCTTAGCTGCTAATCCGGCACTACTTGAGCCAGTCATGAAAGTTGAAGTGGAAACCCCTGAAGATTACATGGGCGATATTATGGGCGATTTAAACCGTCGTCGTGGTATGGTTCAAGGTATGGAAGATCTGCCTGGTGGTACCAAGCAGATCCGTGCAGAAGTGCCATTAGCAGAAATGTTTGGTTATGCCACACAGATGCGTTCAATGTCACAGGGCCGTGCAACTTACTCGATGGAATTCCAAAAGTACGCTGAGATTCCAAAATCAGTATCCGCTGCTATTATCGCTAAGTTCAACTCTAAAGATGGCGACGAGTAATTAATAACCCTTTAATAATGGCAATATAGAGCCTAACTCTGTATTGTCAGTTTTGATTAAGCCAATAACTTGTTAAAAGACTTGTTATTGGTCGTGATTTTCTTATAATATCTGCACACTATATGTGCAACCCTTTAACAATTATCTTAATGCGGTCACAATTGCCTTAATTATTGTATCAACACTAATGAAGCATTGACCCCAAATAAAGAGGAAACACTCATGGCAAAGGCCAAGTTTGAACGCAAAAAGCCACACGTCAACGTCGGCACCATTGGACACGTTGACCATGGTAAAACCACCCTTACCGCCGCTATCGCAACCGTAGCCGCTATCACTTCAGGCGGCGAAGCCAAAGACTACGCGTCTATTGACTCAGCCCCTGAAGAAAAAGCCCGTGGTATTACCATCAACACCAGCCACGTAGAATATGACACCGAAGCCCGTCATTACGCACACGTCGACTGCCCAGGTCACGCCGATTATGTTAAAAACATGATCACTGGTGCCGCTCAAATGGACGGCGCAATCTTAGTCGTATCAGCAACTGACGGCCCTATGCCACAAACCCGTGAGCATATCTTGCTATCACGTCAGGTTGGCGTACCGTACATCATCGTATTCATGAACAAATGCGACCTCGTAGACGACGAAGAGTTGCTTGAGCTAGTAGAAATGGAAGTTCGCGAATTACTTAGCGACTATGACTTCCCAGGTGACGACACCCCAATCGTTAAAGGGTCTGCGACCCAAGCCCTAAAAGGCGACGAAGGTCCGTACGGTCAACCTGCTATTGTAGAACTACTAGGTATCCTAGACACCTACATCCCAGAGCCTGAGCGTGACGTCGACAAAGCATTCTTAATGCCAATCGAAGACGTCTTCTCAATCTCAGGTCGTGGTACCGTCGTTACTGGCCGTGTCGAATCAGGCATCGTCAAAATCGGTGACGAAATTGAAATCGTCGGCATCCGTGCCACCCAAAAAACCACCTGTACCGGTGTAGAGATGTTCCGTAAACTGCTTGACGAAGGTCGTGCAGGCGAAAACTGTGGCGTATTGCTACGTGGTACCAAGCGTGAAGACGTACAGCGCGGACAAGTATTGGCCAAACCAGGCTCAATCACCCCGCATACCAAATTTGATGCCGAAGTATACGTACTAAGCAAAGAAGAAGGCGGTCGTCACACCCCATTCCTAAACGGCTATCGTCCCCAGTTCTACTTCCGTACCACCGACGTCACTGGCGCAATCCAGTTACAAGACGGTACTGAAATGGTGATGCCTGGTGATAACGTTGAGATGGGCGTAGAGCTTATCCACCCAATCGCTATGGACAAAGGTCTACGCTTCGCTATTCGTGAAGGCGGCCGTACGGTAGGCGCTGGTGTGGTTGCTAACGTTAACGTTTAAGACTGAATGTAGTATTTAAACCATTAGTCAAAAAGTCGCTCTCTTTATTGAGGGCGGCTTTTTTTATGGCTTTGAACAAGTAGACGTAATAGGTATAGTTAAAATACCTCAAAAACGCGACGGTACTGCTGCTATAAGCTTTTTGCAGCCTCGGTCTGCGTAGGCACAGCAAGCAAGAAAAACGTATGCCAGCAGTAGGTTATGTATCGATATTCCTTTTCATTGACTATATTTAACGAAGCAAAATACTACGAAAGCCAATTGATAGCGAGCTCGGTTTGGTACTCCATATTTTTGAGGGTTGTTATTAATAAAGCGGTGAATGGATTAATATGGTTAAATACTGCCTTAAAACTTGCATTCTAACTAAAAGCTTGTATAATTGTCAGCCTCAACACCCATAGGCGATTGGCTCAATTGGTAGAGCATCGGTCTCCAAAACCGAGGGTTGTAGGTTCGAGTCCTACATCGCCTGCCATCTTTTTATTATATTTTAGCTGCATACCACCATCTCCGAAGTGAGTCCTTTATGAGCAATGATCAAGATAACCTCGAAAATAAGTTATCTGATGCTAAGGCAGCCGATGGTGGAACGCTGACTAAAAATAAGCACATATCAGCGACCAATACCTCTGCGGTTGAAGTTGCTAAAACTGGCTCAGCAAAAGATGCTATGTTATGGCTACTGGCCATCGCAGTCTTAATCGGTGCGACTTTAGCCAATCAATACTTACCGGGTTACTGGCAGCCTGCCAATGATGTCTGGGTACGGATTGGCATTATCGTCGCCCTTTTTGTATTTGCACTGGTATGTCTTGCATTAACTAACCAGGGCCGTGCATTTAAAACCTTATTAAAAGACGCTGCCGTAGAACTACGCCGCGTTACATGGCCTGGTAAAGACGAAACCTTTCAATACACATGGCAAACACTTGTCGTGATCGCTATTGCTGGGTTTTTTATTTGGTTATTGGATAACTTTTTTAATTGGTTTGTTGGCTTATTTATTGGTTAAACAGCAAGTATTGAGTCCAAGGTTGCACATTGCAAGCTGTCTCAATTGCTAGCATTTAACTCAAATTTTACTTATAACGACTTATTTATAAAGATCAGGAGCGTGATATGCGTTGGTATATTGTCCAAGCGTTTTCAGGATATGAAAAACAAGTACAACGTTCATTAACTGATCGTATTAACCGTAGTGACTTCGCTGAGTCGTTCGGTGATGTGTTGGTTCCTACCGAAGAAGTCGTTGAAATGAAAGACGGCAAAAAGCGTAAGAGTGAGCGTAAGTTCTTTCCAGGATACGTATTGATCCAAATGGAAATGAACGATAATACTTGGCACATCGTTAAAGAGTGCCCTCGTATTATGGGCTTTATTGGTGGTACACCAGAAACTCCTGCACCTATTACTCAAGTAGAAGCCGATCGTATTTTAAACCGCTTGAACCAGACTGAAGCTGATCCACGTCCAAAAACTTTATTTGAGCCGGGTGAAGAACTATTGGTTATTGATGGTCCATTTACTGACTTTAAAGGGTTGGTGGAAAGAGTGGATTACGAAAAGTCTAAACTACATTTGACCGTAAACGTATTTAATCGACCCACCCAGGTCGAACTTGAGTTTAGTAAAGTTGAAAAACTAGACTAAACATTTATAAACCGGGGAGCTGTTGCTGAACGAGATACTGTCTTAATGACGTATTATAGTGAAGCTGGCGTTATCACCCATTTAGGAGACAGTTATGGCTAAGAAGATTGATGGCTATATCAAACTACAAGTGCCTGCGGGCAAAGCAAATCCTTCACCACCGATTGGTCCAGCCTTGGGTCAAAAAGGCGTGAACATCATGGCGTTCTGTAAAGAATTTAACGCTGCGACCTCAAGCCAAGAGCCAGGTCTACCGATCCCAACTGTGATCACGGTATATAGCGATAAGTCTTTTACCTTCATCATGAAGTCACCACCAGCTGCGTTCTTACTACGTAAAGCCGCTGGCGTTACTAAAGGTTCTGGCACACCAAATACCGCTAAAGTCGGTAAAGTGAACCGTGAACAACTCGAAGAGATCGTTAAAACCAAGAACGCAGACTTAACTGCTGCCGATCTTGATGCTGCTGTTCGTACCGTTGCTGGTACTGCCCGTTCAATGGGTATTACCGTGGAGGGTATATAATGTCTAAGCTAACCAAACGCCAAAAAGAAATCAATAGCCGTATCGAAAACGAAAAATTATACACTATTGAAGAAGCCGTACAGATTCTAAATGATTTACCCGCTTTAAAATTCAAAGAGTCTATCGATATTGCGGTAAACTTAGGTGTTGATCCACGTAAATCGGACCAAGTCGTTCGTGGCGCTACTAACCTTCCTGCGGGTACTGGTAAAACCAAGCGCGTTGCTGTGTTCGCACAGGGCGCTGCTGCCGAAGCTGCTAAAGCAGCGGGCGCTGACATCGTTGGTTTTGAAGACTTAGCAGAATCAATCAAAGCCGGTAACATGGACTTTGACGTGGTTATCGCTGCTCCTGACGCCATGCGTGTTGTTGGTCAATTAGGTACGATCTTAGGCCCACGTGGTTTGATGCCTAACCCTAAAGTCGGTACCGTAACGCCTAACGTTGCAGAAGCCGTAACCAATGCTAAAGCCGGTCAAGCACAATATCGTGTTGATAAAGCAGGTATTATCCATACCACTATCGGTCAAGTTGGTTTTACCGCTGAACAAGTGATGCAAAATGCTCATGCGTTAATTGCTGATCTAAAGCGTGCCAAGCCTGCGACCTCTAAAGGCATTTTTATCAAAAAAATTACTATCTCAAGCACTATGGGCCCAGGTATCACTATTGATCCTATCCCTCATCGTGTTAATAAATAAGATAAGTAAATATTTAAGTAAATAATATTAAGTAAATAATACAGGTACTTATTATCTAAATATTCTAAATAAGATGTTGTGAATAGTAAGTACCAATAAATTTTAAAGAATTAGGTCAGCGTGGCAATCGCTACGCTGTCTAAGACCGTAGGTAGAAAGCGGTTTAGAAGTATTCTTAACAGCTTTTAACGTTGTTGAAAATACTCATAAGCTGTTTCTTTAATCGACGCTAGATAAAAATCTTAGTTAGCCTACGCAGACGGTGGCCCACACAGTTTAAGACCGGAGCGGATAGGGCAGTGCTGTTATTGAGATACTAGCTATCAAAATATCAGCATTAATCTATCACTCAACGTCATTCTGATAACGGTGCCGTAATCAGTCGTTACTAATATGACCCAATTAATAAGCACTAGCTTTTTTTTGGCTTATTGGTAATGTGTCGTATCAAGTCAATCTCACTTTAAGGTCTATGTCTTTAAAAGTTTAAGGTGTCAAAATCTAAACAGTTAAAAGCTTAAGCATTAAGGCGATTGATAAGATCAAGGAGCAAACTTATGGCATTAACGCTAGAGCAAAAACAACAAGTTGTGGCTGAAGTGTCTGAAGTTGCTGCTAAGGCGTACTCAGCGGTAGCTGCCGAGTATCATGGTATTGGTGTTGCAAAGCTTACTAAGCTGCGCGAACAAGCCCGTGAACAAGGTGTGGTTTTGAAAGTGGTAAAAAATACCCTAGCAAAACGCGCTTTTGAAGGTACTAGCTTTGAGTGCATGTCAGACAGTCTGACTGGTCCATTACTTTTGGCTTTTTCAATGGAAGATTTGGGATCTGCAGCTAGAATCATTTTTGATTTTAGTAAAGATAACAGTGCCCTTGAAACCAAATTGGTATCAGTTGGTGGTGAATTATTTGGTCCAGAAGATCTAGAACGCGTAGCGAAGCTTCCAACTCGCGACGAAGCGTTGTCTATCTTGATGGCTACCTTGAATGCACCAGTGACCAAGCTTGTCCAAACTATGAACGCAGTTCCTAGTAAGTTTGTTCGCACCGTAGCAGCAATTAAAGACGCAAAAGAAGCTGCTTAATTGCTTGTTTTAACGTAACTTTAATATTGTCGGTTGTATTTTATTGTCAACCCTATTTTAAAATTTGGCAAGCAGCCTAAGCAATATTAGAATCAATTAATTTTATCAGATAACGGAGAGTTCTCATGGCACTATCTAAAGATGATGTGTTAAACGCAATCGCTGAAATGTCAGTAATGGATATCGTTGAGCTTATCAGCGACATGGAAGAAAAATTCGGCGTAACTGCTGCTGTTGCTGCTGCTGCACCTGCTGCTGCTGCTGACGGTCCTGCTGCTGAAGAACAAGACGAGTTTGACGTTATTCTTGCCAGCTTTGGCGAGAAAAAAGTTGCTGTCATTAAAGCAGTACGTGAAGCGACTGGCCTTGGCTTGAAAGAAGCGAAAGATTTGGTTGAAAGTGCTCCAACACCAATCAAAGAAGCTGTTTCTAAAGCTGATGGCGAAGAGTTGAAAAAGAAACTTGAAGAAGCTGGTGCAACTGTTGAACTAAAATAAGTTTAACACTGTACAAAAAAAGCTGGTGATGCCTTGCATTGCCAGCTTTTTTTTATTATAATTAATAGCTTGACCTTTTGTGTCTGCCAACTTACGTATGCATTAGCGCGGTGGATACCCATCAAAAGGACAGACGATATACATGCAAGCACACATCCAAGTTTTTGAAACCAGATTAATTTAGGCTAAACGTCAATAGATGGATGTTTGGCAATTTTTTGCGTCTATATACTTTCCTATTAACATTATCGCTCATATTGATTCTAAAATTTATAGTCATCCCAATTATTATTAATTCTAAAAGCTATTGGTCCCCAGTAGTCTAGCATGATTTCACTGTCAGTAAATGGGCTCATAGACGGTAGATATCAGCGACGATATTACTTAGGATTATAAATAGCCCATATACATGATCCATTGCCGTTATTAATGGCAACTTAAGCCAAGTTACAGATTGAATCATTACTATTCAAACGGCAGCATCTGAGGATACGATATTTAAAAATGTATAACATTGAAATTTTCAATGTCAGCATTCATATCATCGTACCTAGGTGTTGCTTTTAAGACTAAACATGATGTGTTGAATGCACATTCATTGATAAGTACGTACTAGTTGCTCAGTATAATGAGCTAAGCATTAACAACCGTTTCTTTTATTATCGTTTACGTCGCTAAGTCTGCATAGTATTTATGCATGCTAGCCGCGCTTTTAATTTGTTTTCACGTTTACTGTAAGGACTCTCGATGGCATATTCTTATACTGAAAAAAAGCGTATTCGCAAAAGTTTTGCTGAATTACCTACTGTGATGGACATTCCCTATTTACTGTCTATCCAAGTAGATTCCTACGAGCACTTTTTGCAAGAGCACAAAAAGCCAAAAGCTCGTGAGAATACCGGTCTGCAAGCTGCGTATTCCTCTATTTTCCCTATCGAAAGTCACTCTGGTAACGCAGAGCTACAATTCGTTGAATACTACCTAGGTACCCCTGAGTTTGATGAGCGTGAGTGTATTCTACGCGGCTCAACTTTCGCAGCACCAATGCGGGTCAAAATCCGCTTAATTATCAAAGATAAAGACAGCAAAGATAAAGACAGTAAAGCAGCCATTAAAGATATCCGTGAGCAAAGCGTCTACATGGGTGAGATGCCATTAATGACCAATAACGGTACCTTTATTATTAATGGTACTGAACGGGTTATCGTATCTCAGCTACATCGCTCACCCGGTGTGTTCTTTGACCATGACAAAGGCAAATCACATTCAAGTGGTAAAGTACTGTATAACGCCCGCATTATTCCTTACCGTGGTTCTTGGTTAGACTTTGAATTTGATGCTAAAGATTTAGTCTTTGCCCGTATTGACCGTCGTCGCAAGCTATTGGCCTCTATTATTCTACGTGCACTAGGCCTAAGTACCTCTGAAATCTTAGATCTGTTCTTTGAAAAAGTAGCCGTTTATAGAGGCGAAGAGCAGTTTGAGATTGATCTGGTTGCTGACCGCCTACGCGGTGAAATGGCACAGTTTGACATTGTAACCCCTGCAGGCGATGTGGTCGTTGAGCAAGGCAAACGTATTAATGCTCGCCGTATCCGTCAGCTTGAAGAAGCGGGTATGACTAAGATTTCGGTACCTGATGAATACCTATATGAGCGTATTTTAGCAGAAGATATCATCGTTAATGATGAAGTCATCGCTAAAGCCAACACGCTTATTGACCATGAATTGTTGGTCAAATTAAGCTCGTTTGAAGCCAGTGAATCTATCAAAGAAATCAGCATTCTATTCACCAATGATATTGATCAAGGCAGTTATATTGCCGATACCTTACGCGCTGATAGTACCTCAAGCCGTGAAGAAGCGCTAATTGAGATTTATAAAGTTATGCGTCCAGGTGAGCCACCAACGGTTGATACCGCTGAGAAGCTCTTCGATAGCATGTTCTTTAACGCTGATCGCTATGACTTATCTAATGTCGGCCGTATGAAATTTAACCGCCGTTTAGGCTTAGCGTTTGATGATACTGCCGACCCTGATATTCAGCGTGCGCGCAGTGTTTTGACCAACGGTGATATCGTCAATGTGCTCAAAGAGCTGATTGAGATTCGTAATGGTCGCGGTGAAGTCGATGATATTGATCACTTAGGTAACCGCCGTATTCGTTCAGTTGGCGAGATGGCAGAAAACCAATTCCGTGTTGGCCTAGTACGGGTTGAACGTGCGGTCAAAGAGCGCTTAAGCTCAGCGGAATCAGATAACTTATCACCACAAGATTTGATTAACTCTAAGCCCGTCGCGGCTGCGGTTAAAGAATTCTTTGGTTCAAGCCAGTTGTCACAGTTTATGGATCAGAACAACCCGTTGTCTGAGATTACCCATAAACGCCGTGTATCAGCACTAGGACCTGGTGGTTTGACTCGTGAACGTGCAGGCTTTGAAGTACGTGACGTACATGACACTCATTATGGTCGTGTCTGTCCGATTGAGACCCCTGAAGGTCCAAACATTGGCTTGATTAACTCATTAGCCATCTTTGCTAAGACTAACAGTTTTGGTTTCTTAGAAACCCCTTATCGCCAAGTGGTCGATGGTAAAGTGACTGATACCATCGAATATCTGTCAGCGATTGAAGAAGTGGGTACTGTGATTGCACAGGCTGACTCCCCAATGACCGAAGATGGCCTATTGAGCGATGAGATGGTCAGCGTTCGTAGCTACGGCGAATTTGTCCGTATGCCACCCGAAAAAGTGACCCATATGGATGTGTCACCAAGTCAGGTGGTATCGGTAGCAGCAGGCTTAATTCCATTCTTGGAGCATGATGATGCTAACCGTGCCTTAATGGGCTCGAACATGCAGCGTCAGGCCGTTCCTACTCTACGTGCTGATAAGCCGCTAGTAGGTACTGGTATGGAGCGCCATGTTGCGCGTGACTCTGGTGTCTGTGTAATCGCTAAGCGTGGCGGTGTGATTGAAGATGTTGATGCCTCACGTATTGTGGTACGCGTTAATGAAGATGAGATGATTGCTGGTGAAGCCGGTATTGATATCTATAACTTGATTAAATATACCCGTTCTAACCAAAATACTTGTATCAACCAACGTATTATTGTTAACCAAGGTGATGATATCGCCACCGGTGACATTTTAGCTGATGGTCCTTCAACAGATCTTGGTGAGTTGGCATTGGGTCAAAATATCCGCATCGCATTTATGCCGTGGAATGGTTATAACTTTGAAGATTCAATCTTGCTGTCTGAAAAAGTGGTCAAAGAAGATCGTTTCACCACTATTCATATTCAAGAATTGACTTGTGTGGCACGTGATACCAAGCTTGGTACGGAAGAGATTACTGGCGATATTCCAAACGTTGGTGAAGCCGCTTTATCAAGTCTTGATGAAGCCGGTATCGTTTATATCGGTGCTGAAGTAGATTCTGGTGATATTTTAGTGGGTAAAGTGACGCCAAAAGGTGAAACCCAACTAACGCCAGAAGAGAAATTGCTCCGGGCCATCTTTGGTGAAAAAGCCGCTGATGTTAAAGACACCTCACTACGTGTACCAACATCTAGCAAAGGTACGGTTATTGACGTACAAGTCTTTACCCGTGACGGCGTCGAAAAAGATGCTCGCGCCAAAGCGATTGAAAAATCACAGCTCGATAGCTACCGTAAAGATTTGAAAGAAGAGCTGCGTATCTTTGAAGCAGCAGCCCGTGGACGTATTGGTAATCTACTCGATGGCCAAAAAGTCAGCGGTGGTTCTGGCCTGAAAGCGGGTACCGTTATGGCCGCTGTTGATATGAAAGATATGAGTCTTGAGACTTTACTTGATATTCAACCGGTCGAAGAAGAAATTTCTGAGCGTCTAACCCAGATTGCCGAATATTTAGTCGACAAGCAAAAAGATATCGATAGCAAGTTTGCTGAGAAAAAACGCAAATTAACTTCTGGCGATGATTTAGCGCATGGCGTACAAAAAATCGTTAAAGTTTATCTGGCCGTAAAACGTCGCATCCAGCCTGGTGATAAAATGGCGGGTCGTCATGGTAACAAAGGGGTGGTATCACGTATCATGCCGGTCGAAGATATGCCGTATGATGAGCATGGCAACACGGTAGATATCGTACTGAATCCGCTAGGCGTACCATCACGCATGAACATCGGTCAGGTACTAGAGACCCATTTAGGAATGGCAGCCAAAGGCTTGGGTGAGAAAATTGATGGCATGCTCAAAGCTCAAGCAGCAATCACAGAGCTGCGTGATTTCTTAGACCAAATCTATAACAAAGTTGGTGGCGAAAGCGTAGATCTTGATAGCTTAACTGATGATGAGATCATAACGCTAGCAGGCAACTTACGTGGCGGTGTGCCAATGGGTACTGCGGTATTTGATGGCGCGCATGAGCATCAAGTCAAAGACTTGCTAGAGCTTGCTGGTCTGTCAAGAGATGGTCAGCAGACTTTATATGATGGCCGTACTGGTCAGAAGTTTGATCGTCAAGTAACCGTCGGCTACATGTATATGCTCAAGCTTAACCATTTGGTTGATGACAAGATGCATGCGCGTTCAACCGGTTCGTACTCTTTAGTTACGCAGCAGCCGCTCGGTGGTAAAGCTCAGTTCGGTGGTCAGCGTTTTGGTGAGATGGAAGTGTGGGCACTAGAAGCTTATGGTGCGACTTACACCTTGCAAGAAATGCTAACGGTGAAGTCGGATGACGTTGAAGGTCGTACTCGTATGTACAAAAACATCGTTGATGGCGAGCAAAGTATGGATCCAGGTATGCCTGAATCGTTTAACGTATTGACCAAAGAAATCAAATCATTGGGTATCAATATTGAGCTAAAACAAACCCATTAAGAATATCTGGCTGAATTAACATTAATTCAGCCAGTCAGTAACCTTAATGGTTAGCTAAAAGCAGCATGGCCCATCGCTGCTGCTTTTAGCCATTTATCTCAACCCTATTCATTGCCTTCATTCATTTTGTCAGCGCTGTGTTATATGGCACTAATAGTTCATTGGCCTGACACTGACAGATGATTATAAAGATAACGGAGAAGCAACTTGAAAGATTTACTCGATATCATGCAAAGCCCTACCAGCAATGGTAACCATGAGTTTGATAGTATTCAAATTACTCTAGCCTCACCTGACGTTATTAAGTCATGGTCGCATGGTGAAGTTAAAAAACCTGAAACCATTAACTATCGTACCTTTAAGCCTGAGCGTGACGGTCTATTTTGTGCCAAAATTTTTGGACCGGTAAAAGACTTTGAATGTCTATGCGGTAAGTATAAGCGTCGTAAATTCCAAGGCGTTATCTGTGAAAAATGTGGCGTTGAAGTCACTACTGCTAAAGTACGCCGTGATCGCATGGGTCATATTGACCTAGCCAGTCCGGTTGCGCATATTTGGTTCTTAAAATCATTACCCAGCCGTATTGGTTTATTACTTGATATGACCTTGCGTGATATCGAGCGGGTTCTTTATTTTGAAAGCTACATCGTTACTGAGCCAGGTTTGACCAGCTTAGAAAAGTATCAATTGCTTGATGATGAAGATTATTTCAGAGCGCTAGAAGAATTCGGCGATGAATTCGTTGCTAAGATGGGTGCCGAAGCCGTACGCGATCTGTTAAAAGATATCGACTTAGATCTTGAGATTGATGAGCTGCGTGAAGCCATTCCGCAAACAGGTTCTGAGACTAAGCTTAAAAAGATGTCTAAGCGTCTGAAATTATTAGAAGCCTTCCGTGATTCCAATAATAAACCTGAATGGATGGTGATGACCATCTTGCCAGTATTACCACCAGATTTACGCCCGCTCGTACCACTAGAAGGCGGACGTTTTGCAACCTCAGATCTAAACGATCTCTATCGTCGCGTTATTAACCGTAACAACCGTCTGAAGCGTTTACTTGAGCTAAGTGCCCCTGATATCATTGTGCGTAACGAAAAACGTATGCTACAAGAATCAGTGGATGCCTTGCTTGATAACGGTCGTCGTGGTCGCGCGATTACTGGTAGTAATAAACGCCCGTTGAAATCTTTGGCTGATATGATCAAGGGTAAACAAGGTCGTTTCCGCCAAAACTTGTTGGGTAAACGTGTGGATTACTCTGGCCGTTCGGTCATCGTAGTTGGTCCAACGCTGCGTTTGCATCAGTGTGGTTTGCCGAAGAAAATGGCACTTGAGCTATTCAAACCCTTTACTTACAACAAGCTGTTATCACACGGCTTGGCAACCACGATTAAAGCGGCCAAGAAAATGGTCGAACGTGAAGAGCCACAAGTGTGGGATATGCTAGCGATGGTTATTCGTGAGCATCCAGTACTTCTTAACCGTGCGCCAACGCTTCACCGTTTGGGCTTGCAAGCATTTGAGCCAGTATTAATCGAAGGAAAAGCGATCCAGTTGCATCCGCTGGTTTGTACTGCCTTTAACGCTGACTTTGATGGGGACCAAATGGCGGTTCATGTGCCATTGACTCTAGAAGCGCAGCTTGAATCACGTGCCTTGATGATGTCTACCAATAACATCTTGTCACCTGCTAATGGTGATCCAATCATCGTACCATCACAAGATGTGGTATTAGGTCTGTATTACATTAGCCGCTCATCAGTGAACGCGCAAGGCGAAGGCATGATTTTTGCCACCGTCAATGAAGCATTGCGTGCGATCGGCTCTAACGATTTACATGTGAACGCCAAAATCAGAGTGCGGGTTACTGAAACCCATATCGATGAAGAAGGCAATCACACTAAAGAGATCAGCATCAAAGATACGGTTGCCGGTCGCCTGTTAATCTGGAACATCATGCCGGTAGGTATGGCGTTTGAAGAGTGTAATCAAGAGATGACTAAGAAAAATATCTCGCGCTTGATTAACTCTTGCTATCGTAAGATGGGTGTTAAAGACAGTGTTATGTTCGCTGACCAATTAATGTATCTTGGTTTCGCACAAGCAACACTATCTGGGGTATCGATTGGTCTAGATGACATGGTTATTCCGCCGATGAAAAAACAAATCATCGAAGTTGCTGAAGCTGAAGTTCGTGAAATTGAAGATCAATTCGAGCAAGGTTTTGTGACTGCTGGTGAGCGCTATAATAAAGTAGTCGATATCTGGTCACGTACTAATGACAAAGTCGCTAAAGCGATGATGGATAACCTGGCCATTGATACTGTTATTAATGCCAAGGGTGAAAAAGAAGAACAGAAGTCTTTTAACTCTATCTTTATCATGTCAGATTCTGGTGCTCGTGGTAGTGCCGCACAGATTCGTCAGTTAGCGGGTATGCGTGGTTTGATGGCCAAGCCGGATGGCTCAATTATTGAGACCCCGATTAAAGCCAACTTCCGTGAAGGCTTGACCGTACTTCAGTACTTCATCTCGACTCATGGCGCGCGTAAAGGTCTAGCTGATACCGCATTGAAAACGGCTAACTCAGGTTATCTAACCCGTCGTTTGGTTGACGTGGCACAAGATTTGGTTATCACTAGTGATGACTGTGGTACGGACCAAGGCTTGCTCATGACGCCGCACATTCAAGGTGGCGAGATCATTGAAAAGCTTGGCGACTTGGTATTAGGCCGTGTGACCGCTCGTGATGTGACTTATAACGATAACGTCGATAAAATCTTGATACCAGTCGGTACCTTGATTGATGAGCATTGGGTTGATGTACTCGATGACAATGCGATTGATGATATCTGGGTACGTTCAGTGATTACTTGTGACATCGCCCATGGCGTTTGCTCACAGTGCTATGGTCGTGACTTGGCCCGTGGTCATAAAGTTAATATCGGCGAGTCAGTCGGTGTTATGGCAGCCCAGTCTATCGGTGAGCCCGGTACCCAGTTAACCATGCGTACTTTCCACGTGGGCGGGGCAGCGAGCTCAGCTTCTGTGGACAACAGCATCTCTGTCCGTAATGGTGGCCAAGTACATTTTGAAAATATGAAAACCGTTGAGCATATTGATGGCCATTTGGTTATCGTATCGCGCTCAGCGGAAATCGCATTAACCGATGAGTTAGGTCGCGAGCGTGAGCGTTATAAAGTACCTTATGGCTCAAGCGTATTAGTGAAAAGCGAAGATCATGTTGAAGGTGGTCAAACTATCGCTAAATGGGATCCGCACACGCATCCTATTATTACTGAATTTGCGGGTAAAGCACGCTTCAGTGATATTACCGATGGTCTGACAGCGACTGTAAAAGTTGATGATGCCACTGGTATGAGCTCGTTTGAGATTCTTGCCAATCGTGACCGTTCAAGTTCAGCAAAAGACTTACGTCCAGCTATTATCTTGAATACTGACGCTGGCAAAGAAGTGGTTTACTTCTTACCTGCTGAAACTATCATTCGAGTTGGCGATGGTGAAGAAGTGGCTGCAGGTTCAATTCTGGGCCGCGTACCACAAGCGTCTTCAGGTACTAAAGATATTACCGGTGGCCTACCACGGGTTGCTGATTTGTTCGAAGCACGTCGTCCAAAAGATCACGCTATCATGGCAGAAATGACTGGTGTCGTGAGCTTCGGTAAAGAAACCAAAGGCAAAAATCGCTTTATTATCACCAATGAAGACGGTGAGATTCATGAAGAGCTGATTCCAAAATGGCGTCAAATTAACGTCTTTGAAAACGAGACGGTAGCGCGCGGTGAAGTGATCGCTGATGGTCCACAAAACCCACATGATATCCTGCGTCTGAAAGGCCAAACGGCACTTGCTGACTACATCGTTAACGAAGTACAAGATGTCTACCGCTTGCAAGGTGTGAAAATCAACGACAAGCACATCGAAGTTATTATTCGTCAGATGTTGCGTAAAGTTGAAATCACCGATGGTGGCGACTCAAGCCACTTCAAAGGTGATCAGGTTGAGTATGCTGATTTAAAAGCAATGAATACTAAGCTGGTTGCAGAAGATAAATTCCCAATCCAGTATGAGCGTCAATTGCTTGGTATTACTAAGGCTAGTCTAGCGACTGAGAGCTTTATCTCAGCGGCATCTTTCCAAGAAACTACCCGTGTCCTAACTGCTGCTGCCGTTACAGGTAAAGTGGATGAGCTACGCGGTCTCAAAGAAAACGTAGTTGTTGGTCGTTTGATTCCTGCTGGTACTGGTCTTGCCTATCATAAAGCGCGTAAAGAAAAAGCAGAACAGAAACTACATGACAAAGATATTAATGCAGCATTTGATATGACAACTGCTAACAGCGATAGTAAAGACTTCTCTAGCTTTGATGAAGCCTTTGCTCAAGAGTTGAATCAAGGCAGCCAGTCTGAATAACTCTACGTTAATTTAGATAGGCTCAAGCCGAACAGTAAGCATGATATAAAAAAGCCAGCCTCGTCGCTGGCTTTTTTATACCCTTAAAAAAGTGAAAAAAATCGTCATTATAGCCAAGAAAATAGTACACTAAAAAATCAGCTTTATAAGTCGTGGCTGTTTTTGATTAATATGAGCTCATCATTAATATAAGGATAAAAGGCGTATGGCAGGTAAAACTCGCGTTGCCAAATATCAGGCGGATCGTACCAATCAAAAGCTCTATTTCTGTCGTTTAGCCTGTCAAGCTGCAGGCAGTAGTAATGATAAGCAGCATTATCAAGCCCAATGTGAGACCGCCATCTTTCATTTACACGGGTCTTTTTTAGCATTCTTACAAGAATTAGGGCATTTTTATGGCTTAACCATGACAGCGCCAACCTTAGCAGATATCGAGCAAGCACTTAGCGAGCGTACGCAAGTCTCACCAGAAGTACAGCGCCTACAGCAATTACAACAGCAAGGGTTCTTAGCGAATATAGAACGTGCTTACCAACGTTGTTTATACGCGGTCTTGCCTGATAATTCAGTCGATGAGAGTGTTAGTACGGCTGGGAAGGAGTCACAAGATTTGATCGTTAACGTGGTTACTTTGTCGAATCAATGGTTACCGGATGACGCAACGATACGTGAATGGCGGCAGCAATTTTTAGAGCTTATTGAGCAACTGCGCGCAGGTATGGTGGAATTTTAAAAGCCGACTTGCATACTATGGTTAAAATACCTTAAAAACGCTAGGGTACTGCTGATATAAGCTTTTTGCAGCCTCTGTCTGCGTAGGCACAGCAAGCAAGAAAAACGTATGCCAGCAGTAGGTTATGTCTCGATATTACTTTTCATTGACTATATTAGCTTATTCTGGCATTGGTGGCATGCGTTTGGCCGGAGTTGGGGTTAATAGGTTCTTCGGAACACTAGTCTCACTAGTAGGTTTTGTCTGCTCTGGCTTTTCTGAATTATCCGACTCTGCAGTAGGTTTGGGTTCAGGCGCTCTGCGTTGTTGAGCTGTCGGTTTAACCAGCTTTGCGGCGGCACTCTCATTACCTTCTCCATTATCACGAGTGACAATACCATCGTCAGTCATTTCTATTACTTGTTGCTGTTGTTTTTTTGACTTGGCACGGTTACTGATTGATACCCATTGATACGGAGTGTCTTTGAGTTGGGCTTTCATAAAGTCTATCCATACCGGTAACGCTGCCACACCACCATATTCACGGCGACCAAGGGTTGATGGTCGATCAAAGCCCATCCATACGACAGTAGCATTGGTAGGATGAAACCCTGCAAACCAAGCATCTTTAGCGTCGTTAGTCGTACCAGTTTTGCCACCAATGTCATCACGTCCTAAAGCCTGGGCACGAACAGCAGTACCACGTTGCACCACATCTCTTAAAATATCTGCCATATCATAAGCCACTTGTGGTTTTAGGATTCTCGGTGCTTGAGTGGCAGGTATATACTGCACCGTTGGTGCTTTTAAACGATCTGCTGCTGGACTGGCATCATAGAGACTTAGATTAATAGCCTTATTGTTCTGTTGAGCATTAGCTGGTTCTTGACCTTCACTATTTTCTAACTTCTGTTCTTCAGCAGCTAATTTTTCTGCTTCAATAAGGTTGTCACGCTCTTCAATTAGAGTTTGGTTGCGCTTATCGATTTGCTCATTAAAGCATAAAGCACAAGCCTGCTGTGGATTGGCTTGGAACAACAACTTATTATCATAGTTATAAATTTGTTCAATAAAATAAGGTTGAATACGGTGGCCACCATTGGCAAAGGTCGCATAGGCGGTGGCCATTTGTAGCGGGGTTGCTTGTCCAGTACCAAGCGCCAATGACAGCGTTGTTGGTAGCTTTTCTTTATCCAAACCAAACTGATCTAATAAGTTGCGAGCATCTGAAATACCAATGGCTTGCAGTAAACGAATAGAGACCAGATTACGAGACAGATATAGGCCACGGCGCAAGGTAATGTCCCCTAAAAAACGGCCATCAGAGTTCTTAGGCTTCCAATCACCTACCTGAAGAGGACGATCTGAGACAATACTATCGGGACGGTAGCCTTTTTCTAGCGCACTAGTGTAGACCAGTGGTTTAATGGTTGAACCTGGCTGCCGCCAACCTTGCAGTGCCCGGTTAAATTTACTGTGGTTAAAGTCAAAACCACCAACTAAAGCGTTGACTGCACCATTTTCAGGATTTAGAGAAACTAAGCTACCCTGTATATCAGGTATTTGTGCCAACTGCCAGTTACCGTTAGCGGTTGGTATCAATCGAATAATGTCGTTCTCACTGACGATTTGCCCGGCATTATTGGGATAGTAACCGATTCGATCCGCCGAAAAATGTTTGCGTGCCCAGCTCATACCTGACCAACTAACGGTCACACTTTCACCAGAGAGTATGGTCGCCTCAAAACTGCGAGAATTGATTTTGGTGACTTTGGCAGGAGACATGTTGGCGTAACGGCGGAAATTTTCAAGCGGTTCGTCATTGGCTTCAGGACCACGCCAGCCATGACGATGATCATAAGCGACCAGCCCTGTTAGTATAGCGGCTTCCGCATCTGACTGAGCTTTGCTATCTACTGTAGTACGTACTCGCCACCCACCATTCATTACTTGCTTACCATAACGGCTAACCAGTGCATAACGGGCCATTTCTGCCAAATACGGCATATTAACATCCAGCTTTTCTTGGTATAGATTAATACCAACTGGGGAGTTAATGGCTTCATCATGTTGAGCTTTACTGATATAACCAAGTTCATGCATGCGACCAATAATCCAGTTACGCCGAATAAGTGCGCGGCTAGGATTGGCAACGGGGTTATACTTCGAAGGGGCTTTTGGCAGACCTGCCAGCATGGCTACTTCAGCAATAGTAAGGCTATCCAAGGACTTGCTATAATATTTTTTAGCAGCGGCGCGGACACCATAGGCCCCTTCACCTAAGTAAATTTTATTGACATAGAGAGTCAAAATATCATTTTTGCTCAGCTCGTCTTCTATTTTACGGGCCAAAAACAGCTCAGTAAGCTTGCGATTTAAGGTGCGATCTGGGCTCAAAAAATAGTTCTTGGCCACCTGCATCGTAATCGTTGAGCCGCCGGTTTGGCTATCATCATCAGTAACCACTTCGGTAACCGCACGACCCAAGCCTTTTATACTAATACCGCTATGCTGAAAGAAGGAAGCATCTTCTGCCGCCAAAAAAGCATGGGTTAGGTCTCTAGGAATCTCTTCAAAAGTGATGGGCAGGGACAAACGATTACCATACTGACCAATCAGTTTGTTGTCGCGGCTGTAGATCTGTAGTGGCATTTCTAAACTTGCAATCTTAATCTCTTGGATGCTAGGTAGGGTTGGTGATATGTACATCGCCATACCATAAAATCCGATAGGTACCGCCAGTGCTAAGATCACGGCCAGTGCTAGACAGGCAATGAAAAGCCCCACCAAAAAGTTAATGAGACGAACGATAGCATTTTTTTTGGTCATAATAAGACTTATTAATTAAGATTTGCAACAAGTAGATGATTATACCTTGAACAAAATAAGCAGGTCATACTAAATGTGTAATTGACCTTGATTTATTCTTTAAACACTTTAGTCTATCTATTGAGTAACTTATTGTATTCAAATATTACAACTAACTATCAAATTTTGCATTTCACATAAGGTATGGAGTTTGTGAGGCTATTTTCTTCTAAAAGTAGACATTTAATTGGGATGGATGTCTGTGCCACCTCAGTAAAATTGGTTGATATACAGCGTCAGCAAGGGATGTTTCATCTAAGATCATATGGTATCGAACCGTTGCCTGTAGGCGCGGTAGTCGACAAACTCATCGTAGATACTGAAGAAGTAGGAAATATTATTGCCGACTTAGCACGGCGTTGTCAGGTCGTCGGTAGCAATGCCGCAACTGCGGTCTCAGGCTCAGCAGTGATTACCAAAATCATAGATATGGACATGGTGCTCAATGATGTTGAACGCGAGGCCCAAATTCGCCTAGACGCTGATCAATATATTCCTTATCCACTCGAAGATGTCAATTTGGATTTTGAAGTCCTAGGCCCTTCTTTGATCAATGATGACATGGTACAAGTGCTGTTGGCTGCTTCGCGCTCAGAAAACGTGGATCAACGAGTTGATGCCCTAACTTTTGGGGGTCTGCAAACTAAAATTATGGACATAGAGACGCATGCTATTGAGCGTGCTTTTGGATTGATGATAGATAATTTACCAAATATGTCGGAGTTGGTGGCCTTGGTTGATATCGGACACAATCAAACCACTCTATATGTCGTTAAAAACGGTGAATTTGTTTACAGCCGCGAGCAGTTATTTGGTGGTGCGCAGCTGACCGAGGCGATACAAAATCGCTATGGCCTAACCTCTGAAGAAGCAACCATTAGCAAGCGTGAACTCACATTGCCTGACGACTACTATCCTGAAGTGCTAACGCCTTTTATGGAAAATGCCATTCAACAAATTACCCGCTCGTTGCAGTTTTATTTTTCCTCGAGTCAGTATAGCAGTATTGATCATGTAGTGCTCGCAGGTGGTAGCAGTTCTATCCCAGGTTTGGCCGGTATGGTACAACAGAAGCTGGGCGTAACTGTCAGCGTCGCCAATCCATTTATCAATATGACTATCGGTCCGCAGGTGGATAGTGAGCAGCTCGCAATTGATGCCCCAAGTTTAATGGCTGCTTGCGGTCTAGCGCTAAGGAGCTTTGACTAATGGCTCGTATTAACCTGTTACCGTGGCGACAAGAAGAGCGCGAACGTCGCAACAAAGAATTTATTACCCTGGTGGTCGCCGTTACTTTACTGGCGTTATTAGTCGCCTTTGCGTCGTGGAGTTATTTTAACAATGAGCTCGATGAGCAGCGTGCTGCCAATGCTTTGATTACACAAGAAAATAGCCGCTTAGATACTGTGCTCACCGATATTGATAGTTTGGAGCAGCGCCGCGAAGATATTATCTCACGTATGCAGGTTATCCAAGATTTGCAGGGTTTACGTCCGGTACCTGTTCGATTATGGGATGACCTTGCCAAAGCCATACCACCTGCACTTTATCTAAATAATCTCAAGCGTGAAGGCGATTTATTGACTCTAACGGGTTTGGCGGACAATCCGAACATTGTATCAAGCTTGATTCGTAATCTGGATAGCAGTAAGTGGCTGGGTGATTCGGCAGTCAGTAATATTCAGCAAAACATAAGTGCTTATGAGACTGCTCCTGCCCTTAACGAGAGGGGTACGACTGGTGAGCAGCCGCGTCCGATTTATCCTGAGGACAGCTATGTGCAGTTCGTGGTGACTACAAAAGTACAGTCTGAGTCTGCCGTACCTGCTGATATTGATGGCAGCACTGGGCTTGGAGGTAAGCTATGAAACTCAGCCGCAAAAAAAGCCCAGTTAAAACCAACAAAGCCGCTTTACGCACTAAAAAGTCGTTTGATTTTAATGAGTTTCGGCGTAGCTTTGAGTCACTAGATACCGAAAACTATGGCAGTTGGCCACTATCCGTTAAGATAACAGTGATTGGCTTCATCATTGCTCTCATTGCAGCGTTGTCATGGGCGTTACCGATTAGCAGTAAAATCGATGAGATCACAGCTGCTGAAAGTGAGCAGCAAACCCTGCTTGATAGTTACCGTGAAAAACAATCGCGCGCCCGCCATCTAGAGGCTTATCAAGCACAAGTCATACAGATGGAAACTGAGTTCAATGCCTTACTCGATCAGCTACCAAAAGACACTCGCGTGTCAGAGCTGGTAGAAGGCATTAATATGACCGGGGTCGGCAGTAATATACGTTTTCAAGATATTTCTGTAGAAGCTGAGATCGAAAATGAGTTCTTTATTGAACAGCCTATACGTATAGCGGCGTTAGGGGAGTACCATCAATTTGGTAACTTTATTAGTGGCCTTGCTGCGTTACCGCGTATTATTACCATGCATGATTTTGAAGTCAGTAATCCCCAGCCATCTTTAGATGTCCTACCGGAACTCAATTTAGTATTACAGACGAAGACCTACCGCTCAAAAGAAGTCACTCCTGAAGGCGGCGAGACTGACACTACTGCAGGAGGCAACTGATGATTATCAGAAAATTGCCCACGCTACTGATGCTAAGTGTTACTGTCCTATCGCTGACTGGTTGTAGCGATCGTATTGGCATGGCAGAGCAGGCAATGGCTGATATACGCAACCAGCCTGCTCAGCCCATTGAACCGCCACCAAAATCTGAGCTGGTAGAAGACTTTGTCTATAGTGCTAACATGTTGCGTAGCCCGTTTTTGCCACCAAGTTTGGTCAATGTGCAAAGTCCTACTACCTCTATTGATGGCGTGCGCCCTGATATCACGCGCACCAAAGAACCTCTCGAACAGTACCAGCTATCGCAACTGACCTTTCGTGGTATGTTAATTTCGCCTGAAGGCCAACAATATGCATTAGTGCAGCGTCCTGATGGTTCGGTTGCTAGTGTTAAAGTGGGTGATTATCTTGGCTTAAACGACGGACGTATTGTTGAAGTTACGTCGACCCAGATTAATTTGATTGAAATTGTACCAGACAGCCGCGCAGGGTTCATTGAAAGACCCCAGTCGTTGGTCTCTCCTATAAATTAGGTCGGCACATTTTTTGAGGAATAAATAATGACCGTACGCAATAACCAGATAATGATGATGAGCAACTGCGTATCCTCTACCTTGACCATATCTACGTTGGCTGTGAGTATGATGGCGATGAGCAGCAGCGCCTATGCCGAGCAGCGTATCAATAATATCTCTGTGATACAAACTGCACCGGCAGTCACGCAGATGCGTTTGGGGTTTGCAGGCGCACCGGTTCTACCTGCAGCCTACCAGCTTGAGGATCCTAGCCGGTTAGTACTAGATTTTAAACAAGTTCAAAATGGGCTGGTCAGCCGTTTTACTGACTACAATATCGGTATGATCAATGACGTTACCTCCTTAAACAACGATAGTACTACCCGTCTTGTTATCGGCCTAAAACAAGTGGGCAAGTATACTACCGCTATTGATGGTAATGATTTATTACTCACTATCAGCGATCCCAATCGGTTCATCGCCAGTAATAATACGGTGGTAACCACTACTACAGTGATCACTCCAATTGTTGAGAGTAGTAGCATGGTAGTTACTCCTGTTATATCTGATTCTACGGTCGTTAAGAATCAAGTGCCTGCTGATACTATGGTGGTACGGGTTAATCCTCTATTAGATCCCAGACTTGCCGCCTCGCAAGTAAGTAAGCAGTATAGCTATGATGGTTTGACAGCGCTTAATTTTGTAGCAGAGGGTAATGGCGGCGGTAATGGTGGCGGTAATGTCAGTATCGTTCTTGCTAATGAAGCTATTCCAGTGGACGTCCAACGCCAAGGTAATAAGCTAGTAGTGCGCCTGACTGGTAGTACGGTGCCTCGGAACTTATTACGTCGACTGAATATTAATAGTGGTCTTGTCACTAGTATTGATACTAAAAACCAGGGACAAAATGCGGTGGTCACTATTAATATGACCAGTGATTATGAGTATCAAGCCTACCAGTCAGGCAATCAGCTCAACATTGCTATCAGTAAGCCTGAGTTGCTACGTGAACCGACACTTGAAGAAAAAGTCTATAGCGGTGAAGCATTATCTATGGAGTTCCAAGATGTTGAAGTTCGTAGTGTCTTAGATATTTTAGCGCAGTTCACTAACACGAATATCGTCGCCAGTGATTCGGTAGCGGGTAATATCACTTTGCGCCTCATTAATGTGCCTTGGGATCAAGCGCTTGATATTATTCTAAAAAGTAAGAATTTGGACAAACGCGAGAACGGCAACGTTATTTTAATTGCGCCAACCACTGAACTTGCGCAACAAGAAGCGCAGGAGCTAGAAGCTCAACGAGCAGTGCAAGCTTTTGAGCCGCTACGAACGGAGTATATCCGTTTGAGCTACGCTAAAGTGGCAGATGTGCTGAACCTCATTTCTGATGGTAGTGGACCCGCTGGTAATAGTGGTGTTGGCACGACCACCAATCGTCTTGATGACAATAATACGCTGCTATCGAATCGGGGTACGGTAACCATCGATAATCGTACCAATACTTTGATTATTAAGGATGTGGCAGCAAGTATTGAGAATATTCATAAACTTGTTAGCAAAATAGACATCCCTGTACGCCAAGTAATGATTGAAGCGCGCATTGTCAGCGCCACCGATAGCTTTAGTAAAGAGATTGGGGTACGTTGGGGTATTTTATCTAATGGTGCAGCTACCAATCGTAACTTATTGGTTGGTGGTAGTAATCAAACTTTAACAGACCTAAAAGATTTTGATATAGAGACTACGACCGTTAACGGTCAAACGGTGTCTTATCCGAAATACGACATCACTCGTCCTGACAACTTAAACGTCGATCTTGGCGTCAGTAACCCTGCAGGAAGTATAGCATTTGGCCTTCTTAGCTTGTCAGATGTCATGCTAGATCTTGAATTATCAGCACTACAAGCGGACAATCGCGGTGAGGTTATCTCCACGCCCAAAATTTTGACTGCAGACAAACAAACAGCAAAAATCTCTTCTGGAACACAAATTCCATTTCAAGAGGCTTCAGCCAGTGGCGCGACCACCACTAGCTTTAAAGAAGCAGCGTTGAGCTTAGAAGCGACTCCAAATATTACACCTGACGGTAAAATTGGTTTGAAACTGGTGATTACCAACGGCACGCCAACTATCATTAACAATCAGGTTGCTATCGCCGAAGACTCTATCTCAACCAATGTCATTATAGAAGATGGTCAGACCATCGTCCTTGGTGGGGTCTTTAAGAATCGTACCAATAACGGGGTAGATAAAGTGCCGTTTTTAGGTGATTTACCTTATATTGGCCGTGCGTTTCGCAGGGATGTACGCAATAATGCTAAGGAAGAGCTGCTGATATTCGTGACACCCAAACTCATTAATGACGGTGTCAGTCGTTTAGACTGATGTGAGGCCGTTGATGTTTAGTAGAATAAAAAAGTAAGCCTATGTGCTTGCTTTTTTTGAGCTGATTTTTATTACGAGTCAATTTTTACTGATAATAATCGTGGCTCATTACTAGCCAGAATATTGATGACGTTGTATGATAGTTAATTTAGCTGAGTGAGTATTATGGTTGAGGAATTGCCGTCGGTGTTTTTAGTAGGACCGATGGGAGCAGGGAAGACTACCATTGGCCGATTGCTCGCCAAACAGTTAGGGCGCACGTTCGTAGACAGTGATTGGTATATCGAGTCGCAAACGGGCGCTGATATCGCGTGGATATTCGCTAAAGAAGGCGAGGTAGGTTTTCGTGAACGCGAGACCCGAGCTATAGATGAGCTGACCCAAAAAAAGCACATTGTATTAGCGACTGGTGGCGGTGCAGTGATGTGTGCCGACAATCGTGGATTTTTGCAGCAACGTGGTATAGTCGTTTATCTCAACGCGCCAGTTGATGTACAAATGGTGCGCACCGCTAAAGATAAGTCACGCCCACTATTACAGCAGCCTAATCCCAGAAAAATACTACAAGAGCTCTATATTGTTCGTGATCCATTGTACCGGCAGATAGCGCATATTATTATGCCTACTGGCCATACTTATCCCCGGCATATGGTGAATCAATTATTGCAGCAGCTCGGATCATTTTGTGGATCAGTACCTACTATGATAGACCCACAAAATGTTGAAGAATAACTTTAAAGAAACCATAAACTGGATTAACAAAGATCCTCAGTTAAAATCACTTTATTAAAGCTACCCCATTACCGATGCTTAAGGAATATTTCATGGCAACCCCACCGCTCCATGATGGCTTAACAGTGCATTCTCAAAGTCATGACTATCCAATTATCATTACTGAAAAAAGCAGCAGTGCAACAAGTACTATGGCTGAGCAAGTTGCGCCTTATATTAAAGGTCAACAGGTATTAATTGTTACTAATGTTACGGTTGCGCCTTTATATTTACAGCCGCTACAAGAGCAATTGTCAGAGCATTTCACAGTCAGGGTTTGTGTGCTGCCAGATGGTGAGCAACATAAGAACCAAGCCAGTATCAATCAGATTTATGATGAACTGATGGCGCAGTATTTCAACCGTGATGTGACGCTAATCGCACTGGGTGGCGGCGTGATTGGTGATATGACAGGTTTTGCGGCAGCAAGTTTTATGCGTGGGGTCAATTTCATTCAAATTCCAACCACCTTATTGTCGCAAGTAGACTCAAGCGTCGGTGGCAAAACCGGTATCAATCATCCGCAAGGTAAAAACATGATTGGTGCTTTTTGGCAACCGCAAATGGTACTTGCTGATATGAGTACCTTACAAACCCTGCCTGCACGTGAGCTATCGGCAGGACTTGCTGAAGTGGTTAAATACGCATTGATTATGGACGTGGATTTTTTAGCATGGTTAGAGCAGCATTTACCAGCGATGATGGCTTTAGATTTAACTGTACTGGGCGAGGCGGTGAAGCGCTGTTGTGAGTATAAAGCTGCGGTGGTGGCACAAGATGAAAGAGAAGCTGGTGTAAGAGCGTTATTGAATTTTGGTCATACTTTTGGCCATGTGATTGAAACTCATGAGGGCTATGGAAATTGGCTACATGGTGAAGCGATCGCTGCAGGTATGGTACAGGCGGCTGAGCTGTCACAAAAAATGGGCTGGTTGCGTGTCGATGAAGTGGCACGCATTAAGCGCGTTTTAACCTTGGCTAACTTGCCTACTACACCGCCACCTATCGCGGTGCAAACTGCCCTGAACTTGATGGGCCATGATAAAAAAGTAAAACACGGACAAATCCGTCTAATTTTGTTAAAATCACTAGGAAATGCGGTGTTAACCAACGACTTTGATGAGCAACTACTTACTGACGTATTGTCTCAGCAGCATTCATAAAGCGTTAGAATGCTAGGGAGGTAAAGTAGATATATTAGCAGTGTTGCTATCATTACTTGTCTTAGTATTTTTTATTAGTGGGCTTAATCATCTATTACCAAGGATACATTCATGGCAGCATCACGCTCGACGACTCACTCTGATCGTCAGTCATATCGCCGTCAAGCACTACTTTGGCTAATAATGACCTTGTTGTTGGGTGTTATTACCGCCTTAATTTGGATGGTTAGTCAGACCCCAGCGATGGGAGCTAAAATCGAAAATGCACCGATCTCCACACCGCAAATGATAGGTACTGAGCTTGAACAACCCTTATCAGTAGCAGCTCTGCATGAACTTGATACCAATGTCCAACCGCTTAATTTTGATACCACCGTTCGTGATCTGCGCAATTATCCTGATGAGTTCAAAGATAAGCGCTACCTACTGGCTAATAAGGGGAGCTGGACAGTACAGGTAATGAATGTCGGTGAAAACGAAGTTATTGCCAACTATCTAGAAGGTCGTGAAGATCGTAAAAAGTTCTCTTATTTCCGTTATCGTGATGATGACGATCAGCTGCGTTACATGCTCACTTACGGCCTGATGAGTAGTCCGCAGGAGGCCGTGGGTGCCGCCAAACTAATAGATTTTGGCTTGCCTGATAATGTACGTGTGCTACCTGAAGAAATCAGTCGCTACGTCGGAATTATCGATAATTACGAACGCCCAGATCCTGTAAAAGACTTAAGCGCTAGACGCACGCGTTCTGTCAATTTGCAACCCACTAAGCGTGAAGTACCCATTCGTCAAAATGCACAATCTAGCATTGGAGACAATGCTAATGGCGTAGCGACAGATAACGACGGTAACCCTAGTAATCAACAAACCAACAATAATGGCGGTGGTATTGAAAGTATTCGTCAGTCAAACGATACGTCAGAAACCTTGTCGCTTACTGAAGAGCGTACTGTTGGGCCTGATGAGCAAAATTCATCTGGATCTACCCCTAAAAATAATGATAATTCGCGCAAATCTGAACAAGAAAGTAAAAAGTCGATAGGAACTGGGACTGATAATAGCACGCTGAAAAAGCCACCAGCAGTCGCTACCCCTAAACCGCCTAGTAATGCGAGTAACTCAAGCGACAGCGCAACCTCAGGCAATAAACCTGCAAACTCTGCAGCTACTAAGAATAATAGCGACAGTATTAAGGAGTTGATACAAGAAAAGGCCAATTAAATAGTAGTATTAAGCAGCTAATATGATGGCTAATATCGCTAGGTCTTAACCAGTGTAAACACCAGCATCAACAACGATAAAAGCCCATCAAACAGAACTTTTGCTGGGCTTTTTATGGCGAAAAATAAGCTTCGACTAAGTGTTCTCTAGATAAAATAAATAAAAAGTGTAGTGATACATATGACGAGAAAGTTAGAAAAAAGACTAGATTTTTCGTTAATCATTAATTAGTATGGATGTGGGCGACGCTCTGTATAGTTATAGTAAATTTTCTTAGAAGTACAATAGGCAGACTCTGTTTTTACTCTCTATGGTTTCATTATAACTGTTATAACTATAGTGTTGTGGTCTCATGCGCTGCCACTTGCAGTCTGGATTAAACACACCGCAAGTAGCACAACCTCTCTTGTTATTCCTCTTTTCAGAGTGGTTAAAGCGCTTGAATATAGAGCGTCTAATATTCAAACGTAAGCGAGTGCCGTACTAGGCTTGATGTCAAGAGTTAGGTACTCAATTATTCGGTTGTCGTTTGCCACGCGTGTCATATTGATTTGCGCTACTGAAAAATGACAGTCGATGATTACCGCACTAGCCTTAAATCAGTAGTATGTCGGTCATTTATTTTCCAACCGCTATTACTGATGTTCCGTTAGTACGTTGACACTTAAATAAATGTGAGAGTGGTAATTATTTTAACAGTCCCAAAGCGCAAATAGTTATTGCTTAGCGTACCATTTATTAATCCGTTTGTACGAATATTAAGTAACAGCCCGTTCTGCTTGCGGTGCTCAGTTTATTGTCCGCATTGGATATATAGGCTGCCCGCTCACTTAAAAGGACTAGCTATGTCAATGATCTCATCCCACACCCATCTGGCGACCCCAGACGACTTCTCTGATAACTGTGGTTTTGGTTTAATCGCTCACATTGAGGGAGAAGCCAGCCACGACCTAGTAAAGACCGCTATTCATAGTTTAAGTTGCATGACCCACCGCGGCGGCGTCGCGGCTGATGGCAAGACGGGCGATGGTTGTGGTCTATTATTGTCCACACCGCGAGACTTCTTTAAAGCTATTGCTAGTGAGCAGCAATTAGACATCACCGATAACTTTGCCGTTGGCATGGTATTCACCAATTTAGATGATGCCAAAGCGCAGCATAGTCAACAGGTACTGGGCGAAGAAATTACTGCCCAAGGCCTAATGGTTGCTGGCTGGCGTGACGTGCCCGTTAATCTGGACATCGTTGGCGAGATCGGTCTTGAAACCTTGCCCGCTTTTAAGCAGATATTTGTCAGTGCACCTGCCGACTCAAATGCTGACAGTGCTGGTGATAAAAACTTAAGCGCCGATGATTTTAACCGTAAGTTATTTGTCGCACGCAGAAAAGCAGAGCAACGCCTGGTTGATGATGAGCTATTTTATGTGTGTTCATTGAATTGCCAGACTATTATCTATAAAGGTCTGGTCATGCCGTCAGATTTGCCGGCGTTTTTCACCGACTTACAAGATGAGCGTTTGGCCTCACATATTGTAGTATTTCATCAACGTTTTTCGACCAATACCTTGCCGCGCTGGCCATTAGCACAGCCGTTTCGCTATCTTGCGCATAATGGTGAGCTCAATACTATCACTGGTAACCGCAGTTGGTCTGAGGCCCGTACGCCAAAATTAACCTCAGCCAAACTACCTAACATCGGTGAGCTGCATCCGCTGGTTAACAGTAGCGGCTCGGACTCATCAAGCTTAGATAATATGCTTGAAGTCCTGATGTCTGGCGGTATGAGTCTATTTCATTCTATGTCAATCCTTGTGCCGCCAGCGTGGCAAAACGTTGACAGTATGGATATGGACTTACGCGCGTTTTATGAGTTTTACTCACAACATATGGAAGCTTGGGATGGGCCGGCAGGTCTGGTTATCCAAGATGGTCGCTATGCAGTCTGCATGCTTGATCGTAACGGTCTGCGTCCATCGCGCTGGGTTACCACCAAAAACGGCTACATTACTGTTGCCTCAGAGGTTGGTGTCTGGGATTATGAGCCAAAAGATGTGCTAGCCAAAGGCCGAGTTGGTCCTGGTCAGATGTTGGTTATTGATACTCAAACGGGTCAAATTCTAGATACCCAGGCCATAGGTAACTCACTTAAAAATGCCCATCCCTATCGTAAATGGCTGCGTGAAGAAGCGACTCGTATCCGTGATGATGAGCGTTTGGAAGAACAGCTAGCAGCACAATCATGTCGCGGCGATCAGCTTAAAACCTTGCAAAAGATGTATCACATCACTAATGAAGAACGTACTGAAATCATCCGTCCAAATGCTGAAAATGGTCAAGAGCCAGTTGGTTCAATGGGCGATGATACGCCAATGGCAGTGCTATCACAGCAGATTCGCCACGTTGGTGACTTTTTCCGTCAGCAGTTTGCGCAGGTGACCAACCCGCCAATTGATCCGCTACGCGAGTCTATCGTTATGTCACTGCAAACGTGTCTAGGCGCTGAGACCAATGTATTCTCGCCTTCTGCCCAAGATGCGCATCGTCTGATTTTATCATCGCCGGTATTATCCGCCAGCAAAATGCAGCAGATTGAGACCATAGATGATCCTGCTTTTCAAATGGCACGTATAGATCTAAATTATGAGTCCAGTCAAGACTTAGCGACCGCTATCGAGTCAATTTGTCAGCAAGTAGCCAGTGCTATTCGTGCTGGTCATGCGCTGATTGTATTGTCTGATAAAGAGATTAGTGCTGACAAAGTACCCGCTAACGCCATCATGGTCACTGGCGCAGTACATCATTACTTGATCGCTCAAGGCATTCGTACTGATGCCAACCTAATCGTTGAGACCGGATTGGCGCGTGATTCTCATCAAATAGCCGTGTTGATCGGTTTTGGTGCGACCTGCGTCTATCCTTATCTCGCTTATGACGTCATTGATGATTTAGTGGCTACTGGTGAACTGCTAGGTGATCCAATTCAAGCTCGGGTGAATTTCCGTAAAGGCTTAGATAAAGGCTTGCTGAAAATCCTATCAAAAATGGGTATCTCTACTATTGTGTCTTATCGTGGTGCGCAATTATTCGAAGCGGTTGGTCTGTCTGAGCCCGTGGTTGAGCTGTGCTTTAAAGGGGTGCAAAGTCGTATTAAGGGCGCAACTTTTGCGGATTTAGCAGCCGACCAAGCGCAACTCGCTGCCAATGCCTTTAAACGCCGGGCACCGCTTGATCAAGGGGGCCTGCTCAAGTTTATCTTTAATAAAGAATATCATGCTTTTAATCCTGAGGTAATTAATAGCTTACATACTGCGGTACGGACCGGCAATTATGATAACTACCGTCACTATGCGGATTTGGTAAATAGTCGTCCCGTCGCCACTTTACGTGACTTATTGCAGCTGAAGACCGACAACCCCATCGACGTTAATGAGGTCGAAGACATTGCAAAGATTCTAACGCGCTTTGATTCTGCTGGTATGTCGCTAGGGGCGCTATCACCTGAGGCCCATGAAGCCATTGCCATGGCTATGAATACCATTGGGGGCCGCTCAAACTCAGGCGAGGGCGGTGAAGATCCTGTGCGTTATGGCACCTTACGCAATTCAAAAATCAAGCAAGTGGCTTCAGGTCGTTTTGGGGTCACACCGGCTTATTTGCGCTCGGCTGAAGTGATGCAGATTAAAGTAGCTCAAGGTGCCAAACCCGGTGAGGGTGGTCAGCTGCCGGGTGGTAAGGTTAATGCCTTGATCGCACGTTTGCGCTATTCAGTGCCGGGAGTGACTTTAATTTCACCACCGCCGCATCACGATATTTACTCTATCGAAGATTTAGCACAGTTGATTTTTGATTTAAAACAAGTCAATCCTGATGCTTTAGTGTCGGTGAAATTGGTTTCACGTCCGGGAGTAGGTACTATCGCTACTGGTGTGGCAAAAGCCTATGCTGACTTGATTACTATCTCAGGTTACGATGGCGGTACGGCGGCCTCACCGCTGTCCTCTATCCATCATGCTGGCTCGCCGTGGGAGTTAGGCTTAGCTGAGACTCATCAGTCGCTACGAGTTAACGGCTTACGTCACAAAATACGTATCCAAACCGATGGTGGTCTCAAGACTGGCCTTGATGTGGTAAAAGCGGCAATACTAGGTGCAGAAAGTTTTGGTTTTGGTACGACCCCAATGATTGCCGTCGGCTGTAAATATTTACGTATTTGTCATCTTAATAACTGCCCTACTGGAGTGGCCACTCAAAAAGCCAAGCTACGTGATGAGCACTTTATTGGTGAAGCGGAGATGCTGATTAACTTCTTTAAGTTTGTCGCGACCGAAACCCGTGAGTGGCTAGCAGCACTGGGAGTACATAGTATGGAAGAGCTAGTCGGTCGTACCGATTTGCTTGAGATATTAGAAGGCACCACTGATAAGCAGCGTCATCTTGACTTGACCCCATTATTATATAGTCATCCAGCAAGTGCCGGTGCATCGCAGACCTGTCAAGTGGCGCGTAATGAACCGTTTGATAAAGGGTTGCTGGCTGAGCGTATGATTAGCGATATGCTACTGAATATTCGCCAAGGAAATGGTGGTGATTATAGCTATAATATTGGTAACTGTGACCGCTCTATTGGCGCGCGTATTTCCGGCGAGATTGCTCAGCTATGGGGCAATCTGGGTATGAACGAGATGCCTATTAAGTTGCGCCTGACTGGCACTGCAGGACAAAGTCTGGGCGTTTGGAATGCGGGTGGCCTAAATATTGAGCTGGAAGGTGATGCCAATGACTATGTTGGTAAAGGCATGGCAGGGGGTGAGATTGTCATTTATCCTCCTAAAGGTTCGAGCTTTTTGGCTCAAGACACCGCCATTATTGGTAATACCTGTCTATACGGCGCTACTGGTGGCAAGTTATACGCAGCTGGTACTGCCGGTGAGCGCTTTGGGGTACGTAATTCGGGCGCGCATGCGGTCATCGAAGCCACGGGCGATCATTGCTGCGAATATATGACGGGCGGCATTATTACCATACTTGGGCGTACTGGGCTTAACTTCGGTGCAGGGATGACCGGCGGTTTCGCTTATGTGCTCGATATGGAAGGCGACTTCTTTGATCGCTGTAATCATGAGCTGATTGACCTCAATCGTATCTCAAGCGAGCAGACCGAAGAGCATCGTATTTATTTGCAACAAGTGATTGAAAGTCACGTGGACAAAACTGGCAGTGTATGGGGTCAAGCTATATTAGCTGACTTTGAACACTATGTGCGCAAGTTCTATCTGGTTAAGCCCAAGGCGGCGAGCATTGTTAGCTTGCTGAAGAGCACGATGGCAGACCCACAATAGTACTGGTGCTGACAGGCCAAATATTTTAAGGCACAGTTGCCGTTCATATATTTTAAGCAGGTAAGTGAGAGTATTAAAGGTGGCAGATAGTTTTTCGATCGATTAATTATGGTCAATAACTGCTCTGATAAATGCCGCCTTTGCTACTGGTCACCGCCCACTATAGAAGAGATTTTCATCATGGCAAAACGCTTAGATAATGATTTTCAGTTTTTAGACGTGCCACGGCTTGAGCCGACCAAAAAAGATATCGTCACCCGCGCCACCGAGTTCGTTGAGATTTATAAACCGGTTGAAAGTGAATCAGTTGCGCAGCAATCGCATCGTTGTCTTGAATGCGGTAACCCGTACTGCGAGTGGAAATGTCCGGTACATAACTATATTCCCAATTGGCTGAAATTAGCGACCGAAGGGCAGATATTCCAAGCTGCAGAGTTATGCCACAGCACCAATACTTTACCTGAAGTCTGCGGCCGCGTCTGTCCTCAAGATCGTCTATGCGAGGGTGCTTGTACCCTTAATGATGGCTTTGGCGCAGTGACTATTGGTAATGTGGAAAAATATATCAATGATACGGCTTTTGCGCTGGGCTGGCGTCCAGATATGTCTAACGTGGTTTGGACGGACAAAAAAGTCGCTATTATTGGCGCAGGGCCCGCAGGTTTAGGGTGTGCAGATATATTAGTTAGAAATGGTGTCACGCCAGTAGTCTTTGATAAGCGTCCTGAAATTGGCGGCTTATTAACCTTTGGTATTCCTGAGTTCAAAATGGAAAAAGACGTCATGCGCAATCGCCGAGTGATTTTCGAAGGTATGGGCATTGAGTTTCGCCTTGAGACCGAAATCGGTACCGACGTCAGTATCGATGAGCTATTAGCTGATTATGATGCCGTCTTTATGGGTATGGGTACTTATACTTATATGCGTGGTGGGTTTGCTGGCGAGGAATTGCACGGTGTTTATGACGCACTTGATTTTTTGATTGCCAATGTTAATCGCTGTAATGATTGGGAAAAAGATCCAGAAGACTATATCGACCTCAAAGGTAAGAAAGTAGTAGTACTTGGCGGCGGTGATACGGCGATGGACTGTAACCGCACCAGTATTCGCCAAGGTGCGGAGCAAGTAACCTGTGCCTATCGTCGTGATGAAGAAAATATGCCCGGCTCACGTCGTGAAGTGGTCAATGCTCGAGAAGAAGGAGTCGAGTTTTTATTTAATCGTCAACCAACCGAAATCATTGGCTTAAACGGCAAGGTTAATGCGGTGAAAGTAGTCACTACTCATTTAGGTGCGCCTGATAACCGTGGCCGCCGCCGTCCTGAGCCGATTGCTAACTCTGAGGAGATTATTCCTTGTGATGCGGTAATTATGGCCTTCGGTTTTCGCCCCAGTCCTGCCGATTGGTTCGACACACAGCAAGTGTCGATGGACAGCTCCGGCCGGGTATTAGCCGCGGAAGAACAGACTTTTAAGTTCCAAACCAATAACCCTAAAATATTTGCCGGTGGCGATATGGTACGTGGCTCTGATTTGGTAGTGACTGCTATTTGGGAAGGTCGTGAAGCTGCCGAAGGCATACTAGACTTTTTAGAGGTATAACCTTCATTCGCTAGGGTCAGCCAAACCACTAGCGAATGAGCAAGTTTTTTGTATTATGTGCTAGCATGCTTTGATTTTTAGCGTCTTTTATCTTTTAATAGGTAACAGGCGTTATTTTTTTGTTAGTCATTTTTCAAAGGCAGTTACTTTGCCGTAGCTATAGTCAATGAAAAGTAATATCGATACATAACGTACTGCTGGTATAAGTTTTTCTTGCTGTGCCTACGCAAACAGAGGCTACAAAAAGCTTATAGCAGCAGTACCGTCGCGTTTGTTAAGGTATTTTAACGATAGCGGCTCTGTTAAAACAGTTGCTGTGCCAAAATAGTGACTCTCTGAGAGTCATGGCTCTACCAGCATGTTATCCGTTCGCAAAAATATTTAGTTTTTGAATTGTTTCTCACTTAAAAAACATCATCTAAGAGCCATTACTTAAAAACAGTTACTTAAAACCGTTATTTAAAATTCACTTAAAACTCACTTAAAAAAAGAGTAGACCTGCGTGAAACTGACCCTTTGGCAACGATTTACTGCTCCACTTACTGAGCCTTATGCGCGCTATCAGCACGCTGATGTCTTGCATGCTATACGTTTGGGTATAGCCGTTATACTCGCGCTATCGATCAATAAAGTCACTGGTTTGCCACATGGCGAATGGACGACCATTACTGTCTTTATCATTTTGGGCCTATTACAATATCAAGGTGCCATCTACACCAAGGCGAAAGAGCGCGTACTTGGCACGTTACTAGGTATTGGTGCCGCACTTGGTGTTTTGTTATTTAGCCAAAATGTGGGCGCATGGTTGTGGGTAGATTATGCGCTCATTGGCCTGATAAGTGGCATCATAGGTTATATAGCGGTCAAGCAGTTGGGTTATATCGGCCTGCTCACTGGCATCACGATGCTGATGATTGTCTCAAGTCCTGACCGAAGTAATATTGGTCAAGACGGTCTATACCGCGCCCTTAATATCTTACTCGGTACTGGCATTGCGGTAGCGGCGACTTTAATTTTACCGCTGAAGTCTACTTTAATGTGGCGATTTTTATTGGCTAGCAACCTTGAGACCTGTAGTAACTTATATGCAGGCGTCGGCAATCATATTGATGCTGAGGTGCTCATCCCTAAGCCTTTTAAGTACACCAAGGCCACTAGTTTGGCAAGTCTCATTTATCCTGCGAACAGCTCTATACCTGACGTACCGGTTAATAAATCCTTAGTTAAAGCGTTACAAAAGATTAATAAGCGGCTGCTGGCGGTGCGCCCGCACATCGATGCTACGGCGAGTGAATCAGGGATCGAAAAAGAGACGCTAGAGACCATCCAGCGTACTCATCGCAATATTATTGGCACGATTGATTTACTACTGAGCGCCGCGCCACGCTTGGCTAGTATTGAGCTTGATCACGACAATCACATTTTATTGATGCACTATCAAAATGAGCTGACCCAAGCCATGCAAAATATGGCGGCAGTGCTACGTAGTCCTAGTGATGAAGTTTTTCGGCCTATTACCCGTATTGCGGTATCTGAATATCCGAGCGTGCAGCATTTAGCGTTTGAGTGGCAAGGATATTTTTGGTTAACTCAAACCTTGCAAGCTCAGTTACAGCTACTGAGTGATCTCTTACAAACCACCAAGCCGAGCTGGTTTGCGGCCTCGGGCCTTCGTTATCAGCGCCGCGAACAGCGTCGAATCAATGAGCATGGCGGTGAGACTGATTTACACTTATAAATGCAAAAAACGCTGGCAGTTGACTGTCAGCGTTTTTCGTTGGTAACTTTTTGACTGGAATCTTATTACCAGTTATTTGTCAGCCAGTCACTCAGAAATAATAGTGATTAACGACTGGTTTTTAGCTTATCCCAATAGCGCTGATACACTTGTAGCGCGTCATCACCGACATCTTCTTGGAATTCCGCTTTGGCCAGAACTTCTTTGCTAGGATAAATCACTGGATTATTTCTGACATCATCAGTCATCAACTCACGTGCCGCCAGATTAGGGGAGGCATAACCAATTTCCTCACTCACAATTTTGGCGTTTTCAGGGCGCATTAGATAGTCGATAAACTTATGCGCCGCGTCCACATGTTTGGCATTTTTGGGGATGACAAAGTTGTCCATCCATAGTATTGCGCCCTCAGCTGGATATTTATAAACCAAGCTGGTCAGACCTTCGTTATTAGCCATCACCGCTTCACCATTCCAGGTCATACCAATGGTAGTTTCGCCTTCAATATAGGGCATGCGCGAGGCATCTGAATTAAAGGTTTTAACATTCGGTATTAGCGTTATGAGCTTATTGTAGGCTGCTTCAATTTCGTCTGGATCGGTACTATTTCCCGAGTAGCCAAGCGTTAGTAGCGACATGCCAAACACTTCGCGCATATCGTTCATCAGCATGACTTGACCCTTATACTCAGGACGCCATAGGTCATTCCAACTATTGACGGTAGCAGGATCGATCGAATCGCCATTAATAGCAAGTCCGGTGCTGCCCCACATATAAGGGATTGAGTATTTATTTTCAGGATCAACCTTGGTGTTGGTGAACGAGGTATCAAGATTTCTGAAATTACTCAATTTTGATTTATCCAGCTCTTGAAGCAAGCCCTCTTTTGCCATCTTTTCAACATAATAAGTGGAAGGAATAGCAAGGTCATATTGGCTTGAATCATCGAGCAGTTTTAGCTTGGCGTACATGGCCTCATTAGAGTCGAAGGTAGTGTAATTAACATTAATGCCGGTTTCTTCTTCAAAACCATCGAGAATCTCTTGCGGCATATATTCTGACCAGTTATACAGATTCAGGGTCTCAGCACTGGCAGTCGTACCATCGGTGGCTATATTGTCAGAGTTACTACAGCTGGCAAGCGTCATGCCAATAGCAGCGCATAACAGGGCTTTGGGTAACATTTGGATAGGGTTGCGAGAGGCGCTACTATTATTAGTAGTAGGCAGATGGGACGATAAACGGGGCAAAACGTCTCTCCTAAAATAAGACAAATGAGTAAAAAATGGGCAGATGGTACAGGCAGGTCATTACTGACCATACTGTTATGGTTATTCCGCTAGATAATTTAAAGGGCAACCGCTTGGCTTTGTTCTAGAGTAACACCATAGCGCTGACCATATATCAAAAGTAATAAGTATATAGGGTAGTGCAGACTACCTTCGTCAATGATATCGGTGAACCATGCTATGATTAGCGCTATTTACTGCTTGATTTAGAATGAGCAGTGATTGCTATTTAAATGGAATTTTTGCTACTAACACATAAAGGATAAAACATTATGAGTCAGACTGACTTTTCTATTCCGGCACTTCTCACGGGTAAAGTTGCTATTGTCACTGGTGCAAGTCGTGGGCTTGGCGCGCAGATTGCTCAGCAAATGGCGGCAGCTGGGGCGATGGTTTGTGTGAATTATCTTAATAGTAACGAGGCTGCCGAGGCGGTAGTGGCTGGCATTGAAAAGGCAGGTGGACAAGCATTTTCTTATCAAGGCGATGTTAGCGATTTATCAAAAATGAAGGCAATGGCTAGTGAAGTGATCGAGCGTTTCGGACGTATTGATGTACTAGTCAATAATGCTTTGCCCCACTATCAGTTTAATCCCAGTGCTGATTACACCAGTATTGAGACCGTTGAATGGGCACATTTCTCCCAGCAAATAGACGGCATCGTCAAAGGTGCAGTCAATACAGTACAAGCGGTATTGCCACAAATGAAATCTCAGCAGATGGGTAAGATTATCAATATTTCAACCAACCTGGTTTATAACCCAGTAGTGACTTATTACGACTATACTACCGCAAAATCTGCCTTGATAGGTTTGACCCGTAACTTAGCTGCGGAGCTGGGTCAATATGGCATTCGCGTTAATTTGCTGGCAGGTGGACTACTGAAGACTACTGATGCCAGTAGCCTGACTACGGAAGAAGTCTTTGATTATATCGCCACCACCACGCCACTACGGCAAGCGACTTCTGTCGCAGACTTTGCCAATTCAGTACTGCTCATGGCGTCTGACTTGAGTCTAGCTATTACCGGACAATCTATTGCAGTTGATGGCGGTTTGACCATGCCGTAGCAATGCATTAAAGGATAAGTACTCGCTAACCCAATGAGACCTTTAATGAATCAAGTATAAATATGATACAAGGCAAACGAGTAAAAATTATACAATCAGCGCATCAACTGATTATGAGACCGCAATGGCTTTGAGTTGGTTCACTATCATTGTATAAGAGATACGAGATGAACAACCGCAAAATCGCTGGAATTATCACTGCTGCTATAGGCTTGTCTGCCGTTATGGCCTTATTCAATGCGGGCATGTCCGTCCCTATTATAAGCTGGCCGTTAGAAGCCTATTTGGGCGTGGCTTTTACGATTGTTTTTATGACTGGCGTTCCAGTATGGTTAGCTTGTGTCATTGCTGCTTTAATCTTTATTTTGATTGCTGTCGCACTTTATAAGCTTGGCGGTTGGGTATATGGTCGGGTTGCAGGTTGATGTTGACTATTAGGAGGTCAACAAAAAAACGAGGTCAGTAAAAAAAGGCTCATAATTAAGTTTTAGCCTGGGCGTAATGACATAAAATCCGAGAACCCTAAAACAATTACTATTTTTCTGCCCTTGCTCAAGCCCGCAAGAGACGTCTTATAAAGTGTATTTCACAATACGTTTTTTTGTACGACCCAAACAAGGTCAATAGCAAATATAGCTTATCTATAGTCTTCATTTGAATGCTATTCAAGGTATAGGGTAGTGCTACCATAACCTCATATCACAGTTAAGGTAATATATAGTATCTAAAAGTACAGCTAATAAGCACATGTTTTTAAAACAACATCTTTAACACATCACCTTTAAACATGACTTTCAAAAAATGGTGAGGATATCGTTCTGATTATAGTTGATCCTTAGTAATATCATCCACAGCGATAGCCCTCTATAGTCAGCTGATATTCTATAACAACAGCCCCGCTTAATTTACTCTTCAAGGCTTATATTTTTTATAAGCTTTTAGTTTTTTATTAAATATTACTAATAGTTGCTACAACTCATTTTAAAAGTTTGTTTTTACTATAGACTGATGTTTGAATTTAAACTTTTGCCTGTAATTTTTGTAGTACTTGCAATGCAGTCAATTTACCAAAATATGCAATAGGGATAATGACCAATGCAAGAAGACAGTTCACCGAACGATATGCCACCAGACAATAATTTTGAAGCAAACGTCCAAAACTCTCGCATGCAGCGCTTTTTAAAGGGGGTTGAATGGCTGGGTAATTTGCTACCGCATCCTGTGATTTTATTTCTCTGGATGTCAGTGTTTTTACTGGTGTTGTCGGCGCTGCTTTCCTATCTAGGAGTGTCAGTGATTGACCCACGACCAGAAGGGGCAAAAGGGCGTAGTGAAGATGGCATTATTCAAGTGGTCAATTTGCTAAACGGTGATGGCTTAGCGCGTATTGTCGAGAACTTGGTCTCCAATTTTACTGGATTTGTGCCACTCGGTACGGTGCTAGTGGCGCTTTTAGGAGTGGGTATAGCCGAACGTTCTGGCTTGATATCAGCAGCCTTACGCGGGCTAGTGATGAATGCACCGAAAAAGATGGTGACTCTAACTGTTGTTTTTGCGGGCATCATGTCAAACACTGCTTCTGAGCTTGGTTATGTGGTATTGATACCACTTGCGGCAGTTATATTTCACTCGCTTGGTAGACATCCATTAGCGGGATTGGCAGCCGCATTCGCTGGGGTATCCGGTGGTTATAGTGCCAACTTATTGCTTGGTACGGTAGATCCTTTGTTATCAGGGATTACCCAAGAGGCAGCACGCATCATTGACCCGGTATATACCGTTGGGGCAGAGGCCAACTGGTACTTTATGATGGTCAGTACCTTTTTGATCACTGGTCTTGGTTACTTTGTGACTGAAAAAATTGTTGAGCCTAGTCTTGGCGAATATAATCCTGATAGTGCTGGCGATCCTTCAGTATTAGAGACTAAAATTGAGCGCTTACTGTCAGTTGAGAAAAAGGGGTTAATCTGGGCTGGCATAAGCATGCTGGTATTCTGTTTATTACTGGCATGGACCATTGTACCTGCTGATGGCGTATTGCGTAATGCCGAGACTGGATTGGTATCAGGTTCGCCATTTTTAAAAGGCATTGTGGTCTTTATTTTTGTATTCTTTGCGGTACCGGGTTATATTTATGGCAAAATTACTGGTAGCCTGAAAAACAATCAAGATGTGGTTGACGCAATGAGCCATGCAATGAGCTCGCTTAGTATTTATATTGTGTTGGTGTTCTTTGCGGCACAGTTTATCGCCTTTTTTAGCTGGTCGAATCTTGGTTCAGTGGTGGCAGTAACGGGGGCGACCTTCCTCACTGATATAGGCTTAACTGGACCTTTGCTATTGATTGGTTTTATCTTAATCTGTGCGGTCGTCAACTTAATGTTAGGGTCGGCATCTGCACAATGGGCAATTACCGCACCTATTTTTGTGCCTATGCTCATGCTGACCGGATATGCGCCTGAGATGATTCAAGCAGCCTATCGGATTGGTGACTCAACGACTAACATCATCACGCCAATGCTAGGCTATTTTGGGCTTATTATGGCGGTAGCGATTCGGTATAAAAAAGATACTGGGGTCGGGACACTAATGGCTATGATGTTGCCCTATTCCATAGCGTTTATGATTGGTTGGGTGATTTTGTTCAGCATTTGGGTATTTGTATTGGGTCTGCCAGTCGGACCTGGTTCAGAGACTTTTTACCCAGCGAGATAGTCATTTATAGTTGGATAGACAGTTAGATAAATATAGTCAATGAAAAGTAATATCGATACATAACCTACTGCTGGCATAAGTTTTTCTCGCTTGCTGTGCCTACGCAGACAGAGGCTGCAAAAAGCTTATAGCAGCAGTACCGTCGTGTTTTTAAGGTATTTTAACTATAGCTGCTGAATCTTAAACAGACAAAAACCCTTGCTAGATACTGGCAAGGGTTTTTGGTTTATAAGTGGACAAAAGCTTCAACAGCTTAGTTGGCGCCTTTTTTCATAATTTTTGATCTAAGCTTTGGTCTATATGTAAGTGGTTGAGTACCGCTTGTATACCATGCTCTTCAATAGTACCGGTGACAAAATTTGCACGCTCTATAAGAGCAGGCTGAGCATCCCCCATTGCCACGGCATAACCGACCAAGTCGAACATTTCCAAGTCATTCATACCATCACCAAATGCCATACAATCGCTAGCATCTACGGCGTAATGCTGGCATAGATCTATAATACCGCGGGCTTTTGACGCCTCGGCTGGTAATATATCTGCGCCAATATGATGCCAATGAACCAGCTTTAAATCATCTTGGGCAAAATCAACATCCTGCATTTTATCCTCTTGATTGTTAAAGAATACCGAACACTGATAAATAGTGTTTGACTTATAATACTCTGGGTCAAAGATAGAGTTGGGTGTTATAGCGTTGTATTCACGCAGTCGTTCGTTTTCGTCTGACCATGCAATATGAGTCGCCGAGTCAAACTTATGAATGAGGTCGCTTTTTTGGCACAGCTGCACAATTTTACTGGTCTGAGCTTCTGATAATGGGTAATGACTGATCATGCCATCGTTATTAAAGCTATATTGCCCATTCATACAAATGATGGCATCTAATACCTCAGCTTCAAGCAAAGCCAAAATATCAGCAGGTAGTATTGCCTTGGAACGTCCAGTCGAAATCACCAGCTTAATGTCAGTCTTGGCCAGCTGCTCCAACGTTGCTTTATTATGCTCAGCAATGACACCTTGACGACTCAACGTATCGTCAATGTCAAAAAATATGATTTTAGGCGTAGGAAATGAGCTATTCATAAGCTCTTGGGCAACTTTATCTTTAATAAACATGATGATCCTATTATTTTTTATTGATCCAAATACTACTACAGCAAGTCGTGAGAAATACATGGCTATAGGGTAACGAGTGATTGGTAAAATTTTCCTTACTTACTGCGCAATAATTTTTGACTTCTAACAATCTATCTTAGGACTGTTCACTCGTTAAACGCCAGCATCAAGCTTGGTCAAAAATTGCTCGGCATTATCGAGATGTTGTTGCTGTTGGTCTTTATCCATCTTATCCCACAGGGCTAGCAGCATACCAATGCGCGGGTTCTTACTAAAAAAGTCACGATGTACGTGCATAAAGCGCCAAAACAACCCATCCCATATCTGCGCCCATTCGACAGACTCACCTTTTACTTTGACCTGATAATTACTCATTTTATTAATATAATTACTACCACTAATATAGGGCTTAGTCGCTACCAATCCACCATCTGCAAATTGACTCATACCATAGACATTGGGCACCATTACCCAATCATAAGCGTCGATAAATAGCTCCATAAACCACTGATGCACCTCATCAGGTTCAAACTCACACAATAGCATAAAGTTGCCAAATAGCATCAAACGCTCAATATGATGCGCGTAGCCAGTTTTCAGCACCTTTTTAATGGTTTCATCAATAGGGACAATACCGGTATTACCAGTATAAAAGCTCTTTGGTATTTTGCGGGTAAAGCCCCAAAAGTTCGTGCTACGTTGCTGGTGGCCGACCGATTCATACAGGCCGTACATAAACTCGCGCCAACCAATAATTTGCCGAATAAAGCCCTCAAGAGAGTTGAGAGGAATATCATACTCTTCGTTAACCTCTAAGGCGCGTGAGATCACTTGTTTTGGGGTTAATAAACCCGTATTTAGCATTGGAGTCAGTACGCTATGATGTAATACATGCTCGCTATCGACCATGGCATCTTCAAATGGTCCAAAGTCCTTAAAGCGCTTGGATAAAAAATTCTCTAGCCATTCTTCCGCCTCCGTGTGAGTAGTTGGATAGCGAAAGTCAGGATTTATCTCGCCATAATGCTTACTAAAATGCTTCTCAACATAAGTCATCGCCTCGCTGTAATAATCGTTAAGCTTTGGAAAAGTTAGGGAAGGTGGCGTTTGTTTACGCGGATACTTCTTGCGGTTGTCTTCATCGAATGACCATTGTCCACCGACAGGATTTTGCTCATCGTCTAATAGTATATTCTCTCGTTTACGTGCTTGAGTATAAAAGTCACGATGAAACAGGCGTTTGTTTTTAAAGAAGTCGCAATATACGGGAAGAGGGTTTAAAAACATTGGTGTAGGGGAAACGTCAAAGCCGATATCTGCGTCTAATATGACTTTTTGAATCCGCATTCTTAGCCAGTCATCCACAAAGTCGATGCAATAGATCTTTTCTATGGCCTCTTTATTATCAGGTTCATCATTTGCACTGACAAAGCTGGCAATCAGTTTACGACAATCGCTGTGCTCATGGGTTGATTCTATATAATGTACCCGCTTACCCGCAGCAATCAGGGTCTGCTCATAGGCCTTCATGCTAGCACGATGCAGTACCAGCTTTTGCTTGTGAAAGGGATATTTAGTAAAGTATAGATCTTCTTCGATCAGGTAGCAGTCCTCTTGCCAAATAGAGGTATCAGCAAACAGTTGATGCGGGAAGATTAGACTGATTTTTTTGTTCATTGGCAGACTCTGATTTTTTAAAGGTAATGTTTATTTAGAGGAATTGGTTGTAGGCTGGGCTTTTAGCTCAGCCTTCTAAGACTTAAAACACTCACCTACCCAACCTCAACACTCGTCACATTCTGAAAGCCCCGTGGTAGTTGACCACCACGACTGCCACGTTTGGCAGTGTAATTGGCTAAGTCCATCGGCTTTAAGGTCACATGGCGCTTGCCAGCTGTAATAACCAGACTGTCTTGCTTACGTAGTGGTGTGATGACTAGCACCTCTTCTTTATCTTTTAGATTAATCATCTTATTGCCTTTACCGCGAGCTTGTTCAGGTAAATCGCTCAGGGCAAAGATTAATAAATATCCAGCATTGGTCACGACGGCAATATGGTCGGGAGTAGAATTACCTTCAATAGAAGGCGTACTGCCGTTCTCCGAATTTGTATTTCCATCAACTTGAGCATCAATGCGTGTGATAGGTAATAGTCGACTATTAGCAGCAAGGTTAATGACGTTTTTCCCTGCCTTTTGATTGCTATCAAGGTTGCCTATAGTATTGATAAAACCATAGCCTTGTGAGCTTGCTAAGATAATACGCTGATTACTATCGCCAGTAAGTAGCTGCTCAAAGGTAGCCCCTGAAGGCGGTTTTAATACGCTAGTGAGTGGGTCGCCCTGACCACGAGCCGAGGCAAGACTATGCGCGTCAATACTATAGCTGCGTCCAGTACTGTCGAGTACATAGATTCTCTCATTCGATTTACCACGGACGTACGCTTGGTAAGCATCGCCTGAACGATAGCTCATACCGGTAGGATCAACCTCATGGCCTTTGGCTGCGCGTATCCAACCCGCTTTGGATAGTACCGCAGTAATCGGCTCGCTGGGTACCAAGTCTGATTCTCTTAACGCTTGCGCTTCTTCACGTTCTGCCAGTGGTGACATGCGACTGTCGCCGTGGGTCTTCATATCCTCGGTAAGCTCATCGATGATTAAACCGGTGAGGCTATCAGGATTATCGAGATACTCTTGAATAATGGCGCGCTCAGCTGCCAGTCCATCTTGCTCGCGTCTGAGCTCAAACTCTTCAAGTTTTGCCAGTTGACGCAAGCGTATATCTAAAATGGCATTGGCTTGGATGTCTGTTAAATCATAACCTTGCATCAAAGCTAATTTCGGATCGTCTTCTTCTCGAATAATACGAATGACTTCATCAATATTGAGATAAGCAACCAGTAGACCTGCCAAGATATGCAAGCGTTTATCAATTTTATCCAGACGATATTGCAACCGACGCATGACCACTGAACGGCGACAAATGAGCCATTCTTCTAATATCTCTTTCAGGTTTTTGACTTGTGGTTTACCGTTGAGCCCAATCATATTCATGTTGACGCGATAGTTGCTCTCAAGCTCCGTGCTGGCAAACAAATGACTCATAACTCGTTGCACATCAACTCGAGTTGAGCGCAATTCTAGGACAATACGGCACGGATTTTCGTGATCGGATTCATCATGAATATCGACGACCCAAGGTAGTTTTTTATCGGTCATCAATTTAGCTATTTGTTCTTGGATCTTGTTACCCGATACTTGATGGGGCAGCGCATCGATGATGACTAAATTCTTTTCTTTATCATCGATATGGTAAGTGGCGCGCATTTTATAGCTGCCGCGTCCACTTTCGTAGATTGCTTGTAAGTCTTTTTTACTAGTAATGATTTCAGCGGTAGTAGGCAAGTCAGGTGCTGGTATCGATTGGGTTAATTGCTTAACTGATAGCTCAGGATTTTTGAGCAAACGAATGGCTGCACGTACCACTTCGTTAAGATTATGCGGCGGAATATCGGTTGCCATACCAACAGCGATTCCTGTGGTACCGTTTAATAAAATATTAGGTAGGCGCGCAGGTAAGGTAGTCGGCTCTTGCATGGTGCCGTCAAAGTTATCTTGCCACTCGACTGTTCCTTGCGCTAATTCTGCCAATAAGGTATTGGCGTAGGCCGACATTTTGGCTTCGGTATAGCGCATTGCTGCAAAGGATTTGGGATCATCAGGACTGCCCCAATTACCTTGACCAGTGATGAGTGGATAGCGATAGCTGAACGGCTGCGCCATTAGCACCATCGCTTCATAGCAAGCACTGTCACCGTGTGGATGATATTTACCTAAGACATCACCAACTGTCCGAGCAGATTTTTTGGGCTTAGCAGTCGATTTAAGGCCCAGCTCACTCATGGCGTAAATGATACGCCGTTGCACTGGCTTTAGACCATCAGCAATGTTCGGTAGCGCCCGATCCATGATCACGTACATGGCATAGTTTAGATAGGCTTGTTCGGCAAACTCCGCGACAGAACGGCTGTCCATAGGTTCACTAGGGACGGTAGAGCTAATGGTGTTATCAATGACATCAGGCATAAAATAATTTTCGCTTATTAATTTTAATAGGTACTAAAAAATAGGTAATGCAAATAGGGCGACGCTTATAAAGTTATGTATTGACTACTAGATAGAATAATCATAATACATAAATTCGCGCGACTGGCAAATTTTCTCGCTTACTCCAAGGCTTCGCTATTCTAAATGCTAGGGCCATTGCTTCAGCTATGCGGTATCTGTTTTAAAATAGGCTAATGATAGGATCGCATAAAAAGTGGCTAGCATTAAATAAATAGTAAATCGCATAAACAGTCAGCACTATATAACGGCCGCACCAGCAGTTACTTATGCCACATAATGGCGCGATTAATAGCCCTGACGATTATAAAAATAAGATAACGCTATCGTAAAGGAAATCGCAGTAATTAAAAAGGTGCTCGATATAGTAGACGACAGAGTATGACGCGACAATTACAGTTTTACTGATAGATTTTATAAATGAAGTTAAGTATAGTTAATTTAATGGTTTTTAGCCGATACGTCAGGGTCGATGCAGTCGCAAGATACATTGCCCCTGGCCAAGTCAACGTTGAACCTATTATCCAAGCAGCGATTAACGGCTTACAAGCTGACGGTGATACCAATGGTGAAGACGCGCTCAAGATCGCTCATAATGAAGCCAATAAGTCACTAAAAGACGCAGTATCAAGCGTATCTTGACACTGACCGATGGTGATTTTAATATTGGTATGATTTTAATATTGGTATTAGTGCTGTTGATGAGATGCTAGATTTGGTAAAGATCAATCGCAATCGTGGTATCTCGTTATCCACTATCGGGTCTGGTCGCGGTAATCTGAATGATTACATGATGGAGCAAATGGCCGATAGTGGCAATGGTAATTACAGCTATATCGACAGTTTTTTAGAGGCCAAAAAGGTATTGAGTGATGAGCTTATCGCTACCTTCAAACCGCAAGTGACCCGAATACTTTGCGTCGTGGTTTTGTACAGCTAGCGAAACTTGCTGATACCCTAGAGCCTACAGTAAACACTAATATAAAGCGCTCTAGATAAATAATTGTTACAAAGTCAACAGACGATAAATAGCTATTTGGTAATAAAAAATAGTAGTATATATTTTTATAATATTAGATTAAGTAGTTGATATAAATATTTTTATTATGCGTCAAGTGACTTTAGAAACTCAAGTGCCAATCTTTTACGTTGAGTAGCTTGTATAAAGTGTGTATGTTGAGTGGCAAAGCACAGTTTACTAAAATTGGTATAATTCATCAGGAGAAACAAGGTTATGGACAATCAAGGCCAAGACAATTTAACCCGTCGCGATGACAAGGTTTGGTTAAAAACTTATGACGAGTTGGGACTAACTTACGATATTGATATGCCTGCTGACAATACTTCGCTTATTGATATCTTTGAGAAAAGTTTCGCGAAGAATAGCGATAAAACGGCCTTTGTATGCATGGGCTCTGAACTGAGTTTTCATGAAGTGGACTTATACAGCCGTCAAGTCGCTACTTATCTGCAGTCGCTAGGACTGGTGAAGGGCGATAAAGTCGCGGTCATGATGCCTAATGTGTTGCAATTACCCGTATCTGTTCTGGGTGTACTGCGTGCAGGTTTCACCTTGGTCAACGTCAATCCTCTATACACTACCAAAGAGCTCGAACACCAGTTAACTGACTCTGAAGCCAAAGTGCTACTCTTAGTTGAAAACTTTGCTAAAACCTATCAAGACATCGGTCGTAACGTGGTTGATCACGTGGTCATCACCGGTATGGGTGATTTGATGGGTACCCTAAAAGGCTTTATGGTCAATACCGTGGTTCGCCATGTCAAAAAAATGGTACCGGATTTTAAGATTGCTAACAGTCTTGACTTTAAAGCGATGCTCAAGCAAAGCCCTGCCAGTAAATACAAGCGTCCAACTAATATTGAGCTCGATGATATTGCGGTTTTACAATATACCGGCGGTACCACTGGCGTAGCAAAAGGTGCGATGCTCACTCATAAGAACTTAGTGGCCAACCTCATTCAGTGCGACACTTTCTTAGGTAGTGCCTTTGATGAGTTTGATAAAGGTGGTGAGCAGGCGGTGATTATGACTGCGTTACCGCTCTATCATATTTTCTCATTTACGCTTTGCGGTATGTTCGGTATTCATCGTGGTTGTATTGGATTATTAGTGCCCAACCCACGCGACCTTGGCAGCTTAATAAAAGCGTATAAAGGTCATCCACCCGCGCTTTTCCCAGCGGTAAATACTTTATTTAATGCCCTGGCCAATAATGAAGAATTTAAGGCTTTAGATCACAGCAAGTTGCGCGTGACGATGGGTGGCGGCATGGCGGTGCTTAGCTCGACAGCAGAAAAATGGCGCCAAATAACTAATAATATTATTGTCCAAGGTTATGGTCTATCTGAAACCTCTCCTGTCGCCACGGCCAATCCTATTAGTAGTCCAGCCTTTAGTAGCACTATTGGTGTGCCATTGCCAGCGACTGATGTTGCTATCTTAGATGAGGCAGGTAATGAGGTGCCACTGGGCGAGCGTGGCGAGATTACTATCCGTGGTCCGCAGGTAATGAAAGGCTATTGGAAACGTGACGATGCCACCGCTGAGTCGATGACGGCTGATGGATTTTTCCGTACTGGTGACATCGGTATTATGGATGATGCTGGTTATGTGACCATCGTTGATCGCAAGAAAAACATGATCTTGGTCTCTGGCTTTAACGTTTATCCCAACGAAGTCGAAGAAGTCATGGCTGGACATCCGAAGATTTTAGAATGTGGTGTCATTGGTGTCGTAGACGAAAAAAGTGGTGAGACCCCGAAGATTTATGTGGTGCGTAAAGATAACAGTCTTACTAAAGAGGAAGTCCTCGCCTATGGTAAAGAGCATTTGACTGGCTATAAGCGCCCACGTCATGTTGAATTCATCGATGAGCTACCAAAGACCAATGTTGGTAAGATTTTACATAAAGATTTGCGTGAACTCGAAGAGAATAAACAGGCTAAATAATCGTTAGAGCTGAATTACTAATAACAACAATGACAAGGTGGCTTGAGTGCTGCCTTGTCATTTTTATTATCGTTTTTCGCTGAGGAACAAGGGTAGATATAGAGAATTTTTGGTAAAACTGCTATAGTGCCTGCGAATATTGTTGGCCATTCAATAAAAAAGGTTATCGATTTAGCCACTATTCAGCTGCAATAACCCTGGCAAAATTGTTCGATGAGCTGCGTGTAGTGCTTGATTAACCACCCGTTTAGTGGCGGATGTAATGGCTTTTTAAGCCAGCAAACGATTTTCGCCTAACGAACAGTCACTAACGAACACTGTATTTGCATCTGCATTAGACTATTCTATATTTTCAAGGGTAACATTTAGGGAAAGTTATGACGGACAATATCAATAAAGCAGTAGCAGACAGTGTCTCAGCCAACAGCAACAGTGATAAAGTGCCCAAAGAGGCACAATCAATGGCTGAGACCAACGCATTTCCTACCATGCCGAATATACCTAGCGACAGACCGTGGCTTAATGCCTATGAGCGTTATGGTATTAGTGCCACTATTGATATGCCAGATGACAACACCTCTTTGCTTGAGGTGTTTGAGCGTAACTTTCAGCGTTATGGGCGAAAACCTGCTTATATCTGTATGGGCGCGTCGATTACCTATAAGCAACTGGATCTATATAGCCGTCAAATCGCCAGTTATTTACAGTCGCTAGGACTGGTCAAAGGCGACAAGGTAGGCGTAATGATGCCTAATCTTTTGCAGTATCCGATTGCTGCTCTTGGGATTATCCGGGCAGGTATGATTTTGGTCAATATTAACCCCTTATATACCAGCCGTGAGCTTTCGCATCAGCTAGATGATAGCGGTACTAAAGCATTATTCATCGTCGAGAACTTTGCCAAGACCTATCAAGAAGCGAAAAGCAAAGGTCAAGTCGAACAGGTCATCGTCTGTAATCTTGGTGATATGTTAGGACTGGTAAAAGGAACGGTGGTCAACCTAGTCGCGCGTCATATCAAAAAAATCATTCCTTCTTATAGCTTGCCGAGCAGCATCAGCTTTAAGCAGGCGCTAAACGCGGTATCGGCTAGCAAATATAAATGCCCTGACTTAAATTTAAGTGATGTGGCTTTATTACAATATACGGGTGGTACGACCGGTGTGGCCAAAGGCGCGATGCTGTCGCACGGCAACCTAATTGCTAATATGCTACAGATTGGCGCTGTCATAAACAGTGCTTTTGAAGACGATGCTAATGCGGAGGATGTTATTCTAACTGCGCTACCCCTGTATCATGTGTTCTCATTTATGGTCTGCGGTATGTATGGGATGTACCAAGGTTATGCTGGTTTATTGATTCCTAACCCTCGCGATCTTGACGGCCTGATTAAAGAAATGGGTAAATACAAGCCCTCGATTATCCCAGCGGTAAATACTCTATTTAATGGCTTGGTACATAAAGACAGCTTTGCACAATTAGATTTTTCTAACCTAAAAGCCGCTATTGGTGGTGGTACATCGGTATTGCCTAGTGTGGCCAAAGATTGGCACAAAATTACTGGCCTGCCTATTGTCGAAGGTTACGGGCTATCTGAAACGTCACCTGTGGTCGCTTTTAACCCGATGACTATCGCTGAATTTACTAACAAAATTGGTATTCCAGCGTCCAGCACTGATGTGGTATTGATTGATGATGATGAGAACGAAGTGGCCACTGGTGAGCGTGGTGAGATTTGCGTTAAAGGTCCACAAGTCATGATCGGCTATCAAAATCGTCCGGAGGAAACAGCAGAGACTTTCACTGCGCATGGTTACCTAAAAACAGGTGACATTGGCATCATGGATGAAAAAGGCTTTATCAAAATTGTTGATCGCAAAAAAGATATGATTTTGGTTTCCGGTTTCAACGTTTATCCCAATGAAATCGAAGAAATTATGACTGAACATCCTGCGGTCAAAGAGTGCGGCGCAATTGGTATTCCAAGTGAAAAGCGTGGCGAAGATCCTAAGATTTTTGTGGTCAAAAAAGGCGAGGTAACAGAACAAGAGCTGCTCGACTTTGGTAAAAAGAACTTTACTGGCTATAAGCGTCCACGCCACGTACAGTTCGTTGATGAATTACCCAAATCAAACGTTGGTAAAATTCTGCGTAAAGAGTTGCGTAAGATGGAAGGCTTAGATTAAGCAAATGTAGCGTTGTTATTTTTACCACCCTATTTATGCTGCTCTTTAGCGTCAATTTCTGCCAAAAATACTGCGTAATAGTAAGCACTTATCTTGCTATTACGCAGCTGTCACGTTAGGATATCTCAAGTTTTGAGTCGATTAATTGCTCTGATATTTATATATCAAACTACTTACTGATCTATTCTTCACCCTATTCTTCAACTCGCAAACTGCTGGTTTTTATAATACCGCTTTTACCACACCGTACTAGGAATTTTTATGCGTATTGATAACCGTGAGCTTGACCAACTTCGCTCGATTACCTTTGAGCGTCACTATACCAAGCATGCCGAAGGCTCAGTTTTGGTCAGCTTTGGTGACACTAAAGTATTGTGTACCGCCAGTGTCGAGTCAGGCGTGCCGCGTTGGTTAAAAGGTAAAGGCAAAGGCTGGATTACTGCTGAATACGGCATGTTACCACGCGCGACCAACACCCGTAATCAACGCGAAGCAGCCCGCGGTAAGCAGTCCGGTCGTACCCAAGAGATTCAACGTTTAATTGGCCGTAGTCTACGTGCCATGATTGACTTGAGTAAACTTGGCGAAAACACTATTTATCTTGATTGTGATGTCTTACAAGCGGATGGTGGCACCCGTACTGCCAGTGTTACTGGGGCGGCTATTGCGCTCATCGATGCGCTTGAAAGCATTCAAAAAACTAAAAAATTAAAAGCAGATCCTCTGATTGGTCTAGTTGCTGCAGTCTCTGTGGGTATGAAAGATGGCGACGCTTATTTAGATTTAAATTATGAAGAAGATGCCAGCTGTGATACCGACTTGAACGTGGTAATGACCCAAAAAGGCGAATTTATCGAGTTGCAAGGGACTGCTGAAGAAAAGCCATTCACTCGTGCCCAAGCTGATGACATGTTAATACTGGCCGAAAAAGGTATTGCCGAGCTCATCGCTATGCAAAAGACGGCGCTCGGTTGGTAGGTTTGCAATATCGGTAATGCCATCGTCGACGGCTATTTAATAGTATTTTTAGCCCTCTCTATTTACCCCGTAACAGGTAGTAACCCATGCTCAAGCTAACTGATGACGGCGCAAAAATCACCTTGCAAGGGCAGCCCCAAGCATTAGACAATGGGCTGTTTTGGTTTGGCGTGGCGTTATTAGTAGGCGCGGTTGCGGTAGCGATGGCGATGAGTTTGCTGCCGGTACGATGGTCTATTGGCGCACTTGCTCTCCTGATTATTGGTAGTTTTATTTTTAATCGCAAACGCCAGTTGCACAAAAAAGCCATGATTGGTCATATCTGTAGCGGTATCTTATGGGTGCAAGACGGTGAGCTGGTACATGACAATCAGGGTAAACGTGAACATATTCATCTGCTAGAAGGCGACAAAGTAACGCTAGAAGGAGAGCAGCTACAGATTTTTGGTGCCGACAGTGTCCGTAAATACTCTATCAGCGGCTTTGAGAGCGTGCCAGAAGCGCAGGCCACTAAAGCTATCTTACAAGGTCAACCGCTTAATAAGCGTCATGCCAATATTAAGATGAGTAGTGATTGAGATTAAGATGAGTAGCGAGCCAGATAAGTAGCGGTTACGTTTTCGTTCTGAAAGCTTAACATCCAAAGATCATTTTTTGACCGCTACCTTTTATACTTTAGGTTTAGCGCCCAGCCTATGTCAATGAGATTCCTTCAATTGTTATTTTCAATAAGATCCTTTCAATTTAAATCTTTTATTCTTGATATACCGTGTTCGCATTTTACCTTCTACCTCGATTTACCCACCTTTTGTCCTTCGACAGTTATTAATAGTACTTGCAGTCGCTTGTCTAAATGGTTTATAACTACAAGCTGATAATTGGATTACCATGTACCATGTACCATGTACCATGTACCATGTACCAAGTTGACAAGGATCTAGTCATGCCACCATTGCTGGTTATTGCCTCGCGTAATGTATTATTTGCTCAGTCTGCTATCACAACATTTACTACTATAAAAAAAGCACCTGTTGTCGCACTACTAACCCTGTTTTTAGGTAGTACGAGTTACGTCCATGCCGATAGTATGAGTGCACTGATTACACAAAAATCTACCCAGACTGTATCAACTGCTCGCTATAACCCATCGCAGACAATTGTTCCTTCTGCTAGAATCAGTACTCGCTCAACCATTCAACGCGCGCGTATCCCTTATCCAAGCATTGATAGTACTACTACTTTTAACACCGCCAAGCCAGTTGCTAATGGGTATGCATATGAGCCGCCCACTAAACCAGCTGTGGCTAACTCTTATCGTTATCCGAACGTACAACGACAGCCTGCAACTGTACTGCCTGCGTTTTTATCCGGTAGCTATGACAACGTTGACAGTGAGTATCTGCCGCTGCTGAGTAACGCTGAGATCCAAAGTAGTATTGCCGCTCGTGAGGTCATCAGCACCGCACGTACTATGGCACTAAATGAGCGCACCATTATTCAGGGCGGCTGTTGGGATTATCTCAACGCAGTATTTAATCGGGCAGGAGTAACCAAGGATACTGTGCACAAAGGTGCTTATAAACAAGGGCCTTATGCCAATAGTAGTGATATCGAAGTGGGTGATTGGCTATATTATATTAATCATGGCTACAATGGTGTTGAGCATAGTGGACTGTTTGTTGGCTGGGTCGATGAAGCAGCCAAGCAGGCGCTGATATTGAGTTATGCCGGCGAGCAGCGCCGTGAGCCTGCACGTTATCGCGTTTATGACTTAAGCAATGTCTATCAAATCATGCGTCCTAGTGTCTAATAGGGTCAAGAAAATCTGAGTTGACAGCTGAATTAGACGTATTAAGTGTATATTACTGTAGTAAGTCAGCGATACCTGCCTCATTATCTATAAAACACAAATATAAAAAACAGAGTTAAAAAACAGAGTTAAAAAAGCGTCCGTAACTAATAAGTTATGGACGCTTTTTAGATTAAAACATGAAGGTTAGCTTAAAGTTAAGGCAGTCTTAAAATGGTTGAACCACCACTAATATGACGATAATCACTAAGGCAATAACGGGTACTTCATTAAACCAGCGCCAAAAAACATGTGACTTATATTGTGGCTTGTCGACCAGCTTTTTACGATAAAAACCACAAGCACCATGATAGGCAGATAATAGAACCACTAACAAAATCTTGACGTGGAGCCAGCCTTGGGTTTTGTAGGCGTCCCAACCCAAGAACACCATCCACAAGCCAAAACCCCAAGTCGCTATCATCGAGGGAGTCATGATACCGCGATATAGCTTGCGCTCCATAATAATAAAACGCTCGTGACTGATCTTGTCGTCACTCATCGCATGATAGACAAATAGGCGAGGCAGATAAAAAATTGCCGCAAACCAAGTAACCATTGAAATAATATGCGCCGCTTTAATCCAGTCGAAATAATCTGCCATAGCTTGATCTCTTAATATACGGTTTCTGACTATCGATAAACGCTGACCAGTCTAAACCTATGTTGTCACCGCTGCAACGCTGGCAAGCTTACCTTATATTGGCATTGGCACTGGCAAATGATAAAAGTCTGCCAGCATACCATCAGCGCACTTTAATTTATTCTGCTAACACCATTTGTGACTCATGACCATTCATTGCATCAATGACGGGTAATTGTTTAGGTGCTCTTGGCGCCGCAAATTGCTTGGTTAAGCCCAGTTCACGCATCAATCGGTCGTCGCCTGATTGGCTGGCATTACCAGTCGTTAGCAGCTTATCACCATAAAAGAACGAGTTAGCACCGCCCATAAAGGCTAAAGCTTGCTCGGCATCCGATAAGCTCTCACGCCCAGCGGACAGTCTTACATAGCTGCTCGGGCAGCAAATACGCGTGACTGCAATAGTGCGAATCCACTCAAGGACTGACAACTCACCCTCTGCTAATATTTTGTCACCAATGGGCGTACCTGAAACAGGAACCAGTAAGTTAACGGGAATAGATTCAGGTGCCTTCGGCATTTTTAGCAACTCATGTACCCAGTCGATCCGATCATCACGGCTCTCGCCCATACCAACGATATTACCACTACAGACATTGATACCTGAGTTGCGTACGTTGCTAATAGTATCTAGTCGCTCATCATAGCTGCGGGTACTGACTACTTGCTCATAGTAGCGTCTTGAGGTGTCCAGATTATGATTGTAATAATCTAATCCTGCATCGGCCAACTGGGTCGCTTGGTTGGTATCAAGCATGCCCAAGGTCATACAAGTTTCCAGCCCTAATGCCTTAACTTCCTTGACCAGCTCGACCACATAGGGCATATCTTTGGCACTCGGATGCTTCCATGCGGCTCCCATACAAAATCTTGATGAGCCACTAGATTTTGCGCGTTTAGCAGCAGCAATTACCTTATCAACGTCTATGCGCTTTTCTGCTTGTAGCTTGGTCTTGTCGCGGTGATGACCGGATTGTGCACAATAGCCACAATCTTCAGGACAGTTACCGGTTTTAATCGATAGTAAGGTACTAATTTGTACTTCATTGGCCACAAAATGCTGGCGATGAATGGTTTGGGCTTGTAACAACAAATCCATCAATGGCAAATCAAACAGCTGCGCAATCTGTTCGCGGCTGTGTACGCTAGATGTAGATGGTAACGTTGCTGTCGCGAAAAAGTCAGCTGCGATGTGAGTAGTACTGGTAGTAGGCTCTGTGATTGAAAGCAATCCTGCCATGAGCTAAATCCTTTTTATAATAAGTGCCAGGTATAATAAATACCATGAAAAACAGAAAATATGAATAAATGATCAACTAGGAATCTATATAAGTTGAAAATTAAAAAAGCTCAAACTTATATAAACTCTGAATTTAATGCATAAAAAAAGTTACGGTAACCGTAGTATACCGCAACCTTAATAATAATAGCAGGGGTGTTCTGGCAAGTAGTTATGAGTACATTCACCGTTTAGACTCTTGGTTATTTAATCGCTTATTTACCCAGCTTATGCTTAGCGATACCGATCCAATGTCCAGCAAACTGTTGCGCTTTATAAGCATAAGGTTTGGCACGGGTGATATAAGGCTTAAGCTCTTCAGGAATAACTGGTACGATGTGTTTGGCAAGTTTATTGAACCACATCATCAGGCTGTAATCGCCTTCTATACTCAAATTACCTTCTTGAACTGCCGTCATAAAGGCCGGAAGACTGCCTTTAGTCAACAGCCTAACACCAGTCATAGAATCTTTAAAACTTATGGTTAGATTCGCTTTATCAGCGTGACCACTATGTTGGCTAAACTGGCCATTGTCAAAGCTAAAGTAACGTGCGACGTCCGCTTCTTGACTGGCAAACTCAATGATAACTGTACGATCAGCCAATAGTGATTTGAACTCTTCGTTATCACTATCGGTCAGCATTGACAATCTGTAGCCAATGACTGTCAGTAACACATCTAATGGATCAGATTTGACATCTAAAACAGGAATAGTAAACATAGTTGAACTCCTAAAAAATGAGAAGTGAAATAGAGTCTACTCTATAGCAATTTTTACGACAATTATATAGGCGCATTTGTATAGCCGCATTATAAACTATGAGCCCGTTTCAGTTCTTTAGTAATTACGTAGAGAGCGTTGAGTATTGTGTAACACTCGCCAGCCTATGATGTTTTTATGATGCAACTAGTGAAAACGGGGTTGATAGTCGTCATCGTACACAGGGGTATGCTCAATATAGCGTGCCGCCTCTAGTTCGCGCTGCCGCTGTACGGTTTGACTGAGATCATCATAACGCATGGCTCGAAATAGGACCCAACCCCCTAAAGGCAGCCAACTGATGCCCATTGCGGTTACATAGCTGTGCCACTCTGACAGCGTGAACCACTGCAGCAATACACTTTGCATAAATTCAACTGCCAACCAGTAGACCATGCCGCCAAACAGATACCACAGTAACCAACGCTGTGGTGATAGGGCGAGCGCTACAATTAATCCTGCTAATAGGCCATAACCAAGCAGCGCGCCAGCACTCCAGGTGCCCACACCTACCATAGAAAATACAGTCATAAACATCATTCATCTCGCTATTCATAAGGTGAATTCCAATAACACCATTATGAAAGCTCAAGGAATAAAGCTAAAGGGGGTCAGGGCGACTTTGCGACAACAGTTGACGTTTGGTTTAGTACAAATTTCTTCGGATTTTTTATAAAAAATATCGCAGTAGCACCGTGCTGTTTCTAAATTGGGTTAATCATAGCGATATGTTAACTGCGATTGCTGCGGTGACCCCACCAAGACAGCAACGATACTAAAACGGCGCCCAACAGCATCAGCCCCAAAGTGGTCAGCCAATGCGCACCAGTAGGATATTGCCATGGTGCAACGTTGTTTATTGCATCGCTATTTAACGTACCTAAAGCATCCGTTTTCCACGGCCATACTTTAAGTAATGAGCCCGCAATAAAGCCCGTTAACAGCGCAAGTGTCCCTTGATAGTAGCGTGATAGCAGCCACTTAAGCATATGGGTAAATAACAGTAGTCCACTTGCCATACCCGCGACTACAGTCAAAATAATAGTCAGGTTAAAAGTATGTACGGCTTCCAGCACCGTATCATAAGCGCCTAATAACAGTAAAATAAACGACCCCGAAATACCAGGTAGGATCATAGCGCAAATCGCAATCGCCCCCGCAAAAAATAAATACGGTAAGCTTGGGGTGCTAGCCAGCATGGGCATACTACTAATAATAACGGCTGTGACCATACCAATAATAAATAAACTGGCACGTGCGGTATTCCAACGTTTAATCTCAGTTAATAATATAACGACCGTAGCCACTACTAGGCCAAAGAAAAACGACCAAATAAGCAGTGGTTGATTGTCCAATAAATGTTTAATAATACCGGCTAAAGTTACTAGACTGGTCGCAATACCCAATACTAAGCACAATAAAAACGTGGCATCAACGCGTCGCCAAACAGCAAGTAAGCCTTTGATACCACCATCTTGACGAAATACGCCCCAAAGACTAGGGCCAATGCTACCAAGCGCATTGATCAAGCGCTCGTAAATACCAGCAATCAGTGCAATCGTACCGCCAGAGACGCCTGGTACAATATCAGCTGCGCCCATTACTATGCCTTTAACATAGACCCCTAGCAGCTGCTTAGGGCTGTCTTTTTGTGAGCCATCGTTGTGCACGGGATTAGTCTCGGCTTGAGGATTCGGCGACGGCGAATCTGGACGTGGGGAGGGTGATGCCGTCATGGACATTCCTTGTGTTAAAAAGTCGTAAAAGTTATAAAAGACTAGCGCCACTGCGTACACCAGTCGTAAAAGCTAAGCTAACGAAATAAACATTAACCTAGCTTATGGTGTGGATAAATAGACTGTCTTTATTTTATTGCTCGGGTTATTGTGCGGGAATCAGCGCAGGGTAGCCAAGCGTATAAAGCACACCTTCAAGCCCAGTGACGTTGACCGCTGCATCCGCGCGCGCTTGGACAATGGGCTTTGCAAGATAGGCAACGCCTAAATCAGCAATGGCCATCATTGGTAAATCATTAGCGCCATCACCGACACAGACCACTTGTGATAGCTCAATACCTAAACGTTCGGCAATACCTGTCACGATGGCGGCTTTTTTTGCGCCATTGACGATCGGCAGCTGCACATGACCGGTTACTTCGCCGCCTTCAACATCTAAATGGTTGGCGTGTACTTCATCAATACCCAGCTGTTCAGCGATATAACGGGCAAAATAAGTAAAGCCGCCCGAAACCAATACGGTATGATAACCTAAGGCCTTAAAGGCGCTAATAGTCGTACGTGCACCGGTTGATAACGTTAAACGGGCACAAATTTCATCAAGGACAGTAGTAGGAATGCCTTTTAGCAAATCCACACGTTGGGCAAAAGACTCGTCAAATTCAATTTCACCACGCATAGCGGCTTCGGTAATGGCGGCGACTTCTTCGCCGATGCCAGCGGTTTTTGCCAGCTCAACGATGACTTCTTGTTCAATCAAGGTTGAATCCATATCAAAGCAGACTAGCTTATGGGTACGTAGCATATGACCAATAGACAAAATATGACAATCGACTAGATTACGATCATCAAGGGCTGTTTTTTTGCTATCAGGATAGTCTTTGCTATAGTTTTCGGCCAAGTCGCGACGTAAGCTGGTAGTCAACTGATCATCAATGATATGAGCGGCAGCGGTTTTTTTGCCAGGGTGCATGAGGGTATCGGTAACGGGCACTAATAGATAACGAAATACTTGCGCCGGCACAAATGGCGGTTCAGCTATAGTTTTAGATTGACTGTCAGCGATCTTAGAGTCAGTGCTAGTAGAGTCAGTGCTAGTAGTGGCATTAGAAACATAAGCAGGATCAACGTCTTTAACGTCGATAGTGATATTGACAAAGGCCGCCTCAGTATCTTCTGCTACGGTTACTAGATGCCAGCTTGGCTGCTCATCGACCCATGACTGAATATACTGATGGATATCAAGTGCTGACACGTGTGCAGGTAATACCACAATTAAAGCAAAGACTGGCAGAGATTGCAGCGCGTCAAAATCTTGCAAATTGGTATCATCAGGTAATAGTGACGCTACAGAGTCGACGGCTTGTTGCCATGCTTTGCTGTCTTTTGGTAACGAATAAGGTGTATTTTTTGGCATGGCTCAATTGTCCCTTGTGTGCTCAGATAAGATTAGGAATAATAACAGCTTTACCGTGCAGCGCCTATAGACGACCGCCAAAGTACAACAGACGCATATTAACTGTAATTATAGCTAAAAAAGTGATTACCCTACAGTCGTGAAAATAAAACGATTAGATGAAATTTATGATAACCGCTAAACCTATGATGACCTCTATGGTGATATAGTGGATAATAGTAACTGGCCATTTATTAACGGCGCAATTGGGCCGAGTAAAGCCGATTCGAGTATGCTTCATCAACGTCAGCCCTCATAGCTTTCAATGAAGCCATCTTAAATTGAGCTACTATAGCAGCACATTGGTAGCAGCACACTTTTCCAAAAAATGAGCAGCAGTCTCGTTTTTTAATTCCTTTTATCTAAAAAAGTTTAATATATCATGATGTATTTAGCGCCGCGGCAAGGGTTGTTTGCCATTATTGTTTTGGTTAGTTTTTGTTTACAGACCTTATTACTAGTAATTAGCACCGACCAGCAGCTGACCAAAAGCCGCGCACAAAAAGGCGAGCAAATGGTCGCTCAGCTCATTGATGAAGCGCGCCTGTCTTTAGAGAATAAAGATCGGGTTAGTCTCAGTGTCATTGCTAATCGTTATACGATTGAACAAGATGTCGCGCGGATACTGATTAAAGATAATAATAACGATGTACTGGTGCCTGTGGGGAATGCGCCCATGCAGCAAGGTGCTACTATCCGCCAAATAGCTACCAAGGGTGATGCCGTTATTGGTAGTGTGTCACTGACCCTGAAGGATATTAGCAAAGGTGAAATCATTGCTATGCAGTGGCCATTTGTTATCGGCTCACTGTTCCTACATTTATTATTATGGTTGCTTTATGGTTATATTGCACGTCCAACCAAAGAGCAAATCAATGCGCTGAGTCATGATATTCAAGATTTACACCGCGAGCATTCTAGACAAGAGGGGCAACGTACCCAAGATCGTCAGTCAGCTGGTACCAGTATGATGGACAACGAACATAGCAGGGTAGATGATGGTCGCAACCAGGCTGGCAGTCAAACTACTGCTAATGATAATAATAAAGCTACTGTCAGCACGACTACGATTCATAGTGAGCTCAACGCCTATTTAAAGGAACAACAGACTCATGGAGGTCTGACTGACTCTAACATCGTGGACTCTGTTACTAATACAGTTGACGACGATACTAATCGTACTGCAGCCAGTGGTGAAAAAGATCAGATACCGGGTACTGATAGCGTTGCTTATGGGTTTAGAAGCAACCCCTCTAAGCTATCTGCTACCCGAGCTTTTGATAGTGTTAACGTACATATTGTATTTCACGATGAATATAATATGCTGGAACGCTTAGCGCCTGAGATGCGCATGCCCTATCTTGCGCTCTGTACTCAGCTGCTCAATCAAGCGCTCGTTGAATTGCTCAAGCAGCCATTACTGCTTGGTGTCAGCGCCATCAATGAGCCACATTTTAACGAAAAAGGGGCTTATGCAGAGCTCAAAGCTGATAATAGCCATGCTAAAGTAGCACTAGCTGGCGTCATGCTGGGCAAGTTGTATCTAATGCTCAATAAGATTATCCATGATAAGCATATTGAGCTGTCACGCTTTGCGTTACCAGTTAAAGCCGGGGTTAGCGACAGCGCTCAGGCCGATGCCATGACCCAACTGCTTGAAAGTGTGGGCAAAAAAGAGCAAATGCTCATCTTGTTGCCTAATTCTGGACTCAAGCAAATAGGTAACCACGTTCAAGTACAAAGCCTAAAGCGCCCGACAACTGTCTATGAGCGTGAGTGTGCGGTATTTGATGGTGGTAATGATGCTATGATTCAGCGACTGGCTGATGTCCGGAATGCGGTGCTAATGACCGAAAGTGACAACCAGTAAATAATCCTATAGCCACCCCCATAATTAAGACTAAAATTGAGATTGTCATAAAAAGGTTGACAAGGCTTTATAGAGACTCTATAAGGCATATATATAAAGACGTATTTTTACACCTTTGCCTAAATAACAGGAGTTTGTCATGAGTGACGCTGATATTGATGATGATTTTGATGGTGACTTTGTTGATGATGATGACGCCAAAATGGTAGAAGAGGCAGAAACGAGCGTGCGTACACGTTTAAGTAGCCTTGAGAAACGACGTTTGATTGATAATTTATTAGAAGAGAAGCGTTTGGCGAAAGAATTAAAAGATGAGCTAGACGATTTAGATGATTTTGATGCTGATGGCGATGATTGGGATGATGACGATATCTAAGTCTTAAGATGATACTTAAGTGTTAGACCAATGTTGACCATGCGCTCAACAGAGCGTCATTACTGAACTGTGCTAAGCTTGTTAGACTCCGTGGTTAATTTTCAATGAGTGTTGGTTCTTAATGGTAGCCTTATAACAACCACTGTCTTAACAGTATTATTTAATGTCATCTGTTTAATCAAAATAACTTTTATTAGTATACTATTTACCATATTGCATTTAACAGATAGTCTGTTGCGCACGACGCAAGCTATCGACCAAGGACAAGTGACCCATGAGCAACCCGCTGAGCTTTGACGAATTACTGGATTTTTTAGACAACCAAGAGAGCCCGTTTGTGCTCGATAGTGTCGCGACTCACGGTTTTTTGACCGCTACTATCATTGGGCGACCACTACCAAATTGGATAGATGCGTTGTTTGAAGGCCATGTAAAAGAAATTCCAGAAAATGTCATCGATGGTATTCACCGCTGGCGTGCCTTCATTATGGATGAGCTCAAAAATGAGAAGCCCATCGAGCTACCATTTGGTGAAGACGCCGGCGATGAAGAAATCGCAGTCGATTTTTCTGATGAGTCAGATATTGTAGCGTGGTCGATTGGGTTTGTGGATGTTATGTATGGCGATGACGCTAGCGACTGGTTCGAAGCTGAAGATACTGCCGAAGACGTTGCCATACTAACCTTGCCAATGATTGTACTCAGTGGCATTGATGATGAAGATCCAGAGTTGGCAGAAATGCGTGCTGATCAAGATAAACTGGCACAAATGGCCAATAGTATCGAAGGTAATTTAACCGAGCTGTTTTTATTGTTCCATACTAATGACTAGTATCAAAGATTACTGTTGTCTCTAATCGTTATCTTTGAACCCTAAATATCACTGATAAGGTAATACCATGACCGTGCAACTGTCTAATCTTGAACACTTACCCAATTATCAAATCACTGAGCGTTTGGATGTGGTCTATGGTAGCACCGTGCGCTCAAAGCATGTCGGTAAGGACTTGTTTGCTGGTCTAAAAAACATTGTCGGCGGGGAGCTGACCGCCTATACCGAACTGTTAGAAGAATCGCGACAAGAAGCGATAGACCGGATGATCATAAAGGCGGAGTCCTTGGGCGCTGATGCCGTGGTTGGCCTGCGCTTTTCGACTTCTAGTATTGCTCAAGGTGCCTCTGAGCTTTTTGTCTATGGCACCGCGGTCAAGGTTGTACGGATGCAAGACCACTCTTTTCAAAATCAACCACCCACTGCGCCATATGAACAACAACAGAGTCAAACGCCAACGCCAGCCGCAGATCTGCCGCGCTTCAATCCCTTTGGCTAAGTTTTTTATGATAAGAGACCTGCCATGAATAACTCTATAACCCAAATGCTGTTTAACTATGCGCCGCTCATTATATTATTTGTGGTCGGTTGGTTTTTTGGCGCGCGGCATGAGCGTCAACATCTGGCGCAGTTGAGTATTTCAGAAAAAGAGCTCAACCATATTATCGTCTCTACCGAGCGCTTTTATCGACCGACCCTGCCGGCTAATAGCCAAGGTGAGCTGGTAATCGGTAGCGTGGTTATCGCCCAAGATTATTTTAAAATGGTGATTGCACGAGTGCTTAGCTTATTTGGCAAAAATCTAACCACATATGAGACCCTGCTGGATCGAGCACGGCGCGAAGCATTGGTACGTATGCGCACGCAAGCTCATATGAAAGGCTACAGCCATATTTATGGTTTGCGTTTAGAGGTCAGTAATATTAACCAGATGGGTAGCATGGTAGAAGCCATCGCTTATGGTACGGCGGTAATAAACATCGAAAAAGCTAAATAGCCTTCAGGTATCGCCTAAAATCAAGCAAGTATTCTAGAAAATATGAGGCATATCAGCAAGACACGCATTAACCGATAATCTCTGGGAGTCGCTACAAGTGACTGTGAAGGACCATGGTTGCTATCTGCTATGTCACTAGCATGCAAGTGGAGCTAGGCTTGGTGAGTATAGAGCAATTAGACGAAGCTGTGACGCAGCAACTACGCAAATCCACTCATCCTGTGATGCTGATAAAGGTTATTATTCAGACGCTATCAGAAACCAAGATTGTATGTACGGTATGATACCAGTCATCCTTACAAGAAAAAATGCCACACCGCCCAATCCAGACCTGATAGTTATTCATACAAGTTACGCCATTTAGTAGAAAACGTGTTCGCGCGACTCCAGTATTGTCGCCGCATCCGCTATTCACCCTCATTTCCTTAAAAATCTCTTTATTATTTCGCATAGAAATAATTCTATATAACGATATCAATAAACCCATCCGCACCAAAATTCACCCAGCACTAAGCACAAGGTTTTTTTACTACTCCTTAATGGTATAAGCTCAAGTTTAAATGTGGATTAAGTGAAGCAATCGTCAAAATGACCATGTACACACTTCCGCGCATTTCCCCTTTATAATCTGGTAAAAACTATAGAGCCCACAGAAAACATTTGTAGGACCAATAATTTTACTATAGGTTGCAAATAAGTACTTAAATTAAATACTTAGTAACATGTGTTAACTAAAATTTTATTTATTGACCTATATAAAGGTCCTATCTACATGGATGTAGTTATGGAAAGTGTTCAGCTAGTCACCTTAGTAAATTCAGTCGTTATTCCCATTTGTCTGTTTTTGATTATGATGGGGATGGGTTTATCCCTTGTCACAAACGATTTTAAACGAGTTGCAAAATATCCTAAAGCAGTGGGTATTGGTTTAACCAATCAGTTGATCATGTTACCGCTCATTGGCTTTGCACTGGCTAACATCATGCCACTACGACCCGAATATGCGGTAGGTGTCATGTTATTGGTGCTTTGTCCTGGTGGCACTACATCAAACCTGTTTACCTATTTGGCCAAAGGCGATGTCGCGTTATCAGTAACTATGACTGCGATTGCTAGTGTTATAACTGTCTTTACTATTCCTATTGTTTTGAGCTTTTCATTGATTTATTTTATGGGCACAGGTAGCGAATTTCAGTTACCTATCGTCAAAACAATGGTCTCCTTAGTAGTAATTACCATCGTGCCTATTAGTATCGGCATGCTGATTAGACGTTTTGCGCCAAGGGTAGCTGATAGCTCACAAGTACTAGTGTCTAGATTCGGCGTTACATTTTTGACCTTCTTGGTTGTTTTTTTGGTCTATGTCCAAAGAGATATCGTCGTTGCTGCCTTTATTGAGACCGGACCGGTATCATTACTCCTAAACGTCTCAACTATGGCGCTTGGTTATCTTTCAAGTAAGTTGTTCGGCTTAAACTTGGCACAAAGAACCTCAATCACTATGGAAGTAGGCTTACAGAACAGTACGTTATCGATATTTATGGCATTAACCTTATTGTCCAACTATGACATGTCAATGACCCCAGCTATCTATACTTTAGTGATGTTCTTTACTGCCGGGATCTTAGTAAAAATATTCAGCGCCAAGCATAAGAAAGCTCAAACAGAGAGTGATACTTTGGCAGCAGGCATGCTCTAAGTATTGGTTAACCATGACAGTAATCCCATAATAAACTTAGCCTCGCAAAGTTTGCTATGGGATATATTTTAATAGTTGCTAGAGCATCTTTTGCATAAATATCTTGAACACTACTTGATGATTACGTGAGAATCAATTATCAAATGGTTGTTAATCAACTATCACGTAATTAAGAACCACACACTACCGTTGACGTGCATTCATCCGCGCTGTGCTGTCATTCTTACCATCCTCGGTTTGCTGTTTAACTTTTTTAATCTCAAACAAAAAAATTCGGTTTTTAAGCACTGCCACAAACACCACCCCGCCAATCGTATTGCCTACTAGTACCACCAACAAAAATAACAAATAACTGCCTAAGCTGACGCTATCGCCATACAGTAAGGCAGAAAATACCTCAATATTGCCGACGATACTGTGGTGCAAGCCCAAAAAGCCAATACTACCGGTAATTAATGACACCAGTACGATACGGCTAATGGTATCGCGTGCTGAGGTCACTAGCCATGCGGCTACGCCCATCATCCAGCCCGCTAAGATTGAGCTGCCAAAAATGACCCACCATTCATAGCCTAAAACATGCTGCGCATAAGCGTCAACATCTGCAATGCTGAACAACTTCATATTAATACCTAAGCCAATCATCAGCGCTGCAAACAGACAGCCACCCACAATATTTCCCGCGATAACGATGCCCCACAAGCGTAGCAGCTTCCATAACGGCTCGATTTTATTGAGCACTGGCAAACTTAATAAAGAGGTCTGTTCGGTGAATAATAATGACTGACCAATGACCACGATAATAAAGCCTATTGGATATAACAGGGAGGACAACACTATCGCATATTGGCTAGGTAACACGTCGCTGAGTAGCGCAAATGCCGTTAAAATAACAAATAAGCTGATACCAATTTCCAGCCCTGCGGTAAAAGCACTGGTAAATAACGAGCCCAGCGAGCGATTAAAAGTTTCTTTAGCATCCATGAATTGTTCAACCAAAATGCTGGCATAGCTTTTGGGTGCACTAAAGTTATCATCACTGGCGACTTCTTTGATGGTTTCTTTGTCTTCGTTACTGACCACTTCAGAAAAATCGTCGTCTGCTAAGTTTTTGGTAACGTCGGCCGAGGACTGATTGTTACTGTCATCAATCTCGTCGTTGTTATTTTCTTCTGCACTGTTATTAACTTCATTTTCGACTGATGATTTTTTCTGTTCCATTTGGTGATTTGAACCGTTAGCATTACCGTCAACGATATCTTGATGATTTTTGTGAGTAGCGTCAGAAGTGAGGCTATCTTTATAATTAGACATAATGATCTCCTTATATCAGGTGATTAAGGGTCGTTCTAAACGATCTTTGTGCGATAGAGTGAGGAAAAATCATCCGAAGCTAACAAAGTTTGCTTATATAAGATAAAATCATCTCATTATCTTTTTTCTACCAGTATATTTCATTAGTATCCTGTTTATTATCTATCGCAAGTATTATTTTTTTAAGCCTGCTTGCGTTGGTAAATTGTATGAGATTGGCAGTAGCTATCCAGTTTATGGTCCTGCTATGAAGGACCATTCATACAACCATTTTTTTATAACCATACTATTGTACCAATTCACTTTTTAGTTTGAGAGCCCTATGAGTAACCCCCCTAATAGTCAAAACACCAAAACTAACTTAACCACTTCTATCCAAGCTGCTTTAACTCAACTTGAAAATGCCTATAATCCAAGTCAGGTTGAGGCCGGCATGTATCAAGGCTGGGAAGACAATGGCTATTTTCAGCCGACCTTTGATAAAGAAGAGTCGTTTTCTATCGCGTTGCCACCGCCGAACGTTACCGGTTCCCTACATATGGGCCATGGCTTCAACAATGCTATCATGGATGCCTTGACTCGCTATCACCGTATGGATGGTGACAATACGCTCTGGCAGCCGGGTACGGACCATGCGGGTATCGCCACTCAGATGGTGGTTGAGCGTCGTCTGAATGCTGAAGGTATCAAGCGTCATGATTTAGGACGTGACGCCTTTATCGATAAAGTCTGGGAATGGAAAGAAGAGTCGGGGGATAACATTACCACTCAAATCCGTCGCTTAGGCAGCTCGGTAGATTGGTCACGTGAGCGTTTTACCATGGATGATGGTCTGTCTAATGCGGTAAAAGAAGTGTTCGTGCGCCTGTTTGATGACGGATTGATTTATCGTGGTAAGCGTCTGGTGAATTGGGATCCAAAGTTCCAAACGGCGTTATCAGACCTAGAAGTGGAAAACCATGACGAAAAAGGCAGCTTATGGCATTTTCGCTATCATTTCACCGATAAAGACATTACTACCCAAGATGGCAAAAACTATCTAGTGGTGGCAACCACCCGCCCTGAAACCTTATTAGGCGATACAGCAGTTGCGGTCAATCCAAGCGATGAACGTTACGCGCATCTAGTGGGCAAAACCATTACCTTGCCAATTACTGGTCGAGTCGTACCTATTGTTGCCGATGATTATGTCGAAAGCGACTTTGGTACCGGTTGCGTCAAAATCACACCTGCTCATGACTTTAATGACTATGAGCTTGGTCGTCGTCATGATTTACCTTTGATTAATATTCTTGATGCTCATGCCAATATATTGCCAGCAATGGAAGTCTATCCTGACCTGCAAACTCGCGACCCTGAGCTTGAAACTACCCCAAGTGAATATGCTGGACTGGAGCGCTTTGCGGCACGTAAAGTGATGGTCGAGCAAGCACAAGAGCAAGGCTGGCTAGAAAATATCGAAGACTATGCGCTCAAAGCACCACGCGGTGACCGTAGTGGGGTTATCGTCGAGCCATGGTTGACCGATCAATGGTATGTGGCGGTTGAAAAACTAGCTCAGCCTGCCATTGACGCGGTAGAAAATGGCAGTATCGAGTTTGTCCCTGCGCAATATAAAAACATGTATATGGCATGGATGAATGGTTTACAAGACTGGTGCATCAGCCGTCAGCTATGGTGGGGTCATCGTATTCCAGCCTGGTACGACGACGCAGGCAGCATCTATGTGGCGCGTGATGAAGCTGAAGTACGCAGCAAGTATAACCTAGGCGCTGAGGTCAGCTTACGCCAAGATGACGACGTGCTTGATACTTGGTTTAGCTCGGGTCTCTGGACGTTTAGTACCTTAGGTTGGGCAGATGAGAATGCGGATGCAAAAGTAATGGAAACCTTCCATCCGACCAGTGTTTTGGTCACTGGCTTTGACATTATTTTCTTTTGGGTCGCTCGCATGATCATGATGACCATGCATTTCGTCAAAAATGAAGATGGTACTCCGCAAGTCCCGTTTAAAACTGTTTATGTGCATGGCTTAGTACGCGACAGCTTTGGGCAAAAAATGTCTAAGTCTAAAGGTAACGTGCTTGATCCTATCGATATCATCGATGGTATCGATCTTGAGGCCTTGGTCACTAAACGTACTAGCAATATGATGAACCCTAAAGACGCGGCCAAAATTGAAAAGCAAACCCGTAAAGAGTTCCCAGAAGGTATTCCAGCCTTTGGTACTGACGCGCTACGCTTTACCTTTACCTCTTTAGCCAGCACGGGACGCGATATCAACTTTGATCTCAAACGGGTTGAAGGCTATCGTAACTTCTGTAACAAGATTTGGAACGCCAGCCGTTTTGTACTGATGAACTGTGTGGATAGTTCTGAAGCAGGGCAAGGCAATGCGCTACCTATCGACCAAATGGCCAAACCAGAAGTTTGGGAGTTGCCTGAAAAGTGGATTATCAGCCGTCTGAATTCTACTGTTGCCAATATTCATCAGCATTTTACCCAGTATCGTCTGGACATGGTCAGCCATGATATCTATGAGTTTATTTGGAATGAATATTGTGATTGGTATGTTGAGCTTGCTAAAGCCAGTCTAAATGATGACTCGGTGACGGACGCGCGCAAAGCGCAAATACGCTACGTACTGCTACATGTACTAGAAACTGCTCTACGCTTTACTCATCCAATTATGCCGTATCTGACTGAGAAAATTTGGCAGACTATCGCGCCACTATTAGATCGTAAAGACACTGACAGCATCGTTATCGCCGCCTATCCGCAAACTGACACTACCCAAATCAGTAAGCAGATTGAAGCTGATATGGCCTGGCTACAACAATTGATTGCTAGCGTGCGTAATATTCGTGGCGAGATGAAACTGGGCAACGCGGTACGTCTACCAGTTCTACTACAAAATATCTCACTAGCTGAAGATGAGCGTTTATCGCGTATCGCCAATCAGTTTAAAGCTCTGGCAAAAGTAGAGAGCTTGACCATTCTAAAAGCAGGCGATGAAGTGCCTCTATCGTCATCTAGTATGATTGGACAGCTGCGCGTATTAGTACCGATGAAAGGACTGATTGACCCAACTGCTGAGCTAACTCGTTTGGATAAAGCGTATGAAAAGCTACAAAAGCAAGCCGAAGGTATCTCGCGCAAATTAGGTAACGAAGGCTTTGTCAGTAAAGCACCTGCCGAAGTCGTTGACGCTGAAAAGGCAAAATTGACTGAGCTAGAAGGGCAATTGGTCGCGATGACGGCGCAGATGGAGCAGCTAAAGAATTTATAGGTTGTACGTAGCTTGCAGGTAGCTACTGTCCTTATAAAAACATGGCTTATGATGAGCGTTATCATAAGCCATGTTTGTTAGTGGTAACCCATCAACTATACTTATAAATTTATTAGAGCTGGAATACGCTTATGGATAGTGTTTTTTTTAAGCTTGTCATTATCGCTTTACTACTTGCTATCCCTATATTTTTCTTATATCGAAAAACACGACAAGATTCTCCAAAGTATAGACAACTAAAGACTTATTCTACTATAGCCTTTGCTAGAGAAGAGTATTGTGAGAGTCAATTTAAAAGTACGATGCTGCTGTTATTGACTTGCGGTAGTCATGAGCAATCCACAAAAAGTAGAAGCTCCTATGATAATACCTATGAGCAATATAGCTTTATTTTTAACAAAGTCACTGAATTACAAGAGCAGGTCAACGCTAGCATTGCTAAGTTAGAAGCCAATATCTCTCTTATAATAAAAGAATTAAAAAACAGTAGCCGCTTAGTCAATGATGCTGAAAATATAAAAATATTAATAGAAGAAATAAAGTCTACCGACAAGATAGATATCGAAGTAGAGAAGATCGATAGTCTTGGTTTTACTAAAATAGAGCGATTGCGGCAGTGGTTGCCATCCATATCAATATTTAACGGTGTTATGGCTGGGTTATTAACGATATTAGTCATTTGGTTCTTAATACTAGCCTTGGGCGGTGCGGGTACAACACTCATGAGCTACGTTATCGTTTTAATCATGTTAATCATACCTTTAGTTATCCTCTCTGCACTACAATCTCGCGTTAATATCAGAAATTTTGGATATCAAGATACGTTAATCATAGAGAAGATAACATCTATTCTAGATAACTCGCAAAAACTAGAAGACATACTCGCATCTCTTAAAGCTAGCAATCATACATTAGACGTTTACTTCAATGAGATAGCGACTATCAATCATGAGCTAACTGAGGTTCTATATAAAAATAGTGCCTATGTTAAGGCAGCTAGGAGATCGAAGGCTTTGTTTAAAAAAGAGGCTTATACGGAGATAGAGCAGCAATTAGTAAAAAGGATAAGTGTGTTGGTATATGATTTAAGAGGAGAGGTGGCGGTTAGTTCGGTACTGGGTTAGAATTTGAAGTATTTCACCAAACATATGTTTTATTAGTAAAGCGACTGTTTAAGTGGTTGGTGTTGAATCAAACAAGTTAATTAAGTTATAAAGGCAATGAATTGCGATAACAATATAGATACTCGCTTATGATAAAGCTATACCGTTGATACTTGGCTCAAATCCAACCTAGTAAATTTAAGGTTTGCATACAAAAGCCGTTCCAGATAGCATTGTGAGCGTTTTTTTTATACCAGTAAACAAAGTATGCTTTCTTAAATATTTCAACTGGCATAGAATGGCCGCTAGTTATCTCATCAACGAGCCATGCTCACTGTTAAGTTGGGCTAATAGCGACGATACAGTACTGAAAATATTGAATGTCAGAAGTAGAAGTCCAATAGAGGTAGAGATTAATAGCTTTGTATCAGTTAAACTAAACAAATAACTGTCGCAAATAAGTTGAGCGACATAGTAGTAGCTCGTACAGTAAGCGACAGTGTCACTACAGTAAAAGCGGCCGGACTAGTAGCTCTGTATTAACGAAAAACTTGGATTAACCAGATAAGTAAGTCCTTATAATCCAGACGTTTGAGTCTACTCAAATTAGAACTCAGGCATTAAAATTTGTTAATGTATAGAGCAATAATATAGGTAGTATATTCGAGCCGTTCTTTCATCGAATCATGGAGCAATGATTATCCTAAATCTATACGTTTTTTTGTGGGTTATTCTTACATCTTCTTTACTTATTATTACGGTAAGTAAGATAAATGCCTATAGGGCCGTGGTTAGAAGAGGGGCTATTGCTAGAAAACCCATACCTGGTAGCTTTGATATCGAAAATAGCTTTTATAAAACTGATGCAACTTGGCACGATATTATATTTTTTCAGGGCTCTATATCAGGGTTAATTGCTTTTTTATTACTGTTAGTTTTTAAGATTAAAGTTTTATTTCCTGTGATGAATACTCTTCTTGGTGTCTTTTTCCAAGTTATATTATTTTCGTTGGCCGTTTATTTTTTTGGGGTAGCGATTGAAAAGCTTGGTATCACCCTAGGAAAACGTAATATTAACGACAAACAGATGAATGAAAAATATGTTGTGGTCATAATGCTCAGTTACTTCTTATCGTTTATTGTTTTCGTATTTTCGTTAGTATAAAATATATTTATAACTGCTTTATTCCTGCTATAGAAGACCGCTCTAGGTTGAATGCCAAGCGGTTTTTTTACTTAATCAAGCGTATCAAATAGTAGTTTCCCCCTGAGCTGATACACTTGTTGTTCAGTAAATATTAGCTGCTTCGTAAGACATGTCACTTACTTAACTACTCAACAATAATACGCTTGTATAGCAAAACGACTCAAATTCAGTATTGCACGGTTTTGTCAACTACTGCATGCTAAGCTACTCATATAGGTAATAAACATTACCTACCATTTATCACCTTTTGATACCGCAGCCATGACTGAACAAAAACGCACCTTCTATTACCGTCCTAAGACCAACCAATCCAATAACCCTACGGTGCGTTGGCTGTTCTTGCTATTAGGCTGGTTATTTTTTGCATTAGGAATAATTGGCGTGCTGCTGCCAGTAATGCCAACCGCGCCATTTGTACTACTGGCGGCAGGATGTTGGGCACGCAGTTCACGTCGTTTTCATTTTTGGCTCATTAATCATCGGTCCTTTGGCAAGTTTGTACGTGACTGGGAAGATAAGCGTGCTGTGCCTCGTTATGCTAAGTGGCTAGCGACGATTATGATGACTATATCCACCAGTATGCTGTTTTATAAACTGCCAGACGCCACGCTGTGGATGGCTTGGGTGGTCGCAGTAATTTGTACTGGAGTAGCAATATTCATGTTCCGACTACCTGACGCATAGTCAAGAACTCCTTCAATTCTTAGACATCTGAGAGGCTTAAAAGGGGTGAAAACAGGTGTACATTTGTAACCTATTACCTTAATTGCCAGATAGGGCTTGCGCTATTGGTAGAAGCCCCTTATAATACGCACAAGCTTAAGAGCAGTTCTGCACCAAATCATTACCTCGTAGTATTAGTTATAATCCTTCGTTTTAATATTTATTGTTCAGTAGCTATTTGCAAGCGTTGTCGGTCATTAGACCATTATTAGATTAAAAAATTAGGATTATGAATATGTCAGATACTATGAAAGGTACAGTTAAGTGGTTTAACGAAGCTAAAGGCTTTGGTTTTATCGCTCCAGAAAGCGGTGCTGATGTTTTTGCTCATTACAGCGAAATCACTGGTTCAGGCTTCAAAACTTTAGCTGAAGGCCAAGAAGTTGAGTTCACAGTAACTCAAGGTCAAAAAGGCCCACAAGCACATAACATCGTTGCTATCTAATTAGCAAAATGTGGTTATCGCTTACTACAACAAGTAAATGACAACTACAATATGCGAAAAAAAACGAGCCTCCGGGTTCGTTTTTTTTCGTCTGCTATTTACGTAGAGTATTGTGCTCGATGGTTAAGTTGATCAAGTAGGTTAGGTCCATAAGTAGAATAGAAAATTTTTAAATAAAGCCAATACCGACGTTAATCAGACCACCACCAATAATTAACCAGCCAAACATGATCGCGCCTAATAGTAGCGGTTTAACCCCCGCTTGTTTGATAGCGCTTAGATGAGTGGTTAAGCCTAAGGCAAACATGGCCATGGTCAAAAGTAGATCATCCAACATCACCATAGTGCGCTCTAAGCTTACAGATATATTTAGCCAGGTATGTAACAGTACGATCAGGATAAATATAAAGGCAAACCAAGGTATCTTGACTTGTTTGGCGCGGGCCATAAATGACAGTTTTTTGCCGCCTTTAGTATCGCCACTAGGGGTTAGCGCAAACGATAGAATAAGTAAGAACGGTGCGAGCATCATGACCCGAATCATTTTGGTGACTACCGCGGTATCACCAACTTCAGGGCTGATCGCGTTACCCGCGACGACGACTTGGGCGACTTCATGAATGGTTGAGCCGGTATAGACCCCATAGTCTTGAGCACTGAGCCAGGGCTGCAACCAGCCTAGACTGTATAAGAATGGATAGAGCAGCATAGCGATAGTACCGAATACTACGACGGTTGCTACTGCGATGGTTACTTTGTGGGCTTCTGCCTTGACGACCGGTTCTGCGGCAATGACCGCTGCTGCCCCGCAAATACTAGCGCCTGAGCCAATTAATAGCGTGGTTTTCTTATCGATTTTTAGCCATCTAGTGCCCAGCCAATAGGTTAATAAAAACGTCGAAGTTAACACCAGTGCATCACTCATCACCGCTGGCATGCCAACACTAGCGACTTGGGTAAAGGTCAGCTTAAAACCGTAAAACATGATGGCAAGCCGTAAAATCTCCCCTTTTGCAAAGCAAACCCCGTCATTTAAACGTTCAGCGACCTTAGGATAGATAGTATTGCCCAGTACCATGCCAATCAAAATGGCTAAGGTTAATGAAGATAGCCCAACGATGCGGCCATTTGTCCAGGTATCTAAGCTAGTATTTAGCCACAAACAAAACAAGCTGCCGAGCAATACGACAATAAGCCCTGCAAGATGCTGACCTCGTGGAAAATAACTGGCAACTGATTGGGTAAAAGCGTTCATGACTAACGATCCTATTGACGCATTTGTTCGATTGTAGACTGGCAAGGTAGTGATAGTATTTATTAAGACCTTAATGAAGTCATTATTACCTATCATCATTAGGTCATTTAAATGTGCATAAGCTTATGAATGGACATTATAGGGCAAGTCAATCTATAATAAAAACAGATTAATAAGATATAAACTATCGATTATTTAGGTTGAATAGCCAGTTTATCTACTTAAATGATAGTATTTTGCATGAGTTCACGAGTCGCAGAGTGGTGCTATAAGTGGTGCTATAAAAAGGAAGCTACAAAAAATAAGGCTATAACAAAGGAAGAATAAAAATAATGAAAAAAGCAGTTCAGACCTTACCGAAGATTACCTTGAAGCAGCTGGCGGTATTCGTCAGTATTTACCAAACGGGTAGCACCAGCCGCGCTAGTGAGCAGTTACATTTATCACAGTCGGCGGTCAGTAGTGCTTTAACAGAGCTAGAGTCTCGACTACAAATGCCGCTATTTGAACGGGTCGGGCGTAGACTTAACCAACATCCTAACGCCCATCCGGTTTACATCCAGGCCCAAGCCATCCTAGGACAGTCGCTAACGCTTGAGCACTATCATAAGCACCATGCTGAGCAAATTCATATCGGCGCCAGTACGACTATTGGTAATTACGTATTGCCGCCATTATTGGCTAAGCTATACGGTGTACTTCCTGATGCTAACGTCGATATGTATATTGCTAATACCCAAGAAGTGGTCAGCGAGGTTGAGCGGTTAAATATTGATATTGCACTGGTGGAGGGTAAACCGCGGCCACTCGATACTAAAGTTATCGAACAGCGTGCATGGCGTACGGACACCTTAATGATCTTCGCCAAGCGCAATAGTAAATGGCTAGACAGCATTGGCATTCATATTGAGAGTAATATTGAGAGTAATATTGATGGTTATGATGACGGTCATGATGACGGTGCAGACTGTTATCGATTGAGCATCGCCCAATTGGCAACGCTACCGCTATTGGTACGTGAGGCAGGCTCGGGGACACGGCAAATTATCGATGAGCAGTTATTACAACATATGCCTGATGCTGAGGTCATCATGGCCATTCAGCAGTCAGAGGCGATTAAGCACATGGTCAGTGCAGATATTGGGCTCGGTTGTTTGTCACAACATGTGATTGATGCAGAGTTAGCCAGTGGCGAGTTAGTACAGGTAAAAGTAGCAGGGATAGATTTGGCGCGTACTTGGTGGTTGGTTTGGCACAAAGCCCGTCACCAAAGTCCGATTTGGCAGACTTTTATTGATATTATTCAAGCGGGCTAAATTCAAGAAAACTAAATTCAAAAGGGCGAGGACTCTATAGAACGAAGGCTTTATAGTAAGCAATCTGCAAATCTATTACAGATATAGTCAATGAAAAGTAGTATCGATACATAACCTACTGCTGGCATAAGTTTTTCTTGCTTGCTGTGCCTACGCAGATAGGGGCTGCGAAAAGTTTATAGCAGCAGTACCGTCGCGTTTTTCAGGTGTTTTAACTATAGGATTGGGTGAAACTTGGTTAACGATTTGAGGTTTTACAAACAATGAGATCAAAGGTTTTCGAATAATTTTAATAAGTTAAATAAACAGTATCTTTATAAAATTGCAGTCTCAAACTCTCCCATAAATAACTAGCGGTATTATTAAAACCTGGCACTAAAAAAGCGCATCATAGAGAAATAACTAGGATGCGCCCGATGTTTGTTTTTACAGCGTAATCAAGTAGCCTAATAGTCAAGGTTCTAATAATAAATAGCCCTGATAAGTTAGCTATAATCTTAACTGCGTTTTGAGACGGGCTTATCAAGCCTAACGACTAAGCTATCACAGGGGACGTTGGGTAAGATATTATCCGCAGTCGCACCGCTGAGCCATGCTGCAATACCGTGACGCTCGTGGCGGCCAATAACCAGCAGATCAACGTCATGTTTATGGCAGTAATTAACGATGCCTTCGCTGTTAGAGATAGCAGTAGTGACTTCCGAATTCACGACATTCAACTCATTGCGATCCAAAAATTGTGCCAGCTTTACCCGGGCTTCTTGGCAGCGTTCATCATCGATCTCATCATAGAGGCTAGAAGCGGGTACTAACTCATAGCCGAAGCCCACCATGGTGTCTTTGACGATATGTAGTACAGATAATTTGGACTCAGGGCGATTATGGACGATGCGTTTGGCCTTTTGTGCGACCACATCGGCATCAGACAGTAAATCGGTAACCAGTAAGATATGTTGGTAACTCATAAGGGACTCCTCGCAGTAGATAGAGATAGTCTTAACTATAGCACTACCGATGGTTGCTGTTAAGTATGCTTTGTTAAAGGTGCATCATCTTTGCTAGTAGCTTGAATAATAGTTTTGAGTTTTGAAAAGATCTTTAATAGTTCTCGTTACTATCAACTATCAACTATCAACTATCAACTTTCAGCCATTAACTTACGCGAGCCACATTTTATGTTGGCACTGGCATATCGAGTTTGACGACTAAGCTATCGCAAGGCGCATTAGGCAAGATATTATCCACGGTGGCACCGACCAACCATGCGGCGATACCGCGACGCTCATGGCGTCCAATAATAAGCAAATCAACTTCTTTTTCGTGGCAGTAATTGACGATACCTTTGTCATTGGAGATAGCTGCTGTGACTTCAGAATTGAAAGCATGTAAGCCGTTACGATTTAGGAATTCGGCTAGCTTTGCTCGTGCTTCTTGCCACTGCTCACCATCTTTTGCGCCGGATAGGCTAGAGGCGGGGACTAGCTCATAGCCGAAGCGTACCATGTCATCTTCGACGATATGCAGCACTGATAATTTAGCGTCTGGTGAGCCAGCTATAACACGTTTGGCTCTTTGTGCGACGACATCAGCATCAGGTAATAGGTCGGTGACTAGTAAAATATGTTGGTAGCTCATAAGATATTCCTTTTTATAGTTAATTCTCTAAGGTTTTAAATTCATTAGTTCTTAACTCCATAGTAACAGTGCTGCTACGCTTTGTTAAGGGATAAGTCCATAACTTAATTAGGGTTATTTTTTTAAGTTATTATATTTTAGGACATTTTAAAATTATTGTGCTTTAGGGGTTTTATATTCAGAGCTTTGGAGCGTGGTCATCTTTAAAATACTGATAAATGGTTATTATAATAAACGATGACTAACCGCGCCTAAGCCGTGCTTGCTACCTTGACTTATCCAAGCATAAACCCCATCTAGCGGTAACGACATTTTATAAAAAATAAGCCATATAATAAGCCCCAAGGATCATTATGACTGATACATTTACCGCTGATTTAACTTTGCATCCTGCCTTTGAGCTGCTTGAACATCGCCATATTGACGCGCTATCGATAGATGTGCTGATCAGTCAGCATGTTAAAACGGGAGCAATGCACTATCACTTGGCGCACCCGAGTGACGAAAATGCCTTTTTAGTGGGCTTTCGCACCCAGCCGATGGATTCAAAAGGTGAGGCACATATCCTAGAGCACGTGGCATTATGCGGTTCTGAGAAGTTTCCAGTACGTGATCCGTTCTTTTCAATGATTAAACGCTCACTAAATACCTTTATGAATGCCATGACTGCTGCCGATTGGACTGCGTTTCCGTACGCGACCCAAAACAAAAATGACTTTTTTAACTTACTTGCTATCTATCTTGATGCGTCATTTTTCCCCAATATTCATCCACTCGATTTTGCTCAAGAAGGCATTCGGGTCGAACTAGATGCTGATGATAAGCCGCAGTTTAAAGGTATTGTTTTTAACGAGATGAAAGGCGCGATGAGTGGTGAGATTGATCAGCTGTATCATGCGGTTGCCCATCATTTATTCCCAACCACCACCTATCATTATAATTCAGGTGGTGATCCTGCTGATATTCCAGACTTGACCCATCCTGAGTTGGTAGCGTTTCATCAAAGCCATTATCACCCGTCTAACAGTGTGATCATGAGCTTTGGTAATATTCCAGTAGCTGAGACTCAATTAAAGATTCATGACGATGCTCTTATACAGTTTGAAAGTGGTAAGAAACATGTTTCGCGTCCTGAGCAGCGCCTCTCTGCACCGATTCAGGCGACTGATACCTATACTGCTGACGAAGCAGGCCCGGATCAAACCCATCATGTGATTGCTTGGTTACTACCGACTATTACTGATCCCAAACAGCGTTTGGCCTTACGCTTACTCGAAGGGGTATTGATTGAACATTCAGGCTCGCCATTACGCGCCTATCTAGACAGCCATCCACTGGGCAAAGCACCAAGCCCATTATTAGGTCTTGATGACAGCCATTATGAAATGGTGTTCTATACTGGTTTGCGCGGTTCTGAACCTGAACATGCCGAAGCTGTAGAGCAGGGCATTATGGACTTGCTCGCCGACGTTGCTAATAAGCCCATTGCTGATGAGACTATTGAAACCATCTTGCATCAAATCGAGATAGATCAGCGCCACATTGGTGGTGATAGCATCCCTTATGGTCTTAATTTGATGCTAGAGGGCTTTAGCACGGCGATTCATGATGGCAACCCTATCGATATCTGGGAAGTCGATGAGCATCTCGTCTGGCTACGTGAACAGGTGAAAGATCCGCAGTGGATGCCTAATTTAATCAAGCAGCATTTACTAGATAACAATCATCGGGTACGGGTGACCCTAACGCCAGATAGTGAAAAAACGGCTCGTTTGGCAGCGGCTGAACAGACCCGCTTAGATACCATGGCGATGGATCTCACTGCTGACGATAAAGCTATTTTAAAACAGCAAGCTTTAGATTTAGCAGCGCGCCAAGCAGCACCTGATGACTTAAGTTTATTGCCAAAGGTTGGTTTAGAAGACGTGCCTGCTGATATTAGCGTCAAGCAAGGCACACAAAAACAAATACGCTTAAGTGGTCAAGACAGTACCTTGTTTGAATACGAAGCGGGGACTAACGGTATATATTATTATCAAATAATCGTGCCATTAACCGATGCGATCGGTAGTGCAAATACCGATCAGCTACCGGCAAATGATGTGATTAATCATCCACTACTGCCTATTTATCTAAGCTTATTGTCTGAGCTGGGTACGGACTCATTAAGTGCCCATGAATTGCAAGCCAAGCAAGCCGCGCATTCATCCGGTGTGACAGCTAGAGTTAGTCAACGTACTAATATTGACGATAGCCAAGCGATCAGCAGCTACTTTGTGGTGGCAACACGTGCGCTAAATCGTAAGCCTGAAGCGATTGATTTGGTCCAAGAGGTGATGGAGCATAGCGTCTTCACTGAGCATGACCGTATCAAAGAAATCTTGCAGCAGCGTCAATCAGGATGGCAGTCGAATCTTGCCGGTTCAGGGCACGCTTATGCGATGCAAACTGCCAGTCGTGGTATGAGTCGTCAATCGCAGCTAGAGTACGTACGTAGCGGTCTACCTGCACTCAATGCGCTTAAAGACTTCTTAACCCATGCTAAAACTGATGAAGCACAGTGGGATCAACTGGCAACCAGCTTGATGGATCTACATCAGCGCCTAATCAGCTTGCCAAAACATGCAGTGATCATTTGCGAATCCGAGCAAACTGAACGGTTAAGTGATTTGATTGTCAATAGCTGGCAAGAGAGTCGTGCACCAGAGTTAGCGGCGAAAGCTGCCAGTATTGGTACTAGTACTGAAGCCGGCATTGCAAAAAATATCCCGAGTGAATTTGCAGATCTAACCCTAGATCCTGCCTTAAATGGTGAAGAAAATACGGCTAAAGCTATTGAAAGTGGTGCAACGGTCGATGTTGAAGACGACTTTGAAGACTTAGCATGGCTGGTCGCGACTAACGTTTATCATAATGCTAGTGCTTATACGGTTCCTGCGGCAGATCATCCAGACACAGCAGCATTGATGGTATTAGCGCCTTATTTACGTAATGGTTACCTGCACAGTGCCATCCGTGAGCGCGGCGGTGCTTATGGCGGCGGCGCGGGCTACGATGCCAATGCTTGTGCCTTTAAGTTCTTTAGTTACCGCGATCCGTACTGTGCTGAGACTTTTGCGCACTTTGATGCCAGTATTGAATGGCTACTCAATGAGCCGCAAACGGATGAACAGTTAGAGGAAGCAATCTTAGGTATCATCTCTGGTATGGATAAACCCGGCTCTCCAGCTGGCGAGGCTATCAAGGCCTGCTTTGCCAATCTTCATCATCGCGGTGAAGCCTGGTTACGTAAAATGCGTGCAGAGATTTTACAGGTCACTGTTGCTGACTTACAGCGGGTAGCCCAGCAGTACTTGCAAGGCCAAGTGCATGTACGCGCCGTACTTGCACCGTATGACAAAGAAGATGAGGTCAAAAATCTAGGCTTTACGGTCTGTAAAGTTAAAAGCTAACCATGTACTTAAACCATGTACTTAGTGTAGATAACAAGATCGTATAGATAATAAGGTAGCGCTGATAGTTTTTAGTAAAGTTAAATACTATCAGCGCCATAGTCTCGAGAGTTAACCAAGCCGGCCATACCTAATGTTAGGTATGGCCGGCTTTTGTTCGTTTGGCGCATGATGACTATTGTATCAACCAGTAAATAGCCGCTATTGCTAGCAATCAATGTGTCAAATGATCATGTCCTTCATATCTCCGAGTAGAGTCATTGTTTCAAAAGCTGACTGTTTTACGCGTCGCCTTATACTTTTAGCTATAGCTGGTCTAAAATGAAATAGATGCATTTGTATCAGCGTGCTACTGGTATAAGTTTTTCTTGCTTGCTGTTCGCACGCGTGACAGAGGCTGCTAAAAATTTATAACAGCAGCACTGTATTGTTTTTAAATTGGATTGACTGTATATGTCATTACCAGATTTATTAACTGAGCTAAATTTTATGCTTGGGTGTCTTTCTTAATAAGATTTATCATCGTGGTATTTAACATCGTGGTCATCATAGTCTTCTATGTGACCGCTTACGCTCACCAGCCCAACGGCTAACGTTATCAGACTTCTCAAACCTAATGATTGTAGTGCTTGCGGTCTTGTCGTTGGTCATCTTGAGCCTTTAGAAATGATATTAAATATTTAAATTCAGGCAATAAAAAACCGTTTATAAGAAATTATCATAAACGGTTTTTACTATAGTTTTTGTAAAGCGCTTGTGTCGAACGACTCAGACTTAATAGCCTAGGTTTAGTAACGTTTGATACTTTGGTCTTTACCGATTTGGTCTTGGTGAATAGGGAAATCAGCATGGTTATCGAACTGTTTACGATCAGCAAAATAACTGGTCAACGTGCGCCGTACTGCCTCAAATGCAATAGTGTCCCAAGGAATATCTTCTTCACTAAATAAGGCGCAATCGAGGCTTTCAGATCCTATGCCATAGGTACCATCTTTTAGATCAGCCAAATAGATGACATAGATTTGACCAATGGCTGGAATATCATAAACACAGTATAAATTCGGATTGATAACTACAGCATCAGCCTCTTCAAAGCTCTCACGGGCAGCGCCCTCAGCGATAGTTTCACCATTTTCCATAAAGCCTGCTGGCACTGTCCATAAGCCATACTGTGGTTCAATAGCACGGCGACACAGCAGTACTCTATCTTTATAAACCACTAACGAGCCGCAAATAACTTTTGGATTTTCATAATGGATATAGTTGCAATTTGGGCATACCAAGCGCGGCATATTATCAGTAGCGGGTATTTTGCGTTCAGCTTCGTGACCGCATTCTAAGCAATAGCGCATATCAACTGCCTTGTTTTATGGAAAGGAGTAGAGAGTAAAACTTTGGGTAATCTAGGCATCATTATTTTTACGACATAAACATAATGACGCGTAGACATATTAAAGAATACGGGTAATTCATTATTCTCAGACGTGCAGATTCGCGCGCTTGTTGTCATCTTTACCACATCGTAGTGATTATCGCTTTAAATAAGTTGCCTAGTCAAATAAGACCATTCATTTAAACAGGTGGCCACACTGACAATCATTAATAGCCTTTACCTTAAGATAGCACAGATTTGTCCGATGCTGAGTAGTGATAACAGCAATACATTATTCCTCAAGAATAAACTATCTGTCAACGAGCATAAAATATGCTAGCGTTATGATTATTCTCGCGTAGATTTGTTTAACGCTAACCCATTGATAAATAATAATGGTTAATGGTTATAGATAGACAGTCACATAAAGAACATGCAGCTATGGCTAGATTGCGCTAGTCTAGGTTATGATAAAAGCCAATATACGTTTTAGCAAGGCTGTTTAAAACTAAGCCTACCAATACCTGGGATAATGCCTGCCTCTACCGATATTATTATAAATCAAGGCGACCACCACTAAAGAGACTGCGCCAATTAAGGTTGGCGTGATTAGAAAGTGCCATTTTACCCCGCCAAGCATGACTATTAGTGGGTTTGAACCTGCAGGCGGATGCGGTACCCGAAAAAACAACATGAGCGCAATAGCGGTACCGACCGCTAATGCCAGACTCCACCATTCAATACCGAATACAGTCATGAATAATAAGCCGGTGAAAGTGGTGATCATGTGACCACCAACGATGTTTCTTGGTTGCGCAAAAGGGCTTGCTGGATAAGCAAAAATAAGAAGACAACTGGCACCAAAGGAGCCTAAAATCATAGCGATATTTTGCCAGTCGCCGATTAGAGCGAGTGCTGCTGTTGCCAGCGTACCACCAACCCAGGCGACTGCAATGATCAACAATGGCAATCTCTGGGGGCAATCATCGGTTTTACCTTGCATCTTGTTCAATGAAAAAATCTTATCCACTATCGCTTCCTAAATAATATAATAATAATCAGTCTGAATATTTGCCTCATTATAACGATATTCAATACTGATGTTTAACTCAGATCATGTGTAGCATAGACCAAAATACAGGATTATTATAATGGTAAGACCATGGCATTTTGAACATTTCGATCAACTAAAAGTTGCATTGCCGTCTTATATTCATCAGCCAATGCTTAGGCAGCTGGCTGAGCGAATGCAGACTCAGTTATTACTGGAAGCAATGATATCACCAATCACTCACAATCCCGATAACCGTGATAGTTCCGCTAACCTCAATAATGTAGACAGCATCGATGACATCTCCCACAGCGCCCGCATTTTAGACCGTCTATATCAGACACCGATTGCTGACGCCTCAGTATTAGTGGCTATTACCAATGAATCGCGCCCTAAGCTGTTACTGACTCGTCGCGCTGTCCACTTAAGTAGCCACGCTGGCGAAGTATCGTGTGCGGGTGGTAAATATGAAGAAGGCGATGGTAATAACGTATTCACCGCCTTGCGTGAAGCGCTTGAAGAGACGGCACTGCCGCCAAATAAAGTACAGTTACTCGGTCAGCTACCGATACAGACCTCAAAAAGTGGCATGAGTGTGCGTCCAATCGTGGCCTTGATTGCACCGGATCTGATATTAGTGCCTGAGCTTGGAGAAATATCACGTATTTTTTGGGCAGACTTTGAGACTCTAATTACCCAGCCTACCGTAGAGTATGCGATAAAATACAACATGCAAGACGATTTACAAGAGCAGATGGTGACCTTATTAACCCCCAGTTGGCAGATCGACGGTGAGACCGTTTGGGGATTAACAGGGAAGGTGTTGGCCAGCTTACTAGAGACTGGCTTTGATCGGCAGCTCGAATGGTACTATCGTATACAAAATGCGGCACGTTGATAACCATTGGCTAATAACAGCCAAAACAGAGTAACTTTTTACAATGTCCCTTATGAGCTTTATTATAGATATGTTTAGGGCAGTTGGTAACTGGCTATAATATTCCGATTACTACTTATCATAGTCGGGCTTATTGCTAGTGGCGTCTCTTAATAGACGCTACTTATAATAGTCATCATTTTTCTTCAGCCACCAGTTCATATTATCTTGGCGTTTGGCGCGGAAGGCTTCTAGCTTGTCGGCAACCACATTATTGTGCTGGCGCGCAGTATCCAAGGCAAACAGAATCGGCACTGAAGACAATACCCCAAAACGTAGCTTGGACTTGGGTAAGTCTAAACCATCGCCAATATCGTCGCCCACCAAAGTACGTGTGACGCTGGCATTGACTAACTCCACAAAGCGTCCGCGGCGATTGTCTTCGCCCATCAGTTGACGGGGAAGGTCATGCAACGCTTTGGCTAGCGGTTGGCCCATTTTAAAATCGAGTTGCTGAATAGACAAGTAAGTATATAACCACTCCCAACACGCAGCCTCATCTTTAGGTAAGCGCTCTAAATCCACTCCCATCCAGTAGCTGGCTAGATTCCAAAGATGCAGGATGCCTTCAGCTTCTTCAGGACTAATCCGCGCACCAAGCAGTCTTAGGCCACGCATAATCAATAACGAAAACTGTAAATGAGTAGCGATCATATCGGTTTGGTTAATGGGAACACCCCAATAAGCGGTGTTCCAGCTGCCATCTGGATTGTGATGCTGATCGCTATTGGGTATGACACCATTCGCTGCAGATAGTTTACCTTTAAGTAAATTTTGTCGTACCAGCGTATGGATTTGCCGTACTTTGATAGACTGACGCCAACCTTCAGAGCCAATCGCCAATACTTGAGAAATGGGTTGGCGTTGATGATGAACGCTCGCGTCCAGCTGTGGGTGTTCAGACACTGCTAGAATATAAGCATAAGTGCGCATCAGGCGTGGCAAGGCATCGTGCATCAAAGCACCAGTCTGAATGAGTGGCAATGACAACGCAGGGATACTGTAGCCTGCCATCAGTGCGACGTTACGTAACAGCCAGATCAACATTAAGGGATAACGGCGATAGGCCACAGCACCAATTTGTGCCAGCTTGGGATCGAACCAGTCAGGATGCTCGCTAAACTGTGCCTGCATCGCAATAAATGCTGGGTGACTGCTAGTCTCAGAGCTTATGTCTATGTGGCTTGTAGCTGTACTCAGTAAGCCATCCTTCATTATTGATTGCTGTAGAGGGCGGGCAAAGCGTACCCCATCAGCCGCTAACTGGTCGGCCAGCGGATCACCAATATCGTACCCCTCTACCATCTCAGCCAATAGAGTCGGTGAGATGGTAAAGTTTTTGGGCAATAAGTAGCGTTTAATACGGCGCAGTACCTGCAAGTCGCTATGGTCATTAATGTCGGTAGTACGCCCATGCCGTTGATAGTTTGCTAGACCTGACCTATGATGTGCCAGCCTGTCTATCGTGGCGCTTTGAGAAGGGGTTCTTGGATTCATATCCATAATGTACCATCATAGTCAGAGGTAATGAGCGTTAGATTTTATAACCGTTAGCATTCAGACTGGTAGTGCTCATATTTTAGCAGGAGGTTATGAGTCTCAACTTATAGCTTGAGACTCATTCCTGAGAGGTCTATGCTACTTATTAGTGACGTGTTAGGTCTACTGAGGTGTTCGCAACATTATCTTTTAGCGTCACTTTCAGCATAATATAGCCGGCAATACCAGACACGATAGAACCCATAATGATACCCAAACGTTCATCAAATAGTGGGGTATCACCGCCAAATGCCAAGCCACCTATGAACAAGCTCATGGTAAAGCCCACACCGCATAATAATGCAGCACCATAAATTTGCTTAAAGTTCATACCTTTTGGCATGGTTGAAATGCCAAGCTTAAAGATGAGCCAGCACATCAGCATGACCCCTATTTGCTTACCGAGGAATAGGCCGGCGGCAATACCAAGCGGTACGGAATGGAACAGTTCAGCGACACCTGCACCCTTCAATGAAATACCAGAGTTGGCAAAAGCGAATAGCGGTAAAATACCAAAGGACACGGTGTTTTGTAGGTCGTGCTCGAGCTCTTCAAGCGGTGAGTGCTCAGGATCAGTACGATCAAACATGGGAATAAATAGTGCCAGGACCACGCCCGCTAGAGTCGCATGAATGCCAGATTTGAGTACCGCAATCCACATAATCACGCCAATAAGCAGGTAAGGGGTAATGCTGGTAACGTTTCGGCGATTAAGTAAGAATAAAAACGGTAAGCATAAACCTGCGACCGCTAGTGAGCCTAAAGATAAGTCGTTGGTATAAAACAAAGCGATAATTAAAATCGCACCAATGTCATCAAAAATTGCAATCGAGACTAAAAATATTTTTAACGAGTTCGGTACGCGGTTGCCAAGTAAGCTTAAAATACCGATTGCAAAGGCAATATCCGTTGCTGCTGGAATCGCCCAGCCCTTCCAGTATTCAGGATTATTAAAGTTAAAGAGTATGTAGACGATCGCAGGCACGACCATGCCACCAACTGCCGCCCCGGCAGGTAGGATGATCTGCTTGACATTAGACAGCTCACCAATTAAGACTTCCCGCTTAAGCTCAAGTCCCACTAAAAAAAAGAAAACTGCCATCAGACCATCATTAATCCAGTGACTGGCGTCTTTGGCAATCTCAAAACTACCAAATTGTATGGCGATAGGGGCATGGATAAAACTGTTATACCAAACGCTGAGTGGGGTATTGGCAATGATCATTGCAGCAACGGCAGCCAATGCTAAAACGATCCCGCCTGCCGACTCAGACTCAAAAAATGCCTTAATTCTTCGTATTGCCATGTCATCCTCGTTGGTTAAATATACTGTAGATTTCAGCCATCGTCTGCTCACATCTCCGTGATGTCGCTGACCATTGGCTTCAGTCTCTCATAATCCCATTACTATCAATAATAAAATGCGTTAAAAAATATCTATTAGCCTACTGCGCAGTATTATTAAAGGTGAGGCAATAGATGATAACACGGTCGTGATTGGTTCAATATCCTTACTGCTAAGTCTTTTTTCTCTAAAGGATTTATCATTGCTACAAGATGTGTCGCATTCTAGATTACTACTTAATAATCTTTGCTGATTTATTTAATAGCCTAAAACTACTGACAATCATTATCATAGAATATAAAGCGCTGGCACGCTAATGTCCATTAATAGTAGCTATGTATTCATGACAAATGTAGCAGACTTTGTTACCTTCTTATCTTTTCTTATGATTTTAACTCTATAATGAGCCACTTTTAATAGTTTTACAGGTGTTTTTTCAAAAAAATATTTTACCCATTGATGAGGGTATTAGAGGTTTATACTACAGAAATAAATTTTCAGCGCCTGCGACTACTTTCATCATAGATTCTCTACAAGGTCAGTTTCATGGACGTATCACTCTCTTTAGAGATTATTTTAATGCTGACCGCGGTGGCAGCGCTTGCTGGCTTCATTGACGCTATTGCTGGCGGCGGCGGCCTATTGACCATTCCAGCCATGTTGTTGGCAAATATCCCACCGATCTTAACTTTGGGTACCAATAAATTACAAGCGGCCTCGGGAGCGTTGGCGGCATCCATTACCATGATCAAAAAGGGTGTGGTACAGCCCAAAAAAATTAAAATGGCTATTATTGCCGCTTTTATCGGTTCCATTATTGGCTCTATCGCGGTGCAATTATCGCCGCCTGATTTGCTAGAAAAGTTGATCCCATTTTTGATTGCGGCCATTGGTATTTATACTTTGTTTGCGCCCAGACTTGGCGAAGTAGAAGCGGCGCCGCGTATTAGTGAAGGCGTGTGGCAAAAAATTGCGGCACCTTTAATCGGTTTTTATGATGGCTATATGGGGCCAGGAACCGGTATGTTCTTTGCACTTGGTAATGTGGCATTGCGTGGTCGGCAAATTATTGAAGCCACGGGCGCAGCCAAGGTGCTGAACTTATCTACTAATGTGGGCTCGCTAATATTTTTTATCTTAGGCGGTAATGTGCTCTGGAAAGTGGGTTTGGCGATGATGGTTGGACAGACTATCGGCGCTTACTTTGGCTCACATATGGTGGTGAAAGGCGGCAGTAAGCTGATTCGTCCGATGATTGTATTGGTATGCCTAGTAATGGTGACTAAATACGTCTTTGGTTAAGACAATAAAATTATCGGTAAGTAAAACACCCTCTATAAACCCTGTTCCCAAACAAAACCCCCAGTCCTAGCGGCTGGGGGTTTTGTTTGATTTCTGACAAATAGGTATTAAGCGTTAACTATTTGCGTCGATCAACATCATCGTATTCACTGCCCATAACACCATCGCTAAAGACCTTCGAGAATTCACGCTCGTTATCTTCATCAATATGACCATCGAATACTTCTTTTGCACCCGCATCTGGATCGTTATAAATTGCCAAATCCATCTTACCTTCTGATTTTGCCACAATAGCGGTAACAGCGGCATCACCGCCGACGTTTACCGCGGTACGTAACATATCAAGAATACGGTCGACACCTAAGATAAGACCGATACCTTCGATGGGTAGACCGACTTGGGCAAACACCATAGACAGCATAATCAGACCCACACCCGGAACACCCGCTGTACCGACAGAGGCGAGCACCGACATTAAGATAACGGTTAAGTATTCGGTAACGCCCAAATCAATACCATAAATATTGGCAATAAAAATGGTCGCTGTCCCTTGCATAATGGCCGTACCATCCATGTTAATGGTCGCGCCAAAAGGAACAGTAAATGAAGCTACTGAGTTATTCACACCCATACGCTTAGTGACGGTGCGCAAGGTAATAGGAATCGTCGCGTTTGAGCTTGAGGTACTAAACGCAAAAATCTGTACTTCACGCATTTTGGTCAAAAAGGTCTTGATGCCCAAGCCTGAAAACAGCTTAAGAACAATCATCATAGTAATGAAAAAATGGAATGCCAATGAGCCAACCAGTACGGCCACATAACCCAGCAGTGACCAGATCAAATCCAAACCCAGCTCTGCCATCGCTTTAGTTAACAGAGCGAATACACCGTATGGCGCCAAGTTCATAATGATAGTCACCATTTTTAAGATGACTTCATTTATTAACTCCATGCCTTGAACCAAACCTTTAGCAGGTTTGCCAACCATTAAAATACTAACGCCAACTAAGATTGCAAAGAAGATAATGGACAGCATATCGCCGTTCGCCATTGCACTGATGGGGTTGGAGGGAATAATATTCGAAAATACATCGAGAAGGGGTGGCGCTGATGCTGCTTCGAATGTTGCTTCGGTTTCGATGTTCATACCTTTACCGATACCAAATAGTATCCCAAGGCCAATCGCGGTCGCAATTGCCAAGGCGGTAGTCATCATATAAATTAAAAAAGTCTTACCGCCAATACGCCCCAATAAGCGAATATCCCCGATACCGCATACCCCACAAATCAGCGAGACTAGCACTAAGGGTACGACCAGCATTTTGAGGGAGTTGACAAACAACTTGCCAATAATGGCAAAAAAACCATTGGTTATATAGGTGTTAACGAAGCTGCCTTCGCCATTCAATCCAGAGTAGTTTAAAAATAAACCCAGTATAATACCGAGCACCATGGCAACAATAATCTTGCCCGTCAGTCCCATATTTTTCCACATAACATATTTCCTTGGTGTACGTCACTCTCAGTAGTAGGCGCGGTGCTAAAATCAATGCGATTATGACCATTAGCGGTACTACTGCTCTTGTTACGTCTATAGAATTCTTTAATCTTTCACTTAGTGTCACATTTTCGCAGACAATATAAAATAATTGTTAGGGATGCTGCAAGATTTTTTTATCAATTAAGAAAATTTACCCCATAAAGGAGAAAAAATCAGCCATAAAAAAGCAAGATTGCCAACGCTGGGCAATCTTGCTTGTTATTTTTATGCTTACCATTCTATATTTATAAAACGTTAAAAGCTAAGGTAACTATAACGCTTTGTCATCTTCTTCGCGGCGTAGACCCTCATCCCATTTAGCATTATCCGCCGGTGATTCTGTTGTACCAATAGGTTTGTTATCGGCATCTGTAGCCGCCAATAGTGAAGATTCTAGAGATTCAGAAGCAGCCTACGCAATCCGTGCATACGCACTCCTCAATACTAGGGACGACGCTTAACACCATCGTACTCACTGCCCATAACATCATCGCTAAAGACTTTCGAAAATTCACGCTCACTGTTTTCATCGATATGCCCATCAAACACATCTTTTGTACCAGCATCGGGGTCGTTATAGATGGCTAAGTCCATTTTACCTTCAGACTTTGCCACAATAGCTGTGACTGCCGCATCGCCACTGACGTTGACTGTGGTACGTAACATATCGAGGATACGGTCAACTCCCAAAATAAGACCAATACCTTCGATGGGCAAGCCTACTTGCGTAAACACCATCGCCAGCATAATCAAGCCGACACCAGGGACACCTGCCGTACCGATAGACGCCAACACTGACATCAAAATGACCGTTAGATACTCGGTGATGCCTAAGTCTATCCCATAAATATTGGCAATAAAAATAGTCGCTGTCCCTTGCAAGATAGCGCCACCATCCATATTGATGGTAGCGCCAAAAGGCACGGTAAATGAGGCTACTGAGTTATCGACCCCCATGCGCTTGGTTACCGTACGTAAAGTAATGGGAATAGTCGCGTTCGAGCTTGCGGTACTAAAGGCAAAAATTTGCACTTCACGCATTTTGACCAAAAAAGTCTTAATGGACAATCCTGAGAACAGTTTAAGTACAATCATCATAGTAATAAAAAAGTGGAATATAAGTGCGCCGACCATCACCGCCATATAACCGAGTAGTGACCAAATCAAGTCTAAACCCAGCTCCGTCATCGCTTTGGTTAATAGCGCGAATACACCATATGGCGCTAGATTCATAATGATAGTCACCATTTTTAAGATGACCTCATTAATAAGCTCCAAACTCTGCACCAAACCTTGAGCTGGTTTGCCAACCATCAAAATACTGACACCGATTAAGATAGCGAAGAAAATAATCGACAACATATCACCGTTCGCCATCGCACTGATGGGGTTGGAGGGGATGATGTTAGAGAATACATCAATCAGTGGCGGTGCTGCTTGGGCGTCAAATACCGCTTCGGTTGCGATAGTCATACCTTTACCGATACCAAACAGCATACTAAGGCCAATCGCGGTTGCAATCGCTAGTGCGGTAGTCATCATATAAATGAGAAAAGTTTTGCTACCAATACGTCCCAATAAGCGAATATCACCGATACCGCATACCCCGCAAATCAGTGAGATCAACACTAAGGGTACGACCAGCATTTTGAGGGAGTTAACAAACAATGTCCCCACAATGGCGAGAAAACCATTGATCACATAAGTATTAACAAAGCTACCTTCGCCATTTAGTCCAGAATAGTTTAAAAATAAACCCAGTATGATACTGAGTATCATGGCAATAACAATTTTGCCCGTCAGTCCCATATTTTTCCACATGAAGTATTTCCTTGGTGTACGCCATTCTCAGTAGCAAGCACCTGATTAAAATCAATGCGACTATGCAGGTTAGTCATGCTACTGCTGCTACGTTTATAAGTTTTTGGACTGTTATTCAGTATCACATTTTTGAGAACACTATAAAAGGACGGTTGGCCATGCTGTAAGATTTTTTATGATTAAAGAAGCCCGTACTATAGTCAATGAAAAGTAATATCGATATATGACCTACTGCTGGCATAAGTTTTTCTTGCTTGCTGTGCCTACGCAGACAGAGGCTGCAAAAAACTTATACCAGCAGTACCCTAGCGTTTTTAAGGTGTTTTAACTATATAGAGGAAATTATATAGAAAGAAAAACCAGCCATAAAAAAAGCAAGACTGCCGCTATTGGGCAATCTTGCTTTTAGTTCTACACTAACCGTTGTTAAGCCTATAAAACTATCAAAGGCGACGTTTTGGGAAGCCTATAACTATAAGAACAGTCAAGTCTTATGCCTTATCATCTTCTTCACGGCGTATTCCATCTTTCAACTTAGCGCTATCAGACAAGCTTTTGTCTGGTTTACCCTCTGTCATGATATCCGCTATAGCGTTCGAGTCCGAAGTTTTTAACTCATCAGAACCATGGGTGCGAAGACTATGGTTGTAACTCATACGTTCGCTCAATGTTGATTCAGCATCCCGGTGGCGAGGATTCAGTGCTTTTGCCTCTGGACTGACCGCAGAAAAATCGGTTTGGGCTTTGATTTCTGCTGTTGTGTGCTGCTCATCGACCATTTTGACGTCACCATCAGTTTGGTAGCCATGGTCAGGATTGGCATCGCCAGTTTGCTCATGAATTCCTGCGGCAGTCTCTCCATTGTCAGTTAACCTATCGTCTTTAGCTAGTGTGTCGTCTCTAGCTTGGGCGTCATGCTTGATTTGTGCATAGTCAGTCAGTTTATGGACAGCATTCTCCAAACTGTGCGGATTGATACGCTCTTGAGCTTGCAGTAAATGCTCGTCGAACACATCGGTCAATAACGAATCAAAACGTAGCGCATTGTACTTGATCAGCTGTTCGGCTTCTTCTTCGGTAATATCGCCGCTTTGGCTGGCATGCACCACGTGGTCTTCAAAGGTTAAGCCTTCAAAACTACCTTTATGCTCGGCCTTTTTAAACTTTTGCCATAAGGGTTCAACCGCAAGCAAGGTTTGATAAGCGTGCTCCATACGTCCAGTACTGTCATCGGGCTCGGTATTGTAGTAGACCATAGTTTTGAGGTAATCGCGGAATGGATTGGCTTCAAAATCATCCATAAAGACATCACCCAATTTGCACTTAAGCTCGTCACTGGCTGGGGTAAAGATACGTCCACTTGGAAAGGTGACAAAGCTAACCACGTTGGCGGCCATCCGATTAGGGAAGTTAGCAAACAGCGACATAAAAGCTTCTTGTACAGTGTAAAGGCTATCTTGTAGCGCAACCTCGGCATGTAAACGTTCGGCTGCTGATTTACTACCATGTTGATAAAATTGTAGTACAGCAGTAGCGATGAATAAGTGGCTATGAATATCAGCCAAGCGACCAGAGAGCATTTCCTTACGTTTTAAATCTCCGGCCAGTAAGCCTAATGCCATATCGGCAGTGAGGGCAAAGCTGGCACTTAGACGGTTGATATGTTTGTAGTAAGGTAGGGTGAAAGTATCAGCAAAGCTTGGGGCATCACTGCTACCACCGACATAACCTGCGATAAAGGCCTTGGCACCACGATTGAAGGTGTAGCCTAGATGTTTAAAGAATAAAACATCAAACTCTTTCAGTGCGCCAGCTTTATCTTCACTTTGTAATAACTGTAACTCATCGAATAGATACGGGTGACAACGCATGGCGCCTTGACCGAATATCATCAAGGAACGGGTTAAGATATTGGCGCCTTCAACCGTGATTGAAACTGGAATAGCTTGATAGGGAATCGCCAAAAAGTTACGTGGACCCATTTGAATCGCGCGACCGCCAACCACATCCATACCGTCATTAACCAAGTCGCGCATGGTTTCGGTGGCGTAATATTTAGCCATAGCAGTCATGACTGATGGCGTACCACCTTGGTTCAGTCCGCAAGTGACCAGATGACGAAAGGCTTCAAGCATATAAGTCTGGCTAGCAATGCGGCTAGTGGCATCTTGTACGCCTTCAAACTTACCGACTGAGATCTTGAATTGCTCGCGAACTTTAGCAAATGCACCTACTGATAAATAAGTCATACCCCCGGCTGAGGTTGATAACGCAGGTAATGAAATACCGCGACCAACGCCCAGACATTCCATCAACATGCGCCAGCCACGACCGGCATTTTCAACGCCGCCAATAATATAATCTAGCGGAATAAACACATCCTTGCCGTCGACTGTACCGTTCATAAACGGCGAACCACTGGGGTAATGTCGTGGTCCTATAATGACCCCGTCATGATTGGCCGGTACCAAGGCACAAGTAATACCATAGTCGACTTTATTAGTATCACCAAGTAGGCCTTCTGGGTCATACATCTTAAATGCCAATCCCACCACTGTAGCGATAGGGGCCAAGGTAATCCAGCGCTTAGAAAAGTTCATTCGTAGCCCAAGCGTCTGCTCGCCATCATGTATGCCATAACAGACCACCCCAGTATCTGGGATAGCGCCAGCATCTGAACCTGCTTCAGGACCCGTTAAGCCAAAGCAAGGTATCTCATCCCCTTTGGCAAGCCCAGGTAACCAGTGCTGCTTTTGTGCCTCGGTGCCGTAATGCATGAGCAGCTCACCAGGGCCGAGCGAGTTCGGTACCATACAGCTGACAGCTGCAGTTGGTGAGCGTGAAGCAATCTTGCTCATGACCCGACTTTGCGCATAAGAGGTAAATTGTAGGCCGCCATATTCCTTTGGAATAATTAAACCCAAAAAGCCTTTGTCCTTGATGAAGCGCCATGCTTGGGGTGACAGATCTTGGTCTTCATGATGAATTTTCCATTCATCAAGCATCGCGCACAACTCTTCAACTTCATTATCAATGAAGCTCTGTTCTTCCTCTGACAGCTGCGGATAAGGATAATTGGCAAAGGTATCCCAGTTAGGCGCCCCCATAAACAGCTCTTTTTCCCACCAGCTGGTACCGGCATCCAACGCTTCGCGTTCAGTGTCGCTCATACTGGGCATTGCGCTACCTAAGGCCTTATACACGGGTTTAGTGATTAGTGCCTGGCGAATAGGTGCGATGAGTAACACCAAGCACAACAGGGCTAATGGGATACCTAAGATCAGCGACCAAGGACTAATGATGGCAGTCACTATCACCGTAATAATAGCAACGATGCTACCGTTAACTCGTGATAACGACATTAAAAAAATGGCCAAGACGACGGCTAACTGGATGAGTATTGCTAAAATAAATAAGCCAATCGTCATGACTGTCTCCTTAAAAAACGTGAATAAAGAAATTTCAATGCAAATCAACAGATGCTGAGAACTAAGCTTATAGCAATCTATAAATATTTTATAAAGAACAACATTCAAATAATAACGTAGTATTTTGAGTAGAGGTACAAAAACTGAAGCTACTCGTCACCTTTTGGTAATAAGTTTAATAGTAAGCTAAATTAGGATAAGAATCAGTCAGTATACTTAAATTTTGCTATGGACTACCGACGTAAAACTACCTACTAATATGGAATGAGTCTCGATAACTATCAAGAGTGAAAGTGCTACGCTGTGTCGATAATATGTATCAGTAACGATGGCGCACACCATTAATCAAAAGGTGCCAAGCATTTTTCTGCATAAGAGAGCGTATCGTTACGTCCAACGATAATATGATCAACCAGTGATAAATCGAGTAAATCACAAGCTTTTTTTAGCTCATAGGTCAATAAGTTATCTGCGGTTGATGGTTGTGAATCGGTATGCGGGTGGTTATGGGCGATAATCAACTGGCTGGCAGCGTGGCTTATGGCATGCCGTAACACATGCTTAATACAAACTGAACAGGACGATATACCCCCAGTAAATAAAATCTCAAAGTTAAGCAGGTTCAGCGCATTGTCTAAGCACAGTACGGCAAAGACCTCACGTGGTTCACCACGCAATTGAGTGCTGATATAGTCTTTGACCACTTGTGAGCGTCCCAAAGCCTGGCCGGTTTTGAGCTTACTGTCTAGATAGCGTGTGCCCATCTCAAGCGACGCTAACATCTGCGCATATTTGGCAGGACCGATACCGTGACAAGCAAGCACCACTTCTTGAGGCGCAGCCAATAATTCAGCCAGACTACCAAACTCGGTAATCAGATGCCGAGCAAGCTCGATAGCAGATTGTGCTTGGGTACCGGTACGTAAAAATATCGCTAAAATTTCAGCATCAGAGAGGTGAGTCGCCCCAAATTTTAGTAGTTTTTCACGTGGTCGGTCATCTTCGTGCCAGTCTTTAATGGCCATTATGATTCCTCCAAAGTAGGTCTATTACGGATAGATACTGAAAAATTTACACAATTTATCTCATAGTTGTTACTATGAGAGCAATTTTTATCTCCTTTTTGTTATTGATGCCCCCGCTTATGTCAAATATTGTGCTTGCTATTACTGGCGGTATCGCCGCATATAAATCTGCTATTTTCACTCGTTTGTTAGTCAAAGCTGGGTTCGAGGTGCGAGTCATTATGACTACCGGCGCTCAAGCGTTTATTACCCCGTTAACGTTGCAAGCATTGTCAGGTAACGAGGTACATACGTCCTTACTTGATGAGCATGCCGAAGCGGGTATGGGTCATATCGAACTGGCCAAGTGGGCAGACTTGGTGGTCATTGCGCCAGCGTCAGCCAATACCTTAGCACGGCTAGCCATGGGTATGGCGGACGACCTCTTAACAACGGTATGTTTAGCTACTACAGCGCCGGTCATCATTGCCCCAGCGATGAATCAGCAAATGTGGGCACATCCAGCAGTCACGCTCAATGTACAAACCCTACGCGATATGAATTATCAAATTATTATGCCGGCAAGTGGCGAGCAAGCTTGCGGTGATGTAGGCGCAGGACGACTTCCCGAACCTGAGCAACTATTGGCCGAAATAAGCTTATTTAGCGCGCAGCACACAATTCCGCAATTACTAGCGGGAAAAAGGGTAGTGATCACCGCCGGTCCAACTATTGAAGCAATTGATCCAGTACGCTATTTGTCCAATCATTCTTCAGGAAAAATGGGTTTTGCTCTAGCTCGTGCCTGCGTTGAGGCTGGCGCAGAAGTCATCTTGATTGCGGGCGGTAAGGTATCACTGTCGACCCCGCTGAATGTCACCCGTATTAATGTATTGTCTGCCAAAGATATGCTAATCGTTGCCCAGCAATGTGTAGCGGGTACTCATCCTGCTATAGCGACTATGATGGTTGAAGAGCATCAGCATTCTGCATCTGAGTCGCACGATCATGTGCATCACGTGCATCATGAACATGGTGGCTGCGACTGCAGTGACGATCATAGCGAGCCGGACGAACACTTAGAAAACTATAGAGGCATACGCTCAGCTGATGTCTTTATCGCTACCGCTGCTGTTGCCGATTACCGTACTGAACAGGCCGCACCGCAAAAAATCAAAAAAACTCAAGATACTATGTCGCTTGATTTGGTAAAAAATCCAGATATTTTAGCAACTGTCTCTCTGGCGCATCCAGATCTGTTCGTAGTGGGCTTTGCCGCAGAAACCCAAGATGTTGAGCATTACGCCCGCGAAAAATTGATTACAAAAGACTTAGACATGATTGCTTGTAATGATGTATCGCGTGCGGACATTGGTTTTGCTAGTGATGACAATGCGATGCAAATATTCTTCGCTAAGTGCTATGAACACGATTCAGTAGTGCTAGAGAAAACCAGTAAGAATAAGATTGCGCAACAATTAGCAACTATTATTGGCGAAACGTTATGGCAGCGCCAAGATAGTTAATGCTGTATGAGGATACGCCCTGGTACAAGCCATATTGGCAATGACCCTAATATTAGCAGTCAGCAATCGATGATAAATATGACATACCAAATGTTAAGCTGCAAATATCATGACCTATAGCGACGATACCCAGACATTGCTACTACTAGTCATTTTCGCGTTCGCCTCACTATTACATGGGATTAGTGGTCTGGGTGTGACTTTGGTAACTACTACTGCGCTTGCCAGTATTTACCCATTACCTCACGCCATTGTACTGGTGATTTTCCCGTCATTATTACTTAATGCGATGACGTGGTTAACTGGCGGTGGGCGTAGCATTTGGCAGAATTTTACTTATTATGGCAGGCGTTATTGGTTATTGGCATTGACCAGTTTGCTGGGCAGTATTTTGGGTGCAAAGTTATTGCTATGGGTGGATAGCGCTTATATTCTATTGTTACTGGCCGCGGTGATTGCTTTTTATGTAGCAACAGCGGTACTTGGCAAGCAAATTCGTCTACCCAATACCAAGCCAGTATTGATCATTGTTGGGGTCAGTGCAGGCATTATTGGTGGTTCGACCAATGCCATGTCAACAGTCTTAATGATGTACCTATTGTCTGCTAGCGATGATAAGAACACCCTCGCTAAAGTCGGTAACATGTGTTATCTATTAGGGAAAATAGCACAAATTATCGTCTTGCGTGAGCCCATCATGGCACTCAGTAATGTCGAGTGGCAATTGATTGCGCTATTAAGTGGAATATCTGTGGTCGCGTTATTAGTTGGTATTCGTTTACGACGCTATCTGCCACCAGCGCGCTTCCGTCAGCTTATTTTACTGATTTTAACCTTGCTTGGCCTGCGTGTTGGTTGGCAAGGATTTATGGGGCTATTGTAGTTATAGAATTAGGGCAGTCATAACAGCAGAATATTTATAAAACTATGACAGTTAAAAGCGTGAGTCATAGATATTCATTGCTATGAACAAAAATAGCCTTAATTTCCAATGATGTATTACAGATCAAATCGCTAGATTAAAAAATATCTGCTGGGCAAGCCGAAAGGTATTACAGTGCGCTTCAACCACATCTTCGATATTCTCTGAATAACCACCACCCATCACAATTGCCACTGGAATATTCGCCGCTTGTGCTTGTCTTAAGACATACTCATCGCGCGCCTTACAGCCTTCTTGCGACATTGCCAGCTTTCCTAGTTTGTCAGTCGCTAATACATCTACCGCGGATTGATAAAAAATGATATCGGGTGCGACTTCATTAATTAAGCGCGGTAAGGTGTCTGCTAAAATCTGTAAATATTCTGCATCACCCGTATCAGTCGCCAGCTCAATATCAAGGTCAGACACTTCCTTACGAAAAGGGTAGTTTTTTGCACCATGCATACTAAATACAAACACCCTTGGTTCAGCTGCCATAATACTGGCATTGCCATTACCTTGATGCACATCTAAATCGACCACCAAAATCTTTTGTGCTTGTCCGCGTGACAGCAGCAAATTGCTGGCGATACAGACATCGTTAAACACACAAAAACCTTCGCCATGATCGGCAAACGCATGATGTGTGCCACCAGCGATATTCATCGCTACCCCATATTGCTGGGCGTATAAGGCACACTCATAAGTCGCGTGGGCGATGTAGCGACCACGATCAACCAATATTGGGGTCATCTCAAAGCCAATCGGACGTGCTTCTTTTGGGGTCAAGGTCTGGGTTTTAAGTTTGTGCCAGTATTCGGCAGTATGCGTGGTTAGAATTTCTTCTTCGGTTAGTTGTGATGGCGCAAAAAAGTTAGCACTGCTTATGGTGCCTTCAGCCAATAGACGCTCAGGAATCATGGTGTATTTTTGCATCGGGAAGCGATGTTTTTCCGGTACCGAGTAACGAAAAATATCAGAGTAGGCAATTTTTAGCATAGTGTTGACCGCGCCTAAAAAGGCTATGTTAGTAAAAGTAGTAAAGGTTGCTTGTTGATATATTTTGATGTGGTTTACTGAACGAATTGGGTCGGTAAAAAGAAGGTCCGATCATCAGCTTGTTGACGCAGCTCACCGAGTAAGGTCGGCATATCTTGTGCAGGATCTTGGGTATTTATGAGGTCACTAAATAACTCATAGGCCACGGTAGTCATCGCAATCACGCTTTGCAATAAATGCTCAATGATAGGGTCGTCCATACCGACAGCTCTAATATCAATGGCGTTTTTATAGCGTATTTCACCATCATTGACATCCATCTCCAAATTTCCAATCAGCATGTCATAGTTTATCTGAGCAATAAGGAGCATTGCTGCGCTTTGGTGACTTTCTGGGATCAAAAACGGTAAAATACCATACAGCGCTAACAAGCCATTGTCTTCTTGAATACGAAACAGATAGCCACAGTCCAGTTGTTTATGTTTCATACGTAGTGATAAGTGGCGCGTCTGCTGGCTATCGCTGACCCTTGGTCGATAATAGGTATAGTGCCATTGTTTGTCGTGCAGATATCGTTTTAGATAATTAGTAGCTGGTGCATCGTCATTATCAGGGTTCGCCTTATCATTCGCTTTACTAATAGTCCCCTTATTAATAGAGGTTTCATTAATAGAGACCTTACTGATAGGTGATTTATTGATAGGCGCTTTATTAATAGGTGCTTTATTGACAGGCCCTTTATCGATAAAGGCTTCAGGTTTGGCATTCTGAGCGTTATTCTTACTAGTTTCACTAGGATGAGCATCAAAATCATTGCCAGTGTGTTTAATACTAGGCTGCTTGCTATCACGATGAGCTTGCGGCGTTTTTGCAGCAGCAGAAAGCGCTACCGATGGGGTCAGCAGCCGCTTAATTTTTTGCCATAGACTGGGTTTATTATTGTTATTCATAAGGATTATGGTAACTGATAAATAGAAAATATTAAAACGCTATTACTAAATAAATAAGCGAGCGTTTAGCCAACTAGAGGTTATTAACAGTCAAACCTGCTTTAATATGAGGCTGGTTATAAAAAGTCTCTAACATCTCGCGGATATGAGCGGCCAACCATGGACTATCGATGGCATCATGGGCAATAGGAAGTAGGGCAGTACTCAATTGGGCCATGGCCTGCTCACTGATATTTAAGCCCGCTGCGACAGTAGCGATGGTATCAGACTGATGGTTGCCATACCAGGTTTCTACGGCAGCAGTCACTAAGCTGTGAACATAAGGTGATACGCGCAAACGGTTATAACTTTGTTGCGCACTGGCTTCGATATGAGTGATGCTACTATCGCCAGGCTCGTCGTTCAAGTACGTTTGTAGATGGCTAATCGGTTGATCCTTGATACCGGCCCAGCCAGTCACTAGTAGACGGGCGACTTCTTCATTAGATAAGTGGGCTTGTGCATTGGCTTCTGCGCGATGGGTGAGGTCCTTGATATTACGTCGCAAGTAAGTCTGCAATTTGTCATCGAGGTTTTTATTGGTAGCCTTTTCAAAAGAGCTGCGGCCAAGCTTCATTAATTTACCTACCCCGCCCGCTTTATCGAGCGTGCTCTCCATAAAGTCATTAATAGCGTGATAAAGGGTTTGAGTTAATAAATCAGCGAAAGCATCGTTGCCAATCAAACTATGAATCAGAAGATTGCGTTGCTGCTCGTGACTGCCCATATAGCTAGTAATAGTCTCAACTTGCGTGTCGTCAATAATCTCAGATAGGGGAATATTATCGTTGATCGGATGATAAATGAGGGTATGCAAAATATCACGAATATCAGTGCGCATGGCCTCGCTCATTGGCTGGCTCAGTAACCAGTCATTAAGCAAGTATTGCAAGTCATCGCAACTGACATACTGACTGAGTGCTTGCTCTCCTAACCATTGCCATGCTTCATTAGCAAGAGGCTCAGCTTGTTGGCGTAACCAGTGTTGCATGAACATCAGTTGAGCCTCAATTAAACCGTCTGTTGTCAATGCGGCGCCTGAGGAGGTCGCTGATAGGTCAGTAATAGCAGAGTCTGAACCAGACGCTGAGCTTTGGGCATCTTTTGAGTGTTGACTGTCTTTTGATTTTTGCATATTTTTTGAAGTCTGCTTCTGTTTTAAGATAATGACAATCGACAATTTGTTATACTGTGATGTCGTAGTGAGCATCGCGTATTATGCCACGAACGCAATATGGGTTTCTGGTGGATATTTACCGCCTGCTCAGTCAATAATAAGAGGTTTTGATGACCGCGCCGTCCTTGTCTATACCCATGCTAAAATTTGACCAGCTGACTGTTCAGCGCGGTGAAATACCGCTCTGTGAAGCGGTAGTACTGAGCTTATCGGCTGGTAGCATTTGCCACTTAATTGGGGCGAACGGTACGGGCAAGACTACGTTGCTCATGCAACTTGCGGGATTATTGCCAATAACAACTGGTGCAGTTTATTATCAAGGGACAATAGGTTTACCCATCCAGCCATTATATGTCTCGCATCAGCTGGGCATACATCCGAGTCTAACGGTAGCACAGAACCTGATATTTTTGCTGAATTTATATGGTATCACACCCAATGATGATGATATCGATCAGGCGTTGGCATGGGTAGGGTTGCAAGGTTTTGAAACCATCAGCTCAAGTCATCTGTCTGCGGGTCAAACGCGCCGGATTACCCTTGCTCGCCTATATTTGTTAACCCCGCAGTTGACCCCATTGTGGTTACTTGACGAGCCGTTTACCGCGCTTGACGTTGATATGGTGGCGCGAATGGAAACTCGATTGCGCGAGTTTGCCAGTATGGGTGGGGCGATAGTGATGACCAGTCATCAGTCAGTGGCCGTTGTCAATCAAGTGCTCGATTTGTCAGACTATGTGGTATAAGGGACGGATGATGACCGACAGCCGAGTACAGGTAGCAAACGACAGTTCCGCTAGTGATAGTTCTGCTAGTGATACTAATATTGCTAGTAAATCTGCCATAATAAATACGGCTGCCCGTAGTATTAGCTTTGGACAATTATGGCGACGCGAATGGCAGGTTAAGCAGCAAGGAGCGATACAATGGTTGTATCCCTTGGTGCTGTTTTTGGTCATTATTACTTTATTCCCGCTAGCGGTGGGTAGTGAACCACAATTACTGCAGCGCCTTGGGGTATCGGCGGTGTGGATTGCCGCTCTACTATCCTTGGTCATGGGCGTCGATGACTTGTTTAAACCAGCACTTGATAATGGTACGTTAGCGCAGTTGGTAGTCGCAAAAGCATCGCTACCCTTGTGGGTGCTGATTCGTTTGGCTATTCACTGGGTATTTAGTAGTGGCATTGTAGCGGTGCTCAGCTTGCTTGCTGTGCCTCTGTTCCAGCTCAGCTGGCTTGAGACTGGCGTGCTGATGGCTTCTATTGTGGCCGGGAGCCCGATGTTGCTAATGTTATCGGCTATGGCCAGTAGCTTGACCTTATCACTCAAAAACGGTGCGGTACTTGTGCCCCTGATTGCTCTACCGATGCAACTGCCAGTATTAATTTTTGCGACTGGCGCGGTTGATTTATTTGCCACAGGTCTTAACGGTTTGCCTATTTTAGCGTTATTATTAGCGGGTAGCATTGTTTCAGTATTAGTCATGCCGTGGGTCATTGCCACCACCTTAAAAATGGCTTGGTTAAATTAGACTTTTAATAATAATTTAATAATATTTTTATAAATATAAAGCTAAAATAAATGCTTGAAGCTGCAAACAAAACGATTTATTGAGCTTTACTAATTACCTAATTATGCTATTTAAACGCTTCGCATTAACAGCGTGGTGAAGATTGGCAATTTTGCTATAATAGTCATTTATAGATTTTATCCAGTGTTTAACGCCGGCAGGTTCGCGGATAGTAGCTCCAGTGAATAAGACAATCGTGCGTCTATCTGCTATAACCAATACGCTGTGCAATAGGTTCATTTCTATGCCCAATATGAATAACGTCTCATCTCCTAGCCTGTGGCAGCGTATCTGGCAAGGCTTCTTAGTCACTGTCGGTACGAAACAGTTTTTTCGTATCTTTGCGCCTTGGGTAAAGTGGCTGGCGATATTAGCCACTATTTTCTTAATAATCGGTAGTGTCTGGGGTTTGGCTTTTGCGCCACCTGACTATTTGCAAGGTAATAGTTACCGGATCATATTTATTCATGTTCCAGCGGCCAGTCTTGCTATTTCTATTTATTTTGCTCTGGCGGTATTGGGGGTGATTTATCTAGTATGGAAAATTAAAACGGCCAATCTTGTTGCCCAAGCATTAGCGCCAATAGGCTTTTTATTGTGCGTGATTAGTCTGCTAACCGGCTCTATTTGGGCAAAACCTACCTGGGGCACATACTGGGTATGGGATGCGCGTCTGACTTCAATGCTAATTTTGGCGTTTTTATATGCCGGCGTGATGGCACTATTTGCCGCATTTGAACATACCGCCAACCGGGGTAAAGCAGCGGCTATTTTATGCATTGTTGGCGCGGTGAATCTACCGATTATCAAATATTCTGTACAATGGTGGAACACCTTGCATCAAGGCGCAACATTTACCTTGACTGAAGCGCCAAAAATGTCTGCTGATATGTGGATGCCGTTGCTATTTATGGTTATTGGCAGTTATCTGCTGGTGGCAACATTGGCTATTTATCGAACCAATACTTTGATTTTATACCGGGATCAAGGCAAAGCGTGGGTGAAAGAGTATATCCGTAGTCAAAATAAGTAACGGTTAGAAAATATTATTCAGATAGGAGAAAGCCATGCAACCCTACTTTTATAGCATATCTGAGTTTATTGCCATGGGTGATCATGGGGTTTTCGTCTGGTCGTGCTGGGCAATTGCGGTTGGTATGGTATTGATTTTTGTTGGCTATAGCCGCAAGCAGAGACGAAAACTGATAAAAGAGCTGACCATTCAGCAAGTAAGACAAGCTCAGCGTGTCCCCAAGAAGGGCAATAAAACTTCCGCGTTATAGTGGTATTCCAAGGTCATAGCATGACTTTAAGACCGTTAAAACTCTATTAGACTGGCATTCATTCTTCTGGTCACAGGATATTTTAATATGAGTACCACTCAGTTTACTCAATATGCAATGGGCGTATTGATTTGTATAAAAAATGCCACCATGTAGCTATCACAAGCACATCCGATTTAATCTATTCTGAAACATTTTATTCTGAAAAAGGGCCCTTGATAGTCTCTTTTTCTGTTTTGCAAAGCAATCACTTATCAATGAGGTAGGGGTATGAACGCCGTTCGACGCAAAAAACTTATGTGGGTCCTGTTTACGTTTGCAGGCGCAGTAGTCGCAGTAGGGCTGATCCTTTATGCCATCGGGCAAAAAACGGACTACTATTTTGACCCTACTGCTATTGCCGAAGGTGAGGCCCCGCAAGACACACGTATACGCGCTGGTGGAATGGTGGTTGCTGGCAGTGTGCAGCGTGCGCCAGATGACCCGCTGAGCATCGAGTTTGCTATCACTGATTTTCAATCGACTGTTCCCGTGACCTATCAGGGAATTTTGCCGGACTTGTTTGCTGAGAATTCTGGTATTGTCGCAACGGGCAAAATGCAAGGTGAAACTTTTGTCGCTGGTGAAGTGTTGGCTAAGCATGATGAAAAGTATATGCCGCCAGAAGTTGCCAATTCATTAAAAGAAAATAACCGACTGGGTGCCACGCCAAGCTCTGAGCAATATAATCCTGCTGAACCTGTTTATGAAACCAAAATACTAGAGCAATAATCACCGTTAGCAAGTTGAAGAATAAATAAAACCCCACCGACAATCATATCGGTGGGGTTTTTGTATTTACTAACTTAGTAATTTACCAGCTTAGCAAATATAGTCAATAAAAAGTAATATCGATACATAATCTACTGCTGGCATAAGTTTTTCTTGCTTGCTGTGCCTACACAGACAGAGGCTGCAAAAAGCTTATACCAGCAGTACCGTCGCGTTTTAAGCTATTTTAACTATACCTTAGTAATTTGCCAGCTTAGTAACTAGCTTAGCAAATAGCTACTAAGACTGTTTTAATCATGCCGTTAGGGTCAATCGTCCCATACAGGCGTATAGTCAGGATGTTCAATTTTTCGTCCATCACTACGAGCAAGGCTGCTAATTTTTTCCAATTCATCAGCGCTCAATTGCACATCAATAGCATCTAAATTACCCTGTAGATGTTTAGGGTTAGCGGTTTTTGGAATGGCTAAGCGGTCTTTATTTGACAAGATCCACGCAAGCGACACTTGAGCCGGAGTAATACCGTGTTTGTCAGCAATTTCCTTGATGATTTCATTATCGAACACATCACCACGTGCTAGTGGCGAATAGGCTTGTAATAAAATATGATGATTATTCAAAAAGGTCTGTAACGTTTGTTGTTTAATAAACGGGTGAAACTCAACTTGGTTAACCACGATTGGGACATCCGCATACTTTTCTGCTTCAATAATATGCGCAATATTGAAGTTAGATACCCCGATGTGGCGGGTTAAACCTTGTTTTTGCAGCTCGCATAATGCGGGGATCGTTTCAGACAGTGGCACGCGATCATCAGGCCAGTGTAATAGCAGCAAGTCAACATAGTCAGTATCGAGATTTTCTAGCGAACGCTTGGCAGCAGCAATCAGCTTTTCAGGCTGAAATTTTAAATCATCAGGAAATATCTTAGTCGTTAAAAAGAATTTGTCACGAGCAACCCCTGATTGCTTCATACCTTGTCCTACTTCCTTCTCATTGCCGTAGGCTTGTGCCGTATCAATATGCTCATAGCCCATTTGTAGGCCCTGGCTGACCACGTCAATACAGTCTTGGCCAGTTGACTGCCAAGTACCTAGGCCGAGTACAGGAATATTAGCTTGTCCAGCCGTGCGAATATTATAGGTTTTTGAATTCATATTATTAACCTTATTATTAGTGCAGTAGTTTGTTTGATTGTTGAATGTATGGATTATATAAATATAATGGAATATATGAAAAGAACTGGCATCTGATAATAAGACTCAGTTCAACTCCACTACTATAAGAAAAATCACCATCAAGCAAAAGGGTGAGTGACGATTTCCTACAAAGGACACACAGGCCGTAACATCATTGTTAGTAACGAAAACCCTTCACGAACCCATTTATTAATTGATCTTACGGATTAAAAGGGACTAAGTTTTCACTAAATACAGGCAACAAAAAACGTCTATTATCGATTGATGATAGACGTTATTGACACTTCTAAATACTAACCCTTTAACGCTGGTAGCTCGTTGGCGCTATCAGTGTCTAGGTGGCTTTTATTTTAGCTATTAGAATAAAAGCGACTGGTATTTAAATTACTGCGCAGTAGTTTTTGTTGCAGTGCTTGCAGCTGCTGCATCGGTAGTGGTCGCCGCACTAGCTTTAGGATCCCAAATTTTTGGATATTTATAGCCTGGGAAAGTATCATGCGCATATTTTTTGAAGGCTTCTGAATTATAAGCGTTAGTAACGTCTTTAACCCATTTTTTGCCCACATCAGCAGATTTGACTGCCGACCAGTTGATATAAGCAAAGCTTGGCTCTTGGAATAGCGCTTCAGTCAGCTTGATACCAGCATCGGTCGCGTAGTTGCCATTAATAACGGCAAAGTCTACTTCATCACGTGCACGTGGTAGCTGGGCGGCTTCTAACTCAACGATTTTGATATCGTACTTGCTGTTGTCAGCGATGTCCGTTTTCGAAGCTGTTAATGGATCGATATCATCTTTTAAGGTAATCCAACCCAAATCACTCATCATTACCAAGGCGCGGGCAAAGTTGCTTGGGTCATTAGGAGCAGAAATACTCATGCCCTTATAAACTTCATCCAAGCTGGTTTTTTTGCCTGAATAAAGACCAAGTGGGGCAGTAGGTACTTGGAAGACTTCTACCAAGTCGAGATTATTTTCTTTTTTAAAGGTGTCGAGATATGGCTTATGCTGAAAAATATTGATGTCTAGGTCGCCATCAGCCAATGCTAGGTTTGGGCGGACATAATCAGTAAAAGGGATTAGCTCCACTTCGTAGCCTTGAGCTTCAAGTGAACTTTTGACTTGGTTGCGTACCATGTCTGCAAAGTCACCTTCGGTAGTGCCGATAATGATTTTAGTATGATCAGGATCGATATCATTAGCTGCTGTTGTCGCAGAAGATTCGGTAGTCGAGCCTTCGGTAACTGGCTCTTCAGCAGTCGCTTCTGGTGCTGATGAGTTGCTACAGCCGACTAAGACTAAGCTTGATACGCCAACAGCGGCAAATGCGGTCGCCAATTGACGGCTGATATCTGTTAATTTCATGGGGTTTCCTCAAGAGTAAAGGTACTGGGTACTGGGTACTGGGTATTAGATTTAAATAGAATTAGGGTAGCCATTAAAAAAGCAACATTATCAGTAGTAATGCTGCTATGTTAAGTAATGCTAAATTAGTGTTAAAAGTAAACTTAGTCAGTTATAAAGTCAAGCATTATACACAGGAATAATAGGCGCTGAATCCTGAGTTTTATTCATCAATCGTATCCATTACTAGGTAATCGATAGGTAACTGACAGGTAACTGATAGGTAACTGATAGGTATCAGTGGTGAATATAAGCGACTGAAGGCCTATAGTGGTGTTTGGCATTTATCTAACAAGTTAACGTTTATCCAATCGAGTCGCCAGCCAATTACCAAAGGCTTGGATCGATATCACCATGACTGACAGCATAATGACGATAAATACCATAACTTCAGTCTGATAGCGATAATAACCATAACGAATCGCCAAATCACCAAGACCACCGCCACCAATCATACCAGCGGCCGCGGAATAAGACAGCAAGCTGATACAAAGAATAGTGACCGATAGCACCAACCCTGAACGCGCCTCATTTAGCAGTACCTTGATAATGGTAAAAGGGCGCGCACCCATAGATTCAGTCGCTTCAATAATACCGCGTGGCACTTCGCGTAAGTTCTGCTCCACCAAGCGGGCAAAGTAAAACGAACCGGCAATCGCTAGCACTACAGAGGCGGCGATAGGTCCGATGCCGGTGCCAACGAGGATTTTAGTAAAGGGGCTCATCGCAATCATTAGAATGACAAACGGGAAGGCGCGCATAAAGTTAGTGATGCTACCGAGCACACCGTATAGCGTCTTGTTCTGTAAAAATTGCCGATCGCTAGATAAAAATAAGAATATCCCAAACAGCCCACCAATCAAAATAGCGACTGTGGTCGAGATGCCGAGCATGATAAAGGTATCAAAAGATGCTTGCCAAATTTCTTTACGCAGCGCAATCAGTTTACCTATTGAGGCGGATAATTCAGCACCAGTCAACATGTTTATTTCTCCTGCCTCATTAGTCTTCTTGTACTAAACCTTGGCCAATCTGGGTGGTTGCTTGAATCAGTCCATCACGAATATCTGCGACCTCGAGCAGTTGCCCCTGGTGCAATAGTGCGGCACGGTGGCACAGCCTGCGAATGACGCTCATCTCATGGGTGACAATGACAATAGTGACCCCAAGCTGCTCATTAATATCACGCAGACAGGTTAACAAGCTACGGGTCGTAGCAGGATCGAGTGCACTGGTGGGCTCATCAGCGAGCAAGACCTTTGGGCTTGGCGCAATAGCACGTGCAATACCCACGCGCTGCATTTGTCCGCCTGATAGCTGTGCAGGATAGTGGCTGGCACGATCAATCAAGTCTACAATCTCAAGACAGTCCATTACTCGCTTATGGATATCGCGGCTAGGATAGCCTGCAACCGTCAAATTGAACGCCACGTTATCAAATACCGTGCGATTGGACATTAGATTAAATTGCTGAAAAATCATACCCATATTATGCCGTGCAATACGCAAGTCACTAGCAGATAGCTGGGTCAAATCTGTACCATCGATAATCACCTGACCACTATCAGGACGCTCAAGTAAGTTAATCAGCCGCAGTAAGGTAGACTTCCCTGCCCCTGAATAGCCCATTAAACCAAAGATTTCACCTTGCTGTATAGACAACGACGTCGGCTCAACAGCAGTAAACCGATGTGGCTTACCGTCTTTGTTTTTTATCGATCGGTCGCTTAAAAAGCTTTTGGTCACGTCATTTAGAACGATCATGTCACTCATGGAAGGCTCGAAATATTAGTAATAAAATAGCGGTTGAAAAATTAAATATGCGATTGCGCGATAACAGTATCAAAGGCAATATCAATATAATAAGGGGCCGTAATATAGCATATTATTAAGCGCTTTGGATATGCACATCCGTGACAAGCTTATGACAATATTGCCACTAACAGCATTATTGTCATGTTATAGAGGAGAGGTACTTGAGCCCAGTTTCTGAGGCTTCCAGAGACATAAATAGGGGCTAAAACTATACTAGCGCCGTTATTTTAAGACGCCAATTTTCTTAATAAGTAAACAACGAGTGCGCTGCTGGTCTGCTTTAGCTAACTGTACGGAAAGAATAGATCATGTTGAACCAAGCATACCAAACGGTTGACAATACAGGCTGTTTATTGGCTACAGCTGACTGTCTTGGTAGCTACGATTAGCGTCATATTTGACTGGAATCACAACTAAAAATCTAGTATGACCGTTAATAGTATCCGTAATGATACGACCCTGATGAGTCGCAACAATTTGTGCAACCAAGGACAAGCCTAGGCCTGAGCCCTTATTTTTTTGCTGCAAACGTACGAATGGACTAAAGATCTCTTCGCGTTTGTCTTCAGGAATACCGTCACCTTCATCAATTACCGCCAGTACGGCATATTTCGGCAGCACGGGCGAGGTTTCAGCTTTAGACTTTTTTAGATGCTTGGTAAATAAGTTTTCTCTACGCGGAGCAGTAGCTGCGTCACTTTTGGCATTACTGTCATTGTCAGAGTTACTATCAGTTTTAGAGTTGCTATCAGTTTTAGATTTACTATCATTTTTAGGAGGGGTCTTGCTACTCTTATCATCATCATCGAGGCTAATATCCGTAGGTTTTACGGTCGCGTTGATGGGATTAGAGGGTTCTGGGTTAATATGAGCGTTGTGGTTGTTGCGATCGTCGGTGGGTGCATCTGGCACCACATTCCAAATGACCTTTTTAATTTTTTCTGCCAAATCTGTGGTTAATTTATTATAATTTCTGCTAAGTGAAATATCTATTGTAGTTTTGGGCGTTTCATTGACTGGTAGTGATGGTTGATCGCTCTTAGTATGTTGTTCAGTAGTCATTTCAGTCGCAGCATTCGCTTCTTTGTGGTCATCATTATCATCAACACTGGTTAAAGTTTTGCCGTTTCGATAAATAACAGGTGCGGATAGTGCCGCTACCTCGTCTGAGTTTTCTAAATCGACGGTGCCTAAACCTTCAGTATCAGACTGTATATTAACCCGTTGGCCGTTAGCATCGACTTCATAGTGATTGCTCTCATTCATCAGTTCATCGTAATAATGATAGTCTATGTCATTGTAATCAACGAAACTGCTGGACAGTATTGATTGCAACAGATAATCAGGTACGATACCTGCCTCATCCATAGTTTGTACACCATAGAGCAAGACGGTCACCGGTGGTACACCATGTAACATGGCATTATTTAATAGATTACGAATTAAATGAGTCAACATTGATGACTGACCTTCAATCGCAATATGCTCACCGATTAGAGTCGCCTCAGAATAGTGCTGGCGTTCTTGATTGACCAAATCGTACAAATCTAAGCGCTCAACTTGCTGTATAACATGACCGGCATCTAACCGACTGACCAACAGAATACTTTCGACCAAGTCATTGAGTCCTGACAAGTCGCGATTAACGGCTTGGGCTCGCTTATCGAATTTAGCCTTGGTATCCAGAGGCATGGATACGGTAAGCATATCCATCATTTCAATTTGCAAACGAATGCGGGTGATGGGTGTGCGCAATTCGTGAGAAGCATGCGCCAATAGCAAGTTATTAGCATTGATAAGGTGTTCAATTTTTTGTGCTGCTTGGTTGAACCCGCGGGCCAGGGACGCAATTTCATCATTACCGCGTGCATTAACCCGCACGGTAAAGTCGCCGTCGCCAAGCTGAGTCATTTGCTGGCTCATCTGGTTGAGACGCCAAGTCATGGTGCGAGCAATCCACCACAGCACACCCGCCATAATCATCAGCAATAGCAAGGTACCGGTAAATAGGTTTAGTGCAGCGGACAGTACCGGGCTTTTGGGAACCATGCGTGATTCATAAAGTAGGGTATAGCCGGTGCTACTATATACTTGTGATTGCTGAATAGTCGGGGTGTCTGAAAACGAGGGAAAAACACGCGATAATAGAGAAGGGCTTGCTGGTAGCTTTAGCGGTAAATCACTATTGTCTGTTTGCATGAGCAGATGACCCTCACTGTCATATAAGCCCATTTTTGCTTGCAATGATTCATCAAAGATATCAAAGCTTTTTTTGACTACCGCTAGCATAAAGCGAGCTTGTAGACGATTGTCCTTACCAATAGCGATGTTTAGCTCGTGTAAAAAAGGGTCTATCTGTCCCAAAATCTGTGTCGCGACTACCTCTGAGCGTATACCCGCATCTTTGTCATGTACCAATTGCGTGAGGAGCACCATCGCTACCGCGAACAAAATAAGTGCCAGCATAACACTGGCAAATAGCTTGGCAAATACGGAGCGAAAACCCAGCTGCTGCATTAAACAATCTCTATTATCATACGCTCAGATCAATTTATACCATTGGCTAGCAATAGTGGCAATGATACTTATTCTAACTTTTGTTAATCAGTTGTTCTTGCTTGATTAAACTTGGTCCGTCGCAAATTGATAACCGACCCCGCGCACCGTAATAATGCGTTTTGGTTGACGTGGGTTGTCCTCAATCAAGGCACGCAGACGTGAAATATGGACATCAATAGCGCGGTCAATATTGTCTGAACTGTCGTCGTTTGGCATCGCTTGCCATAGCTGCTCACGGTTCAGCACCTTACCCGAGTGAGTGGCAAAGTAATGCAGTAGCTGGAACTGATGCGTGGTCAAACGCACCGACTGCTCATCAATAGTCACTTCATGGCTATCAGGAAAGACACTCAAACGGCCAAAAGTTAAACTATCTGATTGGCTATCAGCTTGATTGGGCTGCTCATGACGGCGAATAACTGATCTGATGCGTGCCAACAATTCACGTGGCTCAAAAGGCTTGGCCATATAATCATCCGCGCCCATCTCTAGGCCCAGTACGCGATCCGTAGTATCCCCTTTGGCGGTAAGCATGATGATAGGGACTTTATTGGTCATGTTGTTTTTATTGCCACGAATTTTTTGGCAAACCTGCATGCCATCCATATCAGGTAGCATTAAGTCCAGTACTACTAGATCAATATTGCGCTCTTTAGTCTCTAAAATATCAAGACCTTCTTGTCCGAGTCCGGCATGATGCACATCGTAGTAATTCATGGACAGATAATCACTGATTAGTTCTGCTAGATCTGGATCATCTTCAATTAGTAGAATTTGCTTGCTCATGATTCGTCCTCAAGTGGTCGTTATAGTGGATTAAAGGGTTAGCTATACCTCAAAACAGAACTGCTCTTGCTAAAGTAAAACCAATTATTATATAAAAGTGGCTATTTGTAAAATATTAAACAAAGAGCTGAGCGTTGTAAGCATTATAGTTATAGGCGCTTGTTATTCTTTATGTCGTGAGCAACAGCTGGGGTTCAATGATTAGCAAGGCAGTAACTCACTGTATAGCCTAATAATAGAGCTATATTGCCTAAATAAGACCTTATTAAACAAGACCTGCTTTGTTAATGTTTCTACATAATGTAACTGTAACTACAATCTACAACGAAACTTATTAAGAAACGACGACTTTTTTGCCAGCAGACTCTATCGGCAAGTCAGCCAAACAAATCAGACTGTCATTGCTGATGCCTGCGATCAAATACTGCCCTGTACTGGGATTATAATTGATCACTTCAATAGGTTGGCGCGCTAGGCGTTGGTCCTGTTTAATAATCCATACATTAGCGGCTAATGGTGTCAGAGGCTGATACGGCGGTTTTTGTAACGTGGTCAAGTCGACATCGTGAAGCGCATGTTCAGGAACAACAGCACCTACCTCTATCTGACCATAATTGACTCGGCCTGTGACAAACATATCTGGTTTGAGAGTATTGCGGCTAGCCTCATTTTCCACCACGTGTACATAGACTAACAGCCGATCACTAGCCACCAAATCACTGACTTGACCCGTAAATGTCTCTGACAAACCTTGGGCAGTGAAGTTCACTGTTTGGCCAACTGATAGCTGCGGTTTAGCTTGGAGGGGCAAGGTAGCAATAAAATGTAGGTCGGTGTCATCGCTAAGGGTTAACAAGGGCTCACGAGGGTCAAATTTCTGTCCAGCTTGAGCATATAAGGTATCCACCCGCCCTGAAAAACTGGCACGTATAATTATGAGTTGAGATAAATTTTCGGAATTTGCCGCATCGTCTGTAATATTATCAGCTGCAGTGATACGGGGGCTAATATTAGATTTAGACTGAGTAGATTGAGGGTTAACGGATTCAGAAGTACGGTTGCGGTCTGTTGTTAGTTCAGCAGCTTGGTTGGCGTTAGTGTTGTTTTTATCGTTTGGTGCAGTATTGGGTAACTGCTTCGATGGTTCTGATGATGAGTGGTCTTTGCTTATGACACTATTTATAGTATTTTGGTTTGCTGCTTGGTTATCAGTAGCTGCAGTGTTGTTTGATTTTTTGGTAGTGGCGTTTACGGAATCGGATTTTTTGAGGATTGTTTCATTGGTATCTGTTAGCTGCTTGCTGGTGTCAATTTGGCGCCGTACCATTAATAATGGCGCGCCTTTTTCTACCAATTGGCCTTTTTTGACCAATACTTGTTCTACCTTGAGTGCGCGTGCCGCCATAAGTTGTGTCTGTTTGACAGGCTCAATATTGCCCTGTAGTCCAAGGCTTGGCTGATAACGTGAGGGCTTTATATTTAAAATATGCTCAGGTGTCATGGTCACGCTATCAGCACTAATAACAAAGGGTGTGTCTATGGCCTCATTCTTAGGAATAGTATGACGTTCATCAGCAGGTGCCGGTGGCTGGCAGGCAACAAGCAGCAAAATACTTAATAAATAAGCACTATTTTTGCAAGACATAAAGAACTTCATACCAATCACCATCGTAGACGTCTTTTTATTATATAGTGAAATAAGACCAGGTGGAACTACAACGCAATAGCTAACTATTAAAGCGCCACTATAGATAGTGAGAGTAGGTAGTAGCAACACTGTGAAAACACCAGCAACAGGGTCAGCAAGATATTTTCAATGATGGTTTAACCTGGTCTTGAACACGATAATTCTAGCCTTCAGCCCGTTAAATAGCTGGGGAAATATAGTGAGTTGGGCTAAAACCATCGTTACAAAATAGCCTGATGTATTTATATCCTAAATTCAGCATATTTTTACCAAGTAATATTACTATAAAGCCTCACTGCTATTAGGCTGCAATGTCATGTTGACTGCTGAGTTTACTAAGATAATTAATGATAAATTGCGTATAGTAGCCTATGATAACTTGATGTTTAATAAAATTTTACTATCATGGAGAGCGGCAATAGGTAATGACAGTTAGCGCCACCGCTCATACGGCAAAGCCAGTAGCTACCAAAATCTTAATAAGGGCTATTTTACAGCTCAAAATAATAATCAACAGTAAGCATCAAAAATAGTGACAATAATAAATAATTGTTCATAAGATAACTATAATGGAAAATAACAATGGAAAATAATAATGGAAAATAATTTTGCGGGCCTAAAAGTCATGATTATTGATGACTCAAAAACCATTCGTCGTACAGCAGAGACTTTATTACAAAAAGCTGGCTGTGAAGTGGTTACTGCCATTGATGGCTTTGATGCGTTAGCTAAGATTGTCGATCATAACCCCGATATCATCTTTGTCGATATTATGATGCCACGTTTAGATGGCTATCAGACTTGTTCACTGATCAAAAATAACCCTGATTATGCGAATAAGCCAGTAATTATGCTGTCCTCAAAAGACGGCTTATTTGATAAAGCGCGTGGGCGTATTGTCGGTTCTGATGAATATTTGACCAAGCCATTCAGCAAAGACGAGCTGTTTGAAGCCATTAGTCATTATCGCCAACAGATATAAAGACGACACTTAGGCTGGGCGTAGCAAATTAGCCGCACAAATTTATAAAATATATTGGTTATGGTTCTAAATGAGCTCATTAGCCGGCTTGAATTATATATCTTGACGGATATTATCCGTAAATAAGGGGAACACTCATGACTACTATTTTAGTCATTGACGACTCGCCATCTGAAATGGCAAAATTTCATGACATACTCGCTAAGAATAATTATCAAGTGTTAGAGGCGAGCAATGGTGAACAAGGGTGTCAGATGGCAGCTGAGCATTTACCAGATGTGATATTGATGGATGTGGTCATGCCTGAAATGAATGGCTTTCAGGCTACTCGTAAAATAACTCGAGATCAAGCGACTGCTCATATTCCTGTGGTCATGATCAGCACCAAAAATCAGGAAACTGATCGGGTTTGGGGTAAGCGTCAAGGTGCTAAAGAATATGTGACCAAGCCGGTCGACGAGTTGGCTCTGATTAACGTTATTCGCAAAGTTATGGAGTAACTGGTGGCTTCCAGAGGATTCATTGAGCTTCTGCGTTTGGCTGACATGGCACGCGCGCGTAAAACTGGTCATCAAGGAGGGCAGAAATCCGATTGGCAAGGTGTGGTTTTTGAGGTTGGTGGACAGCGATTAGTGGCACCTATGGGTGAAATATCAGAGATACTGATGATGCCTGAGTATACTACCTTGCCGTTGGTGCAGCCTTGGATGCTGGGTATCGCTAATATTCGTGGACGTTTATTGCCATTGACCGATCTGTCTCAGTTTTTGCAGGTTGCTAGTCATATGCCGCAAATGAGTCAGCGTAAAGTCATTGTCATCGATAATGATAGCGTGTTTTCAGGAATACTCGTCGATCAAGTGTTGGGTATTGAACCGTTTAATCGCGGTCAGTATCGAGCAGAAGCTATCGACAGTCAGTCACCATTTGCTCCTTATAGTCATGGTAAGTTTTTTAAAAACCAACAAGACTGGTTCATCTTTATGCCCAGTCTACTGGTGCGAGATCCTCGCTATATTGATGCTGCGATATAACCACCTATAATAAAAAATTGTTGATTATAACGACCCTATAATAATAATTGATAGTACTGCATATAAGCGCTACTGACAGCTGTTATTGGCATAATAGTAATGGTTAAATTCGTTTAGAACGCTACTGAGACGACTGTTTAGAAAGGGAATAAGCACGATGAGGGAAGTTACGAAAAGTCTTATAGCTGGTACGAAAAATAAAACACCAGATACTAAAGGCCCTAATGATATATGGAAGGTTTTATTAGGGTTTTTTGCCTTGGTGAGCGTGGCCTGTTTGATTTGGCTAATCCATTCATTGTCAACGGTAAGTAACTACTTGAGTGATGTAAACCAGCTAGAAGTTAGCGCCGCTAATATCGTACAAAACGTTAGCGATGCGACTTTCTCACAGGATGTCAAAGTGAGTGCTAGTGCTTATAATGCTTTACAGACAAACGTTGAACGCTACCAAGTAGCGCTCACATCCGCACAGCAAAATGCTACCGACAACCAAGCAGTTTTTGGCGCGTTTGAGACCCAGTGGCAGGCAAATAAAGAAAAAGTAGACTACGTCTTAAGCCATCGTAACGATATTAATGCCCTACAAGACCTAAAAGACAATGTTGCCAGTGCTGTTAAACAGCTACAAGAGGGTTATCGGCAAGCGACAGAACAAGCCGTCGCTGCCAATCTGCCTGCCGCTGCAGTCAGCGACATGCAAACCCAAGCGCTACGTGCAGAACGACTATATAGCGAAATAGATAACATAACGCGGGGCATTGATGGTACGCCCGCTGGCTTTAAACAACAAGCTGATGAGTTTGCACAAACTTTGAGCATACAGCAGCAAAACTATGGTGAGGTATTACCAGCGTTAGAGAGCATTGCCCAAACCTTCTCTCAATCAGTTGCTCCTATAGCAGACGAGCTCGTCACTTTAAATAGCCCTGTTATTCAGTCGCGTGAAAATGCCCGTGCCTTGGGGGAGATGGCAATCAATACCCAGAGACAACTGGCGGATGTTGATCGGGATATTTTATCGCGCAGTGGCATTATTTGGCCTGCTTTAATATTTTTATTAAGCTTGATTGGAGTGTTATATACCTTATACCAATTATTAAAAAATCGTGGTGATACTGAGCGTTTATTTATCGAAAAAGAAACCCTGCGTCGCCGGCAAGAAGCCGCTGCAGAGTCTGAACGCGCTCGCCAAATCCAAGAAGAAAATGAGCGCAACCAGATCGCAATTTTGCGCTTACTTGATGAATTAGGCGATCTGGCGGAAGGTGATTTGACAGTCAATGCTACGGTATCAGAAGACTTTACTGGTGCCATTGCTGACTCAGTGAACTTTGCGATTGACCAACTGCGTCAGCTAGTATTGGTCATTAATAGTACCGCTAACCGCGTGTCACAGTCCTCAGAGCAAACCCAGATGAGTGCTATTGAGCTTGCTGAAGCCTCTGAACACCAAGCGCAAGAAATCGCTGGAGTATCAGCGGCGATTCATGAGATGACGATATCTATTGATCAAGTTTCAAATAACGCTGCGGAGTCTGCTATGGTGGCTCAGCGCTCAGTTGCTATCTTTCATAATGGGGCGGAGGTCGTACAGCGCTCAATTGAAGGCATGAATGTCATTCGTGATCAGATTCAAGAAACCTCAAAGCGTATCAAACGTCTGGGTGAATCCTCTCAGGAAATTGGCGACATCGTTGGCTTGATTAGTGATATCGCGGATCAGACTAATATCTTGGCCTTGAACGCGGCTATTCAAGCATCGATGGCAGGCGAGGCGGGTCGAGGATTTGCGGTGGTTGCTGATGAGGTTCAACGTCTCGCCGAGCGTTCAGCTAATGCGACCAAGCAGATTGAAACTCTGGTGAAGACCATTCAGGCGGATACCAATGAGGCGGTCATGTCGATGGAATCAACGACTTCCGAAGTGGTACGCGGTGCGCGTTTAGCACAAGACGCCGGTGAAGCATTAGAAGAAGTACAGAAGGTGTCTAACACCTTGGCCGACTTGATTCAAAATATCTCAAACGCCGCGCAGCAACAGGCTAATTCCGCTGGGCACATCTCTCATACTATGACTATTATTCAAGATATCACCTCGCAAACGTCGTCTGGTACGCTAGCAACTGCACGCTCTATCGGTGAGTTGAGCGAAATGGCGGCGGCACTGCAAGAATCGGTCACTGGTTTTAAAGTAACTAATGGCGATCATTTAGATAATAGTCGTATAAGCTTCTAAGTAAGACGTCATATATTAAAAGTTGATGCTTACAATGCGCAGCAGTGGCTAAACACGTTAGGATGAACCTATGAACAACCAGCCCAACGAAACAGTGGCGCATGAGCGGCTACTGCCACTACTCAATCAGCAATTATTACAGGCAGCTGATGGTTGGCAAGTAGGCGCTAACAGTACAAACTATGAACAAATGGTACCGCACTACCATCAGATTAGCAGGGTACTAATCATGATTAACTGGCCTTTATTAGCAAGCTTAGCGACTAAGCTGAGTCTATTAGCAGACTTGGGCAGCCAGCAAAACCTTAGTGCTGATCACTGTCAAACGGCTCAGTTTTCTCACCAGCTATTGCAGCACGCGCTAACACAAGGCGTGCGAACTGATGCTCACCACACCGCATTACTCACTAAAACTGTTAATTATCTTAGCCATATGTTGTCACAGATAGTGATAGCAACAGAGCAAGTCGAAGGTTTGTCATCAACAGCGATAGATAATGCCGCCTACAACATAGATAGAGCAGTACCAAACAGTATGGCGACAGCTGCTCTCACTTCTCAGCAGTATCAGCAATTATTGACAGTCTGGCGACAACAAGTGCAGCACTTGCTTGCTGTCAATGTTAACCAAGCGCCCGTACTGTCAGTCTTAGAAAACGTCAGCCAGTATTTATGGCAAACTGCCAGCATCAATGACCATCAGCGTCTCTGGGGCTTAGCTAATTGGTGGTTGCAGGAGCTTACGTCTAATAAAACGCCGCTACCTGAGCACTATGTTTCGTTACTAGCACGACTTGACTATGTCTTAGAATCTAATGGGCAGCCAACTCAGATTGTAGAGGGCCGATCGCTCTCTGAAACTATTATTAGTACGGATAATGATGCTGATGCTGATACTGATGTGGACATGACTGTTGATAATGATATTGGCAACGACGGTGCTCAAGCAGCGCTGTCACTAGCAGAGGTCATTAAAAGTTTGGTAACAGAGATTTATATTGAGTTGAATAGTCTTGCTCAGGTGCAGCAGGTTTTTGATCTGCAATTATTAACGCAAGCCAACAAACAGGTCGAAAAAGCAGTCGAATTACTCAATCTGCGTTTGCAAACGTCTGGAACGATCGATGATGCTTTTCTTCTCAAAAAAGTAGCAGCGACTGATGTGATCCGTTACGACGATAGCAGCGAGATTGCTGTTGTTAATCAAGCGAATGTTAACCAAGCTAATGTTAATCATACTTCTATTAACCAATCTCTCCCTACGTCAAACCCAGGTAGTGATCCCACATTAGGGTACGATGCTCATAACATAACAGACGATAATACTATAAAGGAAACTGCCAATGCTATAAGGGAAACTGACAGTGACGCTCTACTGAGCGCTCGTGCTCAAGTCCAGCCTGACAACTTTGATATGGATGAAGAAATTCGTGATATCTTCATCGAAGAGGCAGCTGGGGTTATCGCTGACTTAGAAGGTCTGTTATATATTTGGCAGCAAGACTCGCAGGATTTAACGCCGCTGCATGAAGTGCGCCGTGGTTTTCATACTCTAAAAGGCTCGGGACGTATGGTTGGTGCCTTTAGCATCGGTGAGGTGGCGTGGTCAATTGAAGACTTGCTTAATCACCTGTTAAAAAAGACTTTGCTGGTGACTGATGACGCGGTAGCGTTAGTAATGCAGACCACCAAGCACCTCTCAGTATTGATAACGGACTTTGATACCTTACACCCGCCAAGCGTTGATCCTGCTATCGCTATTTTACAAAGTCATAACTTACGAACCAAGCAACCACTAAAGTTTGGCTTAGAAGCCTTAATAGCTATAGAGTCAGAAACAGAAACAGGAACCAGTCTAAACCTAGAACAGTGGCTTATAAATACTGACTCTAATATTCCTGAGCTAGTAGATTATATAGGCGATGCTCATAAATTTTCTAGTGACGATACTCTTAACAATAACAATAACAGTTTACCCGCATTTATCTTTGAGATTGAAATACCAGCAGTACTTGTGCCACTTATGCAAAATACCTCACAATTACCAGCGGATGTTAGCGACGCTGATCCTGACATCAAAGAGGTATTTATAGAAGAGGCCTATGAAGTATTGGCCAAGATTGTACCGTTATATGAGCAATGGCAACAGCAGCCTACTGACTTGACCACGCTGACTGAGGTGCATCGCGGTTTTCATACTCTAAAAGGCTCAGGGCGGATGGTTGGCGCTAATCACACGGCTGAGTTGGCATGGTCTATAGAAAAAATGCTTGATCGAATTTTAGATCATAGCATTGTGGCCTCAACAGATATCAGACAGCTTATCGCTGATGTCTTGGCGGCATATCCAGCATTGATGACCACATTTGCTGCTAATAGTCATGATTATCCGGCGATTGTAGCGCTCTGGATTGCTTGTGCCAATGCGTATAGCCAGCAAGGTGGTGATAATTTTAGCTATTCTATCTTGTACGATGAGTTCGTAGCGACTGCTCAATATCAGCCCGTCAATCGCTCAGAGATAGCCTCTGATAGCGATGCAAATATTATTAATCGTGATAGCGGTAGTGGTGGTGATAAAGTTGATGGCATGCTACAAAAAATTCAAGCTGTTAATGAGCTCATGGTGGAAACGCCACCCGTTTTTATCCCGAAGAGTCCAGAAGAACAAGTGTTTTATGACATCTTTATTGAGGAGGCAGAAGCACTATTACAAGAGATTAATGGATTTGTCAGTTCGCACCAAGGCCAGTCTCATATTGGTGTCAGTGATGAGATCGTTCGGGCCTTTCATACTCTGCGGGCGGCCTCTGGCTCTAGTGCTTTAGTAGCTATCAGTGATGTTAGTGCCATAATAGAGCAAAACTTAGAGCAGTTACAACATCATGATACGCCAATGAGTGCTCAACATCTTCAAGCGCTGACACAATCTGTGACCCTTATCGATGGATATCTAAATAAGTATAAACAAAATATTCAACAGCAAAACATGCCAGTAGAAGAAATCCAGAGCCAGCAAGACTTAACCTCACTACAAGCTATGCTTGGAGAGTCAGACGACAACATCATAATGGCAGGTAGTCCACTGAGTATCGGGCAACTGTTAGATGACAACATTAACCAACTGCTAGACGCTGAATGGGAGTTGAGCGCTGCACTTGACCATCCTGATAGCGAGTACGTTCAAGCTTACCTACAGTTGCAAATCTTACAAATAGAGCGCTTAGCGACTAAAACGGTAGAGTCGCCAAAATTTACTGCCATACTTAATGCGCTGGGTACTGTTTATGCTTATCTGATTCATCATCCCAAGCAGGCAAGCAAGTCTGATACCGTCGCTATGCTACTGGCTGGACACGCCCAACTGATAGGCTTGTTTGATGCATTAGCGGGTAGCATGTCATTAAGGGTCGATACGCAAGTCCTTGAAGATTTACATAACCTCTTCTGTACCCAAGAGCCTCATAAAGATGGTTTTTGTAACGATGATAATACTGACGACTCTAACAACAATTCTAACAACAATTCTAACAACAATTCTAACAACGATGATAGTAGCGATAGAGTTCTTATTGACGAGACCGTTACAGATAAAATAAGGCCTGACATCGTCCTAAATCCCGTTATTAGCACTCGAGCGCCTGAACTACAGCTTGAGTCAATTGACACTGACGTTGAGCTGTTAGAGATATTTTTAGAAGAAGTGCAGGAGCTCGATAGTGCCATTGCCAAAAGTTTCAACGAATGGCGCGTGGATATCACCAATATTAATCCTCTAAAAGTACTACAACGTCATTTGCATACTATCAAGGGTGGCGCGCGAATGGCAGGTATCCGTAGCATCGGAGACCTGACCCACGAAGCTGAAAGTATCTATGAAGCCTTTGTAGAACATAGACGGCTGCCAACAGCGCAGTGGTTGGCTATTATGCAAATAGTACAGGATACCTTGTCGCTACAAATTACGCATATTCTAAATTACCAAACGTCTTTTTTCGCTTATGAACTTATTGAGCAATTACGACAGCTTGAGCAAGTAGATGAGCTACCGTCAACAGTCACTCTTATTGTACCAGCGCCAGATAACCAGGTGAATACTCAGTCTGAAACTGCGGCATTTGGGAGTGGTCACGATACAAAGAAAACTCCAGACCCACTTAGTTTAGCTAGACTGATTGGGGCGTCATGGGGAAATGGTCGGCCTGATCCTGATATTTTAGAGGTATTTTTAGAAGAAGCAGATGAGCTAACCAACCGTAATAAATATTTGCAGCATTTTTTAGCTAATATTGATGATATGGTAGCGCTACAATCGCTACAGCGTGACTTGCATACAATCAAAGATGGGGCGCGGATGATCGCGGCTAATGGTATTGCTGATTTGGCGCATGAAATGGAAACCGTCTATGAAGATATTGCTAGCCACCGCCGTCCTGCTACTAAGATAATATTAGAGTTACTGGCGACCTGTCATGATTGGCTTGCAGATGCAGTGTCTGTTCTCAAACAGCAGGTTAATCCCCCAACACCTACCTTGTTGATAGCAGCGCTTGAACAGTTTACTAAAAATCCTGATCGCTTGAAACAAGTACCTAACGAGTCTCTCCAAGCACAGCTTAAGATAATTTTGACTGCTAAAGACAAGCAAGACTCACAGCCTACTGAAGCAGATATCAGTGAAATGCCGTTCATGACTGGCAATTTCACTGAGCAAGAAAAAAGCTTAATTAGTAATGAGACGATCCGTATCTCAGGGAGTCTAATTGAGCATATGATTAACCTATCCGGAGAGTCAGCAATCAACCGTGCTCGTATTGATATGGGTATAAGTAGCTTAACCCATAGCATCGAAGAAATGGGTACCACGGTGCAACGTTTGGCCGATCAGCTGCGCCGGATGGAAATTGAGCTGGAGACCCAAATTTTATCGCAGGTTGATGAAGAGTGGCTTAAAAATGAAGGTTTTGACCCATTAGAGATGGATCAATATTCTTCTTTAAACCAGCTATCAAAATCTCTGTCAGAGTCTGCATCCGATTTGACTGAGATTAACCGTACTTTATTGGAAAAAACCCGCAATAGTGAAAGCTTGTTGCTACAGCTATCACGGACGCAAACTGAGTTACAAAACGGCTTAATAAACTCGCGAATGGTACCATTTACCCGCTTGACGCCACGCCTTAAGCGTATTGTGCGGCAAACGGCTAACGAGCTCAATAAATCAGTTGAGCTTACAATCATTAATGCTGATGATGAGATGGATAGAACCATTTTAGAGCGCATTACTTCACCGCTTGAGCACATGCTACGAAACGCCGTGGATCATGGTATTGAAAGCACTGCAACACGTTGCAAAATAGGTAAAGATCGTATTGGACATATCATCCTAGAGGTACTGCGCGAAGGGAGTGAAATCGTCATCAATTTATCGGATGATGGCCGTGGTATCGATGTCGAAGCGGTACGCGATAAAGCGATTTCGCAAGGTTTGATTGAGGTGCAAGATACCAGTTTAACGGACCTTGATATCATACAGTATATTTTTAACGCTGGATTGTCCACGGCCAAGCAAGTGACCCAAATCTCGGGACGCGGTGTGGGGATGGACATCGTTATGAGTGAGATTCGTCAACTTGGTGGTGTGGTTTCAGTGATGTCCGAGCTGGGGCAGGGATCGCGTTTTACCATACGGATGCCGCTTACTGTCGCAGTATCTGATGCCTTGGTGGTTCGTGCTGCTGATCACTATTACGCTATTTCATTAGTACAAATTGAGCGGGTGGTACGTGTTAGCTCAGAAATACTTTATGCTTATTACCAAGCAGGCGAAGATACCTTGCATCTTGAAGGTATTGACTATCGTGTGCGTTATTTAAATGATATTTTATCGGGTAAAAAACTCAATGAGCTGATGGTCGACACCAATATCAGCTTACCTCTTATCCTTATAAAAAATCGCACTGGCCAAAATATTGCGCTACAAGTGGATCAAATTGCAGGCTCACGTATTGAAGTGGTGGTCAAACCTCTTGGACGACAGCTGTCACATCTTGCCGGTATTTCAGCGGCTACCATCATGGGTGACGGCTCAGTAATGCTTATCTTGGATCTTATCGCTCTGATGCGTAATGAACCAGCGCTACAGGAGGATCCAAAAGCCAGTAATACTGGGCATAGCTGTTCAAAAACTCAGCCTACCCTCTTAGTGGTAGATGATTCGGTCACTGTCCGTAAAGTAACTTCTCGCTTCTTAGAACGTCAAGGAATACAGGTAGCTATTGCCAAAGATGGTATCGATGCGCTTGAGATTTTGCAAGGGATGACTCCAGACTTAATATTACTAGATATTGAGATGCCGCGAATGGATGGCTTCGAAGTAGCCACTCAAGTACGACGCAATAAACGCTTACAGCATATTCCGATTATTATGATTACCTCACGTACGGGTGAAAAACACCGTGAACGTGCACTTGAAATTGGGGTAAACGATTATATGGGTAAACCATTCCAAGAGAATGAGTTACTCACTAAAATTTATCATTTATTAGGCAAACAAGTGAGTTTGACCGAACATAGATAACACTTACCTTAGTACGAAGAGACAAAACTAACGATGACGTTAAGGTGGCAAAGTATGAAACAAATTCTCAAGCATTCGTTTGAAGCCGTGAGCTTGCTAACCACTGATAATGGGATGCTTGACGTCACTATCGTACCCGCACTTAATCAGCTTGACTGGATTATTCCAAGCAGCTTAATATTGAGTGTGGACGACTACCATGAGCGTATTTGGACTTATCTGTGGCAACAGCAAGAAGTGGCCGTATTTCATATGTTACCGCGCGATCAAGTGGTAGATAAAATCGTGGTTTTAGAAGGCAATACCCCAGCACACCGGGTTGCCTTACAGACCGCAGGTGAACTGCATCAAGTAAAAGTGCGCATATCTGATGTCAAAGATATCGACCTGCCCAAGTATTACGTCGATGTCGCTCTCAGCAATATTGATGCGAATAAAATTAAAGACGATGGTACCAATATTTATCAGTCGCTCAGTGTAAGTACGGCTGATGACACGATCAATACCGTTGAAGAACATTTTAGAGAAAATGTTGTGCTGTCTTATTTATTTCAAACAGTAATCATCGATGACACGCTCTATTTGGTGCCTGATTTAGATAAAATTGCGCACCAATTAGTAGACTTGGACCGTTAATCAGCAAAAGCTAAGGCGCTTCATGGGCCCTCAGCTACCATAGCTTAATCTATGTATAACCATAAATTAATTACCATTAATAATTAGGGATCTAATTAACAGGATAATCCATGAATAATGTCAATCCAAGCGTCAACAAGTGGCCAGTTAGTAGCCGGATATTCCACTGGATCAGCGCTATTTTATTACTAGTCACGTGGATATTAATGCTTTTGTATCAAAATATGGATGATAGAATCTACATTAGCCTGCATAAAGCCTTTGGTATCAGTCTATTATGCTGGATGATTGCGCGAGTGCTTAATCGCGTGCTTATTAAATCGCCGCCCGCTGCGCTGATGCCAAAATGGCAATTTGTTATGTCAAAATTGTCTCATTTTGGTTTGTATGCGTTATTGATTGCAATGCCAATGGCAGGGTTGTTGATGACTGTCTATGGTGGCAGACCAGTGGATATATTTGGTTTGTTTCAAATTCCAGTTTTTGTCACTCCTGATCGTACTGCAGCACGTTTTTATAATGACGTACATACAGATATTATTTGGCCGATGATTATCGCCTTTACGCTATTGCATATTAGCGCGGCTTTATATCATCAATTTATCTTAAAAGATAAGCTGATCAATCGAATGAAATAACGGTATCGCTATAAAAAAGCAATAAAAAAGCCTTCAGTATAGTACTGAGGGCTTTTTTGTTTGAGCGCTTATGATACTAGATGTATAGAGCATCACTCTTATGGCACATATAGTCAATGAAAAGTAATATCGATACCTAACCTACTGCTGGCACACGTTTTTCTTGCTTGCTGTGCCCACGCAGACAGAGGCTGCAAAAAGCTTGTACCAGCAGTACCATCGCGTTTTTAAGGTATTTTAACTATAGCTGTTCAAAAATTTTACTTCTTGTGCTCAGGTAAACTGATATTCATCTCAAGCACATCTAGGGTATCTTCGTGACGATGGTTGATATTAACATCATCAATTTGCACACCATTAACGTATTTGTTAACCACTTCAAGTATTTCACGTTTCATTTTTTCAATACGGTCAGCAGTCAGACGATTATTCAGGCGATTTTCACTCGCAACAATAACTTTTAAACGCTCAGTGGCCATATTGGCACTACCAGAGACATTATTATCATCTGAACCAAATAAATTACTCCAAAATCCTTTTTTCTTATTCATTATTGACCTCCAAACCAGCGCTGTAGTAGACTCTTTTTCTTCACATCAATATGACGTAATGGACGTTCTTCCCCTAAAAAGCGGGCGACGATATCGTCATAGCATTGACCGGCAACGGAGTCAGTATAGTGAATAACCGGCTCACCGTGGTTAGATGCTTCAAGTACAGAATGACTTTCAGGGATGACCCCTAATAGCGGCACCTTTAGGATATCGTTAGAGATGGTCTCAATACTCATCATTTCACTGGCTGCAGCACGTTCGGCATTGTAGCGAGTGATAATTAAATGTTCACGGACAGGACCTTGATTGTCTTCAGCCTTTTTAGTGCGGCTTTGCAGAATACCGATGATCCGATCCGAGTCACGTACTGATGATATCTCGGGGTTAGTAACGATAATCGCCTCATCCGCATGATACATAGCCAGCTGCGCGCCGCGCTCGATACCCGCTGGAGAATCGCAGATAATATAATCGAACTGCTTAGAGAGTTCGGCCATGACTTCTGCCACGCCCTCGTCTGTAAGCGCGTCTTTATCACGTGTTTGACTGGCAGGTAAGATGTATAGGTTCTCTAACCGCTTGTCTTTGACCAGTGCTTGTGACAGACGAGCATTACCACTAATGACATCAACAAAGTCATAAACGATACGATTTTCACAGCCCATAATCAAGTCTAGATTACGGAGGCCCACATCAAAATCGATAACTACTGTCTTATAGCCACGTAACGCCAAGCCGGCAGCAAAAGAAGCGCTGGTGGTGGTTTTGCCCACACCGCCTTTACCTGAAGTGATTACAACAATCTTTGCCACAATGGCACACTCCTATGAATCAATGAGATGTCTAATAGATAAAATAGCGCATTTGCTTATTAGTATATGTGCTACATGCGAGCGTAAGCCTAGCATAAATAAACAAAAATTTATAGCAAGTCCGTCTTAAACCACAAAAACCTACGAAAATTAATGCCACCTTGTTGCTACCTTAAATCAGAGCTTACTAATACTCTAATCAGCGCAGGCTCAGCTTGAAAATATGAGCTAAGTTAAAGATTAACAGTAGCGTATTTTTGTTAAACAAACTTATTATGATATTAAGTAGATTCTTAACTGATTATAGCGTTAAATAACGTTTTAAATAGCCATTAGCTAAGCACCAAAAAAGCGTTAAATTCGAATTAAATAGCAGTTGAGCGACGAAGTAAGTACTACCAGCAACAAGCACATGATATCTACCGCTTATACTAGCGATTTAGTGTCATCCATAACGGTAAATACCAAACCTTGGCCTTCTATAAAACGGACTTGTACAGACTTATCGATCAAATGGTCAGGCAAGTTATCCCGTAAGCAATAAGTACCCGCGACTGACACCAATGAGGGGTTAAAAACTTGGCAGAAAATACGCGCATCTTTATCACCCGTGGCCCCTGCGACTAAGCGCCCTTGTGCGCGGCCATAAACATGCAGGCTATTGTCGGTAATGGCTTCAGCGCCACTATTGATGCTATTGGTCAAAATCAAATCACCGCCGACATGATTAAGGCTTTGTCCTGAGCGTAGCATTTGGTCATAGATTAGGCTAGTAATATGCTCGGCGCTGAGTAGGGCCTCTGCTGACTGTTGGGTAGCTGTAGTCGCTTCAGCAGCTTCGTTGTTTGCTGTGGCGCTAACGCTATTATCAGATGGCTTTTCCGCAGGGTTATCAACAGCTGCTTGGCTAACAGGGGGTACAGATTTTTTGCTGGGTAAAATGCGCTCAATACGCTTGCCCTCTGCTGGAAATATCGCTAATTGTCGAGCGCGTGCTTGTGAGTCAAGCACACCGGTGACCACACCGATAGGTTGCAGGCCCCATGACCATAGCAGCGTTACTAAGGCTGTCAAGTCTTGCTCAATATCACTATCAATGATGATCGGAATATTGCTGGTTTTATTACTAAGCAGACCAGCCAGCTGGGTCTCGATAGTAGGTAGATCATCAGTGTTTAGTTGCAAACGTGAAAAAGTCAGCATCTTGCCATAAAAGGTCATGGCAGGCACGGTCGGAGAGAGAGTTTGGCTGTTGTTATCTGAAATCATCATACTATTGATCCTCAAAAGGTATTCGTATCGCTGCAACCACGGCGCAGTTTTGAGTATATGCCAGCTATTATTGGTTATATGCCAGCGATTATATTTTTTTAGTCAAAAAACGCTATTAAGTAAGTATTGTTCTAATACACAGTGTACTAAGTGGGGTGAGGACTTAACAAGCCCCTTAGCCTATAAAATATAAGCCAGCGACGGCCTTAACTACAGTTTATTGAAAGGTATCAATTGATAAAATAACTAAAATTTGAGCATATCTTGGTGTTTCCATTGTTGAACTTTTATTTGTGCCTCAAATTCTAGTAGGCTGTCAGAGATAATACGCGCTATCAAGTTATCGAGGGCTGTATCATTAGTATCGATCTGAGCAACCCCCTGAGCGATAGCGATCATTAAGGCGTCAATACGCTCATCATCAAGCAGTCGGGCGTTAAGGGCATAGACGACATTTTCACCAATATTCTGCCCGATATGTTGCAATTGTGATTCAATCAAGCTGCCAGCGATCGGGATTAGGCGCAGATAGCGCCGCAACTCAGGAGTATTGGCCAGTCCTTCCTGGATGGCGTTGCCCACTTCGCTTGCTATTAGATTACCACCTTTCGAGTCACCGGTAAGGTTTTGCAGCTGCGGTGCCAGCTCTTTACGTAACAAAGACAATAGTACCGCCTCAATCTCATCACGATTACGACCGATCGTGGATTCAATCAATGACTGTTGCATCTCAGGATCGGTTAGCTGTTGGCGATAGTTATGAATGGTGGTTAGGATGACGCGATCGGATAACTCTTCTAATATTAAATTAATATAAAACTTAATACGGTCAAGCCACGGCTGCGGTAGCACCTGATAACCAAGCTGATATAAACGCCGACCGATGATCACCGCCCGAAATAAACGCAGTGCGCGTAGCTGCGGGAAGCAGCCTAACACTTCATACCAATGCACAAAGGGAAAGAAAAACCAGCGATAATAGACCTGTTCTTTAATCGCAATAGCCCAGCGCAATAATAGTTCTAAGATTAAAAATATGGTAAAAAACCCGCCAGCCGTACGTAATGGATCGTGTAAGGTGCTTTGATACCAGTTCAGCCCCTCGCTGAGTGTCAGCCATCCTGCAACACTGCTGGTAAAATTACTCATCAAAATAGCATCAATACTGATCAAGAATAAATCAATACTGATAACGACAATCATCAGCATGTCATAGGTTAGTTTCAAACGGTTTGGCTTGGGCCGCTTAGAGTTTGGCGACTGAGTGTTTAGTGGGTCGGTCGACTGGTTGGGTAATGGTTTGGAATCTGTAGGCAGGTTAGCAGCAGGAGAGGTGGACACAGTCATACCTTCTATATAATATAATGAATGGCTATTGAATGAATGGTAGGTTTCAATGCTTATTAACACTATCAATAAATAGTGCTGAAAAACAACCCATCAGCCATTATAATAAATCATTATAAATAAAAACAGTGCCAGGTGGCGTCAATACTATTTTGACCTAACGCTATCTTGATTTAACGCCGCCTTATTGACTACTGCTATTTAACCCTTTGTTTGAGCCTGTCAATAAAGCATTTTTAGTCTCAGAGTCTCAGAGTCTCAGAGTCTCAGAGTCTCGTTATCACGTATCAGACGTATCAAACTCAGCAAGCATATTCGTAATACGTTGATCCTTTTGACGCCATATCTGTTCTACCCATTCAAACATCTGCGCCTTGATAGGCTCATCATTTTCGTAACCGCCGTTTTGGATAGCAGTAAACAAATCGTCGGGCATCTTAATATGGCGAACATCAACACCCAAGCGCTTAATATTTCCTTTCCATAAATCACTATAAGTCGGTACTCCATCAGGATAGACAATGGTCATATCTAAGATACCATCCATATCTTCACCCAGCGCGTTTATAGCAAGAGATAATCCACCCGCTCGTGGTTTCAGCAAATTTTTGTACGGCGAGTGCTGCTTATCACGCTTGGTTGGCGTAAAGCGCGTTCCTTCTAGATAGTTTAACAACGTAAAAGGTTTGTCCTTAAGTAAGGCACAGGCACGCTTGGCTTCTTCGATATCTTTACCTTGCAGTGCTGGATTTTTGGCCACGGCTTCTTTCGAGTGCCGGCGCATCATTGGAAAGTCTAAAAAATAGAATGCTTGACCAATCACAGGAATATAAATCAGTTCAAACTTGGTAAAAAACCGTGTTAATGGCAAACGCTTTTCACTAATGTATTGCACAATACTGGTATCGACCCATGACTGATGATTACTGATAAGCAAGTATTTACCCTGAGTATCCACATCTTCAGGTAAGCTAATACGCCAGTCTTTATCTGGCAAAATATTATCAATTAAGGCGTTGTTGCCGTGAATCCAATAATTAGTGACGCCAATCACTGTCTTGTCTGCAATCTGTGAGCCAGTGATGACCTTAGTGGCTCCCATCAGCCATATAGGGATACCGGCCGCAATACTATTGGCAGTAATGACACCGGTGGCGGTCACCAATGAGACCGCTTTGCCCAATCTAGGGCTGCGTTTATGTATTTTTTTAATGGTAGAGGTCAGTCGCATACTCAATCCTTATATTTCGATATTGTTAGATTCTAAGTTATTAGTTTTGAAATTAACTATTTTTAGAATGGGTACTTTGAAATTATATGTGTTTAGGTTATTTATACTCAGTAAGGTGTTAACCTTTAAGATATGACTCTAAAAGTCTCTGCGCCAATAATGGCTATCACTATAAATGACCAAAAGCCTCTTACATTCCCCATCATTCTTAATGGTTTTACCATCACGTAGAGTACAGTGATCGTAATGCTGCCTAGCTATGGCCTGATTCTAGCAGAAATTAATAACAGTGTACGAGTGTTAACGTGACTCACAATAACAGATGAAACAAAAGTACAGAAAAAACATATAGCGTATCGCAAGCCAATAGCTATGAAATTTACTTTATATTTTATAACGGTGTTGTGGCTGATGAGGTTGCTAGTCGTTGCTAGTCGTAAGGTATCATGCACTTCTCATACATAGATGTGACAAAATATTACACATAGATAGCTTGCTCTTGAGATAATAATACCGAATAAGAATGACACCCAATAAGGTAGGAGTTAACAAACTCTTATCAACAAATCTTATAAAAAGTACAGTCTGTAGAAGCACGACTTATCTGTAATTCCAACTTCAGAGGGAAAATTTATGCGCAACCAAATAATGATTTTAGCAGTAGCATCCGGCCTAGCACTCAGTGGTTGTGTCACTGATCCGAATACTGGACAACAACGCATCAATAAAACGGCTATCGGCGCTCTAGCTGGTGCCGCTGGTGGCGCTGTTATTTCTAAAGCAACTGGTGGAGATAACACCGGTCGTGATGCAGCTATTGGTGCTGCACTAGGTACGGGTGTTGGTTATTACATGGAGCGTCAGGCTAGACAGCTTGAGCAACAAATGGCTGGTAGTGGCGTCACTGTTACCCAGAATCCTAATGGCAACATTGATCTAGTAATGCCAGCCAATATCACTTTCTCATTTGATGATGCAACATTGAGCTCAGGTTTTAAGCCAACGCTTGATAAGCTTGCCTCTACGATGAATCAGTATAACCAAAACTCCATTACTATTGCGGGTCATACTGACAGTAAAGGTTCAGCGTCTTATAACCAAGGTCTATCACGTGACCGTGCTTATTCAGTCGCGAATTACTTAACGGCACGCGGCGTATCTTCTAGCCGTATTAATGTTGTCGCATATGGCGAATCTCGTCCAGTTGCTGATAACAATACTGATTATGGCCGCCAGCAAAACCGTCGTGTTGAATTAACCATTAATACGCCACAAAGCGTAAACTAAGAATTAATGATTAAGAACTAGCTACTAAAAGCTAGGCTTAAGAAGTTATATTCACTAAGAAGGTCAGCACTGCGCTGGCCTTTTTTTATGCCTTAAAAAAAGCCTTAATAAAATATTTATCAAGTGAAGAGGACCTAAAATAAAGCTAGGCGTACTAAGAATAAATTTGCATAAAACGTAAAGAGTTTAATTTAAGTTTGATAATCGTTATCAATAGCATTATAATTCGCATAATCTCAATGTTACACCATTATTAATGTACTTTTGCCATTTCTTACTTGATAAATCCCCTTAAGGACGCGTATGAACATCACCACAGTGACGAGCCGCAAGATCCTACCCACCACTTTAGCGGTTGCACTTGCAGGACTGTTAATGGTTACGGGTTGCACCAAGCAGACTAATGAGGACGCCGTCGCTACCGATACGCAAACAGCGGTTCAATCCGATTCAGGTACCAATAAGTCAACTACTGAACAGGCCAGTATCGATAGATTGATGCTAAGCCATGTAGATATGGTACATGCCGCTTATAAAGATTCATTAGATACGGCTAAGATATTACGAACAGCGGTAGATACCTATGTAGATACGCCCACCCAAGCGAATATTGATGCAGCAAAAGCGGCTTATAAAGCAGCGCGTCAGCCATACTCACAAACTGAAACTTTCCGTTTTGATGAAGGGTTTGTTACCGCTGATGACCAACGTGCGATCAGCAGTATTGATGAATGGGAAGCTCAGATAAATGCATGGCCACTTGACGAGGCATTAATCGATTACGTCAGTGACAGTTATGCGGGCGAGTATAATAGTAAAGACAACATCATCAATAGCGATAGCATTACTGTTAATAGCTCGAAGCAAGACACCAAAACTATTACTCCTGAGCTATTGGCAGCAATGAATGAGATCGGTGGCAGCGAATCCAATGTCACCACCGGTTATCATGCGATTGAGTTTTTGTTATGGGGTCAAGACACCAATGGCGTTGCCGAAGGTGCCGGTAATCGTCCAATCAGCGATTATATGACTACAGATAATAAATGTACTAGTGGCGAGACCGTCAATACAGATGTGAGTGTTTGTAATCGTCGTGGTCAGTATCTAAAAGCAGTGACTCAACTGTTGGTCAATGATTTAACTGCGATGGAAGCCCAGTGGCAGCCTGAAAGTGAACACACTTTACGTAGCGATATGATGGCACGTAAAGATAATAACGCCATGCGCCAAATCATGTACCAAATGGGTAGTTTAGCGCTAGGAGAGCTGGCTTCTCAGCGTATGCAGGTCGCCTTTGTTACCGGTTCAACAGAAGATGAGCATGAGTGCTTTAGTGATTTGACGCATTTAAGCTACGCTAATAATGCTCTGGGTATTCAAAACGTCTTTAATGGCAGCTATAAAACGGTCGCTGGTGAGTCAGTCGGTGGCTATGGTATCAAGAATTATTTGATAGATACTGACCATAAAGACGCTGCCGACAAGCTGGTTATGGACTTTAAAAAAGTAGAAGATGCTTTTAATGTAATCGTAGCCAAAGGCGAAAAAGAAAATATCAAGGTCGATCAAATGATCGCTACCGTCGGACAAGTGAGTGAGCAAGGTATCTCTGCTGAAGAACAAAATATTCGTCGTGGCTGGATCGAGAACGGCATCACTAGCTTGCAGGAGCTGACTTCTGGGATTGAGAATGCGGCAAAAGTGGTCGGCATTGACAATCTAGATGCTGATGCTGGCTAACAGTCTTAAGTTGTTTTTTGTTATTTAGCGACTGTTTATTATCTAACGACTGTCTGTTATCTAACGACTGTTTGTTATCTAACGACTCTAGGCTTGGCGGTATAAGATCGGTTGTATATTATTAGTCTGTACTAAATTTGAATGGCTAATGAGTCACATTAGTCTAATGAGAATGATTTTCATATCAGTAAGATTTAGGTATAATAGCCACGTTGTTAATAATGGTTGGTAGCGTGTTTTTTATACCACATTAAGATAACCTGATAGCCCAGGGCATAGACAGCTCTGATATACAGACAGCTCTGGTATATCGACTAAAAGTGAAAAACTTTATAGCATGCGATTTTAATAGTTCTATATTAGAGCTAAGGTAATTTTTTATGAAGGCTATGAACGTCATGAAAGCTATTAACGCGATGAAAGTTACGTTATCAGGTTTTGTCTGCCTTTCTTCAACACCACATATTTCGTCACCCAAGCTTGCGCTAAGCGTGCTATGTGCGCTATCCATAAGTGCCTGTCAACCATCAGACAGTGCGACGAATACCAATCAAACTCAAGCGGTATCAGCTGAGCGCACGCAAACCATTGAAGCACTGGCTGGCGTGCCGATGCAACAGCTAGCCACCTTTGATCCGCAAGAGGTTAAGCAGGGCGGTGACACAGGCGTTACTATTACTAGCGCTGAAAGTTATTCTAAACCGTCATCAAATTTGACGGCCTCGCGAAAGGGAGATTTCTTTATTGGCAATGCCTTTTTTAGCCAACCGTGGGTGATGGCCCCTGCCAGTACGGATAGTCGTGATGGACTCGGGGGGCTATTTAACGTTGCGGCTTGTCAGTCGTGTCATGTGAAAGACGGACGTGGTCATGCTCCAATGAATACTGAAGATGATGCGGATAGTTTATTGGTCCGTCTTGCTATGCCAGCGACTACCGATGAGCAGCGGCAACAGTTGCAGAACTCTCTGATAGAAAAAGTTGCCCATCCAGTCTATGGTGGTCAATTGCAAGATCGCGGCATTCAGGGCGTACCGGCAGAAGCGCAAATTGCCGTGCAGTGGACAGATAAGCTGGTCACTTTTGCAGATGGTCATATCGAGACTTTGCGTGCGCCGACCTTCAGCTTGACCAAACCTGGTTACGGCGCATTTGATGATGAGCTGATGGTGTCACCACGCATTGCACTACCGATGATTGGACTTGGTTTACTAGAGCAAATACCTGACGAGGACATCAAAAAACAGGCCGTCAGTAATAATAAAAATGCTGATAACAATGCAAGCAGTATCCGCGGTAAGTTTAACTGGGTGATGGATCCAAAGACAGGCAAGTTGGCGTTGGGTCGTTTTGGTTGGAAAGCGGGACAAACTAAGATTTTGACGCAAAACCAAAGTGCTTTCAGTGAAGATATGGGTCTGACCTCAAATATTCGACCTCATGAATCTTGTATGCCTGCGCAAACCGCTTGCCTTGATGCGACCACTGGCGCCGATGAACAAGGCAACGGTAAGCCGCCCGTTGAAGTGAACGATGAAATCGCTAAGTTCGTAGAATTTTACACTCGTAATTTAGCAGTTCCAAATCGACGTAATGCTGATGATACCGTGGTATTAGCTGGTAAAAAGCGTTTTTATGACATGGGCTGCCAAAGTTGCCATACTCCAAGATATCAGCTACCAAAGACTAATGACGATAATATTGAGCAGCACGGACAAGTCATTTATCCTTATACCGATTTGCTGCTACATGATATGGGCGATGACTTAGCGGATCGTACTATCGCGGGTAAGCTACCGCCGAAAGATGCACAAGTGGAATTTTTAGCCAACTCTTATGAATGGCGCACGCCGGCACTGTGGGGTATTGGCCTGGCGCAAACCGTTGATCCTCAAGCTACCTTCTTACATGATGGCCGCGCTCGTACTTTGATGGAAGCAGTATTGTGGCATGGTGGGGAAGCTGCTAAGCAGCAACAAAAAGTGCTCAAATTGGATAAACAAGGTCGGACTGAACTCAATGCATTTTTAAAATCATTGTAATAGTGGGACAGATTCACTATTGAGGCAGACTTACTATTAATACAGATTCATGATCAATCGTTAAACACATTGATGAGATTAGCCGCCTCATTTACTAATTGATGTAAATATTGAGACAATACCGAGAAAGTTATGAAAAAGAACCATGCTTTAGCTATGGCGCTATCTGCATTAAGTGCGGGATTATTGATCAGCTGTGTTAAACCTGCTGATGACAATAAAGCGCTTGATAGTGACGGTCAAAAAGTAGTGCAAGAGTCTACAGCGACCAGTGCTACTAACAACACAACGGCTAATAAAAGTATCAATGAAAGTGCTAATGCCGACCCAATTGTTCCAGTAGTTATTAGCCCTGCGACTGCAGAAACTTATCTGACTCACGTTGCCGATAATATTATCATTCCAGCTTATACGGATGCCACAAAGCAAAGTGCTCTGCTACACAGTCTGGCACAACAGCATTGTCAGAAAGTGCCAGTCGGCGGTGATGAGTTACAAGTACTACGTGATCAGTGGTTAGTTTTAGCTCAAGCATGGTCAAGTGCGGAGATGATCAATTTTGGTCCAGCGACCGCCAGCATGAGTGATTTATATATAAACTATTATCCTGATGAGCGCGGTCTGGTGCATAGCGGCGTCGCTGAACTCATCGCTGCCAATCCCACATTGACGCCTAAGCAACTTGCCAACCAAAGCGCTATTGTTCAAGGTATACCCGGCTTAGAAGAAGCACTATATGCTAATGATAGTCTAGACACTGGTCAGTGTGCCTATGTTATTAGCGCCAGTAGCGCATTAAGCACGCGCTTAAAAGATATTGAAAAAAACTGGCAAGAGAATGCGACAGATTTATTGGCGATTGATAAAACTGCAGATAGCGATCAAGGATTGAACCAATGGTTTAACTCTCTGCTGTCATTGATTGAGAATATGAAATCTATTGCGATAGATCAGCCGCTAGGTCTGACAGGCAAAGCGAAAGGTCATTTGCCAGCAGCAACTGCGGGTCAAAGTCGCGTCATTATCAATGCTAAATTAGCCACCTTAAATAAAGCCCTGACAGATCCGGTACTAACGGCCATGCTTGCTAGTAATAATAACAGTGAAATTGGTGATAATCTATCGACGGTACTTGCCGAAACCACAACCTTGCTAGCACAGATGCCAGAAGATTTAGCAACCGCAGACAAGGCAACACAGCAAGCGTTATATGATCATCTAACGACCGTCACGCGCCTACTTAAACGCCAGCTAATTCCGACATTAGGTATTCGTGTGGGCTTTAACAGTACTGATGGCGATTAAATAGCTGACATTGAATGACTGATTGTTAAGCGATCGACAAGCAGATAAAAGCTATAGCAACTAAGGGTCTTAACACTATGGATAAGCGTACTACAGGTAAACCTACTACCTATGAGCTGCTGACCGCTTCAGCACTAACTGCGCTTGGTACCACTCTAGGAACTCTGCTAGGAACTCTGATAGGCACCACAACCCTAGTTGGGCTACATCATCGATATCGTAAGCAGCAGCAACCAGATGCGCGTTTGCAAGATTATTTGACTGGGTTGCGTAAGGTACCTTCTGCTATAAATTTTCAGCTGCATGATTTATCGCGTTCTGAGCATCTTGACCGCTTAAAGTATGTTTGTCAGCAAGCTGTACAGGCTTATCAAAGCTATCCGAATGGTGGTCATTCTAACAAAAGCTATCCTAGCTATGACAACGATAAAACTGATCCCGACGAGGCTACAGCTAAGCTAGCCCTACACACTACTACCATGCTGGCAGGTTCTGTATGTTGGGTCAGTGGGGTGGCATCCATGCCGCAAGCGGCTGCGACTACAGATGATAGCGATAATGGTTTTGGTGTGGTCGGTATCGATGCCGATCGTCAGATTGTCTGGCAGACGACTATGCCAGAGCGCGTTCATGATATTGTCGTGCAGCCCGATGTTGAGGATACTAGTGATCAGGTCAGTAATGGTAATAAGAAGGCTGCTTGCCGCGATGTCGTGGTCATGGGTCGACGCCCTAGCGAAGGGTTTTGGGTATTAGATACGGCTACAGGACAAGTAAAGCATGCTATCAAATCAGCTGTTGATAGACATTTTTATGGTCATGCCTGCTATAGCCTAGACGGTCAATTACTCTATGTGACCGAAAATGATACCGTAAGTTTAGCGGGTAAAATTGGTATCTACGATGCCAGTTGTGACTATCAAAAAGTCGCTGAATTTGACTCGCATGGTATTGGGCCACATGAGCTCATTATGCACCCTGATGGTGAGACATTAATTATTGCTAATGGTGGTATTAAGACTGAACGAGCCTCACGCGAGGAGTTGAACTTAGATACTATGCATCCCTCATTGGTTTATATTAACCGCCAAGATGGCCAGCTGGTTGAACAAGTTTTTCCTGAGCACAATCAAATGAGCGTGCGTCATCTAGCTGTGCATAACGACGGAACAGTAATGGTTGGCATTCAGTTCCAGGGCGAAAAGCATATTAATGTCCCTTTAGTACTGACTCATAAGCGTGGTGACTCTGAGTTTAGTCCTCTAATCATGCCAGACAATCAATGGCAACGCTTCCATCAGTATATTGCTAGCGTGGTCGTTGATAGCCAACACAACTTACTGTGTGTGACCACACCGTTTGGGGGCTGTGCGGCTGTCTATGACTTAAGTACCCGCAAGCTTATTAGCGATGTGAATCTACCGGACTGTGCAGGGGCGTCTGTGTTACGCAGCAGTGAGAGTTATAATGTTCAAGCCAATCACAATAAAGCCAATCGCAATAAAAATAGTGATCCTAAAAACACGGATTTTAAAGCTAATAATCTCAAAATGAATGACTTTGACTTTGGCAACATTGAAACCGATGAAAATATAGATAGTGGTAAGCAAGCTGGTTTTATTATTAGTGATGGCCTAGGTCAATTGACTGCTTTGCAAGTGACGGGATCAAATGCAATTGGCTTAAATGCAATTGGCTTAAAGACAGCTGCTGTAGATAGCGAACAACAGTCAAATCAGCGCGTGACCAAAGACAGCAAGCTACATATGATGTCCTTTGATAATCACTTGCAAGCGCTATAGTGAGAGTGTAATGATAAAGGTTGCGAATAATCTATGGAACCCTTGAGCCTGCCACAAAAGTACGTTCATCCTTTATTGGACAGTGCTGTGCACTGTTTGGCTCAAGCCGGCATCACCCTACAGGTTACCCCAAAGCGGGTTAAAAATATCAATTTTCGTCTCAAGCCTTATCAATTAAGGGTATCAGTACCACTATCTATCAATGCGCTCCAAGTCGCGCAAGCCGTTGCTAGGCGTGTGTCATGGGCATTAGCATGTCACGAACAAGTTTTAGAGCAGCATAAGCGCAGACAGAAACACGGACAGCTGCCATCAGCTGATCCATCAACAGCCTCTACTGCCATCATGCTATGGGGTGAGTCGCAACCTTTTATGCTTAATGACCATGAAAAAACTGCCTATTATCGACAGCAATTATCCATCGTTATGCCTGAGCTATTTGATAAATGGCAACCGATTGTTGGTGCTGAAGCTCGCGAAATACGGATCAAAAAAATGCACACGCGCTGGGGCAGTTGTAATACGCGCGCTGGTCGTATATGGCTGTCCGTTCACCTTCCTGCTTATCCTATAGAGTGTACAGAATATGTGATTGTTCATGAGTTATGTCATTTACATCATGCCAACCATAGCCGCGCATTTTGGCAAACAGTAGCGACGGCGATGCCAGAATATAAGAAATGGCACGATATGCTGGCAGGAAAATCAGGAGTAATCGATAACACGGCCTAGACTGATTTTAGGTTTGGTTGGATAAATTAAAGCGATTTTAGATTAAATTAATTATAACGATACAAATCGTATCAAAAATACTGATATTATAGATAATATTGCTAGGTGCAAGGCTTAAACGATCCAGTCGAATATAATGGTAATCTAAGGGATCGATAATATAAGGGACGAATAGTGTATGGATAATGTCAATCAAGCTGATTTTTGGCAACAGCGTTATGAGCAGGACAGCATTGGCTGGGATATGGGTGAAATATCACCACCGCTTAAGGCTTATATTGACCAGCTACCCGAGTCGGCTAAGGATCAGGCCATTCTAGTGGCTGGAGCCGGCAATGCCTATGAGGTCGGCTACTTACATGAGCAAGGCTTCACCAACGTGACGTTAGTTGATTTTGCCCTTGCGCCGATTAAAGCCTTTGCTGAGCGTTATCCCAGCTTTCTGGCCGAATATCTAGTTTGTGCAGACTTTTTTGATTTATCACCGAGCCATTATCAGTTTGATTGGGTACTTGAGCAGACCTTTTTTTGTGCGATAGATCCTATACGCCGTGATGATTATGTACAGCAAATGGTTGCGCTACTGAAGCCTAAAGGTAAACTAACAGGTCTATTATTTGATAAGAATTTTGGCCGCGATCAGCCACCGTTTGGCGGTAGTGCCAATGAGTACCGTCAGCGTTTTGTTCCTTACTTTGATATTGAGATAATGGAGCCTTGCTATAATTCGTATCCCGCACGGCAGGGCAGTGAGTTGTTTATCAAGCTACTGGTAAAATAAGCGCAAAGATTGGATATTTTTTCGTGCTTACGACTCCAGACCAGCGGGGTAAGCGCTTAGCAAACACTAATTATAATTAATCAGCTGGCAAGGTATCTAGTGCTTATAGATGTCTTACCTCAAGACGTCCTAGCTATAGCTATCAAATACTGCATCGAGACCTGGTATTTGATAGCTCAGCAACAGTGTGATGCGTATATTATCGTCGCATAGCTTACTTGTACTATCCGCTAGCATGCTACATTTTTTACCTGATAGTCTTATTAGCTGCTACTTATCATCAGTAAGTCATAACTAACACGCTAGTCTTGATTGGCATTCTTTTCAAGAGCCTTCTTGAATACATCACCGAGCAAGTTGACATCATCGACCCGAGCATAATTTAGACGGGTAACAAAAGCGATATGACGATGTGGCCCTTTCTCTGCCAGTGGTACGGCAACAGCATTTTGGTTTTGTAGGTGTAATTGATTCAAGGCCATTTCTGGCACTAACGTCGTACCCATATTAGCCAGAGCCATTTGGATTAAGGTATTCAAACTGGCATCAGAAAAGCTTGATTTCATCTGTTCACGATCAAAATGACAGACCGATAGCGTCTGATCAGTTAGACAGTGACCTTCACCAAGTAACATCAAATTGGCTGTTGCCAGCTCGTCAGAATTAATGGCTTCAAGCTTGGCATGGTCATCGTCTTTTGGGAATACTGCAAAGAAGTCCTCGCTCCAAAACTCAAAGCTATGCAGTCCATCTACGGCATAGGGTAGAGCAATAATAGCGGTATCGATATGACCATAACGTACTTGTTCGAGTAGACGCTCAGTTTGCTGCTCAACGATAGTCATGCGAAATTCGGGATGGTGGGCTCGAAGTGCAGGCAGTACCTTTGGCAGTAAGTAAGGGGCAATAGTCGGAATGATACCGACAGTCATCGGGTAAGCAAGTGGCGTTTGATGACTGTGAGCACGCGTAGTCAAGTCATTGATTTCAGAGAATACTCGCTGCGCCCGCGTTAGAATATCTTGTCCAATAGGCGTAATCAGTACTTGCTTGTTATTGCGCTCAAAAATCTGGGTATCGAGCTGCTTCTCTAATTCTGCTATTCCCAAACTAAGGGCTGACTGTGAAATATTACAGTCTTCAGCAGCACGTTTAAAGTGACGGTGTTTGGCAACGGCTAAGGCAAATTCAAGTTGGCGTAAAGTAATCATAAAGGTTCTCTTTTAATCGGCTTTCAATACAGTTTCTATGGTTATCGCTGTCATATACTAGGGCCGTTTACGCCCAGTTATATACTGAAAAACAGTAGATAGAATAGTTTAACAAGTTTAATAAAACAAAACATCAAATTAAAAACTTTTAACTGGATTAACTATAGAATTCACGTATAGTTTACAAGGTATTGCAGCTAGCTAAAGACTCAATCAAAGCAGCTATCTCGATAATTACTCATTAATTTAAAATAAAGGAGCCAACCATGGCGTCTATTATCAATCAAGAAATCCCAGAATTTTCAGCAGAAGCATACGTAAATGGTGAGTTCAAAACCATTACTTCAGAAGACGTAAAAGGTAGCTGGGCTATCTTCCTATTTTATCCAGCCGATTTTACTTTTGTTTGCCCAACTGAGTTAGAAGACATGGCCGCTTATTATGATGAGCTTAAAGGTCTAGGGGTAGAAGTATATTCAGTTTCTACTGACACGCATTTCACTCATAAAGCATGGCATGATTCTTCAGAAGCTATTGGTAAAGTACAATATCCAATGATTGGCGATCCTACTGGTAAAATCACCCGTGGTTTTAATGTCATGATTGAAGAAGCTGGTTTAGCAGAGCGCGGTACTTTCTTAGTCGATCCTGAAGGTTTGGTTCAAGTTGCCGAGATTCATGCTGGTGGTATTGGCCGTAGTGCAAAAGATATGGTTCGTAAAACAAAAGCGGCACAATATGTACGTGATAACGATGGCGAAGTTTGCCCAGCAGCTTGGGAAGCCGGTCAAGCGACTCTAAAACCAAGCCTTGATCTTGTTGGTAAAATCTAAGTTATTTTTTTATAAGTACACAATTTATGAGGTTTAAGTTTAACTAAACGCCATAAATAAAGACCCCATCAGCCAATGTTGATGGGGTCTTTTTATATTTTATGTGTACCAGTATTTATAATACTTGCTTACTACATCAAGTTAAGGGCAAGATTGTAATAAGGTTAAGTGCGAGACTGTGTTTTATTCTTATCGATTATTTTATAAATTTCGTCTTTAAGTTGCAGCTTTCGGCGCTTCATTTGTTCGATTTCTTCATCACGACTGGCATGTTTGACTAGGTCACGTTCGAGCTGATTGATTTGCTGATTGAGCTGAGTATGCTCATCAAAAATACTCGCAAAGTGGCTGTCTTGCTGTTTAAGTTCAGCGATAATATCTTTGTTATCTTGCCATGTATCAGTCTTTCTCATGTTGTCATCCTTGTTATTGAGCGCAAGCTTAGAATAAGCATTGGCGCATGGTGGTTAAGACGGTTTATGATTTTGAGACTTGATGGTTATAAGGCTTAGTATTATAAAAATAAGTATTGTAAGAATCAGTATTGTGAGAATCAGTATTATAAGAAGCCAAGATTAATCACTACTTTATAAAGGCAGTTTATCATTAGAAAAATGGGCTATTAAAGTGATCATCTACCCTCGATTGTAGCGAAATAATGACCTCATGACTACGGCTATAATTTATCATTAAGTTTAAAATACAAAACAATTATTAGGATATGATTGGTTTTTTAAAATATAGTATTTGACTTTTTCAGCTTGCTCAAAATGCTGAATCGCATGATAATAGGGCCATTAAAGATGATTAGTACAGTGCTAACAACACCCTAGTCTTCACCACCACATAATTACTTCTATTTTTTAACTTACAGTCACGTTGCTGATGTTACATATTCAATAATAATGAGGAACAAACATGATAGACCAAGGTTTATTAGATGCTGTTAAAAGCTACAGCGAAAAAATGACTCGTCCAATTACTTTTGTATTAGGTACAGGCGAGCACAGTAAACGTGCTGAATTGATTGATTTTTTGACTAAGATTGCAGGAACAACCGACAAAATCAATTTTGACGCCGCTGCAAACGATGACAGCCTACCAAGTCCAATTAGTTTTGCCGTGCGTAGCCATATTGATGGTGCATTGACTGATACTGGTATCGTGTTTAGCGGTATTCCTGGTGGCCATGAATTTACCTCGCTAATCTTAGCGATCTTGCAAGCGGGTGGTCATACATTAAAACTTGACGAAGGCATTCAAAAGCTAGTCAAACGTTTTAATGAGCCATTACAGTTCCAGACCTATATCTCACTATCTTGTCATAGTTGCCCAGAAGTGGTGCAAGCGCTCAACCAGTTTGCGCTATTAAATGACAGTATCAGCAATGAGATGATTGATGGCGCACTATTCCAAGAGCAAGTAGATGCCAACAATATCCAAGGTGTGCCCGCGGTATTCTTGAATGGCAAGCCGTTTGCAAATGGTATGATTGATACCGCTAAATTGATCGGAAAATTGCAAGAGCAGTTCCCTGATTTGTTAGCAGACGGCAGTGCAGACGACGCGGAACAGCTAGAGCAGCAAGATGTGACCATCATTGGCGCAGGTCCTGCTGGGATCGCTGCTGCTATCTATACCGCTCGTAAAGGCCTAAAAGTAACCATGGTGGCTGACCGTATTGGTGGACAGGTGAAAGATACCCAAGATATCGAGAACCTAATCTCAGTACCATTGACCACGGGTACTGAATTGACAACCAATTTTGAAAAGCACATGCACGAATACAACATCACCTTAAAACAGCATGTCAGTGTTAAAGAGATTAGTGAGACTGAAGAAGAAAACTATAGTATTCATTTGAATACTGGTGAAGTGTTTGAAAGTCGTAGTATTATCTTAGCCACAGGCGCCCAATGGCGTAAGCTTGGGGTCCCAGGCGAAGAAGAGAATATCGGTAAAGGCGTTGCCTACTGCGCGCATTGTGATGGTCCGTTCTTTAAAGGTAAGGACGTATCAGTCATCGGCGGTGGTAACTCAGGTATCGAAGCCGCCATCGACTTGGCTAACATCGTTAAACATGTGACTGTATTTGAGTTTGCTGATGATCTCAAAGCCGACCAAGTATTGGTTAATAAAGCCAAAGAAAAAACCAATATCGAGATTATTACTAGTGCAGCGACTAAAGAAATTAAAGCGACTAATGACAAGGTAAGCTCTATTATCTATGAAGATCGTCATTCAGGTGAGACTAAAGAACTTGATTTATCAGCAGTATTTATCCAGATTGGTCTGCTACCTAATACTGACTTTGTCAAAGGTTTCGTCGATATGAACCGCTTTGGTGAGATTGAGATTGATGAGCGTTGCCGTACTGATCGCAAAGGTATCTTTGCTTGTGGTGATGTGACTACAGTGCCCTTTAAGCAGATCAATATCGCGATGGGCGAAGGTAGTAAGGCCGCATTATCAGCCTTTGATTACCTAGTAATGCAGTAAAGATTATTTAAGCTCAAACAGTCTTAACGTTAATAAAAAAAGCCACTTCAATAATTGAGGTGGCTTTTTTACATCTACCATAATCAGTTCTTGTTCCTAACTAAAAGAATAATTGGCAGCGCAACAATATACATCAGTACACCATATAAGGCGGCAGGTAAGGCGATGACCGGTAGAGTGCTCACACCCATAATAATAGGTGCTAAAGTAATTGCAGTCGTACTGTTTTGAATACTGGTCTCTATTGAGATCGTTTTGGTATCATACCAGCTAAGCTTAAACACTCTAGCAATTAGCATGCTTAAAGCAAATAAGATCACAATGATAAGCACAAGCTCTAGCCCAATTTGGGTGAACTGTGATTGTAGCGACTGCCAGTTAGAAGCAATGGCAGCAAGAACGATTAATACAAAAAAGATACTGGCCAAGCCATTAAGAATAGTGCTTCTACGTACCATAAAGTCAGTGAACTTATAGCGAGCGAGCATACCTAGGGTAACCGGCAAAGCTGTCAATAAAAACATCACTATACCGATCTTTACGGCACTAATAGAGCTGGCCTGGTCTTTCATGAAGTGATTAAAAGCCAAAGTAATTAAGATTGGCAAAGTAATGACTGATAATAGACTAACGACACCAGTGAGTGCCACTGAGAGCGCAACATTACCTTTAGCATAGTAGGTGAGCATATTACTGGTGACGCCGCCTGGACAAAAACTAATCAGCATAATGCCAAAGGCAATAGTTGGTGGCGGAGCCATTACTAAGACCACCGCTAAAGCTACTAAGGGTACAAAAATGACTTGGTTCACTAAGCCGACAAAAAATGCTTTGGGATGATTAGCGATAACCTTGAAGTCACTGGGTTTTAGTCCAGCGCCCAAGGTAAACATAATGTAGGCAAGTCCTAGTGGCAGCAAAGCGAGCGCAGTATTACTCATAAAACAGTCCTTGTAAAATTGAAAGTTATATTAGGATGACTATTCAAATAGCTCACGTTCCTTGTGGCAATATAACTTTAAAACTGATCTAAAACAGGGTCTTATATTCTATAAAAGCCCATATCTTTATATGGGCTCCATTGCCTAACTAGCTAAGTATCCATAACATCTAACATATCAGTCGTCCAACAAGTCCATGTTTTTTGCCGCTTCATAAATACCTGTTGAACGAGCACCGGTACGGCAATATATTAAAATAGGCTGCTCGGCTTGATTAAAAAAGTCGGCAAAATCTTCCACATGAGTTTGATTTAACTCACTACCCGCAAAGGATATTTCTTTATAAACAAGGCCTGCCTTCTCAGCGGCAGTGGCAATATCAGCGCTGGTTGGTTGTCCCGATTCTTCGCCATCAGGTCGGTTATTAATGATAGTTTTAAAACCATTTTCGGCAATCATGGGAACTTGATCAGGGGTAATTTGTCCGGTAATGCTGATTTCGTGGCTCATATGAGCTCCTTTTTAGAATTATAAATTTGAAGTAAGTGGCATTAACTATTGATTACATCATTTCAGTAAAGCAGTCAGCGCAATGGATGCGAACGTTGACTCATTAGGTTTATTGTCAAAGAGACAGCATGTCAGTATAGCGCTGACAACCGTGGTTTTATAGAAGAATATCTTATAGCAAACCTTGCATCAAGGCACTTTGGTAGAGCAGTTTGGCACGCACACCAGTACCACAAAACATCAGTATAGGTTTTGGGAAGTCATGATAAAAGTTAGCAAACTGCTCAACAGTAACTTGGCTCAAGCGCTCATCGTCAAAGGGTATATGATGATAGGCTAAGTTTGCTTGTTCAGTAGCAGTCGCCAAATCTTGGCTACTCGGCTGGGTGATATGTTCGTCATCTGGGCGCACATTGATCACTGAGCGATAGCCCAGCTCAGCGAGTTTAGAGCATTGTATGGGGTAAATTTGCTTATAAATCGTCAGATTGTCGGTCATAAATAGTGTCTATTATTGTTATTAAAAAGTCATGCTGTGTTTGAGTAGGTGGTATGCAAGCTGCTATACGCAAAATAGTCATTCACTACGACTCTCTTTAGCGCGTACTCAACACAATAGCAGTCCATCATAACGGTATTTTGTGGCAGACAGCAATAGCTAGTGTTAGTTTAGGTCAAAAGCTGGCTATTTATAATAAAAGCCAACCGTTCATAATAAAAGCTAGTGGTCTTTTAAAGCATCAACCGCCTCAATAGTGCTCAAAAAAACCTGACCTGACAGCTTGGTAATGAGTGGTGTATATTCAATGATATCCATGACTGGTCCCTTAACAAAGCTAAGGTTTAAGCGCTTATACTGACTAGTAAGCTCTTGGTTAAGCGTTATCAGCATCTCTTGCGCGGTCAAATCAACATGATTGACTGCTGACATGATCAGAATAATTTCGCGAGCCTCTGGATATTGCTGGGTGGCGAGTAATATCCGCCGATGGACGGACTCGCTATTGCCAAAGAATAGACTCTCATCGATACGCAACATCAATAAATTAGGGAAGGTCACCACATTATGCCGATTGATATTGCGAAAGTGCCCTGTACCTGCCAGTTGGCCAACAATAGCCACGTGCGGCTGACTAGATTGCCAAATCAGACTGGCGAATGACACCATCAAGCCAATAACCAACCCCGTATTAAGTCCAAATATTAGCACTCCGGCGAACGCCGCCATAAAGCTTGCCGCATCTAAACGATCACGCTGCCATGCTGATTTTAAGGTGGCAATATCAATGAGACCAATGATGGAGGCCATAATAGTGGCACCCAAAATAGCGTAGGGTAGTGGAGCCAGGGTATTGCCAAATGCAATTAAGGCGGCAATCATTACCAGGACGGTTACTAGACTGGCAAGCGGGGTTTTAGCCCCAGAGTCGGCGTTGATAGCTGTACGCGAAAAGCCACCTGCAACGGCAAAGCTTTGAAATAGTCCACCAGTAAGATTGGCGAGCCCCAGCCCGTTCAGCTCACGGTTGGCATCAAAGGTTTCACCGCGCAGACGGGCATAAGTGCTAGCCACTGAACTGCTTGAAACAAACACAATCAGTGCCATCAGGCCTGCAGTAGGCAATAAGTCTAAGGCGTCATGGAAGTCTGACACATAGGGCAATTTTAAGGACGGTAATCCTTGCGGAATACTACCGATGGTTGCCACCCCATAAGCCGACCAATGCAAGTTGATACTAAGGACAATTGCAATACTAAGTAGAATCAGCGGAAATAGTCGTTCTGCCCATTTGGCATATGATAGTGATAGCCAAGATCGCCATACCCATTTGCTGCCATAGCGGTTCGCAACCAAGAGCGCAAAAGCAATCACGCCAATGAGTAATGTTAAGGGATGCAACTGCCGAGCATACATCTGCATGCTGGAAAGATAACCGATTAAGCTATCTCCTGCTATGGGAATATGGGTCAAATACTTCAGCTGACTGACGAAGATCAGTACGGCTGCGCCACTAATAAACCCTGCCGATACCCCGCGACTGATGAATTGCATAATCCAGCCAAGTCTTAATCGTCCAGCAATCCATAATAGCGCACCCACCATCAACGCCAGTAGGCTTGCCATTAATGCATACTGCTCAACGCCCTGATCTGCATAAGCGTGCAAGCTACTGGCAGTCATAATGGCCGTAATCGCAACCGGACCGACCGCCTGTACGTTACTAGAACCCAGCCATGCATAGACAATAACTGGCACAATTGCGGCATATAGTCCATACACGGGAGGTAAGCCTGCCAATACTGCATAGCCTAAACTTTGCGGAATGACTAGCACACCTACCACCAGTCCTGCGATTACGTCAGTTGGCAGAGTGGCTATTTGGTAGTGGCGCAGCCAGGCCGGAATCAGACGAGCAGCGGTAGAGGGCATATCAGATTATCATCATATTAAAAAGTATAAGTAGAGTCGAGAAGCATCCTAATAAAAATTTACGCAAACTAGCGATTAGCGTTTAAGTCCAACTGCGTATGCCACATCACTCAGCCTTACTGCAAAAGCGCTGATATAATAGTTGTAACACTGCCAAGGCATCATCACTAGCGATACTATAATAAATTTGTTTACCCTCGCGGCGGGTGGTAACCAATTGGTCTTTACGCAAGATACCCAGCTGCTGCGATAAGCTTGGTTGTCCAACACCAACTAGCTTTTCAAGCTCGCTAACACAATACTCGCCTTGGGTCAGCTGACACAACAGTATCAAGCGATCAGGATGCGATAGCGATTTTAATAACTGGCTGGCTTGTAATGACGCCTCCTGCATTTGCTTCGCTAGATCAAGCGGTGCAAAATTTGTCGCGTTTGAATCTGAATGATCTATGGAGTTATCAGGGTGATGAATGGGGTCAGTAGACGAGGTCATCGGTTGCGTAGAAGTCTTCAGAATAGGCTCCTTATAAGGATAGTGGACGGTGACAGTAGTCGCCATAGATATATATGGATTTCTTAGTTACAGCTATTTTAACACCCAATGCAGACAAGTGCTGCGACAATACACCATTCTAAAAGCAATAAAACTCTTAAAGTTTTAATCTCTCCGGAGATGAATCAACCATTAATTATCCACCATTTCAATGATCATATAAAGTTATATATATTTACATTATATAAGTTTATAAAACGTTAGGTTGCTGCTATATTAAGGACAGTTGCTTCTATATTAATAACAATTACTGAGCGATACAAAGACCCAAATATAGACTAGACTCAGTAGCTAGCCAAAGCTGTATAGTCACCATTTAGTTATACATTAAGCCAATTATCAGACAGTAGCGAGATAGCCATGCAAGTACATTCTTTCTTACATAGCGATACAGAAACTTATACTCATGTATTAGCGGACGTTGGGCAGCAATTATGCGCCGTCATTGACCCCGTATTGGATTTTGATCCTAAGTCAGGCCACACAGGTACCTCAGGCATCGACGAGGTGATCACATTCGTGCGAGACCAGAATTGGCAGCTGGTCTATATTATTGAGACCCATGCTCATGCGGACCATTTATCAGGTGCCATTCATCTAAAAGAGACTTTAGGCGGGGAGCTTGTGATGGGACGGCATATTACTGACGTACAAAAAATATTTAAAACGGTGTTTAACTTTGATACCAGCTTTCGTACTGATGCCAGCCAGTTTGATATTCTGACTGATGAAGGTGGCACCCTAATGCTGGGTTCGATTACTATTACTGCTATGCACGTGCCTGGACATACACCGGCTGATATGGCTTATATCGCCGCTGATGATGAAAAAACAGTAGTATTCGTTGGTGACACAATCTTTGCTCCTGATGTGGGCACGGCTCGTTGTGACTTCCCTGGTGGTGATGCTAAAACCTTGTACTGCTCGATCAAAAGGCTGTTGGCACTTGACGACAATACGGTGATCTATCTGTGTCATGACTATCCTAGCCAAGGCCGTAAACACTGTCCGAGCACTACCGTAGCGGCACAAAAACTAGGCAATATTCATGTCAAAGATGGCATCAACGAAGCGGAATTTATAGAAATGCGCGAGCGGCGTGATGCTACGCTTGAGATGCCACGGCTGATTATTCCCTCAGTACAGGTGAATATTGATGCGGGTCGTTTGCCAGAACCTGAAGACAATGGTGCCCGTTATTTAAAAGTACCCATTAACATGCTTGGGTAGTAATTTTAGATAATAGAGCAGTGCTTATAATAAATTGAAAGCGCAGAACCAACACCATCCATAATAATGCTGGCCTACGAACAAATAGCTGGCTTATTAATACTACTGTTATATTTAACTACTATTAAGGACTCAGCTATGAATATTAATGTTGGAAGTACTGATAGAATGCTTCGTATAGTCGCCGGTTTAGTGGTTATCGGATTGGGTGCTTATTACCAAAGCTGGTGGGGCGTGGTTGGCTTAGTACCTTTATTAACCGGTACGTTTCGTTTTTGTCCACTGTATACCATGCTGGGTACCAACACCTGTAAGCGTTAATTGGTTGTAGTAGTGAAGTAATGACAGGGTCAATAGTGCAAAGCGCTATTGGCTCTTTTAAAATAGATTCTGTTAAGATAAGAGTCCTGTTATGAGTGAAAAGTATCAACTAAAGTATTACTATGCGCGCACTGCCAAGCAACCAATTGCGTACCAGTTACTAGGCTGAGTGCAGTGCTGCCCAGTTACAGTAAATGGAGAAAGTTATGAATCCATACGAACGCTATGTATTACCAAAAATGATTGATCTTGCCTGTGGCACCAGTGGGGTCATGGAGGCGCGGTCGAAAATCGTACCCCAAGCAATAGGTGAGGTACTGGAAATTGGCATCGGTAGCGGTCTCAATCTACCGTTTTATGACCCAAAAAAAGTTTCTTCTATTGTTGGTATCGACCCTGCCGCCCAGATGCAGGCTCTTGGGCGCCAGCGAGCGGCCGCTATTAGTATCCCTGTTGAAATGGTCGCAGCGGATGTTCAGGGTATTCATGCCGAGACAGATCGCTTTGACACCATTGTTATAACTTTTACCCTATGCAGCATCAGTGACCCAATATCGGCGCTTCAGGAAATGGGACGACTACTCAAGCCTGGCGGCCGACTGTTATTCTGTGAACATGGACTGGCCCCAGATTCTTCGGTCGAGCGTTGGCAGCACCGATTAACACCTTTGTGGAAGCCCTTGGCTGGGGGCTGTCATCTGAACCGTGATATCCCAGCGCTCATCGAAGCGAGCGGCTTTATCGTCGAGGAGCTGAGTGCAGCGTATTTATCTGGGCCACGGCCGATGACCTATGTATACAGTGGCTGGGCACACCAAGCAGTATAGACATGCCGTTCATTTAAACGTTCGGTAACGGGTAACTGACTGCGCGAGTTGCGCAACAGGACGTTAACAGCAAGCCTTGTTACTTGTTATCTGCTATCTACAAAAAATTATCTACGAAGCAAACCTATCAAATAAACGCGACTATTACAGTCAGTATAGGAGTCATATTATGAGTGAACAAGCGAGTGAACCAGGTTTGCATATCGTTTGCAGCCACTGTCAAGCAACCAATCGTGTGCCAGCGGCCAAGCTGGATAGTGCGCCCAATTGTGGTAAATGTGGTAAGTCGTTATTGACTGGTAGTCCGCATGAGCTGAATGCACAAACGGTCAATAAAGTGATTCAAAAAAATGAAGTGTTGACCATCGTAGACTTTTGGGCGAGCTGGTGTCAGCCTTGCCTCATGATGGCACCGCAGTTTAAAACCGCTGCCAGTCAACTGCCGCAAATAGTCTTTGCCAAGATACAGACCGACAAGCATGAACAAGCTGCTGCGCCTTATAATATTCGTAGCCTACCAACCATGGTAGCATTCAGAAATGGCAAAGAAGTGGCGCGGCAATCAGGCGCACTACCAAGCGATCAAATAATACAGTGGGTACAAAGCCTGAAATAGGCTTAGTTGACCTAAAGCTATTTTAAAATCAGCTTCTAAAAAAATTATAAAAAAGCCAGTACCTTTATTAGATACTGGCTTTTTTAATTCTTAAATTCATTAACGTGTGTTTTTTCAGTGCTACTCGCCGTAAATTTTCACCCCATTGGCAAAGCTACAACGCTGGATACGCGCTGACTGGACAATAGCGTCACGCTCACCATATAGGCGTGACAACTTAGCATCACGGTTTTTGGTATTGTTACTTTTACCAACGCCAAAGCTGATATTAGGTGATATGCCCCAACGCCCTGCAGATACGCCAACCCCAACGCCTGAGGCGGACAAGGTTGACTGCTCATTACGGGTGGCATCAACATAGCGATTTACGCGCACATATTCTTGGTTGAGCGATTGGCAATCGTAGCTTTGGTAAGTATTCGGTGGCACGTATTGCGGGGTTATGTTGCCAGTAGACGCGCAGCCTGAGAGACCAAATACGCCGGCAGCTGCCAGTAATGTTGCTGTAGTGAGAGTTTTCATAATGGCTCCATCAGGCTAAGTTATGGTATCTATGGAAAAAGTTATGGTATCTAGTTGAAAAGACACTGTTTAAAAAGGTGCTGCATTTATTTAAGATAGCAAAAATAAACCAGTCAGGGTACTAAAAAGGCAGCCAAGCGACAAAACAGTATTAATGAGTTACTAAGTATTAACACCGCCTAATCCTAGCACCAGCTTTAGAATAAATTGCCAGGTTTTGAATAAGCTAGGATGACAATACCAACATAAGCAGCGGTAGCAATAAGAATACCTACCTTACTCTGGCTTTGAGTCGCATTGGGGTTGAACGCTTTGATGCTGGCGCTAATGGCGGCAACCAGTAAGATTATTTTAGCAAATACCCACTGTACCGGAGCGTTAGCACTCATCAGCTGCATTAACATCCAAACGCCTGAAATGATGATTAGTGCATAGAGAATATGAGTGCATATTTTAATGATTCGTGGTGCCCGTTTGTTAGCGCTTAATACCAGATAGCTTTGGTACAAAAACAGCGCAATCACCAGTAATGCCAAGAGCGTGTGTAAATGTTTCATTTACGGTGTTCCTTTTACAATGATTCGTTAGTATTTGCTAACTTAAGGATAGTATTCACGGTTGTTAATGTTAGGGATTTGTCATTAGGTTTCTAATGTTAGATCTTTATTCTTCTTTAGTATTTACTAGTATTAGGTTTTTATGATTAACAATACTGTTTATTAATTTACATTTTGCCCAGCACATGAGGGACTGTCAGGGCTGCCACCTTGAACTTGCCATTCGTCGGGCGTATAAGCATGAATCGCCAAAGCATGAATATTACCCCCTTGTGAGGTCAATAATTTATCTACCAGCTGATACACCAACTGATGACGACCCACCAAACGCTTACCAGTAAAATCGTCGCTGACAATAGTAAGCTTAAAATGACTTTCCTTACCTTCAAAATAGCCGGAATGACCTGCTGATTCATTGATTAAGATAAGATTCTGCGGCTGCAAATCTTGTAGTGCTTGCTCAAGGGCAGTAGCAGTCGGAGTAGGGGCAGAATTATTAGTAGCAGGCGCTGTAGTACTCATAGCGTTCCTTTATCGAGTGGTGACTGAGTGGTGACTGATAGTGTGTGAATAAATCGTCGGTCTATTATAGCAGACGTGAACTGACATAGATAAGACCCTATAAGGCGGTCTGAGGAGACGAGTGACGTGAGCAAAAGTCAAGTAAACGTCATAAAGTGAACACTCACAAAAAAGACAGAGTGCAAATAATAGTTGCGCTCTGCCTTTTTTACCACTTGTAAGACGTTTTTTATCAGGAGCTTTATCGTTTACCAGCCAATTTTAGCGGCGTGACTGTTGATACAATGGCATTACTTTAGGCATTAACGATTGCAACTGCGCGATACGATTGCTACTGGTCGGGTGAGTACTTAAAAATTGTGGTGGTCCACCTTGACTCGCACGTTGCATTTTTTGCCATAAGCTAATAGCCGCTTGTGGGTTATATCCAGCACGTGCCATCAGCTCAAGACCTATTTGGTCCGCTTCGCTTTCTTGGGTACGGCTGTGAGGACGGGTCAGTCCCAGGTCTCCCGCTAGGTTAGCCAGTTGCGCCTGACCTTGCGATAGACCGAACACACTAGCAGCAACCCCAATACCAGTTTGAGTCGCATAGTCACGTGAGAGACGTTCGCGCGAATGTTCACGTAGGGCATGCGCCATCTCGTGACCCATGATCGCGGCTATCTCATCATCCGTTAAATTCAGACGGTCAATAATGCCACTATAGAACATGATCTTACCACCTGGCATGACAAAGGCGTTGAGTTCTTTGGAGTTAATGGTATGCACTTCCCATTGCCATTTTGCCGCATCTGGACGATAAACACCGACTTGACTTACTAAGCGATTCGCCACATTTTTGAGGCGGCTTAATTGTGCTTTGTTAGTGTCAAGTACACCGCGTGCTCTCGCTTCTTGAAGATTTTTATTATAGCTTTGTGCTGATAGTTGTAATACCTGTTCGCTTGACACTAATAATAGCTGTTGACGGTCTACACCAATGGCACCAGTACTAGTGGTACTGGTACAACCGGTCAGGCTTAGGGCTGATAATGACACAGCCATGACTGTGGTGGTAAGCACTTTTCTCATAAGAAATTTCCTCACTATAAAAGGTAAAATTGAACAAAAATATTAGGGCGTGTTGAGCATTTACAAATAAGCACTGCTGATAGCTAAAACTGCTGCTAAGAATAATAAGATACCATTTACTTTTTTTGATACGCTATTAATCTCTATTGCTTTTCTTAACGATTTGCCCATGACGTTCTTTAACAACATATAGGACTGTCTACCAAGCACTTATCAACTGGATGTAGAGAAAGCATGAACTAATAATTTATTATTCGTCCGTTTACCAGAGCTTTGTGGGCGCAATAATAGAGTGTTAGTATAATAATGATAGCCGTACAAAACCAGTGCAGTAAAAGTAACAATATTACGTATGATTGTAAGTAAGTTAGTCGAAGGTAAGGCCTATGTAACTCAGTTAACTATAGTGGCTCAATTGCAGGGGGATTAATTGCAGGGGGATTAATTGCAGGGGGATTAATTGCAAGTGGCTTAGTTGCAAGAGACTTAATTGAGGTAACAAAGCATACAAGTGATAAAATATAGATAAACAGGCTGACATACTCGTTGTTTTGATGATTAGGCAGCTTGATTGTTAATTTATAACATTATTCATGGCCTTAGGTCGTAGCACCCTGATGTCCGTCTTTACTAATGTTTGAGTGGTTCTAAAATCCATCGATATAATTAAGTGCCCGTTTCTACAAAATAATGGAATCAGTCAGTGAGAATAAATTTAATTATAAAATCAATAGCATGCAACTGATTAGAGTTAAAAATAGTGGTAAATCCGGCATGAGTCCTAGAGGAGTTTGAAAAAAGAGATTGACAGCAGCTGAATAATTGGTAGAATAGCCAGCCTATCGAGACGTCGTTGTTATTGAATATGACTACTATTAATAGTAAACCAATATCTAAATAGCAGCATAATACAACTTGATTCAGCGGGAATAGCTCAGTGGTAGAGCATAACCTTGCCAAGGTTGGGGTCGAGAGTTCGAATCTCTTTTCCCGCTCCAAACATGGCTCTTTAAGAGCAAAAGCCTCACTTCATTGTGGGGCTTTTTTTATGCTTAAAATTTATGGAATAAAGTAGTGATACTTACGTCATCCTTTACGAAACCTAATTACAAAAGACAGTTAACTTGTCACATTAAATTGAAACAGACCAAGCATACTTGTCTAGTATATTTGTTATTAACTGGTTTGAACCTAAACTCATAAAACTTATACTTATAGCCATCAAAGACGTTATAGAATAAAAAATAACCATAATAGGAGCAGTTATGCCAACTTTTGAACACAAAGAATTTAATGAATTATTTGATTTATCCGGAAAGACCGCCATTGTCACTGGTGGGGCCAACGGTATTGGTAAAGCGACAGCACTGCGCTTGGCACAAGCTGGCGCCAATATAGTCATTGCTGATATGAAACTTGACGATGCCCAGGCTGCGGTGAAAGACATCGAAGCATATGGCGTCAAAGGTTTAGCGATAGAATGTAATATCTTAAAAGATGATGATTTAGTCGCGATGGTAGACAAGTCCATGTCAGAGTTTGGCTGTATCAATATCTTGATTAACAACGCGGGTGGTGGTGGTGGCGGCCGTGAGAATCCATCTAAAATATCAGTTGATGATATTCGCCGTGATTTTGAGTTGAATGTATTTAGTGGCTGGCGTCTCAGCCAATTGTGCGCGCCGCATATGAAAGAATCAGGCTATGGCTCAATCGTGTTTACTACTTCAATGTCGAGTATTAATAAAGACCCAAATATGAGCGGTTACGCCGGTTCAAAAGCAGCCGTTAATCATATGGTGGCCAATTTAGCTCATGATTTCGGTCCGGAAGTGCGTATTAATGCAGTTGGCCCAGGCGCTACCCGTACTGATGCGTTAAAGACCGTATTGACCCCAGAGATTGAAAAGAAAATGTTAGCGCATACCCCGATCAAACGTTTGGGCGAAGCTGATGATATTGCTGGCGCCATGTTATACTTTGCTTCACCAGTCTCAACCTGGGTAAGTGGTCAAACTATTTTTGTGAATGGCGGCGGTGTGCAGACGCTTGATCAGTAAACACTTAATCTTTAAACAATAGATAAATACACCACACTTCGTTTTGCAGAAAATAAAAAGCGCGATCTTGTTGTAACAAGGTCGCGCTTTTTATTGCTTATTTTTGAGTCATTTGTTCTTAAGTTGCCCGCTCTTTATGTTGTTTGTTTTTCATCAAGCTATTAACTACCCATGCTGGGCCAATCAATAAGAATTGTAAGTCTTCAAAAAATGAGGGTTTTTTGCCTTCAAGTTTATGACCAACAAACTGCCCAATCCAAGCAACGATAAATATACTTGCCCAAACCTTAAAGCCCCATGGCAAAAAGGCCATGACTGACAGACAAATTAAGATGAACACACCCATGGCCACAAATAGTGGGGTCGAGAGCTGCATATAAAATAGCAATACCAAAGCGCTTAACACTAAGGTAAACCAGACCGATAATGACATTCCCATACCCAAAAGGCTGACGAAGATAGTGGGCACGCACAACCAATGGATTTTTTTGTTAATCAAATTTTGATGGCTAACGGCATATTCACTCAGCCATTGTTCAAGTGTGCGTTTGGACATGCCTTTACGAGATGCACGAGCCATACTAGCCTCCCTGTTAGTAAATGAATGAGTAGGTAAATCTAACCTAGGCCCCCAGTTGTAGCATTATTTAGAACAACCTACCATTTTATCTGGTAAACGGTACAGTCATGACCTGTTATTTGGCCAGCCTATATTCCAGTATTATTTTTTTATAGCGCTTACTTTATACTTGCGCTTTTAGTGCATTTTGTTCACTACGGTGCCACTCATATAGACCGACAAAAGAGTTCACCTGATAAATCATGGTTTGAATCGCAAATATATAATTGCCAGACATCAGGTTGACGGTTAACCAAACGAAGTTTGAGAGGATCCATAGCCACCAGTTAAATGAATAACGCAATATCATGGCGGCTTGAGCAGTAATTGATAACACAAAGGCGATAACGTTAATCCAAAAAAAGGAAATGAGTCCTAGAAATTTACTGTTATCCTCTTCTACGACCGTATAGCCATAGCTGGCGAGTAAGTCATTTACTGTTGGAAATAGTGCCAAACCGATAATCATGAAGGTGGCTGTGATTAACCAAACCCATTTATTGGCCGATTTGGGTAGCATATTACCATCAGGGTCGGTATGCTTTGACCAATAAAAAAGGCCGTAAACGTGGGTAAAGAAGTTAAATAACGGCGCGAGCATTAGACCTACGGAACCTGCTGTAGCTTGTACCACGACTTCGCCGGAGGTCGCTGCCATGCCAAAACCATTGCCCATAATATTCTTACGGAATGACAGCGACACCACGCAAACCAAACCAATAAATGAAACGCCTAAATAAAACATATCTAGAGTAGTGTGCTCAGTAGTGAGCCAAAACCCGGCGGATAAAGCGGCTACCCCGCAGACGAACCAAGTGACAATCCACTGCATTGACCATTTTCCAGTGATGTTATCCAATAGCTGAATACGCATAAAGCTGTTTTCCTCAAAATAGTAACGTCATAAATTCAAAGCAAAATTGTTAGGTGTATAGTTGGTTCACAATAAAAGAGAGTCGTGTACAGCACTGTGTCTTTTTTAAATTGAATCGACTATAGCTGTCCTGTTTATAAAAAAACGCTACGACTGCAGCGTCACTAACGGTACTGATATATAGTCTGTACTGTAACCTGCGTCATAATATTGTTAGTCATTAACTATAGGGATTGCCTCACAATCTAGTAAAGTCGTTGGTTGTGTCTAGCAACTTGTTTCGGTAATTTTTAATTATATTTTTCAGATGGTTTTATCGTTTGGTTATAAATCTGCTGATCAATAAAGGCCAATGCTTGTTGATAACGTTCATCATAATCGGGTTCAGTAATCATATGTGGCTGGATATGATGACGAGCAAAAATAGTTAATAATAGCTGCTCAAAGCGTCCGCGCGCTACCTCATTGCCCAATGAACGCATGCCATCAGCAACCCACGGGACATTATTATCCAGCATAATAGTATGGTCCAAGCGAAACTCGTTAATACAAGCCCCAACGAAGGGATGCGTACGGCCTTCATATTCTTCACAAAACGCCTGCGTGGTCACAAAGTCAGTATCTATAATCGTTATGGGTGCGGTCGCTGTAGCCGCTGCTGCGCGTATCGCTTGGGCGTGATTAAGGGCAATCGGCGCATAATCGCTATACTGTAATCCAATCTCACTACCGCCTAAATCGGTCCCTACATAAAGCCGCCCCGTCTCCAGCACAAAGCTAGCGCCATAATAATTAGCAAGCTTATGCACCAAGGTGGTCTTACCTGAGCTCTCACCACCGACAATAGCGACGGTCTTAGTGTAATCACCGCGAGCTTGTGGATGGATAGCTGACCAATGCGCTACTGGGTCACGAGCAATCGTATAAGAGTCGAATTCAGGCTGTAACGGCGTAGTCACTACTGTCATCAATAGCTGTTCTTGAGTGTTACTCTGCGCTAAAGGATGGTTTTCTGCAATGAACAATACTGCTTCTGCTGGCAAGCGTAGCGCATCAATTAAGCGCTGCAATTTGGTATTGCTATTAGCCGCATTTATGGTGATGTCATCGAGGTTCTCATGTAGAGGCAGTTCAATTTCATCACTGGTATGAATATGAATAAACGGCATGTCAGCACAGGCCATTTGTAGCCAGCGGGCCTTATCTTGTAGGGTAATAGCAAAATCTGGATGGGGTGATGGGTGAGCAGTGATGACAATGTGCAAGTTATTCGCTTGCCCAGCAGCAGCTAAGATGCTGCGCATTTGTCCTAAATGCAGCGGTTCAAAATACCCAATCATTAAGCCAGTATCATACATAAGAGTCCTTATAGCGCTAAAATCTACCTAGTAGTTATTTATCAGCATGGTATAAAGGTTTGTACTTAGTTACAGGTAGGTTATTGTAAACGGTGGTGCTGTTCTGATGAACAGCCATAAAGCGAGTGAGTATTCTATCGTTAAGTAGACTATTTTAATGTTTTATTCATTAACTTTAACGCTAGCTGTTGATGCTGATTTTGTGTCATCTAGCTTTAAATATCTCAATAATCAATTACAAATAGTACTCAAGGAAAAGGGTGGTTAGGAGTGAGGCGAGTAGGCCGAAGAATAGCGGGTAACAATGAAATAATAAAATTTAAGTTAACGAATAAGTAAAATTCGATTTAAATAGCAGAAGGATGAGCGTAACAAAGCCGTTTTAGAAATATTTTGAAATAATTATTTAAAATCAGGCAGTTACGGATAATAATGATAGGTTAGAGTAAGTTTGAGTATCATAAAGTCACAAATAATGCCTATACTGTTAACAGTTAATGCATGAATACTTGCTATAATTATTCATAAGTTAATAAGTCGTTATACTCAATCAAGACGGTAACAAGACAGTAAAGAGAAATATAACAATAGATTCAAATTTTCCTAAGAAGAACAGCTTAACAGAGAGGTATGAGATTTGGCTAAATTAGCAAAATTACATCGCTCGCAGAATAATCGCATGGTAGCGGGTGTGATGGGTGGTATCGCAGAATATGTAGGCTGGTCACCGATGTGGGTGCGAATATTATTCGTGGTCATCTCGTCGCTAAGCGCTGCGATGCCTGGTATTCTTATTTATATTATTTTATGGGTCATCATGCCAAATGCCTCAGACCAGTCACATGAATAAGCAATGAATAAGCAATAGTTTGATAGAGTATCTGACTACTAATAAATTCCAAAAATAAAAAGCCTGAATAATCAGGATACCCCAGATATACCTTTCCTCCTGCCCAGATGGTAATCCGTCTGGGTATTTTTTTACTCTAATCACTAGAATCTGAGCCTTAGATTTTAATCCCTAGATTCTAGGTTTTATCGATATCTATAGTCAATGAAAAGTAATATCGAGACATAACCTACTGCTGGCATACGTTTTTCTTGCTTGCTGTGGCTACGCAGACAGAGGCTGCAAAAAGCTTATACCAGCAGTACCGTCGCGTTTTTAAAGTATTTTAACTATATCGCTAATCATTGTGAGTTTATTTCTAACGGCAACATAAATTTAGTTGCTGTAAATATAGATAAAATAGCCATTTTTTAGTAAGGTGAGCAGGTAAATAAATATGCAGTCAGATAGGCTGTATGAACTTGAGCCTGAATTCCGATCAAGTGCTATCTAATAATACTCATTCCACAGTGATTTCCCTATGACTTCCCAAGCTATGAATTCTGAACCCATGACTTTTCAAGATTTAATCCTGACTCTACAAAACTACTGGGCTGCTAAGGGCTGCGTAATATTGCAACCTTACGATATGGAAGTGGGCGCAGGTACTTTTCATACGGCCACTTTTTTGCGCTCGCTGGGTCCTGAGCGCTGGAATGCGGCTTATGTTCAGCCATCACGTCGCCCAACTGATGGTCGTTATGGTAATAATCCTAACCGCTTGCAACACTACTATCAGTTCCAAGTGGTACTCAAGCCCAATCCGCCTGATATTCAAGAGCTGTATTTAGGCTCACTAAAGGCTATTGGTATTGATCCATTGGTGCATGATGTACGCTTCGTTGAAGACAATTGGGAGTCACCTACGCTAGGTGCGTGGGGTCTGGGTTGGGAGATTTGGCTGAATGGTATGGAAGTTACCCAGTTTACCTACTTTCAACAAGTGGGCGGTATCGAGTGCTTTCCCGTAACTGGCGAAATTACTTACGGCCTTGAGCGTCTAGCCATGTATGTGCAAGGCGTCGATAGTGTCTATGACCTAGTGTGGGCAGATGGCGAATTTGGCCGTGTGACTTATGGCGATGTGTTTCATCAAAATGAAGTAGAGCAGTCCACCTATAACTTTGAGCATGCTGATGTGCCGAAGATGGGCGAATTGTTTGACTTCTACGAGCAGCAAGCGGATAAGTTGGTTGATGCTGGACTACCCTTGCCAGCCTATGAGATGGTGCTAAAAGCCTCACATGCCTTTAATTTACTCGATGCTCGCGGCGCGATTTCGGTCACTGAGCGTCAGCGCTTTATTTTACGAGTCCGTACCTTGTCGCGTAAGGTTGCTTTTGGTTATGTTGAAGCGCGGGCAAAATTAGGCTTCCCGTTAGCAGATGAAGCGCATCGTCAAGCGGCCTTAGATAAGTATTTGCCTAAAGAAGCGGGTGCTGATATTAATAAAGACGAGCAAGCTGCCAAAAATAAACCTGCTAAAAACAACAATAATAATAAATAGGCGCATTTCATGACTACCATCTTATTTGAACTGGGGTGTGAAGAGCTGCCTCCAAAGAGCCTAAAAAATCTACGTGATGCGCTACAAGCGAGCGTCACTGAACAGTTGGGTGAGGCTGATATTCGCTTTGATAGCATGAAAGCTTTTGCTGCGCCGCGTCGTCTAGCGCTACAAATTCAGGGCATTAGTGATAAGCAGCCAGATCGTAGCGAGCAAAAACGTGGCCCTGCAATCAAAGCAGCTTTCGATGCCGAAGGTAATCCTAGTCGTGCCGCAATGGGTTTTGCTAAAGGCTTGGGTATCGAGCCGCGTGAGCTGATTACTATTAACACTGACAAAGGCGACTACATCGGCTACGAGCAAACTGTGCATGGTAAGGCGACCACCGAGCTGTTGCCTACTATTTTTCAAATAGCCCTTGATAATCTACCGATTGCTAAGCGCATGCGTTCCGGTTCGAGCCGAGATGAGTTTGTGCGTCCTGTGCAATGGGTAGTATTGATGCAAGATGACACAGTTATTGATGGCATGATTCAAGGTCATCAGACCGGCCAGCAGACCCGTGGACATCGTTTCCATAGTCCGGACTACCATACCATTAAGCATGCTGACGATTATGAGCAGTTGTTAGATGGTTTAAAAGTAGTGGCTGATTTTGATAAGCGCCAAGCGTTTATTAACAATCAAGTTCAGGCGCTAGCAGATGAAGTCAATGCCAATGCGATTGTACCGCCAGCATTGCTAGATGAAGTTACCGCTTTGGTTGATTTTCCGATTGCTCTACGAGCAAGTTTTGAGCCGCGTTTTTTACGAGTGCCGCAAGAGGCGCTGATTTCAACCATGCAAGCGGATCAAAAGTATTTTTGCCTCACTGATAAAGATGGCAAGCTCCAGCCTTATTTTATTTTTATTACCAATATTGAGTCAAAAGATCCCAATCAGATCATCGAGGGCAATGAAAAGGTCGTCCGTCCTCGCTTGGCGGATGCTGAATTCTTCTTCTTACAAGATCAAAAGCAGCCGTTATCAGCGTTAACCGAAAGCTTAAAAACCCGCGTGTTCCAAGATCAACTGGGCACTATTTGGGAAAAGTCAGAGCGCATCGCTAAGCTGGCCGCTTTTATCGCAGCATTGTTACAACAGCAAGACCAGCAGATTGATATAAATGAGACCACCCGTGCTGCAATGCTAGCTAAAGCGGACTTGGCCAGCTCATTGGTTGGTGAGTACCCCGAATTGCAGGGTATTGCGGGCACGTATTATGCGCGTCTTAATGGCGAGCCTGAAGCCGTTGCTGCAAGTTTAGAAGAGCAGTATCTACCCAAGTTCAGTGGTGATCTACTGCCGCAAACACCTATCGGTATATGCCTGGCGCTAGCAGATCGCTTGGACACACTAGTCGGTATCTTTGCGATAGATCAAGCACCTACCGGTTCAAAAGATCCTTTTAGCCTACGTCGTTCAGCGATTGGCATCTTACGTATCTTGATTGAAAAACAACTACCGATTAACCTAGTAGCTTTAGTTGAGCAGGCAATAAACAACTATGTTAGCGCTGAAGATGGCAAAATCCATAATATGGGCGATACCTTCACTAAGGTAATGACCTTCTTACACTCACGCTATCGGGCGATGTATACTGAGCAAGGGGTCAGTGTCGATACTATTCAGGCCGTACAAGCGATTAATCCGCATATGCCGCTTGATTTTGATCAGCGTATTCGTGCGGTGAAAATGTTTAGTGAGCTGCCGCAAGCTTCAATGCTCGCTGATTCTAACAAGCGCGTGGCCAACATTTTAGCTAAATCAGAAGTGGCTGTTGCTGATAGCGTCGATGAGCTATTACTGTCCGAGTCTGCCGAACAAGTGTTGTATAGCAGCGTTCGTCAAGCGCAAACGGTTGTAACACCCCTACTTGAACAGGCTGACTACACTCAAGTGCTGCAAACCTTGGCCAGCTTAGATGAGCCGTTGACACAATTTTTTGATAGTGTGATGGTCAATAGCGACGATATGGCCTTGAAAAATAACCGCTTAGCGTTATTAAAGCAGGTACGCGCTTTGTTTCTAACGGTCGCTGATATTAGCGAATTACAGCTATAACTTTATTCTTATGAGTGAATCACTCTTACTTTAAGCACAAAAAACTGGCTGTGCTAAGCCAGTTTTTTTGTGTAATTATATTAAATAATTACTAATATTTTATTAGCCTAGCAACCACTAAATAGCGCAATGATTGTGCTATAGGCGTGAATTACAGTAAACTTTATATTATATCCCTAGCTCATTATTTATAACTTAGTAACCTCAGTTCACTCACCATTACTCGAAGGAGCACTGCCGTGTTTGCGATTATTATTATAATAATTATAATTTGGATCTCAATGTGGATCTTTTATAAAGTTATGTACCCACGCGCCCCAAAAAGCATGATGCCCCAAAAAGGTGACGTGATCGAGCCGCGCAATTGTAATTTTTGTGGTAACAGCTTAGCTGAGTATCGTGGTGTTATCGAGACTGCCCCTACCGAGCTTAACAGCAGTATAAATAGTGACATTACTAATGATAGTGTTAGTGATACTACCAATGCCGTTAGCGATACTATTAATACTGCTAGCGACCTTGACAGCCCTATCAAGGACAGTAGCACTAAGGCTAACGGTGAGTTGTTTTTTTGCAACTACGAACATCAAGCTGATTTTCATGCCGGTAAAACTTACCAGTACTAGCGTTAAGTGGTCACTTGACCTATAAAATAGACTGCGCGTCTTGCATTATTTTACTTAACAGAGCCTCTGACTGCTTACTTTCATTTTGATGAGTATCACTGGTCTTTTCATGAGCGCTAATTTTTTCATATAAGTTTAAGCAGCATAATACCAGCAGATTTTCTTGGCTTAAGTTTGGTGCTTCTCTTTTAATATCGAGAACAAAGTTATTAATGTAATACACGGCTGAACGTAATTCTTGTTCTTCATTAATCGGACAATAAATTTGATAGGTTATGCCAGCAATGGCAATATCTACTTTTTTCATTTGCGGTTCAGGGGTTTTAGTAGCTGGTGTGCTGCTACCTGTTGTTGCCTGTTCGACGTTTATCTTATTGGGGGTGACATTTTGGGGCAGGGTGCGCTTAGTTTGATCCATGGGCGCCGCCGCTTTTTTGTTTTCAAGCGGTGAGTTTTGATCAGCGTTGCTATTGTTGTCAGTCATAATAAGTCCTACAAAGTATCGTCATGAAGGTGAATAATCAATTAAGATAAATAATTAAAGCGCTAAAAGTATAAAATCATTTTTTGAGAGGCAAGGGTGCTATTACTGTTTTGGCAAACCTTCGTCAATCGCGCATCAGCTTTCTATTTGATCAATATGGGTTAATCGTTTTAACACCACTTGCGTGCGCTCGGCTGCCAACTGATTTTTTTCTTGTAGGTCATGGTTTTGTTGTTTGATATCGCTATTTTGCTGCTTAATATTATTATTTTGTTGTTGTAGCTCATGGCCCTGCTGCTGAAGATTGTCATTATGTTGTTGTAGGGCACTGTTTTTTTGTCGCAAATCAGCCAGCTGTTTTTGTAACTTGTCTTGCTCTTCTCCAATCATATGATGCGCTTCGGCAAGGCTTTGATAGCGTTTATCGAGATCGCTCAACTGTTTTTTCGCGTTATCACGTTCTGTATGGCTGCTATCGAGCTTAGTATTAAGGACTGACAATTCTTTTGGATTGGTATTCGGTCGTTGTTTGATGCTGCTAAGTTCAGCGCTGACCAGCTGATGCTGCTTTTTGATGTCAAGTATCGTTTTTTCTAATAGTCTGAGTTGGTCATACATAGTCAGTTTTTATCCTTAACCAGTGAGTGTGGATGAATTTTGGTCTATGCGTTTAATAATGCCATAGGTGACCGCATAATATCTATATCAACAAAGTAATTGCACTTATTGTGCTTCTTTTTTTTACTTTTATTAGTTACAGCGCTGCGCACATTGTAGGGCGGTAACTATTACTAATTAATTGGCTCTAATCAATCATTGCTAATCAATCACTAGGATAACCGTTATGAATGATAATATCTCTGGCTGGAACACGTGGGCCGAAGCGTTTGATGAATGGACTGATGTGTCTATCAGTGAGGTGCACGGCTTGATGACTGGCTTGATGACGGCTTGTGAGGCTCCTGATGAGCAAGGTTGGGCGAAGGTGCTGGAAGAACTCAGCTTTGCACCGTTACCGGAGCCGGCCTTGACGCTGCTGACCGAAGAGGCGGAAGATACCGTGTTTCAGCTCAAAGATAAAGAGGATGCTTATTCCTTTATGCCACTGATACCTGACGATGAACATAACTTATACGAGCGTGTGATGGCTCTGAAACAGTGGGCTAACGGCTTTATGACTGGCTTTGGTATTACTGATTGTGGTCTGAGTGCTGAAGAAAATGAGATGCTCATGGATTTAGCCAAAATTGGCGCTATCCGTCTGGAAGATGATGAGGACTTTGAAGGTGGCGAAGAGTCTTATCTGTATATTTATGAGTTTGCGCGCATGGTCCCGGTCAGTTTTGCCACCCGTAAGCGTAAGCCTATTAAAGATTTAGCACTGATTTCAGGGCTAAAAATGGATGCAAAAACCACCAAAGAACGCCAAGCGGAAGGCCAGTTGTCAAAGCCCACGCCACCGGTGGTTGATGTGATGAATCAAAATAACCCATCGTAAGAATATGGTGCAAATTTAAAATGAGTATCAATGAGTTGAAAGAAAAGTGGTTTTACACTAAATTTGGAGTGTTCAAACAATCTAACTAAAAAAAAGACACGCGATCTCCAATTTCTTTCACACTTGAATTGTCGAGAAACAAGTAAAGACAAGGAGGTGCGTGCACTTGAGTTTTGCCGTGAATTATATCAGCTGGTCGAATTGCCCGGAACTGCGGAGTTCTAAAAAGTGATGTGCACGTCCCGAAACTGGCAAACTGAAACCTTAAACAGTTTTGCATTCCCTTATTTCATCTCACCCCAATATTTGACGGGGAACCTTTTTGGTCGTATGATAAATGTAGAACGTTTCTCTACTCTATTAACGTGTGTTGTAAGCTTTATTACATAGGATTTGAGGAAGCACTCTATTTTATTGCCATTTTGTGCTTAGAGCCGTAAGGGCTTAGAGTTATGAGACTGATTCAATTTAGTGATATTAAAAAATAGAAATTAATATGTTTTTCCACATCTAATTCTTCAACCTTTTAAAGTTATTATCTTATGTTTAAACCTAAAATTGTAGGGTAAAAGTAAATTGTTGAGTATAGTATATTTGAAAGGAGTTTTATAATGAATGGTCTTGGAGGATTGAATAAATCACCAAATGGAGTGATTCTAGGTTTAGTACAATTGCAATTACCAATAACAAAAACGAAAGATGACTTGACTAAGCAAACCGAGAAAGTATGTGACATGGTTCGAAAAGCAAAACGGTTTATAGCACCCATTGATCTTGTCGTATTTCCAGAATATATGCTTCATGGACTTTCAATGGACATGAATGATGAGATCATGTGTGATATCGATGGACCTGAAGTGTCTGAGCTGAAAAAAGTTTGTAAGGAAAATGAAATTTGGGGATGTTTTTCAATAATGGAATATAACCCTAATGGAAATCCTTACAATACCGGATTAATTATAGATGATCAGGGCCAGATAAAATTAAACTGTCGAAAACTACATCCTTGGGTTCCTGTTGAACCATGGGAACCGGGTAATCTTGGCTTGCCTGTGTGTGACGGACCAAATGGAAGTAAACTAGGGCTAGTTATTTGCCATGATGGGATGTTTCCAGAGGTTAGTCGCGAACTTGCATATAAAGGTGCAGATGTTATTTTACGTACAGCTGGTTATACGCCACCCATTCGACATTCCTGGAAAATAACCAATCAAACAAACGCATTTTGCAACCTTGCATATACCGCGTCCGTTGCCATGTGTGGAAGTGATGGAACCAATGATTCGATGGGAGACGCCATGATTGTTGGATTTGATGGTGTAACACTCGTAGAAGGTAGTAACCGCGCTGATGAAATAATTACTGGAGAAGTTAGACCTGATTTGGTACTTGAGGCTCGGATCAACTGGGGAGTTGAAAACAACATCTACCAGTTGGGGCATCGAGGCTTTGTTGCCGTGGATGGCGGAGTAATGGACGCTCCATACACGTATATGGACGATTTGAGAAACGGAACATATAGTCTCCCTTGGGAAGATAAAATTAAGCATAAAGATGGGCAAGCTTATGGTTTTGATGCCCCTCGAAAAAAATAAAGTTAGAAATCATACAACCCAATTTATACTCTATACATGTAAGCACTTACTATGTCGACACTCGTGAACTGAACTTTAAATGGTAGACACTTTAAAAAAACGACCCATTTGTTTTTTCTGTTTTCAGAATTCGGTATACTAAATTTGGCGGTTCTACACTAAATTTGGAGTGTTCAAACAATTTAACCAAAAAAAGACACGCAATCTCCAATTTCTTTCACACTTGAATTGTCGAGAAACAAGCAAAGACAAGGAGATGCGTGCACTTGAGTTTTGCCGTGAATTATATCAGCTGGTCGAATTGGCCGGCATTGCGGAGTTCCAAAAAGTGATGTGCACGTCCCGAAGCTAGCAAACTGAAATCTTAAACAGTTTTGCATTCTCTTATTTCAACGGTTTTCTAGTAGGCATAAATAACCTGACAAAAGCAGTCAAACGGAATTCGTTCGGCTTTCAAACCTCACACGTGCACGCGCCAAAATACTATTGACACACAAATACAAGAGTATTGGCGTTCATGTGGGTTAAGGTGAAAAATATTTCACCTCACCCCAACATTTGACGAAGAACTAGAAAAGTTGAATGTGAATCATATGGCTCATGAGTGTTTATACTTATTTATATTATCTTGTGAGTAGCGGGGTTAGTGGTTAGCCTGATGATTCGAAAGTATGATATGACTCATAGCGTTAGACGAATATAAAATATCAATACCAAATAAAAAGGAGAATAAAATAATGTTAACGGATACTGATAAACAACATTTGCGCCGCTGTATTGAGCTGGCTACTGAAGCATTAGATGCCGGTGATGAGCCGTTTGGTAGTGTGTTGGTCGATAGCGATGGCACCGTACTTAATGAAGATCGTAACCGCATTAACACGGTCGATGCAACCTATCATCCTGAGATTGCAGTCGCACGTTGGGCGGCAAAAAATATGACTCCAGAAGCGCGAGCGCGAGCGGTCGTTTATACCTCAGGTGAGCATTGTGCGATGTGCTCAGCGGCTCATGCTTGGGCAGGACTTGGCCGTATTGTTTATATCAGCTCCTCCAAACAGTTGGGCGAATGGATGGATGAGATGGGTGTAGAATCAACATCGCCAATTACATCGTTAGCCATTCAAGACGTGGCGCCGAATGTGCCAGTCGAAGGCCCGATCACAGGCTTAGACGAAGAGGTAAAAGAGTTGCAGCGACGGGCACAGCAAAAAGACTAATAACACAAATCTCAATATCAATTTTATTTGATAAGGATGTTCAATGGCTTTTAATAATAGTGACCATCAGTCTCAACCTATTCCGTCTTATCCGCAGCAGAGTATTGATTGGCTCACACGCTTAATCGGCTTTGACACTGTCAGTCGACATTCAAACTTAGCTTTAATCAACGAGGTTAAGGCTTATTGTGAACAGTTGGGATTGATAGTAACGCTGACTTTTAACGAGTTGCAAAACAAAGCCAATTTATTTGCCACTGTACCAGCAGGTAAAAATGCTGAAATAGTTGATGGCGGCTTAGTACTTTCAGGCCATAGCGATGTCGTGCCGGTTGATGGTCAAGATTGGACGTCTGAGCCGTTTACCGCCACTATTCGTGGTTCGCGCTTATATGGGCGCGGGGCTTGCGATATGAAAGGCTTCATTGCTTGCGCGTTAACTCTATTGCCTGATGCGGCACAGCGGTCTAAAAATAGTCAGCTGCGTCGTCCGCTACACTTGGCATTGTCATTTGATGAAGAAGTGGGCTGTTTAGGGGCGCCTTTATTACTGGCCGATTTAGCTGCCCGTGGTATTACTCCTGAATATTGTATCGTTGGTGAACCCACCAATATGACCGTGGTGGTAGCGCATAAAGGCATCGCTATATATCGCTGCCGCGTACATGGTAAATCAGCTCATTCATCCTTGACGGCACAAGGCGTCAATGCGATTAGTTATGCCAGCCGTTTGGTCGGTTACGTCGATACCTTAGCTGAGCAATTAAGCGGCCGTGATGATAACGACCCCTTGTTCGATGTGCCTTATTCAACCTTGTCAGTGGGTACCATACAGGGTGGCACGGCGACCAATATCGTACCTAATCTATGCGAGTTCACCTTTGACTATCGTAATCTGCCGCACATGACTCAAGCAGATATCTTGGCGCCGATCCAAGCTAAAGCCGCTGAGCTAACCGCGCAGATGCAAGTGCGTTCGCCAGAGACCCGCATTGAGATCCTACAAGAAGTAGGGGTACCCGCGATGACGGATAATGACAATGACGAGCTCCAAAGCTTGATAGCTGCTTTGGTTGAAGATGACAAACGTCATAAAGTTGCTTATGCCACCGAAGGCGGGCAATTCACCAATGCGGGTATTCCAACGATTATCTGCGGACCCGGCAGTATCGAACAAGCGCACAAAGCAGATGAGTACGTTGAGCTTGATGAGATTGAGCGCTGTGACAGCTTCTTACAGCGCTTACTACAAAGCTGCTGCTAGTTAACTTTTGCTACTGTTGTTCATAGTCGATTATATACGCTGGTTCCTCTCTGCTAAATGACAACTGAAATAAACTTAATGTTGAGTTGGCCAGATTATATGGTTACAGAGCTATTAATTATAAAGTACACCGTCTTAATGGCGGTGTTTACTTTTTACCGTCAAATTGTCTAGAGTCGCAGGATTCTAAACTGAATTTTTTAAATAATAAGGTAGGGTTGGTTGATGTCGTGGCATCTGTTGGCGGTATTTTTTGCTAGTACGTTTTTTATCTCAGCTACCCCTGGCCCAAATATGCTATTGGCATTTCAATATGGACTGAATTATGGTGTCAAGCGGACGCTATGGACCTTAGCAGGGTTGAGTCTTGGACTATTTATTCTGCTACTTTCTACTCTTCTAGGACTAGATGTTATTAGTCGGCAGTCGCCATGGTTACTGACTGTTATCAAGTCTATTGGCGCGTTATATTTGATATATTTAGGCGTTTCATCATGGCGTGATAATACTACTGATAATAGCTTGATGAATACTGCCAGCGCCATGAGCGCAGAGGTTGACGCCGAGCTGATATCGAGCTCTATAATGCCGGATAATAAACCCGCATCTTTACCACATTCACCGCCTAGAGCGGCAGCCAAAGCGATTCCTAGTGATTGGCTGCTATTTAGAACGGGTATTTGGGTATCGTTGTCCAATCCCAAAGCGATTTTATTTTTTGCGGCTTTTTTCCCTAAATTTATCAATTTCAGTGCGCCATTATGGCCACAATACATTATGTTGACCCTAGGTCTATTTTTGAGTGAAACCATCTGGCAGCTTATTTATACTCTTGGTGGTAAAAAGCTTGCGGGCTGGCTGGATGTTAGTGACCGCTTAGCTTGGCTCAACCGGGGTTGCGGGGTAATATTCATCTTAATTGCCGCTGCCTTGTTGGCTGATGTTGTGAGCAGCTTTATGGCTTGATTGGTTATTTGAGCATTTAAACATTGCTTAATATAGTTAAAATACCTTAAAAACGCGACGGTACTGCTGGTATGAGCTTTTTGCAGCCTCTGTCTGCGTAGGCACAGCAAGCAATAAAGACTTACGCCAGCAGTAAATTATGTATCGATATTACTTTTCATTGACTATAGCTAAAATAAAAGCTGCTAATAGCAAAGTATTAGCAGCTTTTTTATGTTTTATGATTTTAATGACAATGTACGCTCAATTGAGTTTGGGCTTACTTAAGCCAATATAGATTCAAGCTCACCTTTGACCATATGCGGACTGACGAAATCAGTGATACGGACGCTGACAATTTTACCCAGTAGCTCATCCATCTGTTCAGGATTATAAGGGAACATCACCGTACGGGTATTATCTGCGGTGCCTATTAGGCAGTCTGGATGACGATTGGCCACTTGCTCGACCAATACGCGGGCGGTCGTACCAACCATGTCATGCGATTTTTGCAGAGTAGAATCTATAATTACCTTTTGGAACTCAGCCAAACGGGCTTTTTTGGTCTTAAAGCTGACATCATCCGGTAGCTCTGCTGCTGGTGTGCCTGGACGCTTGGAATAAATAAAGCTATAAGAATGGTCGAAGTTTAAGTCTTTTGCCAATTGCAAGGTTTGCTGAAAGTCTTCATCGGTCTCACCTGGGAAGCCAATAATGAAATCGCTTGATAAATGAATATCTGGACGAATGGCTTTTAGTTTATCAATTTGAGTGATATAAACGTCAATAGTATGGTTGCGTTTCATCGCGGCCAATATGGCATTTGAGCCACTTTGTACGGGTAGATGTAGGTGCGATACCAGCTGTGGTAACTGTGCATAAGCATCGATGATATCATCAGTGAATTCTAGCGGATGGCTGGTGGTATAACGAATACGCTCGATACCATCCACGTGCGATACATAATGTAGTAGCTCGGCAAAGCGGCAAATACTGTTGTCATCTTTTTCGCCGCGATAACCATTGACGTTTTGACCCAATAGGTTGATTTCACGTACACCTTGAGCCGCTAAGCTGTCAATCTCGGCCAACACGTCATCAAGCGGGCGCGAGAGTTCTTCGCCGCGTGTATAAGGAACCACGCAGAACGAACAATACTTTGAGCAACCTTCCATGATAGAGACAAAGGCTTTAAAACCATCGACTTTTGGCTCGGGCAAAAAATCGAACTTTTCAATACTAGGGAAGGAGATATCAATCGTACCAATTCGGTTCTTTGGTGAAATGTGGCGCTGCTGGTTTGATTGATCATACAGCTCTGGTAGGCGATGCAAGGTTTGTGGGCCGAACACCATATCGACATAAGGCGCACGCTTTTGGATATTATCGCCTTCTTGCGAGGCCACGCAGCCACCAACCCCAATCACTAGGTCTGGACGTTTTTCTTTTAGTTTGCGCCAGCGGCCTAATTCTGAGAATACTTTTTCTTGTGCTTTTTCGCGGATAGAACAGGTATTCATCAACAATACATCTGCTTCATCTATATTATGGGTCACTTGCATACCATGCGAGTCGCCAAGGACGTCGAGCATTTTGTCAGAGTCATAGACATTCATCTGACAGCCTTGGGTGGCGATAAAGACTTTTTTTATTGCAGCGGCATTGACCTGCTCTGAAACCGGCGCTTCGATGGTAGCGACATTTACTTGCTCTGAAACTGGCGCTTCGAGTGCAGGGTCATTGATGCGAGGATTAAATACAGAAACACTCATAAGCGAAAGTCCATGATTAGCAAACAAAATATAGCGGCGGCAAGCCATTAATGGGTGGCGCATTTTATCATAACCATGGACTAATGTGAAAAGTAACGCGACATGATTAGATATAAGTATAAAAAATAATTATAATACTATCAATTGCTTATGAAATTTTATACTAATTTAGATGGTAACGGTCATTAAAGGAGCATTCTACCTAAGTTTTAATGGTTCCGTCGATAAGGTGAAAGATGTCTGAGTAACCCTAGTAATTGATCCGAGTATCACCCTTGTATTGCAGGTCGCTGTCCTGTTTATTTACAAATGGTAAGGGAGCTGGTTGAAAGTCAAAAAGATATAGTATGATGAGTATTGCGTTGCTGGCGGGATGTATTTTTTGACCTTCGAACGCCGCTGATCGTTATGGCCAGACTCATTATCCTAGATACAGAGAATAGCTGTGCTTACCATGTTGGTGCTTTTGTTTAACAATTTTACTTAGCACGTCTTAACATAGTCAATGAAAAGTAATATCGACACATAACCTACTGCTGGCATACGTTTTTCTTGCTTGCTGTGCCTACGCAGACAGAGGCTGCAAAAAGCCTATACCAGCAGTACCGTCGCGTTTTTAAGGTATTTTAATGATAGCTGTTTCAAAGACTGAGCCTCCGAGTTAAAAATACTGATCTTAAGATACAGTATTGTGCCCTGATGTTTAAATACTGCATTCTTAAAATACTTTATTATGAAAATTTCAGTACCAAAATAAAAAGTCAAATATTAAATAACCATTAAGATCATAAAGAGAGTAAGTATGACCAAGCATCGCGTTGCCAAGCCCATTCATGACAATACTAATGACAACCTTGTGGTACCCAATGGTCAAACCAGTCATAATTCTAGCCGATTTAATATTGACTCACTGCGAGTGGGCACGCTTAGTTTGGCAACAGCAATGAGCGCGCTAGTGCTATCACAAGTGGCCTGTGCCGATCCGGCTCCTTATGATCCGGCTCTTTATGTTGGTAGCTATGATCAGCAGGACAGTAGTATCAACTCTTTTAGTGCCGCAGCGCAGGCAGCAAATCGTGGTGATATCAGCGCGTTGTATAACTATGAGCAGTTGATGAGTGGTGGTCTGTTTGCTATGTATCCTACTTATTGGCGTATGAATTTAGATTTGAATGCGCAAAGCTCGGCGGCCGTGTCACAATTTGTACGCCAATATCCCAATACTGTTATGGCAGAAAAGTTGGTGGCTGACTTTGCTGAGACTAAAGCTGCATCAGGTGATTATGCTTCCGTACGGCAGGTGGCTAATTTGATTACCAACGGTGATCGCAGTGAGCGCTGTGCGATTGGGCTGGGCTTTAATAATGGCGGCGACACCATGCGTGCCTTGGCAGAGAAATCAGATGTTTGGCTGACTACCTTAAAGCAGCCGGCGCTGTGTGATCAGCTAGCAACTGAGATGAATAATAACGTGTTGATCAGTAATCAAGATCGCATGGCGCGTCTTAAGCGCATGCTGCGTAAAGGCAAAACTGGCGACATTATGGCGCTATCATCACGGCTTGGCACCCCGATTCCCTATTCAGCGTTGAGTGAAATCCAGCTGAACCCGAGCTCGTTTTTTAGCCGCTTTGGTATGCAACCTCAAAGCCAAACCAATCAGTATCTATATCTATATGCTATTGGACGTATCGCGGATAAATCCTATCGTGAAGCCGCGCTCCAGCTAGACTTTGATATTAAGCAAGACAATCAGCGTTCAGCCCGCTTATTGACCGATGATACGCGCCGTTATGCTTATCGTATTCTTGGCGTTCAGCGGATGAGTCATACCACCGATGATGGCTTTGACTCTGAGGCCGTTGACTGGTTTCGTAGCAGTCTAGATGATGACTTTAATTATGAAGAGGCCGAAGACTATGCCAAAGCGGCTATTCGCTTTAGTCGTTGGGATGATGTGGTTGAGGCCATTTCACGTATGGAGGCAGAAACTCAAAAATCCAGCCAATGGCAGTACTGGCTAGCACGCGCCTATGAGCAATCAAACGATCGTAGCAAGCGTAATACCGCTAAAAAAATGTACCAGCATCTGGCCAAAAGCAACGATTATTATGGCCTAATGGCAAAAGATAAAGTGGGTCAGCGTTTTGATGTTAGTCGTTTAGGCGGCAGTAACTTACCAAACGTTAGCAACGCTGACCGTGCTCGTGCCATGCAGGATCCGAACTTTGCTCGCGCTTTTGCCTTATATAACGCCGATGCTAGCCGTGCTTATGCCAACCGTGAATGGAACTGGGCGGTCAAGGTGGCACGTGATAATCGTGATGACAACCTAATTATTGCTGCCGCCCGACAAGCACATGATATGGGTTGGCTTGATCGTGCGGTCTATGCTGCTGATAATACTGATAGAGCCAGCAGTTTGGCCTTATCATATCCTATGCCGCACCAAGATGCTGTCGTACGGCATAGCCGGTCAGCAGGTATTGATCCAGCATGGGCTTATGGCATTATGCGTCAAGAAAGTCGCTTCGTGAGCTCAGCGCGCTCCAACGTTGGCGCCAGTGGTTTGATGCAAATCATGCCTGACACGGCAAAATATATTGCTCGTAATTTAGGCGAATCTTATAGTGCTAGCAATGCGAATAGCGGCGATACCAATATTCGCTATGGTACCTGGTATATGAGTGATATCTTGGGAAAGCTAAACCGTCAGCCGGTACTTGCCACTGCTGGTTATAATGCTGGCCCTAATAATGCTAAGCGCTGGCAGCCTACTTATGGCTCACTGGCTGCTGATCAGTATGTCGAATCAATTGCTTATCCTGAGACCCGTGATTACGTCAAGCACGTGATGGAAAATGCCACTATTTATAGTAGCTTACTCGGTAGCCCCCAACCTATTAGCCAGCGCATGGGCACAATTCCTGCAGCGTTTTAAAAAGACTTGCTAACGTTTAGAATTTTGTATGAGAAAGCCACCATTAATAAATAGTTAGCTGTTATTGTGATGGGTAGCATAACTGTTAATATAATTTTTAAGAGCGTACTGAGCCGTTAGCATTAATTTGCCAGCGGCTTATTAACAGGGTAGCAGACGTTTACACGGCCTTTGCCCTCTATATTAGACCTCTTGCATAAGTCGTCGCTAGCCGTTGAAGCTTCGTTCATGAAAGCTAATGAAATGGTACTTTTGCAAGAGGTCTATTCTTAACTGACCTCAGTTGGTTCTCTGGGGTTTACTAGATATTAAACCTGTGTCTTCTCGCAAAAAGTGTATTTCTAACCATATTATGGTTGTCACAATTAAATAATTAGTCTTAAATTTACGTTTTTGCTATAGATTAAAAAAAGCATTTTGCTACCATTACCTTAGTAAGCGCCCGTATATTTCTATCAACCTATTTTATTATTAGTTCATCTAATATTGATATTTTAATCACCATAATCTGAGCCTATAGACCCTGTTTGATCACTGTCACATGCTTTGTTACTTACGATAATAAAAGTTACTTATGATTAAGAAATACTTAAATTTGCCGATATTATTACAAAATGGACATCAGTTATCTGCCAGTCCGGCGTTAAGAGTACGCCTGCTAAAGAGACTAAATGGCAACCAACTAACTATAAGCGCCACTTTATCAGGTCTTAGTCTATTAAAAGTCAGCCCGGCGGATAAAAAATATAACAAGTCCAACACAGCACTCAAAATTGCCGGTTTACTGTTATTACCAGGGCTCATGCTAAGCTCAGCACAAGCGGCCAATGCGGCTAAGACCGGCCAACGAGTCTTGATGATTGAGATGACCCCAGCCCTATGTAGTCTGCAGCCTTCGCGAGCGCGTATGCGTCAATGCTTAGAGGGTTACTCTCTAACGGTCTCTGGTCTCGATCTCGGTTATGGCGAACGCTGTGGACGGGGTAGCGAGCCACGTTTAACGCCATTACAGTTAAAAGTGGTCAACCGTATCATGCCTGACACCACTGTCCGTACTCAAGCGTGGCAACACTACGGCGCTTGTAGTCCGTTAAGTGCTAGCAGTTATTTTCGCCAGATCGTCAATCATGCTGGAGCATTAAAGCTACCCAATGAGTTGAATACGGGCAATACCTATACCGTTTCCAAATTACGCTTTATCAGTCAAATGACTCGCTTGAATAGTGGAATGACCTCAGCCAGTATTGACTTGATTTGCCAAGCGGGCAGTCGACGTCAGACCATGCTTACCGATGTTCACGTTTGTTACGAAGGCAGCCAATTTGGCACTTGCAACAAGGTAGTAGATAACTGCGGCACAAATTTTATTATCTCAGGTGGTAAATAAGGTCTTTTGCAACACTTTATTGGTGAGAATTTTTTTCAAAATACTGTCATTCAAAATACTGTCATTCAAAACACTGTCATTCAAAACACTGTCATTCAAAACACTGTCACTCAAAACACTGTCACTCAAAATACTGTCACTCAATATATTTCTCCTACTTAAATATAACGTTACTTTAAATAATCTTAATAAAGTGGACTCTAAGCCGTTTTTTAGCCCTCTCTGCTCTCTTTTATTATAACTTTCCTCCCCACCCGCAAATTTTAGACTGTATAAAATGTAACAATATAGTCATTAATAGGCATCGGATTGTCTCTAGACGATTCACCAAATGAAGTGCTACACTAGCTTTCGGTTTGTAACCACTCTCATTGAACAATTCTATATCTAAAATCACTATGTTTAGATGATGTTTAGATGGACGACTATGTTTAAAATGAAGACAAAATTATCTAATAATTAATTAGGGAATATTCTATGAAACAGCCTGTACGTGTTGCCGTGACTGGTGCCGCTGGTAATATCAGCTATGCTATGCTTTTTCGTATTGCATCTGGCGAAATGCTAGGTAATGATCAGCCTATTATTTTGCAATTACTTGAAATCGCCCCAGCACTTGATGCACTTAAAGGTGTGGTCATGGAATTAGAAGACTGTGCATTTCCTTTAGTCGCAGGTATTGTACAAACTGACGATGCCACTGTTGCTTTTAAAGATGTCGACTATGCTTTGCTGGTAGGCTCACGTCCTCGTGGCCCAGGTATGGAACGTAAAGACTTATTAGAAGCCAATGCTGCGATTTTCTCAGCACAAGGTAAAGCCTTGAATGAGGTGGCAAGCCGTGATGTCAAAGTATTAGTCGTGGGCAACCCTGCTAATACCAACGCCGTTATCGCTCAGCGTAACGCACCAGATCTAGACCCACGTAATTTCACTGCTATGACTCGTTTAGATCACAACCGCGCGATGGCACAGTTGGCCGAAAAAACCGACACCACCATCAATGACGTGAAAAAAATGATTATTTGGGGTAACCATTCATCTACTCAGTATCCTGATTTGACCACTTGTACTGTAAATGGTAAGCCAGCTCTAGATCTAGTAGATCGTGATTGGTACGAAAACACTTATATTCCAGAAGTCCAAAAACGTGGTGCTGCAATTATTAAAGCGCGCGGCGCTTCTTCTGCGGCCTCTGCTGGCAATGCTGCTATTGCACACGTACGTACTTGGGTAATGGGCACCGATGATAACGATTGGGTATCAATGGGCGTTTACTCTAACGGCGAATATGGTATTGCCAAAGGCTTGATTTACTCGTTCCCATGTACTTGCAAAAATGGCGACTGGTCTATCGTTGCTGACCTTGATGTGTCATCTGATTTCTCGAAAGAGAAAATGGCGGCTACTGAGCAAGAACTTAGCGAAGAGCGTGATGCCGTGTCGCATCTACTGCCATAAGTAGACAGGCTGTTAAACCACTAGCGTTATAGAATAAAAAAGCCCTCTTCATTGAGGGCTTTTTTGTCTTTTTATTTATTGGACAACATTGACGTTAACATAACTGGTAACGTTGCATAACAGCTTTTGAGGTAGAGCTTGCTACAATAAATTGCGACGCAAGCCTTATGTCCTAAGGAAATATAAACAACGTATAACCAGCAATAAAAATTGAAACAGTACGATCGACCACAAATCCTCAAGGAGAAAATTATGTTAGGTGACCCTGATTATAGTATTAATGACTTATTTGCCCAGTTGGGATTGGATAGCTCAGATGCGGCTATTGACGCCTTCGTAGAAAAAAACCAGCTAGCAAAAGAGGAAAAGCTGATAGAGTCTGATATTTGGAAGGACAATCAACGCATGTTCTTGCAAGAAGAATGGACCAAAGATGCCGCATGGGTTGAGGTTATCGATGACTTGAATGTACGTTTGCATCCGAGTGCGTAATTGATCGTCAGTGACGACTTGCTAAACTCAGTACCTTGAACCAATAGTATTGATTGAATACAAAAAAACCCACAATGCTTATGCTTGTGGGTTTTTTAAATTAAGTGCAGGTTTTTAATTAAGCTGCTGTGACCGCCATTCAAGTAAATCTGCCACATCGCTATGGATACCGGTTTTTAGTGCCTCTAACCCTGCGTAATTACGCTCACCATGTAAGAAATGCAAAAAACGTACGTGCAAAGTTTGATCATATAAATTCGCTTGGAATTGCGGGAAGTGAATCTCTAAGCGCCATTCATCGCCTTTATTCACAGAAGGTCTAGTACCAACACTGGCAGTACCAAATAAGCTATCAGGACGCAGACCGGCTACCCCTGTTTGTTCATTGTCTGCTAATTCGGTTAAGCCATTAGGTATGACCTCTCCAGAACCATCCAAACGTACGACATCTACCGCAAAGATACCGTGCAAGGCAGGTTTGATTCGCGCCAAATCTATATTTGCGGTCGGGAAGTTCATCGTGCGCCCGATTTTATCGCCGCCAATAACTGGACCAGTGATAGCATAGTCGCGTTTAAGTAGCTGGTTAGCAGCGTTGATATCACCGGCCAATAGTAAATCACGAACACGAGTAGAGCTGATGCGCTTAGCGGTATCTGTATCGTCAGTGACCGTATGTAAATTAGTCACCTGCAAGCCATATGCCCGTAAAAATTGACTGTCACCAGTACGATCGTGGCCAAAACAGAAGTCATCGCCTAATACTAGGGCTTTTACATTTAAGCGTTGCGCTAAAATGTCAGCAAACGCTTGCGCTGATAGCGCCCGAAAATTAGTATCAAAGTTGGCTACAATTAAGGTCTCAACTCCAAATTCTGCCAATAAAGCTTGTTTTTCTGCTAAATTAGTTAAACGTGCAGGAGCGGTTGCTGGCGCAAAAAATTCACGTGGCTGAGGCTCGAATACCATCACTGCCGCACTCAATTTTTGCTGTTCCGCCAAACTTTGGACTTGGGCGAGCATCGCTTGATGGCCCAGATGCACACCGTCGAAGTTACCAATAGTGAGCACACAAGGCGCTAACTCTATTAGTTTAGTATCTGTGAGCGTCGCGTTTGGTAACGCAATCAATTGTTCAAGAAAATAGGTATTCATAAGTTTGCAGCTATGATAAGACCAAATAAGAAATGAAGAAACACGTCTATGATGACATTTGAGGTGTCTAAAGCTAGTCATTATAAAGTAAAATAGCACCACTCACATCATTAACGCCCAAACTCTAAAAACTGATCATTGTTTATAAGTCATTCACTAATTATGAGAACTATTATGTCCGACATCAACGCTGCGCCGACCATGTTATCTGTAGATAGGCTTACTGACCAGTTTATAGTACAGCGTGCAGGCATAGAAGACCTTTCAGTTATCTTAGCCATTTATAATCAAACCATTGCTGGCAAACAGGCCACGGCCAACTTAGTACCAGTCACCAGTGATGAACGCGCTGCTTGGTTTGAGGACCATCTCAATAATCCTACCCGTCCAATCTATGTGGTTAAAACAGTAAACGCTATTAACCACACCGATCCAACCGATCAGATTGACGCAATGGAGCCTACATCAATAATTATTGCTTGGGGCAGTTTTAGCGATTTATATGCGCGTACTGCCTATAACATCAGCAGTGAGATTAGTGTTTATTTGCATTACGACTATCATGGGAGAGGGCTTGGTAAGTTATTAACCCGTTGGATGCTAACGCAAGCGCCAAGCCTGGGTATTCAAAATGTGGTAGCGCTGGTCTTTGCTCACAATCAACCCAGTCTCGGTCTATTCAACAAGCTCGGCTTTGAGCAGTGGGGATATATGCCACAAGTGTGTGACATGCAAGGTTTTATCGCCGATGTTGTTATGCTTGGCAAAGCGCTTGCTGTAGATAACAGTAACCAAATTTAGCCTGTTTCAGCTCTCAAACTTTGTAGTGGCTATTTTTAGCCCAAAATTTTCCATTCACCATTTATTTTCTGTAACTCATAGGTCAGTGGTACAGGCTCATTTTGGTCTTTTAGCCTCAGCTCACCAGAGATAGAGGCGCGAGTTTTATCGCTACTATATTTGGTATCAGTAATAGTGACCCCAGCAACGGTTTGCTGAAAGGCATATTGGGTTTTGGTCAGCTCGTCCACGAAGTTTGCCATATCGACTTTATAATAGGTCGCGGCCTGTTTGACATCGCCATAATATAAAGTATCGAGCGCTTGCTTGACAGTATCCTCAGGCGTACCTGCTTGAGTGGGATTGGACACTAGGCTTGGCTGCTTAGTAGCCGCTGTTAATGGATTAACATTATCGCTACTAATGGCCGTTTCACTTTTATCTTCAAGGCCATCTGTTATCTGTACACCTCTATTGTCAAGAATGCTTGCAGTGCTCTCAGCATCAGGCGCTTCTGCATCTTGAGTGGCCACTGCTGCCGTATCATTCGTATTATTCTCAACATCCATTGCGGTCTCAGCGCTATCGTTGCCGTCATTTTTATCACTATTACTGCAACCACTTAATAGCAGTCCTACACTGAATACACCAGTAGCGATTACTATTGGTAAGCGTTGAAATGTTAACTGTTTAGTGTTCATATCAAACCTCAAATTTCATTTATACATGGATAGTTAATTATGGCAACTATTAGTACCGTTAACAGTCCATTATTCATTTAAGCTTGTGCCTGTTTGGTAAAGTAGCACCACATTAATAGGAGTCATTTAACCATGTTTAAGCTGGTGCGGACGAAAGCCACTGGCCAATAACACGACGCCATAGACGGCTGCGCCAACGCTACACATAATGAGCAGCGCAACCAAACGCTGCCATTGTGCCTCGCCGGTGGGGAAGTAGGGCAGCATCACATAAAGTACGCCGACCATGGCGCTGGTGGCCATTACAAACTGCGCAAATAGCTTCTTCCAATGGCTACCAAAACGGAAAATATCTCGTTTGTGTAAGAAATAGTATAATAGACCGGCATTAACAAAAGAAGCACCGGTAGTGGCGAGTGCTAGACCACCGTGTAGCGGAATCTCAAGTAAATAAAATATACCAATAAAAATAACGCTAAAAACCATATTAGCAAAGACTGAAATAATACCGATTTTCACTGGTGTTCTGATATCTTGACGGGCAAAAAAGGCTGGAGCGAATACTTTAATAAGCATAAAGCCTAAAATACCACCTGCCATACTACGTAGCGCAAGCGAACTCATTTGTGCATCACGCATAGTAAACTCACCGCGTAAGAACAGCGCCTGCATCAGCACATCAGAGAGCATAAACAACGCGGCGGCGGCGGGCAGACCGACCACCACAATCAGTCGCGCCGCCCAATCAATGGTCTTTTTAAAGGTGACATCATCTTTTTGGGCTTCACTTTTTGACAAGCTCGGTAGAATAACCGTACCAATTGCCACTCCAATCAGTCCTAATGGTAGCTCACTCATACGCTCAGCAGCATATAACCAGGAAACTGAACCACCAATCATAAGCGAGGCAAATATAGTATTGAGCAGCAAGTTAATCTGAGTAACCGATACCCCAAAAATAGCAGGAAGCATCAACTTTAGGATGCGTTTGACGCCTTCATGCTGAAAGTCGATTTTAGGTAGGACCAACAGCTTTTGTTGCGACAACTGTGGCAGTTGAATCAATAACTGTAATAAGCCAGCGATAGCCACTGCGTAGCCGAGCGCCATAATGGGCGTTTCGAACATCGGCGAGAAGACCAGCGCTGCGCCAATCATACACAGGTTTAATAATACTGGTGCAAAAGCAGGTGCTGCAAAGCGACCGTAACTTTGTAAAATACCACTGGCAAAGGCGGTCATCGAGATAAATAATAAATAAGGAAAGGTTAGGCGCAATAGTTCTGCTGTGATAGCAAACTTATCGGGCTGATCCACAAAGCCGGGCGCAAATAAAGTCACTACCCAGGGTGCCATCAACATAACCACCACGGTAAGCATCGATAAAATTAGCAACAGTGCCCCTGAAGTGCGACTGACCAAGATCTGTACCTGTTGTAAGCTATATTTTTCTTTGTATTCGGACAACACGGGTACAAAGGCTTGGCTGAACGCGCCTTCAGCAAATAGCCGCCGCAAAAAGTTAGGTATCTTAAAGGCGACCAAAAAGGCATCCATCAAACCGCCTGCACCAAAAACACTTAATAACACTATGTCACGTACCAATCCTAAAATACGCGACAACATGGTCATACTGCTGACCACCATGGTTGAACGAAATAACCGACTTTTTGCCATGAGAACCTATTGTGCCTATTGGTTTGCTAAGTTATCTATTAACTTACTAAGGTCAAAAAAAACTGACGGATTATAGCATTTTCGTAGCACATATAAATGGATTGGATGTGGAATGTGAGGCGTTGATAACAGTTTATAAGCTGGCTATATAATTCTGTCTTTTGATCTAAGACAATAATGTGGCAACAGTCTCACGCAACCGCGCCCATTCAAAATAATCACCCGGATCGGTCTTGCGACCAGGGGCGATATCGCTATGACCAGTTAAATGTCGGCGGGTTTTAGGATAGGCGTCATATAAGGCTGCGACCACTTGCCCCAGCATCTCATATTGCAACGCTGTAAATGGCACAAAATCTGAGCCTTCAAGCTCAATACCAATGCTATAATCATTACACTCAGAACGGCCAAGGTAGCTGGATCTCCCTGCATGCCATGCGCGTTCATTAAAGTCTACAAATTGAGTAATGGCCCCATCACGCTCAATGAATAGATGCGCCGAAACTTCTGCGCCCTCAATAGTTTGAAAATATGGATGCGCCTGCCAGTCTAATTGATTGGTAAATAATGCTTTAACATAGTGCAAGCCATTAGCATCGCATGCGCCAAACTCATTGGGTGGTAAGCTGATATTATGAATGACGATAGCGTTGATATTTATACCATCAGGACGTGCATTATTATTTTTTGAACACAGCCATGTAGCTGATGATAGGCGGCCGTTATTAATAGTCATTAATGGAGCAAGCTGCGACGATATTGGCATAATATTCTCTGTTCAGTTTGTTAATCAGTTTGTTAATCAGTTGGCGCTGTATAGTGTGCGTTTTTTATAATAAGCGTACAAATAATAAAGCGGGAGGTTTTATATTATGTTCATAAACTCTAAAATTTCTAACTCTATTGCTATAGATTGTACGCGAAGAGAAATAAGCTCGCGAGCGCGTTTGCCACTGGCTATTACCGGGCTACTCTTGACTGCGCAAGCACAGGCATTTTTACCCACACCGCTATCGATTGTGACCACGGGCGAGTTAGCACCTAGCTCACAGACAGCGGTAGCAATAAACCCACAGACTCCCATAGCATCGGCGCTTAGCCAAAATGATAGTAGCAGTGACAATAGTGTCAGTGCTAATAGTAATAACAATAATAACAACGATGCAACCTTAGTACAAAATGCTGAGGCTGAACAGTTACTGATGACATGGCGCCAACAAGTACAAGCAGACAACCTTGCACAGCACACCACATGGCGACGGTTACTGTATTTTCTTGACGATAAAAAAAGTCTTTTTGCTCAGGGTGAGTCTAAAAGTCTAGTCGATAATAAAAATTTCTTTTTGAGTGCGAATGGACAGCAAGATTCAGGTGCTGAGCTCGACGCCATGCTAGTCGCACTTACTAAAGAAGTGACCCTGTCTGCTGCAAAGAAAAATAGTAATAGCAAAATCCCAACGGTCTCTAATAACTCAGTATTGTGTCGTTTTCCCGCGCGGGTACAGTGGTTGACAGAACAATTACCAATTGATAACTCACGCCTGCAGGCTAAGTGTCCAGCGCTTGATAACTGGATGGCAACTCTAGCACCTGAGCAGCTGTCAGTTATGTTTGCCCAAGAGTATTTAGATAATCCGTTGTCCGCTTTTGCTCATACGCTATTGCGTATTGATTCAAAGACCAGTGCTGCTGATTCCAACCAAATTCATCATGCGTATGCACTTAACGATACCGTCGATGGTGACCCTGATGACAGCTTTGTAATCTATGCTATTAAGTCGATGACCGGCCGCTATAACAATAAGATAGAAATTGACCCTTATCCAAAAAAGCTGGCCAAATATCTGCAAGATGATGAGCGTGATGCGTGGACCTATCAGTTGGCATTGACCCCAGCGGAAGTACAACAAGTGATGTCTCATGTTTGGGAAACTAAAGAGTTGTCGTTGCCGTATTACTTCACCACTGATAATTGTGCTTCTGAAATTCTACGCTTAATTGATGTGGTGCGTCCCAAGAAACACTTATTAAGTCAGCTGCCTTATGCAGTTGTTCCCTCTGACGTTGTCCAATTACTCGCCGATGAAAAGCTCTTAGCAAATACTCGCTATACGCCAGCTGATAATACTCTTCGTCAAGCGCAGCTCAATGATGCCAAACAGTCTCGCAAGCAACTTAGTTATCGAAACACTGGGCAAGATACTTTTAATGACATTAAATCAGCACAAATTAATCCAGCTTCCAGTATATCAGCCGATGGACAATCGCTCCTGCCCATAACTATCGCTGTCGCTGATAATAATCCGTTAGACCGTCAATCTCTACAGAATGGTCATATTGGGGTTGGTCAGCGCGGTGATAACCGCTATATCGATGTTGGGTTGCGAGCGGGGTATCATGATAGCCTTGATCGCCCGACAGGCTTTCCTCAGTTTTTTAATTTAGAAGGGCTGGCGGCAACGCTACGCTTGTATGATACCGATGACCGCGATAATGCTCAGCAGCCAAGCAGTGTGGTCTTGCAGAATTTTACTTTAATCCGTGGCCGTTCCTTCAATCCAGTGAACTCGGCTAAAAAAGGTAAAACATGGGGTGTGAGTATTGAGGCAACTCGTGTTAATGACGGCTCACAACAAGACGGCACTGACCACTTGGTAGGCAGCATGACCTATGAGACTGGTAAGTCGTGGGCATTTGGCACACCGCGGGCGCAGACAGGTGAGATGCCACCGCAGCTATGCTATGCGTTAGCAACGGGTGCGACGCAAGCAGGACGCGGTATTAATAAAGGCGTTCGCGTTGGTGCAGGGGTAAATGCGGGTTGCCGCTATCAAATTAACAATCAGTTACGCGCGCAAGCTGAATTGCAATTGCCGTATTGGTATCATGGCGGTAGTGACGAGCCTGATGTTCGGGGTCATTATTGGCAGCCCGTTACCACCCTTGGGCTACAATATGATATTGATAAAAAACAAGCACTACGTCTTAATGCCAGCTATGACTGGCAAGATCGGGTCGATGCTAATGACGATATACAGCTTTCATATAGGCGTTATTTCTAATAGGCATTATTTCTAATAGGCGCTATTTCTAATAAGTGTTACTTTTAGGTAGTTTAAAATTGTTCTGAGTACTTTCAAATGAGGATATGAATGCTTAACCATTATTCTCAGTCATAACTATAACTATATTCTCAGTCATAATCATAACTACTAAAAAATAGCTAATAAAGTCAGCCACTAACAAAAAATATTTACGACTAAAAACCACTAAATATAATTATAACTAAGGATGATTTATGGCCACTCAGAAATTACTTATTATTGGTCAAGGCGATATTGGTCTACCAGTAACTAACATGCTTGCCCAAGATAATTTGCCAGTTACCGGACTTGCGCGTAGTGCACGTGAACATTACGCATTGGACGATAAAGCGGACTTTATGCAGGCTGATGCGTCGACGCTCACCGCCGAGCAGTTAAAAGCTTTTACTGGTATTGCTATTATCGTTACCCCTGACGAGTACTCAACCAGTGGCTATAACGACAGTTATTTGAGTATTTGTCAGCACCTAGCAACGCTTAGTGATACGTTAGAAACCCTTGAGCGGGTGGTGTTTATTTCTTCAACGGGTATTTATGGTCAAGACAACGGCGAATGGATTGATGAGTCTACCGCGCCTATTATGCCTAAGCGCGAAGCATCACGAGTGATACGTCAAGCAGAACAAGCGTTGCAACAAGGGTTCGGTGATAAGGCGATTATCATTCGCTCCAGTGGTATTTATGGGTGTGAGCGTTTGATGCGTCTACGTAAAGCTAAGGAAGGGCAAAAAGACCCCATTGCCGCCGAGAGCTGGAGCAATCGAATTATGGATCGCGATCTAGTAAATGTTATTACCAAAGTGTTAACGATTGAGGCACCGAAGCCCCTTTACATTGCCACGGATTATCTGCCAGTTACCACGCTTGAATTGACTACTTGGCTCAGTAAGCAGGTAGGAGAGACGCCACCAGAGGCTGATAATGAAAAAACGTCTGTGACTGGTAAGCGTTTACACAGCAATATTCCATTAGCTTGGCTCAATTATCCTGATTGGCAGGCCGGTTATCGTGATATCTTACAGCAGCAACAGTGAGACTAGGTAGTTAACAGCAAATAAAATGGATAGCTTGCTAGCCACACTTGTTAGCCACACTGCATCCATTTTAAAATGAATGGTCTATAGCGCAGTATTATCAGTCATCCTGATGCTGCTGTAATGTGGGTTGTTTTTTTGACTTTTACTTTATTAGTCCGATTTTTCAGTACTGCCTTTCAGCACTGCCTTTTAGCGCTACCTTTCAGCATTATCTTTTAAAGTTATGCTTTGATTATATATTTTATTGCCTATGGAGATTTCATGACCCAACCATTTACTTCTGACGATCGTTTATCTAACGCCCTCTTATTGTCAGGGCAGGGTAAAGGTGCAGAAGACAGCGTTGGGCAATTATCTAACCTGCCGGACACCGAGCAGCCTGCTATTGTGCATCCTAATTTTGATCCCAACCAAACGCCTATTGATCCTGCTCGTCCGCTGCAAGATATTCCGGAGCCGGCACGCCGCACTAACAGTCAATTGCGTCGTCTTTATGGTAAATCTGTGCATTTTTCTCAGCCGAATGAACATTCACTTTCTAAGTGGCGACTGATTGGTTCTGAGGCGTTGGCTGAGCATCTAGCGCTGCTCAGTGCGGCAAAGCTGATGACGTTGCCCGATAGCTTTTATCATAATTACAGCGACCAGCCATTATCATCTTCACTTGAATCCCTGACGCTACTAGATATGGCGGATATTCAGCGCGCGATTGGCCATTATCCTACTCTTAACCGTTATGGTTTTGTGGTATCTGAGAGCAAGGTTAATGCCAGAGCCCATAAACTGCAAAAAACAATTTATAGCCACGACCCTGATGAGCTGCTTAGTAGTATCTATGCTGATGATTGGCAAGTTGTTTTGCAGCCACAGCAGTTTGAAACGGGTGAGGGTAGTTTGGCAACCGATATTATGGCCTGTAGCGTAGCCGTTCATGTGCTAAAGCAATGCCAGACCCGTAAAAGCATCAATCATAGTTATAGCGCGGCACAAATTTGTGAGTACGTTCGCAGCTATCTGCTCAGCCAATTGTCTATAGCACCTATGCATCGCAATCAGTATCGACAAATCCGGCTCTTTGCAGGGCATATCATTGTTGCTGCTTATCATTTGGGTTGGAGTATTCAAGTGGGTGCCGACGAAGAGTGTCATTTTAATCTCTCATCACGTTGTGGTCTGCTGACTCGCTATGCCAATATGCCCGATTATCATATCAATGGTTGGTCAAGCTGAACAATAATGCGTACAATAATGCAAATTTTTGTTGATAAACTTTTTGTTTATAAGGACGCGTCATGCACACCGTTTCATTTTCATCTCAGAACTTTTCATCGCACGATTTTATTCAGTTAGCCTTAGATAACAAGGTGCTTAAGTTTGGCGATTTTGTTCTGAAGTCTGGACGTATTAGTCCTTATTTCTTTAATGCAGGCTTACTGGCGACCGGTGAAATGTTGTCACTATTGGCACGCGGTTATGCTGAAGCGTTAGCGGCGCAAATGGCTGTTAATAATGATGCTAGTGGCAATGATAAAAGCCTTTCTGATAATCAGGAGTTAGTTATTTTTGGTGCCGCCTACAAAGGCATTCCATTTGTCGCTGCAACTGCACAAGCGTTATGGCTACATCATGGTATCAATGCCAAATGGGGTTATAATCGTAAAGAAGTCAAAACCCATGGTGAAGGTGGTAATTTAGTCGGTGCCGATGTCAGCGGTAAGTCGGTATGGATACTTGATGACGTTATCACTGCGGGCACGGCTATGCGCGAAGTGGTCGATATTTTAGAGCAGGCAGGTGCCAGTGTGGCAGGTATCATCGTCGCCCTTGATCGTAAAGAAAAAGGCCAAGCGGAGTATTCTGCTATTCAAGAGCTGGCGACTAATCTACGTACACCAGTACGTGCGCTCGTTGATATGGATGATCTAATTGGTTATCTGGCCAATGAAAATAGCCAATATAAAAACCCTACCCAGCTTGCAAGAATGCAGCATTATCGTGCGCAGTATGGTGTATAACCTGCGACCAGATTTTAATATGTTGCCGGCATTTTTTCTATAAAGTGAATATCAATAACGACATCAATATTAATAACAACTCCATCAATTAAGCGAGTCTTATCATGAGCCAGTCGAACCTTAAACACCCTTTGTCCAGTCGCTCCTTGAAGATCTTAGTTATCATGGACCCTATCGAGCAGGTAAATTATAAAAAAGACACCAGCTTAGCGATGATGTGGGCCGCTCAAGATCGTGGGCATCAGTTGGGTTATTGCCAAATTCATGACTTATGGCTTGATCGCGGTCAGTTGATGATAGATTCACAATTGGTAACCGTGCAGCGTGATCCTGATAACTTCTATACGTTAGGCGATAAAGAGTCTGGTCCGGTTAGCGACTATGATGTGATCTTGATGCGTAAAGACCCACCGTTTGATATGCGCTTTGTTTATGCCACCTATATGCTTGATCATGCTAAGGCAGCAGGTGTGCTAGTGGTCAATGACCCACAAGCCATTCGCGATTGTAATGAGAAGTTATTTGCCACTTGGTTTAGCGATTACATGAGCCCAACGATTGTGACCAGTAAACAAGCACATATTCGTAAGTTTATCGCTGAGCAGCAGGATGTCATTGTGAAGCCGCTAGATGGCATGGGCGGCACCGGTATTTTTCGTCTGACTGCTGATAGCCCTAACATTGGAGTAACGTTGGAGATATTGACCGAACTTGGAACCTTACCAATTATGGCGCAGCGTTATTTGCCAGAGATTAAAGAAGGTGATAAGCGCGTATTGATTGTTGATGGGGTGGTAGTTGATTACTCTTTAGCGCGTATTCCAACCAAGGGCGAGACCCGTGGTAATTTAGCAGTAGGCGGCAGCGGAGTAGCAATGCCGCTCACCGATATTGAACGCCAAGTGGCACAAGTAGTCGCGCCAATTGTTAAAGAAAAGGGGTTGATGTTCGTAGGATTAGACTTGATTGGCGGACGTATCACAGAAATTAATGTCACCAGTCCCACTTGTGTACGTGAGATTGATGACCAGTGTGGTACTGATATTGCGACCGACCTCATAGTAGCGATAGAAGGGCGCTGCTAAAGATACATGGCGATAAATAAGGAAATGTAAGGCTATCAGCGGTGAGTATGAGAGGCTGCTTTTGTTGTCTGACAATACAGCCAGTTAATGAGCCTTTAATCCGTCATTAAGCCCATAAAATATTGTATATATTAGAATGAATTCCTCTATACTATGCGGGCTTTTAATGAGCGGCTCTTCTGTTACTATAATAACTTTATTGAGTTAAATAACCGTATCGCTATAAATAATAATGACCAACAAATATAGCTGACAGACAAAAGATATGAAAGGTAGGTATTAATGAAGACACCGCATATATTGATGATGGCCGCTGGTACGGGTGGGCACGTATTTCCAGCACTCGCAGTGGCCGAAGAGCTGACCCAGCGCGGTGCGGTCATTCATTGGCTTGGTACAGCAAACGGCATGGAAAATGGTTTAGTCGAACCAACCGGCTATACATTTCATGCTATTGCTATGCAAGGTTTACGAGGTAAGGGCATAGGTCGACTACTCAAAATGCCAGTGACCTTATTATCAGCGGTTATGGCCGTCATCAAAATTATTCGCAGTAACCAGATTGATATGGTGGTGGGTTTTGGTGGTTATGTGACTGCGCCTGGCGGTATTGCTGCGCGTATGACGGGCACACCGCTGATTATTCATGAGCAGAATGCGATTGCGGGTATGAGCAATCGCTATTTGGCTAAAATTGCTACCAAGGTATTGCAGGCTTTTGAACATACCTTTGCCAACAGTCAGCGTGATCGTAAACTTGAAACCGTTGGCAATCCAGTCCGTAATGCTATTACTGGAGTGGCCGCACCATCGGCTCGTTACGACATCATGAACCAATCGCCATTACGACTACTGGTGGTTGGTGGCTCATTGGGTGCGCAAGTGCTAAATGACACCGTTCCTAAAGCATTGGCCTTGCTAGACCAGCCATTTGAAGTGACGCATCAATGTGGGCGCAATAATGACGTGCAGACACAAGATGCTTATGATGGTGAAAATCTAAGCCAGCATAAAATCACCGTGCAGCCTTTTATCGATAATATGGCAGCCGCCTATAACTGGGCAGATATTATTGTCTGTCGCGCTGGCGCGTTGACCGTTACTGAAATTCAAAACGTTGGTATTGCCGCGATTTTTGTGCCGCTGCCAAGTGCGGTTGATGACCATCAAACTGCTAACGCTCGCACCCTAACATTATATGATGCGGCGATTTTATTACCGCAAACTGAGTTGACTCCTAAACGCTTAAGCGATGAGTTGGCAGCACTTGATAGAGGTAGCTGTTTAGATATGGCACAAAAAGGCCATGCGCTTGCCAATCGTAGCGCCACTCAGCAAGTTGCGGACCTTATTTGGCAAACGCTATAGCGCCATAGCTTGTGCCGTTATAAATGCTGTTTTCACTTGTTCATATTACATTTATGGGCATCTTATTAGCCCTTAATAAAGAGAAATTCTTATGTCCTCAACCGCTTCTGCTAGACCTTTATCTAATGCACCAACTAACAATGCTTTGCCTAAACGTCTGATTGAAATTCCAGAGATGCGCCGGATTCAGCATTTACATTTTGTGGGTATTGGTGGTTCAGGGATGTGCGGTATTGCTGAGGTGATGAATAATCAAGGTTATCAAGTTAGTGGTTCAGACATTACCGCAAGCCCAGTGACTCAGCGTTTGCAGGATATTGGCATAGAGATATTTATTGGTCATGATTCCAAAAACATTGCCAATGCCGATGTGGTGGTAGTGTCATCCGCAATTGATCGCAGTAACCCAGAAATCGAAGCAGCACTCAAAGCCCGTTTGCCGGTAGTGCGCCGCGCTGATATGCTTGGTGAGCTGATGCGTTATCGTCATGGTATCGCGGTTGCAGGTGCTCATGGCAAGACGACGACCACCAGTTTGCTAACGACTATGCTTGAAGAAGGGCAGTTAGATCCAACCTATGTGATTGGTGGTAAGCTTAATTCATCCGGCAAAAACGCAGCGCTGGGCAGCAGTCGTTTTTTGGTGGCAGAAGCAGATGAGTCCGATGCGTCATTTTTATCGTTACATCCGATGGCAGCAATTGTGACCAATATCGACCAAGACCATATGGAAACTTATGGCAATAGCTTTGAAAAGCTAAAAGCTGCGTATATTCAGTTTTTACAAAACATGCCGTTTTATGGTCTCGCCGTCGTTTGTGGTGATGATCCTGAACTGTATGCAATGATTGATGATATTGGTCGTCCGGTATTGACCTTTGGGCTTGAGACTTACAACGATGTACAAGCGATTGATGTGGTTAGCGAAGGCACCAAAACCCACTTTACCGTCTTGCGTCGCGACCACGAGCCATTAGCACTTACGATGAATATTCCTGGTATTCATAACGTTTATAATGCACTGGCAGCTATCACCATGGCAACCGACGAGGGTGTCGACGATGAGGCCATTAAGCGCGCGCTACAAAAGTTTGAGGGCGTGGGTCGTCGCTTTGAGCAGCATGATGCGGTGGCCATTGATGATGGTGATGTACTGTTAGTTGATGATTATGGCCATCATCCTAGAGAAGTTGATGCGACCATCAAAGCGGCGCGTCAAAGTTTCCCCGACCGCCGTTTGGTTATGCTGTTTCAGCCGCACCGCTATAGCCGTACTCGCGACTGCTTCGATGATTTTGTCGAAGTGCTGTCAAGTGTCGATGAGCTATTATTGTTAGACGTCTATTCAGCTGGTGAGAGCCCGATTGCTGGTGCAGATACCAAGTCACTGGCACGCAGTATTCGCTTGCGAGGCTCAGTTGAACCTACGGTCATTGATAAAAGTAATATTGCGCCAGTTATGCAGCGGCTATTAAAAGCGAATGACCTGCTTCTCACTCAGGGAGCGGGTAATATAGGTCAAATTGCGCTGGAATTAGTCGCTAACAACTTATATCTCAAATAACACCAATCCCAAAAAATGAGCCGGTATTTTTAGACTCGTTAAGCCTACTCATGTAGTGCTGACGCCGGTCTTCCTCGTTGTCTCCGTTTTTTTGGAAGGTTATCACTGCTTATAGATTTTTACTTATTGCAGCGTGTTATCTACCATGAAGTTATTCATTACTTGATAACATGACGCCTATTAACAAGGTGTTAAGCCAAGTATCAATAAAAATATTAGGAACTATCGTCATGACTAGCAACGCCAGTAATAATACTCATATCGACAATTTCAATGAGACTATTAATAACAATCAAGATTTGGACACGGTTAATATTATTAATCCAGAACCGGCATTGGCCGCTGCTGCTCAAACTGAACAGAATAATAATAAAATAATCAGCGACCAGAATGTGGAAGATACCATACTAGCGTCGGCCACAGCGTTAGACGCCAGCGTGTTTGGTAAGGTAGCGGTCATTTATGGTGGTAATAGCAATGAGCGTAGCGTCTCCTTAGATAGTGGGGCAGCGGTATTACAGGCGCTACAAAACCAAGGTATTAACGCCACGCATTATGATCCTAAATATCAAGATATTACCGAGCTGCGCGGTTACGATCGGGTATTTAATGTGTTACATGGGCGCGGCGGTGAAGACGGCCTGCTACAAGGGGTGTTGCAATGGTTGGGTATTCCGCAGACAGGCTCAGGTATTTTGGCATCAGCGCTTAGTATGGATAAAGTACGTACCAAGCAGTTGTGGCAAGGTTGCGGCTTATCGACTGCGCCGTTTTCCTTGCTTACCGCCGACACTGACTGGCAGCAAGTGGTTAATATGTTGGGGCTGCCATTAATTATTAAACCAGTACACGAGGGTTCAAGTATCGGTATGACTAAGGTTAATCACCTTGATGAGCTCCCCGCAGCTTACGCAACCGCTGTTCAATGCGGTGATGCGGTGATGGCTGAGCGCTGGATTACTGGGCGCGAATTTACCATCGTTATAGTTGATGACGAAGCTTATCCGGTTATTCGTCTGGAACCGGCTGATATTACCAACTTTTATGATTTTGAAGCAAAATATAATCGTGATGATACTAGCTATTATATTCCTTGCGGTTTAAGCGCTGCTGAAGAAAATCATTTACAAGAACTGAGTCTTTCGGCCTTCCGTGCTGTTGACGCGAAGGGTTGGGGACGGGTCGACGCCATGCAAGATGCAACCGGCAATTTTTGGCTGCTAGAAATCAATACGGTGCCGGGTATGACCAGCCACAGTCTAGTGCCTATGGCCGCCAAGGCTCGGGGTATGGATTTTGATACCCTTTGCGTTCATATCTTAGCGCAGACCCTGTAATAAGCTCACTTATTTACCGTACTGAATTCATTAGATTTGTGGCTATGACCGTATTTAGACAGCACAAAATACGGTAGAATACTGATAAGATCAGTATTATGAGAACCAATGATAAAGGCTTAAAAACTGGTTTTTCTATGAACCAAAATGGCCTTTAATGTATAGCAAGCCCTGCTGCAGCATAGCGTCATGTAAACTTGTGTAAATTCGTTAGTGATAGTAGGGGTTAGGCTATTGTTTGACCACAAAATACGTTAATATTGCAAGTAGTAGTCTAATATGACGATATTTGTATCGATTTATAAGCCTTTCTTATAAGACGGTATGCAGGAAATGACAATCACCCCCGTTTCTCAGATTAACTGACTTACTGTACGATATTAGGTCATAAACGATTAAATAAAAAATAGTAGCACGATAATAGCGTCTGGCAAAAATAAGCAGACAGACACAAGCAGACAGCCTCTATTAGATACAGGCAAATATAGGAATGAAGGTCATTATGGCTCAAACTGTCAACGACGTAACTGACTTGATGAGTGATAAGAGCCGTCGTTCGAAAGCCAGTTCCCCAATACCAACTGCCATTAAATACTTCTTTATGATGTTGATGTTGGCAATGTTGTTATTAATATTAACGATGGGCGGTAAAGCGTTACGTGATGCACCTCCTGCTGCTATCCATGTCAGCACTCAAGGACTGACCTCTGTACAATATCAGGCGCTACAAAAGGTCATGAGCCAGCAGAAAGTCAGTAGCTTTTTTACCTCTGATTTACAAGTGCTAAGAGACATTACTATTAGTCTTGCTTGGGTCGACCAGGTTAGTATAACCCGTGATTGGCAGCGTGGAATAGTGGTGAACGCTTTACCAAAGCAGGCAGTCGCTAATTTTGGTACCGAGCGTTTGGTCGATGCTAAAGGAGCCGTATTTGTACCTGCAGACAGCCGAGAGCTGACGCAAGATAAGTTTGCCACGTTACAAGGTGAGATGACGCAAGCACCGGTTATCATGCAGCAAATGCAGCAAATCAATGGCTGGTACGCACCACTTAATATGCGGGTTGAAGATATTATTTTATCACCCCGGATGACCTGGTTGATTCGCTTTGATAATGGGCTTCGTGTTATTGTTGATAATGAAAACACGGCCCAGAAATTGCTAAGCTTAAGTCAGCTACTCGGTAATCAATTAAGTGCCCGCCGTGATAATATACAATCGATAGACTTACGCTATAAAAACGGCTTTACTATTGCGTGGAATGTCGAAGAGTTACCAGCAGAAACATCCAATGAGCCGCCAGCACTATAGTTTATTTTGATAATTTAATATAAAAATTTAGCGTATAACATTACCGCGTTCTTATAGCGTTTTTTTAATAATTTAATAGGGGTGCTATTTAATCCTTTATTTAGTGATAATTTGTTTGGTAACATGAAAAATACTGAAAATCTGGTTGTTGTTCATTTAAGTGCCACGGCAGTTCATGTGGTTATTGGTAGCGTTGTCTCTGCAAAAGACATCCGTATTATGGGTGTTGGACGAGTTAAAAATAGTGACTTTTACCAAGGTCAAATCAAACATCGCGAACGTTTGCAAAGTGCGATTAGGCAAGCTATTCAAGAGGCGGAAGATACAGCGAACTGTCGAGTGCATAGCGTATGGTTGACCATAGCAACGCCTGAATTGTCTAGCAAAAATAGCGCGGGTCATGTCGACGTAGAGGATGAGGTAGTCCGTGCTCAAGACATGGTTCAGGCTTTAGCCAATGCCAAATCGCAAGACTTACCCTCTAATTACTACTTGATGCATTGCTGTCAGCAGGGTATTTATATCGACGATCAAGAATTCATCGTCGATGATGCGATTGAAATGGTAGCGCATAACATCACCGTAATGTATCACATGATGATGTTGCCCGTCGTTAGTCGTCAAAATATCCAAAAACTATTACAAAGCTGCGATGTCGGAATCGATCATATCGTTTTTGATGCGGTAACTAGCGCTGAGTATAGTCTTATGGCAGAGGAACGTCAGCAGGGTGTTTGCTTAGTGGATATTGGCGCTAGTAGCACCAGTATTTGTGTCTATAAAGAGAACAAACTGATATTCACCCACTGTGTAGCGATGGGCAGCCATGAAGTGACGATGGATATCTCAGCGGATATTGGTATATCGATGATAGAAGCTGAGAAACTCAAAAAGTCTCATGGCACCGTTGATGTGCATAGCCTAGATCCTAGCGCATTTTTTGTCTTTAAACCCCAAGGTTTAAGCGACGAAATCAATGTTAATGTGTATAACCTAGCAAGAATCATTGAAGCGCGTTATATCAGTATTTTCACTGAGGTCGCCCGTCAACTGCACGAGGCCGATCTACTGGGTTACATTAATCGTGGCATCGTACTTACAGGTGGCGGTAGCACCATTAAAGGCATGGTACCGTTTGCCAAAAAACTGCTTAAGATGCCTATAGTATTGACGAATACTCACCCTGATATCAGTGCTTATAACCATTTTGATAATGACGAATCGTTTAAGCAGCTTAACACTCAAGTTAACGACCGTGCCTATTATACGGCTTTTGGTACGTTACTATATAGTCAAAGCGAGCAGTTCAGGCATAGCGAACAAAGCGAGCCTGAAGCCATTCAAAAAAGTAGAGTAAAAAATGTGTTTCAAGGTGCTGGGCAGCGCTTTACGCGTGTGCTCAAAAAAATACTGTAAAAATATCTCAAAAAATGTATTGATAGTCAACGCACATACTTTATAAAATGCGCTCATGTTATAGCATTTGGACTCTAAAGTAATGTTACAAGCAACAATAACACATTCATATTTAGGTCTAAAATATACTGCTTAGGCCGAAACCTTATTTTTTTTAAACACTTTTATATAGTAAGTCGATAGTACGCCATGCGAGTCCGTTACCACGTATCAATCATCACGCTATCTGCAACTGGAGAACCTTTTTTATGTCAAAATATACTATGCCAGATGACAATCAACCTCTAAACAACGGTCAAGCTCGCTTCATCGTATTTGGTGTCGGCGGCGGCGGCGGTAATGCGGTTGAACACATGGTACAACAAGGTATTAAAGGCGTGACATTCGTCTGTGCCAATACTGACAAACAAGCCCTTGATCGTCTAACAGCGCCGCATAAATTACAATTAGGTGCAAAGAGTAATCGTGGTTTGGGTGCCGGTGCCAATCCAGAAGTGGGACGTGAGTCCGCCGAAAGCGAAGAAGAAGCTATCCGCGGCTTACTGGAAAATGCAGATATGGTCTTTATTACTGCCGGAATGGGTGGTGGTACCGGTACCGGTGCTGCTCCTGTGGTTGCGCGTATCGCTAAAGAGATGGAAGTATTGACTGTCGCAGTAGTGACCACGCCATTTAAATTTGAAGGTGGCAAACGCATTAAAGCGGCGAAGGCTGGTATTGAGCAACTGACTAACTTTGTTGACTCTATTATCACTATCCCGAATGACAAGCTAATGAGTGTCTACGGCAATCTATCAATGCAAGATGCCTTTAAAAAAGCAGATGATGTCCTCATGCATGCCGTGCAAGGTATTGCCGAAACTATCGCTCGTTCAGGTCTGGTGAATATTGACTTCAACGATATTCGTACCGCGATGACGGCTAAAGGGCATGCGATGATGGGTATTGGCCGTGCGAGTGGTGACGATCGCGCACGTGAAGCGACTGAAAAAGCTATCAAGTCACCATTACTTGATGACCTGCGTTTAGAGAATGCCAAAGGTCTGTTGGTTAACGTCATCTCTTCACAAAGTTTGTCGTTAGATGAGTTCAGTAAAATTAGTGAAATCGTTGAAGGTATTACTGATACTGATGATGCTAATATTTTCTATGGCTCAGTGGTTGATGAAGATATGGGTGATGAGTTACACGTTACTGTTATTGCTACAGGTTTGACCTTAGATGAATATGCAGAACCTGAGGCCCCGCAGCCAATTCCTTCTGTCACTAGTACGCAACCAGTTGATCCTAATCTGCACACCAGTGCTCTAAACAGTCAAAAGCAGTCACAAAATCAGCTGTATCAAGACAGTATCACTCGCTCGTCTACCCAAGAACACCCACAAACCAAAACCAATAGCATTCAAGACTATCTAAAACGTCAGCAAAATAAATAATTGAACGGTTTGAGTTGCCGCTCAAATTAATACCACTGTTGAGGTATCGTTATATGTTTATTACAAAGTAAATTATAACCACTCTGAGACACACTAAAAAAGTCCAGTGCCCAAGCACTGGATTTTTTGTTTATGGGCTTAAAGTGTTGCAAAATATAGCAATTAATCAATAATAATTTAATACCTTGCTGAGTTTTTAGCCTTTTAATTAGTAAATTTTATCAATAAATTGTCTGTGATGAGCTGCATCAATTAAAGAGATAAGAAAATTGCTGTCCTTTAACTATAGCGAATTTATAGCAAATAATGGTACACTGAGGAAATTGTAACAAGATATGTGGGAAACAGCCATGAACCAACGAACTATAAAAACAGCCATAGCCATCACAGGTATCGGTTTACATAGTGGTCAGCCTGTTGATCTAGAGTTTCATCCACAGCCCGTTGATACAGGTGTGATATTTGAGCGCTCTGATATTGAAGGCAGCTTACCGATTCCGGCTAGTGCTTTTCTGGTACAAGATACTATGATGTCATCGAATCTTGTTTTTGGTGGTACCCGCGTCGGTACGGTTGAACACTTACTTAGTGCCATTGCTGGTCTTGGTGTGGATAATTTATTGGTTCGTGTCTCTGCTAGTGAGATTCCGATTATGGATGGTAGTGCCTCACCATTTGTCGGCCTGCTACTACAAGCAGGCTTCGATGAACAAGATGCTTTGAAGAAGTTTTTGAGGATTGTTCGCCCTGTTCGCGTCAAAATAGACGATAAATGGGCAGAGCTGCGTCCCTATGAAGGATTTGAGCTAAACTTTGAAATTGACTTCGACCATCCTGCTATTAACAAAGATTATCAGCACGCACAGCTACAGTTTTCTACCCAAAACTTCATCGAACAACTGAGTGAAGCACGTACTTTTGGCTTTTTGCGTGATATTGAAGCACTACGTAAAAACAACTTAGCCTTAGGTGGTAGCATGGACAATGCTATTGTCATTGACGATGCTCGCATCTTAAACACTGAAGGTCTACGCTTTGCTGATGAGTTCGTTCGTCATAAAATTTTGGATGCGTTAGGGGACTTATATTTGATTGGCTATCCAATTTTAGGTCGCTTTAGTGCGTATAAGTCCGGTCATGCTTTAAATAACTTACTAGTGCGCGAGATTCTATCCGACGCAAGTAACTTTGAAATTGTAACTTTTGATGACAATGTAACCTGTCCTATCGAATATTTACCTTTGACAGGGTCAACGGTTGAGGGATGAATACACGAACATACACGATGTATCGCAACACTCACGTAAGATTACATGGTGTGCTGTAGTTATCGTGGTATTTACTGAAGAGTAATATGATATAGCTACCCTTAGCTATGTGGAAACCTAGAGAGTATAAGTACTTTAGGCCATAAAAAATCGTCTGCTTGTGACTTCCATATTTTGGATGCCACAAGCAGACGATTTTTTTTGTTTATAAAAAATGAAAATTTATGCCATGTTGGTCAGCTTTTCTTTAAAATTTTTACATAAGTTTACATTGTACGACGAGGATTTTCACTCATTTACTAAGCGCAAAAGTGCTTTTTGAAGGTTTTTATCAGTGGTGACATGGTTTGCAGCCTGTGCTATAGTCCGCTTTGTGTTCTGGCTAAGAGCCTGATTCTCATTGGCTTTACGAGACATTAATGCGGTCGGTAATAACGCTGATTTATCATTAGATAAACGGCTGTTAGCAGGAGTTTTTGCTATCACGACACGAATCTGCTTGAGTTGTTGAAATGTAATTGACTGCTCTGTTAACACCCGCAGATAAGCGTTTTGTAAGTAACGAATATGATTGGCCGCAGTCATTGAGCCCACACTGAGTGTTAATTGCTCAGCAGTTAGACCCACGACCCAACAGGTACTAAGGATTTCCTCAGGTAGACACTCTACCAGAAGCATTTTTACCTCATTGGTCGCCTGTGTATAGAGGCGCATATTATCAGCAAGAGTCTGTGGCAGTGCGCTACCTGCAAAAGCTTGATGATCGATAAGTTCAGCGAGCCGATTGGGCTGTTTTTTTGACATCGTAATGACTCATCTATTAGGTGGGAAAAGCAACCGTCACAACCAACATGCTCGGCGTCGATATATATAGGATGGATAGTAAGCAATTTACGAGGTGACTTAACGGGCGATGACGCTAATGTTAGCCACTGTAGACTAAAGAGTGAGCTGTGGTACTTAGGATTTTATCATGTTTATTTAATGATGTTGTCTTCTAAATTAATTGATACTTCGTCATGGATGACGAGCAATCTTGTATTAACAATAGGTAGTAAATTTATGAAACAAGCTTTATTAATTTTGTCAGTATTGGGAATGGGTATAGCACAGACAAGTGGTGCTGTCGAAACAACCTTTCAAGCGAATAATACCTTGACTCATACCATCACAAATATCTCTACTGCTGCAAACTACGGTTCTAGTCTCAATACTTATAAAAACAAAAGTGGTGCCCATGTCTATAGCAACGACGAAATCAGTCAAGCTATCGACAATCTAAGTGCCCATGCCAAACAAAAAGAATATCAGCTGGCATCATTGACTAGCCGTTTGTCTTACGAACAGCGCCAGCAACAAGCAAGCTTAGTACCGGATCGTAATTCAGCCCCTGCTATCGCTGCTGCTCGGGCCTCAAAAGTTGCTTTATCTGGAAGCTCTGGATATTGTGCTCGTTATGTACGTAAAGCGCTGCAATCGGCTGGTTACGAGTTTACACCCAACCCATCAGCATACCAGTATGCCTCTCGCGGCACGCTTGCAGGTGCAGGCTTTAGCAAAATAAGCAATGATATGCAGACCCAAGTGGGTGACGTTATCGTCTATGACCGTAGCTCAAAGCGTCCACACGGCCACATTCAGATTTTTGATGGTACAGACTGGGTGTCTGACTTCCGTCAAAACGGTATCAGTCCATATAGTGGTGTCTATGCTTATACCACATGGCGCGACTCACAATATGTTGACGACGCATCAGACCGTGGTATCTACCTTGCTATGGCTGATAAATAAAGTTTGACCAAGCAGCCGTTAGGTCTTAAATTTAAAGCATAAGTTTGAAGCATAGGTTTGAAGTACAATCTAAACTCAGTAATAGTCGTGACGACATTGCTGGGTTTTTTGCTTTTTGGATTATGAGTCTAAGCAAACGTAAATGCCGTGGTCGAAACCTCAACGCAGTCTATTTTTATGAATGGCGACTTATTATATTAACGCTACTTTATCAATAATTTTGATAAACGCTGTGTACCAGTGATTATTGCGCTAACGCAGCTTTATAATCAAAGGGCGACCAGTATTCACGCTGATGAAAGTCGGGCGGAGAGGCATGGCTAGACGCAAAATATAAAGCGAGCTCGCCAAACCACAAAATAACGCAAGGATGTAAACGTTCAATAGGTATCGGATCAATGATAGATGTCTGATTAGACAATTGAGCTAAGGATACCCCAAAGCCACGCTCATAAAAGCTTTTCCCATACTTATAGTGGCAGTTTGGTGTAAATATGCTCTTGGGTAAAATCGTGCTGACAGTGTTTAAACAAAGAGTAGGGGCTGGATTGAGCTTTGATATTACAAACTTCTTATTTTGTGAGGAGCTATCGGCCCAATCAATACGCGCGCGAGTCCTCCCATCTGTTCTTAATAGGGGATTCGGTGGTAGTGTCGACGGATTGCGATAGCTGTTAAATTGATACAGCGCATAACGGCCACTGGGGCTGGCATTAATCTCGATATAGTCAGTTGCTTGCCCATCCTCTATAACGCCATTGCCAATAGAGCTAATGTCTACTGCATTGGCAGTGCTTATACTCGTGGTCTGTATAAAACACTCAAGGCAGGTTTGCTCCCACAAATAGTCGCTAAAACCCACTTGAGCTGGTTGCCATGCTGGCCAGTTTAATTGGGCTGCCAAACAAGGGTGTGGTAGCTCGATTTGATAGGTTAGCCATAAATAGGGCTTTGGCTGTCGAACAATGATGGCGACAACATACACACGGATACGTTGTAACAGTGCTATAGTCACGCCCAGCTGTTGTGCATTAATAGCTATCGATTCAGTCGCTAAGCGTAAGTTAAAAGTTTGGCTCATGATTTGGTTTCATAATAAATAGCTAATATTAAGATACAAGCTGGTGGTTACCATAGCCTCTATGACACAGATATCGATAGAGTGAATCATATAGCGGACAACACAAAAGCCGCGAGCAATAACGCGTCGCGGCTTTTGTACGTTACCATGTTTACTGCTCTACATTGTATTGCCTAGCTCGAAATGAGGACAATAAGCTACTGCGCGTGGCGCACCAAGTTTGATAGCTTAGGGTTAGCATTGGGGTTTTTGCGCAGTAACAATGCCATACGGCCGATGGTATGAATGATATTAGCCTTAGCAGTTGCTGCAAGCTCAGCGCTGACGACATCACGATCGTGCTTACTACCTGCGGGTAGTTTTACTTTGATTAATTCGTGATCGGTTAAAGCACGATCAATCTCTTCAGTAATGGCAGGGGTAATGCCATTATTGCCAATCATGACAACGGGCTTGAGCTCATGACCAATGCCTTTTAGGCGTTTAATCGTAGCGTTATCGAGTTCCATAAAATTCCTAAATGTTAATAAAAATAAAAAACAGTATTATTAATAAAGTTAATAATCATTATAAATAATATGTGCCCATCTTGCATGAAATCAGCAGGATTTTGCACGATTTTACGTAATGAAAATGTTAAACTGAATATAGTGTCGTATTATAAACGCTACTGTCCTATAAAGCAGTTATTAAACCAATAGAATTTAGACCGTCAGATAAAATAGTTGATAACTAACCTCATTGATAGACGATATAAAGATTAAGAAGTAACGTATAAAGCGTTGTAAAATAATAGGAGCAGGTATTTTGGCCACGCGTATTGAAAACAAAAATTTGTCAAAGAGTAGCCGTGTTTGGATGAAAGAGCATATTGACGACCATTATGTGAAGCAGGCTCAAAAGGACGGCTATCGCGCGCGCGCGGCTTATAAACTGTTAGAGATGAATGAAAAAACCAAGCTGATACGCCCGGGTATGATTGTGGTTGATTTAGGTAGTGCTCCGGGTAGCTGGTCTCAAGTAGCAGGACAGATGGTGGGTGAAAGCGGTACCATAATTGCCTCGGATATTTTACCGATGGATAAGCTAGCAGACGTGACTTTTATTCAAGGCGACTTTCGGGAAGCAGAAATATTCGACAGTATCATGGCAGAGGTCGGCGATCGGCAAGTAGATGTGGTACTGTCTGACATGGCACCTAATACTGCAGGTAATAGTGCTGTGGATCAGCCACGTATGATGTATCTGTGCGAACTTGCTGTGGACTTTGCTTTGGCTACCTTACCAGAAGGCGGCGCATTGATTATGAAAGTATTTCAGGGTGAAGGGTCACAAGAGTTGCGTAAACAGATGCAACCTAAATTTAGTAAAATTCGTAGTATTAAACCAGCTGCCTCACGGGCACGATCAAAAGAGATGTTTTGGATTGCGACTAAATAGTCTGTTACTTCAATAGGTTAAGTCGATTATATGCTTTATAATAAGTTAAGATAAATGGGCTTATGACGGTATAAAAATCGCTACAATTGTTAACTGAATAAAGGCAGATCCTGCTTGAATTATTCAGGATAGAACCACATATCATTGTATATCAACTTTGTTTCAAGTATTTTTTAAACAAAGTCGTCTGATAATAAGCGTTTCACACGTTCAGGTGCCTACTAATTAGTTTACAGATTATTAATATTCGTTATGTTCTAACAACAGACGCATTGCTACTTTTATAGAATTGACGTCGAAACAGTTGGAATGGTAATAATGAATTAAGCGGTAAATATAAATAGTAAGCTGCCTTCAGAGCGTGAGAAGTACGCTTATAGATGTCACGTGTTTATTAAACACACCAATAAGTAAGGGATGGGAATAACTAGTGAGCGACATGGTGAAAAATACCTTATTGTGGCTGGTGGTAATCGGCGTTTTAGTGTTGGTGTTTAGCGGCTTTGATCAATCTACAGAGCCGGATAGCCTTAACTACTCTGAATTTGTGACCGCTGTGTCAGAAAGTCAGGTAGCCAGCATTGAAATTGACGGCGAGCAGATCACCGGCGAGAAGAAAAATGGCTCAGCATTTGAGACCATTAGACCAGCTGTGTCCGACGACCAGCTGATGCCCTTACTGCGTGAGAACCAAGTCAATATCGAAGGAACGGCGCCTAAACGTCAAAGCGTGCTGATGCAGCTATTGATTGCTAGCTTCCCCATCCTGCTGATTATTGGTCTATTCTTATTCTTTATGCGTAATATGCAAGGTGGCGCCGGTGGGAAAGGCGGTGGCCCGATGAGCTTTGGTAAATCAAAAGCTAAGATGCTGACTGAAGATCAAATCAAGGTTAGCTTCAACGATGTTGCGGGCTGTGAAGAAGCCAAAGAGGAGGTGGTGGAAGTTGTCGAGTTCTTACGTGATCCGGATAGGTTCACCAAACTAGGGGCGACAATTCCACGCGGTATCCTGATGGTAGGTCCACCTGGTACTGGTAAAACGCTATTAGCGAGAGCCATTGCTGGTGAAGCCAAAGTACCCTTCTTCTCGATCTCAGGTTCTGATTTTGTCGAAATGTTCGTGGGTGTCGGTGCCTCACGGGTACGCGATATGTTCGAACAAGCCAAGAAGAGTGCGCCTTGTATTATCTTTATCGATGAGATTGATGCGGTCGGCCGTCATCGTGGCTCTGGTACCGGCGGTGGTAACGATGAGCGTGAACAGACACTCAACCAGCTACTGGTCGAAATGGATGGTTTTGAAGGCAATGAAGGCGTTATCGTCATTGCCGCAACCAACCGCGCTGACGTTCTTGATAAAGCACTCCTACGTCCCGGTCGTTTTGACCGTCAGGTACAAGTAGGTTTGCCAGATATTAAAGGTCGTGAGCAAATTCTAAAAGTGCATTTGAGAAAGCTACCGAATACTACAGGGGTTGATTCTAATTCACTGGCTCGTGGTACTCCTGGCTTTACTGGTGCGCAATTGGCCAACCTTGTTAACGAAGCGGCACTTTTTGCGGCACGTCGTAACAAGAGAAGCGTCGATATGAATGACTTTGAAGATGCAAAAGATAAGCTCTACATGGGTCCTGAACGTAAATCCATGGTAATACGGGAAGAAGAACGCCGTGCTACCGCTTATCATGAGTCAGGCCATGCTCTAGTTGCTGAGCTACTACCGGGTACTGATCCGGTGCATAAAGTCACTATCATGCCACGCGGATTTGCTCTTGGTGTAACCTGGCAGTTGCCTGAGCATGATCAGACCAGTCTTTATAAGTCAAAAATGCTTAGCGATCTCGCCATCTTATTTGGTGGCCGTATTGCAGAAGAAGTCTTTATTAATCAGATGTCGACAGGCGCTTCTAATGACTTTGAACGAGCGACTAAAATGGCCCGCGCCATGGTTACTAAATATGGTATGTCTGATGCGCTAGGTATCATGGTCTATGAAGATGACGATAGCTCACAAGGTTACTTTGGTGGCAGTCGTACTATCTCAGAAGCCACTCAGCAAAAGGTCGATGAAGAAGTCCGCCGGATGTTAGAGGAGCAATACGATATCGCGCGTGAGCTGATTGAAGGCAATCAAGATAAAGTGCATGCGATGGTCGATGCCTTGATGAAATGGGAAACCCTTGACCGTGATCAATTGCAAGACATCTTGGCAGGTGAAGCGCCACGTCCACCGAAAGTTTATCAGCATACAGAAGTAAACTTATCGAAAAACGATATTAAAACATCTGGTTCAACACCACCACCATTGCCAGCTATGTAGTAGCAGAAGATAACGTAACATGTCTGATAAAAAGCCCTTTTCGTAAAGGGCTTTTTTATGGTCATTATTTTATAGTCATTACTTTATTGCTACTATTTTAGTATGAGGCAGATTTTAGGATGTCATAAGTTTAGGACAGGATAAGGTTTACTGATATGATGAGCTAAGAGAGTTCTACAATATTATCTATAAATTATTTAATCATAATGGATTATCTATGTCGTTATTTCGCCCTTTACCTGCTTATACCTTGACCAGCCGTGGCAAAGCCTTAGATTTATCTCAGCCACGTATTATGGGTATTTTGAATGTAACTCCAGATTCGTTTTCGGATGGGGGACAGTTTAATGCGCTTGATAAAGCCGTTAGCCATTGCCAGCAGATGTTAGCTGCGGGCGCGGCGATTATTGATATTGGCGGTGAGTCTACGCGTCCAAATGCTACAGCCGTGACGACTACCGAAGAAATTCAACGTGTCATTCCAGTGGTCCAAGCGATTCGGCAACAACTTGGTGATGAGGTCTGGCTATCTATTGATACCAGTAATCCTGAAGTTATCCAGGCTGCATTTGCGGCGGGCGCTGATATGTGGAACGATGTGCGAGCACTTAAGCGTGATGGCGCGGTAGCAATGGCGGCTAAACTTGATATACCAGTGATGTTGATGCATATGCGCGGTGAGCCGACCACCATGAATAATTTGGCACAGTATGATGATGTGATCAGCGAAGTCAGTAATGAGCTCGCCAGCCGTGTTGCTGAAGTTACCCGCTTCGGTGTCAAGCATGACAAAATAGTTATTGACCCGGGCTTTGGCTTTGCTAAGAACTATGAGCATCATTGTGCACTATTAACCCAGCTCAATAGCTTGCAAGCCCTTAATTTACCTATAATGTTCGGTATTTCACGTAAGCGTTTTTTAGCAGAAGTGCTCACCAATAGCGGTGTGCCAGCAGTGGCAAACAATAAAGCATCAGAACGGGATGCTGCGGGTGCTGCTGCTGGGCTGTTTGCGCTACAGCAAGGAGCCTGTATTATCCGTAGCCATAATGTCCCTATGACGCAGCAAGCGCTGGCATTATGGTACCAGTTATCATTATACGAGCAGGGTATAAACGACGTATCAACAATGTGACAATTAAGATGTAACACGCACTACCCAAACCTATTGTTGATAGTCTGCTATAGCAAGACTTTATATGCCAATTCAAAACTAACTTTAACTAATGAGCCTACCTTTATGACTACAACAACTCAGCCACCAGCCATTCAGCCAGAACCGACTAACGAGCAGCGCCGTGTTACTTATCAAGCTCGCCGTGGATTGAAGGAATTGGATTTTTATATTGGTCCATACGTAAAAGAGCTATATTTGACCGCTGATCCTACCGAGCAAGAAACTTTTGCACAGATGCTGACTCATGAAGATCCTGACTTACTAGATTATTTTACTAATCAGAGTCAGCCTGAGGATGAAGCGATATGGATACTAGTCAATAAGATTAAAACTTGGCGCCATACCAAAGACCTGCTGTAGTCATTTATCCCATCGCTATAAAAAATAAATGATAACCATCAGCCGCTTCCCTAACCTCTAGCCAGCGAGCGGATTCTGCAGTGTTAAAAATATGACACAGGACACGATACAGGCAGTATCGCTACGTATTGATACTGCGATTAAACAGTCAAGTCATTTACGGCTGCTGCTATATGGCAGTCTAGCCGGCGCACTGCTGCTGTTGGCGTGGCTTGCCTCATTATTTTTATGGCAATACATATTGTTACTAATAATAAGTATAGTAATAGCAGGTTATTTAGCATTGTCACGACCTATTTTGTTACACCTAAGTCAGCCACCGCTTCATCAGCGTATCGATCGAAATTGGCAACTGCTTATGCGTACAAAGCGTAGTGATGAGCTATGGCAAGCTGGATTGGCGACTGTGCATCGTTATGATTCGCTAATAAACTTTAAGTTCATAGTCGTTGAGCCTCGTCAGCGCACTCTATCGGTGACTATATTTCGTGATCAAGTCAACACTGAACAATGGCGAGAACTACAAGTTTTAGCCAATGTCTTCCCTACAAAAACGACTTAAGTACTGTCTCTTAAACGCTATCTCCTAAATACTGTCTCTTAAGCATTGTCTCCTAAATACTATTTATAGCGTGATTGTCTATACGATTATGATCTACAACCTAATAGTTCATAACGCAATGCGTCACGACCTACACCGCAATAATCTATCCTTCATTATTAAAATTGATTTTATTCTATATGTGCTAACGAAGTCCTACATGCCATAACAAAATAGCTATCTAAATAGTAAAAGGTATTTGCTATATTTAGGTAAAGTTATAAGCCCATTTATCGCCTGCACGGCAGTGGCTACAGGTAGGAATAAAAATCATAAGAATAAAGGTTTAAGACAATCAACGATATGATAATAAAAGGATCAGGTTATGAGTTTATTAGGAAATCTAGTGTCACAAGTGGCGCGCAGTGCCATTGATTCAGAAGATGCCCAGCGTAATCCTATTAATCAGCGTATTACCCCACGTCGTACTGGCGGGTTGGGTGATATCTTAGGTGGGGTATTAACAGGGAGCCGTAATCAGCCACGCGATTACAATCCGCAGCAATATGACCGTCAAGCCGATAATGGTTTCGGCCTGGATGACATTTTGGGCGGTCTGATTGCTGGCAACAGTAGTGGCAATAGTGATGGCAACCAACGCGGCAGCATAAGTGCAGGTAGTGGTGGATTAGGTGATATTTTAGGTAGCGTATTGGGTGGTCAGGGTAATAAGGGCGGCTTTGGTGGTAAAGGAATGTTAGTTGCCGCCCTTATGCCAATGGTACTGAGTTGGATTCAGCGTAATGGGGGTTTGAGCGGTGCGTTATCAAAAATAATAGGGCTGGGTTATGACAATCAAGCGCGATCTTGGATGAGCAATCAGGAGTTAAATGACAATCTCGACCCTAATGAGATCAATCGCCTGTTTGATGAACAAGAAATTCAACAAGTAGCGGCTCATACCGGTGCTAATGAGATGGAAGTGCGTCAAGGTCTCTCTGAACTACTCCCTGAAGTCATGAATCAGTTGACACCTCAGGGTAACTTGGATAATGAAACTGAGGCTAATCAAGAAATTGATCAAATCATCAGCCAATTATCTAGCCGTCTAGGTACGCTAAAGTAAACGACTATTATTACTGAATATTATTACTGAATATTATTAAGCATTATTGATGACAGTTAGTCCTTAAACAGGCGCTAACAATCTAAGCTAAAAGCGCTCCTCTTAAGCTAAAAGCGTTCCTCTAAATTGTCTAGGGTATAGCGGAGCGCTTGGAAACAAATATCAGTATTGAAGCCGCGGTATTGTAAAAACCGTAGTTGTTTGGCTTTGTCCTTTTGTTCAGTGGGTATGTCATCGCCATATTTCTTAATCCGGGCAATAACAGCGAGCTTGAGCCAATCAACGCCCTCAACCAAGCTGTCTGGGTTGTCATCAACAAACTCTCTAAACTCATCAGATTCTGCGTTTGCCATGTCAATTAGCTCATCTATATTGCTGGGCATGGCTATTTTTTTCTGATAAAAATCTTGCTTGATACGACCGCGGCCCCGACCTTTACGAATGCTTTCACGGATCAGCATCAAGGTAGTTCGGTAGTCACTCTGATAGCCTTTACTCTCAAATTCTTCTAGTAACGCGTCAATCTTGTCAGGGTTTTGTTCTTTATCAATCAGCTTTTGCTTAAGCTCCGCCTTGCCATGTTCGCGGCGTGATAAATAATAAAACGCCAACCACCGCAAACGACTTTCGGCTTTAATAGCGTCTATATCTGCTTGCCGCTGTTCAGGAGTACGTAAGTAAGCCTTAAGCGCAGAGGGTAGGTTATCGATTTCTGTACTTGCTATATTAGCCCCTGACTCAGTATTTATCTCTAAAGTACTACCTGCTTCTAAAGTAGTGTCTCCTTCTAAAACATTATCGGTCACATTTTTATCATCGTCATGAATCTCACGTTTTATCTCAGCTAACATCTCCTTGATACTTTGTGCTGCAGGAGGCTGATAAGTTGGTGCATCACTAGGGTCAAGCGCAAAATTTGCTGCAGGATGGAAGCGTTTCTTTCTCTTTTTAGACTTGGTTTTAGAGTGGGAGGAGGTAGCAGTAGAATCAAAAGTAGTAGAGTTATCAGTATCAGAAGATCGCTGATCTTTTGAATTTAGGGACTCTATCTTGGATTCAGCGGGGCGCGTATTAGCGTCACTATAAGCTTTAGAGGATGGTTTTTGTTTGGTGAGTTTTTGTTTAGACTCAGACGAGTTAGCCGAGTCAGAATTTGACTCGGCTAGGATTTCAGCTAATGTTTTAATCTTCATAACAGTCAGTCAATAGTCAATAAAGGGCAGATGATAAACAGTTATTGTACTGGTGCTGCCTCTAATTCTTTATCAGCTTTTAATTCTTTATTGGTCTTAGCTGTATCTGGTTCTTTACTATCATCAGCCACACCCAATTTTTCAGCGCGAATTTTAGCTTCAATCTCTTCAGCAATTACAGGATTTTCTCTCAAAAATATCACTGAATTGGCCTTGCCTTGACCGATTTTTTCATCGCCATAGCTATACCATGATCCAGCTTTGCCCACTGCGCCTATCTCAACACCCAAATCAATGACTTCGGCTAAGTGATTGGTCCCTAGACCATATGTGATTTCAAATTCTGCCTGACGGAATGGCGGTGCCATTTTATTCTTAATGACCTTAACTCGGGTTTGGTTACCGATAATTTCATCGCCATTTTTGATCGCGCCAATACGACGAATATCCATACGTATAGAGGCGTAGAATTTCAGTGCATTACCACCAGTGGTGGTCTCTGGGCTACCAAACATCACACCAATTTTCATACGGATTTGGTTAATAAACACCACCATACAGTTAGAGCGCTTGGCATTACCTGTGATTTTACGTAAGGCTTGGCTCATCAAGCGGGCTTGCAGACCCATATGCGAATCGCCCATCTCGCCTTCAATTTCGGCGCGCGGGGTCAAGGCTGCAACGGAGTCAATTACGATCATGTCGATAGCACCTGAACGCACTAACATATCGGTAATCTCAAGCGCTTGCTCACCATTATCGGGTTGAGAGACCAATAGGTCATCAGTTTTTACCCCAAGCGCTCGAGCGTAGACTGGGTCTAGTGCATGCTCAGCATCAATAAAGGCGCAAGTACCGCCTTGTTTTTGACACTGTGCAATCGCTTGCAGGGTCATGGTGGTCTTACCTGAACTTTCAGGACCATAAATTTCAACGATACGGCCTTTAGGCAGGCCGCCAATACCTAGGGCAATATCTAGTCCTAACGAACCGGTTGAGACCACATCTACATCTAATGCTGTAGAGTTATCGCCCAAATGCATAATAGTGTTTTTGCCAAATTGCTTTTCAATTTGACCTAATGCTGCTTTAAGAGCTTTGGCTTTATTGTCGTCCATACTGGATTCCTTTGTCATCAATGAGTCATTTGGAACTATAAATTTATAATAGCTTTGGTAGTCAATAGCGCTGATTGAATGGTATTTATCTTCGATTGGCTTGATCTTAAATTATAAAGTGGCACCCATCATTAAAACGTTATGGGGCAAGGTATAGCATAATTTTTTCACAGATTATGCGGGACATATCACTCTACTATACAGTAAAAGTAAGTCATAAAAGGAGCAAAAATAAGTTCAGAATAACGGTGCATTTCGATAGATTTTGGGTGAGTTACTAGAAGGGTCGTGGCCTGTTGAATATTTGATCAGCTACTCTCTACTTGATCAGATAAGGCAATTATAGCAAAAATTAAGGGTAACGTTAGCGGTAAGTACATGCTAAACGACACTGGATGTCGCATGCTATCTACTGACTTTTTATAGAAAAAAAGATAAAAAAATCATCCTTATAATATAATTTGGGAACAGCTATTGAAGCCATTTGTCAATAAAATTATAAGTTGTCCACAGTAAATAAAAATTATTTATTTAGCAATTGTGAAACATAGCTAAGATAATAATTTATTTTAAACAAATTAAAAATAAATTATTATGTTTATATATTAAATATAAGTTATTGATTTTAAAGTATTTATTTTTTGTATAAAAAGTAACCAATTTTACCTTAACCTTTAAGCTATCAAGGCAGATACGTGTCAAGTGCCGACTTATCCACATGGTTATCCACAGCTTATGGGGAGAACTCATGTAGCCCTTCTATTACCGAGGTTTGCGCAGATCAGGAAAGATACTACAGCGGTGAATAAAGCCTATTCGGGTGCCAATTAGGGACAAGCAAGCCTACAAAAAATGAGGCAGGAGTAATGTTTCACATCTTATAGGCTTATTGGTTTTAGTGATTAATTAGGGTCACATCCACCAAGTAGTGGTTATAACGGACTGTTACGATACTTACTAAAAATAGCAAGCACTCTGTATGCGCTAATCATGCAAGGACATTAGCCAATATTAGACCTGAAATAACAGCCAGTCAAATAGAGTACACAAAAAAGCGGCTGTGTGTATCAGCCGCTACATTTAAATGTTATCAAGAGTAAAACTACAGTCTGCTCACCACAAGACTGCTATGGTATCAACCTCGCTGACCGTACACAATTAGGTATCGCTCGCGCTTGATTTTTTAGTATCAATGCTATTTATATCTTTGTGGACTGCTGACATAAACCGGCTTTATTCTTTAATATAGATCAAATCCCAAACACCATGTCCACTTTGCAGTCCACGACGTTCAAATTTAGTCATCGGACGAAAGTCAGGGCGCAGCGTAAAGTTACCCGTACCAGCTTGGTTGTTTAACCCGGGTAAGTTATCCAACACTTCAACCATCCAAAAGGCGTAATGTTCCCAATCAGTTGCAGTATGAAACCAGCCGCCCTGTTTAAGACTACGGGTAACGATTGCCATACGTTCTGGGCTGACAAAACGGCGCTTATAATGGCGCTTTTTTTGCCATGGATCAGGGAAGTAAAGTTGGATGCGATCAATATGATTTTCTGGTAGCTGCTTTAGCAATTGCACGGCATCACCATTAATAATTTTGACATTAGTTAAGTGTTGCGTACCTGCCATATAGGCACACTTGCCAATACCTGGCTCGTGCACTTCGATACCCACAAAGTTACGCGCTGGGTCAGCAGCTGCCATTTCGATGAAGGAGTCACCAAGCCCAAAACCAATCTCTAGCGTAAGTGGCGCGTCACTACCATTAGGTGTATCAGCGAACAGCGTACGCAAGTCATGAATCTCATCAAGATTGCCATCACCGAAGCTATTATTAACCAAATACTGCGCAAAATCTGGATCTGTTAATGCCTGCTCGGCATTTTTATTCATGTGTGTACGGCGTTTCATAAAGGTGTTGACGATACGAATACGCTTGCTTGGTTCAGTCTTGGACTCGGTCTCAGTAGTTTCAGCGTTTAGGGCAGGCGCGCCCACATTACCGTCGCGGTCCTCGTGTGGGTCATTAGCTGAGTGAGGCGTTTGGTGGTTAGCAGTATTGAGGTTATCGTCGTCAGGGGTACTGAGGTTATCATTGGTATCGGAATGTTGACTCATAGGGTTACTAGTGCTTTATAAAGTGATGGGTATGAGCGTATTATAAGTTAAATAATTTCTAGTGTGAACGACTATCATACTTTAGCTCCTTTGCAGGGTCTTATACGGATTTAAAGGTCTTGATTTTAGGAAGTTTTTGCAAGGTTTGATTTAAGAGTTATTGTATACATTCATTTTAGCGTTGTCATATAATAGAGGTCTGCTCACATACGTTTTATTGACCTTTTAATGACTAATAGAGCCTACTGCCATGTTATTTATCGAGACGGATTCGCCGCCACCGTTTTATCAAGAACGGCTAACGCCTACTAAACGCAAACAGCTGGACCAATGGTTTATTGGACATCGTACGCAAAGCTATTATCTCAAGCGTTTTGAGCAATTTGATAAGCAGGGATATCTATCACCAAAATGGCACTGGGCTGCATTTTTTATTACCTTTCCTTGGCTGCTCTATCGTAAGCGTTATATGGACGCGCTTGTCTACAGTGTAGCGGGTTGGTCGTTTATCCAGCTCAATGTCGTTATGGCGCTGGTGTTTGTTGAGTTTGCGATAATATCCTATATTCCAGATGCTCATCATATGGCAACCCGCATAGCTATTGCAGGAATAATTTGGTTATTCTGGGCATTTATGGTGGCACGTTGGACTGATGCTTATTACTATCGTGTGGCGCGGCGTGAAATTGCTGATGCGCTCGAAGACAATCCGCGTGACGAGGCGGCGCAAAAAGACCATTTAAAACGGGAAGGCGGGGTCAGTCTATACGGATTAGGACTGGGCTTTGGGTTCTTTGCTTTTGCACTGATGGTAATTTATGTGCAGTTTTTACCCATTATCGCTAAGCCAAAAGAGAATGAGGTGCTGTTTAATACTTATGACATTGCCAAAACCACGCAAAATAGAGTGGCATTACTCTATCAGCAGACCGGGCGGTGCCCTATTGACTTACCACTGAACATCGATGAGCCGCAGGTGCGTATTCAAATTACTACTCAAGCAGCTGGCGCGCCTAAAGCAGACTGTGTGGTATGGGCGACCATTCAAAATGTTAAGTTTCCAATTCGTCACCTGAATGATCAGACATTGATGTTTTATCACAATGTTGATAACAATAGCTGGCGTTGTACAAGCTCGCTGAATAAGAAGCAAGCGCCTGCCTACTGCATTGATGATTAGGCTCTGGTGTTTATAAATACGGCTAAATTATCATGGCTAGACCATGAGCGTTTAGCCATATTCAAGTTTTGTCGCCAATTGACGGGTGTCTGGTTTGATAGCTATTTAACTAGATAGTTATTGGATTAGATAGCTATTTGATTGGACAGTTACTAAGTTTTAGGGTCAGTAGTGATATCGTCTGAGCTATTATCAACAGGGGTTGCTTGGTTCTTAAGAGCCTCATAAAAATCACTTAAATCCATCTTACGGGCTTTATCAATGTCCTCGTCAAATAAACTTTCAAGCTCTGCCATGGCCGACTGGGCGGATTCAATCATGCGCGCTTCATCATCGTAGATGGCTTGTTGACGTTCAATTAAGTCGTCGTCGTAATCACGAAAGGTTTTAATGGTTTCGTGCGCTTTTTCAGGTGAGATACCGAGCAACTGTAGTGATTCACGCGACATATCCAAAGACGACAAATAGGTCTCACGCCAAATATGGCGAACCCCAACCTCACGTAGCCGATAGTAATGCTGCCTATCACGGGCACGCGCCAGCACAATCAAATCAGGATAGTTTTTACGGAGGTACTCAGCCGTAGTAATAGAGCGTTCTAAATCATCAACGGCAATGATAAATATTCGGGCTTTACTGATCCCAGCAGCACGTAGGATTTCAGGGTTTTTTGGATCGCCATAATAGACTTGGTTACCAAATTTACGAACAAAATCCACTCGATTCGCTGAACGTTCAATAGCAGTGAATTCAATGTTGTGCATGCGCAGTACGCGACCAATAATTTGCCCAACCCGCCCAAAACCGGCAATAATCACCGGATGCTCATGATCAGGAATCGTATCATATTCAGGACTTGGCTTGCCCTTCGCAAACAGAGGCTCACCAATTTTTTCTAACAATAAAAATGCCACTGGGGTGAGTGCCATAGAAATAGTCACAATCAGATTGAGGGTATTGGACAGTTCAGGTTGCAAGACATTTTGTGCACTAGCCACACTGAACAACACAAATGCAAACTCACCACCCTGGGCTAAGGTGACCCCCAAGCGAATACTGGTCGGCCAGCGATTACCTGATATCTTGGCAATAGCAGTCACTACGCCGAACTTGACTAACATCAAGACAATGGCACAACTAATGATAAATACTGGCTGCGCCATAATGAGTTTGACATCGGTAAGCATACCTACCGACATAAAAAACAAGCCTAGTAATAGCCCTTTAAAAGGTTCAATACTGGCTTCTAACTCGTGACGATACTCTGAGTCAGCAAGCAATACCCCGGTCAAAAATGCACCCAAGGCCATCGACAGACCGATCTGTCCCATCAATATTGATACGCCCATCACAATAAATAGTGCCACAGCGGTCAATAATTCTGATGCGCCACTTGAGGCGACAAATTTAAAGAAAGGTCGGACCACATAGCGGCTAGCAAAGATGAGACCGGCAAACACAGCAACCACTTTAATAAAGTAAATTAAATCGTAGCTTTGTTCGCGCACGCCTGACAAAAACGGAATCACAGCTAACAAAGGAATAACGGCGATATCTTGAAATAACAAAATGGTAAAGGCTTCACGACCATGCGTGCTGGATAGCTGTTGTTTTTCGGTGAGGATCTGCAGTACAAAGGCGGTAGAGGACAGCGCTAAGCCAAAGCCGACAATAAAAGCAGTATCTAACTGTAGGGAAAAGTAACGATATAGAATCGCCATTAATAGCGTACCGGTCAGACCGACTTGCAAGCCACCAAGTACAAATATCGAACGACGTAGCGCCCATAAGCGTGAGGGTTGGAGCTCAAGCCCGATAATGAACAGCAGCATGACTACGCCAAACTCAGAAAAGTGTAATAAGCTTTCGGCGTCGCCTGCCACATCTAATGCACTTGGCCCTAATATTAGTCCAGTGATTAGATAGCCTAAAACGGTTGCAATACCAAAGCGTTTTCCAAGTGGTACAAAGAGTAGCGCTGCGCCCAAAAAAATCGTAGCTTGTAACATTAAATTTGGTGAGCCGGCGGCGGCAGCGAACATCTTAGCTCCTTAATAGTTACTATGAAACCAGCAATATAAAATTAGTACAACAATAAAAAAACCTCAATATAAGCTACTTTTTATGATAGATCTTCCATATGCTGTTGTCCGCGAGCGGATTATTATAAGCATCGTTACGGCGCTTACGCGGTGTTTGCCGACTATCAACAATTTTAAAATCAGGTAAGGCCTGGACAATCAGCCCAGTGCGATAGAAACGGATGCGTTCAGGTTCCAACATCTCACCTTTATGGTCTCGACAAAATACATAGGCGCGCAAGTCAATAAACTCACGATGTGCTACTAGTCGTGCCTCATCATCGTTATCAAATACCGCTGATAATCGCTCAAGCTCTTGTGGCGTATACTCACCACATTTATCAGTTAGCGCGCCTACTGAGCCGAAGCTTTTGGACTCTTTAGCATGAGTTTTGGTTAGATGTAGACGCTGAACATGATAAATAAATTGGGGGATTTCAAGGCTGGCAGGTAGCGGTAAATGATCAGGTGGTAGATAGGCGGCAGGATAAAATGCCATAGCACGGTCAAGCAGGTTTTGCCAACGCTGCTGATAAGCTTGCACTTCGGCTAAATTACCTTCATAGATAGGCATATCACGGATTTGACGTAAAATATCAGGTGGAAACTGCTGCTTACGGAAACTCGCAATATCTTCTTGCAGGGCGGATAGCAAAACTTTGGCGTGTTTTTTAGCCTCTTTTGAGATAGGCTCGTCAATATCACCGTCTATAGGGCTGCTAATATAATTGGGAGCAACAAAGGGAGCTGAGCGTCTAGACATGGCAGTAATTCATCAGGTAGAAGTTAGTAAGTCATTCAAATCTATATGGTTTATAGCAGCGAAAATGGGCGAACGGCTGGCTATGCTATTTTAGCAACTATTTTAATATGCTAACACAACCATATAAAGCCGCGTAGATTTAATGTTGGTTAAATCATACTTTAGTGACTGAATCAATTAACGATAATTATCACTTATCATTTAACAGGTATGAATGCTCAGTGAGAATGACCCTGATGTCCACCATTATTGC